>NZ_CP031056.1:0-1200000 GCF_003345295.1 Vibrio splendidus
AATGGGCGCTTCTGGTTACATGGCTGAACTGACTCACGATTACCTGTCTGTGATGCTGCCATTCTTTGTGTTGTACTCGTTAGCTTGGGTCATGTCATGCTTTGTTCGGAACGATACCAACCCAAAACTGGCGACTTACGCGATGTCGATCGGTGCTGTGGTTAACCTAGTTTTGGACTACTTCTTCGTCTTAGAATTTGGCTGGGGCATGAAAGGCGCGGCCTACGGTACAGCAATTGCTCAAGGTGTTATCGCTTGTATTTTATTAAGCCATTTCGTGCGTAAACAAGGCACCTTGGAACTGAGCTTAAAAGGGATTGGTTTGGGCAAACTGCCAAGCATCCTAAAAATAGGTACGCCGACATTCTTCATTGAAGTAACCGCAGCGATGACCATCTTATTGTTCAACTACGTGTTGCTGCATCAGTTTGGTGAGAATCATATTATCGCCTATGGCTTAACGGCAAACATCGGGGTATTCGCCCTGTTTGTGATGGTCGGAATCGCTCAAGCCTGCCAGCCAATCATCAGCTTTAATCATGGTGCCAACCAACCAAGCCGAATCGAAGCGATTTTTCGCTTAGGTTTAAAAAGTGCCATTGGTAGCGGCTTGGTGTTTATGGTTCTGGTGTACCTGTTTGCTCCACAAATCGCAGCCCTCTATTTGGGTGATTCAAGCGATTTGATTGCACTGTCATCAACCGCATTGACGTTCTTCTTCTTTGCTGTGCCGCTGATGGGCATAAACTTGGTGATCGCCAACCTGTTTCAGGCAACGGCCAAACCTAAGCAAGCAACACTGATATCTCTAGGACGAGGTTTTGTGTTCGTCGCATTGGGTATCATGATTTTGCCAAAGCTATTCCCAGAACAAGGTATTTGGGCGAGTATCCTGTTCGCGGAAACCGTAACAGCCATATTCAGCCTAAGCATGTTACGCAGCTATAAGAAGCGCTTTTCAAGCTCCTTGGCTGAGCCAATGGCATAAGAAGCAATCCGTTTAGAGCGTAACGCTTCTTTGACCATCCGTAGCAGGTTTACTCATAAGTAGAGCTTCCTTATCATTATTCCATCATCGAGCTCTTGTTTCATTAGAACCAACAAATGAGCCACTCAAAAATTTACACCATGGAAAATGAAGACTGTAATAGTCAAATAAAAATGAACGGTAAAACCCTCAAAACAATCTTCCATGAGGGCTTTACTTATTTTACACATCCCAACGTACATTTTAGAAACCCAAGACAAATAACCACTTAGCTAGGGGTATTCAATGATATTTTGTATATATTCACCCATAACACATCAACAACTGAACATTAATTTAGACATTAAATAATCAACACACAGAAAGGCATATTAGATTTCATACTTAACATGACACATATTTAAATATAAATATTCTAATAAAGTGCTTAAAAAATTATTATTATCATTTTAGAAACCCCACATACAAACTCTGTTCACTCCATTTCCCTAAGTTACGTGTATTAAAGATAGTGTCGCTGATTGTCTCGTAGGTTTACGAATTAGAAAATTAAGGTCTTTGTAAAGTGCTAGATATCACGTTTATTGAAAAGTAATGTTGATAATTTAAATTTAGATTTAAAGAGAATTAGTAATTATTCTATGGCTCAACTAATCAATAGACAGAGTTTAAGGTACTCACCAGCACTTCGGATTAATTTTCTACCTATGGAGGGTCACAATGACCAAAAAGTACATTTTTCTTATATTCACCGCATTAAACTTATCTGCATGTGGAAGTGATTCATCTCCATCATCAGACACTCACCAAGACAACTCTTCTCTGACCGTATCTCAGTCAATTCAAGCTAA
Organism: Vibrio splendidus; assembly: GCF_003345295.1. Lineage (NCBI taxonomy): Bacteria > Pseudomonadati > Pseudomonadota > Gammaproteobacteria > Vibrionales > Vibrionaceae > Vibrio > Vibrio splendidus. The sequence goes on from NZ_CP031056.1 coordinate 1,840, forward strand.
AAGCATACTTTTAGAATGGAATAAAATTGAAGGAATTAAACATTATAAGTTGATACGTTATAGACCCTCGGCTCATGGCTTAATTAGCGAAGTAATTGAACCATCAATCACTGGTACTTCATATAAGCTAAAGATCGACCTCGTCGATTTTGATGCCGCAGCTTCTGATTATGAACTGCTAGCCTGCAAAAATAATGATTATTGTCTTGTTCAATCTCCACAATTTCAATTAAAAAATCTAGAACAAACTGTCATTCGGTTTAAAACGAACCTTAAGCATTCCGATTCGAGCAACGTTCGCTTTGGCGATGCACTAACCTGGAAAAATGATCATTTAATCGTCAATTCAGGTGAAGAATCAAATCATATAGTTGGTATTTATACTGCGCAGGAAAATGGCAATTATAATTATGATGAAGAAATAGCGAATAGAACGAGCTATAACACTGAAGCACGAAAATCAACGAATAGCTTAGTGGCCATAGGTAACACTTTCGAAGACATGATGCTTGCAACATCGACGTATTCTGCTTCGGAAGAAAACAAAGCGCTCGTTATTTTTGGCAAAACAAATAGTCACTATAATAATGGATACCTAGAACATTGGTTCGAAAATTACAGCGATTCAAGTGGTTCTATTACTGATTCTTATGGCCAAGCTTTAGCTAGCTCAGGTGATAATGGTAGTATCATCGTCATGGGGCACAAAAATAAAAATATGGCAGGAGAAGTCTCACTCTTCCTCAATAAAGATCTCAACTTTCCAGCAGCTCCTGAATCGGGCATTAAAACGGTACGTCACCCTAGTGAACTAAAACTAAAGCGTCCAGATGATCTAGCTATCGATGCAAAGTTCGGGGCTAGTGTCGCTATTGCAAAAGACAACGTTATAGTCGTTGGCTCTCCTATGGATTCATTACGAAAAGATACAGGTAGCGAAGTCAAGCACGGTGGTACTGTCTATGTATACCGCCTTAACCCCTATCCAAACCATTACACCGATATTTGGCGCTTAGAAACCGTATTGAAAATGCCCATCCCAATTGAAAACAGTGGTTTCGGGTCATCAGTCACTATAAATAAAGACGCAAACCTTATTCTCGTTGGAGCACCTGGGGTTGATAAAGTCTTTAGTTATAAATACGACTCACAGAAAGGTTTTTGGTCAAACGTCGATTCAATAGATCCAGTAAAGGCATTTAAAGGTCAACATTTTGGTTCTGATATCGCGCTTAGTGACAACGGTTATCTAGCGATATCCGCCCCACAGGCCCCATGGCGAGGGTTTGGTTTTCATCACAGCCCTGATACGTTAGAAATTGGTGGTGATACAGACGGTGCGGTTTATGTTTACCACTTAACTAACTATGGTGATCGAGACTACGCATGGGAAGGCGTTTTTACTGGTGATAGTGTCAGTGGTGTAAACGAGGAGTTCGGGAAGTCAATGATGTTTAAACCCGGCGCTGATGAACTTGCTATTGGAGCACCTGGACATCCTTCGGATCCTCTTCTCGATTGGAGTGATAATTCCTGGAAAGATGCTGGAGCCGTGTACATTTTCTAAATTAGTAGAGTAACTGTACATCAGCTGAAAGGGTATGGGGAACCAAATTACAACCCGCACTTGAGAAAAGTAATTAATGGGATCAATAACGTAGATATTCACATCTAGGATTTTATTATCTAGTGGCAATCACCTAATGAACATGACTTTAATGTAAACATTGAAATTCATATCGAATCAGTCTTGAACTTAACTCTGTGAGTAGGACAATGATATTTAACTTTGTATTATGTTTTTATTTATTGATTAGTTTACATTAGGGGCTTATTTCACTGGTAATAAACTCGATGACTTTACTTATACCCATATCAATTATTGATGGCATCAACCACTCTATAACTAGTCAGAGCCAATGTAAGTTATTATAAAGTTTTATTTAAAATAATATTAGTCACTAAAAAGTAGGAACATTGAAATGAGATCAGGTTATGAAAGTGAACTATCACTTGTTTTTGGTGGTGAAGATATAAAGATGGATCGTATATTATTTCTGATGGAAAGAACTCACCAATATGAGAGAAGCCTATATTGGATGAAAATGAAATTTCTGATCTTCGGGATGATAATTCCCACAGTACTATCAATAGCTGCACTCTTTTTCTCGGTTATTAAATAAACCGTTTACGTGTATTAACTTAGTCGCAAGGTCGAGCCTACGCTCGACCTATCACATTATATTCAATTATAAATCATCGTGATTCGAACCCAACATACGAGACTTGTCCATTAGGCTGCTATACACATTCCTTTAAGCATGAGCGCTTAAAGCGTAAACGCTTATTTTATCTCGCGTTGATGAGATATAAAACACCTTACCCTACTGTTCGTAAATCCGAGTATTCAAACTCATACGTTTAGAGCGTGACGCTTCTTGATAGCACATACAAAAAACTCCAATATCACTATTGGAGCTTTTTATTTATCTCACCAGATCGAAATGAACATTAGCGCCAGCTAAACATTCGAACTTCATTGCCCTCTTCAGGCTTCTTAGGGATGTTTAAAGACAACGCCAGAGAAACCACTGCCATTGCTGCACCAATGTAAAAAACTGTCGCAGGGGAAGACAACCAAATCACACCAAACGCGACTGGAATAACAACCGCGGCGATATGGTTGATGGTGAAAGAGACACCAGCGGTTGATGCCATATCAGCAGGATCTGCAATTTTCTGGAAGTAGGTTTTAATCGCCAATGCCAACGCAAAAAACAGATGATCGACAACATACAGCGCGGCTGCCCACTCCGCAGTTTGTACTAAAGCATACCCAACGAACACACCAATCAAACCGACATACTCGAAGATCAGCGCTTTACGCTCACCGACTACACCAATAAATCGACCAATACGTTTGGCAAACAAGAAATTAAACAGATAGTTGATTAAGAACAGTAGCGTTATATCAGCAGCCGAGTAACCGAACTTCTCTACCATCAAGAAGCCTGCGAATACCGTGAAGATTTGTCTTCTTGCGCCGCTCATAAACGTTAGCGCGTAGTAGAGCCAGTAACGCTTTCTCAATACCAACTTTTTATTTTGCTGAGTCTTGGTTTGAAACTCAGGGAAGCCAAAGGTCATCACTAAAACCAGAATAAAACCAATGCCTCCAGTAATGCCGTACACCCAAGCGAAATCCAGCTTAAGCTGTTCCAACATCACCCAGATAGATCCGTACGTGATCAATGACGCGAGCGCGCCCACAGAGATCATTTTACCCAGCATCTCTGGTGCTTCTTCTTTATTCAGCCACTGCAAAGATAAAGATTGCTTGAGCGTTTCAAAATAGTGAAAGCCCGTCGACATCAAAATCGTAGTTAGTAACAAGCCTGTGAGTGTAGGAAATAAACCGGTAATCGCCGTGCCTACGGTCAGCATCGCCAGCGATATCAACATAAAGCGTTGCTCACGAATGAATGCCAAAACAAACACCACGGTAAACGCTAAGAAACCAGGAATCTCACGAACGCTTTGCAACAAGCCAATATCAGCACCATCAAAGTTCGCTTTCTCAATCACGAAGTTATTCAACAGAGCCATCCAGCTCGAAAACGCGATAGGGACAACGATCGAAATCAGTAATAAAAAGTTTTGCGGCGTTTTCCAGCTCGCGGTTCTATCGAACATTGACGGACTCCTGTTCGTCTAATTGAGTGAGCACTCGTAAGGTCAATTGCTCAGTATACGGATTGATCTTCCAGTGTTCTGGACTCCAACCTTTTACGAAACGTTGAAAATCAGTCCACGCCACATAGAATATTGGTCTCCATGAGGCTTCAACATCATCGAACGAAAGCTGTGGCTGATAGTACGTCAATGCCTCTTCCAAGTATCGGAAGTAAGTCTCTAACATCTGTGATTCAAGCTCTGCACAATCTTGCGGCCTCACCGCACTACTCATGAACAAGGCGACATCTTTCATCGCACAACCATGACCCACATATTGGAAATCGACCGCAGCCGCGCGTTCGCTTTCCGAATCAAAACAAAAATTGGCGAGCTTGGCATCGCCATGGACTAAGGTTTGATATGGACATTCTTTTAGTAAACGGTCGATGTGCTTGGCTTGGTTCTTCAAGGGTAAATCTGCCAAGGCATTAAACTCATCAGGGCGTGTGTCTAAATGCCAATAAGTACCGACTTGCCACAATGATGACGACTGTTGTTGATTGATATTGATGTGCTTTGCGTGAAAATTAGCGAGCCATTTAAGGCAAGCATCGCGTTGTTTTTGCTCTTCTCGTGTGTAACCAGACGCCAGTTCAGGCTGAGTATCTTTGGTTGCCAGATCGTCAGAAGCAGCAAGCACATCAAACTGAGAGATCAACGGAAAACCGATCTCGGCCAAGTCTTGCATCACAATCAGCCACTCGTTTTCTTGTAACTCACATTGCAACCCTACAGGCACAGGGCAACGCTCATCCCACTGTTGGGTAAACGACTGATACCAAGCCGTTTCCACTTGGTAAGAGTGCACCTTTCGTTGGTGAGATAATTTAGTATTCCAACCCTTGGGGTGTTCTGCTTTATCTGGCAACGCGACATGTTTAACAATCACACTTTTCGGTTCAGCATGGCCTTCTTGAGAAAAGACCAAGCGAACTAACTCGCCATATCCCCCCCACAGGCGTTGAATCACTTGGACATCAAACCCTTCATGACAACCCAACGAGGTCGCTATTTTTTGATAAAGCTCAGGCTGATTTTGACTTGAACTCGCTTCAGGTTGAGCCCGATTATTTGACGATATTGATTGAGACATATTACTCGTTGCTATGCTTTATCAGATAGAAGATGTGACCACTGTGGCTGCCTATTCATGTAGTGAACGACATAGCTACAAACTGGCACAATTTTAAAGCCTGCTTGTTCAATTTCAGGCAAGACCGATTCCATCATCACCTTGCCAAAGCCCTTGCCTTGTAGTTCATCAGGGATTCGTGTCGAAGTGATATGTAGTACATCTCCGTCCTTTTGATACTTAACGACCGCGAACTGGTCGGGTTCTAGCTCAACTGTGATCTGGTTCACTTCTTGATCCCATTTTACTGCCTGCATTCTCAACTCCTGCAAATAATTGATACGACAAACAATAAAAGTTTGAAGTATGAGTTCCTTGTAATAGACTAACGCAAGTGCATATAAATAAAACTAAGTACTTACAAACAAAGTAGTTAATTCAGTGCCATCGGCTTAATATAAAAACAGCAATGATAAAAGGCACTCTATAAATCTATGTGAGTACGCCTACTCAATCTAGCACGTAATAACCCCTTGTTAGCAAGTTACCAATATAACTAACAGACGCATGTTGGCGCATGGAGAATATATAATGAACGCACCACTGAAGAAGCCTTTGGAGCATAATCAGGCACTTCAAGATCCTCGTAACCGCACCGTTTCTACGATAAACAGCACCGATGCACTGGCTATGATTGAGCACGGCAGTGAGCTGACATTAAATGTCTCGACTCCAGTTGGCACGAAGTTTCTCGCCACCACCAAGTTTATCGGTACACACAGTGATAACTGTATTGTGGTTGAGGTTCCCGAGGTATCCAATGAAGATCTGAATTTTTTCTTTCAAGAAGGTTTTTGGATGACCGCTCGAGCCTACTCTCTGCGAGGTGAGGGCGCACTTATTCACTTTAGAAGCCAAATTCACCATAAGATTGGTGAACCCTTCCCTATTCTTGTACTTTCGACACCAAGCACGATGCAAGTCACTCAGCTGCGTAAAGAAACACGCTATGAAGTGAACTTGGCTTCAAGAATTATCTTCAACGACCAAAGAGCAAACTGTGAGATAAGAGACTTATCGAAAAGTGGTTGTCGTTTTGTGACCTCTCCGACCTCTCGTGCAATTCAGATTGCCGATCGAGTGTCTATCGAGATTACGCCGGAAAACTACAATGGCCCTCTTATCCCTCCATTGAGAGGCATCATCTGTAATCTGCAAAAATCGACGCACTACGCTCGATACGGTGTGGAATTTGATGATATTGGCCGCGCTAACGCCAAACACTTGTTGGCAAAATTAAAGTTCGATGGCACCAAGCTCTGCTTACGAAACGGCTAAGATCATTTAACACACTGCGCTCATCTAATTCGTGAATTGACCAAATACAAACCACTCACTCGCGAGCTAAGTCGCAACCAATAAAAAAGCCATCGACTCTAGAATCGATGGCTTTCGCGTTTTGGCTGTTTTTATCTGTTTATCTGTTTATCTGTTTATCTAGGCATAAACTAGCTAACTATCTAGCTATACAGCTATTTGCGCAGTGCGTTCAGTTTAGCTTGAGCGATACCAAAGATAGTATCAATTGGATAGCTACCCTCATCACTTGCCTCACCTGCGGCTTTGCCTGTGAACAGTTCAATCGCCTCTGTGACATGGTCAATCGCCCAGATATTGAACTCGCCTTTTTCAACTGCTTTCACGATGTCACCGCGCAGCATTAAGTTATGAACATTCGAACGTGGGATTATCACCCCTTGTTCGTTTGAACGTCCTTTGATTTCACACACATCAAAGAAACCTTCAATTTTCTCGTTCACACCACCAATAGGCTGAGACTCACCGAACTGGTTCATTGAGCCGGTAATCGCAATATCTTGGCGGTTTGGCTGCTTAGAAAACGCAGACACCACCGCACAGAACTCGGCCATACTCGCACTGTCACCATCAACGCCACCATACGATTGTTCGAAGGTGATGTTAGTGGTGAGTGGTACTTTCGCTGTCTTACCAAATACCGAAGAAAGGTAAGCCGATAAGATCATCACCCCTTTCGAGTGAATACTGCCACCTAGGTCTACGTTTCTTTCAATATCAATCACCTCACCGTCACCGTAAGCTGTGGTTGCCGTGATTCGGTTCGGCGCACCAAACATATGATCGGTAGTGCTGAGTACAGAAAGCGCATTGACCTGCCCAACCGCTTGGCCATCAACATGGATTAGCGTTGTTCCGTTAGTGAAGGTCTCCATCACGCTGTCTTGCAGTCGTCCAACACGCATCTGTTGGTTAGATAACGCTTGGTCGACGTGCGTTGCACGAATCAAGTTCGATTTTGAGCCTCTCGCTACGTAGTTTGACTCACGAAGCAGATTCGCAATGTGTGCCGAGTGCAGCGACAACTTACCTTGGTCACCCGCCTGACGAGAACTGTGCTCAATGATGCGAGCAATTGCTTTACGATCACAATGCAGCATGTTGTTGTCATGTACGATGCTCGAAATGAAGCGTGCATAATGCATTTCAGAATCCGCAGTACGCTTCATCTCATCTTCAAAATCGGCTGTGACACGGAACAGTTCACCGAACTCCGCATCGTAATGTTGCAGCAGTTGATAAGTGCGGTAATCACCAAACAAAATGATCTTAACGTCTAATGGAATGGGTTCTGGATCAAGCGATACCGCTCCCGTTAACGTGACCTCTTTTTCTAATGAAGTGAAGCTCAATTGACGCGAACGTAGCGCGCGCTTCAGGCCTTCCCAAACATAAGGCTGTTCGAGGACTTTAACCGCATCCATCAACAACACACCGCCATTCGCTCTGTGTAAGCTACCGGCGCGAATTAATGAGAAGTCCGTAAATACAGTGCCTTTAAAAGTTGCCGTCTCGACATAGCCAAACAGAGAGTGATAATTCGGATTCTCTTCAACCACGATCGGCAGCGTCTCCTCCTTCTGGCTCACAATCACGTTAACCTTGTAACGACGTGGCATTTTCTTATCCAAAGAGGCGGTCGCAACTTCTGCTTGCTCTGTGCTCTCTTCCAAGAAAATATCTGCGTTGTCGACAATGTCTTTACGCAGTGCCGTCAGGTACTTTTTGATATCTGGATATTGGCTGTAATCTTGCTTCAACTGCTTGATGAAGTGCGTGATCACATCTCGCGCCGTATCATCATTAAGCTTTTGAATTTTCTCTGTATACGTCTCCTCAAGCTCGGTCAGTTCGCGAGAAATGGTTCGTAGACCCACTTCCAATCCATCAATGGTTTTATCGAACTGGTCTTGCTCTTCCGGCGAAAGCAGATCGAAGCTCTCTTCGGTATGAAGATCATCACCATTCATTGCGACAAACTGATAATCACCCTGAGTGGTAATCGTCAGGTTGATGCCCTTGTCTTTCGCTTCTTGGCTAATTGTTTCGAGCGCAGCTTGTTGCTTCGTGGCCAATTGGTTTTTAAGCCTATCGGCACGGCTAAAGTACATCTCATTGTCGAATGCGAGCGGCATAGCTTTAAGCAATTTACGCATCAGCTTTTCAATGTCTTGCTTTAAGCTGCTGCCCACGCCACGTGGCAACTTGAGTACCTTCGGTGTGCGAATATCTTCAAAGTTCGCGATATAACACCAATCAAAAAGCTCTTGGACCTCTTGAGTGTGTCGGTTTAGATAGCGCAAAATCATGGTGCGCTTACCAAGACCATTTCGCCCTATCGCATAAATGTTGTAACCCTTTTCCTTGATTGACATCGCGAACTCAACGGCCTTTTGTGCACGTTCTTGCCCGACGATTTCGTCAATTGGAGCCAGTTCTTTGGTCGACTTACATGGTAGCTTATCGAGTTCCGCTACCTTATACAGCTGTTCTGTATTGAGTCTTTGCATCGCCATCGCCGCCTCCTTAGTCCTTCATTACTTGGGTGTAGATAAAATCAGTGTAGATGTAATTTCCTATAAATTTAGTGACTTACGCAACACCGCTGTTCAACTGAACAAATAACGCACAATTTGAGCCATTTTTAAGAATAACCGGCCATTTTATTCATCAACTTAACACGTGAATGATTTTAATTTGCATTTGATAATAAATATCATTAACATTTTCAGATATTATAAATTGAGGATGTGGATATGGAAATTGAACGATGCTGGATGCACTACCTAAAAGCTGAACAGTTAATGGAACAAGGTCACTGGCCAGAAGCACAGCGCCTGTATGGTGATGTTCTAACGTCTCTTCCTCACCACATCCAAGATGCTGCATACCAAAGCGACATCAAGCCCTGCCAATTTGCCTGTCTACTTGCAGGGCTTAGAGACGCAAGTGTCGCTCAATCAGAGATTTTCAACCGTTTAGGCCATCATCAGAAAGCCTTCGACACCTTGAATCAGTCTTACGCACTGATGCAATTTATCTCTCTCGAAAGCACAGAACTGATCCAACGCACCTATTCACTGCTGGAAAAACAGAGTGAAGATCTACTCAATCATTTGATCGCTTTTTGCAGTGCTCAACGCAGTTCGTATTGGATGCTCGAACTAGAACAAATTCAACGTGCTCATCACCATTTTGGGCAACTTAAAACCACGTCAGAAGTGAAATCTTCACCTAATGTCTTAAATTGATAAGGATATATCATGTCGGACCGGGCCATTCTTAAAGTCAATAACCTCTCCGTTAGCTTCACAACCAATGATGGAATCATTGATGCGGTAAAAAAGGTTAACTTTACCCTTAATTCTAGCGAAACCTTGGCCATTGTTGGTGAATCAGGTTCAGGTAAATCAGTCTCTTCTAACGCACTCATGCGTTTGCTCCCTGATAACGCCATCATTGATGCTCAATCTGAAATAGAATTTGAGGGGCAATCAATACTTGGCAAGACTGAACGAGAAATGCAGTCGATTCGTGGCGACAGAATCGGCATGATCTTTCAGGAACCGATGACCTCTTTGAACCCATATCTGCGTGTGGGTATTCAAGTGGCTGAAGCCATTATGTGTCACCGTAAGGTATCAAAGTCAAAGGCCAAACAGCGCGTACTTGAGCTGTTTGAACTGGTTCACCTACCAATGCCAGAGCAAGCCTACACTAAGTATCCTCACGAGTTTTCTGGTGGTCAGCTGCAACGCATCATGATCGCAATGGCCTTGATTAATGAGCCCGATATTTTGATTGCCGACGAACCCACTACGGCATTAGATGTAACGGTTCAGGCTGAAGTGCTCTCTTTGATCAAAGAGATTCAAAGCAAGATGGGCATGGCGATTTTGTTTATCACCCATGACCTTGGCGTAGTAAAACATTTTGCCGACCGTGTTCTGGTGATGTGCAAAGGTGAGCTAGTTGAAGAAGGGATGACTCAAGCCTTATTCGAGAATCCAAGACACGATTACACACGCATGCTGATTAACTCGATTCCTAAAGGCGCTAAGGTTCCTGTTGAGGCGTCAGCCCCAGAGCTATTGTCTGCTGACGATATCCGAGTTCAGTTCTTGGTTAAATCACATTTCATCAAGAGTAAAAGTCAGTACTTCGAAGCCGTAAAAGGCATTTCGTTGAATCTTAAACAAGGCGAAACGCTAGGCATTGTGGGGGAATCAGGGTCAGGTAAATCGACCCTTGGACGTGCATTAATTGGCTTGCTGCCAAGTACCGGACGTATTGTTTACAAAGGCCAAGACGTTAGCTTATTAAATGATAAAGAGCGTCACAAGCTCAAGAAAGATGTCCAAATGGTGTTCCAAGATCCTTATGGTTCTTTATCACCACGCATGACAGTTGGGGAAATCATCACCGAAGGCTTAACGGTGCATCAACCTCATCTATCCAAGCAAGAACGTTTAGAAAGAGCACGCAAAGCGCTGATTGAAGTACGTTTAGAACCGAATTCAATAAACCGTTATCCGCATGAGTTCTCAGGCGGGCAAAGACAACGTATCGCGATTGCTCGCGCACTGATTCTAGAGCCTTCTTTCATTTTGCTGGATGAACCGACTTCGGCACTCGATCGCTCAGTACAACTGACCGTGATTGACCTGCTCAAAGACATTCAAGCCAAGCACAATATCGGCTTTCTGTTCATCAGCCACGACCTCTCGGTAGTGAAAGCACTGTCGGATCGTGTATTGGTGATGCAGAAGGGTGAAGTGATGGAAGAAGGCTCTGCAGAAGATATTTTTAATGCACCGAAAAATGACTACACCAAGAAGTTAATCGCAGCGTCATTCGACTTAGAAAATAAATCGAAAAAAAATGCGGCGTAACGGGAACTAATCAACATTAACAGCGTCTTATAAGTACATTCTGAATAATCTCCTAATGGATTGCACTCTAGAATGGATATAGCAAAACTGGTTTGGCCGCCAAAAGAGAAATGTCGCATGGATGCGACATTTTTCGTTTCTGAAGGGAAATAATTCATCTTGACGTGTCATTCCCTGCCATCAAATCACTTCATGGCATACTAGCGATACAAAGACTTGGTCGACTCTCTCACAATCAAATCAATCGGTGGCAAGCGAGCTTCATGCCTCTCGCCAGATAACAAGTTCAAAATCGACTGAGCACACACCTCACCAATCTCTTCAATCGGCTGTCTCAGCGTCGTCAGAGCTGGCGTGAAATACTTAGACGTAGGCAAGTCATCAAAGCCAATCACAGACACATCTTCTGGCACTTTATAACCGTGGTCAGACAGCGCCTTAATCGCACCGTAAGCCGTTTGGTCATTAGCAGCAAATAAGGCGGAGAAGTGAACCTTCGACTCTATCAATTCAACGGTTTTCTCGTAGCCTGACTCACTGCTGAAATCACCCTGTTTAACGAGTTTTGGCATCACTTTTATGCCCGCCTCTTGAAGTGCTTTCTTATAGCCTTCAAAGCGATTTCCCGAATCAGGTTGACTTGAAAGCCCCTTAATATGAGCAATATTCACATGCCCTTGTTGCAGTAAATGTAAGGTTGCCATGTAGCCGCCCAACACGTTATCAATGTTGATGGAGCGGACGTTATTCTCAACAAAATCGTAGCCAACCATCACGATAGGAATGTCTTGTGCATACTTGGCAATTTCTTCCTGAGTAATGCTTCCTGTCACGATGATCATGCCGTCCACGTTACTTTTTGCGAGATACTCCAACGCGTGCATTTCCAACTTTTTCTGCCAATGCCCTGTCGCGATTACTAACGAATAGCCTTGAGCGATCAGTGTTTTCTCCATGTCATTGAGAATACGACTGGTATAAGGGCTGTCAGGGTGTTGCACCAACACACCAATGGTGAGTGAACGTCGGTTGGTGTTTTCTTGCATTTGAAAATTAGGTTTGTAGCCAGTATCTTTAATCGCTTGCTCAATATTTTGGCTTTTATCGTCAGACACATAAGTGGTTCGATTAAGGAAGCGAGACACGGTGCTGGGAGAAACGCCAGCCAGTCTTGCTACATCGTATACGGTAGTTTTTTTTGTTTTAGTACGCATCTCGATACCTTAAATTCAATCGATTAAAGGGAGCGTAATCGCCCCTCTTTTTCATTTCACCAGTTAGTTTTTAGTTCTTTCAGTACAAATAGGCGAAGATCATCCCCGGTCTGAAGTAACGACCAGCCGTATATTTCAAGCCAGTACTCAGTAACCATTTGTGTAAGCCTGCCAGCTTTTCTAGCGGGATTTCACCGCTCAACATTTTAACAAAATTATCAGTATCTTTCGTCAATGTTGGATTGATACGACCGTCAGACAGCACACATTTTTGATATTTAAGTACACTTAGCCAGTTTTTCGCATCATTTTGCGATATTTTAAATGCTTCTATAAGATCTTTCTCATTGACAGACACAGAGCAATTGAATCCTTCTGGCGCTGCAAATGGAATTTTCGAATAGTCATAGAGTGCGGTATACACGGTATCCATCAATGTTTCTGCTTGCTGTGATTTACCCGCTAAATTCAACGCTGTTGCCACACTAAACTGAACACCAATCCACACATCTTGTGCCTGAAATGCTTCATGTGGTGAGCCATCGGCTAATGTCATATTCGCAACACCCAACTTGGGGCTATTAATTTCGAAGTTGTGCTTATAAACATAGTCCAATGCGCGTTGGATGTTCTGTTGGGGGAAAATACCGTCCAAGCCGATGAGCTTAAGGTAACTGTCAGCCAACAAGGCATCACCAAAACTGTTGTCAGAATCTGGCACTAAATCTAAGTATTCTTGTGTAAAGGCTTGAGGCGCAGTCTCACTCAGCAAGCGTTTCTTAGAGACTCTTTGAGATACCTTACTAATGTTGATGGAGGTATCCGTTTCATTTAAATAGGCATTGAGCGTGTTCTTGTCAGCAATCGCATCACCCGTCAAAGTCAAGCCCAAGGTTTCCAGAGCTTGATAGCCCGCACCGGTTAGATGCTTGGCTTGAACTGGCGTCACGAAGAAGTGGTAGTAACCCTCTTTGTCATCCCACAAGCTTTGCTCAACCGTGGCTAACGCCTTTTTAGAACGCGTTAAGTAACCGCTAGCTAGCTCGCTTTCACCCATCAATTGTGCAAGTTCGCTCGCGGCTTGAAGACCGGCCACCCACAGGCTCGCACAGTAAATTGAGATGCCGTGAGACGCGAGGTTATCAAAGGTATCGTCTGTGCCTCGGGTTAGTGGTAAATCGTCACCTTCAGCGATCAAATTCGATAAGAAATCGATGCTTTCAGTTACCGCTTGCCAGCACTCTTTAACCACAGAGAGATCTTGGGTGTTTTGGTAATGGCGGTACACCATCAGAATGTATTTCGGCGCTAAGTCCTTCCACTCTTTCACGTTGTGCCAGCTGTAAGCATCGGGCTGGATGTCAAACGGACTACCCAAGTCGTGGATTACCGCACCTCGAATGGCACGCACGCCTTGGTACTTTTCATCAATCAATTCGGCATTGGGCGTCGCTTCGTATTCCCAGTATCGGCGCTCGGTAAAGTCTTCGGCCAAAATGGCCTTAGAAAACTCTTTCATCACGCAGCCATCAAGCTCAGGCAACAAATAAAGCAATGAGAATGAACCGTAGAAGTACACATCCAGAGAGTTAAAGAATGGGTAGTCGACACACTCTTTCACCAAGAACTTATCCTCTTTATCCCATACCGTTGATTCGGCCAGAAAAGACAATGAGTTCATCGCCATCGTCGCATAGCGCAATGCAGAATCAGGCTGTGAAATTTTGCTTTGAGCTTGCTCTAGGAAGGCTGCTTGTTGCTTCACGATCTGTTGCTCAATCGCTTCTAGCTCAGGCAATACGTCTTCTAACATCGGCAGAGCGGGTTTAGCTTGGGGGTAGAATTGCGTGTAAGCCTTCTCTGAATGCCAACCATTAAGCATGACTTTTTTGTGTGCCATTACTTGCGCAAAACGCAGGTCGACAGACTCTCCCGCTTCTAGCTCAACCTGCACCACAACCAAAGCGCTCAGTGCTTCACGCCCCGTGTAAATTCCTGTTTGGAACTCAGTGTTTGTGCGGCCTGTTTTCAGTGCGAACTCTGTTTGCTGAGCACTCTTAGAGGTGTAAAGCGTTGGCTTCACAGAAATCGAGACCTTGCCATATTCCACCAAATGGTTATCCGCTTGAACACCAAACACCACTTCGCCTTCAATATCGCTCTGATAAGGCGATTGGCTAGAAAGCTGAACTCCCGTAAAGCTGTGACTTTCGCCTTTTAAGTTAACCACTTCATGCTGCTGAGCGATCGGATTTTGAGACAAGGTACACGCCGAATCTTGAATGCCATCGCGACCTTTTTGATAGGTTGAACCAATCAAGTTTTGTAGCGGTTGAGCAAGCGTAATAACTCGAGTTTGCGCTGAATTATTGGTTAATTCGAAGTGATTCCAGTGCATCGGTAAAGAACAGAGGCGTTTGTTCTCTTTAACGATCGGAGAGACTACCTTACGCTTTATATTAAAATCTTCGAAGCTGCTGTATTTATATTCAGCCAATGGATACAAAGCTTGATATTCTATATCTCTACCATTAACTCTATCTATATCACGGCCATTGATATTATCCATATCATTATTATCACTCGAAGTAAGTGATAATAATCTCGTTGTATCATTTATTAATAAACCATTAAAGAAATCTAAGGCTACATATAATTGACAAATAGTTGAACCTGAATCTTCGTCAATAAATAATTGAGTCTTATTTGAAAATTCAACCTTCCACTTTGTAAAGTTAGCTTTATTTTCTTGGTAGAAGCGACCATTTTTTAATGCTGCTCGAATCAGGTTAATCGCATTCGATATGTTTTTGCTTTCGATCTTCTTGCCATCGAACAAAGCAGGATAAAAGTTCAGGTGAACACTCAACTCTTCTTCGCTAAGAACTTGCAGCGTGTCGATGGTTGGCGCATTCATCACAGACGCATAAAAATCATTAAAATTAATAACTTGTTCTGAACAATCGACAAAGATTCCCGGAATAAAGCTGAAGTTCGGCGTGTTGCCGTTTGGTGTGAGTGTAAATGTGTTACCAATTCCGCCGACTGCCATACCGGTATTTTCTGGCGTGGTCGAAATTGGCGTGTACCAAGGTTGAATAAATTCAACTGCATCACCTTTTTTACACAAGTGCTCTGAATTTCCTGAGTAGCTCGTATATGGAATTTTATTATTCATTTTAAAACCGCCATTGAATATTTTTTTCTTCTTGTTAATATCTTTTAAAAATGGAGACATCAACATGTTTAAAATTATAAATGAAAAATTTGGAAATATTGACTCTGTCACATTAATAAACCACCAACATGGTATAGAACTTCAAATAATCAATGGATTTGGTGCTGTCATTAATAAATATATCGTAAATAACAGTCCATTCTCTTTTATTTGTGGTTATCAGAATTATGATGAACTGATCAACCAACATCCGTTCTTTTCCCGCAGTGCTAAATTATTCCCTTTTCCAAACCGTTTAAACTTAGGTCGTTACAGTTTCGATAATCAAAACCATCAACTCCCAGCTAATTTTCCTTGGTCTGATCACGCCGTACACGGCCTGCTCTACAACCAACCTTTTTCAATCACCAACAACGTAGCCACTGAAGAATCCGCCAGTGTGACGTTGCAGTATCAAACATCGTCTTTGCACCCTGCTTTCCCGTTTGCTTTCAACCTTGAAGTCACCTTCACTGTCGACATCACGGGTAAACTCACTTCCTCAACGACCGTCTCTAATCTGGGTGATTCAGCCTTCCCATTCGGTGATGCTTGGCACCCTTATTTCTCACTCGGCACTGAGCTAGAACAATGTGGACTCGCTATGTCGCCTTGCTCTGAGGTCATCCACGAAAACGACCTACCCAATGGTGAAAAACTGGCTTTTGACTGTTTGTCTTTGGAGGATTCACTCACCAATCAAAGCTTAAATCACTGCTTTGAATTTGATTCCAAGACAACCAATCAACTTGCGTTTACGCGCTCAGATTCGTCTGCCGCAATTCGCTATCAACAAGATGCAAGCTACCCATTCGTTCAGCTTTACACACCGACTAGCGAACAAAGTATTGCAATAGAACCAATGACTTGCCCAGCTGATGCATTCAATAACCAGATTGGCTTATTGACGCTTAGCCCGAACCAATCTCAGACCTTTACTTGGCAATGCCAAGCCATCTTTCAACCACAATAAAGCAACCAAAGTAAGGCAGCCGCTGATTGCAAAATACAGAAAGCAAAGCTACCGCTTAATGCGAAATCAGCCCCCCAGAGAACGCATTGCAAGAGAGAAAAGCAAACTAAAGAAGCAATAAAGGGCGCATAAAGCGCCCTTCTCTTTGTTAACCTAAAACAACCTCAATAGTATGTTCACCTGACGTGAATACCGGTGCTTTGTTGCCTTCAATCACCTCACCATTCACCTTCATTTGTGCCACACCCTTGCACACGTTATTTGGGTTGGTGACATGAATGTTGTATGTCGCGCCGCGGAACTGACGACGGACTTTGAATTCCGGCCACTCAGCAGGAATACAAGGGTCCACCAGCAAGCCATCCACTTCAGGGCGAACACCCAGAATCCACTGCGTACCCGCCACATATGTCCAAGATGAAGTACCAGAAAGCCATGCATTTCGGCCTAAACCAAATTGCTTATGTTCATCACCCAAAATGTTTTGTGGGTAGCAGTAAGGCTCAGATTCAAAGGTATCAATATCATCGTTCTTAGAAGCTGGGTTGATTTGACGGTAGTACTCATAAGCACGCTCACCGTTGCCCATTTTCGCTTCTGCGATCATCACCCAAGGGTTGGAGTGCAGGAATATACCGCCGTTCTCTTTTGCACCTGGTGGGTAAGTTGAAACACCACCTAGCTGCGGATCAAAGCCGTTGTAACCAGGAGTTGAAAGCTTAATGCCATTCGCTGTATTCAGCTTGTTGTAAACCGAATCTAGAGCTTGAGTTGCGCGTTCTTGAGTCGCGAAACCAGAGATCACAGGCCAGCTTTGACCGTTAGTGTAGATCTGCCCTTGCTCATTTTTATGAGAGCCGATTGGCAAACCTTGCTCATCAAAGTAACGAACAAACCATTCGCCATCCCAACCGCACTCATTGACCGTACTCTGCATCTGTTGGTACTGATCTTTAAACTTAGCCGTCAGTTGCGCTTCGCCACGCAGCTCACACAAATCCAACATGTCGAGCAATGCTTTGCCGTACATGTTCGCCACCATCATCGACTCGGCACCGGTTGGCAGGTTCACCGTGTCATTCCAGTCAGCAAAACCTAGCAGTGGTAGGCCGTGCTCACCAGTATTGCAGTAAGTAAATTCAATCGCGCGGCACAGGTGGTTCCAAACCGTTCCCGTTTCGACTGGGTTGCCCGCTTTGTCTTTTTGATAAAACGAGATCTCTTTATTCAAGAAGTCCGCATTGCCCGTTTCTTTCACGTATTGAGTCACCGCGTAGATGATCCACAGATGATCATCGCCGTAGTAATCAGGGCGATCTTCTTCTTCACGAGAATCACCCGCGTTCGCTTCCATCGTCGATGGGAAGAACTGGTGCATCGCTGAACCGTTAGTGTTCTGAACAGAAAGCAGACGCTCGATAAATTCGCGCGCCTCTTCTGGCATGTGAGTAATTACGCCTAAAGTATCTTGCGAAGAATCACGGAAACCGATGCCACGTGCGCCATAGCCAAGCTGATACAGTGACAGGTAACGAGACCAGTTTTTGGTTGTGTGACATTGACGTGGGTTATGTACGTTAAGCATTGAGTTCATTGCTGGATCTGGTGTTTCAACCTGAACCGCTTGTAGGTAACCATCCCAGTGTTCAGCCAGTTCAGCGAAAGCCGAATCGACAACTTGATGGTCACGGTATTTAGCCAATAGAGGCAATGCTGCTTCTAGGCTCTGCTCTTGTGCGATTTGTACAATCGTACGTTCGGTCTGCTCTGGAGATAACCAACCTAGACGCAGGTTCAGAGCACCAATGTTATCGCCACGCAAGCACTCAGTATTACCCAGCTCATCATTGTTTAGCGCTTCTGGCGCTGCCCATGTACCGTAGCCCAAATTCCCAAGGAACGATTGGCGGTCACCATCAAAAGACGTCGCAGGGCGATCCGCTGTCATCAGGTTCACCGCGTAATCACGCTTCATGAAAGCGTATTGCTCAAGCACGGTATGACCAGACTCTTGCTGATGCGCTTTAAGCGTCATAGTTTGTGGAACCCAGTCTGCGTTTAACAGTTGCTTAAGTGCATCAAAGTGAGTGAACTCATACACGGGTACCACATCAACGTGCAGTGCTTTGTCTGAAATGTTGGTTACTTTGATGTCTTGCAACAGTACTTGGTCAGCTTTTGGCACAAAGAAGGTCGCTTCACAGCGCACACCGAATGCTTCCGCAATAATGGTGGTGTAAGACAAACCCGTATGGTTTTCAAACTTATCCAATGGCTTCAGAGTTGGTGTGTAAAAAGGAGAAAACACTTCTACATTCCCTGCTTCATCACGCACCTTAAGGTATAAGGTCGAGCCTTTGAAATCTGAGTTTGGCAGTTGAGCAATGTACTTGGTGATGCGGTTGAGTGCAGGATCGCCTTTACACAACAACACGCCGCCGTTGCTATCTACAATGCCACCGAAATCTAATGTACCCACATAGTTACACCATTTGATCGGTGTACACGGTGTGGTTGCTACGTATTCTTTGTTTTTATCGTCAAAATATCCGAATTTCATCATCACTATCCCTAGCCCCTCCCAAATCAGGAGGAGCCAAAACAATTTGTCGTAAGTTGGTTGGTGTCAGCTCAATGACTGATTTAAATTGACTGGCTAGCTCGCTAGCGAGTTCTCACTTAGAGCATCGAACAAGTGGAAAGCATCCAAATCCAAATAAAGTGTCAGCTCTTTCACATCGACTTCAGCGGCTTGGGTTTCAACCATCAGCGGTTGACCGCCAATTTCTGTTTTCAGAAGAATGCTTGCGCCTAGTAGTTCCTTGTCTTTGATTTTTACAGGGAATGGCAGCACGCGGTCGTGGTCAACTTGCTCGGCACGTAGGTGAATGTCTGTTGGACGAACACCAAAATGCAGCGCTAGGTTCTTAGACGCCAGAGACTTAAAGCGCTCAGGCAGTGGGATATGAACATCGCCAATTTCAACGAAGTACTCGCCTTCTTTTTCAATCAGTTTTGCTTCCAACATGTTCATTGACGGGTTACCAATGAATTGCGCGACAAACTTGTTTGCAGGACGCTGGAACACCTCGGTTGGTGTACCAACTTGAGCAACATAACCGTCTTTCAGAATCACGATACGATCCGCCAGTGTCATCGCTTCGATCTGATCGTGGGTTACGTAGATCGTGGTAGTTTTAAGCTCTCGGTGTAGGTGTTTGATCTCTTCACGCATCACGCCACGAAGTTTTGCATCTAGGTTAGATAACGGCTCATCAAACAAGAAAACCTTAGGCGTACGAACCATCGCACGACCCATTGCCACACGTTGACGTTGACCACCAGAAAGCTCTTTTGGCTTACGGTTCAGTAGCGGGTCAAGCTCTAGCATTTTCGCTGCTTTTAGCACTTCTACGTCGATTTCTGCTTTTGGCATGCCCTTCAGTTTTAGCGCAAAGGCGATGTTCTCGTACACCGTCATGTGTGGGTACAGAGCGTAGCTTTGGAATACCATCGCCAAGTCACGGTCTTTCGCGTCGACTTTATTCATCAGCTTGCCGCCAACCACAATGTCACCAGAACTGATGCTTTCAAGGCCAGCAAGCATGCGTAGCGTTGTCGATTTACCACAGCCAGATGGGCCAAGGAAAACCACGAACTCACCGTCTTCAACCGTAAAATCAAACTCTTTGACGACTTCAACATCACCGAATGATTTTTTGATGTTCTTAAATTCTACTTTAGCCATTATCTGTTCTCCTCAGCGCGCTCTAGCAGCATATTTCGGTACGCAATTGCGCTCTGTTTCAATGTTCTTTCTTGGGTGGTGTAGTCAACATGGACAATGCCAAAACGCTGGCAGTAGCCGAATGCCCACTCAAAGTTATCCATCAGGCTCCAAGCGAAGTAACCATCAACTTTCACACCGGCTTCAACCGCGTTGTGAACCGCTTCGATATGACCTTGGAAATAGCGAACACGTTGGTCATCCATCACTTGTCCGTTAACACGCTCGTCGTTGCCTGCAGCACCGTTCTCTGTGATGTAGATAGGCGGCATGTTTTCGTAACGCGCATCCAGTCTTACCAATAAATCGGTTAAACCTTGTGGGTTAATTTCCCAGCCGATGTAAGTGTGTTCTGCGTCAGTCTGTTTTACTGATTCAATGTCGCCGTTCTCATTGAAGCGAGCGACATTGCGTGTGTAGTAGTTGATACCGATGTAATCAACCGGTGCGCTGATGATGTCTAAATCACCTTCAAGGATCATTGGCATGTTCATCGCTTGGCGTTCAACCACTAACTGTGGGTACTCGCCTTTCAATACTGGGTCGATGAACCAGTGGTAGTTTTCCGCTTCACAGTAGTCTGCTGCCGCTTGGTCTTGTGGTGTGAACGGGTAAGCTGGCGTCGCATTGAATACCACACCATGCTTGGCATGAGGGGCATTCTTGCGAAGAATCGGCATAGCCAAACCATGTGCCAGCATTAGGTGGTGAGACGCTAGGTAGCCCTCTTTTTCACCCTTGATACCTGGTGCGTGTTCGCCCCAGCGGTAGCCTAGGAATGCAGACACAAACGGTTCATTCAGCGTGGTGTACACATCGATGTTGTCACCAAAGTATTTACTCACCACTTCTGCGTATTCTGCGAATTTGTAAGACGTTTCACGGTTTAGCCAGCCGCCTTTATCTTCAAGGTATTGCGGAAGATCCCAGTGATAAAGTGTCACATACACCTTCATGCCACGAGCATGACACTCATCGATGATCTGACCGTAAAACTCTAGGCCTTGCTGATTCACGACACCGTCTTGTGGCAGGATGCGCGGCCATGCAATCGAGAGACGGTAAGCATCAACGCCTAAGCCTTGAATCATCTCAATATCTTGTTGCCATAAGTGGTAGTGGTCACACGCCACATCACCACTATCGCCGTTATCGACCTTGCCCGGCGTCTTACAGAAAGTGTCCCAGATAGACGGTGTACGACCGCCCTCTTCAACGCCGCCTTCAATTTGGTATGAAGATGTCGCGACACCGAATACAAATTCCTTACTGCGTAACTTTGAATCACTTGGAAGTTGATATTTATTCATTGTTATAACCCTTAAACCTAACCTTTGACTGCGCCGGACGTTAAACCACTGATCATCTGTTTCGATGCGAACAAGTAAGTAATCACGAGCGGTAAAATAGAAATTGTGGTACCTAGCATTACCGCGCCCCATGGCGTATTCGGAATGCCTTGAACACTTCGAAGTGCTTGCGTAATAACATAGTTATCTGGGTTGTTTAGCACCACGAGAGGCTGCATGAACATGTTCCAGAAGAAAACGAACTGAACAATCGCAAGCGTTGCCAGTGCAGGCTTCATCAGTGGCAGTACCACGCTCCAGTACGTTCTGAACTCACCAGCACCATCCAATTTCGCTGCTTCAAGTAGCTCTTTTGGAATCGATGCAATCACATGCTGACGCATCAAGAAGATACCAAATGGTGTGGTGGTGAACGGTAGCCATACCGCCATGTGGTTATCCAGCAAGCCTAAGAATTTCACGATCATGAAGTAAGGGATCAAGCTAAGCACCGGCGGAATCGCCATTGAGCCAACCAGCATGCCGAACAACACGTTCTTACCGCGGAACTTAAACACAGCAAACGCGTAACCACCCATGCTACAAAACAGCAGCGAGATGGTGGTGCCTAAGAAAGCCACGTAAATCGAGTTAAACATCGCTTTCCAAAACGGCATGATTTCAAGCAATTTGGCGTAGTTAATCGCCAGGCTATCGCCAATCGCAAAGCTAATGCCCGTTCCGAAAATTTCAGAACGGTCACGCGTTGATAGCAGTGCCGACCATACAAATGGAAAGACTGTAATTAGCGCTGAAACAACCAGTAAAATGCCTAACATGACCATCAAGATCTTAGTCAGAATATACATGCTGCGTTCGCTTGGCATCAGTCCACTTAGTGGTGAGGTATTTGTCTTAATTGAAGTCGACATCTTAATGTTCCCCTAAGCCTTTCTTACCGAAGAGTAAAAATTGAACTAATGTACAAGTCGCGATGAGTGCAAACAGTAACCATGAGATAGCAGATGCTGTGCCCATTTCTAGCCATTCCCAACCCACTTTGTAGAGGTACATCGAAATAGTTAGACCTGATTGACCCGTACCACCTGTACCACGTGTTAGTACGAACGGTTCTTCAAACATTTGCAGGTTACCGATGATGGTCATCGTGATAGCAAAGAAGATGAATGGACGAATCATTGGTAGTGAAATGTTCCAGAAGCGGCGGAAAGCATTGGCACCATCCATACGTGCAGCTTCTAAAATGTCTTTAGGAATCGTCATTAAACCGGTGGTGTAAAGAACGATGTTGAAACCGGTGTATTTCCAGAAAACCATGATCGCGATAGACGGCTTCACCATAGTGGCATCGTCTAACCAACGGATTGGCTGGAAATCGTTAACCCAAGCAAATGCCCAACCAAACAGCGTGCTATCGGCCAGAGCCATCAGCGTTTGGTTAATGATTCCTGAGTTAGGAGAGTACATGTTGAAGAAAATCAGTGACGCTGCGACCGTTGAAGTGATAAACGGTAAAAAGTACGCTGATGTTAGCCAGTGACGCATGCGATCACCCATAGAAACCAACATGTAAGCCACTGGAATAGCAACTAAATGCTGAGCCACACCTGACGTGATAGCTAACCAAAACGTATTCTTCAATGAACGCCATAACCACGGGTCAGTCAAGGCAATATGATAGTTCTCAAAACCAACGAACTCCATTGCATCCATGCCTCTTACCGGGTTCCACTCGTGGAACGACAGGTAAACGGAGAACAACAGCGGGAAGATCCCAAATACAGAAAAAATGATCAGAAACGGCAGAAGAAATCCATACGGTGTAAGCGCTTTCAAATTTAGACGAGAAAAAAGACTTTTATCCGCAGGTTCTATCGTTGTGCTCGCTGTATGATTCATAGTAACGACCTCTTAAAAAAAGGAAGCGCGTTATCCACGCTTCCTCACTTACTTAAAGTAAAAATAAATTACAAACTGCGTGTGCGACGCTTGATTAGACGTTCAGCCTCTTTCAGCGCTGTCTTGATATCTTTACCTTCATCAAGCACTTCCATTAACGCGTTCTCCAAAATTATAGAACGTGCAACGTGATCGCCTTGTGCTGGAGATACTGGTTTGATATTTTGCGCAACTTCAGCAAAAAGAAGACGTGCTTTTTGTCCGCCAAGGAACTCCATCTCCTCTTGGAAAAGCTCATCGTCATACGTGGTTACGTTAGAAGGGAAGGCCGCGATAGTCTCAAAGGCACCCAGCTGAACATCACGATCAGTCGTCATGTATTCAATAAGAGCCCACGCTTCATCTGGGTTGTCCGATTGAGTTGGAATAGAAAGGAATGAACCACCCCAGCTTCCGTAGATACCATCTGGAAGGTTAGAGACTGCCCATTTACCCGCAGTATCTGGAGCCATCCAGTTTTGAAGGTGACCCAATAGCCATGCGCCAGATAATTGAGTTGCTAACGTACCGTTACGGAAGCCTTCGTACCATTCGTTAGACCAAGCCAGAATGCGGCCGTCTAAGCCTTTGTCGCGAATCTCTTTTGCTACTTCAAAAGCGTGAACAAAACGCTCTGATGTCACCACTGGGTTACCATCTTTATCAAAATAAAGGCCTTCACCCTCAGGAACCGTCGTGAAGATAATGGCTTGTGCAACATCTGATGCTGAAGCGATAAGTTGTACGTTTTGCTCTTTCAGTTTTTCACCAGCAGCGATGTATGAATCCCAATCTTTGATTGCTTCATTAACATCAATGCCCGCTTTTTCAAATACATCGGTACGGTAGTACATAACACCTGGACCAAGGTCGACAGGGATGCCGTACATATCACCATCAGCGCCTTTGCCCTGTGCCCACGCATAAGATGCGAATCGTTCTTCGTACTTATCTGCACCGTAGTTTTCAGACAAGTTAACTAGGCCGCCAGAACCCACGAATGGACCAATTTTCTCAACGTCGACAACAATCACATCACCCGCACCAGAACCCGTTGCAAGGTTCGTTGTCAGTTTAGTGTGGTGGTCACCGTGGTTGTTCATAAGGTAATCAACTTTGATACCCGTTTCCTTTTCGAAATCAGGCAGTAATACCTTTAGGCTGCTATCGAAATCAGGGAAACCGTCGAAACGAATTTCTTTGTCTGCTGCATTCGCAGCTGTTGTACCTAATCCTAAAGCAACCGCGCATGAAAGCGCTAAGGTCTTAAATTTCATGTTCTATCCTTAATATTTTTATAGGGTAACTGGTAAATCCGATACCGAGTTTCTAGTGACCAACGTCGGCAGCAATTTAAAGTTCACGTCATGTTTTATTTTTTTTAGCTTCTGTAGAGTGAGCTGTACTGCTTCAACGCTCATCTCTTCAATAGGGAAATTAATGGTGGTCAAACTAGGGGTCAGATAGCGCGCGAAGATGGTGTTATCGAAGCCCACCAGTGATACATCTTTAGGAACAGACAGCCCCTCTTGATGCAACACCTCGAAGGCGCCAAATGCCATGTGATCATTCGAAGCAAATACTGCTGTGAAATGACACTTACGATTTATCAGCTTCTTCATCGCACTGATGCCAGTCTCTTCAGTAAAGCCCGCTTCCGAGACTAATGCTTCATCGTATGGCACACCCGCTTCTTCCAAGGCCTTTCGATACCCCTGCAAACGCCCCCTAGCATCTGCTTTATCTAAAGGCCCGGTAATACACGCGATATCTGTATGTCCCTTTTGCAATAGATATTGAGTAGCGAGTAGCCCCCCGACTTCGTTATCAATATCAATGCAACTCATCGCCATTTCTGGGATGAAGCGGTTAATTAAAACCACAGGGGTCCCCTGTTCTTCCAATTCAATTAAATAGTCATCACTGAGCAGTTGAGTGTGAAGAATCAAAGCATCAACACGACGCCCCAATAGAAACTCCACCGACTCGCGCTGCCCTTGTTCGGTGTTCGAGCCCGCCGCAACAACAGCGTGGTAACCAAAGCGGCGTAGGTTTTCTTCTATGCTATGCAAGATGCCTGAATAGAAAGAGCCACCAAGCTCTGGAACAACAACGCCCACACTACCAGTACGACTTGAAGCCAAAGCTTGAGCGATAGAGTTCGGGCGATAACCCAATTCTTTGATCGCTTTTTCAACCTTTAGCTTCTTGTCATGACTGACTCGGCTAGTGCCATTAATAACCCTAGACACTGTCGCCTGAGACACACCTGCATGTTCTGATACGTGTTTAATTGTTGCCACTCGAACCTCGATACTTCATTAGCTTGTAACCGCTTACAAAACGATTATTAAAGAAAGGCGTCTTGGTTGAAGTGAGTGTCATCACACTAAAGTTGGAGGTAAAAAGGCCAGTTGTGGAAATCATGAAAGCGCTTACAGATTAACTTCACGCCATGAAACTGTTTCATGAGATTATTGTTCATATTATCAAGATGGCGCTCGGTTACTTGTTCGTCAGATCAAACAAGCCCGCCTAAATCCATTTTTTGAAAACGTTATTTGATGATGAATCCGCAGCTGACGGCAATATACACGGGGAAAGTGACCTTGTTATTTCAATGGCCTTTCGAAATTGTATGAGAACATTTCACGGTAATTTTTAGCTCAAAGCCTTTTCATCAGAAAAAACCAGATACGAAAACGCCCAGCGGAAGGCTGGGCGTGAAATCATGGAAGAAATTAACTGGCTCTAATCTTTGTGATTAGATGATTCCGCTAACTTAAACTCTTGAGTTAATGAGAATTGCTGTTGCGACATGGTTTCAAGCTGTTGACCGTGGGAAAAAAGCACTTGGGAACGTTGCGAGTTATCTTCAGCCAAGGTGTGTATCTGGCTGATATTTTGAGTGACTTGAGAGGCAACGACTTGATGCTCTGTCGTCGCGGTCGCAATTTGATGGCTTCTTTGCTCTACTTCGTTGAGAAGATCAGACACTGTCGATATCGAGTGATTAACTTCGCCGGTTTGTTCTACGCATTGAATCATCCCCTCCACGCACTGATTGATCTGTTCAACCGCCAGTTTAGAGCTAGTTTGCAACTGCTCGATCTTGTTGTGTATCTCTTGCGTTGATGCATTGGTTTTGGCTGCTAACACTCGAACCTCATCCGCAACTACAGAGAAACCACGCCCTTGTTCTCCCGCTCGCGCGGCTTCTATTGCCGCATTCAACGCCAGTAGATTGGTTTGCTCAGAGATCCCAGATATCACATCCAGAATGGACCCAATACTGGCGCTTTCGCTTTCAAGCTGACCAATGGTCGCCGTTGATTCCGCCAGCTTATTTTCTAGGTTGCCCATCAATTCGACGCTTTTATTCATGGTCTTTTGCCCATCACTGGAACTGGATACCGCTTCGGTCACTAGCGTTAGAGTTTGGTTGGCCGCCTGAGTGATCTCCGTCACTGAGCACTCAATTTGTTCCATCGCTGTCGCTACCATCACCGTTTGATTGGTTTGTTCTTGCATCGCTTCACTCAGAGAACGGCTGGTGCTTTGGTTTTCAAGGGAAGCTTCCTTTAAACGTGTTGAGGAGTGGCGCATGTTGTCAATCATTTGGGTCAGGTGACTGATCACCAAATTGACTTTATCGCTCACCAAACCAAATTCATTATTGGCTTGATAGTGAACCATCACGCTCAAGTCTTTTTTGGCGACTTGGTCTAGTGCACTTTGCAGTAATTTACTTGGCTTGCGAATCCCTTTAGCGATGTTCAGCCCGATTAGCAGCGCAATAAAAACCGACCCAATAGCAATGATGGCCTGCATCAACAGTGCTTGATGAGAGAAGTCCATCGACTCGTGATATAAACGTTTAGCCGTGTCTTCCGCATACATAGAAAGCTCATCAAAATGGCTTAACTGCACATCAATAAGCTGGTCGATCTCCACTCTTTGCTGAGCAATGCTCTCATGTAGCTTCACGGTTTCCATATGCGTTGACACAGATCCTTGCGCTGAAAATACATGTGAAGCGAGCAGTGATAAAGACTGTTTACTGCGGCGTAACAAAGATGAGTCCAGATTATCCAAGTCTGATACAGCTTGTTCGAATCGCTCTTTACGACTTTGTAGACGACGTTCAACTCCACGAACCTCCGATGACGTTTGCAGAGAGAAGGCTTCATTCGCTTCTGCGGCAATCAAACTCAACTGAACCAACAAGGCTTCTACCGCTTTTTGCGTGTTACCCGAACTCTTACTCGCCAATTGATTAACCAAGGTGTTATTGAGTTGTCCTACCACAGATTGAAATTGTTCCTGCTCCATCGAACCGAGATCTTTACTATCCAAATAAGAGACGTATAAGTTCAAGGACTGCTCTACCTTATTGATGGTGGCAACGCCCGTTTCTTCAATATTTTGGAGCATGGGTTCAAGTGGTGAGCCCGATTCAGCCTTGCCATCAAACCAATTTAACTGCTGCTGATATCGCTCGATATTACTCAAAACGGTTTGTTTCAGCGGTTCGAGCTCATCAATGTAGTTGGCAGATAAATAGGGAGTAGTACTGCGATTAATGTCCAAAAAACGAATGGTGAGCGTGGAGGATTGGAGCATTAAAGGGGTGGCTTGTTGAGTTATGGTTTCGATGTGTGAGGTTATGTTCTTGTTACTGCTAATACTCAACCATGCGCTACCCAGCATGATTACTATCAGCGTGAAGAAACCTAAATAGACTCGAGACACAATGGAAGAAAGTCTCATCGTTATTCCTTGATCTAGTGGCGAAAAAAAAGGGCACAAAAATGTGCCCAAGAATGGAGTTAATTGAAACGTGCCCTAATCAATCTGCCTTTAGGGCTAAAATGGACAGTATTACTTACTCTTTAAAAGCATAGGTATTTCAACGTATGCTCTTAAAAAGCATGGATATTCGAAAGTATGGCTCTTTGAAAATATGCCTAATTCAAAGAGCTATTGTTTCTAGCTTGTGATTACCACCAAGCTTCAAACATTGCGCCGAACGCAAGTGTATCTGCAGTAACCGTTTCAGTTGTGCCTTTAGTCTCCACATCACCCACTGTTGTGTAGAAACGTAGCATTGGACGACTCCAAGGTAGACCACCAAGTGATACGTTTTGAGATAGCGTGACTTTCCAACCGTTTTTCTCAGAACCATCATCACGATCTTCCATCGCATAGCCCGCTTCTAACCATGTAGAATGCGTGTCATCCCATTGGTACTGTGGACGAACGATACCAGCGTATTCGCTCTGCTCTGTTGCATCATTACCAGAGATGTCTTTGTACGATATAAGGTAATCAATAATGAATTGATCACTCGTTGCGTAATTACCTTCTAAACTTACATAGATAACTTGCTTATCGCCCGCTAACTCAAATACTGAGTTGTCAGCACCGTCAGCGTATTTAGCAACTAACTTGTTGGAATCACCTAAGCCAAGAGTTGCACCGATTTGCCATGCATTTTCATCGCTTACTTTATTCCCGATAGTATCGGCTTCTTCAGACGCGAAACCATAGTTAGCATACAAATCTAGGTTGCCAATACCAGCATTGATGCCGTGAAGTTTCGACGTAATACCATAACGGCCTGAATCATTACCTAGAGCACCGTCTTCGCTATCAACCGCACCAACAAAACCCATATCTAGCTTAATGCCACCAAGGTTTAAGTTGTTAAAGCCCGCACCTTGACCATCGTGAGACATCCAGAAGTAATCGTTCAAACCTTGTTGTGGGCGCTGATGGAAATCACGACCAGCCCATGCGTATAGCTCAGGTTGGCTCTCAACGAAATTAGTGACACCAGCGTACATTTTCTTCAAGTTTACGCCGCCAGAAGAACCCCACTGATCGTTGTTCCAATCATCAAGCATGAGCACTACGTCCCACTTCGCGCCGCTATCTGCTTGGAAAATTTTTCCTAATTGAAACTCACCGCCGTTGGCTTCGTTACCTAAACGACCAAGAGAGCGGCCTGAGCTACCAACTTCAACATAGCGATTGTCTCCATCCGAGTAATGTGCGCCGTAACGAGCGTAACCAGAGAATACAATCCCTTCTGGCACTTTCGTGTCTGGAGTCAAAACTGCTGGCTGTTGATCGTTAACATAATCAATTTCTACAACCTTAGATTCTAACTCTTGAATTCGTTTTTCTAATGCTTCGATATCAGTATCAGCAGCAAAAGAAGAGAGTGAAGCAAGCGACGCCGCCACTGCGACTGTTATTGGCAAAAGCTTAAATTTTTGCATTGTATTTCCCTATTATTTTTTTGAGTTTTCATCGAACAGGGAAATATTAAGCAATGAAAGCGTTGAAAAGTTGGTCGCTGTTCACACTGATAAATCAACTTAAATGCCATGAAACTTTTAGAAAATCCATGATGAAAACTACTGATTTTAGATCAACAGGTTATAGTGAAAAATGCGTAAAATATCAGCTTGAAATCGCTTTCATTTCATCAGTAATGGTGGCGGCTATCACGTAAAAGGGTGCCGAAAGGCAAAGAGAACGAGGTGTGAATTTGATTGGTTTTCATATATATGAAAAACCTCAAAATCTAAGGCAGATTTTGAGGTTTTTTGGTCTGAGTTAAATACCCAGTTATCTAAAACCAAGTATTCGCTACAATGAATCTAGAGACTCAATTCCCATATTGAACAGGGTAAATGCGTAGATATCAGCAGTGAGGTCGATAGCTTTACTCAGCGGCATACCTGCCCCATGCCCTGCATTGACGTCAATACGGATCATCACTGGCGCGCCACCTTCATGCTTATCTTGCAGCTCTGAAATGAATTTATAAGAGTGAGCTGGCACCACACGGTCATCATGATCAGCGGTCGTAACAAGAGTCGCCGGATAATCTACGCCGCGCACCACATTGTGTACCGGTGAATAACCAAGCAGGTATTCAAACATCTCTTTATTCTGCGCTGACGTGCCGTAATCGTACGCCCAGCCTTCGCCAGACGTGAAGGTGTGGTAACGCAGCATGTCCAACACACCGACCGCAGGCAGAGCCACTTTGAACAGCTCAGGCCTTTGCGTCATACACGCGCCAACCAACAAACCACCATTAGAACCGCCGCGGATCGCTAACTTATCACTGCAGGTGTAATTTTCTTCAATTAAGAACTCCGCTGCCGCAATAAAGTCATCAAACACGTTCTGCTTCTGTTGCTGAGTTCCGGCTTTGTGCCACGCCTTACCATACTCACCACCGCCACGCAGGTTAGGTACCGCATACACACCACCCAGCTCCAACCAACTGCCGACCGTGCCCGAGAAAGCAGGCGTTAGGCTGACATTGAAACCACCATAGGCGTACAACATTGTTGGGTTATTGCCATCTAACACGAGTCCCTTCTTATAAGAGATAAGCATCGGAACCTGTGTGCCATCTTTCGAGGTATAGAAGACCTGCTTAGATTCGAACTTGTCCGATTCAAAAGGAGACTCAGATCGTTGATAAATTTCTGAGTTACCCGACTCGACATCAAAAGAGAAAATGGTTGGCGGCGTAACATAGTTGGTAAAGGTGTAATAAAGCTGGGTTTGCTCTTTTTTACCACCCAAGCCACTGGCCGTTCCGAGATCAGGTAAATAGATTTCACGAACCAGATTGCCTTGGTAATCCAGCTGTTCAATCTTGGACACCACATCGACCATGTAATGAGCAAACAAGTAACCACCGCCCGTGCTGATGTCTAATGGCTGTGGCTTTTCGGGAATGATATCGAGCCACTGTTGATTGCGAGTATCAAAGCTCACCACCTTGCCGTTTGGCGCATCGAGGTTGGTGTATAAGATGAAGACTTCGTCTTGGTTATCGATGAGGTAAGTATCGCTATCCACATGATCAATCAGCGTGTTCAGCGATTGTTCTGGTGAATTTAAATCGATATAGAACAGTCTGTTACCCGATGTCGACTCTCGCCCTAGGATGATCAAGTAGCGGTCGTCTTCAGTGGTGTAGCCAGATACATAGCGATGCTGCTCGGTATTGTTCTCACCAAAGATCACCTTGTCGCTGGCTTGTTCTGTTCCCAACTCATGGAAGTACAGCTTGTGCTGTTCAGTGCGTGCAGAAAGTTGGCTACCGTCTGGCTTATCGTAACTAGAGTAATAAAAGCCACGATTACCCAACCAAGAGATGCCGGTGAACTTCGCATCGGTAATTTCGGCTTCAAGCTGCTGTTTAGTATCGGCATCAATCACAAAGATCTTGCGCCAGTCGCTGCCGCCCTCGGAGATGCTGTACGCAACTAAACTGTAATCTTTTGAAAACGACACTGAGCCAAGTGATGTGGTGCCATCTTCCGAGAAGGTATTCGGATCTAAGAAAATCTCTTCTTGTTGCCCTTCTTTCTGACGATAAAGAATACTGTGATTCTGCAGGCCATCATTCTTATAGAAGTAGGTGTAGTCGCCTCGCACAAACGGCTGCGAGCTCTTTTTGTAGTCTTGCGCTTTCGCTAATCGCTCTCGCAGTTCTGCGCGATACGGGATTTGAGCAAGGTAATCGAACGTTACTTCATTTTGACTCGCCACCCACTGTGCGGTTTCATCACTTCGATCATCTTCTAGCCAGCGATAAGGGTCTTCAACTATTTGATCAAAATAATCATCGCTGACGATCTGTTTGTTGGTGATTGGATATTGATACTCTTTTGAATAGCTCATCGTGATCCTTATTAAAAATAATGTGAAATCGTCAGATAGCGAGTTCTGATGTGTTCAATCAACAACTTAATCTTGTTAGGTGGCTGACGAGTGAACGGGTACACCGCATAGATACCGAGCTTCTTGCCGACCAAATCAGGGAAGATATCCACCAGCTGGCCGTTACGAATATCGTGATAAACAAGACAGCGCGGCACATACGCGACCCCATGACCGCCCAACGCCGCCTTTCTTAATGCTGTCGCATTATCGGTAGAAAAAGAGCCCGAGACGCGCACTATGTATTTATCGTTATCAGTAAAGCCATCTTTACTATGTAGAAATTGCCACTCACTAGCGCCCGTTGTTTGATAAGCGTATTGCAGGCAGTTGTGATCCACCAAATCTTTGGGCTGCATCGGCTTACCGTTTTTGGCGATATAAGACGGAGAAGCACACACCACCCATTGCGAATCAAGGATATGACGAGCGATTAAACTGGAGTCTTCCAAATAACCCGTTCGAATAACCAAATCAAGGCCATCATCAACCAAGTCGACAAAGCGATTGTTAAGTGACATATCGACCGTTAAACCTGGGTGCATATTACAAAACTCGGCAACAGCGTCTGCCAGAATCAAATCTCCCGAGATAGTAGGCACTGACATTTTGATATGACCACTGACATTTTCACCAAAGCCTGAAACTGCGTCCATAGCCTCTTGAGCCGCCTGCTTCACATTTTTGGCGCTATGTAACATTGCCTTACCCGCCTCAGTAAGGGTCAATTTACGCGTCGTTCGATACAATAATTGTACGCCTATCTCTTCTTCCAGACGCGCAATTCTTTTACTAACTACCGAATTCGTAAGGTTATTTTGTTCTGCCACCTTACTAAAGCTACCCAGCTCTACGACCTGTGAAAACAGGATCAAATCGTCTGCTCGCATTTGATTATGCCAATTTTGGAATTAATTATTTTCATTATTTCCCTATATCAATAAAAAATAAAGGGGTAAATTCACGCCAAATTAACAAAACAATTACAAACACAGCTTTTGGAATCAAATCGATTACAAATACAGCAACTCTAATTACAACAACTGAATCCTCGAGATTCAGATTACACCTACAAAACCAATAACGTGTTATTCACTTCAAACATGAACGTTTGAAAACAAGTACGAGGAAGTACCCATGAGTGAAACTCTACTAGCTCTATTGGCCTTTTCGCCAATAGTAGTTGCAGCGATACTGCTAGTCGGCCTTAACTGGCCAGCTAAAAAAGCGATGCCAGTGGCATTTGCATTAACCGTTGCTATCGCCCTATTAGCTTGGGATATGTCTGGCACTCGCGTGTTGGCTTCAGTATTCCAAGGCTTCGGCATTACCGTGTCGGTTCTCTGGATTGTGTTTGGCGCCATCTTCTTATTAAACACTTTGAAACACACCGGAGCTATCACCACCATCCGCAACGGTTTTACTGATATCTCAGCAGACCGTCGTGTACAAGCGATCATCATCGCTTGGTGTTTTGGTTCATTCATTGAAGGCGCATCCGGCTTCGGTACACCCGCTGCAATCGCCGCTCCTTTACTCGTTGCAATCGGTTTCCCAGCGTTAGCTGCGGTTCTGATGGGCATGATGATTCAATCTACGCCAGTATCATTCGGCGCGGTTGGTACACCTATTATCGTTGGTGTGAACAAAGGTTTAGATACGCACAACATCGGTGAAAGCCTGATTGCCAATGGTTCAACATGGGATGCTTACCTACAACAGATCACATCAAGTGTTGCGATCATCCACGCCTGCGTTGGTGTGATGATTCCTGTATTGATGGCGATGATGCTGACTCGCTTCTTCGGCAAAAACAAAAGCTGGACTGAAGGTCTTGATATCCTACCATTCGCACTGTTCGCAGGTGCCGCTTTCACCATTCCTTACGCACTAACGGGTGTTTTCCTAGGAGCTGAGTTCCCATCACTGATTGGTGGTTTGGTTGGCCTAGCAATTGTTGTAACAGCAGCAAAACGCGGCTTCCTAGTACCAAAATCAAAATGGGATTTTGAAAGCGAAGATAAGTGGCCAGCAGAATGGTTAGGTTCTTTGAAAATCGATTTAGACGACA
Source organism: Vibrio splendidus (assembly GCF_003345295.1). NCBI lineage: Bacteria > Pseudomonadati > Pseudomonadota > Gammaproteobacteria > Vibrionales > Vibrionaceae > Vibrio > Vibrio splendidus. Next base: position 36,183 of record NZ_CP031056.1, read on the forward strand.
ACAAAGGTCATAAAAAAATGAGCATGGCGATGGCGTGGGCACCTTACGTGCTGCTCGCTGTCACTCTAGTTGCTAGCCGTGTGAGCCCTGAGTTCAAAGGCCTACTTAAGAGCGTTAGCCTTTCTTTCAGCAACATTCTTGGCGAGACAGGCGTAAGCACAGCGATTCAACCTCTGTATCTACCTGGCGGCATCTTGGTCTTCGTCGCACTGGTTGCTGTTCTAATGCAATCACGCAGCGCAGCACCATTGGCTAAAGCCTTTGGGGAATCGAGCAAAACACTGATTGGTGCCGGCTTTGTGTTGGTGTTCACCATCCCAATGGTCCGTATCTTCATTAACTCAGGTGTGAACGGTTCTGATTTAGCGAGTATGCCAGTAACAACTGCTAACTTTGCAGCTGACCTAGTCGGCGGCGCATTCCCAGCGTTAAGTGCAACGATTGGTGCGTTAGGTGCCTTCATTGCAGGATCTAACACAGTTTCAAACATGATGTTCAGCCAGTTCCAATTCGAAGTAGCACAAACACTGTCTATCTCTAGTGCGGTGGTTGTCGCTCTACAAGCGGTGGGCGCAGCAGCAGGTAACATGATTGCGATTCACAACGTGGTCGCCGCATCGGCAACCGTAGGCTTACTAGGACGTGAAGGTGCAACGTTACGTAAAACGATTATCCCAACGTTCTACTACTTGGTGATGACCGGAATCATTGGCCTAGTAGTTGTCTACGGTTTCAAAATGACAGACGCACTTATGTAAACCATAAGTCGTTACAAAAGCACTTGGCGTTAATACTCAATTCCCCGACTGCAACACCGTCTAATAAGACAGTTGATGAGTTTCGGAATGGATACTAAAACACATCAACACCCTCGAGTATTAACGCCATTTTATTGCTTTACAGGTTTACAGCTTAAGAAAGAACCAACACTTACTTTTTCAAGAATTAAAGCAGCCCAAGCCAAGCTCTCATAGAAGGGCAACATCCCAAGAATTTAGGACTGAAATTATGATCATATCCGCATCGACTGATTACCGCGCCGCAGCAAAAGCGAAATTACCACCGTTTCTTTTTCACTACATTGACGGCGGTTCTTACGGAGAACATACCCTACGCCGCAACACGGCCGATCTTGCAGAGATCGCGCTCAAGCAGCGTGTCCTCAATGACATGTCAGATCTGAATTTGGAAACCGAGTTGTTCGGCGAAAAGCTGGCAATGCCAATCGCCTTAGCGCCAGTTGGCTTAACCGGCATGTACGCACGACGTGGCGAAGTACAAGCGGCTAAAGCGGCTGACAACAAGGGGATTCCTTTTACCATGTCTACCGTGTCGGTGTGCCCAATTGAAGAAGTCGCACCTAAGATCGAACGCCCAATGTGGTTTCAGCTTTACGTGCTAAAAGATCGCGGCTTCATGAAGAACGTATTGGAACGTGCAAAAGCGGCAGGCGTAACAACGCTGGTTTTCACGGTTGATATGCCTGTACCAGGCGCTCGCTACCGTGACATGCACTCAGGAATGAGTGGCCCAAATGCAGCAATACGCCGCGTATTTCAATCTATGCGTCATCCTAGTTGGGCCGTTGATGTAGGTTTACTAGGTAAGCCACACGATCTTGGCAACATCTCGACTTACCGCGGCTCTCCAACCAAACTGGAAGATTACATCGGTTGGTTAGGTGACAACTTCGACCCATCGATTTCGTGGAAAGACCTAGAGTGGATCCGTGATTTCTGGGACGGCCCAATGGTCATCAAAGGCATTCTTGATCAAGAAGATGCAAAAGACGCCGTAAGATTTGGCGCAGACGGCATTGTGGTTTCAAACCATGGTGGTCGTCAGCTGGATGGCGTTCTATCGAGTGCTAAAGCCTTGCCTGCGATTGCAGATGCAGTAAAAGGTGACACCAAAATTCTGGTCGACTCTGGTATTCGTACTGGCTTAGATGTGGTTCGTATGATGGCGATGGGCGCAGACTGCACCTTGCTTGGCCGCTCTTTCGTTTACGCGTTAGCGGCACAAGGACAATCAGGCGTTGAGAACCTGCTCGATCTTTACGACAAAGAGATGCGCGTTGCCATGACATTAACAGGCGCCAAGACAATCAAAGACTTAACTCGTGAATCTTTGGTAGGGCTAGATTAATCCGCCACGATTCTGATTTAGATTCAAGTTCAGATTCAAACTAATGCTTTGGTCTACTTAGACTGAAGTTCAATCGGTGTCACAGCAATTCCACTGCCGTTGTGACACCGTTTATGCACTGGAAAATAATATAAAAAAACAAATCAGTGCCAAATAAGAAGCACAAGGAAGCAAAGATGGAGACAACCACATCCCATGAGAGAGTAGTAGACGCACAAGCTTATCAGCAGCTTGAATCGATACTGGCTCAAAAAATAGAAACAGAACGCATTGTCACTCAAGAGGCAAAGCGATTGGCTTACGGCACCGATGCGAGTTTTTATCGCTTGGTGCCGAAAATGGTTCTAAGGCTGAAAAGCTTAGACGAAGTCATATTCACCATTCAAAGCTGTCGCGAACTGGGTATTCATTTTACCTTTCGCGCCGCAGGCACTAGCCTTTCAGGGCAAGCCGTTTCAGACTCGGTACTCATCACACTGACCGACGACTGGCGTGGCCACGAGATCGTCGATAACGGTAATCAAATCATCCTGCAACCCGGTGTGATTGGCGCCGATGCCAACAAATACCTCGCCCCTTTCCAACGTAAAATCGGCCCTGATCCAGCTTCAATCAATACTTGTAAAATCGGTGGTATCGCGGCGAATAACGCCAGTGGCATGTGTTGTGGTACTGCGCAAAACTCTTATCGCACCGTCGAGAGCATGAAAATCGTATTGAGTGATGGTTCCCTACTTGATACCGCAGATAACGCCAGCGTTGAGGCGTTCAAGCAGTCACACAAAGCGCTGTTTGAAGGCATTGTTGATTTACACAGACAGACAGCTTCAAACCAAGAGCTCGCTGACAGAATTCGCCATAAGTATCGCCTTAAAAACACCACCGGCTACGCGCTCAATGCCTTGGTCGATTACCACGACCCAATTGAGATCATCAAACACTTGATGATTGGCTCTGAAGGCACGCTAGGCTTCATCGCAGAGATCACGTATAACACGGTTATCGAACACCCAAACAAAGCCTCGGCTCTGTTGGTGTTTGCCGACATCGAACAAGCCAGTAAAGCCGTTACTACGCTATCAAAAACGCCAGTTGCTGCAGTTGAATTGATGGACGGCAGAGCGCTGCGCTCAGTAGCTGATAAACCGGGTATGCCTGCATTTATGCCAAGCTTGGACTTGGAAGCCGCGGCTATTTTGGTGGAATCACACGCCAGCTCCCAGCAGGACTTAGATTTACAATGTAAATCAATTTTGGATGCATTGACTGAATACACGATTGTTGAATCGGTGCCTTTCACTTCCGATCCAAAGACAGTCGCAACCCTATGGGGCATCCGTAAAGGTATGTTCCCTGCGGTCGGAGCCGTTCGTGAAGTCGGTACGACTGTTATCATTGAAGACGTTGCCTTTCCTGTCGAAAACCTTGCTAATGGTATTCGAGAGCTGCAAGAGTTGTTCGATAAATTCGACTACAGCGAAGCGATCATTTTTGGTCACGCCCTCGAAGGCAATCTGCACTTTGTCTTCACTCAAGGCTTCGACAGCCAAACAGAAATCGATCGCTACGGCGGTTTCATGGATGACGTTGCCGAATTGGTTGCGGTGAAATACCAAGGTTCTCTGAAAGCAGAGCATGGTACTGGTCGTAACATGGCGCCTTATGTGGAGCTAGAATGGGGCAAAGATGGCTACGCCTTAATGCAACAGATCAAAGCGCTGTTTGACCCAGAAAGACTGCTCAACCCTGGCGTTATTATTAACGACAATCCGAATTCACACATCACCAATTTGAAGCCAATGCCTGCTGCCGATGACCTTGTCGACCGCTGTATTGAGTGTGGATTTTGTGAGCCTGTTTGTCCGTCTCGCACTTTAACCCTATCGCCACGTCAACGCATTGTTCTCTACCGAGAACTGCAACGCCGTCGCGCTGCGGGCGAAGAGATAGAAGCAAGCGAACTAGAGAAAACCTTTGAATACCAAGGTATCGATACCTGTGCCGCAACTGGCCTGTGTGCCGAGCGTTGCCCTGTGGGAATCAACACCGGCGACTTGATCAAGAAGCTTCGTATTGCCAAGTACGAGAAATTTACGCCAATCGCAAAGTGGACAGCGGATCATTTCTCGACCACCACTAAACTAACCAAGGCTGGCCTCAAAACCAATCAAGTGGCGAGTAAGATTTTAGGCGCAAATACCGTAGGCAAGCTAACCAATGGCTTGCGCTCAATGACTAAAGGCGCGACACCCGTTTGGATGCCGGAGATGCCGCAATCCAATAGCCACTCGCTAGTCTCATCCCCAGTGACGGTAAAATCCTCAAGCAATCACAAGAAGGTGGTTTACCTGCCTTCGTGTGCGAGTCGCACCATGGGACAACAGAGTGATGCGGGCGACCAACGTCCTCTAACTGAAGTGACCATGTCTTTGCTTAACAAAGCCGGATTTGAGGTTATTCTTCCGAAGAAGCTAGATGACCAATGTTGTGGCATGCCTTACGACAGCAAAGGAATGACCGATTTAGCCCAATCTAAAGCGCAACAGCTCGAAGAAGTATTGTGGCAAGCGAGTCGTCAGGGTGAATACCCAGTCTTAATGGATACCAGCCCATGTGCTAAACGCAGTATTGAACAGTTCACCAAACCGTTAGAGGTATTAGAGCCAACAGGGTTTGTGAATCAATACCTGCTTGAGCACTTGACACTTGAGCCGCTGCAAGAAACCGTGATGCTGCATGTCACTTGTAGCTCTCGTCGAATGGGTTTGGAAGGCGCGATGTTGAACCTTGCTAAAGCCTGTACTGAAGAGGTCATCGTTCCTGAGCATATTCAGTGTTGTGGTTGGGCGGGTGACAAAGGTTTTACCACGCCAGAGCTGAATGAGGCGGCAGTGCATCCACTCAAAGAACAAGTGCCGAGCAACTGTACTCGCGGCTTTAGTAACAGCCGAACCTGTGAGATCGGTTTATCACACCACAGCGGCATTCCGTATCAGTCAATCTTGTACTTGGTTGACGAAGTGGCGCAATAGCTTCGCGCTTACTCCGAGCGATGCGCTCTAGCTTAAAACGAAAAATGGCAGCCCAATCAGGCTGCCATTTCTTTATTCGTTTGATAAAACGTTATTTAGCTAGTTGTTACGAGCTGACAGTTAGAGAGATAAGCGCATCAACTCTTCTGGCAAGTAGTGTTCTGCTTCTGCACCTTTGGCGATTAAGTCGATCACTTGGAACTCACTCATATCACCGAACTCTTTAACTAAGTAATCACGAAACGCTTTCTCGTTCGGCCACTTACCTCGCACGATATAGCCCTCTTCTTTGTCAAAATCTTCCGTTTCAAAGAAGGAGAAGTCGGTCATACCAATATTGTGGCAATACAAAACAAGATACATAATTATTCCTCAAAAACGGGGTTACTAATAAAAACTCACAGGGAGGTAGAAATCAAGCTCAAACACTTCATCACTATTGAGAAAATGGTTCCGATGATAATGCACATACGCAGGAGTCGAACGCTGTTTGAAACCAGAAGCCGGTAACCATTTTTCCAATACCATACTGATCTGTGGTAGCAGCTCACCATAACGACCATTAAGTCGAAACACGGCATGCAAACCGCCTGGAATCACCATTTGGTTCACGACACTGCGATACTTAATCGCCTCATCAATCGCGATGCACGCTACATAACGACACTGATCCATTTCAACCCAAGCAGGGTTAGAGTGATGCAAGCCGAACTGACTCGAAAAATCACGCTGTTCAGAGTTCGCCCATGCTTTCAATATCAACCAAGCATTGCGAATGGATCGGTTATAGCCAGTATGTCGAACATAAGCTGCCATTCGGTCTGATACTTCAACAATTTTAGGTTCCGGCAACTCCCGCTGCGACACATTCAAATAGCCTGCCGCCACTTCGGGATCTTTCAGGTAAGGTTTTTCTGCAATCTGTAAATCATGCTTACGCCATTCTCCGGGCGACATATTAAAGGTCGCTTTAAATGCTCGACTAAACGAGGACACAGAGCTAAAGCCACATTTATGGGCTATCTCAACCACAGACGAGCTGGTATCGAACATCAATTGATTAGCCGCATACTCCATTCGAGTGCGTCTAATGTATTGATGCAACGACTCCCCAACCACACTTTTGAACGTGCGATGAAAGTGTTGCTCTGAATACGCAGCAATCTCAGAGAGCGCTTTTGCCGACAAAGGCTGACTGATGTCTTGGTGAATATGGAACAAAACATCATTGATTCGGGATATGTGTTGTCGTGACATCGTTCAAATAGCATAAATGGACATGTTTAAGAGCATAAACGGACACGCTAGTTTTTACAATTGCCGTGTAATATCAAGCGATAGAATAAAAACGATAAACGACGAGACACAACACATGGAAATCGCACAGTCATTACAACAGATTCAATCTTCATACATTCGAGAGATCCTCGCAGCCGCAAGCGATCCAAATGTTATTTCGTTAGCCGGTGGTTTACCCGATGCGAAAACATTCCCTATCGATTTAATGAAGCCTACGCTAGAAAATCTAGCGAACATGCCTGAAGTTTTCCAATACGGTTCGACCGCAGGTTATGGCCCGTTGCTTGATCACCTAACACAAAGCTACCAATTGCCAGAATCTCACACGGCAATGATCTGTACAGGTTCTCAGCAAGGTTTGGATTTGATTGCACGTGCTTATGTTGATCCGGGTGATGTGGTTGTGATGGAAGCGCCAAGTTACCTAGGTGCGATGCAGGTTTTTGGCTTAGTTCAAGCAAACATTGCGACTGTGTCTCAAACAGAATTTGGCCCGAACCTGGATGAGCTGGAAACGTGCTTTGCACAGCAAGCGCCGAAAATGTTCTATGCCGTACCTGATTTCCACAACCCAACCGGCGTGTGCTGGGCAACAGAAACTCGTCAAAAAGTGGCTGAGCTGTGTATCAAATACAACGTAGCCTTCATTGAAGATGCACCATACCGTGAGCTACGTTTCACTGGTACGGAACTGCCGTTGGTTTCTTCGTTCTGCCCTGATAACTCTATCGTTCTTCGTTCATTCTCTAAGATTGCATCGCCAGGTCTACGTATTGGTGCGGTAACAGGCAAACGCAGCTACCTTGAGCCACTGATCAAAGTGAAGCAAGGCGCTGACTTGCACTCAAGTGTACCCATGCAAGCGCTGCTTGTTGGTCTTCTAAAGCATGAAGACTTCAACGTACATATGGAAAACATTCGCACACTGTACAAGTCTCGTTATGAAGTGTTGTTCTCAGAACTAGAAAAACAACTGCCTGCAGATTGCGTGTTAAAAGCCGTTGATGGCGGAATGTTCATTTGGGTTGAAATCCCAGAGTGTGACACCTTTGAACTGGCTAAAACTCTACTTTCGAATGGTGTGGCAGTTGTACCAAGCCCAGTCTTCTATCCAAAAGCAGATGAAGCAAAAGCCGCACTGCGCTTGAACTTCACCAACGCCAACCCAGAAGAGTTGACTGAAGCGGTGAAACGCTTAGCGGAAGTACTGAACCAAGCGTAATCGCTGACCGCTTTGGTGATTGCCTGAGCGGCTTATTGCCGAGAAAGCCGCAACGAATCAGCATTAAAGGTCAATGTCATTCTCAACAAGAGAGTCACATTGGCCTTAATTTTAGGTCGCTATAAAACACAGAAAGGACATCACTTTGCCTCATTGTATTATCGAACACTCATCCACTATTGATGGTCAGCAACTCAATCAGAAAGTGTTTCTCGGCGCGATGGAATCTCAATTGTTCTCACCAACAGGAGAAGACATCAAAGTACGCAGCCTTGCCTACCAGCATTACCAAACAGGTGAAGTAAAAGAAGACTTCGTGCATGTCTCTGTGCGTATTTTGTCTGGGCGTAACGAAAGCATTAAAACGATGCTCTCCAAGTCCATTTTGGATCAATTACTGACTCTTCCACTATCCAATGCTTCGCTGACCGTAGAGATCATTGATATAGACACAAGTAGCTATTCAAAAGCCTTAGTTTAAAGGCAAGTCACAAACGAACAGCCCCTCAAATAGAGTATTTTCAAAGCATTAGTTAGACAGCATGGAGCAATAAATGGAAGTGGTGATTGGTAACAACCCTGAATTGATAATGAAAGCACAATCCATTCGTCATCAAGTCTTCGTTGTTGAACAAGGCATACCGCAGATATTGGATCTTGATGGGCTCGATCCTGTCTCACATCATGCACTCATGACCGATGAAGATAATTTAGTCGCGACTGCACGCTTGCACATTGATGAATCAGGACACTCAACTATGGCGCGTGTTGCTGTTCTACAGCCTTATCGAGGATCTGGTATCGCATCTAAAATTGTTATAGCACTTCTAAAACATGCCTCTGAACATGGTGCTAAAGTAATTGAAATCCACGCTCATCAATACCTAAAAAATTACTATGAAAAGTTTGGCTTTAAGTTCATTCGTGAAGTAGAAATCGTCGGGGAACACCAGCTCATTGAAATGAGATACAACATAAGTTCGTAGCCAAATATTCAATAAACAACAAGATATCACTACTTATCTGAGCTGAAACTGTTTATCAAATAGCTACCATTTTCACACACCTAAAACCACACTGATAACAATGCTAAATAGCCCTACTTTTGGTTGGTTTTTGTCCTTCCTTGGCTTGGTTATACTGCGGCGGATTTTAATAAGCCAATATGGGCAAACCTGAGTGAATTAAACTCAGTCTGTATCATAAAAGGCAACGCTCTGGATTTACGTTCCAGCTCGCAGAAAGGAAAAACCATGTCTCAATATGTTGTATGTGCTCTGTATAAATTCGTAGCACTTGATGATTACCAAGAAATTCGCCAGCCACTCACTGACGTGTTAGAAGCCAACCAAATCCGCGGTACTTTGCTACTTGCGAGTGAAGGTATCAACGGCACCGTTGCAGGTAAGCGCGAATCTATCGACGCTCTTCTTCAATGGTTCAAACAAGATTCTCGTCTAGCTGATGTTGTTTACAAAGAGTCGTTCAACGAAGAACAGCCATTCAACCGCACCAAGGTTAAGCTTAAGAAAGAGATCGTAACCATGGGCGTTGAGGGCATCGACCCACGCCACGTTGTCGGCACTTACGTGAAACCAAACGAATGGAACGCTCTGATTTCTGATCCTGATGTGATTCTGGTTGATACTCGTAACGACTACGAAGTCGATATCGGTACATTCAAAAATGCTGTAAACCCAAACACAGAAACCTTCCGCGAGTTCCCTCAGTACGTTGAAGAAAATCTCGATCCTAAGAAACACAAAAAAGTCGCAATGTTCTGTACTGGCGGTATTCGTTGCGAAAAATCAACGGCCTACATGAAAGAGCAAGGCTTTGATGAGGTTTATCACCTTGAAGGCGGCATTCTTAAGTACTTAGAAGAAGTACCAGAAGAAGAGAGCATGTGGGAAGGCGACTGCTACGTATTTGATGGTCGTGTTGCAGTAAACCACCAGCTAGAAAAGAGCGGTTACGATGTGTGTAACGCTTGTCGTCTGCCAATCACTGACGAAGACAAAGCCTCTGAGCACTTTGAGAAAGGCGTAAGCTGCCCTAAGTGTATTGATAAGCACAGCGACGAGCAGAAAGCCCGTTTCCGCGAACGTGAAAAGCAAGTTCAACTGTCGAATGCTCGTGGCGAAACCCACGTAGGTGGCGAAGCCGCTCACCTTATCGACCAACGTAAGAAAGAAAAGCTAGCACACAAAGAGCAGCAACGTTCTGGTAAGAAAGCGAAGTAGTATTTGATCCTACTAAAATAACAAAGGGCATTAACGCATCCAAACTGGAACGTTAATGCCCTTTTTTGATCCTACTCTCGCTTTGTGTTTAGGAACACATTTATCTTCAAAAATAGGCTCTATACTGAAGTTAATTAGACAAGTGAGGAAGTGCCAATGCTCAATGAAAACCATGCCTTTATCTTAGATTTCCCAGATCTTAAATTAGACATTGTTCAGCTCAACCACGACGACGAAAAATTCAAAGCAGACATGCAGAAGTACCACCAACTCGACTACGATATCCGTCAGCTAGAAATCTCTGGCAGCCCTATCGATGACGACAGCATGCACAACCTCAAAGTAGAGCGCATGGCGCTAAAAGACTCGCTACACAAACAGCTCACGCGCCACCACGCACTTAAGATCGTATAGAAAAATCAATCCAAGACTTTATTCTAAGCCATGCATCACGCATGGCTTTTTGGTTTTATCACATCGCAAATCTAAGCTAATTTGGCTTCTTCAATTATGTTACTGTTTGCTTATTCAAAGGCGTTTGATAAGGAAGCAATCAGAGTGGTAATAAAAGAAGAGAATATACAATTCCAGCTCGTTTCAAATTCTGAATTCGAAGAACGGTTTACGTGTGTTAAACAAAGTCTTTTCATACACGTCGATAGTGTTTTCGGTTGGGATGACGACTTCCAACGCCAACGACTTTTAAACGATTACCATCCCTCTTGGTTTCATTGGGTATACCGAGGAAAAGAGAGGATTGGACTTGTGTGTTTTAAGCCTTATGACAACGCATACCATATTCATCTGCTGATCATTTCCCCTCAATACCAAGATCAATCTCTTGGTAAAAAAGTCATGTCACTCATCCACGAAAAAGCCCATCAAGAGCAACGAAACCAAGTCACTCTGTCGAGCTTTAGAAGTAACACCCGCGCCATTCGCTTTTATCAGTCACTTGGCTATCAGGTTATTGATGACAGTGATGAAGATTTTGTGGGGATGGCTCTCAACCTAGCTAACTCTAAGTCTCGCTAACCATAGAGAAAATACAGATAGCGAGTAGGTAGAGAGCGTTTACTTTAGCGCGCGCTTGAAATATCTAACTTCTCAATCAACGACGAAAAGCCCCAACCGTTCTCGCCTTCGACCACAGGTTCTCCGGTCAAATACTCAAACAGCGTTGGCGCTAAAGATCCGTTAGCTTCGATTTTCAGTTGCTGAGAGTTATCGCCAATTGGCGCTCCCCAGAATCCGATGAAAGCATCTTTCTCTAAGTAATCCTCACCAGCATGACGCCCCGGTACCTTGGTGTTGTAGCCAATTCCCGCTTTAGGGAACAAGTTAACCGTGCCAGCCCTATCTTCAAGGTAGATATTAGCCAGTTGATTCACTGAATCTGGTCGAGGTGTTGGTTGCGTTAATGAAGTCCACTCAGCACTGCTACACCACGTTGTCACATCCGCTTTAACCGCTCGGTTAATACACTTTTCTACCAATTGAGAATATTGTGAAAAATCAGCTTCGCTTGGTGATGCTAGGTATGGATTTAACCTTTGCGTATTGAGCAAAATCGGCGCTCGGTTGTCTTCCAATGACTCATAGAAAAGCTTGTCACCTTCGCGGGTAATTAATTCGTCGACTCGTTTTAAATCTCGGTTACCAATTACACGAACCGCACAACGTTGTTGGTCACATGTGCTTTCTCTTACGACCATATAATCAAGACTTTCAGGCAAGCGCTGCGCTATCTGATTAATGATGTCTATGTTCTGACCATCTGGCGCTGCAATCGGAGACCACTGCGTGAGTTCTTGGTAAACCGGCTGAACCTGCCACCCTTGAGCCGAATTAAAGAAGTCCATCATGAAATTACCACCAGCAGTAGAGGCGACCACCACATCCAATTCCTTCGAGCTTGGGTAGCTTAGAGCATTGGTGATTTTAGGCCCTTCACCCTCGTCTGAAGATATCTTCTTAACCACAATTGGATACTCTAGCTCTGCTTGTAAGCCTTCAAATACCTGCTTTTCGGGATTGAGCGCGTAGAACACCGGCGTTAAACCATGATCCCCAGCCATGCCCCATAGCGTTTTATCGTAAACGCCTGCACTGCGGTAGGTCGCTTCAATCTGGCGAATCCAATAGTCCAGTCGGTTAAGCTCTCCAGTCGGCATCAGAATTTCGTCACTAAAAGGGCCGGTAAAGTGCGCGAAGTGATCCGGCCATGGGTTATACACCAAGGTGTAGTCTGGCATCCCTTTTCCATCTAACTCGGCAAACTGAGTGATCGACTGTTTAACCAGAGCTCTCTTTGAAAACTTAGTGAAAAAATCAAAGCCAGATATAGACTGATACGCTTCAATATCTTCAATCAAGGCTTGACGCTTTTCTTGCAAAACCACTTCGACTTCTGAACGCTCTTGAAGCTCTTTAACGCAGCGTTTCTCACCATAATCACGCAGTGACTCACCCAAACCTAGGTTTACTAGCCCATCGTAAGTGGTGTGAGCATTCCAATCATATTGAGCGTTGCAGTTCAGTGTTTTTAGGTAATCAAGGCGATCAAACATGGTCTGCACCTTGTTGTTTGCCATCAACACATCTAACTGCAGGGCATCATTGCCGAAAAAGTAATACGCACGATCGATTTCTCGGTCGACAAAGTGGAAATTAGGGATACCCGTACCACCGTTACCAGACACTTTTGCGCCCGTTTTAATGATCGGTAGGTTGCGTACACTGATTGTCGGAGTAGAAGAGATACCTACTCGGCTTATATTATTTCGATTCTCTTGATAGAGTTTTTTGAAGAACGGAAGATAATTCGGATCACGGTAGGTTTGTTCAGACAGAACTTCCATGAACCTCACCTGTTGTTGATGCTCAGGCTCAATCACCTTTTCTAACTGAAGTTTATATTGCGCTCGGTTTTTATGATTTTGGTAAGCAACCGAAATGAAAGGTGAATTTTCATCGACCAACCCCTCAATCAATCCTTGCTGTAAACCATCGACTGTCACTTGGACCGCAAAACGTTTGTTCTGTTGGGATTCTAAGAACAGAATGAGCGCATCAGGCTGGTAACTGAACGCTTGCTGCATCCAATCATCGAGCGCTTCTGCACGTTCTTCTTTAAACACAAACTGTCGGTAGGCTTTCAGCAAGTTTAAGCGCACAAAATCAATGAGAGTGATAGTAAGAGCTTGTGCTTTGTTATTCGGCTTATCAGCGTTTTCTGGTTTGCCATCTTCTGCAATCGCCAACATTGCAGACTTCATGTCGCCGTCATCCATTCCCAATGCCGCTTTACCGATCAAATCAACGATGATCGGTTGAATCTGAGCGATGATCGCTAGATCTTCAGGGCTATTGGTTAAGTATGTGTAATTCGCAGGGAGCATGTCCATATCCTGCCAAACACCAATTTCGAATAACGCATCGTAGATAACCACCATGTTGGCAATGAACTGTTCATCGATACGAATACCTTCATGATGTCCCGTTGCTTCAGTCGAGGTATCTGGCTCGTGATGCTCTGAGGTTGGCTTATCTCCAACATGATAGAGGCTATGTTCAAAGCCCTTTAGCGCCTGCTTATCATAAACCGTCGACAAGTAAGATTTGAACACATCTTCACTGCCCAAGCCTGAATAGCGGTCGTAATAGCTATAGAGAAAATAACCCAAAGGAATTGAGTACGTCGGGTTGGATAACTGAGCAACGACTCTGGCTTTTGTTTTGGCATCTAAAGGAAGTGCGAGAATATACGCATCTAATGTAACGCCACCAATGGTGAAAAGTGCTGCATCGCGAGTGAGTTTGGCAGAATAACTTAGGCTTGAAAGCACCTGATTTTTCAACACTTCACTGGAGCTAAACACGCCACCAATGACGGGCGTTGTTGATATATCAGCGGCACTCGGAGCTGACGCAACCGCCAACGATAAGACACTGAATAAACTGGCGTAACTTCGAACGTGAGAATAAGAGCTCATCAAATTTCCTTTAGATCAACACACTTCTATAAATACGACTTATTGTTTCAGTTTGCATTTATTAGTCAACCTATGAAAACGTTTGTTTTCTGATTCAAAGAGCTCTTATTGTTATGAAATGTTTATTCTTACTAATATCTCTACGACTTTACCGCATACCCAAAGCCCGAAAGCTTTCTAATGTTAGACGACAGCTATTCCCCTAATTAAACGCTCTGGCCACTCGCCCGTTACTGCTCAATTCGTAATGGCCAATATAGGCTGGGATAAATACCGATTGCCCTTTAGTAAGGGTTAAATGCTCACCTTTCTGACTCATTAACGTTAAATCATCGTCTATCGCCATTAAAATTTCAGCACCGCTTGTGATGACTTCTTCTCGCTGAGGGCGATGAAAGATATTGAAATCAAAATCACTGACAGGGATATCATAACTATCACATTGTCCCAGTTTTGAGGGCGCTAACAACAAGCGATCAAACGGGATTGGCGTAAACTCTGTACACGCCACTAATTCAGCGACATCAATGTGTTTGGGCGTTAAACCTGCTCGCAGCACGTTGTCTGAATTTGCCATGATCTCGAGCCCGGTTCCCTTAATGTAAGCATGCGGAGTGTTCGCATTCAAATACATCGCTTCACCTGGCTTCAATGTGATCAAGTTAAGCAGCAGAACACAAAACAAACCGATATCGTTCGGGTACTGATGGCTAAGCTCAGTAACCAAGGCAAACTCAGCTTGATCTTGGTGGGCAGCTGCGTGAGTCAGAAGTTGCTCTAATGCTCGGTGTTTACGTTGGTCATTCAGCGTTAACAGATCGCGGAAAAACGCTTCTAAGCCAAGAGAATCAATATTATTACCAAACTCTTCAACCAAGCCAGCCAGCTCGCTCGAATCCAACTTTCTGAACAGACCTAATATTTCATCGAACTCTCGAAAGCCATTCATCGCTTGATATTCAGTGATCGCGTAAACCAATTCAGGTTTGTGGTTCGAGTCTTTGTAATTGCGATGCCCTGCGTTTAGGGGAATTCTTGCTTGCTCTTCTCTCGCAAAGCCAATTTCAGCTTGGCGCTTGTTTGGGTGAACCTGAACAGACAGCGCTTTTTCTGCTGCCAAGATCTTAAACAAAAACGGTAGCTCACCGAACTCCTGCGCAATATCAGTAGATAAATAGGCCGGTTTATTCTTGTTAATCAGCTCAGATAGAGGCACCAAATGTTGGTCAAGCTTAACCATTGAGCAACCTTTCGGATGCGCCCCCATCCAAACTTCCGCTTGCGGCTCTTGTGACTCATTCTTAAAGCCAAACAGTTCACGTATCGAAGAAATGCTCCCCCATGCATAATTTTGGATGGTGTTTTCCATTGGGAAAAATGAGTGTTCTGAGAAGTGGCTGAGTGACATGGCGTTTTCCATAGTAAGCCCTTTGAACATAATTCAGAGAGCTGATTTCTAATAACGTAAATAATTAGAAAGACTACAGAGAGCAGCTAGGACCCACATGAGATGAGGTCTTAGACGCAATAGGAAAAATTCTTAGAAACAGGTGAGATCGATGAAAAGCGTGAAAAGAGTCACATTTGAATATCACGCGTAGAAAGCGCTGAGAATAAGATAGCGGCTTGTATCACAACGGTTGCAATAGCGATGCAAGCAACAATACAAACACCAGCGACTATCTTGTTATCGGGAAGGGTCCTTAAAAGCCAGAGCGAACCTCTGCACTTTTCTGAGGTGATTGAGCTTGTAGGAAAGGCAGTAGCAGCAAGCCAATAACGGCCGCACAAGTCGAGATGGTAATGAAGAATCCACTCCAGCCATAAGTTTCTAGAACGAGCGCTAATGGGTAACCAGAAAGTGCTGCACCCATGTAAGCAAACAAGCCAACAAAACCTGTCGCCGCCCCAGCAGAGTCTTTGTGCGAGCATTCTGCCGCCGCCATGCCAATAAGCATTTGAGGACCAAAAACAAAAAAGCCGACACAAAACAGCCCAGCCGCTTGAAACACAAAGTTGGTTAAAGGCATCAACCACAGTGCAGAAACTGAAAGAAATATGCCGATGGCAAACAAGATGTTCATTGGACCGCGGTTGCCACCAAACAGCCTATCCGAGCCCCACCCAGCAACAAGTGAACCAACGAAACCGCCAATCTCAAACAGAGACAAGGCAGCGTTGGCGTTTATCAAACTGTAATTGTGTTCTTCGGTTAGGTATAAGTTACCCCAGTCGTTAACCGCCGTTCTTACGATGTAAACCAACACATAGCTAAAGGCGAGCAGCCAAATGTACTTATTGCTGAACACATAGGTTTTCAGGATTTCTCGATAGCTTAACCCTTGCCCATGGCTCTCTTGCGCCAATTCTAAATGGTCACTGCGCCACTTCCCTACCGTTGGAAGTCCCATGGTGGTGGGCTTATCACGTAAGCGCCAACAAACGATAAGACCGATAAATACACCAATCACACCCGGCCAGATAAACCCAGATCGCCAACTGAATTGCAGCGTTAGATAACCCACGAGAATAGGAATTAGCGCCCCACCAACGTTGTGTGCTGTATTCCATATAGCCCAGCGAAAACCTCTTTCGGAGCGAGAATACCAAGTCGTCAATAACTTAGAACACGATGGCCAGCCCCAACCTTGGAACCATGCATTCAGTACCCAAAGCGAGATGAAAGCCGCTAACGAACTAGAAAAGCCAAACGCGATATTGATCAAGCCTGTTGCGATTAAGCCAAGCCCCATAAAGTAGCGCGGGTTTGAACGATCCGATATCGTGCCTGAGATAAATTTCGATAAGCCATAAGAAAGATAAAAGAGCGTGCCAATTAAGCCGATATCGCCTTTGTCCAAGCCAAGGTCGGTGATCATGGCTGGCGCGGCATAATTGAAGGTTTTACGAGTGAAGTAAAAACCGGCATAACCAACATACATTCCTATCATGATGTGAAGGCGCCAGTAGTGGTAACTCAGATTGATCTCATCATCAGTTAAAGCATCACTCTTTGACGTTGTTGAGCGCAGAAATCCAAACATATTCGTTATCACACTTTAGGTAATGTAACGCTGATATTGGTACCCGAAGAGGAGCCATTAGCGTTGATTGTCATCTTGCCACCGAGCGCCTGAACACGCTCTTGCATACCACGAACCCCCATTCCTTTGAGAAGGTCTTGCGCTGTAAAACCAACGCCATTGTCTGAGATCCGAAGATAAGCCTGATCATCTAGAATCAGTTCAATTCTGATTTCGCTCGCGTTGGCGTATTTAGAGGCGTTGTTTAGAGATTCTTGGCACAGCCTGAAGATAGTGACCTTGAGCGTGTCACTCAAACACGAGTAATCACCTTGCCAATTTAACTGGATATCAACGCCGTGATCCGAAAACTCCATCTCTCGAATAAGCTGTTCCACGGAATCTTTTAGGTCAAGATCGTCCAACATCTTAGGTCTTAGTTTTGTGAGTAGGCGTTTGGTGGTGTCATAAACATTCAAAGACAATGACTCAATCGTGCCCGCACAACGAACGCTCATCTCAGCCGCGTCGACACGCTTAATAATGCTTGCTTGAGTGCGAATTGCCGTGATGTTTTGACCGATTTCATCGTGTAGCTCACGAGCAATGTCACGACGAACCGATTCTTCAGCCGTGATTAACTGACGTGAAAGATTTTGGTTTCTGGAAAGCTCGCTTCGCAATTTGGAGTTGAGATCTTTCTGCTTTTGAACCGCAAGGCCAAGCAATATACCGGTAATAGTTTGAGCAGATAGAGACAAGAGTAAGTCGGTAATTTCAAGTTTTGACGTTCCGCTATGAGCAGCAATCAGCGCAACACTGTTTAACAGGGTCGCGAGCAAAGCGCCTTGCCATCCGTAACGAACGGCCAGCAAGATAATAGGGATCGCCATACAAAATGGGGCAAATCGTCTGAGTTCATCAGGCAAACTGGTTTGTATCAAAATACTGGCCACCAGCAACACACTGTATAAAGCGATGTGACGGATTTTGAACTCTACAACATTATGGATTAAGTAAGAGCTCAGTGGCGCCCACTTATTTTGGAATAGATAGTTCCAGACCAGATAACACATAGGCACCAACATCAGTCCACCCGTGATACTCGCTAACCACACCATGTAAACGGCTGGAACATGAGAACCCACCACGGCAACGTTAATTGATGCGGTGACCATGATTAAGCTCGCCATCACTAACAAGTGACGATTCTGGTCACCAGAATAATAACGTTTGGCAATTAGAGTAGCTGGAATACTTAGTCCACTGGCGATTAGTATCGTCAGCCATTGGGGTTCATCCAGTAATAGAGCTAAAGCGATCGCGAGCCCCCACTCTGCAATATAGATAGCAGGCCAATAGTGAGTGCGAGTGTGCAGCGTCATTCCTAACCTGAGTGAGAATGGAAAAAGCAGAATGGCTAACTCAGGGTCATTAATGAAATAAAAGGCAATAACCCATAAACAAAACCATGCGCAGCCAGCCATAAAAACCCCACATAGGGAGGTGGCTAGATAGGAGCGCATTAGTACTGATCTTGAGTGAACAATTTGGCTAACTCAACGTTGTTCTTAACATTGAGTTTGTCCATGGCATTGGCACGGTGTACATGAACCGTTTTATGACTAACTCCTAACTCAACGGCGATAGATTTCACATCGAGCCCTGTTGCCAATAACTGGCACACTTCGCTTTCTCGACGGGTGAGTTGATTTAAAGAGGCTTTATTCTTCATTGGTGTCGCAAGCTTTATAGCGATATCAGGCGTGAGATAACAGCCACCATTTGCGCTCGTATGTACGGCTTGGATTAACTCATCTGGGCTGCAGCGCTTGCTGAGATAACCTTTGGCTCCTAACTCTAATGACTTCTCAACCATCGCCGGAGAGTCATGTACGCTCAGCATGATACTGGCAATGCCTGATGGAATTTCTTCCAATAAGCTCAAGCCACTTTCATCCTGCATTGAAATATCCAAGATAACGACATCAGGGTGACAACTTGGCAATCCGAGGCGCGCTTCTGCCGCAGAGTTGAATTCACCCACGACCATAATATCAGTTTCAAGACTGAGTAACTGAGCAAAGCCCGAACGAACAATGACGTGGTCATCAACAAGCGCAACATTAATCATGATATTAACCAAAATTAGGAGTAAGAAAGAAAAATAGCCCCGACAGGAGCTATTTAATATTAGGTTTATTGATAGAGATGATACTGAATCGAACTAGCGATTGGTATGATCTCACGTGCTTTAATCAAATAAAGCACGTGAGACTAACTACCCGAAACTCTATTTAAGAAAACTCGCTAGGCGTTTTGAGCCGCTAGGTGCATCTTCTTCGCGTGACGAATCTTCTTCTCTTCCGCAACCGCAACGAATAGCAGCAAAACAATACAAATAGCAGCAGAGGTATCCAATGCTGCGAATGTGCCTTTCCAACCCGTTAAGCCGAAAATAGGTGTGCCATCCGCAATCATACCGAGGCCAAGTTTGGCAAAGCTGTCACCAATTAGGTAAGCAAATGTACCTTTCACGCCGTCAGCAACACTGATTGCTTTCTTAGGTACAAAACCTACCGCAGCAACACCAATCAACAGTTGAGGACCGAACACTAGGAAGCCAAGTACGAACAGTGACGCTAGGTACATGAACTCGCTCGTTGCATTTTGGTAGAACTCTAGAGAGACAATAATCAGTCCAAGCGATACACAGGCAACTAAAGCACGGCGTCCGTTCGCAAGGTCTGATAAATAACCCCACATCAATGTGCCAACCAGTGCTCCGACTTCAAAAAGAGTAAAGCCTGAAATCGCCGTTTCTTTTGATAGACCTAGCTCTTGATACGCGTAAACGGTAGACCATTGATCGATACCGATACGAACAATGTATAAAAAGATATTCGCGAAGCAGAGCAACCAGATCACTTTGTTTTTTAGAATGTATTCAACAAAGATCTCTTTCTTGGTCATTTGATTTTCTTCAGCGATAGTATCTTCTTCGCTAATTTCTTCATCAAACAACTCTTCAACCGTACCTAGACCGTATGCTTCTGGAGAATCATTACCAAAACGCATGCCAATAAAACCCACCACAATCGCGATGATAGATGGGAAAACGAACATACCAACAACGTTGCCATCAAATAGGTAATTGGCACCAAACAACGCAACACCAGCAGCACCTGCACCACCCACGTTGTGTGACATGTTCCAAAGGCCTAAGTATGAACCGCGCTTATTACGAGGCGTCCATTTAGTGATCGTTGAGTAACTTGAAGGGCCACCCGTACTTTGGAAAAAACCACTCAGTGCGTAGAAGGCAACCATCATGAATAAGCTAGCGCTGCCGCCACCCATACTGAAGCTGAAGCCCAACATGGCAATACCAGAAAGGACAAGCATGAATGGCAGGAACTGCTTGGTGTTTTTACCATCGGCGTAATAAGAAACGACGGTTTTACCGATACCATAAGTGATTGAGAAACCAAGGCCGATAAGACCTAGATCCGTCATTGATAACCCATAAGTAGAAATCATGTCGTTTTGCGCGACATTGAAGTTCTTACGGATCAAATACATGGTTAGATAACCAATAAACACGACTAAGTAAGATTGTAGGAAGGGTTTAAACCACATTTTTCTTCTGGTTTCGACCGGAAGATCCAGTGTCGGTTTTCGAACCTGATCTAGGAACTTTAACATTGTGAACTCTCTTATTATTTATGAGGTCTGCACGGCATAATTGCGACCATGCATTCTTTGTTAGTTGACCGTGAAATAATAAGGAGTCTAAAAATCGACCGCATGAGAGAGGGTCTTAGAATAACTAGGAAAAATTCCTAGTTCAGAATTGGGAGTCAAGAAAGCGTGAACAGCATCACTTTGTTTACGGTCTGTTATGTATTGATATTACGATAACAAAAGTAACTCATTTCAAGGCTGATGAACTTTGTAAACGAACAGACACAAGTGAAACACTTCGCCTAAAAAAAGCGCCAGTGTCGATTCATCACCATCAAACTCCATGGTATGCCCGATACTGGCTCAACATTCATTCCTATTAAAATAGATTCGATAGGCTTGTTACGCTTTGCGCGAATCGAACTACAGTCGTTTGCCGCTGCCGTCTTCCCACATCACTTCGCATTCATATTTGATAGCTGCTTTCAATAGTTCGACTAGCGGAAAAGCTCGGCTACCGATATTAACAGGCGCTTCAACAACCTCTTCTTCATTGTCGTCATCCGCATTTTCTTGCTCTACCGGTTTGCTCTGCTCAGCGGCGATCGCAGCACGTAAGTTGTTTAGTGCTTGAGGGACCGCTGAAGCATCAATGGCTCCTGGGATCGCGCCACTATGTCCAAGCATCTTAATGAACTGAAGACCTACCTCACCAAACATCGTGACGCTAGCATGAGCCTTGCAACTAAAGGTAATTAACATAATGAGCCTCTATCAAATTTAGGTATATATAAACATTTAGCTATATACAAGCATTTAGCTATATACAAACTATGTTGAGTAAATCATTGGAAAGCAAGTAGATAATAACTAAATCGCTTTTGCCAAATCGAACCTTGATTATCCTAACTATCGGACAAGCTTGCACCGTCAGTGATACACATCACTATTTATTATCGGTTGATTATTTTTTAATATAAAACCTTGATAACAATCACACTAAATAGCCCTCTAAACCTCTGCGTAGCTTATTATTTAATCTACTATTAACTCCATTATCAAAATCTTTGGCACAAATCACATGAAAAGGCTGGTCGGCAGACACCTAGAAGAAATGGCGGACATACGATCCACCCGCAAGCAAAAAATTGTCCACTCCTTTTCACTGACTGCCGCTGCGTTATTCATTTTCTACACTTGGGCTTACTTCCAAGGCCAACATTACACACTGTCGGTTTTCGAATTGTGTTTTGCACTGATCGCTATCTCCAATGCATTTTACGTAAGAAAAGTCATTAACCCTGAATATTCAGAATTGATTCTGAGTGGCGTTCTTCTGGTACAAGGGGTTATCCTATTCTTGTACAGTCACGCGATTCCCGACCGGATACTTTGGCTCTATCCGATTCTGGCAGCCGTCATTTTCATTAACGATTTCAGAATTGGCATTATCTTCAGCACCTCATTTTGTCTGTTTATCAGCACCTTAATTACGGCGATGCCCAATAACTTTTCTTTGCCATTTAACAGTACACACCGATTTATTCTTAGCCTATTTACCATGAGCTTGGTGTGTCACACATCCGCTTATTACTACACAAAAGCCGTCAGTTATATCCAACGCCTTTATAAAGAAGGCATTGAAGATCTCGCCTACAGAGACCAACTTACCGGATTGGCCAACCGTTGGAGCTTTGAGCGCTGGGCGGTGGAAAAGCTTGCGACAGTGGATAGTGAGCGATCACTTACGGCATTGGTCTTTTTAGATATTGATGACTTTAAAGGCATTAACGACAGCTACGGGCACGACGTAGGAGACAGTGTCTTACAGCACTTTGCCAATCGCTTGAGTAACAACATTCGAACCAGAGACAGAAAAAGCCATGAATACGACTATTCGATTGCGCGCTTTGCTGGCGACGAGTTTGTTTTGATGCTCTACGATGTACCAACTCGTAAAGATCTAGACGGTATTTTAGATAGGATTTGTGGGTTATTCGAAAGTGGTTGCCAGACAAACGAGAGAATCAAGGAATTGACGCTCAGTGTTGGGGTGTCTTTGTATCCGCAAGATGCTCAAGAGCTACATGAACTGACGAGATGTGCTGATAAAGCGATGTATGTTGCCAAGCATTCAGGAAAAAACCGATACGCTTATTATCACGACAATCCAGTATCGACATTGATCGAAGAACTACCGACGAACCTAACCTTCTCAGAATCGGATTCATCTGAGCTTGAAGATTGTCTTGAAGCAAAAGTCGAAGGGAACAATGTTACGCTGTTAAAAACGCGTCAACGTTAACCATTAATATCGCTGACTGCTAAACGCACTAACCTGCCATATACATAAGCCATAGGCTCACTAACCCGATCACAATCATCCATATGACTTGTCGTGTTCGGTTTGGGTTATTGCCTCTAGGTCTCACTACCGTTTTAAAAGCAGCTTGCTTAGCCGACTGAATAAACGGTGCTTCAATCGCACGTTTTTTTACGCGACGTTTAACCGCGCTGTTCGCAACCTCGGTAAAACGCTGCCCCTGCTCCGTTGTAAAGTCGTTATCAAAGCCCATCCGACCTTGCCTTTCGCCATGTTTTTGCTGTACTGCCATAGCGGCCTCCTTGGCGGTCTACTCTATATTGAGTATAGACATAATTTCATATTGTTACCTGTTCAAAATTATTGTTACCTGTTCAAAATTTTCGAATAAGTCACTCAACGCTATGCCATCTTCTTTTTAAATCAAATTACATAAACTACAGCTATTCAAGTTTATGAGGATTTCAAAATGACGAGTGTAAGAACAGTAGATCATGTGATTGCAGCACATGCCACCTCCGATGGTGATGGCGTCAAAATCCAAAGACTCGCTGGCTTCAATAACACGCGTTTCTCTCCATTTTTGATGATTGATGAACTTAAGTCGGATGAAAGCAAAGACTATGTTGGTGGCTTTCCTCCACACCCTCACCGTGGGATAGAAACGCTCACTTACATGCTCCAAGGTCACTTCCAACACAAAGACCACATGGGTAATGTCGGTGAACTTCGTAGCGGTGGCGCACAGTGGATGGCTGCGGGTCGTGGTGTTATTCACAGCGAAATGCCGATGATGGAAGAAGGCGCACTGCACGGTTTTCAGATTTGGATAAACCAGCCTGCGTCACACAAAATGCTGCCCGCGCAATATCACGACTTCCAGAGTGAAAGCATTACAGAACACCAAAGTGAACAACGTGGTTTATTGAGAGTGATAGCCGGTGGGTTTGAACTGCATAACCAAACTAACGATGATTCAGAGGCTTTACGAGCGCAAGGTCCATTGCAGAAAACAGGTGTGCCATTAAGCGTTGCGGATTGGCGCTCTCATTCTGGGCAAAAAGTGACGTTAGGGACTAATGTTAATCACAATGCCATGACTTATGTGTACCGAGGCAGTATTAAGATCAACGACAAAGTGATCAAGCAAGGTCAGCTTGCCCTGTTAACAAAAGCTGAATTGTTGTCTTTAGAAAGCCTAGAAGATTCAGGTGTACTGATTTTTTCTGGTCAGCCGATTAATGAACCTGTTGTGCACTATGGTCCGTTCGTCATGAATTCAATGGAAGAGATTGAACAGACGATTCAGGATTACAACAACGGCGTATTTGAGACTTACTGATTTACCAATGTCTGTCTTTGAGATTTGAATTGAAGATTGAAGATTGAAGATTGAAGAGATTTTGCAACGAACAACGATTTGGTCATCCATTTGATGACTGCAAAAACAAGTGACACTATCCACTGCCGGTTACTATCACTTATTTAACCACGCTCCTAGAGCGTGGTTTTTTTCTATTAAATCAGAGACAAACGATTCCCTGATTAAACGAATTTAAAGCGAGTTACAGATATTCACACAGGTAAGCTGTCGCTTCTTTTACCTGTAAGTCGAATGAAGAATCACCCGCAACGTCAAAAGACTCACCAGATTGGTATGTCGTCCAGTCATCATCGCCAACACGCTTTACAATTAAAGCACCTTTAACAACGGTCATCTTTTCTGGAGCCGCAGTACCGAACGTGTATTCGCCAGCCGCCATCACACCAACACTCACATCAGCACCAGCTTGGTTAAACGCTAACGACTTAACGCCACCTTCAAAGTATGTGTTTTCTTTAATCATTGTACTTCCTTGTTATCTCAAAATTGCAATTATTGGACTCAACGAATGAGCCTATGCGTAAATCTAGGTGATAATTGTTTTAACCAATTCGAGACTGTCCTACAAGAAATAAATACGCATAGCTTAGGCATTTCTTGAATTCGCTTTCATTGATAACGTAAATACCAAGGAATCAGGCAAAAAATCGCCAACGCAACCAAATTTATTGGAACATTCGATCCTGCTTCTAACTCTTATAACAATTTTTGCAAACTAAGATTTTAGTTAATAGAATCTAAAATAATATCAGTGGGAAAATGAAGAGATAATGGCAAAAAAGTCGGTCAAAAGCAGAGATTTATTTGCCAACTCGTTACTCTACAGCTTCCTATTAGCTGGTTTTATGATTGCCCTCACCGCGGGCTATTTTGCTTACCAAGCCCACCAACAATCTGTCAGCCCAAGCAATGTCTATGGCACATGGATAGAGATTGCAGCACCACCTTACAATACTGATACCCTGACACTTTCAGATAATGGTGTGATGATGAATCATCGCCTCATTGCTACCTCGTTTGATTTTGATGGCAAGATTGTCACGATTAGCACAGGCTCTGGAACCACCGTTTACACCATCAGTGGCACTTACGATTCTCCTCGCTTGAAGCGACTAGAGCCAAGCGTACCATCTCAGCAATTTATTAAAGAAGGCTACGAGGATACTGCAGCTGGTGATACCCACAGTGTGATGCAACAAAGACGGGCTTCTTTAGCAGAGCAATTCAAAAGATAATCCCCTTCTCAGTCTTCTTCAGTCGTCTAAATAATAGTCTTCTCCGTAAAAAGTATTCTCCGCATCACTACTTTCATATTTACCTACCGATCTGCGCCGCTCACCCAACACACTTAGCTTTGTGATACTGCTTCAACTTGCGATATTTTCTTATCATTTGTCGCATCTTTTCATAACTTCATGTCGTGGATTTTCACTTATGAGATTTTACTTCTGAAGGGCGTTTTATTTTATAAAACATGGACTCAGCCTCTCACTCATTAAGCAACAGAATTGTAACGAGATACTATTTTTTAGTTGTCCATCGAAAACGGATTTATTTTCAGTTATAAAATTAAAACTCTCTCGAATACTGACTGGGAAGCTCCTTCAAAACTGACTGGAGCCGTTTATGGGGCCATTTGGTTCTCGTAACCTTCAAGGAATGAGAGAAAAAGTATGATTCGTATAAATACCTGTGCTGCGAGCATTGCTCTAGCGCTATCTGGTACAGCATTAGCTGCTCCAACAGCACCTAGCATCGACATGTACGGTTCCAACAACCTGCAGTTTTCCAAAATTGAACTCGCGATGGAAACCACATCAGGCTACAACCAGATGGTTAAATATCACGACAAAGCAAAGGTCGACGTCAAGTTCAACCAATGGAGCGGAACGTCAGGAAACACGTACAACATCTACTTCGATGGCGTTAAAGTGGCCACTGGCCCTATTACTGGCAGCCAAACTACAGCTTCATTCGAATACGGCCAAGGCGGCTTATTTCAGATGGAAATCGAAGCGTGTGACGAAACAGGCTGCGCCAAAAGTGCTCCTGCTCAGATCACGATTGCAGATACCGATGGTTCACACTTAGCGCCACTTGCAATGAATGTTGATCCGAACAACAAGTCATACAATACAGACCCAAGCACGGTAGTAGGTACTTACTTTGTTGAGTGGGGTATTTATGGTCGTGATTACACCGTTGATAACCTACCCGCTGACAACTTGACCCATATCCTTTATGGCTTCATCCCAATTTGTGGTCCTAATGAATCAGTAAAATCGGTAGGCGGCAACAGCTACAACGCACTCATGACAGCCTGTCAGGGTGTAAACGATTACGAAGTGGTGATTCATGACCCTTGGGCCGCTTTCCAAAAGAGTTTCCCGCAAGCTGGTCACGAATACAGCTCACCTATCAAGGGTAACTACGCAATGATGATGGCGCTAAAACAGCGCAATCCAGACTTGAAAATCATCCCATCAATTGGTGGTTGGACACTGTCTGACCCGTTCTTCGATTTCACGACTAAAGCCAACCGCGACACGTTCGTTGCATCGGTTAAGAAATTCCTCAACACATGGAAATTCTACGATGGTGTCGATATCGATTGGGAATTCCCTGGTGGAGGCGGTGCTGCTCCCGATCTTGGTGATCCTGTAAATGACGGCCCTGCTTACATTGCATTGATGGCAGAGCTGCGCGTTATGTTGGATGAGCTAGAAGCTGAGAACGGCCGTACTTACGAGCTAACATCAGCGATCGGTGTTGGTCACGATAAGATTGAAGACGTGAACTACGGCGATGCTATCCAATACATGGATTACATCTTCGCAATGACTTACGACTTCTACGGCGGTTGGAACAACGTCTTAGGTCACCAAACAGCACTCAACTGCGGTAACTTCATGCGCCCTGGTCAATGTGATGGCACAGGCCTTGATGAAAATGGCGAACAATACACTGGCCCTGCTTACACCACAGACAACGGCATCCAATTGCTGCTTGAACAAGGTGTTCCAGCCAACAAACTTGTGGTTGGTACAGCGATGTACGGTCGTGGTTGGGAAGGCGTATTACCATCATCACTTTCAGATCCAAGCGATCCAATGACAGGCGTGGGTAATGGCAAACTAACCGGCAGCTCTGCGCAAGGCGTATGGGAAGGTGGCGTTATTGACTACAAAGGCATTAAAGCGAACATGCTTGGTGCAAACAACCAAGGCATCAACGGCTTTGAATATGGTTACGACGAAATGGCAGAAGCGCCTTACGTTTGGAACCGTACTTCGGGCAAGCTGATCACATTTGATGATGACCGCTCAGTAAAAGCAAAAGGCGCGTACGTTCGTAGCCTTGGCCTTGCGGGTCTATTCTCTTGGGAAATTGATGCAGATAACGGCGACATCCTTAACGCAATGCATGAAGGCCTAACGGGCGGAACAACAGATCCTGTCAACCGTAAACCAACCGCAGCAGCGGGCGCAGACCAATCGGTTGAAGGCCCAGCTTCTGTTTCTCTAGACGGTAGCGCTTCAAAAGACAGCGACGGCACGATTGCAAGCTACGCTTGGTCACAAGTAAGCGGAACAGCCGTAACTCTGGCCAACGCCAATGCTGCAGTTGCAAGCTTCGATGTGGTTGAAGTCGCTCAACAAGAAGTACTCACGTTCAGCCTAACGGTAACTGACAACGAAGGTGCTACTGCAACTGACACCGTTGTTGTAACGGTAACTCCTAAAGACACAGGCCCAGTCAATACAGCACCAGTTGCTGTGGTTACGGCTCCGTCTGAAGTTAATGCGGGTGATGTAGTCGTGGTTGATGCTTCGGCTTCGAGCGATGCTGACCAAGGTACATTGACCTTCACGTGGGATGTGCCTGCTGGTATTGATGCTACGGTTCAAGGTTCTTCAGTGAGCTTTGTCGCGGCGGAATACACGCAAGATACGACGCTGAACTTCTCTGTAACGGTCAGCGATGGCACTGATACATCGGTAGCGGCTACTTCAGTGAACGTTCTTAAGAAAACCACAGGCGGCGGTACGTGTACTAACGCTTGGGATTCAAGTGCGGTCTACACTGGCGGCGACCAAGTGACTCAAGGCGGTAAGGTTTGGGAAGCGAAGTGGTGGACAACAGGTGAAGATCCAACAACGACAGGCCAATGGGGCGTGTGGAAAGAGATCGGCCCTGCAAACTGTGCAAGCTAAAAATAGGGTTTAGCTAAACGCTAACTAAGCGTCGACTAAACACCTAAAAGCAAGGCCAACCAGATAATGTCTGGTTGGCCTTTTTATTTATGTTTTCTGAGCTTTGGGCTTACGATCTTTTTATTGGCGTCCTACTGACTTGCGATCGTTGGACTTAGCCAATTAAGTTATCAAAGCTCTCGAATACTTGTGGGCACTTCATCACTCGCCCGTGACCTTGGCCTTGAGTCGCAATCAAGGTAACTCGACCCATTTCATTAGCTGCACGCTGAGACACATCAAACTTAGTAAACTTGTCTTGCTCATCATGAACAATGATCGTCTGAGACTCACGAAGCGCCAGCTTTCCATAAGGATCGACAGACTGAATTGGGTAATTAAACTGCTCTTCCACTTCACCTACTACCGCCTCAAACAGCTTCATTGAGTAACCAGAACGCGCAACGCTGCCAAATAGGTTTTCTAGATAATCCAACACAGGTGCAATGAGCAATAACGGCTTGTTTTCCAATTTAACATGCTTACATTCCAACGCAGAAGCGGTACCCATACTGTGACCGACCAACCCTGCCACTTCACCCACCGAATCTAGAACAGCTTCTAAACCATTCACAAACGCTGGGATATGACCATGTACGCCATCACTGCCACCATGAGCAGGGTGGTCGTAAGCCATTGCAGTAAAGCCTTTAGCAGCGATGTGTTCCATTAAAGGAAAGAACTGACTCGCGGTGCCAGACCAACCATGGGTCAGCACCCAAACTGGACCAGTACCCAGAGAATACGTTTTTATAACGCCATCACGACCTTCGATTTCACTCTTGATAAGCCCTTGCGGATCTGCATTTTTTTGCTCGGTACGCATTGGAGTGAGCAGCAGTTTACGTGCCGTTTTCTTTGCATGACTTGGCGCTAAAATGTAGTGCAAATTAGTTGTTGCGCCAATTAAGCTGCGCTTGAAGCTAAATTTGTTCGATGTATTGAAATAGATTTTGTCACTCATGACCGTTCCTTGTATCGCCATCTTAGTTGGCGGATCGAGCTCGGCCCTAAAAATCGAACGACCGTGCTATTTGTTGATATAAAAAATGGCGCTACTGCGATTTATTATCGCTTACCACCACTTCTCTAAAATTTTGTTGTAAACCTTACTTCAGCAAGACTAACATGATTTGCGAACTCAATAGTTTGCGAGCTAAGTAGCTTGGCGAGTTAAACCGCTTTCCAACTGGCTACCAAGCGCTCGACACCACTCCAAAAATGAGTGTGGCTCGCTTGTTGGCCTCGTAATGAGTAGAACAAGTTCGCACTTAAATAGAGACCGTACAACTCGAAGGTTGCCTGCTTAGGCTCTAAATCGGCTCTGAATTGTTTGCTCTCAACCGCTTTTGCTACTTGAATCGTCAAGTAATCAATCCACACTGAAATGGTTTTCTGCAGTGCCTTCTGAATCACAGAGGTTTCGCTGCCTGCATCTTTCCAAGCATCAATAAACATGCAGCTGCCTTGGAATGAGTGGTTCCAGCCAAGCCAGTTATCGAGCAATTGTTTAAGCTTGGCTTCAATATCACCGTCGCCCAACTCTCTCGCCGGAATGATGACTCTTTCAGTGAATATGGCATTGGAATATTCGAGTACAGAGAGTTGCAGGTTCTCTTTAGAGTTGAAGTGCGCAAACAATCCACTCTTAGACATACCACACTGCTTGGCTAATTCGCCAATCGTCAAACTCTCAAGACCATTCTCACTCGCAAGTGAAAATGCATGGCTCAAAATATACTCTTTGGTTATCTTTCCTTTGCTCATTATTCACCAATAATAAATCTGATGCTTTATTTTTAGCACGTTCGTACTTTTTTTCAAGTTTTTTACTTAACCCTTGGTATTCATTTTGTATTATCAAAGAATTGTGGAAAAATGCGACAGTATTCAAAGGAAATTGAAATCGACTAACAAAGGAAAAAGAATGAACACACTTTGGGAACAGTTTGCGTTTTCGGCGTCAGTAACAGGCCCTATCTGTTTAATGCTGTTTCTTGGTGTGATGCTCAAGCGAATCGGCTTGATCAATGATAATTTCATTGATGTCGCATCTAAGGTCGTATTTCAAGTCACCCTACCCGCGATGCTATTTCTTAGTATTGTTCAATCAAATCATAATTTTTCAGCCAGTAGCGCGTTAGTTGCCTTTGGCGTCATCGCAAATTTTATCTTTTTCTTGTTCACGATTTTCTCAACAAAGTTGGTATTCAAAGATTCGAAAGATCAAGGTGTGATTGTCCAGGGTGGGTTCCGCGCTAATACCGCGATCATTGGCCTCGCCTATGTGGCTAATATCTATGGCAACCAAGGCGTGGCATTGGCGGCTATCTATGTCGCATCCCTAACCGTGCTGTATAACATTCAAGCCGTGATTGCACTGACACCCAAAGGCAAAGACACCGGCGCTAAAGCCATTAAAGTGATCGTCAAGTCCATCACCAAAAACCCGTTAATTATTGCTATTTTCTTAGCGGTCGTCTTCTATGCGCTTTCAATTCCTATTCCAAAAATGGTGGCTGACGCTGGGCAATACTTTGCCAATATGACATTACCTTTGGCCCTGCTCTGTACTGGCGGGTCGCTGGATATTAGCTCGCTCAAACAAGAAAAGTTGTCGACGTGGTTCGCCTCTAGCTACAAGTTAATTGCCTCACCGTTACTGATTACATTGGCTGCTGGGTACTTAGGGTTTGAAGGGCTCGATCTCGGGCTTATCTTCTTGATGAGCGCTGCACCAACGGCAGCAGCGAGCTATGTTATGGCGCGTGCAATGGGAGGGAATTCAACCCTGGCGGCTAACATCATCGCGCTCACGACCGTTGTTTCTCTTATCACTTGTACACTAGGTATTTTTGCACTCACCGCAATGGGTTTAATATAGCTGCGACAGGCTTCAAAAAACCGACACAAGCCCTGAAATAAAGGTCATAAGCCTTGATTTAGGACTAACTGGTTGGGCATAAAGGCTGCTAGATTTCGTAAAAATTTCACTAAGAGATCTAATATGTCTTCCGTTCAACATACGCCTTCACAACACATCGCCAGTATAGAGTTAGGCCGAGTGATTGCTATCTTGGCGATCATTGGTTTACACGGCCAAATGGCACTCACTTATTGGCAAATAGATGAAGTGCCTTGGATCGGTTATGTGCTCAACCAAACCGCTCGTTTTGCGGTACCTCTGTTCTTCCTGATTTCTGGTTACCTTATTCAGCCTAAGTTGGCTGCATCGCCATGGGAAACCGTCCTGAACTACTCTAAACCACTGCTTAAGGTTTGGTTTGCATGGAGCATCATTTGCTTAGTGATGCCATTCAATCTCGCAAAGGTAGAAGAGTTTGGCTATCTAGGTGAACGTGAAGGCTATTGGGGTTTCTTAATGAGCACTCCTCTTAACTCATTCTTAGAGGGCGGTCTGGTGCATTTGTGGTTCATTCCAGCCCTTGTTTGCGCAGTGTTGAGCATCGCTTTATTGGTTGAGTTGAAGCTCAACAAACTTCTATTACCGATAGCCATAGCGCTCTATGGCTATGGTGTTTTGGCAGGAAGCTACGCAACGCTGACCGGATTAGAAGCACCCTTCTTCACGCGTAATGGCCCGTTCTTTGGCACGTTAATGGTGACCTTAGGTTTCCTTATTCGTCAGAATCAATGGAAGGTGTCATCAACTAAAGCGTTGGGGTTATTAGCGTTAGGCATGTTGATTCACTTTGCTGAGGCGGCATGGCTCACCACGTTCGACGTCGGATTCAACATGAATGATTTCTTGTTTGGCACGGCGCTATGGGGGATGGGCGTGTTTATGTGGCTTTTGGCTAATCCAAACATGGGTAACTACGCTTGGGTTTGTGCCATTTCAAATCGCATGCTGGGTATCTACGTAAGCCATTTACTGATCATTATTGTGTTGTTCAATGTCTGTGGAGTCTTAGGCATTACGGAATTGGCAAAAGACGTTACGGTATTTTTTGGCACCGTATTGTTGAGCTTCGGGTTGGTTGTTGGAATCGAGAAAACGCCACTGCGACGCGTGCTACTTCGCTAGCTAAAACTATCCGCTAAATCAGTTTTAAAGAGCAACAAAAAATAAAGGCAAGATAACGGATTATCTTGCCTTTATTTCATCATGTCAGTAACGAGACTGTATCTCTCATTGAAGTGTTATCGGAACGCCATTGCGCCCTTGCCAACACCTTCATAAGCAACGATTTGTAGTGATTGGCTTTCCGCTAGGCTAGGCTCAACTTGATCCGCAATATAGCCCGCAAGTAATTCCACCGTGGTATCCGTCGGCAAAATTTCCGTCTCACTCTTAGCAATCGCTAGCTCAAATTCGCCTTGTGGCGCAGTGTAGCGGAAGCCATAGTGACTTTCATCATTAACACTTTTCGCGTGTTCACTCAGGTTAAGCGATGAAACTGAAACTTGGTCTTCTTTAGAGCCTAAATAAATGTCTTCCCAACGCTGAGCAAATGCTCGTTCGCGTTGCTCGTCACGCTGACCATCAACTACGATTTCTACCGGAGAACGGTGACCATGGGCGATGCGTTGGCAGTTGCCATCATGCTTTTTCAAACCATGGGTATAGTGGTAAAACGCGCCATTAATGTTCTCATGACGAAGGGTGATCTCTAACCCAGTGACGTTACTTGGTAGGTTATCGCGAAGAATATGATAAACGTGTGCGGTCACGCTCTCGATGGTGATCGCCTCTGCATCAATAAGACAGTACGCTTCGTCAGGGCAATGTAGGTGGAGGCTCTTGTCACCACGCAACACATCAACCTGAGAGTAGCCCGCTTTGCTCGCTTGAAGAACAACTGCAGCGCTTTGCATCGGCAGTAGCAAACGGTGATCAACGTGCTCATCAACGAGGTGTTTGATCTGCTTTTTGACCTTGCTAAAATCCAGCACCATGCTCATTTCATTAAGTTCACCAGACATGGTGACATCTAAAATCCAACTATCTCCTACGACCCCTCTATGTTCACAGATGTATGAAGAATCGATAACGGTAAGGTCTCTTACAAATAGGTTCAAGTTGAACTCCTTAGTGCTTTAATGAGATACGGGAGGCTGAATAATGTTCAGCAGGCACTTCGTCTCATTGATGTCTGATAAAATAGGACGGGCAGAATGTTACAACGAGCTTATAAAGTCCACCTTTTTACACCGTCAGTTGAGAATTGAACAAACTACGCTCAATTTCCGCTAAAACATAGACTAGCCTCATGCTAATAGCCACATTTCAGTTAGGGTTGCCCAGCGATTCACGACACATTTTGCTTTAGCCACAAACGCGGTGACACCCCAGCAACATGCTGAAAAGCGCGTGAAAACCCCGAATAGCTGCTGTAACCCACTTCATCAGCAACCCAGTTGATGGGCTTATTTTGCAATAAGAGGGATTGAGCCACTGAGACTCGCCACTTTTGCACATAATCTCCAGGCGTTTCACCCACTTCACGCTTGAACGCTTCTATAAACTGAGTTCGAGACATCGCTGCCAATGAAGCCATTTGCTCTATCGAAAAGTGGCGAGCTGGCATTAGGTGAATCGCAGTAACGACCGGAGCAAGCCGCGGATGAGCAAGTGCAGAAAATACGCCTTGATCGATCTGCTGTTGTTCAATGAGATGGCGGAAAATCAAAGCCATCAAGGCGTCACTCAACTTGTCCATTAGATATTGTTGCCCCGATGAATCTTGACTCGACTCTCGAAATAACACCTCTATCACTGGCATTAAGTTAGGTGCATCCGCAAACGGAATCACTATCACGTCAGGCAGAGCAGACAATAAAGGATTCATCTGCCCTGAACGATATTCGACATTCGCACACACGACCTCAGCACCGTCTCCCACGCCTTCTATCACATGTGGAGTGCTATTCGGCAGATAAACAATGCAGGGCTGTGCCAGTTGCCTGTACTCCGTGTGCGCACTAGACAAGGTCAACTCACCCGCGCTCAATACATGAAGATGCCCTTCTTTACCCTGTTGCGGCTTAAATGACGACACTCCGCACAAATTGCCAGAATAGAAAACACCGGTACGTATCGAGAAGTGTTCCATTAGTTGTGAAAGCAGATCCATGCATCCTCCGAACGATTCGCTTACTTTTAAGTTCTTTTGTCCCTCTATAGACCGGACGAGTGGGCTAAATTATTTCAAACAAGATAACCAACACTGACAAGGAACTTGATATGTCACACATGAAATCGACCAGTCAAAAAATCACTCTATTGGCCGCGTTACTAGGAACCAGCTTTTCACTGATGGCAGCAGACATCGACATGAGCGTTGATAGCAATGACATCGCGATCAAAGGCTATGACCCAGTGGCTTACTTTACTGATGCTGGTGCCGTTCAAGGTTCATCAGAATTCACTGCTACTTATAAGAACGCTATTTATCAGTTCGCAAACAGTGACAACCGAGATCAGTTCCGCACCAACCCTGAAGCTTATGCGCCTCAATACGGTGGCTATTGTGCCTTTGGTGTGGCTATGGGTAAGAAATTTGAGACCGACCCTAACGCATGGAAAGTCGAAGATGGAAAGCTGTATCTGAACTTAGACAAATCAGTACAAAAACGATGGTTGGAAGATACGCAAGAGTTCATCCAAGACGCCAACAGCAACTGGACGACGATCAAAACCGTAGAAGCCTATAAGCTTTAGTCTATAAGCTTTAACCTACAAGTTTTAGCCTAGTAACTTTAACCTTTATCCATTGCCCATTAATAAAAACGGAAGCGACCGAACGCTTCCGTTTTCATTTCGACGTTCCAAATCTTAATAAGCCTCCAGCTATTGGTATACCACAATAAATGGCGATGCGTTGCTCAAATCAGGAAAAACCGCCAGCCTTTAGCACGAATCAAACCCATTTCTATTCTATACTCCTAGAAGATAAGCTTTTCTTTTTATGGAAGAATAATGATATTACCTAGGATTTTTGCACTTGGGCTCTGCGCCTTATCAACACTGACTTATGCATCTCCATGGCAGTTCGTCAAAAGTGAAGACGGCATCATCATTGATAAGAGACCTCACAGTGAAGGCTTAGTAGAGATACGAGCACAAATGCAAACGCCCACCACTTATTCTGGTTTTTTACTGTTGCTGGAAGACAGCGAGAACGTGCCAAACTGGATAGACAGTGTGTCGCAAAGCCGTGTCTTGATGCAGATATCTGAGGCAGAAAACATCGTCTATACCCAATTCAAAGCGCCTTGGCCTGCTAGAGATCGCGATATGGTGACCTACTCAAAATACAGCATTGAGGATGGGCAGTTTGTCTTGTCGATTAAAGATGCATCTAACTATTTGGCGAAAGAGTCGGGGTATATTCGAATTTACGATGTGGACGCAC
Organism: Vibrio splendidus; assembly: GCF_003345295.1. NCBI lineage: Bacteria > Pseudomonadati > Pseudomonadota > Gammaproteobacteria > Vibrionales > Vibrionaceae > Vibrio > Vibrio splendidus. Next base: position 72,168 of record NZ_CP031056.1, read on the forward strand.
GTTGGACGCTGCAACCGCTCACTAATGGCAATACTTACATCACCTACACCGCATATGCGAACGCAGGTGGCATCTTGCCCAATTGGTTGATGAATAAGTTATCGATAGGCAGTGCGCTGAGCACGTTTAAGGGGCTGAAAGAACAGCTACCAAAATACCAAGGCCAGCAGCACCCCAACCTGCCAAGTGAGTCTCGTTAACTATACAGGCTTAGTGAGGCAGGCAGCGACAGTGCTAGATAATCTAAGGTCTTCTTGCTAGGTCGCGAGCTAAGATAAGCGCTAAACCAAACACCTGAAGAAACAGGGCGATGTTCTTATAGAAAGCCATTTTCTCATCAAGCCTTTGGATTAACTCAACCAAGGTCAGATTATCCAAATAGTAGTCATCAATTCGGGTTCGTTGCGATTCTTGGGCACTGTTTATCAGCATCATAAGCTTAGGTAAGTTAACCAACGAGATGGCCGGCACCTCGTCACTCACCCAACTCCGAAGTTGTCCGCGAAGCGCTTCATCAAGAACAGGGGCAGGTTGAGCGATTTCTGGGGATAGCTTATCAAGGTGAATCAGGATCGCTTCACGCTTACGCTCTAAGGTTTCGATCGTATTCCAGGACAGTTGTATAGAATACACATTGCCGTATTTACGATCGTTGTATTCCGATTTCTCCGCTTCAATTTTGTCCAACACCAAGCTCGACATGACAATCGCCATGATGTTGAGTATTAGCCCTGCAAGGACAATCGCCCAAGCAGGAGGAAGGCGCAATGCCATAATGCTCCCTAGAACATTTTATCAAAAGGTAGGTAAGCTAAGTTTAGGACAATCAACGAGATCATGCAGATAAGCGTTAACACCATACCCACTTTTCTGCCTTTGAAATTCTTCGCTAAGATCCCTTTAGCGTGAATCACTCGCCCCAGAATAAACGCCACACCAATGACATGAATAAGCCACACACCAGCCCCATTCATCTCTAGCAACCCCATCAAAATCACCGTGATTGGGATGTAATCCATCGCGTTACTTTGTGCCGAACGTGCTATCTGTAACGACTCAACACCGCCATCGGCATGAGCAACAAGATTGATTCGTCTTTGCTTAATAACTTCGATCGCTAACCAGATCATTACTACCGTAAGCAAGGCTGCGTAAAGTGCTGTAACCATTATATTTCCCTATTACTTGGTGTTTATTCATCATCCATTACCCATCAATTCATTGATGCGGTCAACGCAAAATGATAGTCGAGCCCGAAAGTTTGTAAGAGATCTCTCACACCGAACGTAAGAGATCACAATCAAGCTTCGCAGAAAATTCCTAAAATACAAACCCAACCCCTTGTTTTGTATGAATCCACGCATATTTATTTCGGTTAGTGAGTACATTTATTTCTTGAGGTGGATTGTGAGTAAAGCCTCTGCAGTGTTTAATACACATGTCGACAGGGAGTTGGCAGGAACAGGAAAAAGCCTAACGGATTAGGTATCTTCAGGATGAAGATTTGATGACTTAGGATGAGTTATCAGCAAGGAAGTTTTGCTCTAGGATAGAGTCACTTGTCAGGATGATGAGTTAGCAAGGACACCGCTAGGAAGGCGATGAATTGGATAGGTTAAAGGATTTAGCCACGTCAAGGAATGATGCAGGGAGCACCAGTTATCTATTGAAAGATAAGTAACGCGCAGTAGCAGGATGGCTACGAAAAGAATAGACCCCGTTTGGTGAAAGCCAAACGGGGTTTCCTTTTTTTGTAACGTCTAAAAGCTGTTAGCAGCTAACCGTTAATAGTAGCTAACCGTTAAAAGTCACGTTACAAAATAATGTTCATCAAAAACATTGCACCAAACGCATTCAATACCGAAATCGCGATCATCACTGGGATGTAGCGACCTTCAGTACCAATTGGTCCCATAATACGCCCCATGTATTGCACCTGAGAGCCCATCAAGTAGATAGCTGGCGCCAAGATAGCGATATGGTTGCCGTTCAGGATGCCTTGGTCAAACAGCGTGATAACCACACCCACAGCACCGCCCATCGACATCCAAGCGCCAATCAATACTGCTGCCGCTTCACCAGGTAAACCAAATACCGCCATGATTGGAGCAAATACACTGCCCATCAAATCCAGCGCACCGGTGATCTGCAATGCCTTGATGATCACAAACGCCATCAGAACATTCGGTACCGTAGAGGTAGTCGCAATAACCCAGCCTTTCTTAGCACCTTCAACGAAAATATCAGTAACCATTGGTTTCTTTGCTTTAACTTCGCTCATTATGCTACTTCCTCTTCCAGTTTTTGTTCTTTGTCTGATTTTGGTTTGTCTTCTTTGCCTTCAGTAATGTTGAGGTAAATACGGAACAGGTTCGCACCGACAAACTTGAAGATGAACATCACAGCCACAGCCAAACCAATTGACGATGTTACCGCCAAAGAACCATCCATCGCCGTTAGAGTGAACAGAACCGCACCTGAAGAGAAAAAGTTAACGATCGCCGCGCCCGCCGTAAACTGGAACATGGTGAAGACATCGGTTTCACGCTTAGTCAGATGCCCTTCATCTTTCAGTTGCCTGGTCATCGCTGCACCTGCATCGGTACTTTGCAAAGAAGCAATCAGTGCCAAGCCTGAATTACCCGGAATACCCATTAGAGGGCGAAGCAGCGGTGTCAGTAGTTTACGAGCCGCGTCCAGTGCACCATAGTGCTCAAGTACGTTGATCATACCCAGTGCAAACATCACGGTCGGAATAAGTGTCAAAGCAAAAATGAAACCGTCACGAGCACCACTACCGCCTTTGCCACGCAATGACGTCGTTGCCGCTTGTATACCATCGGCCGTTTCACTTACATCGTAAGCGACCTTACCGAATGAACCGTTGAGCGTTGTAAAATCGAGCACTCCATACCATTCATTGGACTGCATTAAGCCTGAAAAGAACACAATCGCGAATGCGAGTGCGATATAGCTGCCGATCGTGACTTTACGATCGGTTTTAGTTGGATTAGTCATAAGGACCTCTATACATCTCGTTTATGTGGAACAGAACACGTATAGATAGTGCAAACTAATGAACAATAGGTTAATGACCAAAATCAAATAGCGTATCGGTTTGAACAAAAGAACCACAGCAACATATAAAACTGTTATTTAGATTTAAAAGCAGAGGTACACGCTAAAATAATTAGAATATTTAACATACAAAACTAAACAAAATTCGCTTCAACAGCGCAACCAAAAACGCACACAATCACCACACAAATAAGGTTTCAAATGACAGGTTTTTACCTAGTCTGATCTCTGATAATGATGTGAGTGATCTCTTACATACTTTTTCTGTTCAATTTTAATTCGATTATAATACAGCGGCTTTAATAGTGGTTACGCTTCTAAAATGCAATCGTTTACCTATTATTGGTTGAGTTTTGAACCATGGCTAAACCGTGAGCCATTTTATAAAGAATTTGAGCTTAATCCGAAATTTCAGCCCTTAGAGGTGCTATAGACTTCGCGCTGCCAATATCGAAGGAGAACGGTGGTGATGATGATGGAAATGAGAACGCTTAAATATCAAGTAATGGGCAAAGGCATGTGGATCACTGCAACAGTATCTCGCGCAGTAGCGGACAAACTTGCGCTGGAATATCAATCCTACGGCTGGCCTGTTGAAGTATGTGCCGCAGAACAAACACTAACGTTTGATCTCAATGCTGCATAATATTGGCAATGGCGAATAAGCTCTATCGGTAATAAACCCGGTAGGGCTTTTTCCCTAACCTCTATTTTCTCTATAATCTCTATTTCTCTATTTCTCTATGATTGACGAGTTACCGATGATCGACCGTTTTCCTATGAACGATGGGTTCCTATAATCGACGGCTTTCACTGTGACCTCACGTTTTCACCCAATCTACTGTTTTCTATATAATCTATTGAATTATTAAGATATCTATCACACTGCACATGGTTATTTAGGTCTACGCTTTTACCCGTGTTAATAACTTATTAACTTCGGAGCGTAATCCATGTTAGGTATCCAGCTTTCTGCTGTTCTCTCTTTATTATTTTTTTCTACGGTAGCAGGCGCTGCCACTTCTCAGTTGGGAGAGCCGCTCAAGCTAACCAGTTCATTTGCTGGCTACTTATCGCTGACCATTTTCGTTGTCGCCTACATCGTGGTGATGATGGAAGAATACCTAAAACTCCGAAAATCCAAGCCCGTTCTACTTGCGGCGGGCCTGATCTGGATAATCATTGGTTTTATCTACCAAGAACACAACCTTGTTGAAGTCGCCAAACAAGCGCTCGAACACAACCTTCTGGAATACGCCGAGCTATTACTCTTTCTACTCGTCGCCATGACATACATTAGTGCCATGGAAGAGAGAAGACTGTTTGATGCGCTGCAAGCGTGGATGGTAGGCAAAGGCTTTAATTTCCGCTCTCTGTTCTGGATAACCGGTATTCTGGCCTTCTTCATTTCCCCTATTGCCGACAACCTCACGACAGCTCTATTGATGTGTGCCGTTGTTCTTAAAGTCGCAGGGTCCAACCCTAAATTTGTCAATCTCGCGTGTGTGAACATTGTCATAGCAGCCAATGCTGGCGGCGCATTTAGTCCATTTGGAGATATCACAACGCTGATGGTATGGCAGGCTGGCCATGTCAGCTTTACCGAGTTCATTCCTCTATTTATTCCTTCAGTGATGAACTACCTTGTTCCAGCACTGATCATGTCTTACTTTGTTCCGACGACTCAACCTGACACGGTTCATCAGCACATAGAATTAAAGCGTGGAGCAAGACGAATCGTCTTCTTGTTCATCATGACAATAGCGACCGCGGTTGCTTTCCACGCCGTACTCCACTTCCCTCCTGTGATGGGCATGATGATGGGGCTCGCCTACCTTCAGTTCTTTGGTTATTACTTACGTAAGACTTTACCCAACTCACTCGCGAAGAAAAAAGCGGTGGCGATCGCCAATAACGATGAAGGCGCCCTGAAACGACTCGGTTCTGTTGTGCCATTCGATGTATTTCGAAGAGTGTCGCATGCCGAATGGGACACGTTGCTGTTCTTCTACGGCGTCGTAATGTGTGTCGGTGGCTTGAGTTTACTTGGATACTTGGAATTAGCCTCGGGCGTGATGTATAGCCAATGGGATCCAATTTGGGCCAACGTCATGGTGGGGATCTTATCGGCTATTGTCGATAACATTCCGGTGATGTTTGCCGTGTTATCCATGGAACCCCAAATGTCGATGGGCAACTGGCTACTGATCACCTTAACCGCGGGCGTCGGGGGCAGCTTGTTGTCAATTGGTAGTGCAGCAGGCGTGGCTTTAATGGGTGCGGCGCATGGAAAATACACCTTCTTTGGACACTTAAAATGGATGCCAGTGATCATGATTGGTTATGTCGTCAGCATCGCCGCTCACCTATGGCTTAATGGTGCTCTTTTCTAGTAAAACGCTCTAATGCATATCAGCTAGAGGCTTCTCAACGCGTGTCCAGACGTTACTTAACTGCATCGCTGGACACTGGTTGCAGGTTAACACTGCACCCTCGTGTTGAATTCGCATCACTAGCCCGGAGTCAGATCGGCGGTTCGCTGAATTCAACTCAATATTGATTAAGTCATCTTCAACACGATAAGTTCGAGTAACAGACTTATCCGTTGTTTGATAAGTCACTTGCCCAGATTCAAAAAGCAAATAACTGTCATTGTCAGCGTTCTCATACATGCCCTTAAACAGAACAAGTTGTGGTACTTCGAAGGGTCGACTGGTGTCGGTTAAACAACCGGTCAGCAATAGTGCGCTACTGCAGCAGAGTATAAGTGAATGATGGCTATTCATTTGGGCATCCTTGCCTAGAGAACATGGTTAAAGGATATGCAACCAAACAAGTATTTTCCAGCAAGTGGCAGTTTTATTGCAAAGTCACACTTTAAGAACCCTTAACGTTCACCAATAATTGATACGCAATTTTCAACAAACATTCCGAAAAAGACTCTTTAATCTTCTTCTCTTCCCTCAATAACTAACAAGCGTTGTTTGCGTTCTACGCCACCCGCATACCCGGTCAGCTTGCCATTTTTACCAATAACTCGATGGCACGGCACAATCACTGACACTGGATTTTTACCATTCGCTAAACCCACGGCTCGAACGGCCTTTGGGTTACCAATCGCATCAGCCAGTTGTGCATAGCTCCATGTTTCTCCATAAGGAATAGCCATGAGCGCTTGCCAAACCGATTGCTGAAATGGCGTGCCCTTTGCGGCGATCGGCACAGAAAATTGGATAACCTCACCAGAAAAATAGCGATTGAGCTGCTCGGCAACCAATTCAAAGATCGGAAAGCCATCATCTCGAACACCTAATTCTTCAGGCTTGGTGGTGTATATTTCAAACCAAAGACCTAGCAACCCTTCATCGTTCGCCTGTAAAGTCACCGTGCCCAACGGGCTCTCATAGTAAGTAAAACGGTTGTCCATGATATCTCCTAGCTTAGTATTCCGATTAAGATTGATTCCAACAATGGAACGTGGCGTAACTTCCCCAAGGCGAAACACTCTCTGTATTGATGGCTGGGCGATGCTCAATGAACTTCTTCACCACCAGGTCGCCAACCAACAGATGATTAGGTTCACTTAACCCGCGAAGTAGCGCGTATTGAATCGTCCAAGGCCCAATGCCCTTTAGCTCAATCCACTTAGAAGGATGTTCGGCTTCATTGTCGACCATGTATTCGGCAAAGCGCTTTAAGGTCTCTTTGCGACTTCCCGGCATTCTTAAGAAGCTGACATCAGCCTCCGCTATCTGTTTAGGTGTTGGGAAGTAGGCTTTCTCTTGGATTCCAGACGACTCTTGTGAATTAGCAGGATCTTCTAAAGAAGATGCCGAATGCGTTCCAGAAATCTCTCGTACCAACAAGTTAAGCTGCCCAATCGCCGCGGTTACCGAAACTTGCTGCCCTAGAATCGCTCTTACTCCGGCTTCCCAAGCACTCCACACGCCAGGAATGCGGATGCCACTCTTAGCCACTAAGTTGGGGTCAATGGTTGTAAAGAAGGCCTCAACCTTGGCAATATCGACATCAAGGTCGAACATGCGTCGAATGTTCGCAATCAAGCTTCTTAACTGGCTTATATCGTCCAACTCAAATTCAATATCTAAGCGGTTCTCTTTAGCCAAAGTGGCCTTGAACCAACCCTTTGACCCATTAACATTCACTGTGCGCTTGTAATAGTCTTCGCCAACGTCTTCTAGGCCCTCAATCATTCTTCGTCGATAGAAACCCAGTAAATGCTTCCAGTCTAATGGGCCGTGAAAGACTAGCTGAATATGATTGCTCAGGTTTTCACTTAGCTTTGTTCGTCGGATTTGGCTTGGCGAGAGCTGCAGCTCTTTTAGAAAGGCATCATTGAAACGACGCGTGCTATTAAAACCACTCGCAAAGCCAACATCGGTAATGCTCATGCTACTGGTGTGCAGCAACTGCTTGGCAAACATCAATTGGCTATAAAGGCTATATTGCTTCGGCGACACGCCGATGTAATTATCGAATAAGGTTCGTAAATAGCGGTCTGAAATACCTAATCGAGTGGCAAGGTCGACGATTGTTCCTGAGTTCAGCGCACCATGATCAATCAACTGTAAAGCACGCAAGAAAGTCGTTTCAACACCTTTCCAAGCCGGAGAAAAAGGTGCGCTGTCTGGCCGGCAACGTAAGCATGGGCGATATCCAGCCTTCAAAGCTTGAGCTTGATGAGAAAAATACTCGACATTTTCTTCTTTGGGCGGGCTTGCTGGGCAAATCGGACGACAAAAAATTCCGGTGGTTTTTACCGCTGTAAAAAACATCCCGTCAAAGCGAGCGTCTCGCGCATATCGAGCCAAATGGCACTGCTCACTCGTTAACGTACTGTTGTGATGAATATTTCTCGACATGCTGTGCTCTTCCCATTTGCCATAACTTTTACTCCGATACATAAAAGTTTACCGTGAACTGTCATTGTCGCTAGCCACTTTCGGAACTGAAGGTTAGATAAATCACAAAAAAGGGTTTTCTTTTTACGCAATTCGACTAAATTTAACCTTGAGAAGAAACTCTTCTCACAACGTCAACGATAGGTACTTAGCACACTAAGATGCAGAGACCTGTCGAATATAAAAAGGAAAAGGCTATGGTTCTTCACACGTGTCGTATTGTTTTATCAAACCAACAGGTTCTCACCAGTCAATCAGTCGAGCAGTCTCTCAGCTTTCTTGAAGACGAAGCGAGTAAGGGGATTTCTAAAATTGAGATTGACGCAACGGATGGCAATAAAATCCATTCATACCTGTCACACTCTCTTGAAGAGTCCATTGAGAATCTAATGAATCTCTAGAATTTTCGAAGAATAGTGCTTTGAAGTGATAGGGCTTTTAAAAAAGGTTACGCATACCAGGCTTAAACTGATTTATCCGAGTTAGGGTTATCTCTGATTGGGCAATGAAGATCATCTCTGGTTTAAAACGAAAATGGCTCCCAACTATATAACTAGTTAGGAGCCATTTTTTATTTAATCAACAAAGTTAATTCAGTCACGTTAAGTCAGCAACGCATATTTCAACAAGCGATATTGGTTGCAACACACGATATTCATTACAACGCCCTTACTCTGGTGCTTGTTCAGCGGCTTGTTGCAGCGTGTAGGCGGTCGATGGGTCAATCTCGTTAACCAGCTTCTCGACCTGCATGATCGCATCAACCGAGGTGCTGCTTTTACGGTAGCTGAGATAAATTGGGCGATACCAATCTTCTACCCCTTTCACCTTATGCAGCTGACCCGAATCGATAAAAGGTTCAACCATAGACACAGGTAAATACGCACTGCCACCTTTCTCTAAAATGAAATCGAGGGCAATACGAGCCGTAGAGGTACGTAAATACGGAGCTGGAACTTTAGGGTGACGTTCTGCGTGTTCTGAACCGAAGCGCGTTCCCCAATCAACATACACATACTTATGTTGGAACACAGATTCCAGATCATCTTGCTGCGTTGATACCAGCACCAAAACCAAATCAGCGACTTTTTTACAGTTCAGCTCTTCCGCTTTAATTTGATCGAAGGCGAAAGCCATATCTAAGGTTCGCTCTAGCAAATTACGGTTCAGTTGCTCACGCCCCATCACCTCAGCCATGAAGCCATAACCACCAAAAGAATCGGTCACTACGCTTAAACAGTTTTGCAGATACGCATCCCAAATATTCGGAGTGCCACCTAGTGTTAACTGCAAGGCTTTTCCACTTTCTAACGACAGCTCAAACTTGGCTTGTTGTAAGGTGGATACCATCACTTCAGCATAACCAATCAAACGCTCACCGGAAGAGGTAAGCTTGATGTTATTGCGGTCACGAATGAAGAGCTGAGTATCAAAATAGCCTTCAAGCTGTTTGATCCGCGCACTCACCGCTGCTTGTGTTAAATACAAGTTTTCAGCTGCGCGCCCAAAGTGGCGCACCCTTGCAACCTCAAGAAAGGTTCTAAATACTTTCACATCCATCAAAAATACATCTCTGTAATAAATCTGCTAACTAGCCGATCTAGGATTGTTTATCGTAAAGGCAAAAACGTTTTGTTTCCTATTTTAGCCTTTTAACAATATTTTCGCGTGAGCAATAAACACTAATTTCTATCTAACCACATTACTGAGGCTGATATGTCTGAGACCGAATTCCGACACGGAAAAAAACGTTTTTATGACACCATTAAATTCCCACGAGGGTTCGCTAAGTCAGGTGATTTTACTCTTTCAGAAGAAGAAATCCTAACCTTGTTTGGTGACACTATGCTTGCACTTGAGACTGGTGAACTAACACCGACCAATGCTGAAGAAAGACATTTCATCAAAGTATTGGCTCACCCTCATAAGGCTAAGTCCAAGTTAGACCGTGTTTGGTTGAAGTACATTCAACTGGCTCGTGGACGCCGTCGCTTTCATACCCTAAACGGCTGCAAACGCGGAGAAGTGCCTAGGGAAGAATACGAAAGAGAGTTAGTGTTAGAAGATTAGTAAAACTGCTCAAAGTGATACCTAATCACTTTGGGCTTTTTTTCATAGCATATTAGCGGCAACTTAAAACAAACACGCATCTTCTTCGTAATTAGTAAGTTTAGCCAACCTGTCCAGTTTTACAAATATTTATATAAAATTCATAGTGATAGCTTTGAATAATCACTATTCTTAAATATACCCATGCTCATTCACGCCTGTCGGTGATACTTCCTCACTTTTTCTCCTCTTTTTTGCACGGCAGTGCCACATAAGTATCACTCTTTGATCATACGTCCATTGCACTCCTGACCATCCACTCAACGAAGCTTGTTGATCTTTCAGACCCTGAATCAAAACCACCTGACGATATATGACAAACGTATTAATCTTGTTTAACGCTACCAAATATCCATACAATAATTGTGCAAATTTGAGAGTTCTGGTCACAGATACGACGAAAAAAGCAAAAACTTGACCTAAAACAATAGCGGAATTTAATAACTTATTTTATAATGCGAATTAATGTTTCAGAACACTATAAAATTTTATTTCTAGGGGCAAAATCAATGAGACTTATTCCATTAAGCAACAAAGCTAAAGTAGGTAAATGGGCTGCTCGTCACATCGCAGATTCTATCAACAAATTCGCTCCTACTGCTGAGCGTCCATTTGTTCTAGGTCTTCCTACTGGTAGCACACCTCTAACTACTTACGCTGCGCTAATTGAACTACACAAAGCGGGCGAAGTAAGCTTCAAGCACGTTGTAACATTCAACATGGATGAGTACGTTGGTATCGACCCTAACCACCCAGAATCTTACCGCACATTCATGCACGAGAACTTCTTCAACCACGTTGATATTCAAGCAGAAAACATCAACCTGCTAGACGGCAAAGCTGAAGACATCGATGCTCACTGTGCAGCATACGAAGAGAAAATCCGTTCATACGGCAAAATCAACCTATTCATGGGCGGCGTAGGCATCGACGGTCACATCGCATTCAATGAGCCAGGTTCTTCTCTATCTTCACGCACTCGTATCAAAACGTTGACTGAAGACACTCGTATCGCGAACTCTCGTTTCTTCGATGGCGACATCAACCAAGTTCCTAAATACGCACTAACTATCGGTGTTGCTACTCTTCTAGATTCTGAAGAAGTAATGATCCTTTCTCTAGGCCACAACAAAGCGCAAGCGCTTCAAATGGCTATCGAAGGTTCTGTAAACCACATGTGGACTGTTACAGCTCTACAGATGCACCGTAAAGCTATCATCGTTGCTGATGAGCCAGCTCAACAAGAGCTAAAAGTTAAGACTCTACGCTACTTCCAAGAGCTAGAAGCTGAGAACATCCAAGACCTATAATCCGCATAGTCTTGGATAGAAGGGCGTTTTTAATAAAGAGAACGTCTTGAATAGAAAAAGCCACTGAATGTGGCTTTTTTTGTACCTGCTGCTTTTGTGTTTAATGGGAAGAGAGGTTTCGGGTATTTTTTATAGACACAAAAACAACAAAGCGATTTCTCCAACGAGAGAAACCGCCATCATTTTAAACTTTGTATTGATACGAAACGAACAGCTACAAGATATGTAGGATGCGAAACAAGATAAGCAGGACTGCAAACTAGAACTAAGAACTCAGTGCGTTATCTCGGCATAAGGTCGTGATAATGTCAGTGATAGCCAAAACGATCGTCGACTTCACTTTCTGATTGTGTCGACCCAAGAACATTTGAAGCATTGGGCCAGACATGGTTTCCACCATCTCCGCATCATATTCGATAGGCATAATACGCTGAACCGCGTGCACCTTGTTGAGCTCAAATATAACGTCGACTTCTGTGAAGCTGGTGTCTTCACCTTGTATTTTCGCCCACTCTTTCAAGGTAACGAAAATCTCTAAATCATCGTAGAGCTCTTTACTGATCACACCAAGCCCTAATAGCAGCTTAGCGCGGATCATAATCTCGCCCAACGGCCCGCCACTGTTGAGAAGTGGTTCAACAACAAATTTAATTGCCGTGTCGTCTTTCTTGAAAATGTTTTTTAATACGGCATCTACCGTGTCGTCCAATGCATCGTAAGCCGCCATTAGACAGGCGCTAGCGCTCTCAGCTTCAGATAGTGCTTCGAGTAATTCAGTTTCGTGGCTAGTTTGTATTGGCATAACGGCTCGACAATAAGAAAGTGCCACTGGTGTGGCACTTTGATGGTTTATCATTTCAATGCTAGATAAGCTTCTTCCGCTAGTTTAACAACTTCTGAGTCACTATTCAGCTCAGAATAATGCGCTAATGTCTCAGCAAACCCTTTTTCTGCAAACATTGCCTGAAGTTCAACCGCTTGCGGGTCATCTTCATTCTTATAATGGAAAGCCGCTGCAATCGCTTTTACGAGATGAGCGTTTGGAAGACCATACTCCAATGTGCCGTTTAATGGCTTAACTAGGCGGTCTTGAGGACTTAGTTTACGGATTGGCTGACGGCCAACACGATCAACTTCATCACGTAAAAATGGGTTTGCAAAACGACCAAGGATTTTTTGGATGTATGCTGCGTGAGCTTCCGGGTCAAAACCGTAACGCTTAATAAGCACAGCACCGCTTTCTTCCATTGTTGCAGTTACTTCAGCGCGGATTACGGCGTCTTCAATAGAATCTTTGATTGTCTCATGGCCAGCAAGAACACCAAGATAAGCTGTTACTAAGTGACCAGTGTTAAGGGTAAACAGTTTACGCTCAACGAAAGCCATTAGGTTGTCAGTGCATTCCATACCTGGGATGTTTGGAATCTCACCCTTAAATTGTGTTTGATCTACGATCCACTCGCTGAACGTTTCAACGGTTACGGCTAGAGGATCTGTTTCGCCCGCTTCTGCCGGTGGAACAATACGGTCGACCGCTGAATCAACAAAGCCAATGTGCTCTTCAGTGAACGCTTTCATTTCATCAGAAAGGTGCTCTAACACTGCTGCCTTCAATTGGCTAGTACCACGAACCATGTTCTCTGCCGCGATAATGTTCATTGGTGCCGTGTTGTTTACCGCAGCACGTTTTTCAATACCTTGAGCGATCGATTTAGAGATAATCTTAAGAACCGTTGGGCCTACCGCTGTTGTTACAAGATCAGACTCAGCGATGCAATCTACTACAGCGCTTGTCGCTGAGTTTACTGCTGTCACGTTCTTAACCACTTCCACAACACACTCTTCGCCAACAATCTTAACTGGGTATTCTTGGCGTTCAATTAACGCATTTACAACCGTTTCATTTACGTCAGCAAACGTAACCTTCATACCTGCATCAGAAAGAAGCTTACCAATGAAACCACGACCGATATTACCTGCACCAAAATGTAACGCTTTCATAATTTTGACCTTATAAATATTTGAATCTAGATAGCTAACGGCTCAACAACATGCCTTGACGACGTGCCCTAGGCATTAAGCAGTAAGCTATTCAGACTGAATCTTTAATAAACCGATAAAGAGTAAGACCGAAAATGAGGCCAGTGGGGGGACACCGGCCTCCTTCACTCAGGAGCTTGACTAGAGCGTATTAATTTCCGTTTAGAATACGTAGAACATCATCTGGGTTAGTTGTGTTCTGTAAGCATTCCACTGCTTCTTCGTCATCAAGTGAATTGGTAATAGCCATCAACACCATGTTGTGTTCATCGCCTTGTGCTGCAATACCGATAACCATCTTAGCGATATCATCTTCGTCTTCGCCCCACTGAATGCCTTCAGGGTATTGGCAGAACACGATGCCGGTTTTTTGTACGTATTGTTTTGCTTCGATTGTGCCGTGTGGTACCGCGATAGACTCGCCTAAGTAAGTAGACACAAGCTCTTCACGAGCAAACATACCGTCTACGTATTCAGGTGACACGTTGCCAAGTTTTACTAACTGGTCGCCAGCAAACTTGATAGCGTCTTCTTTCTGCGTAGCTTTAAGGCCAAGGAAGATACTGTCGTTAGTTAGTGCAAGTTTGTTGCCTTTCTGTGTAGGAGCGGCTGCAGTCACTGGCGCTTTTGCTTCGCCACTTTTTGCTTCTACAAGGTCTGCAACTAGCTGGTCGTATACAGCACCATCTAAGAAGTTGTTAAGAGACATATGCATTGCACCTGGTACGGTTTTACGTGCACGGTCTGTTAGGTCTTTGTGTGTAATAACAATTTGCGAATCAGCTGGTAGATTGTTGATTGCGTAGTTGGTTACCACAATGTTCAGGCCTGCTGCTTCTACTTTTTTACGCAGTAGACCGGCACCCATTGCACTTGACCCCATGCCCGCATCACACGCTACATACACTGCTTCTACATCAGTTAGGTTCACGTTTGCACCTGATGCCGCACCTTTAGAAGACGCTTTCATGTCTTTCATTTGCGCTGATGCTTTCTCTAATGAATCTTCGTCGTCACCTTGAGCTGCAGTCTTAAGTAGGATTGAAGCTACGATGAAAGACACAGCGGTTGATGCGATAACAGAAAGAACAACACCAACGTAAGAGCCTTTTGGCGTCATCAATAGAACTGCAAAGATAGAACCTGGAGATGCTGGAGAGATAAGGCCAGAATCAAACATTACGTTAGTGAATACACCTGTCATACCACCTGCGATAACAGCAAGAATTAGACGTGGGTTCATTAGTACGTAAGGGAAGTAAATTTCGTGGATACCACCTAGGAAGTGGATGATAGATGCGCCAGCAGCAGACTGTTTCGCACTACCTTTACCAAATACCATGTAAGCAAGTAGAAGACCAAAACCAGGACCTGGGTTCGCTTCAATTAGGAAGAAAATTGAACGACCAATTTCTTCAGATTGCTGGATACCTAATGGAGAAAAGATACCGTGGTTGATTGCGTTGTTTAGGAAAAGGATTTTCGCAGGTTCAACAAAGATAGAAGCTAAAGGAAGGGCACCAGCTTCAACCATTGCGTTAACACCAGCAGCAAGAGCACCAGACAGTACTTTAACTGCAGGACCAATCACAACGAATGCGATGATTGCGCAGATCATACCGATGATGCCAGCAGAGAAGTTGTTCACTAGCATTTCGAAACCACTCTTCACTTTACCGTGAACAGCTTCATCGAATTTCTTAATTGCGATACCACCTAGAGGGCCGACAATCATCGCTCCCATGAACATAGGGATATCAGTACCAACGATGACACCCATCGTTGTAATCGCGCCAACAACCGCACCACGGTCGCCGCCTACCATTTTACCACCAGTGTAACCAATCAATAGCGGTAGAAGGTATGTGATCATAGGACCAACCATTGATGCTAACGTTTCGTTAGGCCACCAACCTGTTGGGATAAATAGTGCTGTAATGAAACCCCACGCAATAAATGCGCCGATGTTTGGCATTACCATATTGGATAAGAAACGACCAAAGTTTTGAACCTTAATCTTAGCTTCTGGTGATAACATAGGTAGAACCCCGTAATGTATTGGTTGGTCAAATGACCGAAAGTGTGTACTCAAAAGTCGATTAAAATGTATCACAACATTTACAAAATGCACCTCAGCCCAACTTTCGTGACAACCATCACACACAAAAAACACTTTAGGGTTAACAAGGGCACCTTAGATCACAAAAACACCATGAATTTAAATTACAAAGCCAAGTTAATGAGAATAAATATCATTAACACAAGATCTAGATCACATTTTATTTTGTAGTACTTAAAAATAAATAGTGATCAAAATCACACTTAATAAAATATAGAATCTAAAATCTATATAAACCGTATAAAAGAACATCGTGCCACGTATGGTAAATATGCACCTAGATGAACAAAAGCGCTAATTATGTAATTTAATTACAAAAAGAGCCACATTTCCCACAAAATCAAAATCAGACATGACTTTCTACTAAAAACATAGACCAGTGAACTGCAGTTAGTATCAACAGTTGTGTTATTGTATTTATCTATTCTATACAACAGCCCCTCAACATTATTCAGCAGTTCTACTGCTAATTGAGAAATAAACTATGCCAGACAAAATTTCCACATCCGCACTCGCTAAACAAAAAGGCATAGAAGCTAAAACTTTATTTAGCGATTTAAAAATTGCTGGCTATATAGTGCGCTCACAAGAACGTTGGGTGCTCACAGAGCGTGGAGAAAGCTTTGGTGGAGAGTATGTAGAACACAAAAAGTTTGGTGTCTTTATAGTCTGGCCAGAAAAACTGCTCATCGACTTAGACTCATTCTCAGGAAAAACGCTAACCGCCACTCAGCTCGGCGGTGCCTTTCAGCTCAGCGCAAAGAAAATCAACTTATTGCTCAATGAGCTTGGCTGGATAACAAAAGAAGACGACGGCTGGCACGTCACCTCAACGGGACTGAAGGCCGGTGGTGAGCAGAGAGAAGATAAAGCGACTCAGAACTTATTTGTGGTGTGGCACGATTCGTTAGTCCGCAATAAACGATTAAAGCAATCTGTTGTCGAATTTTTAGGACACGATGCTGAAAGCCATTCTACTGATGTATCGTTTTCTAGCTTTCGCCAGAAGTTTGAAGCGAAACACCGAACCTTAGATGGGCACTATGTTCGTTCAAAGGGAGAGCTGATCATTGATAACTGGCTTTATATGGCGGGAGTGGTTCATGCCTATGAACGTCCGCTCCCGATATCAAAAGAAGTAATGAGCGATTTCTACCTGCCAAGCGGCAAAGTATACATTCAGTTCTGGGGAACAGATTCAGGCTCTATAGAAGAAGACAAACGAAGTGCGACCAAGAAAGTTTACCAAGAGCATGGTTTTAGCTTGATTGAACTTAACCCTGAAGATATCCCAAACCTCGACAGCGTACTTCCTTCTTTATTACGCCAATATGGAATCAAGGCGTACTAACTGGCTGATTTTCGAAAACCAAAACACACCAAGATCACACAAATCAAATCATTGTGGACATTATTAACCATAGTGATTTGATGTGTTCGCTATTTTTCCCGAGCCAATCTTCTATTATCTTACACCCATCGACTTGAGCTACCGCAGATACTCGATTTATTGGGGCATGTTCGATAGCCATTTAAGCGTTCAGCCTTTTAGAGGCTGACTGTTCTAGAAACGACTTCTATAGAGATATAGCCTAAATGCGTTATCCGTTTATTGTTGACGTTACCGAACATAAAACCCTACAACATTTATTATTGATAGATATTAGGATTCAACATGACTCATCCAATCATTACTGATCTAAACACTCGTTACACAGCTAAAAAATACGATGCCGACAAACGCATCTCTGCGGAAGACATGGAAGTAATCAAAGAAGCACTTCGTTTATCAGCTTCTTCTATCAACTCTCAGCCTTGGAAATTCATCATCATTGAGAGTGACGCAGCAAAACAACGCTTCCACAATACTTTCGAGAACATGTTCCAGTTTAACCAACCACATGCGAAAGAAGCATCACATACGATCTTGTTTGCTCACGATCCTAAGTACACTAAAGAGAAATTCGCTAAGCGTGCTGACACAGAAGTAAGCTCTGGTCACCTACCCGCTGAAATGTACGAGCAATTCTTAGGTGCTTACGCATTCGCAGAAATGAACACAGACGAAACGGGTTTCAACGGTAACTGGACTAAGTCTCAAGTGTACATCGCACTAGGTAACACAATGCACACACTGGCTCGTCTTGGCATTGCATCAACACCTATGGAAGGCGTAGATGCCGCTATGATCGGCGAAGAGTTTGCTGACGAACTGGAAGGTCACGTTGTTGATGTAGCACTGGCTATCGGCTACCACAAAGACGGCGAAGACTATAACCACGGTAAACCAAAAGCGCGTCTAGCGCTTGATGAAGTGGTTACTACACTGTAATAAATCCAATGCATATGCATTATGTACTGATAGCTACAACGCTTTAATTTTTAAAACGCTTTTTCGTTTTACAAAAATATAGTTTTAACAGCACTTTAGACTGTTAGATTACACTGCCTTGTTTTGGCCAGACATTCGTCTGGCCTTTTTTGTATCTGTTATTTATCCAAGTAACTACCAATTACCAACCATCAATAACTTAGTCATAAAGACACGATGAGTTTATTTTGATTACACAAACAGAAAGGTCACAAAGACACATCATGACAATAAAAAAACAAATAAACACTATAAAAACAAACACTTAAAAACATGGCATAACTAGTGCAATAGGAGCCTTAGATATTTAAATAAGGTATTATCATTATGACTATTCACGTTAAATCAAATGTTCATTGGGTCGGCGTCCACGATTGGGAAACCGAGCACTTCCACGGTAAGGAATACCACATGAACAAAGGTACGAGCTATAACTCATACCTGATCCGTGAAGAGAAGACAGTGCTTGTCGATACTGTCGATCATCGCTTTACTGAGCAATTCCTTGCAAACCTTGAGATGGAAATCGATATCAACGAGATCGACTACATCATTTGTCAGCACGCCGAAGAAGATCACTCTGGTGCCCTTTCTGCGCTACTGGCTAAAATTCCGAACACACCCGTCTACTGCACAGAAGCTGGCGTTAACTCTATTGTTGGCCATCACCACCAGCCTGACTGGAACTTCCGAACCGTTAAAACAGGCGACACGCTCGATGTCGGTAACGGTAAGCAACTCATCTTTGTTGAGATGAAAATGCTGCACTGGCCAGACTCAATGGCGACTTACCTAACCGGTGATGAAATCCTGTTTAGTAACGATGCTTTCGGACAACACTACTGCGACGAGAACCTATTCAATGACCAACTAGACCAAGTAGAGCTGCATGATCAATGTCTGCGTTACTTCTCAAACATCCTCACGCCTTTCGCGCCTTTGGTGAAAGCGAAGATAGAAGAAGTCTTGAGTTTAGGCGTGCCAATCGATGTTATTGCTACTTCTCATGGTTGTATTTGGCGTGACAACGCGACTCAAATCGTTGAGCAATATTACGAGTGGTCAAAAGCCTACAAAGAAGATCGTATCACCATTGTCTACGACACCATGTCCAATAACACTCGCATGATGGCAGACGCGATCGCAAAGGGTATTCGTAAAGGCAGCCCAGAAACAGCCATCAAGGTCTTCAACATTTCAAAGCACGATAAGAATGACATCCTTGCTAATATCTTCCGTTCAAAGGGCGTGCTTGTTGGATCATCGACCATGAACAATGTGATGATGCCGCAAATCGCCGCACTACTTGAAGAAGTACACGGCCTGCGCTTTGCAGAAAAAAGAGCCGCAGCATTTGGCTCTTCAGGGTGGACTGGCGGCGCAGTAAAACGCATCGATGCTCGCTTACGTGAAGCTAACTTCGAAGTGAGCGCACCTCAGCATATTCACTGGAAACCAGATACAGACGCACTTCGCCAATGTATTGATTACGGAATGACACTTGCTGAAGTTTGGCGTGTAAATCCAGACGAAGTCAGCGCACCAAAGCAAGTATCACGCAATGTTACACCGCTTGAAGCCACACCAGCACCGGCAAACACCACTGCCGAGCTCAAATACACGACAGAGCAAGAAACAGAAGTAGCTCAAGATAAGTCAGTACACACTGCAGACTGCACTTGCTGGCGCTGCACTGTCTGTGAATGGGTGTACGACCCACAATTGGGTGAACCCTACCAAGGCGTTGAACCAGGAACACCTTGGGCACAAGTGCCGGATGACTTCCTTTGCCCAGAATGCCATTTAGGCAAAGAAGTGTTTGTGGAGAAGTAATATGGACAACATTGTTATTGTGGGCGCTGGTTTCGCTGCCTTACAAACCATAAAGATGATCCGTAAAACTGACCCAAATATCGCTATTACAATGGTCACTGCTGATGCGGGTATTGAATACAGTAAGCCGAATCTTTCGCATGTATTCAGTCAAGCTCAAACACCTCAGCAACTTTCGATCAATACTGCTCAACAATTAGCTGAGCTGCATAACGTTGTCATTAAAACCAACGTTTGGGTAAACGAGATTAACACCGAGCAACAGTTTATTGTCGCTGGCGATGATGTCATCCCATACTCAAAACTAGTGCTGGCGACCGGTGCTACGCCTTTCATACCTGCTGCTGAGGGGTTGAGTGTTCAGGCAACGATTACTCTCAATAGCTTGGAAGAGTTCGAAAAACACAAAGCTCAGATCGACGCTGCGCAACGAATCACCGTTATCGGTGGCGGGCTCATTGGCGTCGAGTTAGCTTTCGACCTTCAAACTGCGGGGAAAAGTGTCACGATCATTGAACCAGCAAGTTATCTATTAGGTAGTTTGGTGCCACCTTTTATCTCTTTAGAACTGGAACGAGAGCTTCGTAAAGCCGGTGTGACAGTTGAGACGGATGCAATGGTAAGCCATGCCACCTATCTCGCTGACGGAGTAAGGTTACAAACGACCTCTTCTCGATTAATCAAAACCGATGTGGTCATCGCTGCAGCTGGGTTAATGCCAAATACAGCACTCGCGCAACAGACAGGAATGGCAGTGAACAGAGGTATCATCGTTGATGAAGCAATGAGAACTAACATCAAAAATGTCTATGCCATTGGGGACTGTGCTGAGATTCAAGGACGAGTAATGGCTTACCTGCAACCCGCGATATTAGCGGCCAACGTATTAGCGAAACAACTCACTACGGGTGAAGGAAAGCTAAGCTTGCCGCATATTATGACTAAAGTGAAAACGCCTAGTTATCCGATTCAACTGGCAGGCCGTGATATTCAAACTGCTCAGAGTTGGGAGACTCGGTTTGATCCAAAAGGGATTGTCGCCAAAGGTTTTAATGAGGCAAACCAACTCGTCGGATTCATTGTCACAGGGGAACACACTAAAGCAGCATTTCCTCTGCTTAAAGAACTACAGATCAGCTCACCGACATAAGATAAAATCTATAAGTTCGGATACGCTAGACAATAAAAAAGCCAGTCAACAGACTGGCTTTCTTGTATTCATCTTAGTGCGATTAGCTCATCGCATTTAAGCAAAGGCGAACATTAACCGATAAACGAGATGTAACCTTGAAGGATGATCAGGTTAACGATATCGATAAAGAAGGCACCAACGATTGGCACAACCATGAAGGCTTGTGGCGACGGACCGAATCGGTTCACCAAAGAACCCATGTTCATTACCGCTGTTGGTGTTGCACCTAGGCCGAAACCACAGTGACCACCCGCCATAACCGCTGCGTCGTAGTTAGAACCCATTACTTTGAACGTCACAAAGTAAGAGAAGATACCCAACACCACAGCCTGAACCGCAAGGATAACCAAGAACGGAATCGCAAGGTCAAAGATGTTCCAAAGCTTAAGGCTCATTAGCGCCATAGCTAAGAACAGCGACAATGACACCGTACCAAGAATATCGACCGTTTCACTGTCGGTTTTATGCAGCTTAGTCACTTCAAAAACGTTAGTGATGAACACACCGATAAACAACGCGTAAACGAAGTCAGGAATCATCAACCAAGAAATTTCAAAAGTCGCTACCCACTCTTCTAAGTATTTCGCCCCCGAGATACAGATTAGAAGAATGAACAATACTTCAATCACCTTCTTCGCTGTTACTTTGTCTTCTTCATACTCGTTGTAAGTAACAAGTTCAGGAAAACGCTCGTGGGTTTGTGTGCCAGTGCCGTACTCAGATTCAAGCTGGTTTTTATCAATCAGCTTTTGTGCTACTGGGCTACCGATAATACCACCGATGATCAAACCAAACGTCGCTGAAGCCATCGCGATTTCTAGAGTATTGGCAATGCCAAACGTGTCTGAAAAAGTTTGAGACCAAGCTGCGCCTGTGCCGTGACCACCCGAAAGCGTGATAGATCCAGCAATCAAACCCATCAAGGGTTCAAGGCCTAGTGCCGTTGCAAGTGTTACACCTACACCGTTTTGGATAATGATGTAAACCGAAGCCACCCCTAAGAATAGGAATACCTTAGCGCCACCTTTTATCAGCTGCGTGTAGTTAGCCGCAAGACCGACCGTTGCAAAGAACATCAACATAAAAGTGTTCTGCAGGGGCAAGGAAAACTCAAGATCAAGGCCGTTAAAGTGCAGGGCTGTAATAGCAAAAGCGACAATCAAGCCGCCGACAATGGGCTCTGGAATATTGTACTTTTTGAGAACCGGAAGCTTTGCATTGACGAAATGACCTAGAAACAAAACACTAATCGCGATTAGGAAGGATTCTAGTGGTCCAATTGAAATTAATTGATTCATATAACCTCTATTTTTTTACGTTCTCATCTTCCTTAATGAGTCTAGTTTTATCTGTAATTATCTGTGCTGCTCTACCTATATTTATACAAACTGGAGAGAAATTGTAGATTCGAAAAGCGAACACATTACTGCGTTCACTTGGTGCCATGTTAGTGACACGTTAACTTTTATAGGAGATAAAAGGATTTGTGACAAAAATCACCTCCAAAAAGTTGATAACGGCGTGAGTATCCTTGCCGCTAACTCTGCTTTTTTAATACCTAAAAAAGCAAAAAGGAGCTATTACTAGCTCCTCTTTCATCACCATCACTGGTAATTAGAATTTTTTCGGTGCGTAACCAGTCATAACCTCAATGCGAAGCTCTTTACCGATCTTCGTCATTGGGTGAACAATTACGAGCCCTTTTACAGACTTCTTAAGTTTACCCATATCCGCTTGCTCAGCTTTTGTAATCTCACGGCTAAATGGCATATCAACCAAAGACTTACGCTCTTGATTTACATCGAAGCTTTCTTTGTGTTTCAACTGAGCAATTTTCTTGGTTAGCTTCTTAATCTCGTCTTCAAATTGACGAACAACAGGACGATCATTACGAGTTTTAGCAGCCGCTAACTTGTTGCGACATTTGTCTAGACGGTTGTTAATTTGTTGAAGTTCGTTTTTAACACTCATAATAATTTCCTAAGATTTAACAAGCCAATTCGGATTGGGGCGCGGAGTATAGCACAAGGGTTCACTTGAACCGAAATTTATCTATCAATTACCAACAGAAACGAATCACATCACCGCTGGTCATTCAGCTCGCCAATTCTTTGTAGCCGAACCTCAAAGCGGATCACTCATTAATCAGCTCGTGTCGACTTCAAAAATTGCTGTCCTCGATGCTTCAAAATTCAGTCTAAACTTGTAATCTAACCACAGTAAATAACTCAATTAACTCAAACAGCTTAAACAGCTTAAGGTACATAACTTAGATCGCGTAACTTGAGTTACATGACTTAGCGGGATCACCTTAACACCGAGCCTGAATCGCAGCATAATCACAAGGATAGCCGATGACATTATTGAAACGAACACTGACCTACAGCCTAGCCCTTAGCTCAGTGTTTGCCGCAACTTATGCATCTAGTGAACAAACAACCCAAAATAACCTGATCGTTGAGTTCTCTTCACCACAAAATACTGAAGAAGAGCAGCTCAAACGTGAAATTCAAAACAGTGGCGTCAATGACACTGTGATTGACCTGTCAAACCAACTCTTCATGTTTGAAAAGCCATTAACCATTCAATACGGCGGGGAAGAAGGTCCACTCTACGATCCACAAACGCATCAAGTGCTTATCCCGTATAGCTTCTACTCTGAGTCGCTTAATTACTTTGAAAAGAATCAATACGAAAAAGAGTATGGAAAGACCGCGCAAACTGGTGCTATCGATACCTTGCTTCATACTCTACTGCACGAAGCTGGGCACGCTTATATCGAAGACCAGAATATTGCCATACTGGGCAAAGAGGAAGATGCCGTTGATAACCTCGCGACAGTGCTTTTACTTAACTATGTAGAACATGGAGGTGATGCCGCAATCAGCGCCGCTGACATGTTCGCTTTCGAGTCAGAAGACCGCCCTGAGTATTACGACTTGGGTGAATACATTGATGAGCACAGTTTTGATCTACAGCGCTACTTCTCCACATTATGCTTGGTGTATGGCAGCGATCCTGATGCCTACAAGAACTTGCTCAATGAAGTAGAAAACGACTATTTGAAAGATAGGAAAGAGTTCTGTGTGGAGCACTTTGATGTCATCAATGCCAACTGGCACCGTTACCTAAAAGAGAACCACGAGATCTAATGGTTTAACCTTCTCTATTGGTCTTCTTCAATAACAAGCGGCTTAGTGTTTTTCTAAAGCCGCTCTCAGTATTCTATAAATCCAAGATTTGAAGTGGAATATATCTTAGTCCTGCGACCTTAGACCTTCACTTTATACTTCAGGTCTTGGGCTTCATCACCGGTCATGCCTCGAAACCCCCAACAGTGTGCAGGTTGTTCCTTGATGGTTATTTCAATATCAATAGGAGAGATAGCTAACTGCCTCTCTATCTCAGAAAATATCTTCTTAATTAAGCGCTTCTTGGTATTGACCGCTCGACCTTCCATCATATTGATCTCTATAACGGTATAGGCTTCTGTTCTTCCTTCTGGATAAAAGAAATCATCTCGCTCCAATGGTACAAATCGATGCGCTCGCTTGTCATCGGGTAAACCCATTTCACTGTTTAAGCACTGTTGCAACACATTAGAGAGCTGCAACTTAATTGGATTCAAGCACTCTTTGATACCATATATAACAATCATGACCATTCCTTTGATGCGATGTCAGGTAAAGAAGAAGGATAGATAGAAGCATCGTTTGGCGACCACCCATCCGCTTACTATTCGTACATATATTACCTAATGACGCGTATGAAAGAAGGTAAAAACAATGAATTTATGAGCATGTGCAACAAAAAACAATCTGCTTTGGCTCATGTCTGTAGCTCATCACCCAATAACAACAACCACAATCAATTGATCGAACACCACCGACTCCGCGTATATCTTCTCAAATTAAATTTGAACTAAGGAGTGCTATGTGCCGAATTCATCGAGCCAGATCACACGGCCAGACGCCGAACCAGAGGCACTCGTAGAGTCTTCTCTCGAGCTCGCCGTATTTCCCCTTCCGATATTCCTTCTGCCCGGAGGTCGCCAGAGGCTACGCATCTTTGAACCAAAATATCTTGCTATGGTTGCACATGCGGCCCAAGGAGATGGGTTCATTATTGCCACCCAAGACAGCACCAACTCTGAACATCTCAGTTCTTGGGGAACCAAAGTGTCCATCGTTGATTTCAACATGTCTGACGACCAAATTTTGGAAATCGATGTCGAAGGCCAACAGCTGGTTCAGCTTCACGGACCATTTCGAGACGACGATGATCTGATAAAAAGCCAGTTCAGGTTGTTACCTCATTGGCCAGATCTAGAATGCAAAGTACCGAACGTATTTACTGCATTCTTAGTACAGCTGTTTCGAGACCACGATTCAATCAGAACGCTCTACCCCACTCCAGACTTCGAAAGCCCACGATGGATTTGTGCGCGATTACTCGAAATGATGCCTATCCCATTGGAAAAGAAAACAGAATTTACCGAACCCGCTAGCTTTCCTTCTTTAGTTCCTTTTTTGAATCAAATCATTACGGGGCAATAAGCACTTTTCTTCACTATAATTTTGTATAGTGGAAATTAATTTAAATTAAAGTGATCCCGACCTTCTCCTTTCACGTAGTGCCACTCAAATTCGCATGATGGTTAAGTACTATGCAAGTCGAAAGCAGAAGTTCAGGGAACGGCAAGGAGCATGTCATTATTCCCGACAACAAATTACCTAATGAAAATAAGGTACCTACAGAGCTCTCAAGTTGGTTGATTTTGGTTGGTTCAGACCGAGACAAACAAGCCTTCACCTGTTTGTTCAAGTTCTTCGCACCTAAGATCAAGCGTTTTGGAATCAGCAAGTTGGGCGGAGAGGCTGCTGCAAACGAGCTAGTTCAAGACACAATGACTAACGTTTGGAAAAAAGCACATCTCTACAACGAAGAGAAAGGTGCTGCGACTACTTGGGTCTACACCGTGATGCGAAATGCGGCCTTCGACATGTTACGAAAGGTGAAAGCAAAAGCAGAACAAACCATTGCTGACGACATTTGGCCAATAGATGCAATGGTCGCTGAATCTCAAAGCGATGAATTACCGTTTGGTGATCATTTGATGAGCCGCCATGTAATGACTCAAATAGAGAAGTTGCCTTTGGCTCAGAAAACGATTGTTAAAGGCGTTTACTTTCAGGAATTGTCACAAGAGCAACTCGCTCAACAACTTGGCGTCCCACTTGGAACCGTGAAATCACGTCTAAGACTCGCTTTAGCCAAACTTAAGGTTCACATGGGGGAACAAGATCATGATTAAACATCACCCAAATGCCGCAATTTTGAAAGATTTTGTCGATGGCACACTAGCAGATTCAGTTTCTTTGATTGTCTCTAGCCATGTTGAACTGTGTGAACACTGCCAACAACAAGTAAGCATGCTGACGGCGCAAGCTGCTGAATCAGTCTTTGAAAGCGATACACCTGTCTTTGAAAGTGATACCTCAGGGCTTCAACTTTCTGACAGAGAAATGGATGCGTTCCTATCCGATGATGGGGAGTTTGATTTTGATGCGATTGCTCAAATCACTGCTGATTCATCTCAAGCTATCGAAGTGACACCCGAAGTTCAGCAAGTTACGGTTGCAGACACCACATTCACTATTCCTCGCGCGTTGAACTCAGTGGCGAGAAAAGACTGGATGAACTTAGGCAAAATTTCGCGAGCGCGACTCGATTTTGATGACGAAGCACACCACACCAGCTTGCTGCACATCGACAAAGATGGACAAGTGCCTTGCCACACCCACAAAGGCTTTGAGATTACGCTTCTCTTGGAAGGCAGTTTCGAAGACGAAATGGGCGTCTACAACAAAGGCGACTTCATCTGGTTAGATGGTGACCACACCCATCAACCAGCTACCAAAGAAGGTTGTGTGTGTTTAACTGTTTCAAGTGATGCACTTTACTTCACAAAAGGTGTGAGCCAGTTATTCAACCCACTGGGTAAATACATTTATTAGATTGAAAAGATTTACCGGGTACGTCACAAGACTCATAGAGTTGGCTAGTAAGCAAAGTAAAAACCGAACTAAAGTAATGTTTAATAAGCAACAAAACACACAATATAAGAATAACAACGAGCAATGAGCGTAAGGAATTGACCAATGGATAAAAAAATAAAAATAGGCATTAGTGCATGTGTCGCCGGTCATAAAGTTC
Organism: Vibrio splendidus; assembly: GCF_003345295.1. Classification (NCBI taxonomy): domain Bacteria; kingdom Pseudomonadati; phylum Pseudomonadota; class Gammaproteobacteria; order Vibrionales; family Vibrionaceae; genus Vibrio; species Vibrio splendidus. The sequence goes on from NZ_CP031056.1 coordinate 99,358, forward strand.
GGTTCGATACAGGTCACAAACGCTCTCGTTTTTGTACAGACGATCTTGCAGACTACGTAGAACTTGAGCCAGTTTGTCCAGAAATGGGCGTTGGACTTCCAACGCCTCGCCCAACCATTCGCCAAGTTCGTCAGCTAGACAATATCATTCACGTTTCTAGACCTGACGGTTCTGGTGATGTGACCAATGATCTGATCGAGTTTGGACAAAACTATTCAAAGAGCAACCAGCACATCGCTGGCTTTATTGTGTGTCAAAAAAGCCCAACCTGCGGTATGGAGCGAGTAAAGGTTTATCACCACCACGGGCGCGGTTCTGAATCGACAGGCGTTGGCTTGTTCACTCAGCAGGTTATACAAGGCAATCCCCTACTTCCAGTAGAAGAGAATGGTCGCCTCAACGATCCAATTCTGCGTGAAAACTTTATGACTCGAGTCTTCACTTACCAAAAATGGCTTAACCTTGTTGACGAAGGCGTAACTAAACACAAGCTGATTCAATTCCACAGCGCTCACAAGTATTTGGTAATGTGTCACCACATTGAAGGCTATAAGAAACTTGGAAAATTATTAGCAAGCAACGATCTTGAAATCGATGAGTTGGCAAAACAATATATTGAAGGCTTGATGACGGCATTATCTCACCACGCGAACCGTGGTAGCCACGCCAATACTCTGCATCATTTGCAAGGTTACTTTAAGAAACAGTTGAGCAGCGCGCACAAGCAAGAGCTTACCAATCAGATTTCATCATTCAGAGAAGGTCTTGTTCCTCTGTTAGTTCCACTAACACTGATCAACCACTACTTGATGGAATACCCAAACGAGTACCTTGAATCACAGGTTTACCTAAACCCGCACCCACAAGAACTTAAGCTGAGATACGGATATTGAGCGACATTCTATGGATAAGACGAGACCTGCGGATTCACGATAACCCTGCGCTCGTCGCGGCAGTTGAAAACGGTGTGACGACCGCCGTTTTCATTTCAACGCCACAGCAATGGCAGCAACACCACCTTGCGCCAATCAAAGCCGATTTAATCTATCGTCACCTGCAGCAACTTGAATCCCAACTCGCTGAATTTGGGATCGATCTTCTGCACCTCAAAGCCACAGACTTTAACGATCAAGCCACTCAACTCATCAACTTGTGCAAACAGGTCGATGCGACATGTGTGTATGCCAATTCAGAGCCGGAAGTGGATGAGCAGTTAAGAGACAAACGCTTAATCGCTACTGGTATAAAGCTGAAAATAACCGACTGCGATACGATTCTGCCATTAGGTAGCGTGCTGAATAAACAAGGTGAGATGTTCAAGGTTTTCACACCTTTCAAAAACGCATGGTTAAAAGAAGTGCAAGCGAAAGGCATCATTTGCAGCCACGCTCCAGTGCATTCAACAGGATCAGCGCAAGCAGGTTCATCTGAAACGGATTCGCTTCAGAATCCATCACAACTGAAACAATCGTTAAGTGGTTTTTCTGGCGAGTACGATTTTGACTTTCCGCGTGTTGATTCAAGCCGTTGGCCATTAAGCCAAGATGTGCTGGGCAATGTGATTCCCAATTTCTTAGCCAATAAAGTTAATGACTATTCTCGCCTTAGAGACATTCCATCGTTAAAAGGCACGTCTGGCCTATCTCCTTACTTGGCTATTGGTGCAGTCAGCCCTCGTTGGTTAGCGATTCAATTGATTCAGCAACAGCCTGACTTGTTATTTGATACTCAGTTGCCAGCCTTTTCTTGGCTTAATGAATTGATTTGGCGAGATTTTTATAAGCATTTGATGTTCCACCATCCTAAACTGGTTAAAGGTGCTAACTTTCAGCAGAAATACAACGGCTTAGATTGGTATCACGACAACCCGAGCTTCAAGGCGTGGTGCGAAGGAAAAACAGGCTACCCATTAGTTGATGCAGCGATGCGTCAATTGGTTGAGACAGGCTGGATGCACAACAGGCTAAGAATGGTGGTGGCAAGCTTCCTAACCAAGCACCTACTGATCGATTGGCGTTGGGGTGAGCGTTTCTTTATGTCGCACCTTATCGATGGTGATTTCAGCGCGAATAATGGTGGCTGGCAGTGGGCTTCAAGTACTGGCTGTGATGCTCAACCCTACTTTCGAATTTTCAATCCGATCACTCAGAGTGAAAAGTTTGATCCAAAAGGAATTTTTATTCGTAAGTACATACCAGAGCTGCAAAATATTCCTGACAAGCATATGCACTTTCCACATGATTACATTGCAAAAAACGGAATTAACAGCGAATACTGGCAACCCATCGTTGAACACAAAGAAGCACGATTGAGAGCCTTAGCCTTTTTCAAATAATTAGAGTGAATATTATGGATAACTCTCTATGGCTTGATAACTTTCTCAACATGTATCGAGAACTCGGAACTGACAATTTCGACGTGCTTAAGACGGTTTATCACCCTGATATCGAATTCCAAGATCCGCTGCATCATGTCAGCGGAATTGCGGCGCTTACCCACTACTTCGAGAATCTCTACACTCAGGTAACGAGCTGTTACTTTCATATCGAACACACTTTCGAAGCGAACGACGAAGCTTCTGTTTACTGGACGATGCAGTTTGCTCACAAGCAATTAAATGGACAAAAGCCGATCGAAGTACAAGGACACAGCCACCTCAAGATGCTCGACGGCCAAGTGGTTTATCACAGAGACTATCTTGATGTCGGCTCTATGTTGTACGAACACATTCCAGTACTGGGCTGCGCCATCAAATCCATCAAAAAGAGAGCGAGCCAATAATGCGTATTATGATCACAGGCGCGACCTCAGGTATCGGCCAATCACTCGCTATCGATTACGCTCAACAAGGGCATCAGGTGATTGCTTGTGGCCGTAACCCAGACAAGCTGCAAGCCTTGGTTGATTCTCACGAGACAGACATCGCGCATTCATCCATTACACCGCTCTGTTTCGATCTGACCGATTACCACAACTTCCCAGAGCTCGACCAAGACAAGCCGCTCGATCTGCTGATTTTAAATGCGGGTGATTGTGAATACATCAACGACCCAGTGAATTTTGATGCCGAGCTTTTCGAGCGCGTCATCAACATCAATCTAATTTCAATTGGCTACGCCCTTAAAGCCTGGTTAAAAAACATCAAGCCCGGCGGCCGTTTGGTTTTAGTAAGTTCCAGCGCCAGCTTTTTACCTTTGCCAAGAGCCGAGGCTTATGGCGCTTCAAAGGCAGCCCTCACCTACTTAGGCAGAACACTGTCGGTTGATCTGGCCGAGCACAATATTCATGTCTCAATTGTGCACCCAGGCTTTGTTGAAACGCCATTAACCGAGCGAAATACTTTCTCTATGCCTATGATTATTAGTAGTGAGGCCGCAACTCAGCGAATCGTAAATGGTATTGCTCAAGGAAAGAGTGAAATCGATTTCCCAAGACGATTCATCATGTTGATGAAGCTACTAAGAATGCTTCCAACTCCAGTTTGGCAAAAACTCGCTTCAAGGATGGTATAACAATGAAGAAAATCGCCATTATTGGGTCAGGTATCTCTGGACTCACTTGCGCACACATATTAGATAAGCACCACGACGTAACAGTATTCGAAAAAAACGATTATGTTGGGGGCCACACCGCCACCGTTGATATTGAACATCAAGGCTCGGCGTTTTCGATAGATACTGGCTTTATCGTATTTAACGATCGAACCTACCCAAACTTCAATCAGCTACTCGAACAACTCGGTGTTGAAAGGCAACCTACCGAGATGAGTTTCAGCGTTCACAACACCACGACTAAGTTTGAATACAACGGCCACAGCATCAACTCTCTGTTCGCTCAACGAAGTAATATTTTCAAACCTCAATTTTGGTCTTTAGTCTCTGACATTCTCAAGTTCAACAAATTGTGTAAGGCTCAATTCGAAAGTAACGAGTTCACACCGGATATTACCTTGGGCAACTTCCTACGTGAAAACCAGTTTTCCGACTTTTTCAGCCAGCATTACATCCTACCGATGGGCGCAGCAATTTGGTCGACAAGCTTAGAGGAGATGGAAGAATTTGAGCTTAAATTCTTCATTCAATTCTTCTATAACCACGGCCTGCTCGACATCGCGAACCGTCCACAATGGTATGTAATTCCTAAAGGGTCGCGCTCTTACGTTGAAATCATCCTTTCAGGTTTGAACAAATCCGTCGCTTTGAACACATCGATCAAACAAGTCACTCGCCATGAAGCGGGCATCACGATTGAATTTGAAGATGGCGCTACACAAGACTTCGACGAAGTGATATTTGCTTGTCACTCAGACCAAGCGTTACGTTTACTCGGCGATGCAACAGAGCAAGAGAAACAGGTTCTAGGCGAGATCCCATACAGCCGTAATGAAGTGGTTCTGCACACTGATACCCGATTGTTACCAGACAGAAAGCTGGCTTGGGCAAGTTGGAACTACATGTTGGACGGCGACAGTAAACGACCTGCCTGTGTGACTTACAACATGAACATTCTGCAAGGCATCGAAAGCCAAGACACCTTCTGTGTGACCTTAAATCAGAGCGAAGCCATCGACCCAGAAAAAATCATTCGCAGCTTTGTTTATCATCATCCGGTACTTAACTCGAACACGGTAGAAGCTCAGCACAAACGCGAACAGATCTGTGGCAAAAATCAGACTCACTTCGCCGGCGCATACTGGTACAACGGGTTCCATGAAGATGGCGTCCACAGTGCACTCGACGTGACCAAACGCTTCGGTTTAGATTTGAGTACGAGTTCAGCGCTATGAACAGTCAAACCCTGACATCCGAAATGGAGATCGCATCCGAAAAGAGTGAAGAACTCAGCGGTATCTATTGGGGCAACGTCAGACACCGCCGCTTTGGCGACATCACTCATGAGTTCAGCTATCAGCTGTATATGATGGGGTTAGATCTCGATGAACTGCCCCAAACCACAGCGCGTAGTGCGCTGTTCGGAACTCGATGGTACAACCCGATTCGCTTCGTCGAATCGGATTATCTCGCTGAAAAAAAAGAAAATACCACCACGGATGAACCAAAATCACTTAAACAACGTATAGCTTCCAAAGTGCAAAAACTTGGTGGGGTTTGGTCTGATTCAAACAGTGTGACGATGCTGGCTCAGTGCCGCTGTTTAGGTATCTATTTCAGCCCAATCAACTGTTTCTTCTGTTACGACGAAACAGGAGATTGTAAGTACATGTTGGCTGAAGTGAGTAACACGCCTTGGCGAGAAAGACACTACTACCTAATCGACATGCACCAAGAATTAAAGGTTAAGAAAGAGTTTCACGTTTCGCCGTTCATGGATTTGAATATGACTTATTTTTGGAAGATTAAGCCACCAGCGAAACGCACCTTGGTCCACATTGAAAGCCGCCGAGACGACAAGCTTTTCGATGCGACACTGGCCTTGACGAAACAGTCAGTAACCAAGACAAACATTAGACAAACGGTATTCAAGATTCCGGCGATGACGATAAAAGTCGTGATGGGCATTTATTATCAGGCTCTCAAATTATTCCTGAAGAAAGTACCGTTTGTGGGGCACCCAGACTCAACGTCTTAAGTGTCTTCACAGCAACTAAATAATAGAACTCGACCTTAGCTTGGGTTCGCTCCAACCAAGGGCATAACCCAGCTTAGTTGGCACAAAATATTAGAATGAGTTATCAGCGAGGTTTACATGGAACAGCTTGCCAAACAAAACAACAACATTGAACAACAAGCTAAAGCCGTTGCTGTTTCAAGCAACTGTAAATATCGAGCTTTAATCTTTAAGGTTCTAGAAAGCCTGCAATTCGCGACGCTTGAGATCATTGAGCGCGACCAGCATTCGGTGTTCGGCGATCGAGAAGCCGACTTGAAAGGTCGAATCGTGATTCACGATGCAACCTTTTTTAGAGATGTCGTGATTGACGGCAGTATTGGCGCATCTGAGGCCTACATTGATGGAAAATGGACAAGCCCAGATCTCACCAAAGTGATTCAAATCATGGCTCGAAATCAATCTCAACTCGACGAGCTTGACGATAAAACACAATGGATTTCTCGCATCAAAAACCTATTGCTGCGTCGTAAGAATGCCAACACCGAGCAAGGTTCTAAGCGCAATATTCTTGCGCACTACGATATTGGCAATGAGTTGTACGAGCGCTTCCTAGACAGCTCGATGCAGTACTCTTCCGCTATCTACAGCGAAGAAGCAGAAACCCTATCCAAAGCTCAGCAAAACAAAATGAAAACCATCTGTGAGCGATTAGAGTTGTCAGAGAAAGATAACGTGGTCGAGATAGGCACAGGCTGGGGTGGCTTAGCGATATTCATGGCGCAACACTACGGATGCCATGTCACCACTACCACAATCTCAGATGCCCAACACGCGCTTGCAGAAGAGAGAGTAAAAGCGCTTGGCTTAACAGACAAAATCACCCTGCTTAAAGAGGATTATCGTAACCTCACTGGTGAGTATGACAAGTTGGTCTCTATCGAGATGATTGAGGCGGTCGGTCATGAATATCTCCAGACCTTCTTTGAGAAATGTTCATCGCTACTTAAACCTTCAGGCAAGATGCTGATCCAAGCGATTACTATTGCCGACAGCCGTTACGATAAATACCGTAAAGGTGTCGACTTTATTCAAAAGTACATCTTCCCCGGCGGTTGCCTACCTTCGGTTTCAGTGATGACTCAACACCTTGCGACCAGTACAGACCTTGTTGTCCAAGAAATCGATGATATTGGCCTGCACTACGCTCGAACGCTTAATGATTGGAATGTTGCCTTTGAAAACAGTTGGGAAGAGTTAGAGTCTCTCGGCTATTCAGAAGAGTTTAAGCGCTTGTGGATCTTCTACTTCTGCTACTGTGAAGGTGCATTCAAAGAGCGCGTGATCAGTACTCATCACTTAGTTGCTAGAAAACCTCGTTACTTTGGAGCAAAAGATGAAACGGTTTTGGATTATTAATCTCGTTCTGTTTCAAGCGACCTGGGTTTGCAGCGCGTTCTTTACCGCGCAAGCCCCGTTCGTGGCGCCACTGATTGTGGCCGTTCACTTCCTTCTCTCCCCTACTCGCAGTAGCGATCTGAAAATACTCATTTTATTACCATTAGGGCTGTTGCTTGATAGCCTCTTGCTTCACTTCGGCGTGTTTGCAGTCGACTCTGAAATTGCGAATCAATCGTGGTTTCCAGTCTGGCTCGTTTGCCTGTGGATCATGTTTTTAATCAGCTTTAACCACAGCCTAAATTGGCTTTTAAAATGCTCGAAAGTGATCTTGTTTGTCATAGGGTTCGTAGCAGGTACTAGTAGTTATTGGGGAGGCATCAAAGCAGGCGCCCTTCTGACTACTTGGCCAGACGCATCGGTGTTAGCTGCCCTTGCAATAAGTTGGGGGATTTTGTTGCCCTTACTGGTGGCCGCTTACTCCAACTTAGTACAACCCAAAATGGCAACAACGAGGTGACTTATGGCTTTTCCACGCAACCCTACGCAAGCGTTCAAATCTGAGAGCGATATTAGTCGCGTTCGCACTCAAACAAGCGAGCAATCAAGAATCCGACTATTTAGCTTAGTCACCTTAACCCTCATTTACGCAGCACTCCTATTTACCGGGAATGCCAAAGCTTCTGCTGTCGATGATTTAAATAAGCGCGGTCAGGGAGAAATGAGCTACTTGTTTTGGACTTTGTATTCTGCAGAGTTCTACACCACTCCGTCTAACTCTGAGCGTGCTTTGAAACTTGAGTACTACCGAGCAATTGACAGCAAAGACCTTGTAGACGCAACCAAAGACCAGTGGAGCAAACTCGGTTACTCCAGCAACAATATCCAACGTTGGTTGAAGCCTTTGTACGCAATGTGGCCCAACGTTGAGGAAGGCAGCACGCTGACTATCCGAGTTGCTGAAGACAACGTAAGTCGGTTCTATTTCGATGAGCAACCCATCGGCACCATCCAAGACAAGCAATTTGGTGAAGCCTTTCTCGCGATTTGGTTATCTGAAAACACATCCGAGCCTGGTCTACGCAAGCAACTATTAGGTTTGAACAAATGAATCCAAAAACAACAATAACAAAATTTGCTTTGGCACTGTTTTCACTCACTTGGCTGACGGGGTGCGGCTCTGCGAGTTTAGAAAACCACGTAGACACTACGCCAGAGCTCAAGCTAGAAACCTTTTTCAATGGGGAGCTAATGGCTTACGGCATGGTACTAGACCGCTCTGGTAACCTACTACGCCGTTTTGACGCTAAGCTTGTCGCGACTTGGGACGGTGACAAAGGCGAAATCAAAGAGTGGTTCTCTTTTGCTGATGGCGAGCGCTCAACACGCGTTTGGAACCTGATAAAAACCGGCGAAAACACCTATTCAGGCACTGCTAATGATGTAGTCGGTACCGCTTATGGCGAGACTCTAGGTTCTGCTCTGTATTGGAAATATGACTTAGAAATCGAAGTCGACGGCAGCACCTATGAAGTCGTATTAGACGACTGGATGTTCTTGATGGACGACAAACGCCTGTTCAATAAAACCGAGATGTCTAAGTTCGGCTTTAAAGTCGGAGAGGTCATCTTATACATAGAGAAGATTTAATTTAACCGCTCTTTCCTGTTCCCATTTTCATCAACGGTAGCCCTTACCCCAAAAGACACTTTCAGCCTACCATATAATCTCAGCCCACAATGCAATCTCAACCCACAACAGAAAATTGTGGGTTGTTCTGTTTAATCCCTCGAATAGCATACCTGTATGCTCAAGCCTTTGTGCTAAGATGCGCCACCAGCATACAAATGGGCTAAACTCAGTTGAGCGGATGTGATACACAGTTCCACCAATTCAGAGCACTTCCCCATTGTTTCGCTAAGCGTAGATTCCCTACCATGAATAATTGAAAAGGCTTTAAAGCATGAGCAAGTTGACCTCAGCGGAGCGTAAAGCTCGCGACAATGAACGTTTCTCACAACGTGTAAACGACCGCAGAGAAAAAGGCGAAGACGTAGTTGCTTACGCACTGACCAACAAGAAAGCTGTAAAATTCCTGACTAAGTCGGAAAAGAAACGCTTCAATGAAGCGAAAGTCATTCGCCAAGAAGAACAGCGAGTGAAAGATCAAGAAGAACTCAACAGAATCGAAGACTCATTCACGACCAAACAGTTCGACGAAGAGTAATCTGATTTCAAAAGCGCTGGCTCTATGCCGGCGCTTTTACCTTACGCGCTTTACCTTTAGGCATTTTTTCCTTTCTGATTATCTTCCTATCTTCCTATCTTCCTACGACTTTCTCAAACCTCTGTTTTATCGATCTTACTCATGGATCTCTGCATCTTGGTCTTAGATCTCAGCAAACAGATATTCAAAGCCTTACTATCTCGATTCAATTCAACAATTCCGAGTCACCATGATTTTAATCACCGGATCAAGCAGCGGTTTAGGCGCAGCTTTAGCCAAGCAATATGCGAACACATCAAACAGCCGTCAGCGCTTAATGATCACTGGCCGCAGCTCCCAACGTTTAGCTGAATTAGCGAAAAACCTACCAGCAGATACCGTTAGCCAAGCCTGTGACTTGTGTGACCCGCGCTCCGTGAGCGAACTGCTTGATGCCTTACCAGAAACACCAAAGCTGGTGATTCATAGCGCAGGCAGTGGGTACTTCGGTAAAATTGAACAACAAGATCCCACAGCTATTAGCGACATGCTGAAAAACAACATCGAGTCCTCGATATTTCTGATTCGCGAGCTTGTTCAGCGTTACAAGGATCAATCTGTCACCATTGCTGTCGTAATGTCGACCGCGGCTCAAGGCGCTAAAGCAGAAGAGTCGACTTACTGCGCAGCAAAATGGGCAGTTAAGGGCTTTATTGAATCGGTCAGGTTGGAGTTAAAAGGTCACCCAATGAAAATCGTTGCGGTTTACCCCGGCGGGATGGCAACCGAGTTCTGGAGAACCAGCGGCAAAGCGATGGATACCTCAAGCTTTATGACCGCACAAGAAACCGCTCAAATGCTGCAGCAGGCGTTAACCAGCACCGAGCATGGATATGTGTCAGATATCACGATAAACCGCGGTTAACGGCTAATGAGAGCAGCGAACAGGTAAACCGAGCTATTCCGCTAATTATTTGTGAGGGTGAGCACGAAAGTGTGCGACAATGCTCGGCGTAAATTCATATTCAAGGTTTATTATGAAACTTCTAGTTCGTAACCTATCGCGCTCTACTGCAGAGCAAGACATCCGTGTTCTATTTTCTGAGTTCGGCTCAGTAAAAGAGTGCAGCCTAGTTTTAGACCAAGAAACTGGCGAATCTAAAGGCTTTGCTTTTGTTGAAATGCCAGAGCACGAAGAAGCTAAAGCGGCACTAAACAAGCTGAACTTGTCAAAGCTTGGCAAAAACACGATTCGTGTAAAAGTAGCTAACTCTTAATCGTGTAAACGCTTTATAAGCCACATGGCTTAGCTTAAGCAGCACAAGCACAGATGATAAAGCCCGTAACGATATAACGCTTTCCAGCGTAATATCGTTACGGGCTTTTTGCTGCTCGCGATTCTCTTTTCACACGATTCGAATACGCCTACAGCCCTTCATGTTCATCAATAGCACGCCTTGCTTCTGCCATTGAACATCCAGATTCCATCACCAGTTGAGCGACGGTCATTGAGGGTGTCGCGGCCAACAGAGATGCCAAACACACCACAGGTTTAGGCAGCACTTTATCGATTGCGATTGCTATCCAACCGTCTTTTTCGTGAGTTAACATCGTTTTAAATTCAACGAGTTGATGCTCTTGAGCGACCAACAGCCAATTGCGTGAACGACGAACTCGCTTCAACTGGCATCCACATTCTGCAGCATGCGCCATCACTTGGCTTTTATCACTCACACGATGTACAAAACTATTCAGTGGGACGCTAAACATAACTCTCTGCTAACCAATCTATTCCTACCATTCAAGAGATCGCTACCTATCTCTCAGTACTTTCTAACTGTCACTCAATAAAACCGTACGTAGGATTACACAGACATAAAAAAACCGCCAGTGATGCACTAAGCAGCCTCGCGGTTTTTTGTTCTTTAGAGCCTAACGCTCGATATCAGCAGCAGCTTTTTGAAGCGCCGCTATCACAGCAGTTTGAACTCTCCTGACTTCCTCGCTCAAACCCCTCAATTGCATCCGCCAACGCAGTAAATGATTGCTCAATATTGTCACGTGAAGTCGCGATATTCATTCGCATGAAGTTAGGACTTTCAGCACCAAACCAACCGCCCGGCGTTAATCCCATTTTAGCCTGCTCAAACACCACGTTTTTTAGCTCTTCTTCCGAAAAGCCGAGCTCTGAGAAATCAAACCACACTTGATAAGTCCCTTGTGGCTGGAAGACTTTCAATTGAGGAATTCGCTGCTCAGCAAACTCAGTGATCCACTTAACCGTGTCTTGCAGATAAACCAACATACCGTCTAGCCACTCTTCGCCTTTTTCAAAGGCGGCAACCGTCGCAAAGGTCGTCAAGGCATTGCCATGGTCAAGGTACATCGCCGCGACGTTGGTTTTGAACGCTTCAAATAGTTCATCATTGTTCGTGAACACATAGCCGTTTGAGATGCTGTGCATACCGAAGGTTTTTGCCGGAGAACCAATTAAGGTAATAACCTTGTCGTAGTCAAAGCTGGTTAAACTCGTAAAAGAATGACCTTCAAAAATAATGTCGGAATGAACTTCGTCGCTGATGATCAGCACATCGTGGCGCTTGGCGATTTCGATGACTTGTTCAATTTCTTGAGGTGTCCACACTCGCCCAGTCGGGTTATGCGGATTACAGAAAATCATCGTCTTCACTTTTTGCTCGATGATCTGTTGCTCCATACCATCGAAATCAATCTGGTAACCCTGTTCATCATTGAGCAATGGGCTTCTCACGACCTGACGTCCTGCTTTATTCACCAAATTAGCAAACTGGTGATACGCCGGCGTATGGATAAGCACACCATCGCCTTCGTTGGTGAATTGGCGCAGTAACAGCGCGATACCAGAAAGCACACCCGGTACCTGAACAAACTTGTCTGTAGAAAGGTTTAAACCATGACGCTTTGAATACCATTGAGAAAGCGCTTCAAATACAGCCTGCTCATGAAACTCATAAGAGTACACACCGCGATCAACCAAACGGTTCAACTCTTGAGTTATGGGTTCCGCCACCTGAAAATCCATATCGGCAACCCAATAGGGGAATACATCTGTGGTGTTATAAATGTTCTGTAGCATCTGCGGTTTGCTTTTGATAAACGCATTTTCACCATAGTTCGATGTGCTGTTAAACGCTGTCATGGAGATGTCCTCAAATAGTGTGTTCGGTCTTTTTGCAATCAACTAAATTGCATGAATACCCTTAAGACGACGGCAAAATCAAAAAGACGAAGCTTTTAAAGAAATCTTGTGATTAATTTAAATCAATCTCGCATCTCGACCTTTATCTCTGTTTTTACCGAGTTCGCGATAAAGCAGTTTTTGTGCGCCAAGTGATGCAGTTTTTCGAGTTGTTTGGCGGTTGGTTGTTTGGTGCCTAGAAACACAATGTCAGGTCGCAGAGTCACCTTAGTGACCGATGAGCGGCCTGATTCATCTTCCTCAAGCACACCAATCGCATCATCCACATAAGACTCGATCACATACTTCTGCTTCGCAGCGATTCCTAGAAAAGTCAGCATATGACAGCTAGAAAGTGCCGCAATAAAGGCTTCTTCTGGGTCAACATTCGCTTCCACCGAGAATGGGAGCGGCACAACATGAGGAGAAGATGAAGCAGGCACAGTGATTCCACCATCAAATTCCCACGTATGACCGCGGCTGTATTGATTGTCGCTAAAGGCTTCATCTGCCGCTTTTTGCCAACGAATGAGCGCACCATATTCAGACATAGAACCATTCCTTTTTAATGTTCATTACTTAACGATCAGCAGGATGATTCACACCATCGTTGGTCACCACATCACCAATATCAAAAGGGTTCACTCCTTCCAAACAACCGATGTTAAAACCGTATTCATTTGGGCTTGAGCGGCGTTGGTGATGGGTATAGATACCGCAGTTTGAGCAGAAGTAATGCTTCGCGGTGTTGGTATTGAATTGATAAAGCTTAAGATGCTCCGCACCTTTGAGGATCTTGATGCCATCTAGCGCAACAGAGCCCACAATCGCTCCCCTGCGACGACAGATAGAGCAATCACAACGACGTGGCTTTTCTATCCCGTTAGGTAGGCTGAGTTCAAGTTCGATTGCACCACAGTGGCAGGTGGCTTTGTGAAAAGGTTGGATAACCGTGTTGCCGACTACTTTCATTTTTCTCTCCAATCACGTCCTTGTAATCGAACTATCTTAACGAGAACCATTTACCTTGTCCGTAACCTAGCATTGAGTTCGAGAGATCCGTCATAAGCTAGCTAGCGAGTGAGCGATTCTTCTTTATCTGACTGATCTGATTTCTCAACCAAACCGCCAAAATTTTCAAATAGAAAATCCAGAAACAGTCGGATACGCTTCGGCTGATACTTTTTGCTGATGTACACCACATTCAAATCGGCACTGGACACCGACATCGCGGTATTGAAGTTCTTCATGTAGCCGTTAAGTAACGTCACGAGGCGCTGGTTATTGATGTCATCTTGCACATCCAGAATGGATTTCAGTGCAATCCCCTCTCCTTGTAGCGCCCAATAACGGATCACTTCGCCATCATCCGAAAATCGCTTAGGAACCACCGTCACAGCCTTCTTCATGTCATGATCTTGGAAGTGCCAAGTTTTGAGTTCTTCGTTGCTGCGAAGCATCGCCAGACACGCATGATCAACCAAATCTTGAGGCTTGATCGGCGTCCCGTGTTTGGCGAGGTATTCTGGGGACGCGCACAGCACACGTCGGCTCGGTGATAAGCGTCTGGATATCAAACTGCTGTCGACCAACTCACCGTAGCGGATAACGATATCCATGCCAGATTCAGCGATATTCGACAGATTGTCGTTCAAATAAAGGTAGGGAATAACGTCGGGGTATTGCTGACAAAACTCCGACAAAATAGGCAATATGTACTGCTTACCGATGTCTTTTGGCGCGGCGATTTTTAGTGAACCTTTGACTTCTTTTACGCCATTTTGAATCAGGTTTTCAGCTTCGCTAACGTTATCTAATATCTCAAGACACGCCTTGTAATACAGCTCCCCTGAATCGGTCAACGACACATGGCGAGTGCTACGGTTCAACAGCTTCACACCATATCGCTCTTCAAGCGCCTGCAGCCTTGCTGTCATTGTCGCAGGAGACAAGCCCAATTCACGCCCTGCCGCTGCTAGCCCGTGATGCTTCACGATACCCACAAACATTGCCATATCTGAAAATTTGTCCATTTCTCGCCCTTTCGCTTATTCACTTATTGCCTATTCCCCGTTACTCAATCTCATTATTCAGCCTAACCGAATAATGATTTTATATTTTAGCTAATTATCAAAATTAATCGAATAAATATAATAACAACCATCAGCAGAACAACGCAGGAATTCAGAACATGACCAACGAACTTAAAAACCAAGAAAAACACACATTCGTCATCATTGGTGGCACATCAGGTATCGGCAAAGCTTTGGCTATGCAATTGAGAAATGAAGAGCACACGGTACACATTGCTAGCCGACATACAGGCCTCGATATCAGCAATGAAAAATCGATTTGTGATTACTTTGAATCAATTGGTGCCTTTGATCATTTGGTAGTAACGGCAGGCTCATACGCTCCAGGCGGAAAAGTCACCGACGTTGCCATCGAAGACGCGAAAACAGCCTTTGATACCAAATTCTGGGGAAGCCTAAACGTTGCTAAGCATGCTGCACGTTACATGACATCAAACGGCTCTATCACACTCACGACCGGCATGCTGTCACGCAAAGTTGTTGCTGGCACTTACGTAAAAACTGCGATAAATGCAGCGCTAGAAAGCGTCACTAAAGTGTTAGCGAAAGAACTATCACCGATTCGAGTAAACGCCGTCAGCCCCGGCCTTACCATGACGGAAGCCTACAAAAACATGGACGACTCAACTCGTTCAAGCATGTATGACAACGCCAAAAACAACCTACCCGCAGGCAAGGTTGGTGAACCTTCAGAGATAGCTATGGGTTACTTGTTCTCGATTAATAACCCTTACGTTACGGGCTCGATCATCGACATTGATGGCGGTGCACTGCTCGGCTAGTTCCCGAATTTTTTTCAAAATTTCAGGCTATATAACTCACAGAAAAATTGAATGCAGGGCGCGTAATTCAAGCGCCCTTAACAACCATATCAACACAGGTCACTCAACATGAAACAACAAGTCATGAAACAAGAAAAGATGCCGTTTCAGGTTTGGATACTGACACTCGCGGCTTTTGCCATAGGTACAGCTGAGTTTGTTATTGCAGGTATTCTCCCACAAATCGCCACATCACTTTCGATCACTGAAGGTCAAGCAGGCTACCTAATCAGTGCTTACGCGCTTGCTATCGTTGTCGGAGGGCCAATCTTAACCATCTACCTCGCACGCTTTAATAAGAAGATAGTGCTAATCGGTTTAATGGCTCTGTTCATTATTGGCAATGTCTTATCAGCCCTTGCTCCTAGCTACCCACTTCTACTTGCAAGCCGCGTTATCGCAGGCTTAGTGCAAGGTCCTTTCTATGGCATAGGGGCAGTTGTCGCGACCAATTTAGTGTCTGAGAAAATGGCAGGTCGTGCCGTTGGCCAAATGTTCGCAGGCTTAACGCTCGCTAACGTTCTTGGCGTTCCCGCAGGTACTTGGGTGAGCTTGCAATTCGGCTGGCACACCACTTTCTTTACCGTGGCAGCACTTGGCACAGTTGCAATGATCTCTATCCTAACGTCAATCAAATCCACAGGTCACAGTGAAGCGAAAGACATCAAAACTCAGCTCATGGCATTCAAAAACCCAATGCTCATTCTCAGCTTAGCAATCACCGCTTTTGCTTGGTCTGGCTTCATGACGCTTTACGGCTACCTTGCGCCAATCGCCATGCACATCACTGGCTACAGTCAAGAATCAGTAACTTGGATTTTAGTGGTTGTTGGAGTTGGCTTAATCATCGGTAACACCTTAGGCGGACGATCTTCTGACAAAAACCTAGGCAAAGCTTCAATGTTTTGGGCTGTAGCAATGATCGTGTCATTGGTGGTGGTTGGCCTTGTGGTAGACAACAAAATCCTCTTCGTTGCAGCCGCATTCATTTTTGGTATCGCTTCATTTGCCAACGTTCCAGCAATGCAACTTCGAGTAATGAACCACGGTGGCGAAGGACAAGAGCTAGCAGCAACTGCGAATATCTCAGCGTTTAACTTAGCCAATGCTTTCGGTGGTTTCCTAGGCGGCATGGTACTCGACAGCCAACTAGGCGCAGGAATGATTCCGTTCGCAGCCGTTGTGGTTCCTATCGTCGGCTTGTTCTTAATCGCTAAAGCTAACCGAAACGAGAAGCCACAAAGCAACTCAATATTTGCACCAACAGAAGCTAAATAATTTAAGAACTCCGTAACGTCAAAGTGCCAATTCATTATCAAACTGGAATTGGCACAGCACTAAAAATTCATAAAGGTAGAGATCATGAACAAGTTATTCGAAACATCAGAACTGAAAGGCCTAGAGCTGCAAAACCGTGTGGTTATGGCACCTATGACACGCGCTCGTACTAGCCAACCTGGAAACGTGCCAAACGACATGATGGCGACTTATTACCAACAACGAGCAAGTGCAGGGCTCATCATCACTGAAGCCACACAAATTTCAGATGACTCCCAAGGTTACTCATTCACACCCGGCGTCTATACCGATGCGCAAATCGAAGGTTGGAAATCAGTAACAACAGCAGCAAAAGAGCAAGGTGCAGCGATATTCTGCCAACTATGGCATGTAGGCCGAGTATCACACCCTACCTTTCAAAAAGGCGAGTTGCCGATTGCACCTTCTGCACTCGCACCTGTAGAAACGCAGGTTTGGATCTCTGATGAAAATGGTAACGGCAACATGGTGGATTGCATCCAACCAAGAGAGATGACCCAAGCAGACATCGATCGCGTTGTTCAAGATTTTGCTCACTCGGCGAAAAAAGCGGTCGAGGCAGGGTTCAACGGAGTGGAAATCCACGGTGGTAATGGCTACCTCATCGATCAATTTCTACGCACCAATTCAAACCAACGTACCGACAACTATGGTGGCAGCCGCGAGAACCGACTTCGCTTCCTAATCGAAGTGGTCGATGCTGTGATTGAAGCGATTGGCGCCGATAAAGTTGGTGTGCGTTTAGCTCCCTTCATCACCTTCAAAGACATGAACTGCCCAGACATCGTGCCAACGATTTTAGAAGCATCAAAGGAACTGCAAGCGCGTGACATCGCTTATCTGCATCTATCAGAAGCCGACTGGGATGACGCGCCGGTTATTCCTGAAAGCTTCCGCGTAGAACTAAGAGAATTGTTCTCCAACACCATCATTGTCGCTGGTAGTTACACACCAGAACGTGCCGAAGAAGTATTGAGTAAAGGCTACGCCGATCTCGTCGCATTTGGTCGCCCATTTGTTGCGAACCCAGATCTAGTTTCACGCCTACAAAACGGCAACGAACTATCCGATCTTGACGGCGCAACGCTATTCGGCGGTAACGAAAAAGGCTACATCGATTACCCAGCGTTGTAATGAATTGGGAAAAACTGGTAGATACTAACTGCTAGAAACATTTCCGACAGGCAAAAGAAAGGCTCGCATGACTAGTGCGAGCCTTATGCAGTTTAGGGGGTAAACCACAATCTAGTTTAATCTTAAGATTAATTATTTAACTTATGAGCCATTATGCACTTGTGCGCATTGATATTCTATTTTTAAATGATTCACTGCAATTAATCAATCGATAAAAGTTAGCGTTTGGTCAATTTAAACCACATAAATAACAGTGATTTAGTGAACGGCGTCTAGAAAATCATCATAAAATCCATAGAAATCAGATTTATAGACTTCTCATTTGCCAATACCCTTCACCATTTGTCGCGAGTTGGCTGTGTAAATAATCAAGCGTATCAGCAACCTGTCCGGCAATGCCTTGTGGTGGATTGAACAACAGTAAACCACTACCGATCAGGCGATCATCACCCTTAGGATCTCGAAGGCGAAGCTCCGACTTAATCGGACTTGGCAGCAAACCATCTTTCACTGCGGTCACACAGTGGTTCAAAATCAGTGAGCTCTTGTCATCCGTGTAGAGCGGGTACCAAATTAGTGCAGATACTTTCTCCGACTGCTGATATGCCTTAACTAAGGCATCAATCACCGCGAGATATTCTGAATCGGTTTCATAGGGTGGGTCGATAACAATCAGATGATGATTGTCATGTTTAGCTACGTCATCAGGTAACGCTTTAAGCCCATCACCTGCGCTAATCGTAAGCTTGCTTGAAATATCTAAGTTACACTGTAACCTCTCGATATTGGTTTGCAGTAAATCAGCTTCATCTTGCTGAATGTCTGAAAAATAGAAGCTATCTTGGCTGCGACCTTGTTGGTAAGTGATGGCCGCAGAGCCGGGGTACAAAGAGATAAGTTGATTCGGATTGTAGTATTCCAGTACCGACATAAAAGAAGCGAATGCCGGAGGAAGATAAGCCTTATTGCGCCACAAGTACCCGACCCCTTCAGCAAACTCACCTGCATGATTACTTGGTGCGGTGGTGAGGTCATAACACCCTGTACCTGAGTGCGTGTCGATAACATTGAGACGTGAATGCTGCTGCATTAATGACTGAACAAGTGCACTCAATACTGGATGCTTCAGTGCATCACCATGGTCGCCTACATGACATTGATGTCGATATTCCATTCCCTTGCCTCATTTCTACTAACGTCATCTAAACATACTTCATATCACACGCAGTTGCCTATTCAATCCATCGTTTTTTGAAATAGCTTCTCCTTTCGCTAACTGTCTGACTCTTATAAAAAATAAAGCCCTTCGTTTTATTACAAACGAAGGGCTTTACTGACGTTACTTGCTAACTTGTACTGCTAGAGCATAGACAACCTAAGGGTACTCTCCCTCAACTTCTACTGGCGCTTTCACTTGGTAGTGGCAAGGTTGTAGACCAAGTAGCTTAGGCAGTGTGATGCCGACAGACACTGAAGACCACGTACCGCTGACAATGCCGACAACGAGTGCAATAGCGAAACCTTGCAGCGCAGCGCCACCCAGTAGCCAAAGCGCTGATACGGTGATTAGCGTTGTACCTGAAGTCACCATGGTGCGTGAGAAGGTCGCTTTAACCGATTCGTTAAGCAGGTTATCAGTATCACCGTTTGGATTGCCGCGCAGCATTTCGCGTACACGGTCGGCGATGATGATCGAGTCATTCAATGAGTAACCGAGAATCGCTAGCACGGCCGCCAATACGGTCAGGTTGAACTCAAACTGAGTAAAAGCGAACAGACCCAAGATAAGCGTCACGTCATAGATGATCGCGGCAAGCGCACCCAGAGCCAAACGCCACTCAAATCGTACACTCAGGTACAGCATTATCATTAGGAAACACACCAATACCGCCAAGCCACCTTGGTCAACCATGTCTTGGCCTACTTGAGGGCCAACCACGCTGCTGTTGAGTACTTTTACTTGGTCGCTAACCGTTGTCAAAGCATCCACTAAGTTTGGCTGTGGAGTATCTGTCAGTTGGCTGTAACGAATCGTCCAACGATCCTGCTCTGCCATACCAACCACTTGAACGTCTTGTTGGAAAGCGGTATCGAGTTTTGTTTTTAACGCGTCTTTTGTCACTTGTTCAGAGAGTTGCACCTCGGCAACTACACCGCCTGTAAAGTCCAACCCCCAGTTAAAACCTTTCACTGCCACCAGCATCACAGAGCTCATGAACAGCACAATAGAAATCACAGACATCACCTTACGAAGGCGAGTCATATTGCTATTTGAAAAATAGCGGTCTGAAATAGTCATTTTTGAAGTACTCATGCTTAAATCCTTACATCGTGGCGTTGGTCACGCCCCCAAACCAAATTGATGATCGCTCGTGAAGCAAAAATGCCCGTAAACATACTGGTTAGAAGACCTAAGCCCAGTGTCAGAGCGAAGCCCTGAATCGGTCCATTACCAATGGTGTATAGGGCTACAGCAACAATCATGGTGGTGACGTTGGCATCGAAAATAGAAGAGAACGCACTGTCAAAGCCACGATCGATAGAACTCGCAAAGCTGCGTCCTTCTTTCATCTTGTCTCGAATACGCTCGAAGATGAGCACGTTGGTATCCACCGCCATACCAACGGTCAGTACCAAGCCCGCAATGCCCGGCAGGGTTAATACCGCACCTGGTAGCAAGGCAATCAAGCCAAACAATGTGGTCATGTTCACCACCAATGCACAGTTCGCGACCCAACCTAAGCGGCGATACCATAGCGCCATAAACGTCAGAGTAAGACCAAGGCCAAGCGCCAGAGCAGCAAAGCCGTTGGTTACGTTTTCTGCACCCAGAGATGGGCCAATAGTACGTTCTTCAATGATGGTAACGGGCGCGGTTAATGAACCCGCACGAAGGAGTAGAGCCAACTCTTGTGCTTCACCTAGCGTGCCAGCACCTGTAATACGGAAACGGCTACCCAACTGAGATTGGATGTTCGCAACGCTGATCACTTCACTGGTTTTCTCGCTGTTACCGGCTCTGTCGCGGCTGTATTCACTGTAAACAGTCGCCATTGGCTTACCGATGTTATGGCGAGAAAACTCAGACATTTTCTTGCCGCCAGAAGAATCCAGTGTGATGTTGACTTCTGCGCTGCCCATCTCACCAATGCCACTACGAGCATCGATAATATGTTCGCCACTCAACACAGCCTTGCGGTCGACTACCACGCGGTTGCCGTCTGTGTCCTTCAGCGTTTGAGTGCTGCGCGTTGGGTTGTCGTACACAGAATAGAAAGCAAGTGATGCGGTTGCACCAATCACATCTTTCGCTGCTGCAGGGTCTTGTACGCCCGGCAGTTCAATACGAATACGGCTTTCACCTTGGCGTTGAATTGATGCTTCTGTGATGCCTAGCTCTTCAATACGGCTGCGCATGATTTGCAGGTTTTGTTGAACCGTTAGGTTACGTAGCGTTCTTTGCTCTTCTTCAGATTGGGTTAACGTTAGCGATTTATCTGAACGATCACGTTGCCATTGTGGGAACTCTTCACGAATCAGCTTTTGCGCTTGTTCAAAATCAGCATCAGTGCGGAAATTAAACTTAACTTGGTTATTCACCACTTCACCACGGGCATAACGCACTTCGCTTGTGATCTCGTCGACCACCGCTTGAGCTTGCGCGTGATAAACCGGTGCCATATCCACTTCTAGCAAGAACTGCACGCCACCGCGTAAATCAAGACCTAGTTGAATCGGCGCAAAACCCATATCAGTTAGCCATTTAGGTGCAGCTGGCTCCATCGCTAGAGCAACGGTTGCGCTGTCTAGTAGGCGCTCATTAAGTACTTCTTTAGCTTTCGCTTGCTGCTCTGCATCTTCTAAAATCACAACTAAGCGTTTGTCTTTTTGAAAGGCTGATGTCGCTTGGATGCCTTCGCTCGCGAGATATTGAGTAATTTGAGTGGCGTCGATCGTCTGTTCAGAACGGTTGCTAATTTGAACCGAGGCGTTCTCGCCATACCAAGAAGGTAAAGCACTCAGAACCATAACGATGATAGTGGCGATAAGCACCACGTATTTCCACTTTGAGTAGTGGTTGATTTGTTTTCTTGGAATGCGTTTTTTCACAGTCAAGATCTCTTCTTTTTACCAATCACCGTAAACACGTGCTCAAAAATAGCGCCAGGAAAAAGCAGTGATCGAGCATTTTAACCAGCGAGGGTGACCAGTTATTTACTGCGATTGGTATAACTAATGTTTTGCGAACACGATCGATAGCTGAAACCAGAACAAGCTGATTGGACGGTAGTGATGCTAAAGCTGATGTCGCTATGTTTGTCTTGGTTAATTGGCGAGTTCAACGGGCGCGAGGCGACCATCAATACGACCAATTTAGGGTCAAACGATTAGCTAAGAAGTTCTCGGAAATGCGAGTATTGGATGTTGCCCTCTTTCCACCCCGAAAGCCGGGAGGACGGAGAACTCACAATGCTGGTCCAATGCTGCTTAGTATCCAACATCGGCGTGTTGAAGAGCAGAGAAGCCAGTAGTGATGGGGGAGAGAAATCGATCAGTAGATGATAAGCAGGCTCAAGGTCGGCCACGCTTTCTTGCTCGTTGCTGAGCATACGTCTAAAGGTTACCGCTTGGAGACTCGATTCAGTGTCGTGATAATTGGAACTATCACCTAAAGACACAGTGTCAAACTGAACCTGGTCGCATTCCATGTAGCTCGACGGGTTATCCGCAACAGCTTGTTTACAAAGATTATTCTGCGAAGGCTGCTCTTGAGCGGATTGGATTTGGAATGGCTTAGAAGGGAACGAATAGCCGTTAGAATTCACTAAGCCAAAGCTCAGTAAAAACAACATTAAGACTAATCGGGTACCTAATTTAAGCAATCTAATATCCAAACAACATTCTCGTAGATCGCCAATCTACAATACAAATGAAATGCTGTCTTGATTTAAAACATTTTTTTAGAAAATGATACGAAGCAACCGATTAAGCACCCTCGCATTTAGAATTACATGCCTTTAAATACGGCCAACAACACGTAATACATTGACGTTATGAATAATGTAAAAAAACAAAAAAGCCAAGCAGTGTGCGCTTGGCTTTCAGTTGTCTCTTTCTGTTGGCTTTAGGCTTTAGGCTTTAGGCTTTAGGCTTTAGGACGCATGATGTTCTTAACCTTACGGCTATTTTCACCAAAGATACTTTGCACTAGCGCATTCATCTCTTCTACAGAGACCGATCTCGCCACTCGTTCTACTTGAGACAACGCTTCGATGTCGTAGCCATGAAGTAAATAACGAGACAGATACCACGCTTGGTCGATAGAGCTCATCTCGAGAGGCGTGAAGTCAGCTTCAAACTGTTTCACTACCGCTCGCATTTCCTCTTCAGAGACACCTTGTAGAAGGTCTGCAATCACCTTATCGATCGCCACTTCCACTTTATCAACGTTCTCAGGCGCTATCATCGCACCAATAACCCACTCATGACTCAGCTCTCTATCTGCAGACGCCGAATATGCATAAGGTGAGTAATCTAAACTCAACTCTTCACGAATATAAGCATCTAAGCGAGTCGCCAGCAGTCGTTCTAGCAAGCTTTCCGTGAAGATATCTTTTGCCGTTACGCCTTGGTCGGTTTCGGTTGCAGGTTCAGAGATGACTCGTAAGACGTACTCTGCGCTATTCACATTGTTGATGGCTAAATCAATGCGTGATTCAGATGGCTGCTTGTAAGCCACCTTAAAGTCAGGAACCTCGGCTTTTTCTAATGGAATCGAAGCCAAGTATTGCTCAACCAAAGGCTTTAATTCACTTGGGTCGATATCACCCACGATCACCAATTGGTTATGTCTCATTTGACCAAACAGCTGCTGGTGAAGATTAGCGATGTCTTCCACAGAAACCGCTTCAACACGTTCTTTATCAACAAAGAGGTGGCCACTGTCCTGACCATAGATGTTCTGGTTTCTTGCGCGTTCAAACTGACCAACAGGGCTGCTCAAGAAAGATTCTTGACCTTGTACAAACTCCTGCTTCACCGCCTCTAACTGCTCGGGAACAATTTTAGGCGCAGTGATGAAGGTATAAAGCGCAGCAAACGTGTCTTCAAGCCCATCTTTGTTAATATTAAATTCAATACCATGACGAGTATTACCAATGAAGGAATCGGCGCGAATATTTTCACGATCAAAGTACGCTAAAAGCTCAGAGCCCGTAAACTCACCGGCACCGCTTCGAGCGAAGGTAGGTAACGCAACCTCAACCGCTGGGTACAAGCTCGGATCCAAAGCGGCTTTTCCGCCGAGGCTCATGTACATTACACCGATATCATCACCTGCCACATAATCACGCAGGTACCACATATCGATACCATTACTTAACGTCCACTTTTGGATGTATGGGTCTACGGACATTTGTTCAGCAAGTACAACCTCGCCTTGCGAGCTAGGTATAGCAAAGGCACTGGCTGTTCCAATCGCAAGCGGCGGAACTCCCGCCTCGCTATACGCGGCTTTTAAACTATCTAGAGAGTTGATGACCGCTGTTCTGTCTTCGGAATCATCCATC
Organism: Vibrio splendidus; assembly: GCF_003345295.1. Taxonomy (NCBI): domain Bacteria; kingdom Pseudomonadati; phylum Pseudomonadota; class Gammaproteobacteria; order Vibrionales; family Vibrionaceae; genus Vibrio; species Vibrio splendidus. Next base: position 123,681 of record NZ_CP031056.1, read on the forward strand.
CCAATAACAATAAAGTAATCATCAGAAAGTAGATTCTTGATGTTGTCGTTAATCACTTCAAGGCTCAAGTTATCAATGAAGGCTTCCAAGCTGACTTGATAGTCTTTCTGTGATTGGACAATTCGATCAGTGACTAACGCACTCACTTTGTAGTTCGCGTGTTCAACGCTGTCCATTTTATCCCAGTCATGCTCAATGTTATCCAGCAAGTCTTGGTAGTAGTGCAGTTCGCCAGCAATATCCGTTTCCGAAACACCAAAATCACGCAGTGATGCCAATGTAGAAAGCAGATCTTTTTGGATAACTTCGCGGCCTCCAGTCGGAAACCCAACACTTATTGACGAATAGTACAGAGAACCCATTCGATAGCTATCAGACGCTATCCATTGAGTCGGCAGCGCGGCATCATTGAACACCGCTTCTAATCGCTGTCGAATCAATTGTTGAGAGGTTTCATCTAACCTGCGTTGGTTCTGCTGAGCATGATTTTCAACTCTATTTAAACCTCGGTTAAACGTCAGAGTGATGCTTGGCGCTTCTCTTCCTGCGTACTCAACATAATCATCTTCATTGAATGACGTCACTTTCTGTTTCTCTGGTCTCGGCGTGTCGCCACGCTCCCAGCTAGAAAACTTTTCTTCAATGAGTGGAATCACGGTTTTGATGTCCACATCACCTGAAACGACCAGCTCAACTATTTGAGGTTGATACCAAGTCTGATAAAAGTTGGTGATGCCTTGAGGAGTGGCATTCACAATCGACGGTTTAGTCCCTAGTGCATCTTGCGATTCGTACGGGCCGCCTTCAATGAAGTGATCATAAAATATCTCTCCGAATGACTTATCATCGAGGCGAGCCATACGGAACTCACCAAGAACAACGCCTTTTTCTTTTTCTACTTCTGAACTTGATAGATCCAGGCCATCACCAATGTCACGCATCCACGTCAAAGCAGACTGCAATTGGATGTTATCTGGCAAATCTAACTGGTAGACCGTCTCTTCATAAGAGGTGTAGGCATTAATATCTGCACCAAAGCTAGCGCCTGCATCTTCGAATAAACGAATCACATCATTTTGAGAGAAATTCTTACTGCCATTGAATGCCATGTGTTCCAAGAAGTGCGCGTAGCCTTCTTGCTGAACAGTCTCTTGAATTGAGCCCGCATGCACAACTAAACGAACAGATGCGGATTCTTCATGATCTGGATAAACATGGTAGGTAAGGCCATTTTCTAGCTGGCCTGATGTCCATGCCGGATCCGGCTGGATTGGAGTTTCGGTAGTTTTTGATGTTGAGCTACAGCCAACTAAGGTGAAGCATACTGCCGCCGCTAAATAATATGTTTTCATAACAACCTCTTAATGTCATTCATCGACAATATACAGATTGAGTTAACGATTATTATTTAATATTGAACCGGATGAGTATCTTTGTGATCTGGATCTTTATTTTATAAATTGCTATACGTTGTGTAAGACCCACTGTACTCGTTTAAAGCAGCGTTTTGATAAGAGCCTAAAACATCCATTTAAACTCGCTTACTCCACATACTTTTAAAATCAATGGCTACATCCCCTTAAGCTCGTTCTCTACATACCTTTAAAGAGCCCTTGCGAAGCGCGGCTAATGGGTAATTTCTCTCCAGAAACATACGCCGACATTTGGCCGGAGAGCCCTTTCTTCACCTTATCAATGGCCGACACTTTAACCACCACTGAACGATGGATCTGCCAAAACTCATCAGGATTGAGTTGAGCGATCAACTCTTTTAGCGACACGCGAAGAATATACTCCTCTAACGAACCGTCTTGGCCTTTTTTGAATATCGAGACGTACTTATCTTCTGCTTTGAAATACGCCACATCATCGACGGCAATCAGGTGAATGTCTTCCCCAACACTGGCTTTAAGCCATGTGAGATGTTTCTTCTTCTGTTGATAAAGGGGCTGCGATTGATAAGGAGGTTGAGCTTGCTGTGATGTTGATTGAGATAATTGCTGAAGCTGACTCATTAACGCAGCAATATCAGGCTGCTCAGGCGTGCTACCTGATTGTGTTTGATTGCTCGACAAGCGCGCTTGAACCTTCTGACAGGTAGCGAGTAGACGCTCTTCGTTGATTGGCTTCAGTAGGTAATCCATCGCATTGTGCTCAAAGGCTTTGACTGCATATTCGTCATAAGCGGTGATGAATACCACCAATGGCGGAGAGTCTAACTTGTTCAATTGTTTCGCCAGCGAGATTCCATCGAGCTCTGGCATGCGAATATCGAGAAAAGCCACATCGGGCTTAAGCTGTTGAATACTCTGCATCGCCTCTAAACCATTGGTTGCCTTACTGACGATCTCTAGCTCAGGCCAAACCTCAGCAAGGCTCTTGTCTAAATGGTGCCTTAACAGTGCTTCATCGTCTGCGATAATTGCCGTTACGTTCGGCTTTACTGCTGGGTTAGTCATTATTATTCCTTTAAATTCACACTGTAAATCGTCTGTTTGTAATCACTGATCATAGAGGTTCGGCTCATCGTTCTCAGATCTAGTTTCGCTGATAAGCGGTAATAAGATTGTCGATACCACCCCACCCTCAGCTTGCTCAGTGATCATCAAGCTAGCTTTCTCACCGTAAAGAGTTTCTATTCGCTGACGAATATTGCTAAGCCCCACACCATGGCCCGCACTACTAGAAGTGGAGTTCAGCCCAGCGCCATTGTCTGCAACTTCGATTTTTAGCTGCTGCGCTTGTTGAATAATGCAGATCTTCACTTTACCACCCGCAGCTTTTGGCTCAATCCCATGGGTTAATGCATTCTCGACCAAAGGTTGAATCAAGAATGGCGGAATCACCTGCAAGTCGCTGATGCCATGCGCTTCAATCGAAAACTCCAATCGTTCTGCCAATCGAATTTTCTGAATATTAAGGTAAGCATCAATCAAATCGACTTCTTGAGAAACCGTAGATTGATCGGCACGACTATTTTTTAATGTCACGCGCAGTAAATCCGTCAGCTTTTCTAACATCAGCTTGGCTTTAGCGCCATCAGTATCAATTAGCACGCTTATGGTGGCGAGAGTGTTGAACAAAAAATGAGGTTCAATTTGGCTTTGAAGTTGCTTTAGCTGACTCATCACCACGACTTTCTCTTGGTCAGCTTGACGGCGTTTAGCAATCTCCAACTCATTTTCGGCTCGGAGTTGTTCGCCTCTCGTATAAAAATAGTAGTAACAAACCGAGCAGAAAATGACACCCAACAACATCACCGATTTCAGCCCAGAGAAATTGTCACCAAAGAAACCATTTAACCAATAATGTGCGTTTAACGTACCAACCGTCATCGCCACCAACATCGAGATACCCACTTCAAACACACGAGATTCGGTTTTGAACAACTTAACCAAAATGAAAGAAGAGCCGACCGCACTCAAACCAAAACCAAAGCTGATCGCGAGGTTGAGGATGAAATCGCCTCCCCATATGGTTTGCGTGGTCACAGCAATCAAAGCGCAGAAAATGGTGGTCAGAGTGAAACTCTTTGGCCACGAAAATTCACTTTTAGAAGAAGTACTCATTAAAACCGTCCTTTGATATTTAAGAGAATCATATGACTATCGGGTAAGTTGGCGTAAGCAGAATCACTTTTACCGCCTAGAAAGCGTGCAGCAAGTTCCAAATCCAACGATGAGTCGCCATTATCTAAAGCCTGATAGTTGAGCCACTGGGTAGCAATAAAGCCGCCGTCTTGAGGAGACAACATGACGTCGAATGTCGGGGTGATATCTTCAAACCAGCCATGTGTCGAATCCAAAGACCAGTGAAACATGATGTTGTGTTGAACCAAATTAGCGTGCTGATAACCTTGCGCGTAAGAGCCTGCCAACGATGCTGTCATTGGATTAACCGACAAAGACTCGGCACTTTCTATTGCGCTTTGCCACTCAGAATCACTCCACGCTCGGCTATCAAACCAATATTCCAGAACCACATTGTGCCCCGAGTCATTGGCCCATGTTAGTCCGGCTAACGCTTGATAGGCCTCGCCCTGTTCTTCTAAGTAAACAGGTTTAAGTATGGAATCAGACTGGCTGTAGCCAAGGCTTTGTCGCTGATAAACCATCGAACCATGAAACTCCCAAGCGAGGTTCAACACCGACACCAAGCTCGCTCCAAACAAGCCGTGGCGCACATCGTCATAATAGGCGACCCATTGATATTCGTGATCGCCCACTAAGTTATAACGACGTATCCCAAGCCCTTGTTGCTGATTCTGCTTTTCGAACTCATTCACGTCTTGGGAAGTCCACGAGGAATCGCTGTAAAGCAGTGTCCATTCGCCCGTCATATCGAACAGTGACGCCGACGCAACACCCGCGCCCTCTTCTGCGACAATGCCTACTGGGTTTTGTCGATACGGCTTGATGATGTCTAACGGTCGATAGCCATAACCCACACCCCAATCCAAACGAACCTTACCAAGCGTGACATCAAGGTAGTGGTCACCGATTACTGAATTCGACAACTCAACACCACCTTGCCAAAACAACTCACGCACAATGAATTCAGACTCAAAGCTCGCATCTTGTTCTTGAGGGTTATTGCTTAGAATATCGCTGGCTTTCACTGCGAACAGACCAAGCCAATTGCCATATCCAACCTCAAGATCCAGCAAGCCATTGAATGACTGACGATTATCAGATGGTAAAGGGCTGAATGGCGACTCTCTCGATTCAACCGACTCAGCGCTCAGTTGCCAGTCCCACGCCAAGCTCAGATCGTCTGCTTGAATCGTGTTACTTACACAAGACAAAGCAAGCAAAGTAGTGATTGAAGACTTTATGTGGAATCGGCGATTGGGCGCTCTCATACGATCACCTACAATCCAGATACACTGTTACGCGACAAATAAGCAGGGTTGTAGTATTTGTCTTCCAAGCTTTGTTCTATTACTTCACGATACTCAATCACGGTTTTCTTACTCGGCTGAATCTTATCGAGCAAGGTCATCGATACCACACTTGGCAAGCCATCTCGCACACCTTCAGCAAACCACGCTTGCTTCGCTAACTTTCCTGAACGCAGGTACAAATCCGCTTTAACTGGAAACGCTCGGTCTGCCGTTAACCACAGGTCAATCGATTGATAGCTGGCACCCTTGGTTTTCGCCACTAGCTTTAGATGATGGGTATCGAGCTGTTCACCACTTGGCATCTCAACTCGTTGCTCAGCAACCCACTCACCTTGGTAATCTTCACTCCAAGTGAGTGTCGAGATATCGCCCACCGAGGCTTCACCCAATAGCTTTTGCATCGGTGTGATACGAATTGGTCGACGAGATTTCGGCATCAGTAACCAATAGTTATCTTCAATCATCAGCATCTTTTGACCGGCTTCAACAGCTGATTTAAAGACGACCAATGACTCTCGATTTGGCCTTGTGTAGACATTGTATTCACGGGTTTTATCCAGTTGTTCGTCTTGGTATAGCGCCACCAAAGAAACCACCTTAGAGGCTTGTGCACTGTTCAAGCGGTAGCTATCCGCCTTGGCAATCATCTCAGTGACTTGTTGTGAATCGACTGCCCAGCTTGGCGTCGATGTTACAGCTAGTGTTAGAACCGAGGCCAAGGCCAAAACAGAGCCCAACGTTTTAATTGAGCGAGTTAATTTACACATAAACCAGCGCCTCCGTGATTGGCTTGTTCACGCCTTTACGAGCAGAGAAATAAGCAGCGATTAAACATATTGTCAGCACACCTAAGGTGGCGTAACCAACCAATTCCAATGAGAAGTAAATGTTGAGCGGGTAACCTTCGGTTCTGCCGGGAGGTGGCGGCATTTGTATATCAACCACCAACAGTAGCAACGACACCAAGCCACTCACTAGTGCTCCAATAACGCTACCAATCAGTGCCAGCAAACCCGCCTCTTTTAAGAAGCCTGCGACGATTTCAAAGGGGTAACTGCCAAGTGCTGACAAGGTGCCGATCTCTCGAGTACGTTCCGTCACCGACATAGTCATGGTGTTAAACAACGACACAAACACCACCAACGCCATCACTGCGCCCATGATGCCGAAGATCCGGTCGTAAAGATCTTTAACCTTGGTGTAGAAAAACGCGCGATCTTGCCATGGGGTAATCTCGATCTCTGAGCCTTGATCGTTTTGGCTAGCGCTATTTCGCTCTAAAGCAGTTTGGATGCGCTGTTGAACGGTCGAGGTTTTGCTTGTTTCAAATAGGAACACCGACAAGGTGCTGACTTTATCTGAGGCCAAAAGCTCTTGTGCGGTTGTGATGTGCACGTACAACTGACGCTTATCCAACTCAGGTACGCCTGTTGAGTAAATGCCCTGCACCTTAAAATCAAAGGCATTCAATGCGCCGTCACTTGTGGTCGCGAGCAGAGTCACCCAATCCCCTACCGCAACTTTAAGGTTACGAGCCAAGTCAGTACCCAGCATCACTTGTGGTTCTTGACTGTCGTATCTTGGGGATTTCACATCCGACAGGGTTTGCCCGCTGCGTACATCAAGGAAAGGACCTTTCATGTCGAACTCGCGCTCATTGACGCCCGTTCCCATAAAAATGGTCGACTTACTGCCATTAGAAACCAAGCCACTGAAATAGACTCGCGGCTGCACACCACGCACATCACTATCGCCAATAATGCTCTGGGTTAGCGCTTGCACGTTATCCAGACCATTGCTCAGCGGCATGTCTTCATCTTGTTCAAAATAACCTAGCGTGCTCAAAGTAAGGTGGCCAGTATCACGCGCAGTCGATTCTCTCAGTGACTCATAGGTGTAAAGCCCATAACCACCAGCACTGGTCAGTGCAAATACCGCAATCGCGATGATCAACACTGAAAGTAGACTGCGTCGACCGTTTCTCAATAAATTCAACCACGCTAAACGTACCGAGGTTGGAAGTAAAAACGTGCTCATTCTTTGTGTTAACTTGCCCATGAGATCGCCTCCGTGGTTGCAGCTTGTGGAGCCAATTGACCGTCGATAAGTTCAATCACTCGATCGCAACGCTGCGCCATTCTTGGGTCGTGGGTGGCAACGATAAAAGTCGTGCCCATTTCGTGGCCAAGCTCTTTCATAATGTCGATCACAAGGTTCGCAGTGTGGCTGTCTAGGCTCGCGGTCGGCTCATCAGCAATCACGAGGCTTGGGTTGTGAATCAGCGCTCTGGCTATCGCAACACGTTGCTGTTGGCCACCTGAAAGGTTATCTGGTCGATGATGAACGTAATCTCCCAACCCAACACGCTCCAGCATATCTTGTGCTCTGGCCTGCTGTTCTTGTTTCGAGCATTGGTTCAACATCAATGGGTAAGCGACGTTCTCAAGTGCTGTCATTACAGGAACCAGATTGAAGCGCTGAAACACAAAACCCAACGACTGACGACGAAAACGCGCAGCGGCGATTTGCTCTGTCGGATACGGTTGGCCATCAATATTAATCTGCCCTCGATAATCCATATCCAACAAACCAAGAATATTCAAAAGTGTGCTTTTGCCAGACCCTGATGGCCCACATAACGCCACCATTTCACCGCGCTGGATGTGTCCATCGACCCCATTTAATGCATCAACACGTTGACCGCCCGTGACATATGCTTTGCCGATATCTTTAAATTCAATCATTTCGTTGTCCTCTGATTGCCAATCACTCTTAAGCGTTCGCTGCTGTTATTGAGCTTGAGTAAACCGTTATTTAGCTTTCGCAATGAGCGCTTTAGCCGTCATAGTTTCGATGTTGCCAGCATCGGCAGTTTCCATTTTTTCAAGCCACACCTGTGCTTGCTTGAAGTCTTCAGCACGAATCGATGCGGTAATGGCGTAACGGTAAATCCACGATGTCGCAGCGAAATGTTGTTGTTGGAAATCATCTTCAGCGAGTAACGATAGGAACAAGTCATAACCACGGTCAAAATGGTTAAACATGTCTGGCAGAGAGGTGTAAGTCACCGCAGCCATTGCGCGAGTTAGGTAAGAATCCGGCAACCCTTGAACACGAGGTTGTTCATGAATCGGTTGGACTTCGTCTTTAAGCAGCACCAGTGATTTATCAATTGTCGATAAGCCCTTCTCCACATACTTCATCTTGTTCCAAGGCAAGAATGCATCACGTCCAATTAAGGTTTCTGTACTGCCTAAGTAAACCAAGGTCAGTGGCGTAGCACCGTCTTGTTGCAGCGTGTCATTCAGGCGTTCATAAGCCACCTCAACCAAGTCTTCATTGCCTTGCGCGGCTTGGTTGTAGATATCAAGCACGTCTGAACTTGGGTTAGCCAAAGCTAATGACGGTACAAACGAAACAAGAGCAATCAGTAATGAACGCTTAAGCAGAGAAGTGGTAGAGCTTGAATTAAATGAGTGTGAAGTAGTCATGATTTCTAATCCCTTTCAAATGTTGACGTTGAAAGGTTAACTAGAATTTGTCACGCCGTTTTATCAATGCGACGAACGGTAGTAACAAGGAGTGAATGGTTAAGTTGGGGTGTGAGTGGAAAATTCAAAAAAGAAAGAGTAGCGAAAGAATAAAATGGATGGATCAAAACATAATCCGATATTTTCCAATTCAAGCCTTGATCAAAGCTGACTCATTTCTGCCCCTTTAAGTGTGCCAAAGCGGGATTAAACTTGATTTCGACCTCCTCAATTAGACTTACTTACCTAGTTATTATTTTCTAAGTGTTTGAGTGTCTATATTGGCAATTGTAATGAATTTTTCCCATTTATCTTAAGGTAAAGCAACTCACGCTCTGGAAACACCGCTTGTCGCAATGATAAGAACTGTAGATAAAACAGCCTTACCATAGAGCTTAAAACAACAGCACAAGGAAAGCGTCATGAATGGTAAGAACATAAGAATAATTTTGAGATGGATACACATAACTTTAGCGCTATTTGTTGGTGCAGCGTTCTATTCACCCTTAGGAAGCAATGAAGCATATCTTACCGCTACGCTATGGGGCTTAATACCAGCTCTTGCTTTAACAGGTATTGGTATGTGGAAACAGTCGTCAGTTATGAAAGTATTAAAGCCGATAAGCAAGAAGGCGCACCAGTAAGGTAAAAGATTACGCGAGAACCAATAGATCTCGCGTTTGTTCTTTTGGTTGCAACATATATAGGTATGAGAATATTGAAGTTACTTTTTAATCATAAGTTAACGAATTATGTGCAGCTTTCAATACTTGAAGTCTTCCTGCCTCGCATAGTTTGGTTGCCAACTCATTTACGTCCTGAACTTGGATAGTCCAATATTTAACTCTTGGCACTTTATGACTCAAAGTGCGCTAAAACAAACTCATAATAGATAGCTCATCAAGATAAATACTTCTATAGCCTGATGAACTCATCCCAATACAGTGTCCGTTTTTTAGTACGCTGATTTATTTATATAATAATCAGCGACCTTGATGATCGATTTTTTTACCTGAGCAATCTGTTTTGAATGTGGACACCAAAGGGATATGGGAACCATTATTTCTTGTTTGATCTCGTCACATTTTATCTCTACCAAATTCTCAGTCATATATTCAGATTCAATTATCGACTTTGGTAAAAGAGCCCAGCCAAAATCATCTTGGACAAGCTTAACAATGACCGCTAATTGATCAACATATTCATGTTTTGAAGAAACAACAACCTTCTCCGTCATTTTATCATCGACCATAGATTTGAGTACAAACTGGCGTAAAGATTTCATCGTTGAGAGCGTTTCGTTGGAGGGCTTAGCCGATAATTCACTTCCTGCATGAGCAAATGGAACAAAAGGCATATTCCCCAAAAAGGTAAAATCAATACTATTAATCACTTTGCTTTCGTATATATTCACAATCCCAAAATGAATGCTTCCATCTTCGATCCCTGCTTTTATTTCTGGTTTCGTTCTGACCAAAAAATTAACACGCATGGATGGGAAGTCTTCATAAAGCTGTCGACGAATTTTAGAAACAACGTGATGAGGTAAAAAGCTCGCATAGGCTATCGTCACCGACTCTAGCCCGCCAAATGAAAGGCTTAATGCAAATCGATCAAGAGTTTTAGCCTGCTCTAGAATTTGTTTTGCGTAATGATAAAGGAGTACTGCATCTTCAGTCGGTTCGACACTGCGGCTCAATCTATCGAATAAAGTGATCGCTAACTGGTCTTCTAAACTCGTAATTACTTGTGCAACCGTTGTTCGGTGCTTATTCAATTTTATCGCCGCTTTACTAAAAGCTTTCTGTTCATATACCGCAACGAAAGTATTTAATTGTTCAAGACTAAAATTCATATTATGCCCTGCGAGTCCTTATATTCGATAATAAATCTTACCACCAGAGTCTACATTAACCAATACAACGTATGTTTCTCTTATTAAGTGACACATTTCTATCAGCACGTTCTGACTTGAATTCAAATATCTTCCCAAATACACATTAAACATACGAATTAGTATACTTTTTACCACCAGAAACCGCCCTCCCTCCCTTTACCGACGCTGTTTGAATGACAACGATGGTTCGAGCCCATCGCTAGAGAGTTAATGAGTCTAAAAACCTTATGTAAAGTTGCGTCATTGCTTCGGCAACTTAACTTAAATAACTCAGGAACGTCCCATGAACACTCTAAAAATGACCGCTTTGTCTACGGCTTTACTTGCTACTATTTCTATTTCTGCATTTGCTGGCGATGACATTCAAAAAGTCGATCCATCCGATATGACTCGTGCCAGCTCTAATATGTATGTAGCAACCAACAACAAAGGTGACCTAAAGCTATCAGGGGCACTATCATACGCTTATGACAACGGGCAGATGTCTATGTTCACATTGGAAGGTTCGATGGATAATGAAGGTAAATATAAAGACAGCCGAGCTCAATATTTCCATGTGTTCAACATAAATAGTGCTATTACACCTCGTGTAGCCGCATCATTAGATATCATTGATAATGCAAGCTTTACTACTGCTGCAGTAGGTGGTGTCGCTATTTTTAGAACTCCAATCGACTCTCTGACCTTTTTTGGCCGTGCAGCACTGATGGGCGGTGAATATTCAGACAGCACAACAGGTGCCTTCGGTGTGACAGACAATAGCATCGTAGGTGGTATGGCTGCTGCTTATGCAGTTTGGAAGCCGGGCGCCGATGGTACTTATTTTGCAGCCTACCCAGAATTTACATACATGGATGGTGATATTGAAACGAGTACCGTTAAAACCACTCTACTCGCAGCGACTCCTTTTTCGGCAGACAAAACACGTTGGGGACAAGTCAAGGTTGAAAATACTTATGGAAGCATGGAATCAACCAATCAAAAACTAGACATTGACGACACCGTGGTTTGGTTTCAATACAAAGTATTCTTCTAAAACGACCAAAATCCATAATATGTTAAAGGTGAATCGAGAGATTCGCCTTTTTTTAGTTTTGTTTTCCTTACCTTACACCCTCTCACTCTTCTTTATTAAAATAGCCACGATTGACTATTCAGTTCGGCCTTATCTCTATCTCTATCTCTATCTCCATCTCTATCTCTATCTCCATCTCTATCTCTATCTCTATCTCTATCTCTATCTCTATCTCTATCAAGTTACGCCTACATCCCATATTGATTCAACACTCAAAACCTTATTCTAGCGGCCTATTTCAATGCCGTTATTGATGTTTACGTTTGCTAGTGCATACCTAAACCCCATCAATATAGCTTGATTCAAACGAAGCCACTCTTGAGCTTACATAGCATCCCAACACTACGCGCATTGCCAATGAGTAGAGGGTAAGGAGATCGAATGTATAGTCTGAACACAATGAGTAACGGGAAGAAGCTCAAACAATCGTATCTATATAATGTGAACTTCTTTACGCCATGGCATTGGTGTGTAACCACGAGCCTAAAGCGCATAAAAGCGTTAACACAAGCGATAATGGATAGTGGTGTTGAGATGACCCAAAGATATCGTGGTACTTAATCACCCAATCACAGGGAATCAATAACCAAGTTCAACAAACAAAAAAACGCCAGTCAGGCGACTGGCGTTACAAAAAGATAAAACTCTATTCAATGATCAAATCTATCAATGATTAATCACATCAAGTGGCAATCACCGATTGCATAATTAGCGGCTAAAATATTTCGCAATCTCACGAGCATAAGTTTCTTCTTGGTTTTTGCCATTACTGGTTGAAAAGAAAGATATAACTAAGTCTTTTTCTGGTGAAATATACACACCTTGACCGCCAACACCGGCCTTGAATAAGTCGCCATCCTCAAAGATTGCATCAAATTGATAACCATTCTTGATGTTTGTGTCGTTGTAGAAAGAGTTTTCCATCATCTTACCAACATAACCACCACCGTAAGCTTCAGGGTTACCAGAGTCTTGAATTAACGTAATGACTTCTTTGCTAACACCACCATTACCCAACTTTGTGGCTGACGGAGTAAGTAACATACCGAATTTAGTCATATCTTCAATTGTGGTATTCATTGAGAAAAACATTAAAGGGTATCCCCCTTGTGGAGAAACGACAGTGTAAGCGTCATTATTTGCCCCCATTTTCTGCCACATATCACGACTGACAATCTCATTCATGGGTAAGTTACGAACATTCTCAATAAGTCGAGCCAGAACAAACGTATTAATTGAATTGTATTCGAATGTTTTTCCGCCCGGTGCTCTTCGCTTCATTTCGGCCAGCACTTCAAGTGGGCTTTGGTTGCCTTCACCCTCAAACACGCCAATGGAAACCGCCCATTTAAACCAAGGTTGTTCTGGGTTTATACGTGAGTCTGCCTCAGGCTCATCGTGCTCTGTTGCGTTTAAGCCTGTCGCCATATTTGCAGTATCAGAAACAGATACTGTATCCCAGTCAGATCCCTTTAATTCAGGAATGTATTTAGAAATAGGGTCATTAGGGTTAACTTTGCCCTCATTGACCAACTTAGCCAGCTCTATACCTGCTGTAATTTTCGAGTTTGAAAACCAATTATGCTTATCTGTTTTTCGCATCGTGTTGTAACGTTCAAAGACAACCTCTCCACTCTTAACAACAAGAAAAGCATCGACAGGGTAAGAATCTAGGTGTTCATTTAATGTCTTGCTTTCACCGTGCACAGTCGCTGATATTTCACCAATTTCTTGGTCAATCTGATATGGGAATTGGTAGACAGGTCCATCACGTTCAATTTGAGCGGTAGGATAGAAACGACTTAGGTTCTGCCAAGCAAACTTAGACTGTTCAATAGGAAACTGAAGTTTAACGCGATTGCCTTTTTGCAAGAAGAAGTCATGAGTGTTGTAAACATCTACATTTGTGGATGATTCATTAACGATCTCATTAGCAAACGCAGAGCCTGCAGATAGAGCCGTTACTATGGATATAGCGATTAAGCTTTTCATATTGGTTTTCCTATTGGTATATAAGTGCTGTAGTGCGAACTGTATGCAAAAGCTGCGAGCCAGTTGCCTTTGTTAATACAGACACGTTACAAGGAAAACGGAATAACGCCTCATCGCCTCCGATGGATTGCTTCCATCAAACATTGAAGTTGGAAACATGAATATTGTTTTCTCGGTGGTTTACCTACCCCAAGTGATTCTAATATTTACTATATTTAGCGCTGCTATGTGTAGAGCATGAAGAGAAGTGAATTAAACGGCACATAGCGATCAATTTTAGTCTAACTGTTCCCCGTTAGTCACCTTTCAATTCTAAGTTCGTTGATCAGATTTAGTGATAAAGCTCAATATCCGACGCGTCAATGACATACCCAGTTTCAATATCTTGATTGCCATCAGAAAGTGCAATCGACGTATCAACCGCCCCTGTTTTAATGTTCCCTGTCACCCATACTGGTGTGTATAAACTTTGTAATTCATGACCTTCAGGAAATTCGACTAAAATCGTTTGGTTTACAGGTGGGGGAGGTGTGTGAATGCAAGCCCCTGCAGTTGGCACCAAAATGAACTGCTTTCCTATTAAACCTTCCATTTCGAGCGGTACTAAAAACCCGGCCAGTTTCATATCGTTAATACTAAGCTCGGGAACTATATCGTTCGCTTGTTGTGTTCTTTGTAAAAGCAGCTCACGTACGTTTAAGCCAAACTTTTCAGCCAATACCACGCGTTGATTGTATCCATCGTTTTCCATTGGACTTAACTGACGCGTTTTTTGAACGGCTTCGTAGGCGTAAATCTCAGAAAGTAGCGCCTTATTCCCAGGAGAAAGAACCTGATACTGATTTTGCACAGGTCTTAATGACTCCCAAGATATCGTTTCAGCAGCTTGTGTGAACAAACTAAAACAACAAGCCATAACCATTAATAATGTATTTTTCATGTCAATATTTTCTAATTAGAACAAGGGCTAATGAAAAAATGGCTAAGAAAGTCTTAGCCATCATCTCGTTTTATATCAGTCAATAATATTTGAATTACAGACTTTCGAGGTTATCCATTAGTTGGTAGAAGAACCCAATAGAGCGACCGTATTCTTCAACTAAGATACGCTCGTTCACACCGTGGAAGCCTTCGAATTCTTTTACGCTTTCTAATTGTATCGCCGTCATTGTATATACATCAGGGGCAAAATCTCGTGCTTGAAAGTGCTTAGAATCTGAACCACCAATAACAAAGAACGGTGAGACAATCAGGTCATTTCCCCAAGTTTGGCGAATCGTTTTCTCCAACATGGCATAACCAGGACCGCTAGGATCCGCAACATTAGTTGCAGGCGTTGATGCTGAGATATCACGAATGGTCATTCTTTCGTCGCCGATCGCTTTCTTCACATGCTCAATAATCACCTCAGGAGTGTCACCTGGCATTGGTCTAAAGTTTACAACTGCAGTTGCTGCTGGCGGTAATACGTTGTCTTTAATACCAGCATTAAACATAGTAACTGCCGTTGTGGTATGAAGCATGGCGCGAGTAACCTCATTTTTAGACATTACATCAATAAATTTTTTCTCTAGGTCCGTCACCGTGTCGTTTTCGCCATAGGCTACGGCTTTGTAAAGTGGTTGCTGCGCTTCTGGAAGTTCCGGCCCCATGTATCGGTATTGGTATCTCACCGCATCATGAATTTTGTAAGGGAATTGCGCTGCTTCAACTTTCTCAACGGCTTTTGCTAACGCGACAATATTCGATTCTTCACCCGGTTGTGATGAGTGACCACCAACACCATTGATGGCAATCTCTAGACTAACGAATCCTTTTTGAGCAATACCAATTAGTGCCGTGTTTTCACGGATGCCAGGGAATATACCAGGGACAAGAGGAGCAGATTCATCCATAACAAACGCAATTTTCTCATAACGTTGTTCAATGATGTCAGCGGCGTGCTTTGCACCTTCTGGCCCACCAACTTCTTCGTCGTGGCCGAATACAAACAAAATGGTACGTTCAGGTTGGAAACCTTCTTTTAGCTTCATTTCAGTAGCTTCTAACAGTGCTTGAAGTTGGTTTTTGTCATCTAATGAACCACGGCCCCAGATATAACCGTCTTTAATCGCACCTGAAAACGGATCTTCTTTCCACTCATCACGAGACTCTTTTGCAATTGGTACCACATCTTGGTGCGCCATAAAAATAGCGGGAGCGAGTGATGGGTCTTTACCTTCCCAAGTGTAAATCAAGCTGAAAGGGCGCGGGTCACCGACTTCTTCTCGCTTGAGTGTTTTGTGCACTAATGGGTACGATTCTTCAAGAAATTGGTGGTAGTCACGAAAAGCCTGTTCATCAAAATCACTGCGATCTTGGTTAGAGATAGTTTGAAACTGAACCGCTTGCGATAAGCGTTGCGCAGCGCCTTCTATATCAACTTGAATATCCACTTTTTCGACGCCTTGCATTTGCATCGAACTAAAGTCTTGCTCATCAGCCCATACTGAAACACTAGCGGTCAATGCCAAAGCAGAAGCGATACTGGTAAAGAGTTTTGATGGTTTTGTCATGATTTGACGCCTTAATTAGGTAGAAAGTAAATCTGTGTTTTTGGTTTATGCGGCAATTATTAATGAACAATACTGACCAAACCAATCTCTAGCGAAGGACTCAACCCATCAGAAGACGTTGGTAACAATTTGTAGTGGATGAGTAAATCGAGCATGACTTTCTAGGGGAGGAAGGTTTTTACAGTCGCGGAAATGATCCGAGATCACCCTGTGGCGTTAAATTCGTAACAAAATTTTGTTCAATGGTGAGTTTCAGAACAAACGCTTCTCTGTATTTCTAAGTTATCTTAGGCAAAAAAATAGCCGCTAATCTGCGGCTATTTTTAAACTAAGCTTCGATGACTTTTAGCCTCTTGTACTTCGTATCTTCTGCTTCTTCGTCTCTTCAACGACAGCTTTCATCAATACCGAGGTATCCATGCGGCCTTGCCCTTCGGCAAACAATGCCTTGTATGCGTTGTTGGTCTTTTCCGTCAATGGCAGTTGAATACCTTGGCGCTCTGCTTCATCTAGACAGAAGCTTAAATTTTTTGATCATCTGAACGAGGGTGTGAGTGGGAAACCAAAAGCGCGATTTGTGAAAAATAAAAAGGCTAGGTACGCCTAAAACCTCTTATCAACTTCATAAACTTTTAACGATCATTGAGCGAAGCTGCAAGGAAATCGATAAACAATCGTAGTTTGAGTGGCATTGGATCTCGCTCAGGAAGCAATGCATAGACATTCTTCTCTGGCATCAGATAGTTAGGTAGCAAGAGCAGCAATTCCCCTGACTGAATGGGTGCATTGGCAATAAAGTCGGGAAGCCTAGCGATCCCAAGCCCTGCCGTGGTCGCACACAGTAATGCTTCGCTGTTGTTGACTCGGTAATTGCCTTTCACGACAACACTGGTCACCTGATCTTGGTGACCAAAAAACCACTCGGCACTCTCAGATGTATGACGATAGAGCAAAGCGTTGTGCGCACTGAGTTCGCAGATCTCGGTTGGGATCGACAAACCATTCTCATAAAAATACGTAGGAGAAGCGCAGATGACGCTACGGACACTGGTTAACCGCTTCGCCACTAAACTCGAGTCATTTAAATCCCCAGCTCGAATCGCGACGTCATACCCTCCTTCGACGATATCGACGTAACCATCGTCCATCGTCATGTCTATGTGAATATGAGGATAGCGTTTAAGAAATTGTGGGATGAGAGGGGCCAATACCAGACGACCAAAAGACATTGGCGCATTAACCCGCAATGTGCCAATTGCCTGATTTTGCTGACTGGTTGCTGCATCTTCAGCTTTTTGCAGCCAATAATTGGCTTTGGTGAGGTGATCATAAAACTGCTCACCAGATTCAGTAAGCGATACTTGGCGCGTAGTACGATGCAGCAAACGCACTCCAAGGCTCGACTCTAGTTGGATCACCCGTTTGTTGACCGCCGAACGTGACACGCCCAGTTCACGCGCTGCGCCCGCAAAGCTCGATTGTTTTACCACCGCAAGGAAATAGGGAATAGCGTCTAAGTGCTGCATGATTGTCGCCAATTTGGATACAGTGTGGAGAGTGTAGAGCCTATTCTCTAATCAATCTAGGTCTTTTATGCTGATTTCATCGACTTCAATAATAGAGCAAGACATGAAATCACTGATAAAACCGGTAACGGCAAAAAAGCACATTAATGGTATCGGTCGGCAATTCCAGTCTCCGTTATACGTGGTCAGCATTGGCAGTCTTGTCGCCGTGAATTTTGCGTTAGCCAAATATGCTGTGACCATTGGCATTCCACCGATTGATGTTGCGATAATACCGATGGCAGGTGCAGCTTTATTGTTGATGACGCTATTGGTTATGCGAGGTCAGCTCAACCGAACCGCATTGGTGCATTACCGTTATTATCTTTGGGCTGGCTTACTGGGTGTCGCAATCCCGAATCTGGCGTCAACCTGCGCCCTACAATCTCTTAATACCAGTACGTTCAGTGTACTCGTCACTTTGTCCCCCATCTTTACCTTATTATTCACCTTACCTTTTCAAGGCTCCTCGTTAACCAGACGAAAAGTACTCGGGATCATGGTTGGTGTAATCGCCGCACTCTCTGTAACTTTATCACCACAAATGAATACGTCATCTCCTTGGTCAGCGCTGGCCATTGCGCTACTCGTCCCTATATTTTTGGCCGCAGGCAATGTCTATCGCAGTCACGCGTTCCCTCCCCTTGCCAATCCAATTGTTCTGGCCACTGGCATGTTGACATTACAGAGCATGATATGGCTTCCGTTTATTCATGCAGTCGATGGTAAATTCATTACAAACGGAGCGGGCGTACTTGCGCTCATGGCAAGCTTATCAGCACTCAGTTATTTACTAACATTTCGTTTTCAACGGATCACCGATGGGCTGGGCTTTAGCCAAGTGGGAAATGTGGTAACCGTCGTCGGCGTATCCATTGGGATCACGTGGTATGGCGAGCCATTAACGCTGCAATTGATCGCCGCCGTAATACTGTTGTTGATAAGCCTGTACTTATTTAATCACGCTAAATCTTAATCTCGTTCAAATCCAAATTAGTTCAAATTCAAAGGAGCAATTGCTATGTCACCATTAATTGAACAGACAAAACATCTATATCAAATCGTCGACCAAAAGGATGTCCACACCCTAATGACACTACTGCATGATGACGTGTCGTTTCATTTTTCGAACGCTGAGCCAGTAGTAGGAAAGCCAGTTGTCGAAGCGGTCAATGCCGAGTTCTTTGGATCAATTGAATCAATGACGCATACGTTTTCTGGGATCTACGTAAACGATGATACGGTTGCGTGTGAGGGGCAAGTTAACTATGTGCGCCTGAATGGCAGCGCGTATGCCGCTAAGTTCGCGACTTTCTTATCTTTCAAACAGGGGTTGATACATCAATATAAAATCTTCGCGGATGTCTCTGAATTGTAATGCCGACCAACTTTAAGTTGTAAGTATGCTGATCCAATTGAGAACCTCAGAGCTAGCAATTTGCTTCTATTTCTATGCAGGCAGTGTCTAGTCAACGTTGCTGGCCTTTTCAGTGAGTGGAAGTCAATGCCTTAACGCTCTGCTTTAGCCAAACAAAAGCCTAAGTGATTAATGAGAGCTCTGCGTTAGAGATAAGTGTCATCCCTAAATACAAAAAGCGCCCCAAATAAGTTGGAGCGCTTTTTTTAACTCTTAAAGAAGAGATTACTTAATCACGCCACAGACAATGCGTGCACCACCGCCGCCAAGTTTAGCTGGATGGTCTGAATGGTTGTCACCACCGGCGTGGATCATCAACGCTCTACCTTTCACGTCATCTAGTGTAACTCTTGGCGCCATTACTGGTTGGTCGGCTATGCCATGAGTATTAACGTAAAGCGACGGTAAATCACCAAGGTGATTGTCATCCGTCCAAGGGAAACCATGCTTGCCCGTTTTCTCAGGGTCATAATGTCCGCCAGCGGCTCCACCGAGTATGATTTTGCCATCTTTTGTGATGCTATCGCATGAACCGTTCGCGTGCACATGGAAGCCATGCGAACCAACGGGTAAGCCTTTCAATTCCGGCGTAAAAACAGCTCCGTATTCACTTGAGCTTATCATTACAGTTCCGGTTGACTGACCCGAGCCAAGATCGATCATTTCAACATTCACTACTTCAGAAAAAACAGGAGAAGAGATAAGGGCGAGTGCAGCAAGCCATGTTGTTTTGTTCATATTATTACGTCCTTTTTATTGTTATTAGCGCACTTCATTTAGTGCGAAAGGGATTTCAGCACATTGGATTGACCATAAATTTCGGCAAATTCTTTCAAATTAAGTCCTGCTTTATTACGTAACTCTGGAGAACACTCCGCTCGGTACAAGTCTTTCGCAATACTGATTTCGCGTTTAATCAATGCCCCCATCAAAGCGGTGTTTCCACGTTTGTCTTGCAGGCATGCATTGGCACCCGAATCGAGTAGCAAGCGGACGGTTTCTCTATTTCCTTGATAAGCCGCAACCATGAGTGCGGTGTAACTTTGGTTATTGCGTTGATCAACGGGGAAGCCTTGAGAAACAAATGCATCGACCACTTCATTGTTACCAGTACGAGTGGCATCAAAGAACAACCCAACCAGAGACTGGTATTCCTCTTCCAGTTTGTCGTCAGCAGCCAATAAGCTGAGCGAGAAGATCAAAGAGAAAAAAACGGAGCTAAGTAAAAATACGATTTTCATTTATTTCCCCTAACTAACATGATTAGAGAATGGCCTACAGGAGCCCTGATTTTCGGGCAGAAAAGAGCAGATAAATCTCCCGCAGGCCAAAACTTTACGTCTTACATTGTTGCCTAATTGTTCTCTTGAGAGCGTTTTTTGACTTGTGAGAGACTTGTGTCAGTTGCTTCAGCCAAATGCGTTCCATACTCTTTGTCTGCACGATAGAAGTAGCTCACCATTATTTCCTTAACGTCTTTATCCATAACCTTATTTAGGTCACCCGCTAAGTTTGCGATTAAATCACTTTTATCTTGCTCACTCATGTTGCGATACTGCACGCCAGCTTGATAGAAGTTTCGTGGATTGCTGATCGCTCTCTGTTGAACAGTACCAACCAGCTTGGTTTCTACGGCTTTAAACTGCGTATCTTCAGCTAACTCCAACTTACGGCTTGGTTCATAGTTCACATCACCATGAGTTAGCGTTGAATTGTTGCTCAACCCATTTTGGTTATGGCTGCTCACTGGCGCTAACGGTCGGTTAACGGGTAGTTGGAACAAGTTTGCTCCCAAGCGATATAATTGTGTATCGGCGTAAGCAAACAAGCGACCTTGCAGTAAGCGGTCTTCCGATGGCTCGATACCAGGGATCAGATTCGAAGGCGAAAATGCCGACTGTTCCGTGTCTAGAAAGAAATTTTCAGGTAGACGGTTCAACGTCATAGTACCAACTTTTTGATCCGGTACATTCAGCCACACTTTGGTTGCATCCAGTCCGTTGTAGTCAAGCTTGATCAACGCTTCCGGAGACAATATCTTCACGTAAAGATCCCACTTGGGGTAATTACGTCGGCCAATTTCTGCATAAAGGTCATTGGTCAGATGGTTGAACTCTTTACCTTGCATCTCGGTGACTTGATCAGGGCGAAGGCTTTTAATTCCTTGCTGGCTCTTCCACTGGAACTTCACATAGTTCACGTCGCCTTGCTTATTGATCCACTTATAGGCATGAACCCCAAAGCCATCCATGGTGCGGTAACTCGCTGGCGTACCTAAATTACTGTACACCCAAGTCAACATATTGGTCGCACCCGGTTCACTGCTAAAGAAGTCGAAGAATCGGTTTGGGTCCTGAACGTTGGTTACTGGAGACGGTTTTAGAGAGTGCACCATATCCGGAAACTTAATCGAATCACGAATAAAGAACACAGGCAGATTATTCCCTACCAGATCCCAGTTACCCTGTTCAGTATAAAATTTGGTGGCGAAACCACGTGGGTCGCGAAGTGTTTCTGGCGATCCTTTTGAGTGAATAACGGTCGAAAAACGAACGAAAATAGGAGTCACCTTACCTTTATTAGTAAAAGGGGCGGAAACCGTTAAATCACTAAAATTACCAGAAGAGACAAATTCACCATGTGCGCCCGTACCACGAGCATGAACAACACGCTCAGGAATACGTTCTCTGGCAAAACGCTGCAATTTTTGGATCAGATGGACGTCTTGCAGTAATACACTGCCATTCTCACCTGCTGTTATGGAGTTTTGGTTATCACCTACTGGTGCACCGTTGTCTCTGGTCAGGATTTGAGCCTGTAGAGACGTGCTGGCTAAACCAACTGAAATTAATAAAAAGCTTTTTGACATCTGCATGGTTGCTCTCCAATGCGTGCTAACCATTAAACCAGTCGAGTGGTTAATGGATATTCAAAAGCTCTTTTCTGCCCACCAAGAATATAACTTCAATGTTTACATTTGTTTAATGGGAAATAACGATAGATTCAATAGGTGAAAACGATTGAACGATTACGCTGAGTGAAATGAGAGCAAATAACTGCCCAATTGTGATTTTCAAAATCAACGCTTCATCTGTAGTGATGTATCCATGCTGCCTTGTCCTTGAACAGGCAGCGACTTGTATGCGTTATTTATCTTTTCAGTTAGCGGAAGTTGAATGCCTTGGCGTTCAGTTTCATCTACGTTGAAAGGTAAATCACAAACTGTCACGCAGTTTTATCAATCCGACGAATGATAATAAAAAGGAGCGAATAGTTGAGCTGAGGCGTGAGTAGGGAAACAAAAATGGCGAGTGGAAAAAGAATAAAGGAAGTTTGTAAGAACACAATCTGACACTTTTCAACTCAAGCCTTGATCAGAGCTAACTCTTTATGGACCATTTAATTTGATTAAAATCTATCAGTGGGAGGGCAGCAAAAATATTGGCTCTATCTAATCAGATTTGAAAACAACCATAAGAAAAAGCCCGTGACACCTTCAAAGCACTCTTGCTTATTCGATATCACGTCGCTTTTAATGGATTATGTTAGTTCACTACATTTGATAGCATCAGTTTGACGACAATGATTAACCGACTTTCTTAATCATCGTCGCTGGATTGTAACCTTTTTCGCCTTTGCTAACTGGCTCACTCGGGTTGTAATGGCGTATAAGAACATTAAATTTACCGGTCTTATTACCTTCCATCGTTGGGATATTGTTTGGCTGACCTTCACACCCAAAACGGAGAGTGTAGGTTCCATCGCTATTCATAACGGGGACCATTTCACTCGAAATATTGGCTTTATCGTTAAACATTCGTCCATCAGCGTTATATACGGTCGCGGACCAAAATGAGCCTGCCTTTGGATCTTTGAAAGTCGTCTCATAACATGCATTCGCATCGAAGTACTGGCTGGTTTGATAGATATTGTCTTCGACCATCGCGCCACCCCAACCGCCAGCTGCACCAACATAATTCATATAATCAGTTTGGCCGCTTTCTTTGTTACCAAACGCCTTTGATTGGTCATATCCGTCACTGAAATCGATGTTGCCAGCTTTATCCGTGGTACTGAACGACGCCATGTCCCACTCTTTTACTTCAAACGGCTTCTCACTGCCTGTTTCAATCTTCAGGTTACGGCGTGCGTCATCTTCAAGAGCGCGGACAATGACAAATGCGTGGTCGGTTTTTGCACTGATTTTATGACGACCTGAACCGTAGATCATTGGCTGAGTCTCGTGGTTTTCGTCCACGACTTGCAGTGACACATATTGGTCAGTTTCTGGAACCGTCACGTAGACATCATCGTTCGACATATCGATGACAGAAACGGAATAAAAAGTGTCTCGATTCATTCGTACAACGAACTGCTCTTCTGGAACGCTGCTCGGCACTGGCATCTCAAAGAATGTATTAATACCACCGGCTTTTTCTACGACTGCACCGAGACGCATGTTGGTGTATGCCTGAGCAAAATTATCTTCCGTGACGATAGTTGGCGTTGCAAAAACGCTGGTTGAGAATAAAGCGACAGCAGTAAGAGGGAATAGCTTTTTCATAATAGCGACCTTTATATTTCAAAGTGAATGTCATTTGGAAGAGTATTATTTGCTCTGCCGATAGTGATTACTTTATACTTCCCAAAAGGAAAGTGTGGAAAATAGGACTTGCCCAAATGGAAAGTATAGACCTGAATTTGCTGCGTACTTTTGTATTGCTGTGTCAGTCGAACAGCCTGAAAAGGGCGGGGATAAAGCTAGGGATCTCTGAGAGCGCAGTCAGCAAGCAAATGACCAAGCTCAGAGATCAATTAGGGCACCCACTTTTCGAACGCACCACTGAAGGACTAAGGCCAACACATTATAGCAAATCTATTTTGCCCAATATTGAACACGCCTTGTCCTTGATGCACTCTGCGACTTCACCTGTGACATTCGATTCTGCCACCTATGATGGGCCAATCACTCTTGCTTTTTTCGCCTACACACTGGAGTTTTCAGGTGTTGATCTATTTAGGGAACTCTCGAAAACGTTTCCCAAAGCGCAAATAGAACTGAAGACTTGGGCATCAGATACAGAGCAAAAGTTAGAAGAGGGTGACATCACTCTAGGTGTGCACTTTTTAAATGAAGACCGCAGTACGAATATCTTCCAGAAACGCATCATGGCCGATCAACTGGTGATTGCTGTTTCAAAGTCATTGGGGCAATTAACATGGGAAGAGGCGTTGCAATTGCCTTTTATCAAGATCCGAAGCCAAGGCTGGAATGAAGATCGTTACCGATATTTAGAAATGTTGAAAAGTAGTGGGATTGAGCCACACATCAGTATCACGGTAGACAACTTTTCAGTTGCGAGGCAAATTCTAGAACAGGGTGACCACGCCTGCGTATTAAGCGATAGTTGGAAGGATGCTTCGCTTAATACCATAGAGCCACCCAAAGAGTTTAGAATCGATCTAAACCTTGTGTCCTGCATGCGTCTTGTCGATCGCCAAAGCCCTCTAAACCTTGCCGTTCATGACGTGATTAAAAGGGTCATGCTTTAATCTAGATAGTTAGTGCCCCGAAACGAGTTAAAAAGGCTCGTTATCGTTTCACGCAAACAAAAATAGCCGCTAATCAGCGGCTATTTTTAGTTATCTAAGCAAAGCTTTTACGGCTTCTTCGCTGCGACTGTTTCTTCGTTTCTTCTACTTTTTAGTTTCTTCAACGACAGCTTTCATCAATACTGAAGTGTCCATGCGACCTTGTCCTTCGGCAGACAATGCCTTGTAAGCGTTATTAGTCTTTTCAGTCAACGGAAGCTGGATACCTTGGCGCTCTGCTTCATCTAGGCAGAAGCCTAAGTCTTTGATCATCCAATCAATAGCAAAACCGAAATCGAATTTGTCTTGCGCCATTGTGGTGGCGCGGTTTTCCATCTGCCATGAACCAGCTGCGCCGTTTTTAAGGCAATCAACCAGAGTTGGGATGTCCAAACCTGATTTCTCAGCAAGTACCAAGCCTTCAGAAAGGCCATTCAATACACCTGC
Organism: Vibrio splendidus; assembly: GCF_003345295.1. NCBI lineage: Bacteria > Pseudomonadati > Pseudomonadota > Gammaproteobacteria > Vibrionales > Vibrionaceae > Vibrio > Vibrio splendidus. Next base: position 148,654 of record NZ_CP031056.1, read on the forward strand.
GATGCAGATCTGATTGACCATTTTCGTGCGTTGGCCTTGACCTACTTTACCCATCAGAACCGACGACTTACCGTAAGCTTTGAACACAGGTTGAAGGTCATCAAACAAATCTTGTTCGCCACCACACATGATGGTTAGCACGCCGTTTTCTGCGCCCGCTTGGCCACCAGACACTGGTGCATCCATAAAGCGAACATTTGCTTCCTTCGATGCAATTTCAAGCTCTTCAGACAGTACTGCAGACGTTGTGGTGTGATCGACAAGAATCGCGTTAGGCTTCATTGCTGCTAGTGCGCCTGTTTCGCTGGTCGTCATGCTGCGTACGTCGTCATCGTTGCCAACACAGACAAGTACAACATCCGCATCTGCTACACATTCAGCTACGCTTTCTGCGGCTTTACCTTGGTGTTTATCAGCCCAGTCTAGCGCTTTACTATGAGTGCGGTTAAATACCGTTACTTCAAAACCGGCTTTGACTAGGTGGCCTGCCATTGGAAAACCCATAACGCCTAGCCCGATAAAACTTACTTTCATTCCTTTCTCCTTTTATTTGACCAAGTCATCACTATGGAAAGATCGAACACTCTCAATCAATGCATCGATAAGCAGGGTCAAAGCCTTTGGCTGATATTTTCTTTCTTTGTACACTAAATACGCTTGGCGATCACCCCGATGATACTCAGGGAGCACTTGAATCAGATTCATATCTGGAGATACATGGCGAAAAGGCAGTGAAGCAAGCCCCAACCCCTTCAACGCTGCGGCGGCCACAGCATTGATGTCATTAACAATAAACTTCGGTTTAATCGTCACCATCTGCTCTAAGCGGTCGGATTTGTAGAGCGGCATATCAAAAACATCATCGACATTAATCCAGTCGTGGTGCTCTAGATCACCTGGATTTTTAATCGCACTGTGGGAATCCAAATAATCTGGGCTCGCAAAGAAACCGTGCTTGGCTTTAAACAGTGGCCGAGCAATCATGCCTTCCATGTCGGAAATCTTAAACGTAATCAACAAATCACGATCAGTTTGAGGAACCACTTGCTGCTGACTCAGAGTTAAATCAAGCTGCACATTGGGATACTCAACAAGATATTGCTCAATGGTCGAACGTAGAAAGCCACTGTAGAAGTTATGAGGCACTGCAAGCTTTATCTTACCTTGAATCGCATCGCGCTCTTCCAACAAGCTACTGAATCCTTGATGCAGCGACTCCATACCGCTGCTCAACGCAGCAAAGGCCGCCTCGCCATCTTTAGTGGCCACCAACTCACGACCTTTCTTTTCTAAAAGTCGGATACTCAGGCGCTCTTCCAATGCGGTTAATCGACGCGACATGGTCGACACAGGTAATTGCAGGCGTTTCGATGCCGAAAGCAAAGAACCCTCTTCAACCACTGCACAGAATAAGAACAGATCATCAATGTTTCCAAATATGGAATTCATACTTCTATATGTGCCTATTTTTCTCATTAATGGATAGATGTAACTTTATCTCATCAACAACAGAAAATCACGGGAGAAACATACAATGAACAATAAACAATTTTGGGTAACTGCTATTTTATCTTCCCTGACCATGGCAATGATTATGTCTGGGGTTATCTCAGGCTACAAAATGGGGTTCAGCCACGAATGGCCGCCTATTTGGCTACAAAGCTTCTTTATTGCTTGGCCTTGCGCATTAACACTTAACCTAACCGTACTGCCATTGATTCGAAAATTAGCAGCGTGGATATGTAAGCCAAGAACTAAAACGATACCTAACCCATTAATTTCAACTGAAACGACTAACTAAGTCGATCACGAGGCCAGGCGGATCATGTCGCTATCATGGAACGATGATCAAGGAGAATTCGACCAGCGGTTCCGAACAGATACTACGAACGGGTACAGTGAATAAAAACAGTAAGCAATCACAGAAGCAGACCAAAGAAAACAGCCAACACTCAGAGGCACGCTTTCAAATTCTTCTATCTCTGAATCAACGGCATAAAAAAACCGAGCACTAGGCTCGGTTTTTTGTATTCTACATTCTACTCACAAGAGCAAAGCTATCAATTATAGATTGATATTATAGCTCAGCGTTGTGGTAAACCTGCTGAACGTCATCACAGTCGTCAAGCATGTCTAAGAACTTCTGGAACTTCTCAGAATCTTCTTCAGCTACTGGCGTAGTTGTTTGAGGAACGAAAGTGATTTCCTCAACGTCCAGAGTTAGCTCCGGGAACGCAGTGTGTAGTGCAGTCTTCGTTTTGAAGAACTCAGTCGTTGGAGCGAATACAGTGATAACACCGTCTTCTAGCTCAACGTCAGTCACGTCTACGTCTTCCATCATTAGCGTTTCTAGGATGATCTCGTCATCTTCGCCAGCAAACTGGAATACAGCTTGGTGAGCGAACATGTGAGAAACAGTACCTTCAACACCGATTTTCGCGCCAGTTTTAACGAAACATTGGCGAACGTCTTGGAAAGTACGGTTGCCGTTGTCAGTTAGACAGTCAACGATTACGCTTGTGCCACCAGGGCCGAAACCTTCGTAACGAGCTGGTTGGAAGTCTTCACCGCCGCCGCCGTTCGCTTTATCGATCGCTTTGTCGATAACGTGAGCTGGTACTTGGTCTTTCTTAGCTTTAGCAATCAGGTGCTTAAGAGGTAAGTTCATGTCTGGGTCAGAGCTGCCGTTCTTAGCCAGTACGTAAATCTCTTTACCGTATTTAGAATAAACTTTAATTTTTGCGCCTGCAGTTTTCGCCATTGAGGCCTTGCGCACTTCAAAACTTCTTCCCATCGGGATCTTCTCTCTGATTCAATTAACGGAGCAAATTCTAGCAAATTACTGTGTCATTTCAATTCTACAGCTTTGCTGGGTAAGGTTTATGTGCGTTTATGCGACACCCATTACCCGTTTGTATTTTTCTACAGACTGATCAAACCAAGCCTTTTCTTCTGGGTCACCTAGCTTCATTGCTTCTTCAACAATGGCTTCAGGGCCACATTTCGCCTGCTTCAATTTCCATACAAGAAACGATGCCTGCTTATCCAGTTCGATTTTATTTTTCTCACTGGGTGGAAGGAGTGAAAGGTTGATAGACATTATTAGCCTTCGTCTGTAATACACTTGGCCGAGAAATATATCATAGAGCAGCCTCATAAAACCAATACTATGAGCAATAGAGGGGGTTGTCGGACGAGAAAGCAACAAGTCACTGATGCAGGTCAAGCTAGTTTGGGAAAGTGCGTTTGGCTAAAGAGCCGTTACAAGATAAAAAGTAGGGGGGTAAATGTTATCTTTGTATGGCCAATACTGCTGCATTTCGAGAAAAGCAGCAGCATAACTAACACGCTTACTCTATATTAGTAAAAGCTTGGCAAGGGAGGTCTAAAGGAACTTCAAAAGTGACTCTATGAGCAATGTTTGATTCATCTAAGTTTTTAATACCGCCTCCGATAGAGAAAACTGATAATTTGGCTTTTGCGCTAGCATCAACATCAGTGCTTTCTTTTACTTGGATTGCTATATCAAATTTAATAGTTTGCTTTGGTGGCTTTTCAGGGTGTACATCAAAACCAACATCAATAAACGTTGCATGAGGATTAACAGTGCCACCTAACGAAGAAACCTCTTGAGCAGCATCATTCACGCCTTTTACTATCTGTACTAACGTCTCTTTAATATACTCATCTAACTGCATCATTTAACTCGATTCATCACGCTTATCAAAGTATCATAATACCAATATAGAACTGCAGTTGCATAACATTATTCTTTTGAGATTTATGAGTTTTTGATACGCTAAATTGAAAGCAGAGCAGGGGTATGTGGTCGCTAATAGCTAGGTCAAACTTACCCTGAGATACATCAAAGGCATAAACCCTACTCAGGCAATAGATAGCGGGTGCTTCGTCCGCCAGAACCAGATTTGACTAAGCAGCCATGCTCAATCAAAGCGTTCAAATGACGTGTTGCAGTGGCACTACTTACCTTTGCTACCTTTTTATATTGACTAGCATTTATACCTTCTGAAAAATCACCATCGAGCATCCTATTCAACACTTTTACTTGCTCTGCCGTCAGCTTGGTTTGATCAACACTTCGCCAATAATTGGTCTTATAAACCGTTTGATCGACCTCAGCAAAAACACCTGTAAACGTCTCGTCTAACGTATCTAAGAACCACATCAACCAATCGCTGATATCGAGCCCCCCTTTCTGGGTACGCTCCAATATCTCGTAGTAATGCTTGCGGTTAGCGAGAATCCCCACCGACATCGCATAGAAACGTACCGACTGCTGCTCGGCCTGTGCTAACGCCAAGTCGGTCAACAATCGAGTAATACGACCATTACCATCATCTAACGGGTGTAAGGTAATAAACCAAAGGTGAGTTATCGCAGCTCTAAGTAAGGGATCGAGTGTAGCGTCGGTAAGTGAATCATTAAACCATGTGATAAATGTATCTAACTCAGCATCAAGAATGTCTCGGCTAGGCGCTTCAAAGTGCACAGTTGGGCGGTCAATTCTTCCTGATACCACTTGCATCGGAGCGTCACCTCGTAGCTGACCTCCAACTACAGGGTTAAACATGGTGTAGCCCTGAGGAAACAGCCTATCGTGCCAATGCAAAACCCTATCAAGCGCTAGTGGCTCTGTGAGGTTCTGCACCGCATCCAACATAATTTCAGCTAAACCATCGGTTTGTTCTGTCGTAGGAAAAGGTCGCTCTTCACTCACGCCAAGTTTGTTGGCTAAAGAAGAACGAACAGAGAAGGCATTCAGCTTTTCTCCTTCTATCGCACTGGAGTGGACAATGTTAGCTAGCAAAGTATCGAGCATTGTTTGCGTTTGATCTGCGGATTGAGAGGTTATCTTGCCTAATAGAATGCCCTGATTAAGCCGTACTTCTCTTAACCTCACGCCTATTTTCTGATTATCCCAAACAAAGTTTGGCCAATTATCTTGCTGCCAAATCCACATATTACGCCCCATGATGCGAAAGTCACACTTATTCAAATCACATTATGAGCCGTTTAAGATTATTATTCAAATCATAAAGTGAGTCGAATAATGGGATATTCAAATCATTGAGGCTGGAGAAGTACTTCTCCAGCCCAGAAGGACTATTCACTCACCGAGAACACATCGCAGCGTGAAGCGCAGATGAAGTCGTTTTTGTGTAGGCCTTTGATTGAGTGGCTCCACCACGTTACGGTCACTTTGCCCCACTCCAATAAGATCGAAGGGTGATGGAATTCTTCTTCTGCTAACTCTGACACTTTATTGCTGAATGCCCATGCTTGTTTGTAGTTCTTAAACTTGAACACCTTCTCAAGCTGTGGGATGCCATCTCTTTCCATGATCTGCCAATCAGATAGCTCCAACAGTAAAGATTGTTGGTCATCTTTATTGAGGGCAATCGCGTCGATACTGCAGGCTTCGCATTTTTGTTCATTCAACATGTGTTGGTTCCTTAGGTTCAAAAAGTGGTGGTAGTAATCCCTCGTCTATAGCGAGATCTGCTTGCTGCAATAGGTTTTCCTGACTGATTTTGAAGAGCTCAGACAGCTCATCAATCACGTAATATTTCGGTTGTATAATATCGATACGATAAGGCGTTCTTAGCACGGTTTGCAGGTCAAACCGCTCACGAACGGCCAAGTCCCCTCCCAACGCATACATGGTTTCCGCCGGAGACGAAAGAATGCCGCCGCCATAGATTTTCAGCCTATGACCTTCTTTTACTAAACCGAACTCGACTGTAAACCAATACAAACGGGCAAGATACGCGCGTTGTTTGGCTGTCGCTGCTTGGCCTAATTTTCCGTAATGCTCAGTGAATTTCGCAAAATCGGCATTAGTCAGCATGGCACAATGGCCAAAAATTTCATGAAAGAAATCAGGTTCTTGTAAGTAATCGAACTCGTCTCGCGTTCTCAGAAATGTCGCGACTGGGAATTTCTTGTTGGCGAGCAAATCAAAGAAACGGTCGAAATCGATTAACGCAGGTACAGGCTGTACCTGCCAACCCGTTGTTTCCATTAGCACTTTATTTATCTCTGGAAGCTGGGGAACTCTGTCTAATGGCAGATCCAGCAGGGTCAAACCGTGCAAATAGGCATCGCATGCGCGGTCATTAATGACGTCCAGTTGCCTTCTCACTAAGTCGTGCCAAATGGCGTCTTCTTCGAGGCTCCACTCAACCCATCCCTCTTGGCTCACGGGCTTAGAATGATATTGAGTCATTACACACCTCCTTTCGAATGTCTCCCTTTAAGCCTATCTCCACTCCTTATATCCGCCAATTTGCGCTATTTTTCGAAACAAGCGATCGTGTAACATTTTATTTACACAATTCCGAAATCCCCTTATTTTGCTGATCTTTTGACTTTGTAAAACCTAAATACCAGACTGAAATCGTTAACTTTTTGTTAAAGGTAAAGGAATGCACGAGAGCAATAAGCCAATTTGGCAACCTAGCGACCAGCGTATCGCACACGCCAACGTAACCCGATTTATGGATAGCCTCGATCAGCAGGGCATACTCGAACGGAAATTGAAAAACTACACGGATCTCCATCAATGGTCTGTGGAACATCCCGAGTCGTTTTGGCAGAACGTATGGCAGTTTTGTGGAATGGTGGGGTCGCAGGACAGTATTGATAACGCACAAAGAGAGCTCATAAAAACTCAAGGCGAGAGCCGCTGGCAGCAACCAAAATCGAATCGCGATGCGGTATGGTTCCCGAATGCTCATGTAAACTATGCCGAAAACTTGCTGCATTCATCAAAAACGTTGCCAAACGAGCTTGCGATTTGGTTTGAGAATGAGCGAGGTGAACAACAGAGTTATACATGGCAAACCCTATCTGAAGAAATCTCTCGTATTCAACGGTGGCTCGTGGATTGTGGCGTTCAACAAGGCGATGTGGTTGCCGCTTATACGCCTTACCTACCACAAACCGTAATAGCGATGTTAGCAACCACCAGCTTAGGCGCAATTTGGACGTCAACCTCGCCTGATTTTGGCGTCGAGAGTGTGATTGAGCGCTTTGGCCAAGTGAAACCAAAGGTGCTGTTCACCTGCGATGGCTACACCTTCAATGGCAAAACGTTCGATATGACGGACAAAAACCGTGAAATCATCGAGCACTTAAACGAATTAAAACAGGTGTGTGAGATCGATTATTTGAAACCGACTCGTGATTTAGAGAAGAGCCATTTAGAGAAGCGCGATTTAGAGAAAAACAAAGTTGAACATGATGTGTCGATCCAAAGCTGGAAAAACATCATTAGTTACTATCAACCAAAACCTCTTCGATTTACTCGTGTCGGCTTCAATGAACCTCTGTTTGTACTCTACTCTTCTGGCACCACGGGCAAGCCAAAGTGTATTGTGCATTCTGTCGGCGGCACTACCATCAATCACCTAAAAGAGCATCAACTTCACTGTGATATAAAGCCAAACGATCGCGTGTTCTACTACACCACTTGTGGTTGGATGATGTGGAACTGGCACGTCTCTGCGCTCGCCAGTGGTGCGTGTTTGGTGATATTTGATGGTAGCCCAGTTTATCCGCAACCTAACGTTCTGTGGGATTTAGCGCAGCGAGCTGATGTATCGACATTTGGCACTTCAGCCAAGTATCTAGAGGCGATTGAGAAAGCGGAACTCTCACCGATCGACAGTCACTCGCTTCCTCATTTGAGAACACTGTGCTCGACGGGTTCTGTGCTCTACCCAGAGCAGTTTGATTATGTTTACAACCACATCAAACAAGACCTGCATTTAGCGTCCATTTCTGGCGGTACGGACATTTGTGGCTGCTTTGTTTTAGGCAACCCTATCTCGCCTGTGTATCGCGGTGAGTGCCAACAGGCCGGGCTTGGCGTCGACATCAAGGTGTTCAATTCGTCGGGTCAAAAGGTCAATCACGAACGCGGCGAACTGGTGTGTGTAAATTCCCTACCCAACTTCCCTGTTGGCTTCTGGAATGACACCGGAGAGCGCTATCACAGCACTTATTGGGATAGATTCGATAATGTGTGGCATCACGGTGACGAAGTCGCACAGAGCGTGCATGGTGGCTACCTGTTCTATGGACGAGGTGACACCACACTCAATCCTGGTGGCGTGCGAATTGGTACCGCTGAAATCTATCAACAAGTGAACACCATTGAGGGCATCATAGACTCCATCGCTGTGGGTAAAGATGTCGACCGCAATGAGCAGATCTGGTTGTTCGTTCAACTGCAGCAAGGTGTGAGTCTAGATGAAACGTTACTGACAGCCATCAAGAGGAAGCTCAAATCATCATGCTCACCAAGGCATGTGCCAAGCCAAATTTTTGCGATCAGCGACGTGCCAAAAACACGCTCAGGAAAACTGGTAGAACTGGCGGTGAAACAGGTGATCAATGGCAAGAGTGTAGAAAATCTCGGTGCCATTGCTAACGCCGAGGTTTTGGAAGAGATAAAGCGTGTTGTTTCGCCTTAGTATTTAGACCAAGAACGTGGCGAGCTATCTCCAATTTTCACTTGGCTGTCAGATAACATCTAGAGTAAAGGCAGCCGATTGAAAACCGATGACTGAGTGAAGCAAGCAACGGGAGAAGCATTAAACACTGAACACTTTAAGCAGCCCTTGATTGGCCAATAAAAACCGAATCTAAACTACTCTTTAAGCTCGTGAACCCCCACCTCAGTTTTGCCCCGTACCGTTTCTAAAGTTCTTAATGAGATCTGAACGTCATATTTAAAACAAAAATGTTAAATTATTCATTTTTTTGGCTGAGATAATATTCACTAAAGACGAATCATTTATACAAAAAAAGAGTCCACCACTGGATTGTATCCCAGCTTATGGATATTTAATCGAATTATAATAATTTCCGCTCCCACAGCTCTATTTCTAGTGAAATGATAATTTGATAGCTATCACATTTAGAACAGTTATTTTCCCATACTATCTCGGCATGTCAATTACTTAAGAGTAATTAAAAAACCTAGTCATTGTTATTAATAAGCTTGAGTTTAATTATAAACAAGCGGTTAATCCCTACGTAAAATAAATAAAATCATTATTAAATGATCGGAGACATTATCATGCGGATAGTATTAGCTTTAGGCGGTAACGCTCTTTTAGCAAGAGGCCAAGCATTAACGGCTGAGAACCAACGTGAAAATATAATCAAATCAGCGGCGAGTATTGCAGCAATCGCACGCGAGCATGAGATTGTTATCGTTCATGGTAATGGCCCACAAGTAGGTTTGTTGATGGAACAAAACGCGGCTTATAGCGAATATTCGCCAGAGACTACCCCATACCCAATGGATGTACTCGGCTCTCAAACCTGTGGCATGGTGGGCTACATGTTACAACAAGAGTTAAGAAACATTGACCCTGAATTAGACGTAGCGACGCTAGTCACGCAAACTGAAGTATGCAAAAAAGACCCTGCGTTTGCTAACCCGACTAAATTTGTTGGCCCTGTATATACAGAGCAACGAGCTAAAGAATTAATGGCTCAAAGCACAATGCAATTTAAAGCTGATGGCGAGTACTACCGACGCGTTGTGCCTTCTCCTATGCCAAAAAGCATTGTTGAAATTCAGCAAATTGAAACACTTCTAGATACAGAAAACCTTGTTATCGCTTGTGGCGGCGGCGGTGTTCCCGTGAGTATTGAGCAAGGTAAGAGTAGTGGTGTAGAGTGCGTAATTGACAAAGATCTTACGGCTGAACTACTGGCTGAAAAAATCCATGCCGACTTATTTATTATCTTAACCGATGGGTCGATTTTCCGTAACTATGGTAAAGAAGACCAAGCAGAAATGAAGCAAGCAACGCCTGCTGGTTTAGCAGAATTTTCATTCCCTGCTGGTTCTATGGGGCCAAAAATTGATGCCGTTTGTAAATTCGTTGAAGCTGGATTGGGTAATGCGGCGATTGGTTCATTATTTGATTTAGATAAAATAATCACCAATGAAGCTGGTACTCTGATTACAAAAGGCGAAGGTATTGTTTATTACTAAGATTATCGAGCAATAAGCGTCACCAATATAAAGCCATTAAACAAGCCTCTTAATTTAATTATAATGAGGCTTGTTTTGTTAGTGCCATTTCAATGGCTAATTTAGATAAATATTCATACGGTTAGCTAATTAAACCTGAAAAGAATGAATACATGACATTTGAAATATACCAAATATTAATTATAACGTGACTTAATCCAAATAACGTTTCCAGTTCATTGAAAACAATTCAATACGTTCACATCGGTGCATTCGCATCCGCTTGGTTCTCCGGCATTGCCTCGATAAACGCGGGTAATTGGTTACACGCTTCGACAATCGAGTTAATCAGCGGATACGGCAACATATCAACGCCAAAGCGCAACGCGTTATACACCTGCGGCACTATGCAGATATCGACAATGCATGGTGAATCGGTGAGGCTATAAACTGAATCTCCATGTGTTTTTCTGTGCTTCGCTAACTTCTCTTCTAGTGCACGGAAACCTTGGCTCATCCAATAGTGAAGCCAATCCATTTTCATCTCTTGTTCGCAAGATAATTCTCTCTCCAAATACTGCAACACGCGCAGGTTGTTCAGAGGATGAATTTCCATCGCAATATCCTGAGCCATCGCCAGTGCTTGATAGCGCAATGGTGTTTGCTCTGGAATCAACAAGTTGTCTGGGCTGCTCTCACACAAATAGTTTTCGTCCAAGTATTGCAAAATCGTCAGCGACTGATTGAGTTGAACGTCACCATCCACCAGCACCGGCACTAATTCACTGGCATTGAGATCGCGATATTGTGGAGCATGCTGCTCGCCGCCATTACGCACCAAATGCACCGATTTAGACTCGTAGTTGAGTTGCTTCAGGTTTAATCCAATACGCACTCGATAGGCTGCGGACGAGCGCCAGTAACCGTAAAGTATAATGTTCTTGTTCACGATGCTCTCGCTCATACAGAAATCCTATTACGTGGATTATAGCGCTCGATACTGGCTCACTTTTTGGTCAATCGCACCAAAAATGGAGTCACCCGCTGCATCAAACATCTCAAGCTTAATCGAGTCACCAAACGACATGAATTGAGTCGACGGTTTACCATCACGAATCGTCTCAATCATTCGCACTTCGGCAATGCAGGAATAACCTACACCGCCTTCGGCAATTGAAGTGCCGTGGTCAGTGCCTTGCTTATTAGAAACCGTGCCTGAACCGATAATCGCGCCTGCCGACAGTGGGCGAGTCTTCGCGGCATGCACGACCAACTCTGCAAAATTGAAGGTCATATCCACGCCCGCATTCGGACAACCAAAAGGTTGGTCGTTGTAGGTCGATATTAATGGTAAATGTACCTTACTGCCTTTCCACTGTTCACCAAGTTCATCGGGTGTGACGGCAACCGGAGAAAACGCCGAAGACGGTTTAGACTGGAAGAAGCCAAAGCCCTTCACAAGCTCAGCGGGAATCAAGCCACGCAGTGACACGTCGTTCACCAACATCAGTAAACGAATCGACTCGTGCGCCTGTTTAGCACTTGCGCCCATAGGGACGTCACCGGTCACAATCGCGACTTCTCCTTCGAAATCTATACCCCACTCATCGCTGGCAAATTCGATGTTGTCACGAGGGCCGATAAAGGCATCTGAGCCGCCTTGATACATTAATGGATCGACCCAGAAGCTTTCTGGCATTTCAGCACCACGAGCCTTACGCACCAGTTCAACGTGGTTTACATAAGCACTGCCATCAGCCCATTGATATGCGCGTGGCAGAGGTGATTCACAATACTGAGATGCAAACACTTCACTGCCTGTCACATGTCCGTTATTGAGCGAGGTGTATAACTCTTCCAACTGAGAAACAACGCTGTCCCAGTTATCCAAGGCTACCTGCATGGTAGGCGCCAGATGCATCGCGTGGAAAATATCAGTCGCTGGCACACACTGTTTGAGATCTTTACTCACGACCATCAACAGCCCATCGCGAGTACCATTTTTCTTGGTTGCTAATTTCATCCTTGTTGCCCCTTACTTCTCTTGCCAACTGTAGACATACTCTTTGTTTTCAACGCTATCGAGTTCGTCAGAAAACTGCAGCGCGTGGCGAGTATCAATCATCACAGCCACTTCATCGGTGAACTTTTTCTTATACGCTTGCCCAGCCTTAAAGGCTTTTGGGTGAGGCCCATGCGTAAAACCCGCAGGGTGAAAAGTCACCATGCCCGCTTCAATATTGTCGCGACTGAAGAAGTCACCAGCGTGATAGAACAGCACTTCATCGTAATCATCGTTGTTGTGGTAGAACGGCACTTTCAACGCCCCAGGATCGCTCTCAATCGGACGTGGCACAAAGGTACACACCACAAATCCTGCGCCAACAAACGTCGTGTGCGCTGAGGGTGGCAAGTGGTAGCGATGCGACATCAGCGGTCTGATATCGCGCCAATTCACTTTCACCACTGCTAAGTCGCCATGCCAGCCAATTGCATCCAATGGATTGAACGGATAAGTGATCACACTGACTTTGTCGTGGCGTTTTACCTGCACCTGAGTTTGGTTTTCTGAATACTGAGCGCGGAATTGATCATTGATCGAAGGGATGTCGAGCACAGCAGGATCAAACACCGCGTGATTGCCGACCATGCCTTTCTCTGGCAGGGAGTAAGCCGCATCTGTATTCTCAATCATCAAGATGAACATCGGCTCGCTTGGCTCTAAACGCCAGTTGGTTGAGCGCGGGATCATCACGTAATCCCCTTCACTCACTTCTAAATGGCCATAGTCGCAATAGAGATCAGCACTGCCTTGATGAATGAACAACAGCTCATCACCGTCGGAATTACGCACCAAGAAATCCATCTTCTCATCCATTCGCCACACACGAATTTTGCAGTCCGCATTGTGCAAAAGATGAGGCACAGCCCAAGGCGTTATCTGGCTGGCTTTTTCCACCAGCGTAAAATCAAAAGCGCGAGGACGTAAATCGCCCTCCCACTCCGACCAACCTGTTGGGGCATGTTGGTGATGAAAGTGAGCAGCAGGGCCGAAGAAACCACTCCGACCCGCTTCTCGCTCATAAATTGCCTCTTCGGGGAAGTCGGCGTGCGCTTGTTTAGAGCACACCCCCTCCCGATGAGGAAACGAGATCCATTTATGCATCGTCTAATACTCCTCGACGAATCTGGTCCTCTTCAATCGATTCAAACAGCGCCTTGAAGTTACCTTCGCCAAAGCCTTCGTTGCCTTTACGCTGAATGATTTCAAAGAACACAGGCCCGATTACTGTCTGCGTGAAAATTTGCAGCAAGATGCCATCTTTGGTCGGTGCTCCATCAATCAGAACGCGTAGGTCACGCAACAGATCAGTGTCTTCACCGTGGCCTTTTACACGATCGTCAACTTTCTCATAGTAGGTATCTGGGGTTGGCATAAAGTCCATGCCGCGATCACGCAGAGTCTTCACGGTTTTGTAGATGTCATCCGTAGCGAGCGCGATGTGTTGAATACCTTCGCCGTTGTATTCACGAATGAACTCTTCGATTTGTGATTTGTCGTCGGAAGACTCATTGATAGGGATGCGGATTTTGCCACACGGTGAGGTCATGGCTCTGCTCACAAGGCCTGTCAGCTTGCCTTCGATGTCGAAGTAGCGAATCTCGCGGAAGTTGCCAAGACGCTCATAGAACCCAGACCACACGTCCATGTTGCCTTGTTTAACGTTGTGCGTGAGGTGGTCGATTTCGAACAAACCAACATTGGCTTCGGCCATACGCTCTTCCGCATCGTCATAGAATCGGAAATCGACGTCATAGATGCTCTGCTTGCCATAACGATCCACAAAATAGAGCAGGCTCTCACCGATGCCGTAAATAGCCGGAATGCTCAGCTCCATCGGCCCTATTTCTGTTTTGTACTCTTCACCACCGCCCTTGAAAGCTTGCTCCATTGCAGCCGTTGCCTCGTTGACACGAAAAGCCATGCCACATACCGATGGACCATGTACCTTGGCGAACGCTTCCGCTTGGCTGTGTGGCTGTTCATTGACGATAAAGTTGATGTCACCTTGTCGATACAGCCAAGCCTCTTTTGAGCGGTGCTTGGCGACCTCAGCGAAACCAAGTGACACAAACAACGCTTTAAGTTGCTCAATTCCCTTGTGGTCAACGGCCGTGTATTCAACAAACTCGAATCCATCCGTGCCAAGCGGGTTGTATGTATCCACCATGAACTTTCTCCTTGTACCTATTGGTTTGTATTACGTGGTTTTTTATTACGTACTTTCTATTACGTGATTAGATGTTGTGTGTTTTTTGTCCTTAATTAAATTTGGCCCACAAGCCGACAGATTGGAATGGATGGAAGGAAATGGGCAATAACGCTTAAACCCCGTCAATTTGTAAAATATTTGTTACACGCGAATTGCTAAAACAAGAAAGTGAGTGCTATCAAGGGATTGAAGAGTGGTGGTTTGATTTACAGCAGAGGAATGGATGTTATCGAATTGTTACAGACGTACTTTTGCCAGCTAAGGTAATAAATCGAACATTAGACTGATGACGTAAAAAAGCCGCTGTGTCAGCGGCTTGATGAGTTCTAGAACGAAGCTAATTCGAATATAAGATTCGCATTAATCCCAGTCGAGAATCGACCAATTCGGTTGATCGGCTATTGCTTTTAAACGCGGACACGGATTCACCAGATAGGCAAAATCAGCGTGTTCACACAAAGGTAAGTCGTTGATTGAATCCGTATAAAAGTGAATGTCTGAGTAGTTGGTTTCTTGATTGTCTAACCACTCTTTCAAACGCGTTACTTTACCTTCTCGGTAGCTTGGTACGCCTGAGATCTGAGACGTGAAACGGCCTTGGTTTTCGACCAAATCGATACCGAGTGCGTTCTCGATACCAATCTTGCGACCGACCGCTTCTACTAGGAAAGTCACGCTAGCCGAGATGATCAACATGTCGATGTCATCATTCTCTAGCTGCTCAATCAAAGGTTTCGACTGCTTGAACTGTTTAGGCAAAATATAGTGCTCAACACACTCTTCGACCAATGCTGTGACTTGCTCTGTTGGCATATCGGCTAAAGGCTGCATGGAAAACGTGAGGTAATCTTCCATGTTCAGTTTGCCTTCCGAATACAGGCCCATTAAGCGCTTATCTTCTTCAATAAAGTTGGGCGCAGTGGCAATGCCCTTTTCAACCAAGAACTCATTCCAGAGCATCGCTGCATCAGCATTGATCAGCGTTTCGTCCATATCAAATACATACAAAGGTTTGAACATCTTAGGCTCTCACAGGTTGAATTTCGTTAAGGTTAAACAGGAGTTCAAGTTGGCTGCCATTTGCCAACAGTCGTTCAGAAGAACGGTTAAGCAGGTCGACCGTTAATTCACACTCATCAACGTCCACTTGGTATCGAATAACGTTACCCAAGAGCTGGTGGTTACGAATGGTGCCAGTTTTCGGCGCAGAGATATGCTCGCCATACTGTCGACCTTGCTCTTTAACGTAGATAGATTCAGGTCGAATCGCCACTTTCCACTCCGTTTCAATGTTGAACAGCTGTTTAGCCTTGTTCGCTTGCACCAAATTGTAGTGCCCCATGAACCCTGCCACGAACTCATTGGCAGGTTGAGTGTAGATCTCTTCAGGTGTACCGGCTTGCACGATCTCGCCTTTGTTCATCAAGAAGATACGGTCAGACATGATCATCGCTTCTTCCTGATCATGAGTCACGAAGATCGTGGTCAGATTCATCTCTTTTTGAATATCTCGGATCTGCTGACGTAGGTGCTTTCGAATCTTCGCATCCAGCGCCGAAAGCGGCTCATCAAGCAATAGGATACGCGGCTTCACCACCAAGGCTCTTGCCAAAGCGACACGCTGACGCTGACCGCCTGATAGCTGATGCGGGTAAAACTTCTCTTTGCCCGTTAAGTCCACCAGCCCAATGACTTTCGCGACTTCGCGTTTAATTTCATCGGCAGCAAGCTTTTTCATCTTGAGGCCAAACGCAATGTTGCCTTCAACCGTCATGTTCGGGAATAGCGCATAAGATTGAAACACCATGCCGATGCCACGCTGTTGCGGCACTTGGTGAGTAATCTCTTCGCCGTTGACCCAGATCTCGCCACCATCAACAGGATTTAAGCCCGCCAAGCTGCGTAGCAAAGTCGATTTACCACAACCACTTGGGCCAAGAAGCGTGATGAATTCACCCTTTTCGATGGAAAATTCAATGTCCTCAAAAACCGTATTGTCACCAAAGCGCTTGGTGAGGTTTTTCGCATTTACATAACTCATTATTTGGTTCCCTGGCTGAAACGACTTGCCAACCAAGTCAGTAAGAAAATAAACAGGAAGTAAGTCATCACAAGGGCTGACGTGAAGTGACCACTGGTTTGACGCATGTTGTATAGGTAAATTTGCAGTGTCTCATAGCGTGTTCCTACCAAAATGTTGGCGAACACGAATTCGCCCAATAGGAACGAGAACGACAAGAACAGTGACGCCATTAAGCCTTTCTTAAGGTTTGGCAGAATAATCAACAAGAATGCCTTGGTGGTGCTTGCACCTAATAGGTGTGCTGCGTCCATCAAGTCATGCAAGTTAATCGCTTCAAAGCTGTTGGCAATCGCGCGATACATGAATGGCAGCGCGATGGTGAAATAGGTGCCAATCAAAATCCACGGCGTGCCTATCAGTGAGATTTCGCTGTCTGCATACAATTGAAGTAAACCAACCGATGACACCACAGACGGCACCGCGAACGGCAGTAAGATCAGGATATTCATTACCTTGTCGAGCTTCGGGAAATAGTAAAACACCACGAAAATCGCAGGTAGAACCAACACCACACTCAGTGACAACGCCACCACACAGATAAACAGTGAACGACCAAAGGCTTGTAAGAAGCGAGGATCCGTCAGCAGGTTGATGTACCAATCTAACGTGAAGCCATCCGGCAGGATCGTTGCGCCCCAACGTGAAGAGATCGAGTAGATAAAGGTCGCTAAGATCGGAATCATCATGATGCCGACAATCGAATAGACAACCGTTTTGTGAAAGCGAGTATTGACGGTGTTCATTACTTTCTCTTCCCTGCGTAGCTTTTGCTGATCAGCCATTGGTTAATCACGGTAATAAAGGCCAACATCGCCATCAGAATTACGGAAATTGCTGCGGCTAGGTTAGGCTCTAAGAACAAGTCGCCCGATACCAAGCTCGCGATACGAATCGTAATCACATTGTAGTTGCCCGAGGTTAACGCATACACACTCGCATACGCGCCAATCGCATTGGCAATCAAGATGATAAAGGTGCCAAACAAAGCCGGAGATAACACAGGCAGCGCAATTTTGGTCCAGTATTGCCAAGTTTTCGCACCAAGCAGTGCTGAGGCTGCTTGCCAGTCGTCACTCAGTGCATCGAACGCTGGATAGAGTAATAGAACCGCCAATGGGATCTGGAAGTAGATGTAAATCGCCAGCAAGCCCCACTTGCCATACAAGTCAAAATCGCCCAATAGCCCGTACTGCTTTAGCAGCAAGGTGATTGCACCGTTTGTGCCAAGGATGATGATGAAAGCAAACGACAGAGGCACACCTGAGAAGTTGCTACTCATGTTAGTGAAGGCAATCACCGCATCGCGGATTTTAGAATCAACACGGCGCAGTGAAGAAACGAGCAGAGTCGCAATCGCCAAGCCAACAATGCTCGACCAAATCGACAGCCACAAACTGTTGCCGAAGGCCTGCATCATGAAAGCAGAATCGAAGACTTCGGCGTAGTTTTCGAGAGAGAGCTCGTCGTCATAGAAGAAGCTATTAATCAGCACCCAAACCATAGGAGCCAGTTGGAACAGGTAGAAAAACAGTGCGAAAGGCGCAAGCCACAAGGCGGGCTTGAAGCGTTGAAACAAAGATTTGGTTTTGGGTTTAAGCGCAGCGCCATCGCTCTGCATGATTACAGAACTGCTCATAGGGCCAACAATTCCTGAGTGTAAGATTTATCGTGTTCAAGGTTGAGTAACTGACACACGCTGCCGCAGATGTCGGTCTGTTTCACTGAACATTCTTGGTGTGTGAACTTATCGCCAATCACAAAGAAAGGCACTTCACGTTCCTCAGGCAGAATACCACCGTGAGACAAGTCATTGTTCATGCCATGGTCACTGGTAATGATCACCTGATAACCATCATCTACCCACTTCTCAAGGTAATTCGACAGGTAGATATCCGCGCCACGAGCACTGTTACGGTATTGGCGAGAATCCAGCCCGTGCTTGTGCCCTATGTCGTCAATGTTCATTGGGTGAATCAACAAGAAGTCCGGCTGATGAGTGACGCGCAGATGCTCTGCATCCAAGAACAAGGCTTCATCTGGGTAGTGGTCCCAGTGGTAGAAACAACCGTGTTGGATGTTCATGGTTTCATCGTTTGTGAAACGGTCGCGTACTGCATCAAATGGCGCTCGGTTATATAACTCGCTCACCCAATGGTAAGCCGCAGCTGCCGTCACTTTGTTCTGCGACTTCGCCAAGCTAAATACCGACTCGTGATTCGACAAACGCACAATTTGATTGTTGACGATGCCACTCTCGACAGGGCGAACACCGGTCAGGATGCACTCATACAATGGACGGGACATTGACGGCAGCTCACACTGCACAGGGTAAAGCGTGGCACGCAGCTTGTTTTTTTGCGTGCTCATGTTTTGCAAGTTGCTCTGTTTATTGTGCAAATCGCCTTGGTTGCTTTGCGAATCGCCCTGTTTTGTCTGCAAATCGCTTAGTTCTAGAAGACCGTTCAGGTAGCCCATGCAATCACGGGCTACCTGATAGTTCAATCCATCTAGAACAACAAGGATAACCTTATTGCTCATGGTCTATTCTCTATTGCTTGTTTCTAAAAGCCACCTACTGAAGGTGGCGTGTTAAGCGGAGTTATTGCTGGTGAATCAATACGCTTTCTTGCCATTGACGTGGCAGGCGACGTGCTGATTTTTCCCATGCTGAGAAGTCAGTCACTGGGTGAACATTGCTGTATTCATCGTTTGAGATCAGCTTGTCTTGTACTGATTGAGGTAGCGTAATGTTGCTGCGGATTGGGCGTGCGTAACCTTCTGCTAGGTTGATTTGGCCTTGGTCGCTGAAGATGTATTCACGAGCCAACTTCGCCGCGTTTGGGTTTTGTGCGTATTTGTTAATGATGGTGGTGTAACCAGAAATCACTGAGCCATCTTGTGGAATGCTGACTGTAAAGCGCTCACGGTCGATCTTGTCGCGGTAGTTCAGTGCGTTGAAGTCCCACATGATTGCCACTTCCACTTCACCTTTTTCAAGGTTCGCGATGCTTGGGTCTGTGTAAGACAGACGGCCTTGCTTCGCTAGCTCGCCAAAGAATTTAATCGCCGGCTTTAGATTTGACTCGTCACCACCGTTAGCAAACGCAGCCGCTAGAATCGCGTTGTTTGCTTGCGCTGCTACACCGACATCGCCGACTGTTACTTTGTAGTCACCTTCTAGTAGGTCGCTCCAAGTTTTCGGCGCATCTTCAACAAGGTTATTGTTTGAGATGAACGAGATAGTACCGGTGTAAGCCAGAGCCCAGTGACCATCTTTATCCTTTGCCCAGTCTGGAATGTCATTCCAAGTGGTTGGTTTGTATGGCTGAGTGACGTTTTTCTTCACTGCCACACGTGCAAATGCAAAACCCACATCACCAATATCAGCGGTTGCGTTTTTCTTCTCTGCTTCAAATTTCGAGATCTCTTGAGCCGAGCTCATGTCAGTATCCTGATGCTTCAAACCGTAGTTTGCTTTCAGGTCAGCCCATGTGCCTTTCCAGTTTGCCCAACTGTCTGGCATACCCACACTGTAAACCGCACCTTCTTTTTGAGCGGCTTCAATCAGTGACTCAAGATCAGCATCTTTCGCCATCGCTGGCATTGAAAGTGTTGCCGTTATTAATGTTGCACCTATTAGCTTTGTAGATGAACCCATAAGTTTGGCTGGCGATACAGTTGAACGGCTAAGCAAAGTTTTCATTGTCTCTATCCTTCTGGACTAGGTCAGTAAGTTCGTTTTGTATGCTATAGCCGGAATGTGACGGTTTGCCGCAAGTTATTTGACAGTTCGAGTGCATTTACGTGGCAGTTATATTTCACTCATATGACAATAAGCCATTGTTTACTGTCACATTCCTGTTAACTCCATGGTTTACCTTATTAAGTACACGAACTTATGGACTAGATCAGCAATGAGAACATTGGGTACCGGGCAATCAGGGACACAACTAGGAAGAATTAAGGCGAGCATTAGAGAACAACTTCAATCAGGTATCTTCACCGAGGGGCAAAAGTTGCCATCAGAAAGAAACCTCAGCGAACTGTTTTCCACCACACGAATCACGCTCAAAGATGCGTTGGTGTCTCTGGAAACCGAAGGTTTGATATACCGAGAAGAGCGCCGTGGCTGGTATGTGTCACCCGAACGAATTCGCTATAACCCATTGTCGCGTTCTCACTTTCATCAAATGATTCGCGAGCAACATCGTATTGCAGAAACTCAATTACTAGGTACTCGCACAGAAATGGCAGCGGGCAATTACGCCAAAGCACTAGAGATAGAACAAATAACACCAATACACGTGATAGAGCGCCTGCGCTTTATTGATGGCAGAGCGGTACTATTTGTTGAAAACATCCTAAAAGCCCCCTTGTTTGAGGGTGTGCTGTCGGAAAACCTCACCATGTCACTGACAGGTATCTACCGAGAAAAGTATGGCTACGAGACCCAACGCTCGCGCTTTGATGTGATTCCAACCTCTGCCCCTGCGCATGTCGCCAAAGCGTTGAATTTGGCAGAAGGGCAGCCAGTATTGAAGATCTGCCGAGTGAACTACAAACAAGACGGCGAGTTGATGGATTGCGAATTGGAGTACTGGCGACCCGATTCTGTAGTGATTCATATTGATAGCATTGGTTAGCGTCACATGACTATTTGCCTAGGTTTAGGCTTAGGAAGAAAAAAACGAGCACATACAAAAACTCCGACTGGTTCTGTCGGAGTTTTTAACTGTCGAACCTTGAAGTTGTGCAAGCCATCTAGCTCATGAATCGAGCTTAAGGAACTGTCTTACCCTTGCTGAGTCTGGGTTAGTGAAAAACTTCTCTGGGTTAGATTGCTCTATCAGTATGCCTTTCTCAAGAAATACCACTTGATCCGACACCTGACGCGCAAACTCCATTTCATGTGTCACCACCACCATGGTGTAGCCCTCTTGCGATAGCTTCTTCATTACCAGTAACACCTCTTCTACCAATTCAGGGTCGAGCGCGGAGGTTGGCTCATCAAACAGCAACACATCCGGCTCCATCGCGAGCGCCCTAGCAATCGCGACACGTTGCTTTTGTCCACCCGATAACATACTTGGATAACTCTCTAGCTTGTGAGACATGCCAACCTTATCAAGTTGCTTACGAGCCATCTCCTCTGCGTCAGATTTTGCTATCTTTTTCACTTGTACCAGCGCTTCCATAACGTTTTGCAACACGGTTAGATGCGGCCATAAGTTGAAGCTTTGAAATACCATGCCAAGGCGCTCTCTGAGTTTCGCAAGCTCTTTATATTTTAGTGGCTTACCCGTTTCTGAGTTGATCCCAATTCGTTCATCACCCATAAAAATCGTGCCGCGTTCAGGTTGTTCTAACCAATTCATGCAGCGCAATAGTGTCGACTTACCTGAACCCGATGAACCAAGAATACTCACCACATCGCCTTTGTTAATGGTCAGGTTGATGTCTCGTAGCACCTCAATTCCGTCAAACTGTTTGGACAAGTTTTCAATGCTGATAATCGTCTCTAGTGCTTCCGGTTTTGGCTCACACTCAATCACTTCCAAACTCACTCCCATAGAAGGGCTAATAGGAGCTTCCGTTTCAATAATTTTCGATGGTTTAAGCATGGCTTAGTCCTCTAAGTTCAACTTTGGTTTGGATTCGTTTGGTGATGGTTTCGAGTGCAATACTCACAGCCCAGTAGAGCGCGATAGCAATGATGAACGCATTCAATGGGATAAAATATGTGGATTGAATACTGTTAGCTGCCGCGGTAATTTCAGCGACCGTAATAATGCTGAGAAATGCGGTGTCTTTTAAGCAGATGATGAGTTGGTTAGTGATCAGAGGAACCGACTTAAATAACACGTTGGGCGTGATGACTCGGGTGAAGGTTTTCAGCTTAGAAAAGCCATAAGCGTGCGCTGCTTCGATGTAACCAGGCTCTAACCCTTTACGCACACCGCGGAAAATCTCACAGAAATACGTACCATGATAGAGACTGAGCGCTATGATTCCCGCTGTCACTGCGTCCAATCGAATACCAACCTGAGGCAAACCGTAATAGAGCAGGTAGGCTAAGATCAGAAACGGTAAAGTACGCATCATGCCGATCAAACTGTTGATGGTGTACTTAACACCGAGTCTCGAGTTTTCGAGACAGTACAACAAACCAATACCTATGACGAAACTCAAGATTGAAGACGAGACAAAAAGATAAAACGTGGTCACAAAACCAGAAGCAAACAGCTCTTTTTGTTGCCAGATAATATTCCATTCTTCCATATTTACTCCTTAAATTTACCTACGAGACAACACTTCAATACGCAGATAAATCGTGTTTCTGACCAAATAGTCGTCATTGAACAAGCAGTAGTCTCAGATCAAGCAGTACTCACGGATTAAGTAGTGATAGCGACTCAACCTTTACCGCTTCAGACGATGAATGATTCAAACAATGACAACGGAAACTGATTACTGCTGCGACTGATTACGGCTGAAGATAGTTGGCTCTGTTCTCAGCCACAGATTGCAATTTCACCAATACCCCAATGATCAACATGTACAAGACACCGGCACACAAAATGGGTCCCAAAGGCTCATAGGTCACAGCTGAAATTCGATTCGTTACTCGGGTTAAATCAACAATACCAATCACCGCGATGGCAGGGCTGCCTTTGATTAAGAACGACATCTCATTGACCAGTGCAGGTAGGCTCATGATCACCATTTGTGGGAACATGATTCGGCGAAAATAAGTCAGCCGCCTCATGCCAATAGCCTCGGCTGCTTCCATTTGCCCTTTTGAAAAGTTGAGAAAGGCATTGCGCCAAATTTCCGCATTAAATGCTGAGGTGTTGAGTGTGAGCGCTAAAATGGCAGAAACGTGTTTGTCTAAATTGATGCCAAATGAGGGAAACGAAAGAAAGATAAATAGAGCCAAAGTCACCAGAGGTGTTGCTCGTGCCCAACTGACATAGATGCCCAACATTTGATCGACAAACGGGATTTTCATCATTCGAATTAAGGCAATCGCTAGCCCAATAACCACACCCAATACAATCGAGACTGCCGATATCCATGCTGTAGCCCACGCGCCCTGTAGCAACTGTTCCCAAGCGTAATAATCCATAAACGACCTCTTTAAAAAGCGACTTCTTACAATAGGCTTTTGCGCGAATGACAAATGGGTAAAATCGCTCTAGCCCTTTTGTCATCGGCACAAACAGCGGTTAACTGTTTGTGCCAGCGCGTGCTTACTGATCTACTGGACCGCTGTTAGCTTGTGATACTGCTCGACTGAAGTGATGGCTTCCGAAGGAAGATGCTCGAACGATTCACCGAACCACTTCTTCTGCAACTCTGCCATTTTTCCTGTTTGCTCTAGGTGAATGAAAAACTCAGTGAGGTAAGCCAATAGCTCAGGGCTCTCTTTTGGAACAGGCCAGCTTACGAAACCAGGGCCAGATACCGCCTCACCTTTTTTAAAGACGTTAGACTTAGATTTCACCACCTCATTAACCGAGACCACACTGTTGATGACGTAGTCGATTCGACCAATAGCTAAATCTGAATACGCTTCTGGGTACGATTGGTACTGAACGACCTTACCTAAAGATTTACCTTGTGCTTCGAGCATTTCTTCGAGCTCTGGCAGTCGCTCTAACAAAGCACTACCCGCTTGTAATCCCACCGTTTTGCCGTCTAGATCCGACACCGTATTGATGTCGTCAGCATCCGCTCTGGTTAAGAAATAATGCTGTGCTGAGGCAATAGGCGGCGTAAAATCAAACACCTTCAATCGAGCGTCTGTCACGATAGCGCCCGTTAGCGCCACATCGTATTGACCCGCAGATACTGAGGCGAGCAACCCTGTCCAAGGTAAGATCTCTTGTTCAATATCGAACTTTGAATATTCACGCAGCTCATCAAGCAAATCTTTATTGATCCCCGCAGGCTTGCCTCGGTCAATGTAGTTGAATGGTGAGTAGTTATCTTCTGTCGCCACTTTCATAAAGCCTTGCTTTTCAATGGCTGAAAGTTCTGATGCTTGTGCAACACCAAAACAACCCAGCACAACGGTTGCTGCCGCCGTTGAAACCCATGCCTTCATCGTCATTCCCTGTCTCATGTGCTTTCCTTATCGAGATTATTTGCCTGCCTTTACTTTATGAACGGAATGCATCTAAGACGTAGAGCCAATTTAATTTTCAAGTTGGGACAGAGCCATTTTCATATAAAAGACAGATCAACTTTCGGGTTCGAGACAGAGTAAAAAAATTACCGTTGAGAATTGATATGAACTCTGGCTCATTTCTTGCTCTTTTATACAAATTGGACTGAAGTTCACTGAGAATAAGGACTGTATCTCATGGCGATAAATCACAATTGTTTCATCGAGTTTGATTCCAAAAGAAGCCTGCAAGAACAAGTACGTAGCTATTTGGTGACGGCGATATTGAATGGTATTTTTCCGGCTGAACAAGCGCTCCCATCTTGTCGTAAGCTCTCTAGCCAATTAGGTGTTTCACGCAATACTGTGTCCTTGGTGTACGACAGTTTGCTCGACGATGGCTACCTGATAAGTAAACCTCGCAGTGGTTATTACTTATCAGAAAAGTATCAAAATCCGAGCGATGAAATTGACTCTAGCTTGGATCATTTTGAATCAACAGACAGCAACAATGCACCGGATTGGAGCAAACGAGTGAAGCTGCAATTAAGTCAATACCCACGAATAGTCAAACCGTCGCACTGGAGTTGCTATCAATACCCATTTATTTTTGGCCAGCCTTCAATCAATGACTTTCCATTGGCTCAATGGCGAGAAGCGACAAGAAAAGTGACCTCAGATCCTCATGACCACCGCTGGCTGTGTGACAAAGTTGATAAAGACGTCGATATGCTGGTGGAACAAATACGCACACGGGTGCTACCACAACGAGGCATCCACGCTCAAAGTGATGAAATCCTAATTACAATGGGCTCGCAGAATGCGCTCTATCTGCTTTCGACTTTACTGATGAATGCTCAAAGCCGAGTCGGCGTCGAAAACCCCGGCTATAAAGAAGCAAACCATATTTTTAATCTCTCAGGTGCGCAGTTACACCCTCATCAAGTAGATGAACAAGGGTTAAAGCTCAATGAGCACTCATCGCTGTGTGACCACTTCTACGTCACTCCGAGCCATCAAGCGCCAACTGGGGTTACCATGAGTGACGAACGTCGAACTCAGTTGCTTGAGATGGCAAAGGCCAATGATGCCATCATTATCGAAGATGACTACGATGCCGAGTGCAACGTTGAGTGGAATCCAAAACCGGCACTTAAAGCCAATGATAAAGATGGCCGAGTCATTTACGTCAGCAGCTTTTCCAAACTATTGGCACCCGGCTTGAGATTAGGCTACATCGTGGCACCCGAAGAGCTGATTTATGACTTAAGAATCTTGCGCCGGTTAATGTATCGACATGCACCAAGTCGTATTCAAATGGAAGTCGCACATTTTATTGAACAAGGCTATTACGACAGCTTTGTGAGGCGCTTCAGAGAAAACACGCGTCAGCGTTGGAAGCTGCTCAATGATGCCGTCTTAAAGTATTTACCTGATTGCAAACGACTCGCACAAAGCGAGCAAGCCAACTCATTATGGCTACAAACACCGAGCCACATTAATAGCCAGCGACTGGCTTCACGAGCCGCACAGAAAGGGATACTGATTGAAACCGGGTATTCACACTTTATGACTAATACCGAAACGGTATCGGGTTATGAATCATTGTCAGAATATGATCCCAACTCTTATTTCCGATTAGGGTTTCACGCCATCGATAAAGATCTGATCGCTCCCGGCATCAAAGAGCTGTCTGAGGTAATGAAGATTTAGCATCACTTAGGGCTGTTTTACCGACGCTCTCCATGAGCCGCTCTCCATGAGCATGAATTAAAAAGAGAATGACGTAAAAAAGAGCATCAATTGATGCTCTTTTTAAGACCGACATAACAATCTAAAAGCCAGACGCTTAAACAAGAATGGGGAGTCCTTATCAAAGTGCCTTGGTTTCTTTATTGGTTATCTGGTTGAAGAATTAAGATGCAAGCTCACACAAAACGTCATCAATGATCTTAACGCCTTTCTTTATCTCGCTTGGTTGGATAACCAAAGGAGGAGTTACATGAATACGATTATTAACAATAAAGGTTAGCAGGCCTCGTTTCGTTAGCTCCGCTTTCAATTGACCCATTTTCTCATTGCTCAATGGCGTTTTACTTTCTCGATCTTCGACCAATTCAACCGCCCAGAACATCCCTTTACCGCGCACATCACCAATCATAGGATGCAGCTCTTGAAGGCTAAGCAGAAGCGGCCCAAGAACGCTATTTCCGATATTATCAGCATGCGTAACAATGCCCTCTTGATCCATCACATCGAGCGTTGCAACGATCGAAGCCATCGCTAGAGGGTGACCAGAATACGTTAAGCCACCCATAAAGAAGTTCGACTTAAAGTACTCAACGATCGGTTCGCTGACCACCACACCACCAGCTGGAACATAACCCGAGTTAACCCCTTTCGCGAAAGTAATGAGATCCGGCACGACATTAAAGTGTTCAAACGCAAACCACTTACCCGTTCGACCAAAACCGACCATAACTTCATCAAAGATCAATTGAATGCCGTATTTAGTTGCAAGCTCACGCACACCAATAAGGTAATCTTTTGGCGGAATGAGGAATCCCGCCGTTCCCGGAATCGTCTCTAGAATAATCGCCGCAATCGCTGTTGGTCCTTCGCATTCAATCACTCGCTCTAAATGCTGTAGGGCACGCTCACTCTCTTCTGCCTCAGTCGCCGCGTTGAATTCGCTTCGATAGAGAAATGGATTGAAGAAGTGAACGTGCCCACGGCTATACTCGTTTGGAATACGGCGAAAATCGCCCGTCGCCGCAATCGCTGTACCGGTATTTCCGTGGTAAGAGCGATAAGCAGAAAGCACCTTATCGCGTCCTGTGAACTGTCTTGCCATACGAATTGCATTTTCGTTGGCATCTGCGCCTGCGTTGGTAAAGAACACCTTCTTAAACTTGCTTGGTGCTTTAGACAAAATACGTTTAGCGGCCAAACCACGAGTGAGATTTGCTGTCGCAGGGGCAACGGTCACCAATGAATCAGCCTGATCTTTAATGGCTTTAATCACTTGTGGATGCTGATGACCAATGTTGGTGTTAACCAGTTGGCTACTAAAATCAAGGTACTCCTTACCTTCGTAGTCCCACATTTTGCATCCTTGCCCACCAGCGATAGCGATAGGTTCTGCCGCTTCTTGAATCGACCAAGAATGAAATACGCTCTTGTCGAGGTCGATAATATCTTGGTTTACAAGCTGTTCTGTTGATACTTCCATTTCATCGTCTCCATAAACAAAACTAGATTCACAACCCTCTCGCTTCAATCTTTCTCGTCTATCAAAGCGCGAAATACGAGATTGAAAAGGCTGCGCTATCGGATGGAATAATCTTCGTCCCAAACAGGGCCCAACTCATAGTGTCAGTTTCAACAAAATCTTGGGCCAGTGAATCAGCTCAAACCTCGTCTCCGATCCAACCAACAGCCTGACCCAATCCAATCGTCGATCTGGCTCTATTCAAAATTCTTAGGTGTGAATAGATTGAAAGGCAGACGAGACAAGTCTCATCGGACGCTAATTAACGCAGCAGCAATATCAAAAGCAAAGAGGTGAGCAAGAGTGGAAATAGGATTGGCGATGATATTGATTCTGTTTGCAGGAGTAGTTCGAGGCTATTCAGGGTTTGGGTTTGCGATTATCGCAGCACTATCTCTCAGCTTTATCGTTCCATCATTGCAAGCAGTAACTATCGCTATCCTATTGGACTTTTTAAGTACCTTTCCGCTGCTCAAGCGAAATAAAACCACCATCAATATCCGGCTTATTGCGCCGCTGTGTATTGGTATGTTGGTTACGGTGCCTTTCTCGCTGTATTTCATTAGCACGATATCGGAATCAGGCTTGAAGGCCTTTATCGCGATGATGTCTTCGGTCGCTGGTGCACTGATTATTTTGGATTTTCGCCTGACATGGTTACACCAGCGGCACGCATTTTGGGCAGGAGCTATATCCGGTTTCAGTATGACCACCGCCTCTTCTGGCGGGCCTCCATTAGTAACGTATTTAATGAATCTCACTATTGAAGCCAAAGAGCAGAGAGCGACCGCCATTGTGTTTTTCTTGTTGAGTTCTGCAGTTTCATTAAGCGGATTTATTTGGATAGGTACATTCAACCAAGACACGTTTACCACAGGCTTATGGTTACTTCCGGCGGCTGTGATTGGCAATTTATTAGGGCAGAAACTGTATATCTCAGTACCTAACTTGCCTGCAAAAACAACGACCGCGCCGATCCTTATCGGCATGGCACTACTTATGTTAATTTCAAATTAGAAGGATTTACTTATGGATAAGATAGCGTTCATTACAGGGGCGACATCCGGATTTGGTAAAGCAGCGGCAAAACGCTTTGCAGAAGACAATTGGTCGCTCGTATTGTCGGGTCGTCGTATCGAAAGGTTGCTCGACTTAAAGGAAGAATTGACGGTGCCTGTACATGTGATTCAACTCGACGTTCGAGACGCAGACGCCGTAAAAAAAGCAGTTGATTCGCTACCCGCTGAGTTTTCATCGATTACAGCGTTGGTTAACAATGCAGGCTTAGCCTTGGCACCGGAAGGCGCACCTGATGTGGATTTAAAAGATTGGCACACTATGATCGACACGAATGTCACTGGATTAGTCAATGTCACGCATGCTCTACTTCCGAAGTTAATTGAAAGCGGTGCGGGCAGCTCAATCATCAACGTAGGCTCAATTGCTGGGCAATGGCCGTATCCAGGAAGCCATGTGTATGGCGCAAGCAAAGCGTTTGTAAAACAGTTTAGTTACAACCTACGTTGCGACCTACAAGGCACAGGGGTACGAGTGACTGACCTCTCCCCTGGCATCGCAGAAACGGAATTTACTCTAGTAAGAACCAAAGGCAACCAAACGGCTTCAGACAATCTTTACCAAGGCACCACGCCATTGTCAGCAGAAGATATCGCCGAGCAGATGTTTTATATCGCAACGTTGCCTGATCACATCAACATCAACCGCGTTGAAGTGATGCCGACTCGCCAAGCATGGTCTCCGTTTGCCATCGACAGAGACTAGTTTCATGCACTCTGAATCAAAAAAGGTGGTCTATTCGACCACCTTTTTATTACCTTTTAACCCAATACTCAGTCTTCAAAGGCATTTAACCTAAACAATCTTTTGCTCATCTTCTTCTTTGGTCGAATCGGTTTCTTTAGATAAAAAACTGGCAACGATCTCTCTCAGTTTCCCTTGATTAACCGGTTTTGGTAAAAACTCATCCATGCCTACATCGAAGCACAAATGCTTGTCTCGTTGCACGACGTTGGCCGTGAGTGCGACGATTGGAATATGTTGTGAAGAGCCCTCTTCTAACGCTCGGATCTGTTTAGTGGCTTCGAAGCCATCAAGAACCGGCATCTGGCAATCCATAAAAATCATCTCGTATTCGTTGGCCTGGAATTTCTCGACACCAATTTCCCCGTTATCGGCAATATCAACCTCAAACCCAAGCTTCTTGAGCATCATCTTGGCGACTTGTTGGTTCACTCGCGAGTCTTCAACGACCAATACTTTGCCACTAAACGAAGCTGCCATTGGTTTTGGATCTTCTTTGATTGGAGCTTGTTTGTCTGTTTGTGTGGTTGTGACAGAAGCCGTTGGTGTAGCTTCAACAGACCCCGTTGGTTTGGTTAATGGTACTGGTTCATTGTCTTTGAACGCGACCTCACCTCTATTTGGATAAGTAAAGTTTGAGGTATCCGCTGCTCTCGCGAGAACTTCACTCAACGTCCATTTAAGTTGGTTATCTTGATATGGACGAGCTATGTAAGCAACAAAACCCACTTGTTTAGCGCGCGCTTCATCTTGTTTTCGTGGGTCTGCAGAGATCATCACCAGCTTAGGACACGCTTTGTCAAAACGCTCAATCAAGCTTCTTGCTAACTGGAATCCATCAATAGACGGCATCACTTTATCAATCAGCACCAGATCATAAGGCGATGACTTCGCCACAGACTCCGAAACAAGCTCTAACGCTTGGGTGGCGGTTTCACAACACTCTGACTTAACGCCGAATGATTGAAGCTGTGTTGAGGTAATACGCATATTCAGCTGACTATCATCAACCAGAAGCACCGAGACTTTATTAAAATCGATATTGCTTTCGTCAACGTCCAGGCTCGGGTCAAAGTCAGCGGTAAAGTAAAATGTACTCCCCTTGCCTACGACACTGGTTAGCTCAAGCTTGCTGCCCATTAAGGTCACGATCTTATCGCATATCGTCAGACCAAGCCCGGTGCCTCCGTAAATACGGGTGGTGCTGCCGTCGGCTTGTTGAAACTTATCGAACACCGATTGTTGCTTGTCTTCTGCAATACCGATACCACTGTCAGTCACCTCAAATTTCACTCTGAGCTTTTGTTCTGGCTCTATGACTTCTTCCAAGCGAAGTGAGAGTGTGACATGACCATGCTCAGTAAATTTGATGGCGTTGCCGACCAGATTATTCAGCACTTGTCTTAGCTGGGTGCCATCGCCAATCACCATGGTTGGGATCTTAGGATCAATCGCTAGTTGGAATCTGAGCCCTTTCTGCTCGGCTTTAACTCTAAACGTCGATTCAACATCGGCAGCAATACCCATCATCTTCATTGGTTCTTGTTGCAGTTCTAGACGACCCGCTTCTATCTTCGAGTAGTCGAGAATGTCGTTGATTAAGTCGAGTAAAGTAAGCGAAGAGGTATTGAGCATATCGACATACTCTTTTTGCTCTTTCGGCATATCCATTTCAGAGAGTAGAGACGACAGTCCGATAATCCCATTCATCGGGGTGCGGATCTCGTGGCTCATGTTGGCAAGAAATTCACTTTTGTTGCGGTTGGCAACCTCAGCGACATCTTTGGCTTTTTCCAGTTCTTGGTATTGTTGACGAATACGTTCAACCGACTGGTTATAGCTACTCTCTAGTGTCGAGATCTCGTCTCTGTAAGTAGAATCGGTTGGCGTTATGAAGCGTGGTTTGTTGTCTTCGACCTGTTGCTGGTTGATCTGGGAAGACATAGTCATTAAGCGTTTCACCACGAGACGATAGACGATCGTTAAACAAACCAGAGACAATAAGAAGATTTTGACGGCTTCGAAGGCGAGCAATAGTAGAACTCGTTCTTCAAAGTCGTTGAGGATCATGCTCAAATCAGATTGCACCGTGAGCGTCGCTAATGGGAAATCTGTCCCCCCCATCTGGTGCACCATTTCCCAAGACTGGGAATAAGACTGACCTGAGGTCTTTTGACCTAATTCTAGAATTTTTTCATCGGGACTTTCGATAAGAAGGTAACTAACCGAGGGTAGGCGGGAGATACCTTCGGCTTGCACAAACAGTTGCTCTCGATCTTCAACCCACAAACTGGACGTTAAACCCGAAAGATAGCCAGCCTTAACCTGTTCGATCTGAGAACTGATAAAAGAAACTCGACTTTGGTACTCCACATACAACCCCAGACCTGTCACTATAACTGTGAATAAGGTGCTGATTGCTATTATAGTCCCGATCAACTGTCGGGAGAGTCCAATATAGCGTTTTCCTTTTGTCACCATACACAAATTACCATTATTGTTATCCTAGCAAACTACAATTACTCAACTAGTATAATAGTAGTCATTCATCAAATAACTAGGGAAGGTTATGAAAAAACATCTTATATTTGCATCCATAGTCAGTTTGTTTTCAAGCAGTTATGCTTTTGCAAGCGAACCTGTTCACTACTACATTATTGCGAGCCAAGCGCAACCTTTTCAGATCGAAACTGACGGGTCATCTCACAGAGGAATGGTTTCGGATATTGTTGAGGCCGTATTTGATGACAGCCAATACGAGATCGATTACCACACCTACCCTTTCAACCGCATGATTGACAAGCTCGACGCGAGAGAGAATCCAAACTGGGTAACCTACGGCAGTCCTAGTTGGGGAAATATCCAATCTGTAAACCTGTCTAAAGATCCAATTTACAATGTAAAACACGTGTTACTCAGCAGTGGCAAGGAACCATTTGAGTTCAATACTATCGACGATTTAAACGGAAAAGCGGTGGTCTTGCTGGTGGGATTCGAATATCCAAATCTAGAGCCTTACATCAAACAAGGTAAGCTTAACGAAATTCGAGTTAAAAATTACAGCGCGGCTTTTCGTGTATTAAACCGAACGCCTGGTGATACCGTTTTTGTTGAAATGGAATCGAGAATCAAATACAACCTAAACGAGCAGAAGTTAAGTATTGATGATTACCAGATGCAAGAGTTTGGTTCAGTGATCAATAACTACCCTATCCATTTGGCGTTTGACCCTGAGATGGATCCTAAGCTGCAAAGCTTCATCAACCAACGTCTCGACCAAATGAAAGACGATGGTCAGCTCGATGACATCGTGCAAGGGTACTTATAGATCCTTCATTTATCTGTAATAGCGCCTAGTTGACGTTGTAGAGCACTTTTCTACTCTTAGTCACCTTAGCTCGACTTGCAACGAAAAGGCCGCTCTGCTTAGTCTAGCTTAATACTAAATTGCAGAGCGGCCTTTAAAATTTAACGTTTAGGGAAGCTATCTTTGAACTTGTACTCGATAGGTTAGTGCGAAGCAATCAAATGCAGTTGTTGATTACGAAGCTGTTGTCGCACCGCCATCAAAATTTCACCTAAGCGGTTCTCACCAGTTCCATCACCACCATCGCCCCAAAAATAGTCTTTATGAGAATGCTCTTTGATCACCGAATCTCCGGTGTTAGTCAGAAACAGCGCAAACTGGGGATTCTGTCTGAACTTCTCAGTCACAATGAACTGCATCACTTCAACACGAATGTCATACCAGTCTTCTCGAACTTGGTCTTCATAATCACGACTTAAAGAGAACGCTTCAGCAGGGGTACTGGCTTCCAAAATAGTATTGCGTAACGCTTCAGAAGCAAATTTCATCGCTTGATAATAATGTTCGCTGGTTGCCCAAACTTGATCGTTAACCTTGATGGGACAAGCTGCAAAATTTGACAGGTATCCGTTTGGATCTTCAGGTTCATAAAACAGCACTTCTTTGGCTTTAGCCACAGAATTAGACATAGCCTTCTCCTTACCAACGACATCGCATATTTTTGCTTTAACTTTAAAATTAGTGGCGTTGCATATTGCTGTCAAACAACTTAGTTCAAGAGTATGCCATGAGCATGTTTTTAGTCGGGAACAAGCAATGTAAAGGCAGGACAATGGAGTTAAATGGTGGGAGACAAGGAGCATGGTTTACTTATAAAAAACTCACAGCCCTTTTAAAAAGTTATATAAATCAAAGGGTGGCGGTGCGCCACCCTCTTAAATGCAATAGGGGTCCTTAGTGAATAAGACCTAGTTCCCTCGCTTCTTCCAGACTAAAACCGCTTTCTCTAATTTCTCTTAGAGCTTCAATACGACGACGAGCTTCAGCGGACTTCATTTTCTTTTCTGGTTTGAAAGATACTTCTTCTTCAGCATCCCACTTGTTTGCAATATTTGTCATTTCATCATGGTTGATAGAATTAATGGACATGTTTTCCTCCGAAAAGCACCATGTAATGGACAGGTAATCTGTAGCAAATGCTATTTCACTTGTTAAGACATTCTGTACTGAAATGTGATGATTCCGACGCTTCACAAAGCTAATTAATAAATGCCTCATTTAAACTTTGCCAAAGCCATTTTCTGCAATTACATTTACAAGATTCCCCATAAGAAATGTGGTTTGATCCACCTCTCATTTTCCCCGTTCTCATTTCTTGTTTCTCACTGAAACTTCGTGAAATAACCCAAGATAAATTTCGAGGCACTTCATTCTTTTTGTGCTCATCGCTTTCACTAAATTCACTTCATGTTAATGATAATAGTTATCAATATCATAACTGAGTATTTATCATGTCTAGGGAAAATCCAGATAAACCACTTCTCGAAGTGAAGAATCTATGTGTCGATTACATCACCGATGACGGCGATTTTAATGCCGTAAAATCCGTAAGCTTTAGCATAGGCCAAGGCGAAATTTTTGGTTTGGCTGGCGAATCAGGGTGCGGAAAAAGTACCATCGCGTTTGCCATTAACCGTTTACACAAACCGCCTGCTTTCATCTCTGGAGGGAAGATACTGTTCGACGGACAAGATCTGCTCGGTTTATCTGACGACCACTTGAACACCTTGCGTTGGAGCGAAATCGCCATGGTGTTCCAAAGTGCGATGAACTCACTCAATCCCGTACTGACCATTGAAGAGCAGTTCGCTGATGTTTTACGTCATCACAAAGGAATGACCAACGAACAAGCTAAAGACCGTGCAGAGAAGCTCCTCGACCTTGTAAACATTCCTCGTAACCGCCTCACCGAATATCCGCATCAGTTCAGTGGCGGCATGCGTCAGCGTTTGGTGATTGCCATTGCTCTCGCCCTTAACCCGAAGCTGATCATCATGGACGAGCCGACAACGGCGCTTGATGTGGTTGTACAACGCGAAATTCTGCAGCAAATACACCAACTCAGAGAAGAGTTTGGGTTTTCGATACTGTTCATCACCCACGACCTCGCACTAATGAGCCAGCTATGTGACCGCATTGCCATCATGCGCCACGGCCAGATCGTTGAAATCAACCAAGCCTATGAGATTCGTAACAACCCTCAGCACTCCTATACCCAAAAGCTATGGAGTTCTTTCCCAAACATTCACGAACATGCGCACGCGACTACGTGCTAGGAGAGCTCAATGTCACAACCTATTTTTCAAGTGAAAAACCTCGTTAAAGAGTTCACCGTTGGCGGCGGATTTGGCAAAGAAGCGATCTTTAGAGCACTACATGGGGTGAGTTTTGATTTGCATGCCGGTAAAACATTGGCGCTGGTTGGAGAATCAGGCTGCGGGAAAAGCACCTGCGCACGATTGATGACCAAGGTTTACCCACCGACAGAGGGAGAGATACTGTTCAATGGCAGAGACATCTCTACCCTAAAAAGCCGCAAAGATATCTTGGATTACCGCAGCCGTGTACAAATGATATTTCAAGACCCATTTGGCTCACTTAATCCAACTCACACCATTGAGCACCACTTAACGCGCCCGCTTAAAATCCATAAGCAAGTTGCCACGAAACAGGCTCTCACAGAGCGTCTCAAAGAGTTATTAACGCTGGTGGAGTTACCCATTGAAACTCTCGCCAAATACCCTCATGAGCTCAGTGGTGGCCAAAGACAACGGGTTAATTTAGCAAGAGCACTTGCCGTCGGTGCTGAGGTTATCCTTGCTGATGAACCCACCTCGATGTTGGACGTTTCGATCCGACTTGGCGTGTTGAACTTGATGCAAAAAATGAAGAAAGAGTTGGGGATTGGTTTTTTGTACATAACTCACGATCTTGCTACGGCACATTACATAGCAGAAGAGACGGCGGTAATGTACAAAGGGCAGATCGTTGAATGGGGATCAACCCAGTCGATCTTAACCAATCCACAACATCCGTACACTAAACTGTTGATCTCTGCCGTTCCCGATCCCGATCTGCCATTTGGCGAACTCGTCAAAAATGAGCCAAACTATTCAATAAACGCAGACCGAATTCGAGAGCAGAGCTGTGAAATACAGCATGAAATCAAGCAAGTTGCTAATAATCACTTTGTAAAACAGTGGGATAACGTTGCATGAATGAACTAGACACTTGGTTAGAGCGGATCGGAGATTGGTACAAAGACCGAAAGCATGATCAAGTGGACCGGTTAGAGCCTTTGATCTTAACGCCTCCAGACGCACTCTGGGGGCCAATGATCACGGATGTACAGAGCAAAGGCATCGCATGTTGGCTAGATGGATGCCTGAGAATCTTTACGTTTTATCGACATAAAAACGGAACGCTGACGACATCGACAAAGTTTGCAACACCAAGCGTATCATCGCTCTCAAACGAGGCTCGTAGTTCGCACAATCAAGAAAAGGCCTATCAATACCTGATGTTTGCCTATAGCAAGCTGCAGGCCGTGTCATGCGACCCAAAATCAGAGCCTGACTTGCAAGAGTGGTGTACGCAGCGGCTCCAGCATTTATGTGTACTGGCTTTAGAATTTACTAACCAACAACAAGAACCGCGCTGGAAGGAAGAATCAGAAAAACTGATCGAATCGCATGTGCGTTTTATGGCAAGCCAACACCAGAACGATGATCAAGGTGTAGCTCTACGTCAACGCCACTGATCCACTCCACGGTTTAACCCTGATCGATCAAACACCAAAGCAGAATCCTTTCACAAATAGGATCCGTAAAAAGCACGATCTAACCTTGATCATGCTTCAGGGTCAGCAGTAAGGGCTAATACGTAAGCTATTGAATTTTAGTAATTATGCGAATTTCAGGCAAAAAAAAGCGAGTCCCTTAGGAACTCGCAAAAATCTATTCAGTATGATGTAACAAAATATGAGCCAATCTATTAATCATAAGAAAGGACAAAGGTTGTCTATTCGGGATAAATAATAATCAACTGGATGCGTTACATTGTCAGAACTTTGTCAGCGTTAGGTGCGGTTTTAATCAGCACCTAATGTGTTCAAACTATCCATTCATCGACCGTAAATAGCGGCTTCTTGCTACTGGGTATTTCTACTGCAAAAATCAGCTC
Source organism: Vibrio splendidus (assembly GCF_003345295.1). Lineage (NCBI taxonomy): Bacteria > Pseudomonadati > Pseudomonadota > Gammaproteobacteria > Vibrionales > Vibrionaceae > Vibrio > Vibrio splendidus. The sequence goes on from NZ_CP031056.1 coordinate 185,834, forward strand.
GAAAGATCAACACGCCCTCGTGATTAATGGCCAATCGCCATTTCATCGAGCGCTAGAAACACATTCTCGTCCAAATGGCCTTCGTGAACTTGTTTACACACTTTACGACGTACAGCCAAACCAGAAATCAAACGTTCAATGGACAGGTGTCGATTGCTGGTGCTGTCACGGTCGTTGTACAGCTCAATTAAGCGACTCAGTGTTTCGTATGGGATAACATCCTCCCCTACTCTCAACCAATCAAGCTTCTCAATGAGCTCTGAGCACTCTTCTTTGATTGAGGCATGTGAATGCCCGGTCATAGCAGATAAAGCCGTTATACTGCGTTCTAGAGCCTCTGTGGAGGTATATTTAGAGAGAGTAATCATGATCTCATCAGCGTTGATCTCAACAGAATGTTTACGCTGCTTAACTCGACGTCCCAATTTGCCTCTTGGCGACGGAGCTTTACGTTGAATTGGCTCAAACTCACCATCGATAATCTCAGACAGCTCTTCCAGCTTCTGCTTAGACACCATCTCATTACGCAGCGGGTTCGGTAGCGTTGGGGCCATATTACGCTTACCAGCGTTGGTGGTACGCGCTCTTGAATAACGCAACACCTCTTCAACATTACATTTGATATCAACCTGATAATCGGTGGTTTTGCCTTTTTCGATCAGCGCCGTGATCGTCAAGTGATAACCCCAAAGATTCACTAGGAAAGTATCTTCTTGATCCCCTACTTCACCCAATTTTCTTAGTTCGCGGATCAAATCCATCGAGAAGCGACGCCAATCGATATTACGAGCCAACTTCTGGTTCAGCTCGCTCAGCAACATACAATCTGAGTGGCGACGTGCCATACGGCTTCTAAAGTACGAATACATTTGGAAGACCAAGGTATGTTGTTTCAGGATTTCTGGCGGAAATAGGAAGAAATAATCACGCGTCAGGAGCTCTTCGTAGAACGAAGGTTCCCAGACAAGGATATACAGGTTCGGTTTAATGCGAATTTCGCCATCAGAGCCCTCTGTAGGCGCTTCTTCCGATGCCGTAATGGTTCTAGCTAAGAATCGGAAACGATCACTCTTGAAGCCTTCTGGCATGTTCTCGCTAAGCCAACGGCCCGTGAGCTCGTGCAGTTGGAAATCGGTAAATTCGATACGGTCAATACTGTCACGGATCGAATCGCGTGCAGGACCGCTGTCTTTCTTGCCACGCAAAGACAAAATATCCGTGATGTAGAGTGGTGTTTTGTTCGGTGTGTGTTTCGCGTCGAGATGATAATCATCTTGGTGGTGATCATGATATTGGACAGTAAGCGTGAATAACGCGAACAGCGTCATCAGATCGTCAACCGTCATGATGTTTTTAGAAGATCGTGTCTCGATCACCGCTCGAGTGCCAGAGATCGAAACCATAGATTTCTGGTAGCTCTTACGGGTTCTAGGTGGCGCCAAAGCTTGATCAATAATCCCCGCCCAATTGGTTGGAGAAACAATGAATTGATCCGCTTCGTCTTTCATCGTCGGTGGCGTATTCAGTCCATGTTCATTCAGTAAGCGCTTGTTTACTTTGGTTTGAGCTAGCGCTTTAGAACGCTTCTGCTTTTCATTTTGCTTGACGCTTTCTGTCACTAAACTGGTAGCACCCAGAACCGATATCAATTGGTTTGGGTTCACAAAGCGATGCAACATGGTTTTACCCGCAAGGCCTTCTTCAAAACGAACTGGGATTTGTTTGAACAGACCAATACTTACAGCGGCTCTCAGCCTTTGTTGCAAGGCGGCGCGAGTCACTTGACCATCAGTTGATTCAATGATCTCGGTGGTGGAGACGTATCCATCTTTGCTGCTAAACCCACGTAGTGAAATTAGGTTAAGAAGCTCAACGATGCTTTTGGTGACCCCTTTGAAGTGTTGATATTGTTCTATCCATTCAACGGCTGTTTCAGATACCTCAAATAAATGACCATCTTTGTGGCTTCGTGCCTTAATTAACAATTTCTCTTCTGGTTTCATTTTTGATCCGTATCACACTAACCGTAATTTCACTATAGTTCCTGAATGATAAAGAAAGAATGATCATAAATAAAGAGAATTTATTGGCTTTTAAATAACTGATCTTTTTGATTAATATGATCTTAAATGATTAAGTGATCTAATGATCTGGCTCTGAATTTGATTTTAAGTATATGAATTATAAGTGTTAAAAAAAATCCAATTGGAAAGCATGATCATAAAGAGCCCGAAACGATGATCATTAAATTAAAGAAAGCATGATCACAGAACTTCAGAACGATGATCATTAAGTCATTGTAAGCATGATCATTATCGGTTCGAAAGCATGATCATTATGCTTATACAGCTTATCCACAGTCCGTAATTGATCAAGTTGTATTAAGCGGCTTCTAAGTCACCTATGTGGATATTTTTGACAGCCAATTCATCGGAACAATGATCAAGTAATGGGGCTTTTATATCGTTCCTCCCCTTTTATGTTTAAAAATTCGTCGATATTGGTCACACCGTCAGTGGTTGGGCACTTTTAGCTCGCAACACAATAAATCAGGAAGCATGATCATGAAATTGTCATGTTTCTGCATTTCCATTCTGTGTCGATTGAATTTCTAACCAATCAGGCCTTATAGAGCTTGAATCCCCATTGCAAAAGCATTTGTCCGTAAGTTAGCTCTAAATCTATATGCTTCCGGAACGATATTTACTTGATCATTTTTCCGGAGGTTGATCATTTCGAACGGGCATTCATACGGATCAATATTGATGAGTTTACACCTTGATCATGCTTCATAATATGGACTTATCAATTTTCTTACGAGTTATGTATCCCATGATCATTCTTCCGGTTGAGGCTCAATTTTCTTTTGTTTAGTGACATCTCGCCGTCGCTTTGTTTCCTATTAACCAAGCGACTTTTTAGGTTTACTCTTTATTGGTTGAAAATCTATCAATTTAGAATGCAAATCACACCAACCGTAATCTATGCTTGTGTTTCAATCGTTCCGAAGATTTTTCTCTAAAATTCTATTTACATTGTAAATAAGTGATGCTGTAACATTTTAAATGTAAGGAAGAAATAGAACAGTTATACATGACAAAAAAGGTCATTTTTGTGTTCGTATTAGCCGTTGTTTCATCAAACTGTAAAAATACAGTCTATTTTGTGTGATTTTACTCATAAATGTATGTTCATGTTTTTGTTGTGTTTGTTGTTAATCGCTGTACAATTTGTTCTAGGTTAATCATTACGGAAACTGGCAATGAAAAGAGAACAAACGATTGATAAGCTCTATCAGCTAGCCGAACAAACTCAACAAGTTCAGGCTGACCGAATTGAGATTATTCTGGAAGAGCGAAGTGATGAACATTTCCCTCCAATGTCTAAAGCTATGATGGAGACGCGTTCAGGCTTAACTCGTCGAAAATTGGATGAGGCTATCAACAAGCTTGAAGCGGATGGTCATCAGTTTACAAAGAACAACGCCAATCATTACTCGATTTCATTGACTGAAGCTCACATGCTGATGGACGCAGCTGAAGTGCCGAAGTTCCACCAACGTAAGCAGCATGTAGACAATAAGCCATGGGTTATTAACGTACAGAACCAAAAGGGCGGTACGGGTAAATCAATGACAGCGGTTCACCTAGCGGCTTGTCTGTCTTTGAACTTAGATAAGCGCTACCGTATCTGCTTGATTGACTTGGATCCACAAGGTTCTTTGCGTCTGTTCTTAAACCCACAAATTAGTGGTGCAGAGCACGACAGTATCTATTCTGCTGTTGATATCATGTTGGACAACGTGCCAGAAGGCCAAGATGTTGATCTTGAATTCTTGCGTAAGAACGTACTTTTACCAACACAGTATCCGAATCTAAAGACGATCTCGGCGTTCCCAGAAGACGCGATGTTTAACGCTGAAGCGTGGCAAAGCCTATCTCAAGATCAGTCACTTGATATTGTTCGTCTTTTAAAAGAGAAGCTTATCGACAAAATTGCGGATGATTTTGATGTGATTATGATTGATACCGGCCCGCACGTAGACCCTCTAGTGTGGAACGCAATGTACGCATCGAACGCTCTTCTGATTCCATGTGCTGCCAAGCGTTTGGATTGGGCTTCAACGGTTAACTTCTTCCAGCACTTACCAACCGTGTACGAGATGTTCCCGGACGACTGGAAAGGGCTCGAATTTGTTCGTCTAATGCCAACCATGTTTGAAGACGACAACAAGAAGCAGGTATCAGTATTAACTGAGATGAACTACCTGTTGAATGACCAAGTAATGATGGCCACTATTCCAAGAAGCCGCGCTTTTGAAACCTGTGCAGATACTTACAGCACGGTTTTCGATCTAACGGTGAGCGACTTTGAGGGTGGTAAGAAAACTCTGGCTGTCGCTCAAGACGCAGTACAAAAAAGTGCTCTAGAATTAGAGCGTGTATTACATAGCAACTGGCCTTCACTTAATCAGGGATAACAAGAATGGCGATTAAAACATCTGACTTAAATGCAAAGCTATTTGGTAAAGCAAACAAACGTCGCGTAGCTACGCCACAAGAAGCTCAAACAGCGGCTAAAGAGCAGGCTCAAGTGATAGAGCTTTCTGTTGCAGGCGAAGAATTGGTTTCATTTGAACTAGTTCGAATCCCGGCGGCTGACGTAGCAACTCAAACGGTTGTTTTCGAAGAAAATGCTCGTGAGCAATCTTTCTTAAACGAGCACGCGCTTTCTGATGTTCTTACAACATTGAAAGAACGTGGCCAGCAATACCCAGCGGTTGGTCGTAAAAACAAAGACGGTAAGATTGAAGTTCTTGATGGTAGCCGTCGTCGTATGTCGTGTATTTTGGCTGACAAAGAGTTCCTTATCTATGTTGCTGAAAACATCAACGGCGAACACGCTAAGTTCCTATCTGATGTCGCTAACGCTCATAAACCGCTTTCTCTGTATGAGAAGGGTAAAGAGATGCAAGCGAAGCTAGATAAAGGCGAAGCTGAAGACCAGAAAGCACTAGCGAAAATGTTCCAGTGCAGTGAAGCTTTGGTGAGTGGCGCGTTGAAAGCGGCGGCTTTGCCTCTTGAACTGCTACAAGCTTACCCAAATGTGAGCGATCTTGGTCGACCAACCATTGTTAAGCTACACAAACAATTTGGTGGCCTGACTGGCGAACAGCAGCAAACATTACTGACTAAGTGTGATGCTTCTGAAGGTTTTGTATGGCAGCGTAGCGAAGCACAAGGTGTTACGCGTTTAACTAAAGACGTTACTGAAACTTTGGAAGGTTGGATTATTGAATTGGCGCCAGCGCCAGCGAAGAAAGCTTCTCCAAAAGTTGAGCTTATTAAAGGCCGCGCTTCATACAGCCGTAAGGGTTCAAACTTAGCGTTGAACCTTAAGAAAGTGGATGATGCGACAATGGAAGAGATTTTAGCCTTCGTTCAATCGAAGCTCGACTAAGTCGACGACTTTCCATTACGACTCTAAAGCCGCATTATGCGGCTTTTTATTTGGCTGTGATAAACTGTGTCTAGATGAATCTGGACGCTAATTATGAAGAACCCAACAAACACCTTCCTACATACTCTTTCCCAAACAGCCGAGCATAATCAGCATCGTTATGGTGTTGTCTTTTCTGGTGATAGTGGTTGGCAAGACGCTACGATTCAAAGCTTTCTTGATGCTTCTTCAGCACAAACAATTTTCCAGATGGGTGGTTCGCCTTTTCTATCGGTAACACATGTTCCGGTTAAAAAGGGGCAGCAACTCTTGGGCCGAGAATGCCAACTTCTTGTCTGTGATTTTAGAGAACAGTTTGATGCCAACAGTTTTAGTGCGGCACTAGGTGCGTTAGTCGGTGGCGGTTTGTTGTTGGTTATCCCGCCCAAATCCGATGGATATGAAGAGGGTTTTAATTCTACTTTTGGAAAACGTTGGTTAGCGACTAACTTCGCCAAACTGTTTTCTGTTTCACAAGACGATGAACAGCTAACGCAACTCTATACTCGTAATCCTTTGCCTGAAGAATTAACCCAACCGATTTTATTCGATAGATTTGAGCAACAAAAGACGGCAGTAGAGTTAGTCAAGAAAGTCGTCTCTGGACATCGAAAGCGTCCCTTGATTCTCACTGCAGACAGAGGTCGCGGCAAGAGTTCGACATTAGGTATCGCGGCAGCGGAGCTTTTGGTTGAGCGTCACGGGCTTAACATCATTGTTACCGCTCCTTCTGTTAAAGCGGTTGAGCCGGTATTTGCTCACGCAAGCCAACGGCTAGGCCCTTGTGAAGTTATAAGTACTACTAACATCGGCCATCAAGGTGGCAGCCTAAGATTCGTCGCACCGGATGAACTACTTCAATCTAAGCCTGATTGCGATTTGTTATTGGTCGATGAGGCGGCTGCCATTCCAATCCCGATGCTTAAATCTATGGTCGTCAGTTATCACCGTATGGTTTTTTCAACCACGGTACACGGTTACGAGGGGAGTGGTCGAGGGTTTGGGATTAAGTTTGAATCTTGGCTTTCTGTACACCGCCCTGGTTGGAAGGGCTTTAAGCTCGAACAACCTATTCGTTGGAATAACAACGACCCACTAGAAGCTTGGTTGTTTGACTGCTTCCTGCTTGGTAACGACGCGTCGCTAAGTGACTCGGCGATTCATGAGTTAGATAACTTTTCTGATAAGACAATCAACCAATTAAATTTAGTTGAACTATCAAAAGCAGATTGTTTGGCTAATCCACACAAGTTACAACGATGTTTTTCTCTTCTTGTGGATGCTCATTATCAGACGTCGCCCAATGACTTAATGCAGTTCCTTAACAATCCAGCAATCCACTTGTACGCTGCCTGGCAGCAAGATGAATGTTTAGGTTGCATGTTGGTCACTGAAGAGAGTGGTTTAGATAAAGATTTGATTGCTCAGATTCAAATTGGAAAACGCAGGCCTCAAGGACACCTTGCTCCTGTGTTGCTGGCAAACCAACTAGGCTGTACAGAAGCGGCCACCAGTCGCTGCCTTCGAGTGATGCGCATTGCAGTTTCAACGCCTCATCAAGGTTTGGGCATTGGTGGTTGGATGTTGGCTAAGTTATCAGAGCAAACTAGCCAAGCGGATTATCTGGCGACAAGCTTCGGTGCGACTAGTGAGTTGATTTCATTCTGGCGCGATAACGATTTTGTACCTGTCCATATTGGCCACCAGCGGGATCAGGCAAGTGGCTGCCACTCGGTATTGATGGTTAAGGCGCTTACCTCAAACTCCCAAGGCTGGATTAACCAAGCTCTAAGTCACTTCGAGCGTAGCTACTGCTTTCTTGTTTCCGGTTCTTTGGTTTCACTTGAAACCGAAATGGTGCGCGTACTGCTGCCAAAGAGTGTCGATACCGTTAGCGAGTTTGAAACTCAGTTAGTTAGAAATTACGTGAACGGTGGCAACAGTTACGATGCGATTAGCTTCAGCGTACTGAACTTGATTCTACTTGGTAACGATCGAAACATAGGTATTTCTGACTTACTCATCGCAAAGGTCGTTCAGCAGAAAGAGTGGGGGACTTGTGTTGAACAGTTTAATCTTGTTGGTCGCAAACAAGCAGAGATTCAGTTTCGTAAAGACGTCGATGTTTTGCTAGCAAATTTACAGTGTAAATAGACAAGCCATCATTTAAATAGACTGACCGTTACAAATTAGATTTACAGTGTAAATTAGAATATTGGATTTACACTGTAAACTGAAGCTCTATATTGAAATCCGTTTTTACCCTGATTATCAGCTTCATCACTTCTGTTCCACCTCTCCACAACAGCCTTTAGTCTTCTAAAGCTATTCGCCTTTACTATCTTGCTTTAATATCGAATCGACATTCAATCACACGAAATATTCTGAAAAATTTCCCTATGTATTTGTAAAGGCGAAGTAGATCATAAAATGTGTAAGTCTTATTTATGAGTCATGTTTGCAGAATCGAAAGTAAGTGATGTGACGCTGATTATTCTAATAATGTGATACTCAGCGCAGAACGAATTATATAGACTGAATAACAACTGAGTCATTAGGGATACTCAATTCGAATGTGGGATAACATTGTTACATTGTCAGAAGACAAGAAACAAGTGGTGGCATGTCTGCCGTCGGGGTTTGTGGTTGAAGCAAGCTTTGATAACACGACGTTGCCACCAACCTTGGAAGCTTTGGACGCATCAAACTATTTTCTTTTTGAAGAAGAGGTGTTGCGCTTCGTCACTCTTGCCAAAGAAGGTAAAGGGGAAGCTTACGAAGGAGTCTTGATTGCCGAAGTTCGTAACGCAAGCGTTGCCGTCGAACTGTCTGATGACGAGATGCTGGCGAGTCTGGTGGTGACGGGACCACATCATGGACATGCACTGCGCGGGAGCGACATCATTCATTGTTTAGCCCAAGCCCACATAACAAAGGGAATTAATAAGTTAGCGCTCAGAAAAGTGCTGATGATGAGTAACAAGCTTAAACCCGGTGAAAAGTTTACTCAACCCGTCGCGAAAGGGACGCAGCCAGTAAAGGGCAAAGATGCTAAGTTTGCCGCCTTGGTTGAAGACATTACTCGCCAAGTCTTGAAGCCTCGCAGTAAAGACGAAGGCAAGATTGATATGCGAGACTTGGGGCAAACCATTACTGTTGGTCAAAATGATCACTTGATGAAGCGTACTCCCGCGACCAAAGGCATCGCTGGCTTTACCGTTCAAGGTCGAATTATCCCACCGCTTCCTGGACAAGACAGTTTAATTAAGCCTGGAAAGGGCACCTACATCTCCCCTGACGACCCCAATTTATTACTCGCTTCATTTCCTGGATTACCCATAATCAAAGATAGAACTATTGAAGTAGATGACGCCTTGTGTGTTAGCAACGTAGATGTCTCAACCGGACACGTTAAATTCAAAGGCAATGTCTTTGTCTCTGGGAACATTGAACCGGGAATGATCGTTAAAGCGACAGGAAGTGTCACGGTTGGTGGCTTTATTGAATCGGCAGAAGTCCAAGCACAGGGTGACATAAAAGTCGCGAAGGGGATTATCGGTCATACGACTAAAGAGGGTGAGCCGAAAAGCTGCAAGGTGTTTAGCAAAGGTTCTATCACAGCAAGCTACGCGCAGAACGCAGAACTCCAAACCGCCACCGACCTTCGACTGGGTGTGCACAGCATGAGTAATGATATTCGTTGTGGTAACAACCTTATCGTGATGGATAGTTTGAAGAAGCACGGTACGCTCAGTGGCGGCGAAGCTAGAGTCGGTGGGAAAGTGGAATGTGTCTTTTTAGGCGTAGAAGGAGATACCGCAACCAAGGTACACGGATTTGCACGTTACGATGGTTATCGACAAAAGATAGCCGAGCTGAAAGAAACTTATAAGCACACTCAAGAGCAGACCATGGATGTGATTCGCCAAGAGCTCGAATTTAAGAAGCGACCAAAAGCGGAACGCAGCGAAGAGCAAGCGCTAGAAATTGAGCAGCAAAGAGAAAAAAATAATCTTGCGATCGAAAATACTAAATCACAGTTGGATACGCTTGAAGCTGAGTTTGAAACTAACCTTGCCGAGTGCACAGTTGAGGCGCATGAAAAGGTGTATACCCGAGTGACGATTCAATTTGGTGATGAGACAGTCACCACCAAGCGAACCCATGGCGGCAGTGTTTTCTCGTTCAACCAATACGAGATTCAATGTTCATTCAAAATGGAACAAGAAGATATCTCGTTGTAATTGAAATACTTTGAAATTGACCGACTCTGAATAGAGCGGCTCGAGCTATTTTCTACTCATTAGAACAAACAAAAAAGGGGGAGCTGATGCTCCCCCTTTGCTTTATCTGATATTGATTTAGTTAGATTCTTTAAGTCACATAAGCGCTTTAACTTGCTGCTCTTACCTTGCCTTGCTTCAAGTCTGACAGAACTTGTGCTTTCGGGCCGTCGGCAATAATGCTGCCTCTCTCCATCACAATCACTCGATCTACAATATCCAACATCGATGTTTTGTGGGTGATAAGAATCAATGTCTCGCTTGGCAATAACTGGTTGAGTTGATGTTTGATGTGCATCTCCGAGCGATTATCCATCGCACTGGTCGGTTCATCCATCAAAAGCACGGGTGGACGTCCTAAGAAGGCTCTAGCTATGGCAATCGACTGACGTTGACCACCAGATAGCAATGCACCACCTTCGCCCACTTGGCGTTCTAAGCCTGCTGGATCTTGCTGAGTAAACGCGGTCACGCCTGCACGGTTGGCTGCGTCCATCACATCACGGTCATCGACCAACGGTCGACCTAAGGTAATGTTGTCTCTTACTGAACCGTAGAACAGGTTACTGTCTTGCGGTACACAGCCTATATTGCGTCGTACATCGACATGATGCAGTTGTTCCATGTCAGTGTCATCAATGCGCACATGGCCTTCTGTAGGCTTGTATAGGCCCATAATCAAACGTTCTAGCGTGGTCTTGCCTGAACCAATTCGACCAATGATCGCGACTTTTTCACCGGGTTTGATATTAAGGGTTAGGTCTCTGATAGAAGCGACAGGCGAGTCTGGGTAGTGGAACGTCACTTTATCTAGCGCAATATGACCCTGAATAATCGGACGGTGGATGTAGCGCTTACCTTCTTCCTGTTCATCAGGCATCGACATTACTTGTTCAATCAAAGTCATTGATGACTTCGCTTGGTTGTAACGTGTAGAAAGCAAAGACAGTTGAACAAGAGGGCCAATTGCACGGCCGCTCAACATGGTCGCGGCAATCAAGCCACCCATAGTGAGTTCACCTTCTGCGATGAGGTACACACCAAAAATGATCATACCTACATTGGTACTTTGTTGTACAAAGCCAGCCGTGTTTTGGATGCTGTCGGTGATGCGGCGACTTTTGATATTCCAGTTTGCCATGTGAGCAACCGCTTCTTCCCAACGGAATTGGAACTGACTTTGCGCGCTGAATAGCTTAACGGTTTCTAACCCAGCCAAGCTCTCAATTAAGTTCGCGTACTTCTGAGAAGCAAGTCGAGAGCCTTCTTCAATCGTACGACGCAGTGGCCCTTGGATTAACAGTGCATAGATAATCAAAATGACCACACCGACGACAGGAACAAACACAAGGTTTCCGGCCATCAGCCAAATTAACGCCAAGAACATCAGCGCGAATGGTAAGTCGATTAACGAGCCAATGGTTGCTGAGGTAAAGAACTCACGGATTGATTCAAATTCTTGCAGGTTTTTCGCGAAAGCGCCAACAGAGGCGGGCTTTGCTTCCATGCGAATCCCCAGAACTTTACTGAACAGTTTAGAGGAAATTAAGATATCGGATTTTTTCCCCGCGACATCAATGAAGTAACTGCGCATTAACTTGAGAAGCAGATCGAAAAGGAAGACGACGAAAATACCACTCGCCAACACCCACAGGGTTTCAAAGGCAAGGTTAGGGACTACTTTGTCGTACACCAAACGAGTAAACATTGGCGCGGCAATGGCGAAGATATTGATCAGAATGGATGCTATCAACACGTCACGATAGATGTTTTTAGATTCCCAAATAGTGCTCCAAAACCAGTGACCTTTGCGTGTTTTTAGAACTTCTGGTGAACGTTCATCATAACGGAATTGTTTTTTTACCAAGAAGTAGCGGCCGATGAATTGTTCTTTGAGTTCATCGACTGGAATGACGATAGGCACCATCCCGCTTTCTGCGGTGATGATCTCTGCTTCTTGTTTTTCTAAATCGATACTATTTAGAACACATGCTTCGCCCTGTTTGAGAAGTAGAATAGCAGGCAGAATCAGGTGAGGAATACTTTCTAACTCGGAACGGTTTTCTTTCGCCACTAATCCCGCTCGTTCAGCTGAACGAGGGAATAGGAAAGGGGTTAGCTTTCCATCGGATAGTGGTAGCCCATTGATCAACGCTTCGGGCGAGTTAGCTAACCCGTAATACCGACTAACGTAGATCAGTGAGTTTAATAGTGGATCTTGCATGCGATATAACCCTTACAACTATTTATCAACAATGAAGCCTTGGAACACTTCTACGTAGTTATCAGACAGGATATCTAGCTGAGTCTGAGTTTCTATTCGAGACGCAATGGTGGTTATGCCTAGGTTGTGAGCGGTTCTAGAGATCGACGTTAAGGTGAATTTCTGTTTTTCATCATCAAGGTTGTGCGTAAACAAGTAATCCAACTTCACATAGCTTGGGCGGTACTCGTTGATGTAATCCAATGATTGGAAATTACGTCCGTAGTTATCAACACCGAATACGGACTCAGCGTTACGAATGGTGTTACACAGCAGCGCCGTGTAGTGCGGAACATTGATGAAACAATTTTCTGGAATCTCAAAATGCAGCAGGTGAGCAATTGAGGCATTGTGTTCAAGAGTTTTACCAATCCAGCGGATGAAGCTCGGCTGAGAAATACTGCTTGGCGAAATATTGATAGCAACGGGGCTCGTTATTTCTTTCGCATTCAGTTTCTCTATCATCTTCTCGATAACGTATTGGTCGAGAATGTGGCTCATTTCTAACTGTTCTAGTGCGTATAGATATTGGTTTGCACCGTAACGAACCCCTTCTTTTTCAATCGCAGAGAACACTTCTTGGTGATACGTTTTGCCAAAGCTATTGTTTGCAGCTTGCAGACGGAAGGTGACAAGGTCGTTGATGATCGCTTCTTCAACCAACATACGCCATTGTTGTTTACCCATCACAGCACCATGATCGTCTGCCGTTACGTAGCCGTAAGTCAGTTCTCGGTTCGCCTTGGCACTTGAGAGCGCGTTATCGACCAACGACATGATTTCGGTACTGGTTTTTCGCGTGTTGCTGTATGTCACACCTAGAGCGATGTGTGGGTTCGCCGTACCTGTTGGGTCTGAGCCTAGGTTTTGAATGCAGTTTACGATGCTGCCAGCAACAAGTTTAAGTTCGCTTTCATCAATGTTTGGCATGATGAAACCGAATTCGTCACTAGAAATACGGGCGATGGTGATATCTGGTGATGAGATTGAAGCTTGCAGCTGTTCAGCCAGTTGATGAACCAAGGCATCTCCTTCTTGATAGCCTTTTTCGTCGTACTCTTCACTAATAAACTCGGCTTTTAGTACGGCTAAACCACCTAAACTGGACTCTTCTAACCACTGAGTTAATTGAGACATGTAGTAAGCGCGGTTGCCTAGCTGAGATACAGGGTCGATATACGCTCTTTCACGCAGCTTTTGAGCTTCTTTCGCTTGGTTTTTAAAGGCCAGTTCAACTTGGGTCGACATGTGGTTGATACCGTCGACAACTAAGGTGAGATCCTTTGTTTTCGGACGAGCCAGTGGTTCACCAAACTGATTCTTCGCGATCTGATCCATCTTAGTAATGATCAACGAGAGCGGGCGTAAAGCACGCTTAAGGATCCAAGAGATAGACACTAAACCGAGCAAGAAGATCGTGCCAAAGATGCTCAGTAAGCGGATGAACGCTTGCCAAAGCTGATCGTAGGCAGGACCAGGGTGACTTACGATCTCGACTTCTGCCAGTTGCATCCAGCCACTGGTAATTACGCGGCGGTCATGAACAGGCTCAAATAAATTTAGGTTGGTAAACCACTCTGGTACGCCGGTTGGCTTTACAGGGTATGAACGGAGAATGTCATCCCCGGTGTCTAGGAAAATCAATCGCACGACGGAATAAGAACTGCCATCAAATAGGGCGTTGATAACAGACTCCACTGCCACCTTGTCCTTTTCTTCTAGGTAAGGGGCGAGAGCCAGTCCAACAGTATTAATGGTATTACTTACCTCAGAGCGTTGCTGCTCCTCTAAGTATCCACGGGTGGTATTGAATTCGATCATAAAAACTGACGTCATCAGCAGTATGAATACCGCAACCATCCCGACCACAAGCTGTTTATATAAAGTCATTGTACCTACTCATCGTAATTGATAATGGGTTTGTTTAAATTTAGAGAGCGCTCACGAGAACGTAGGTCGTTCCATAAGCTCAATCTTGAAGATTTCCCTGCCAGCTTACCGCTGCCTGCTGCCGACTTAATTAACCAAAGGTTTTTACCATTGAAACTGTATATCGGTCGCAGGTCTCCGCGTTTAGAACCGCGTTTTATTTCAGGGTTTAAGTTATCCAAAATTAGTGGTTCTGCACTGGGTGTCGAGTAGTACGCCAACACCATATGGAATTGGTTTAACTCAAGTGCTTTTACGTACACCAATCGCAATTTTTTATCTGGGACGCCGAGTTCAAGTAAAGAGAAGTATTTTGCAATAGTGAAGTCTTCGCAATCGCCGGCGTTGCTGCCTAAAAACTCCAGTGGTGTCGCCCAGTAGTCATTCTTTCCCCACAGTATGTTGTCATCGACAAAGTACATTTGGTTGAAGAACCGGTTTACCGAATCGAGCTTTTCCGTTTCACTTAGCCCTTCGTACGACGTCATATTGGAGCGCCATGTTGCCACTCGTTTTCCGGCTCTTTCCCCGTAGGTTGCAGTAACCGCGTCTATCCACCTTTGGTCGCTCTTGTTGAGCGCGACTGAGGTAAAAGAGGTGAGGACCAGCAACAATAACGAAATCCGAGATTTCATAGCCTCTGCTCTTGTCTGTTCACTGTGTATTGAAAGGCGCTATCAAGCATCAAACGTCCTTACTCTTTTAATGCGTTGTTTTGAGCGCTTAATAGTGGCTTCAACATGTACTCAAGTACGGTTCTCTTGCCCGTGATGATATCGACTGAGGCTGTCATACCTGGAATGATCGGCAACTCTTCGTTATGTCCAAAGCTGTATTTATCGGTACGTACACGCACGATGTAGAAGCTGTTGCCTTCTTCATCTTGAGTGGTATCGGCACTGATGTGTTCTAGTACACCTTCTAAACCGCCATATTTTGTGAAGTCATAGGCACTAAATTTAACAATGGCGGTCAGTTCTGGGCGTAGGAATGCGATATCTTGCGGAGCGATTTTAGCTTCAACCAATAGCGAGTCTTCAGTCGGTACAATCTCAACAATGTCCATACCCGGCTGAATAACACCACCCACGGTATTAATACCTAGCGTTTTGACTGTGCCCGTTACGGGAGAGACCACGATGGTACGGTTTACTCTGTCTTCAAGGCCAACCGAAGATTCGGTCATTGCAGAGAGCTTGTCTTGTGCTTGGTTCAGTTTTTCTTGTTGTTCTGAGCGGAAACTCAATGCAGCATCGATACGGCTGAGCATCGCTTCTTTGATGGCGGAACGTAGAAGAGGGATTTTGAGTTCGCTCGAGGTCATTTCTCGGCGAGTGTCATTCACTTGTCTTTGAAGCTTGAGGAGTTCAATTCTTGGCACCACCCCTTCATCGGCAAGCGGCTTTGTTATATCTAATTCTTGGCGGGCGAATTTGTAACTTTGTCTTAAGTTATTGACGCGCGATTTTATTTCAACAAGGTCTTGTTGCTTCTGTTCAACTTGTTGATCAAAAACGGAAAGTTGGTTTCTTAGGTTGTTCAGGTCTTGACGATATTCGGCTTTTTGGCGATTAACCAGTTTAGGTTGAAGTTCGTATAGCTTTGGTGGGAAGGCGAGTTTGCCGTAGTCGAGTAACACACTTTGTTTCCAGTCTTCGACGGAGAACTCTTCGTTGATGACCACGCTGTTAAAGGAAGCTGAAAGCATTAATACGCTGGCAGTTAAGTTTGCCACTTGTTGTTCGCGCTCTCGGAAGTCAGAACGGAATCGAGTGTCATCGATCAACAGCAGCTGTTGACCTTTTTGAACGCGTTGACCCTCCCTTACTAATATTTCTTTTACGAGGCCGCCCTCAAGGTTTTGCACCACTTGGATTTGGGAAGAGGGGATGACCTTGCCTTGGCCAACGGTGACTTTATCGATCTCAGCCCAAGCGGACCACCCAATAGCAGCAATAAAAAACAGAACGATCACCCATAACATAATACGCGCACTGGTGGGCGTATTGAGTAGTAGTGCCGCTGTTTTATCATCGACGTACTCAAGTTCGGTTTCGTTCAATTTGCTGTAATTCTTCTGGCTCATGACTGTCCTTGTTTGCTAAATAAAAGTGCAAGCCTATTGAGTGTATTCTTACTTTTGATAAATGTTAAGATTTTGCTCCTTTAAATCTTTGAATTTATATATTTTTTAAGACTTATCGGTTCTTGAAATCTGTTTTATCCAATTGGTGCTTTCTCAGCTTGTCATACAGTGTCTTTCGCGACACTTGCAGCTCTTGTTGCACTTCTTTTAAACGCCCTTGATGGCGATGTAGTGCCTCAATTAAGATAATTTGTTCAAAGCTATCAGTGCGTTGGTTCAACGACTGTTGCTGCTCCTCAATGCTCACGTCACGTTCATCCGCATCATTTTGCTCACCAGTATCACCGTCGAGCGACGGCTGCTTAATTTGAGTCAGCACTCTGAGTTCGGCATGTTGGCGAAGCTGGCGAATGTTTTCCGTCCAATGAGTCGCAATGAGTCGTTGAATCTCTTTTTCTGTAATGACAGGTGGCGGCAGCTGATATCGACTTGCCGCACCACGAGCAAAATGCTTAAACAAGGAGCCAATATCTTCGGTTCGTTGCGCCAAGGTTAGCAAATCAAATCGGCGGAACTCACCTACAATTGTAGTTGGAACTATTGTCGTTGCGATAATGATACAAGTTGCATTGGTCTTGCATGAGTTTTCACGAAGTAGAGTGGGTTTTAGAGCTGCTAACCAGCGCCATTGTTGTGAAGTTAGTGCTTCTGTTTCATGGATATAAAGTGTTCCGCCCTGATGTTTGCTGAATAATTGCACAACAAACTGATCAAACGTAGCTTGGTCATTGCGTGGTAAATTGAACGCAGCGACAGGGCAAAGTTCTGCGGATTGATGGCTGTGTAGATCGTGCGTGTACTGCGCCGTGACCCTTTTACCTGTCCCTAGATCGCCGACAAACAGTAGAAGAGGGTGAGTTTTGGTATCTAAGGTGATCAGTTCTCGGCGTAATGCCTGCATGGATGGCGATTGACCAATCAGTTTTGGTCCCACCTGATTCTGCATCGCCAACTCTTTACGTAATAAGTTGTTCTCTTCAACCAGTGCGAGTTTATCTGCGGCTTTTTTTACCGCGGTGAGCAGGGCATCGACCACAAATGGCTTTTCCAGAAAATCGTAAGCGCCGGCTTTCATTGCGGACACCGCTGTTTGCACGTCACCATGCCCAGTAAGGACGATGATCTGAAAATTAGGATTTTGGCTCAGCAACTTTTGTGTCAATTGAATGCCATCCATCACAGGCATGTGAATATCGGTGATGACAATTCCAGCTTGCGCGGTATCTATTTTCTTTAGTGCCTCAATAGCATTAGGAAAGCAGACGATATCGATGCCTTCAATGAGCATGGCTTGTTCTACGGAGTCTCGGATTGCGGGTTCATCGTCGACAAAATAGAGTTTAGGCATAGAGTGCAAAAGTCGAGTCCTTAACAGTATGTGATTTGCTGTATGTCAGATTAGCAGTATGTAACATTCGTTTTCTAATCCACAATAACAACGGCACGTCAGCCCTTATCGTTATATAACGGGATGTTTAGCGAGAATACCATGCCTGAAGGCTCTAATCGGTTCGCGCTGATCGTGCCGTGATACGCTTCAATAATCCGTTTCGATATTGAGAGTCCAAGCCCCAAGCCTTCCGGTTTAGTGGTAAAAAACGGGTCGAACAACTTTTCTAATTTGTCGTCCTGCATGCCAATTCCGTTATCCCAAATGATCACCTGACAGGAGTCATGATGCAGTTGCCATTCGATGCCTATCTGTGGGCTAGCCTGTTGGTCTACGTTTTCCAGGTTTTGTTGCTGCTGCAAGACTTTCTGTTCAAGAACTTGTTGTTGAAGCGCTTGAGTCGCGTTGTGAATCAGGTTAACCAGTACTTGTTCGAGCTCGGTTGGGTGAATCGCAATGTTAATGTCGTCTGACACTGTGCTTAATCTTAACGTGATGCCTTGTTTGATCATTAGCGCACTAAGAATACTGGTCGCGTTGTTGATCGATTGATGCAGGTTTGCGACGTGATGTTCTTGCTTGGTGACCTTGCGAGTGAAGACTTTAAGACGCGCGATGATCTCGGTAATTGAGGTATTCAAAGCAATCATCTTATCGAGATTGCTTTTGACCAAGTCAGTCCGTTCCATTTCAAGCAGCTTTAAGCTGTTCTCACTGTATGTTCGCAGCGCTGCAAGTGGTTGGTTGATTTCGTGGTTAATGCTGGCTGACAGCTCACCGAGTACCGCTAATTTTGCGGTTTGTGTCAGCTCTTGTTCTGTCTGTTTCAACTTCGACTGCGACTCTTGGTATTGAAAAAGGGTTTGTTGCAGCTGTTGATTGGATTGCTTCAAGTAGTGAGTGCGTTTATCAACGGTTTGCTCTAGGTTTTGGTTGAGTCGGGTCAACGCCACTTTCGCGAGATAAGTCTGGCGCCACGACCAAGCGATGAGCATCACCAAGCTGTAAATCACTACGAAGATGACATCGATCTGCACGACTTTAATAAGCTCAGCTCTGGTCTCTTTTAGCGCGACGACTTGGTACTGGTTGTTGTTGACCGTTGCAGGGTAAAGATTAAAAGCACCAAGCTTGAATAGCTGGTTAGCGGTGAGCTCTTTTCGGATTTCATTGGATTGAAGGTTCTTAGATTGATTGGCGTTGCTAGCTTCTGACTGAGAGCTTGAAGCACGGAAGGCTTCGATGATCGAAATTTCGCTTTGACCGTATTGGCGTTGAAGTGCGATATCCGTTTGTTGTTGCTGAGTTAATGGCAACAATGAATGGTAAAGCCATGGAGCCTGGCTTGATAGAAAGACTACTTGGTTAGAGTCGAGTACCACGATCTCATAGTCGTCGCTGGTTAGGATGTTTTCGAGGTTCTCTAAACTCACCTTTACGGTGATAACACCAACAATGTCATTCTCTATATACAGTGGTGAAGATAAAAAATAACCGCGTACATTCGAGCGAGCGCCTAGTGCGACATATTGTGTATTGTTGCCTTGAATGGCTGAAGCAAAGTAGGGGCGAAATGAGAAGTTCTCGCCTACAAAAGTGCGAGGCTTTTGGTAATTACTGGAAGCGATGACAGTACCGCTCGGGTCATGAATATAGATGGTGTCAGCTTGGCTTTGATTAGACCATTCAAACAGTAATTGATTGAGTTGAGTGGCGGAAATCTTGTCTGTTTGTGGTGATGAGTCAAAATAAGAGAGCAGACGAGGGTCATGGCTGAGTAAATCCGGGATCTGTTTGAACTTATCCAGTTCAGAATCGATTTGTAGATTGGCTTTATTGGCCGCTTCATTGAGTTGCTGAGTGACGATTTTTTCTTGGAATTGTACTGCCATAAAGTGGGTTGCAGTCAGTCCTGCAGTTCCCAATAATAATGAGAATAAAACAAAAGGAGTCATTAGGTTAGGCAGTATCTTGGTCACTTGGATCTCAGCGTGTAATCGGTTTGTATAAAGGTTATCAATATGATTGATTGAGTACCGAGATCTTGTTAACACCGAACACCTTCTGTCAGACAAAACCATGGCTTAGACTTGTGTTTCAAAGGATTACAGCGCAAAATCACAAAAAATTGAAAGGAGCAACGAAATGGAACTGACAGATATTCGTCGTGAATATGCTAAGGGTGGACTGAGACGTAAAGACTTAGCCGCAGACCCTATTGAGCAATTCAATCTATGGTTAGAGCAAGCCATCGAAGCTAAGATGACTGACCCTACTGCCATGACAGTTGCCACGGTTGATGAAAATGGTCAGCCATTCCAACGAATTGTTTTGCTAAAGAATGTTGATAAAGACGGTTTCGTTTTTTACACCAACTTAGGAAGCCGTAAAGCGCACCAACTTGAGCACAACAGCAAAATCAGTTTGCACTTCCCTTGGCATCCACTTGAGCGACAAGTTCACATTACTGGCACCGCTGAAAAGCTGACAGCAATGGAAAACATGAAGTACTTCTCGTCACGTCCAAAAGAGAGCCAATTGGCCGCGATTGCAAGTAAGCAGAGTAGCCGTATCTCAGCTCGTGGCATTTTAGAAGGTAAGTATCTAGAGCTTAAACAGAAGTTTGCTAAAGGAGAGATTCCGGTGCCTTCTTTCTGGGGTGGCTTCCGAGTTCGCGTGGATAGTATTGAGTTTTGGCAGGGGGGTGAACACCGCTTGCATGACCGTTTCTTGTTCTCACGCCAAGACAATAGCTGGGATATTGACCGCCTAGCGCCTTAGGCTTATGGATCTTAAGTGGTCTACACCGAATAGAACATACAAAAATACCGCTGACTTGGTGATTAGAAACATCAAGCAGCGGTATTTTTTTATCTGTACATTCCCAGATTCATCGACGAGTTGGTCATTCAACTCATTTATCACTGTGCAGCACAACGGAGATCTGTTTATTGAGCAGGGTTTCTGGGATCACGGAGCCTAAGCCCGAGTCCAGTGCATACTCAATTAATTGGCTTTTGCTGCGCGCATCGAACTTCTGTTTCAATCTCGCGACATGACCTTCGACCGTTTTGATTGAAATGTCTAACGTAGACGCAATGTATTGAGGCTTCTTGCCGAAAAGCAGTAAGAACAACACCTCTGATTCTCGCGAAGTCAGCCGCTTTTGCAGCTTAGACACGCGCGGCTCTGATCCCGCAAGTGATGCTTGATTACCTTTCGCTCCTGTTGCCTGACAAACCCAGTGGCCGACTTCTAAGATCGCAGTATCAGTGAGCTCTTGCCCATAGAAGATAGTGCCTTGGACATTGTCGTTATCATCAAGCCAAGGGGTTTTGGTAAAGATATGGGCGTGCCAGCGTCCGTCTGGATAGGGGTGAATATCGAGGATTTTAAGGGTGCTGCGTGTGTCCATCACATGTTTGTCTTGAGCCCTGAAATCTTGCGCGCACTCAATGGTTTGACTGGGCATGTCGAAGTCGGTCAAACCAGTACAAGTCTCATCGAGTTTTAAGCCAATCAGTTTGTTGTAGGCAAGGTTTGCGTACACGAAGACCGAATCAGTATCTTTGCAGCCCCAGCAACCTGGAAGTTGTTCAAATAAAGAACGATGTATGGAGTTGAATGGATCTGGCAAGGTTTTATCTCGTAAGCAGAGGTATAGCAATAATATCAGTTTCTTATAGCGCTGCAATGGCAATTAGAGTTTGTACTCTGCTCGAAAAATAGGGGGGTGAATGACAGTTAAACGGATTGTTGACTAACTGCTTCAATCACGGGGAATAGATGGGCAAAAGGGGTGATAAACAGGCAAAAAAAAGCCAGCCTGAAGAGGGGCTGGCTAAAGACAAGATATGCCTTGTCGACATGTAGAAGATTTTCAGCTTAATTTACGAGGGTCAGGTAAATTAAACTGAGGCATCAATTTGATACCCAGAGTGACTTACTACTCTATCGACGAATCTACTCCTAGGAATGCTTATGCATAAGGGGGGAATTCCCCTATAAATGCTGCTCAATGTGATAATTGAGAACTTAGAGTAAATATTTGAGATGCTGAGTCAGTGATTGAAAGCCTACAGCTCTCGTACTACTCGGAATCCTAGATAGTTCGCTGCCGTTGAAGGCGGTACGTACAGTTCGTTAAACACTTTTGCCTCTTCTGGAGAGAAGCTCCACGCGCCACCTTTCGCTAAACCTTTCTGAATGGTTGTCCATTCCCATACGTTACCCACCATGTCGTAGAAGCCTGTTGGTGTTGGCAGGAATGATTTAACTGGAGATGTGCTAACGTTTGACCAAGGCGTACCAGCCCAGCCAGTGTTGGCCTTACCTGAGCGGAACTCGTTACCCCACCAGAAGTTGGTGTCTTGACCTGCTCTTGCTGCAGCTTCCCACTCTTGTGGTGTAGGTAAACGGTAAGTGAAACCGGTGTTTTGAGATAACCAACGAGTATACGCTTTTGCATCATTTTGGCTGACACATACAACGGGTGAGTTATCTGCTTGTTTAAAGCCAGGGCTTTGCCAGTCATTGTCCGAAATGGTTGTGATCTCTGCATTGACGAACGTATCGCAGGTGTTCATTAGCTCTGCGTCTGTTTGGTAGCCAGTGCTGTCAACAAATGTTCTAAAGTCTTGAACGCGGGTAGGTGTTGCGGCTAATGCAAACGGCTGTTTGATCGTCACTTGTTGTGCGTTGTTTTCACCGAGTAGGTAGCGACCTGAGCCGACAACAATCATTTCAGGGCTCTGAATGTTGTTTCCCATCGGGTCTGCAAACTTGGTACCGACATTCAATGAGTTCTGCTTGGCCTGTAATACGGCTCGTAGGTTGTGATCGCGGGCTATCTTCAGCTCTTGGTGGAAAGAAAGGTAACCCTCTTTCTCAATCGTGACCATGTGCTGGCCTGTTGGTAACATCACTTCAACGGGTGTGCTGCCATAGTTCACGCCGTTGATAGAAACCTTGTCGTTGTATTGATTTGAACGAACCACCAAGTTAACCCAAGCGACTTCTTTTTGCTGGTCGTTGGCTTGTTGCTCGCTTTGAGTGAAACAGTTTGATGACTGAATACCAAGCAGACGACAAGGTGTGTTCTTATCTGGACGAGTTTCTAGGTTCGCCGCAATCACCGCTCGGTAACGGTTATCTTCAGAGAAGCCCGAGGATTTCACTTTGTGTTGCAGAACGTGAATATTCAATGAAGCAGACGCAAGGTGCTCTTTCACTGTTTTCGATTCGGTCGCGTTGTCCACCAGGCTGTGCTGGAATTGTTTTACCGCTTTTTGAAGTGCCAAGGTCATCGTTTGGTCTGAACATTGCGCCAGTGTCATATCGCTGCTGCAACGGTTCGTAAAGCTAACTGTTTGCTCTTCCGTCTGAGTGATCTCGTTTCTGAGTCGCTCAGCTCTTGCTCTTAGCTTATTTTGGTTCAGATTAGCGATTGAAGCTTCTGCTGCCGCTTTCTCTGCTTGAATAGCCTCAAGTTCCATCACTAAGCCTTGCTGCTTCTGCTCTGAATCTGAAATCGCAAGCTTGCCTTCTTTAACTGTTTTCCAAGCGCCTTGGAAGCGGTTTTGAGCCGGCGAGATATCGAAATCGGGCTCATCAATCATGCGCGTGTAATCTTGCTCTAGGCTGGCTTTCGCCTTTGCGAGTGTTAGCTCTGCTTGAGACGATAACTTGGCTAGACGTGCCGTTTGCTGCGCTTGATTGTCGACTTCATTTTGTTTGTCAGCTAGTTTCTTCTCAACTGCCGTTAACTCGGCATGCTTTTCGAAAAGTGAGCTTTCAATGTCGCTGACAGAAGATGCGATCGCTGGTGGTGTCGCCTCAGCGAAAACAGCAGGAGTCATTAGGCAGGGAGCAAGAGCAAATAGTAGAGTAGGAAGACCTTGGCGCATGATGGGCTACTTCAATCGTAATTTAGGTTAATCGAATATTCTAAACGAAAACGCCATTTCGTCTGCAGCTACTGTTTATAACGATCAAACAAGGTTATAACGACCGTACAGTTTATAACGATCATACTGTCTATAACGTTCATACAGTTTATAACTACCAACAAAATGGCGAGTATTCATTCAGCTTTGTGAAATAGGCACGGCTATCTTAATTAGAGCGCTGAGCTATTCATACTGGACTTAGCTTTCCTTGCTAGGAAGAAGCTTAACCCAAATAGTGTCGCTACCGTTGATGGTCACTGTGCGGTTGTAAGACTCGTAACCTTGTTTTGAAATGGTTACTTGGTGACGACCACTTGGTAGCGCAACCTCAAGAGGGGTGCTGCCATATTTAATGCCGTTGATGGTCACTGAGTCATTGTACTGATCAGAACGTACCGTCACGTTAGCCCATTGTTTGTCACTCTTCTTAACGACTGCTGCGTCACTGCCCGTTAAACAGTAGCGCGTTGAAACGTTCAATAAGTTACATGCTGCAACCGCTTCAGGTTTTGCTTGAAGCTGAGCCTGCATCTGCATGAAGTAAGAGTTGTTACCAGAAAAGCCACTCTTGATCGCTTGGCTGTCTTGAACATGGATATTCAGTTGAACACCTTGCAAGTTCTGTTTTGCTAATGAACTTTCCGTGAGCTGCTCAAGTAATTGGCTCTTGAACGTTTTCACCGCTTTTTGATTGGTCAGGTGTTTACCTTGAGCAGTACATTCACCCAATGTCATCGTTGATGAACATGTGGTGGTGTAGCTGGTTTCAAGAACGGTACTTTCGCGAAGTTCTGATGCAATACGTTTAACGCGAGCTTCAACTTTCGACTCTCTCAAGTTTGCCAGCTCATTATTCAGGCGAGCTTGCTTTTGTTTGATTTGAGAAAGGTGAATTTCGCTCTCGTTCATCGCTTGTTCGTTATCTAGCTGAGACGATTGATTCTCTTTAACCGCAGCCCAAGCGTCTTGGTAACTTTTCTGGAAAGAGACCAAATCCGTTTCTGGATCTTCAAGCAAGCGACTGTACTGTTTGTCGAGTACAGACTTGGCTCTGTTACGTTTTGCCTTAAGTTCTTCACCTTCGCGTAACAACTTGCTGTTCTTATTTTGAAGTTGTTTTAGGTTTTCAGTCGCCGATACTTTGGTTGCTGAAATACGCTCAATATCTGAGTTTTTCTCTGTTAGCTTTGCATCGATAGCTGAAACGGGATCGACTTGATTCAGTTCTTCAGCGGATACCGATGCAGATACCCAAAGTGGGGATAGCGCGAGTAAAAGCGCTGAAATTCGAAAGTTAGTCATAGGTCCCTGCAACTTGTAGATTGAAAATTGGCTCGTTAATAAAGTGTCTACTTCCTAGTTGTGAGTCACTAGTTATTAGCAATTAACACAGTACCCGTCTTTATACCGTTTTATTGCTATCCAATCTACTCAAAAGCCAAGTTTCGGTACTTCGGATACACTTTTTGCAGGTTTATCGCCAATTATTTGAGCTATATAAGAAAATTTATTCATTATGCTGGGGCGCTGAAGCATATATTGATGACATGGTTTTTCGTGCTGGTGTGCTTGCTTGTATGAGTGCTGTAAGCCCCTAAACTCACCGGAACGATTGGTTTTACAATGCCCGTAGTTTGTGCACTCTTGATCATCTTTCCGGAGGCATGATCAAGACGGTCTCGATAATGATCTTTTGCTTAAAGCGAGGAAATGACTCTCATGATCATTTACAAATTCATCTTATGCAGATTTCAGAGTATTATTCTTACTATGTCGACCTGAGTATTTTGATGTTATGCCTAAACCGTTACCCTTTCCGAACTTTGACTTGTCCCCGCTAAGCCTTACTGGCCCTCGCCCTGCGGAGATCATTACTTTGCCTTCGCATATGGATTGTCACGATCACCATTATTCGCAGGTAGTCATTGGTTTAAAAGGTCAGGCGGAATTTGAAGTGAGCGGTAAAGGTAATCTTGTCGGTCCAGGGCAAGGCTGTGTAGTCACGGCTCGCTCTGATCATGCTTTCGGTGGAGTGGTTGGTCAGTCGGATATTCTCGTACTTAACATGCCTATGCCAACCGATGATGACCCTCTGATGCTAGAGAAGATTAACCAGTTAGAATCATCGAACGTCTACTTCCAATTAGATGCGCAAATTCAAAAGCTTATCCATATGTTGGTGCAAGAGATGCAGGCCAGTCCTGATGATCTGTTGTTGAGTCGAGCTTGTAATGACACGGTGATTGCGTTGATGCAAAGACACATCTCGGCATTTGAAACCTCGATTAAAGATTCGCGTTTCGATCTTGAGTCGTTGGATCGCTACATCGAACAACACTTGGCTAATAAGATCTCAGTCGCGCAGCTTGCAGGCAGTGTGTTCTTGGGCGAAAGCCAATTCCACATGCTATTCAAAGATCAAATGGGCATTACCCCTCACCAATATGTTTTAGGAAAGCGTATCGACCGCTCTCGACGCCTTATTGAACAAGGTAATCTTAGCCTTGGACAGGTTGCAGAACTTGCTGGTTTCTCCGGTCAATCCTCCTTTACTCACACCTTTTCTCGCCTTCAAGGCATGTCACCATCTCAATACAAAAAGCAAATTTCTGTTAAATAAAAAAACAAAACGGCATATTATATTAAAGTTTCATATGTGACCTTGTGTTTGTTTTGTTAATAAAGCGAGTTTTTAGCAAAAAACTCGGAGTTTTTGACAAGTAATCCTTATATACTCTAAATACACTGCAGCCATTGTAGAGATCCCGAACTCTTTTCGGGTGTGAGATTAAGGAAAACGCATGTTTACAGCTACTGATGTGTTAAAGCCAGAATTCAACGAGCAGTCGCTTGCTGATCTTTGGACGCTTATCTCACCATTATATATGGTGGATGAAACCCAATGGCTAGAGCAACTTCTGCCACTAGCTACCCCTTCTGAGTCTGAAAAGCAGCAAATCACAGACAAAACGACATCATTGATCGAAGCTATCCGTGCGGATAAAACTTCAATTCAGATGATCGATGCGCTGTTGCTTGAATACAGTTTAGATACTCAAGAGGGCATCTTGCTGATGTGTCTGGCGGAAGCCTTGATGCGTATTCCTGATTCAGCAACGGCTGATGCGCTGATTCGCGACAAACTCAGCGTTGCGGATTGGAAATCTCACTTAAAGAACTCTGATTCAGTATTTGTTAACGCATCGACTTGGGGCCTAATGTTAACAGGCAAGGTTGTTGGACTTTCATCAAATGAACAGAGCGCTGGCCAAGCGGTTAACCGTTTAGTCAACAAGCTTTCTGAGCCGGTGATTCGTAAAGCGATGCACCAAGCGATGAAGGTAATGGGTCACCAATTCGTTCTTGGCCGCAGCATTGCTGAAGCGCAAAAGAACGGTAAGTCTATGCGTGACAAAGGTTTTACCTACTCATACGACATGTTAGGTGAAGCGGCACTGACCACGGCAGACGCAAACAAATACTTCAAAGATTACCTAATGGCGATTGAAGCCGTGGGTCGAGATACATACGTATCTTCAAAATTAAGTCCAGCACCGTCTGTTTCTATTAAGCTTTCCGCGCTTCACCCACGTTATGAAGTGGCGAATGAAGATCGCGTATTGACGGAACTTTGCGACACGTTAGAGCAGCTATTGCGCCGCGCAGTAGAGCTAGACGTTGCGATTACGATTGATGCGGAAGAAGCGGATCGCCTAGAGCTTTCTCTAAAATTATTCGAAAAACTGTACCGTACCGATCTTGTGAAAGGTTGGGGTAAATTTGGTCTGGTTATTCAAGCTTACTCAAAGCGCGCACTACCGGTTCTAGTATGGCTAAACCGCTTGGCGAAAGAGCAGGGTGATTTAATCCCGCTTCGCTTAGTGAAAGGCGCGTACTGGGACAGCGAAATCAAATGGTCACAGCAAGCTGGCTTTACTGATTACCCAGTTTACACACGCAAAGAAGCGACAGATGTAGCTTACCTTGCATGTGCACGTTACCTACTGAGCCCAAGTGTTCGTGGCAATATCTTCCCGCAGTTTGCGAGCCACAATGCTCATACGGTTTCTGCAATCGCAGTGATGACTGAACATAAAGATTTTGAATTTCAACGCTTACACGGCATGGGTGATTCTCTTTATAACCATGCGATGGAAGCTTACCAACAGTCGGTACGTATCTACGCACCTGTTGGCAGCCACAAAGATCTACTGCCATACCTAGTACGTCGCTTGCTAGAAAACGGAGCAAACAGCTCGTTTGTACACCGTCTAGTTGATGCGCGTTGCCCTGTAGCAGAGCTGACTCAACATCCTGTCGATATGCTTCTTGCGTTCGATACATTGCATAACACTAAGATTCCATTGCCACCGGCGGTATTCCCAGAGCGTAAAAACTCTTACGGTGTGAACATCGATATCGAAAGTGAAGCGCATCAGTTTGAAGAGCAAGTAAAAGCGTTCCTTAATAATCAATGGACTGCTGGTCCTGTGATCAACGGTGAATCTCTTGCCGAAAGCATGATCAAGGCTGATCAGAACGTTGAGCAAGTAACGGCACCTTACGATCGTCGTATCAATGTGGGTCAGGTGGCTTTCGCTAACCTTGATCATGTTTCCGCAGCGATCACTGGCGCAGACGCGGCATTCGCTGATTGGAACGCAACTTCGGTTGAAACCAAATCGGCGGCACTTGATAAACTGGCTGATCTGATGGAAGACAACCTAGCTGAATTGGTAGCGATTTGTCACCAAGAAGCAGGTAAAACAATTCACGATAGCGTTGATGAAGTGCGTGAAGCGGTCGACTTCTGTCGTTACTACGCAAAACAAGCTGACAACCTACAAGGTTTCGAACTAAAAGGTTTTGATGGCCAAACACGAATCGCTTCGCGACAAGGTCGTGGTGTGTTCGTTTGTATCAGCCCTTGGAACTTCCCTCTAGCTATCTTCCTTGGCCAAATTACTGCGGCACTAGTTGCGGGTAACACGGTTGTGGCTAAGCCTGCCGAGCAAACAAGCTTGATTGCTGCTCGCGCGGTTGAACTGATGAATGAAGCGGGTTTCCCTGCTGGCACGATTCAGCTACTACCAGGTCGCGGTGCTGAAATCGGCAGTGCGCTTACTAGCCATGATGCGATTGCTGGCGTTGCCTTTACGGGTTCAACACCGACAGCACAACGTATCAACGTGTCACTGGCAAGCCGTAACGCTAAGCCTGTTCCATTTATCGCAGAAACTGGCGGCCAGAACGCGATGATCGTCGACAGTACCGCACTGCCTGAACAGGTGGTTCGTGATGTGATTCGTTCGGCATTTGCTTCAGCAGGCCAGCGTTGTTCTGCATTGCGTGTGCTTTACATTCAGGAAGACATCGCAGACCGCGTGGTTGGATTGATTCACGGTGCAATGGACGAACTGAGTGTAGGTATCCCGCATCTTCATAAAACGGATGTTGGCCCTGTTATCGACCAAAATGCGAAACAGAAGTTGCTGGCGCACTTAGAAAATATGACCAATACCCAGAAGAAGGTGGCTCAACTTTCTTTAGGTGCTGATTGTGAACATGGTGATTTTGTTCCACCAAGTGCTTTTGAAATTGATGACATCAGCTGCTTGAAAGAAGAACAGTTTGGCCCTGTGCTGCACATCGTTCGCTTCAAGGCGAGTGAGTTAGCGCAAGTGGTAGACCAAATTAACCAAACCGGTTTTGGCTTGACCATGGGTATTCACAGCCGTAACGAGACAACTTACCGTTGGATCGAAAAACACGTGCGCGTGGGTAACTGCTACATCAACCGTGACCAAGTGGGTGCCGTTGTTGGGGTTCAACCATTCGGCGGTCAAGGTTTGTCAGGTACTGGCCCTAAAGCGGGTGGTCCTCACTATCTATACCGTTTTACAGATGTTCATTTCTCTCAATCACAAGACAAGGCATAAGGAGCAGTATCATGGTTCATCAAGTGACAGGTTTTTCTGATGCTTTGTTAGCGTGGGAACAATGGAATCTTACCGACTTTGATTACAAGAGTGCTCAGGTACTTGCGCTGAAATCAGAGATCGAAAGTCAATCTGTGCCTTTGGCTGCAGTGGCAACTTATCATCTAGAGCAAGCATCTGCGCTGCTTTCTGAACATCACCTAATGGCAGGTCCTACGGGCGAAACCAATGAGTTGTATGCCGCAGGCCGCGGTGTGGCTTTGGTGATTGTTGATGATTGCGAAGAGAAAGTGCCCGCACTGCAAACTGCAACAGCGATGATTACTGCAGCACTATTAGCAGGTAACAGCGTTCAATTGTGCAGTGATGACGTGCAGTTCAATACCTTAATTGCAGATGCCGCGAAACAAGCGAATCTACCAACCAACTTGGTGCAGGTTGCCTCGTACGACGCTGCTCAACAGCTGCTGTCTTGCGATGTACGAAGCGCGGGTTACGTAGGTAATTCACAAACGGCACAAGCTATCAATTTACAGCTTGCTAAGCGTGACGGTGCAATCGTCGGTTTAGTGGCTGAAACGGATCTGACCGCAATGAATGTTGCCAATGATCCACACCTATCGCTGCGCTTCATTACCGAGCGTACGCGAACTATAAATATAACAGCCGTGGGCGGTAACGCGACCTTGCTCGAACTTGGAAGTGAAGCTCACTAACCTTCAGTAAAATTGGCTCTAAAGACTTTTGGTTTTCTCCATTGTTGGGTTTTCCCATTTTTGGTTTTCTCCCTGAGTGCTTTGGAGCCTCAATACCTAACTCAATGCACTTGCTTGCCTTTACGGTAAGTACCTTGCATTGAATTAGGCATGGAAGGCTTTCTACAAAATGAGGACTATCAAATGATAGAAAACAGTTTTGCAATAACGACGACGTTCATTGCGTATCTAATTATGATGCTAGCGATCGGTGTTATTGCTTACAAACGTACATCTAACTCAACTGACTACTTCCTAGGTGGTCGTTCGTTAGGCCCATGGCCTGCTGCACTTTCTGCTGGTGCATCAGACATGAGTGGTTGGTTGCTACTTGGCCTGCCTGGTTACGCTTACGCTGCTGGCTTTGAAGCATTTTGGCTTGCTGGTGGCCTACTTGTTGGTACTTGGGCAAACTGGTTAATCAGTGCAAAACGTCTACGTACTTACAGCATTACGACTGAATCACTGACGCTGCCTGAGTTCCTATCTCGTCGCTTCAACGATAATTCTAAGCTGATCCAAACAATTTCTGCTTTCTTTATCCTTTTATTCTTCCTTTTCTACACAAGTTCAGGCTTGGTAGCAGGTGGTAAATTGTTTGAAACGGTATTCGGCTTAGATTACACAACAGCGGTAATCATCGGCACGGTATGTGTGGTTTCGTACACCCTGTTTGGTGGCTTCCTAGCGGTATCTTGGACTGACTTAGTTCAAGGCCTGCTAATGTCTGCTGCGCTATTGATTGTACCAATCGCGGCAATGAACGGTGGCCTTGGTCAGCTATCTAGCGACCTGCACAACATCAACCCAGAGCTTCTAACGCTATGGAATGATGCGAAAGGTGAGCCACTGTCTGCTATTGCGATCATCTCGCTAGCGGCATGGGGCTTGGGTTACTTCGGTCAACCACACATCTTGGCTCGTTTTAAAGCAACTCGTTCAAACAAAGATCTTGTGACAGCACGCCGCATTGCGGTTATCTGGACTGCATTGTCTATGGTTGGTGCAATGCTAGTCGGTCTTGTTGGTCTAATCTACGTGACTAACTCTGGCGCACCTAAACTAGACGATGGCGAGAAGATCTTCATGCTTCTTGTTAACGCAATGTTCCACCCAGTCATCGCCGGTATCCTACTTGCTGCAATTCTAGCGGCAATCATGAGTACTGCTGATTCACAGCTTCTTGTTTCTTCATCTGCAATGGCAGAAGACTTGTACAAGCAAATTCTGAAGAAAGACGCAACGTCAGAAGAGATTGTTCGTGTTGGCCGTTTCGCGGTTATCCTAATTTCTCTGATTGCTCTTGTGCTAGCGATGACGCCGGACAGTTCAGTTCTTGGCCTTGTATCTTACGCATGGGCGGGTTTTGGTGCTGCGTTTGGTCCAGCTATCGTGTTGAGCCTGTACTGGTCTCGTATGAACCGTAACGGCGCTCTAGCGGGTATCGTGGTTGGTGGTGTTACGATTGTTCTTTGGAAACAGTTCACGGGCGGTTGGTTCGATGTTTACGAAATCGTACCGGGAATCATCCTATCGACTCTTTCTATCGTTATTGTGAGCCTAATTACTGGCGAACCAGAAGACGAAGTTAAGAAGCAACACGCTGAATTTAAGAAGAACCTAGTTGAGCTAGACTAATTTACATTGTAAAACAGATGTGAATTAGCAACGAACATTAGCTAAAAATAATAGAGTCACTTCGGTGGCTCTATTTTTTTGACTATACCCCAATGCTTTGACCTTTCGACCTTTGTTGCGTCTGGCAAGTTGAGTGTATTGAGCATGTTTACCTTGTTGGTGACGCTGGCTAAGTCATACTTCTAGGCTCGGAGCATTTCAGTTCCCACAGGGATACATTACTCTTGCTAAGAGCAGTTGAGTAAATGAATAGGAAGGTGGTCGTGCCTCAAGTAATCCCGAATATTGGCTTTAACCATGAAAAAACGGCGCAGGCTGAGCTGGAGTTGGTGCCCTTGTCTCGGCTCTATTCAGAAAGCAATATTAACCACGATCCTCAACTGCCCCATCGTGTCAGTTTCTTCCTGATTTTGTTTATCGAGCAAGGCTCTGGCACGCACATGGTCGACTTTGAGGACTACCCTTTTAGCCAAGGGAGCGTGTTGTTCATTCAAAGAGAGCAGGTGCACGCCTTTGATTTTAGTAATAAGCCACAAGGCACAGCGGTTTTGTTGACTCAAGCGTTCTTAGACAGCGTTCACGCTAACATGAAGTTGCCGAACTACACGCCTACTCATTTGAACAAGACACATTCTGCACTGTTGTCACTAGACGTATCCCATCAAGATCGAACGCAGAGCCTGTTACAGCAAATTATGACGGAACTGAAACAGTCAGAATCCGATCCCTTGATTGTGATGTACCTGTTCTCAGCACTAGCCCTGATCCTTCATCGCCTGCGACCAGAAGTGAAGCAAGACGCCCTGAGCTTGCAGCAAAACATTAAGTTTGCCCGCTATTTTGAGCTTCTTCAAAACAACTACCTGCGCGTGCGTGATGCAAACTGGTACGCCAATCAAATTAACACCACCTACAAGACGTTGAACCAAGTGTGTAAAGTCGCAACGGGGTTAACTGCCAAGCAAATCATCGATTCTTTTACCATTTTAGAGATGAAGCGTCAGCTGGTGGTGACCAATATTACGTCTCAAAAAATGGCGTCTGATTTTGGGTTTGAAGATGCGAGTAACTTCGTAAAGTACTTTAAAAATCATACTCAAATGACCCCTAGTGAGTTTCAAAAGAAGTATTCAAAGCCATCCCTTTCTGAATAGTGAATGGGTCGACACGAATCATCTAAGGTTCGATATCTACCATTTTTCTGCCTAAATCCACTCTGCCGTGAGTCTCTCTCGTTGATTAATATAGTTTCCAAGCCAACGAGAGGACTTTAAAAATGAAAACAATAATTAAATCTACATTACTAGCGGCAAGCGTATTTAGCGCTTCTACTTTCGTAACCATTGCGACTGCCCAAGAGCTGTCTATTCAAGAAAAAGCGGTAGCGGTTATTTCGAGCATTGAAACGGGCGACGCAAAAGCGGTGAGCTACATTAACCCTGAAAAGTACATTCAACATAACCTAGCTGTTGGCGATGGCTTAGCGGGCTTTGGTGAAGTGCTACAAATGCTGCCTGAAGGCTCTGCGAAAGCACAAGTGACGCGCTCATTTCAAGATGGCGACTATGTTGTCATTCATACCGAATATAACTTCTTTGGTCCGAAAGTCGGCTTTGATGTGTTCCGCTTTGAAGATGGACAGATAGTTGAGCATTGGGACAACTTGCAAGAAATTGCCAAGCCAAACGCCAGTGGACGAACTCAATTAGATGGCACGACTAAAGTCGTAGATCTCGATCAAACGGACAAAAATCAGCAGTTGGTCAGTGGTTTCGTTAAAGACATCCTGATCGGCGGTGATATGGCGAAGATTAATAACTATATCGATAATGAAGACAGTGCTTACTTACAGCACAACCCAGGAGTAGCCGATGGTCTAAGCGGTTTGGGTGAAGCTTTGGGTGCGCTAGCAGAAGCGGGTATGCCAATGGTTTATACCGCCAACCATAAGATTTTAGGCCAAGGTAACTTTGTGTTGTCGATCAGTGAAGGCCAGTTCATGAATAATCACGTTGCTTTTTATGATCTATTCCGTGTTGATAACGGAAAAATCGTAGAGCACTGGGATACCATCGAAACCATTCCTGCTCGTTCAGAGTGGAAAAATGACAATGGTAAATTTGGCTTTTAAAATGTGAGCTAAATTCAACCAAACATGGTTTGCTTAAGCGGTACTTTCGCAGAGGAAGTGCCGTTTTTTTATCGATCAATTTGATGACTAAGACGGGGGAAGTACTGTCGTTATGGGGTTTTACAATGTAAATCGAAACCGCATGAACGAGGGAGGATAAATGGAAGAAGAAGGATCTTGATGGCGTTTGATGTCAAAAAACGAAAGAGAAAAATGGCTATTTTTTGAACTTGGCGCTCACTTTTGTAATTAGCTCGGTGAATAGTGAAACCAAATTCGACATGATGTGTCAATTGTCAGTAACCACTAAAGACCTATAGGACAAAGGTATGCCTGATCTCTATTGCAAAGGATGTAAAAAAACAACACTACATAAGTCTATAATGAAACGTTGTGAATCTGAGCCCGAGACAACCTCTGGCCGTATGATGCAATGGACGTCAAAGCTATTTAGTGGAAATCTGTACTACGATATGGAAACTCAGCACTTCTGTCGAACGTGTAACTGCCGTTGCGAAACAGGAAGTACTGTACCCCAAGTTGGTTTAGCTTAACTTAAAGTAAGCGCTCACTAACTTAGATCAAAAAACCTCCGTTTTAGGAGGTTTTTGCGTTTCTATGCGGCTTTGAGTGCTAGTTCGGCGTCAATGGCGTTGCCATCAATCTTCACTTCCCATCCATAGTTCGAGTATTCACTTGCGAGTGCTTCAGCAACATCTTTTGATACTGTTACGTGTGTCCATGAGCCAATACCGTATGGTTTGTACGCGAGTTCTTGTGTCTTCATAATAGAGTTATCCTTTCTCTTTGATAATCCCATTATTCACTTTGGCCTATATCCTTTCTTTCGTTTCTGGCTCAACTTATTTGTTATTCGGGTCATTTCTATAATAATTTGTTAATAGTCAAAGATTGATTTATAAGGGGTCTTATCGTTTCATATTGATTTATATTTGATGTGAATACTAATGGCGTATTTAGTTTTTTAAATGTGTGAGCGAGGTTTTCTTCGATTGTTCGTGGTATGGAATATACTGAGCGGAATTTAGAATGTTTAAGGAATGTTATGTCTCAGCATCAACTCGATCGTATCGATAAAGAGATACTAAGAATTCTGCATATGAAAGGGCGTTTGCCTGTTGTTGAGTTGGCAAAGCAGGTCAACCTAACGACGTCCCCTTGTTCTGATAGATTGAAGCGATTGGAGAAAGAAGGCTACATAACGGGCTATCATGCCGAGCTCTGTTCAGAAAAGCTGGGACTCGATGTCCAAGTCTTTATCCATATTCGTCTCGACCAGACCAGCTTCTCGATTTTCGATAAATTCGCCCAAGCGGTTGAAATGATGCCTGAAGTGGAAGAGTGTTATTCGCTGTCGGGTGATTTTGACACCATGATCAAGGTTCGAGTGAAAGACATGAAGGCATACCAAGCGTTTATGGCAACCAAGCTGGGTACACTGCCGGGCGTGATTCAGACTCGCAGCGAAGTAGTGATTGAAGAGCATAAGAAAGGCTTTGGTGTTAACCCTGAGTTGTTGGCCACCCTAAAATAGTGGCCTGCTTTCGCCTTACCAAGGTTATTTAGATATAAAAAATGGAAGCCGATAAGCTTCCATTTTTTGTTGAGCGTCAGATGAGGGCATCAGATTAAGTTAGAGCAAATAAAGTTAGAGCAAATAAAGTGAGAACAGATAAACTGCTTATAGCGTAATTGCCGCAGAAATTAAGCCAATCACACCACCGAATACTCCGCCCCAAACGACCAACCAGCCAAGGTGTTTCTTGATCATGGCTTGAACCATCTCTTTAACCAGCTTTGGTGTCAGTTCATTCAAGCGCTGATCGATGATCGCTTCAATATTCTCTTTGATTTCATCCATCATTGCAGGCGATTCAAGTTCATCCTTGATGGCATTTTTTACAGAATCACTCTTGCTGATTTCAATCACAGACTCTTGCATCTTTTCCACGAATGGCGCTTTCATTGGCTGTAGTGCTTCAGTTCCGCCAACCATCGCTAGCATGCCACCAAATTGTGAGTTCTCGATAACGTGAACCAGTGAATCGAATGCAGGGTTAAAGTCGATCTTCTTAATCACGGGTTCTAGGTTGAGCGACTTACCGCTCATCTCGCTGCTTAGGAAGCGGTCGATATTACCTTCGGTAAAGAATTGTTCCATCATCAGTTGTTTAATAGCCGCCTTGAACTCTTCAAAACGAGCTGGAATAACGCCAGAACCGTATAAGCCGGGTACTTTTTCGAACAACATGTGAATCGCAAGCCAGTTGGTGATTGCACCAGAAAAGGCGAATAGGCCTGCATAAAGCAAGTATTGGTTTGCTGTCGCATAGCCGCCAGCAAGCAGTGCTAACGCGATTACGTTAGTTAAGACACTTTTGTTCATGGTTGATCTCTAGAAAGAATACTGCGCGCATTTTAAGAAAAAAACGCCAAGAAAAAAACAAAAGGATCGATGAAGTTTATGGGGCAGACGAAAATAGATGAGAAAGGAGCGAAGAATAACAGGTATAAAAAAGGCTAGCCTCCCCCCGAAGTCTAGCCTTATTCCAGAACGCGCAAGCGAGGCGTCTTTGGTGTTAATGTCATTATATAATTACGACATAACATTCTGCCACGTGTAATTTACCATTAGTTAACAAATTGGTGTGAATTACGCCGCACTTTTAAAGTAGCACACAAATTAAGCACTCGACGCTTGGTCAAGATTATCGGCAATGAAGCCTCCGGTCTGGTGATTCCACAATTGAGCATAGATGCCATTTTGTGTAATCAGCTCTTGGTGAGTGCCTTCTTCAACGATATTGCCTTGATCGAGTACGATTAAGCGATCCATTGCTGCAATCGTCGATAAACGGTGTGCAATTGCAATCACGGTCTTGCCTTCCATGAGCTCAATCAAGCTCTCTTGAATTGCGGCTTCTACTTCTGAATCGAGTGCTGATGTTGCTTCATCTAAAACTAACAGCGGTGCGTTCTTTAGAAGCACACGAGAGATAGCAACACGTTGGCGCTGACCACCCGAAAGCTTAACGCCTCGTTCACCAACTTGAGCATCGTAGCCAATATTACCGAACGGGTCAGTGAGCGTTTCGATGAACTCATGTGCGTGCGCTTGTTTAGTCGCTGCATACACATCTTCATCTGATGCCTCAGGACGGCCGTAAAGAATGTTTTCTTTGATCGAACGGTGCAGCAGTGAGGTATCTTGAGTCACCATGCCAATGTTGCTACGCAACGAGTCTTGTGTGACCGAAGAGATCTCTTGGTCATCAATCAAGATGCGGCCACTTTCTACATCATGGAAACGCAGTAGCAAGTTAACTAAAGTCGATTTTCCCGCTCCTGAACGGCCAACCAAGCCGACTTTTTCACCCGGTTTGATGTTGAGGTTTAGGTTATTAATCACACCCTTATTCTCGCCGTAGTTAAAGCTCACGTTATCGAAGTTGATGCCACCCTGTGGCACATCCAAAGGCTTAGCGTCTTTTTTGTCTTCAATAGCGATAGGCTTAGATAGCGTTTTAATGCCATCAATCACTGTACCTAGGTTTTCAAACAAGCCACCAATTTCCCACATGATCCATTTTGACATACCGTTAATACGCAAAGCCAAACTGACGGCAATCGCAATCGCACCCACGGTGATCGCGTTATCTAACCATAGGTAAATAGAAATACCGGCAATGCTGAACACTAATAAGTAGTTAGCGAATTCAACGCAGATGTTGAAGCCGGTCACTAAGCGCATTTGGCGATGTACAGTATCCAAAAAACCTTCCATGCCTTCTTCGGCGTATTCAGTTTCTCTTTTGCTATGCGAGAACAGCTTTACGGTTGCGATATTGGTGTAGCTATCAACAATACGACCTGTCATTAGCGATCGCGCGTCAGCTTGCTCTGAAGAAACGTCTTTAAGTTTGGGTACAAAGTGCAGTTGGATACCGACGTAAATGAACAGCCACACCAACATCGGAGCCATTAAGCGCCAGTCTGATTCTGCGAGCATGAACAACATTGCAGTAAAATATACGGTGACGTACACGAACACATCGACCATTTTGGTCACGGTTTCACGTACTGCGAGCGAGGTTTGCATCACCTTGGTGGCGACACGTCCGGCAAAGTCATCTTGATAGAACGACAAGCTTTGCTTCAAAAGGTAGCGGTGGGCTAACCAACGAATCGACATTGGGTAGTTGCCGAGTAAAGTTTGATGAAGCAATAGTGAGTAGGCACTGATCAAGATTGGCATCACGACCAACAGTAGAACGCCGAGCCCCATCAGTGTTGATTTATTATCAGCAAGGAAGGTTTCGGGGTTGCTTGTTGATAGCCAGTCAACCAGTTGTCCCATGTAGCCGAACAGCGCGACTTCGATGATCGCGATGGTCATGCTCATCAACCCGAGCAAGATCAACGGTTTTTCGAAACCTCGAGTGTAATGGCGGCAGAATGCCAGTATTCCAGTAGGAGGTCGTATCGGCTCTCCCTTTGGAAAGGCTTCAGTAAAGCCTTCAAATTTCTTGTACATAGATTTCCCTTTATAAACTAGTGCATCTATAAGCGACTGCATCGTTGGTGCAGCTTTGTTTTTATAGTCTTGATTTGAAATTTTACCGTCTTAGTTTGAAATTATATAAGCGCCCATGGGTTCTTATAAGCATTGAGTCATTCGATGGGTGTTGTTCAAGCTCTTATCTAAGTACTTGGTTTAAGCGCTTAGCTTTAATTACTTGGCTTTAATCACTTGGTTTTAAGGTTAATTACTTAGTTTTAACCTTAAATGCTTTGTTTAAGCGACGAAGGAAAGATCCAAAGAGTGTCTTTCATGACGCTTATTTTAGATTGAATTAGACAGGAAAAGTTAAGCTTATTTCAAACGTAATTGATGGTTATGCAACGATGATAATCCTAACGTTAAATGGATTGAATTGTAACCAAAACTCGTGGTAAGCGAGAAAATGAAATCGGAATATTTATCCATAAAGCGACTTAACGAATATGCATACAGTTGGTTCTTTCTGATGTGCTGTTATCTCGCAGTAAAAATTACCGATTAATCTAAGATCTGCAGTGATTGTTTGGGATAAATATTCAAATCATTATTATTTTCAGTGAATCTTGTCGTAACAAGTTGTTTACAATTCTGAGGTAAATAAAAGATAGGGACGGTTGAAATGTTAAACCTACACAAAAAATCACTTCATATTACTAATGTTCAAAACGCCAATTGCGTTGTTATGGTGCCGCCAAAAGAGTTTCGATTTAACGAAGAAACAGCACGTGATAACGAGTTTCAGCACAGAGTCAATCTGACTGAAGCTGAGGTGAAGCTGGAAACGATGGCTGAATTTAAGGCTATGGTGGCTTCGTTGCGTAAAGAAGGTGTGCAAGTTGTAGAGTTTGATTACCCAGAATTGGGTGTCGAAACCCCTGACGCAGTGTTCCCAAACAACTGGTTCAGTACTTGTAGTGATGGAAGTTTATTCACTTTCCCTATGGCCTGTGAAAACCGTCAGCATGAAGTTAAGCCTACTGCTCTTATTGAAGTGTTGGAAGCGTCTGGTCGCATTGTTAACCACAGTGAGTCTATGGAGTCGTACGTTGCTCAAGGTTCTTATCTAGAGAGCACCGGTGTGATGGTTATCGATCACATCAATAAGACGATCTATGCGGCGCTTTCTCAGCGTTGCGACCGTGAAGTATTAGAAGATTATGCGAAGCGTATTGGTTATTCTCGCGTGGTTTCGTTCCAAACGGTATTACCGTCTGGTCAGCCGATTTATCACACCAATGTGATGATGGCGATTGGTGATAACTTTTGCGTGATCTGTGATGAAGTGATCCCTGAGTTTGAACGCCGTTTTGTGGTGAAATCTCTTGCCAAAGACAAGCAAGTTATCTCGATCTCGATCGATCAGATGAACCGATTCTGCGGCAACATTCTGCAATTGGAAACCGTGAATGGCGATAAGGTAATCGCGATGTCTCAGTCGGCTTACGATGCATTTTCTCCAGCTCAATTAGCTCAGCTTTCGACACACGGAAAGCTACTGCCATTTAACGTGAAAACGATTGAAGACATCGGTGGTGGTTCGGTGCGATGCATGTTGGGTGAGGTATTTTTACCAACGCGAGTGAATCGTCTGTAACAAGTATAGAAGGTATAACAAGCACTCATTTTAGCAATGAATCTTTGAATACCACTCTCATCGTAGAGTGGTATTTTTGTTTTTATCTATCTTTGTATCGGTCTACCAGAAGTAAGAAAACAGAAATAACAAAACCAGATTTTGGTACAAGAGCTAGCGCGCCAGCGGAAAAAAGCTAACAGATAAAAGCTATGAAGCGTCCTTAAAAGCTCTGTGTTCGATGAACTGAGCCGACAGTGCCACGACTTCCTTAGAGTATACAAGCGCCGTGTGGTTGAGTTTGAGAGCGTAAGTATCCGTTGCCCCTCTCAGGTTTGCGTCTTCGAGTGTTACCGTGCCATCCCCCGGATTTCTTCCCAGTACAATACGTCCAACTCCGGCGTCGTAAGTGCCTGTAATCACGCCAATCGGCACATCAATATCGTAGTCACCCAAGCCATCACTTAAGATCATTTTGCTCGAACCAAATATAAACCCAAGACCATGATTCGAAAGCGTTTTGGCGATGGTTGCCCCATTGTGCGGAGTACCTGCGGTAATAATACAGGTGTCTGCAAAGTCGGGTTGGTAGAACTTAAAGTAGTGGCGAATCAGCAAGCCACCCAGTGAGTGACCAAAAAAGTAGACCTCATCGTACTCATCAAAGCGAGCATTCACGAAGCGATTGAGGCGTTTGGCTGCAGAAGGAAAACGCAGCGAGTTGTAGGCAAATTTGTGCGTTTTAAAGCCACGTTTTTTAAAATTTCTATCCAGATACTGCATGATCAACGCAGGCATATACAGACCATGAATTAAAACTATATGTTTGTTTTTATTATTCATTTTTGTCCTCCGTCTGATAGTGTCCCCAGTATATTTAGTCGCAAATCTAAACTCAATAAAACTTGCTACTAATGGGACACAAAAGACAGAGATGTGCATTATAGACAGGACGTTTGTTATAGATAGGAAGTTTGTTATAGATAGAGCGTTCGTTATAGAAAGAATGCGCGTTATAGACAAAGAGTGCTTAATGGACAAAGAGTGGGTTAGTCCGATCTCACTCCACCATACACATCAATGGTTAAGCCGCCTTGTTTAGCGTAATTATTGGGTGTTAGGCCGATGGTTTTCTTAAGGTAGCGAATCAGGTGTGGCTGGTCGCTAAACCCAAACTGATAGGCGACGTCTATCCAATCAATGTCATCAAGATTTCGCTTATACAAGTATTCCAACATTGATTCGAGTTTGTTCATCGATTGGCACTGTTTTAGTGTCAGTCCTGTTACCTTGTTGAAGCTTCTTTCTAAAGTGCGTTGCGAGCAGAACAGTGTGTCGCCGAGCTCTGCAATTGGTGTTGTGCCAAGCACTCCTAATACCTTGTGCGTGAGTTGACTGTGTCTATCGGATTTACCTGTCGATAGCCAAGGCAGCAGCAAATCATCTAACTGCTGACAACAGGCTTCAACATCGATTTTAGCAAGCTTAATCAATGACATAGCATCGGCATTTGAGCTGCTAAGCAAACCTGAAAGGTTGATAGAGTTAACGCGGTCTAGGCTAGGATGAGGGCAATCTGGGATAACCAGAGAGTACAGTGCGCCCACATGGAACTTGATGCCCAAATGAATAAACGGCTTTGAGTGATCCAGTTCAATGGCTTTATGGTGTGGCAACAGTAGATGACAGCCAACGCCTTGATCGACCTGTTGCTCTATTGTGTAGTGATAAACCTGCTCGCTTGGCGATAAGATCAGGTGTGCTGATGGATCGGGGTTGAGTATCGGAAACTTGTGAGTTTGAGCGTTGGGTGTCTTTTCAATCAGCCAGTAACAATCAATGTACTGAGCAACAACAGACGATTTAGGGGGCTGTAGCCAATTGATCATTAGACCTTCTATTTCAGATGATTATCACTCACAACTATATGTGGATATCGTTGGAGGTGACAGTTTTTAAGAGCATCGATTATCAGAACTGAACCTTCAGCTTAGTTCTGATATTTAGCCAATATCAAGGCTAAGCTATTTCTTTAACTCGCTAAAATCAAACTGCAAGATGCGATGCTTTGATGATAA
Source organism: Vibrio splendidus (assembly GCF_003345295.1). Lineage (NCBI taxonomy): Bacteria > Pseudomonadati > Pseudomonadota > Gammaproteobacteria > Vibrionales > Vibrionaceae > Vibrio > Vibrio splendidus. The sequence continues at coordinate 227,988 of NZ_CP031056.1, forward strand.
CCCCGCGCGTGTGATGGCCTTTTGTGCGCCAATATTACTGCTTTCCGTAGAGCACATAGCTTCTAATCCTTGGCTATTAGCGTGTTGCTTTAGAAAGTGAATAACACGCGTTGCTAAGCCTTTACCGCGTTCTTCTTGTGCGACAATCATACCTAGGTCGGCAAACTGTGTTTGATGCTCATCGAACTTACGGCACTCTCCAGTAGCGAGAACATTGTTATTTTCCCAGTAGCCCCATAGCTCTTGACGGGCAATCAAATTACCGTAGTAATCGGTGAGCCACTCTTTTGGTGCGCCAATCGCTAATGAAGCAAACTCAACGAACTGCTCCAGTTGTTCTTCTGTCGCGAGGCTCATCTCTATCTCTTCAATGCGGTCTGAATCACAATCAGATCTGGCTTGAGATTTTTGGCGGTACATCATCGCGTTCACTTTAAATGACTCTGTGTTGTCGACACACAGTGATAAATATTGTGGTTCAGCGGTGCTCACGAATGCGCCTTTCACCTTACCAATCACAGAGTTGTTGTTCTCTACGATTAAGGGGAACAAGTTTTCAATATGAGTGCTGGCTGTTGGTGCTAGATAGAACTGAAGTAAGTAGCCTTCGCCATTCAATACGCAATAACCGACAAGATTACCGTTTTCGTAAAAACCAAAATGGTCAGACATTGGCACAAAGCCAAAGTGCCACATGCCATCGAGTGGCGCTGTTGATTCAGCAAAGTAAGCCGTTTTAAGTTCGCTTAAGTCACTCAGTGCGGAGATTTTTTTGATGTCTAACATCGCTTGAATTCCTGTTGTCTTGATTCGATAGAGTGCGTGGTCGTCATCTTGTTCTCAGGTACGTCAATTGATGATGAGATAATTGATTAGCTGAGCCACGTATCAATGACAGCAATTGTAGGCGACTGTTTGAGGCCGGTATTGAATAAAAACGACAGTTTTGAAAGGTATGTGGGTGTTAACAGAAGAGCTGATGTTAATTGAAAGAGGGCAAGATATTTTGCCCTCTGCTGAACTTATTGATTGGGACGTTGAATAGGGCGCATTATTTTCCTGAGTCTTCAGCTTTGATGAGTTTTGTATCGACAGTTTCACTCTTTAACTCAGGATCAACTAATACCTTTATCACGCCTTTTTGTAGGATCAGGTTATTAGGGTAGGTGATGATGTTGCCCGAACTGTGTCGAAGAATAACGTGGAACATGGTGATATCGATGATCACACCGCTGATGTCTTCGTCTTTCTCCGCGACTCTTACTCTGTCACCAATGCGATAAGGGAATACGAAAAATATTAGTACGCTGGCTGTGAGGTTACTTAGAATCGACCATTGCGCGAATAAAGCGACACCCAACACCGCGAATATGGATGACAAGAACAGCGAAATATCACCAAAGCCCAAGTTAAGAACAATCGTAAACACAGCGATGAAGAGTAGAAATAGAACGATATTGAAACACTTAATCACGAACTGCTTCCGCTTCAACTCGACCCGCTTATTTTCCGCTAATGTTTCTATCCAGTTCTTCCCCAAGCGTTTTATCACCCAATACACAACGATAAGCAGTAAACCTAAACCCACTTGTTTAAGCCACATATTGGATTGCAAAAACTCAACCATTAAATAAACCTCAATTTTTTCAAAATAATGACTTCAATCGCCACGACCGCGAGCAGTCCAACACAAAATAGTGGGAACGCCATGGGGTTGTCTGTTCCTGGGATACCAGCAATATTGACCCCGAGTAAACCGGTGAAAAACCCAGCAGGGAGGAAAATACCCGCAATAATAGAAAATAGGTACGTATTTCTATTCATTTTCTCAGCTTGCTGCTGACTTAGACTGGCCAAAAATACATTAATTTGATCGATATAAAACTCAACCGACTCGTTAATCCTGAGTATGGTATCAAGGCTGTTCTTTATATGACTGTTGTGCTTACTCAATGGAGCTGGCAGTTCACTCATTAAATCCTCAAAAACGTATTTCTGTGGCTTCAAATAGCGCCTTAGTCGAAGTAGCCTTGAATGCAGAGCATTGATGGACTTAATATCGATATGAGATTCAGACTCTAGCTCATCAATCAGTTGTTCGACGGGAGTCAAGAAGCTTGATATGTAATGGTTAATTCCACGGATCATTCCCAGTAAGACATCAGGTAATGATGTTGGACCTTGGTTTTGTTTTAGATCGGATATTAGATTACTGACCGCTTTCGAAGGAACTTTACGTGTCGAGACTAAGGTGCCTTTGTACCATAAGATGCGTAAGCTCAACATATCGTCAGGGTTCGCACCTTCGTTTAGGTTAATGCCTCGCAAGATCATCAAAAAGCAGTCGTGACCAAACTGCTCAAATCGAGGACGAGTGTCGTCTGTGAGTAATGAATCGATGATGGCATTTGGAACCGTATTACTGTGGAGCCATTCTCTCAACCCTTCAGCATCTCTTTGGCAGTGGTACCAAGTTGATTGCTCGAATGAGGCTGGGCTGGTGGTGTGTTCATGTGCCACACCCTCAGAAAATTGCCAGCTTGAAATTATGAAAGCGTCCATTCATTTGTCCTTAATGATATGACGTAAACATTGATATTGCGGCGCCATTCAGGTGCCGTATTGAACTGAGCTTAATCGTGGTAAGTTCAATGAGCGATGTGAGTGAGATAAAGTCTAATAAGACAGGTTGGTCTTTGGAGCACGACGGACTCTTCCATTATTGTCCCTGTTAAATGTAGCTCATTGTTTCGTCGTTATAAATTAACACTCTGGATCCATGTTAGCGACGAAAAAAAAGAAAAGACCGAGGCCTTTTCTTTTTAGAGGTGATGAATTAATTGGTTAAGGCAAGAGGAGCTTACCCGTTACTTATTCAAGTTCAAGTTCGCACTTAAGTTCAAGAAAAAAGCACTACCGACACGCAGCAAAAATATCTTGGTTCTCTCGGTATTCTTTGGTTTGTACATCCATTAGGCCGAGTAAAGAGTCGAACAGGTTGTCTTGGGAGAAGCTCTGTTCTTTGCCTGCCTTTCTTAAGCAGGTCTGGTTTATCCCTTTCTGCTCGGCGAAACCATCAGACATCCACATTATCATAGGCACATGGGTTTGCTCTTTCGGTGCCAATGAATAAGGCATGCCGTGTAAGTAGACGCCATTTTCTCCCAATGATTCTCCGTGATCGGAAATGTACATCAGCGCGACATTGTACTTATCTGTGAGCTTCTCTAGCTTTTGAATAGCCTGTGAGAGAAAGAAATCCGTGTACAAGATGGTGTTGTCGTAGGTGTTGACTACTTGCTCTTTGGTGCAGTTTTCGATATCAGAACGTGGGCAGTCTGGCACAAACTTCTTATGATCTTCTGGGTATCGCTCAAAGTAAGTTGGGCCGTGAGAGCCTGAGATATGATAGAAAATGATGCTATCTTGTTTAAGATCTTGAGTATCTTGTTCGAAGTTCTCTAGCATGGCTGTGTCATAGCACACATCTTTATTACACATCGGGTCGCTGTCTTTGGCGACGAGAGTCATCTCTTTGATTCGATGTGCGACCGCCTTGTCTCCACCATCGTGCTCTCGCCAGATAGAGTGAATCCCCGCGCGATTCATAATGTCGACTACGTTATCTTGGTTATAAGCCCTGTCTCGGTCGTAGTTGCTGCGATTCATGTTAGAAAACATACACGGCACAGAAACCGCAGTGGCAGTTCCACACGACTGAACATCAGAGAAAAATATCGGGTTGTAAGGCTTGGTATGAGCATTGGTTTCTTTCTCATAGCCATAATATTGGTAGTTATACACACGCGCTGTTTCTCCAAGAACAAAGACCAATAGCGTTGGTTTAGTTGCTTGTTTAGCTTCCGGTTTTAGCTGCGCGTCTAAGCCGATCTCTTGGTAAGGAATCGGTTTTTTGATGTAAGTATTGTTAATGTACTTTGCAGTTGAAGCGACGTATTCGGTCGGAATGATCATCTTTTTAAGGTGAGAGTTGTTACGACCAATCGAGACATAATCTTTGTAAAATAACCCTGCAATAATCGCGATTACGATCAATGAACTTAACAGACCGATACTTTTCCAAATAGCAAAATCTTTCCAAGATTCCCTCTTAAGGTTTGTGAATAAAAGCATAAGTGATGGGAGACCACCCATTAGAACAAACCATAAAATCGAATACAGACTTAGATAACTTGCTGCTTCTCCGCTGTTGGTTTCAAAAACGTTTTCTATCATTCCATAGTCAACAAAAATGCCATAGCTGAACATGCTATAGCTGACCAAGGAGGAAGTAAGCAGTAATAAGATGAAAAAGGCTTTGGCGAATATCGGCCAGTTAAAAACTTGAAAGATAAAGTTGAATGCAGCGAGAAAGAAAAAGGGAATTGAGATTATGAACCCAATACTCTCCGCTTTTGAGGCGCTCAGAATGTTGAATAGCTCGCGCGAAATAGGCAGGTTAATGACAAGTAGGTAATACACAGCCAGCACGAAAGGGAGTTTGTTTATCGACATATTTAAGCGTGGTAGATTCATCGTAGTTGAGTTCCTGCGTCTCTTATTCCTTTATTTTAGTCTCGCTACCAAGAAAGCTCTAATATCAACGCATAAATCTCAATTAGGCGTGACGAGCGATAAACTGGTTAAAGTGAAATGACGCGGTAGGGCGTGTAGAAACAAAAAATTCACTTTACTGAGTGACCTTCATGACAAGGTGGAACAGCAAAGTGAATTAGTATGTTCAGCTTATTCTATGTGGTTCAATCACATTAGAAGTTGTATGAACCACCGAAGCTAATGCTGTTGAAGGCTAGTGTGTGGTCGCTGGTTGATATTTTAGAGTTACCAATTTGGATTGTGTCGTCTACGCTTACGGCATCTGCTTGGGAAATCAAGCGCAGCGTTAGGTGTTCGATTGGTGTGTATTCCACGCCGACGCCAAAGTGGAAACCAGTACCGCTATCGTCATCGTAACCAGCACTCTTACTTGCGTTCAGGTCAACAGAGCTTAAACCAGCCAATACGAATGGGCGGATTGTGTTGTCGAATGTGTAACCAAGGTTTGCTGATACAGAAATAGACGTTGGCGACATCTTTTCAGCGCTATTTTTGTAGTTTGCGTAATCAGTGTAGCCAAGCTCAACACCAACGATGCGGTTGAATTGGTAACCGCCGTATAGGTTATAGCCCATGCCATCTGAATCTAAACTACCGTGACCATCTGTATCAGAATCTTGGTAAACACTAAGTCCGCCACCAATGTACGCACCGCCGTCAGTGCCTGCTGCTAAAGCTGGAAGAGAAACTGCGCTGATTAAACCCAGTGCTAATGCTGATTTCGTTATCTTGTTCATTTTTCTTACTCACTCTTTAATGTCATGCCAGTATCAATTATTTTTGTTTTGCGACCTTGCGACCTTGCGACCTTGCGACCGTTGATGATCATTATTCCGTAGTCTTGTATGTATTACTGTATGGCTTTGTAAGTTGAATCGTTACATAGATAAAAAAATTCACTTTACTGATTTACCTTTAAGACAAGGTGGTACAGCAAAGTGAATGAGTATATTCAGCTTATTCTATGTGGTTCAATTACATTAGAAGTCGTATGAACCACCGAAGCTAACACTGTTGAATGCTAATGTATGGTCATCGCTTTTGAGTGAACCGTTACTTCCTAAAGAATAGTTGTCTTCTACACTTACTGCATCTGCTTGAGAAATTAGGCGCAATGTTAGGTGTTCGATAGGTGTGTATTCAACACCGACACCGAAGTGGAAGCCAGTACCGCTATCGTCATCATAATTTGCTGCGCTATTTGCGTGAAGGTCGACTGAGCTTAAACCTGCTAACACAAATGGGCGAATAGTATTATCGAACGTATAACCGAGATTTGCTGATACAGAAATAGACGTTGGTGAAAGTTTGTCTGTGCTGTTTTTGTAGTCTGCATAATCGTTATAGCCAAGTTCCACGCCAACGATACGGTTGAATTGGTAACCGCCGTATAGGTTATAGCCCATGCCGCTAGAATCTAAGCTTGGCGCGCCATCTGTATCCGAACCTTGATAAACACTAAGTCCGCCACCTACATACGCACCGCCATCTGTGCCTGCTGCAAAAGTTGGAAGTGAAACTAAACCGATTAATCCGAGTGCTAATGCTGATTTTTTCATGATGATACCTTGTTAATTCATCCTGTGATGCAAATCACGGTATCGCTGATTTTTGATTTATAAAACCCTCACAAATGAAACTTATCTTTTCATTGATAGTGCGATTGTATGTACTCCTAGAGTTTTCAAGCATTAACGGAGTTTTTGTTGGTTATATCGTTTATAAATAAAATTCATATATTGACAAATAGTTAAATTTGATAAATAAAACGATGTTTTTTATGGTCTGGGTAGAATTGCATTTATCTAACCTATTGAAAAATAAGGATCAACCAATATGATTAACATCATATTGTAGTATTTATATGCTTAAGTCTGAGAGTTGATTCTAGTGATAACAAGGAGAGTTGGATGTTAAACAGAGCAAACACAGGTTTGGTGGTTGTGGACGTACAAGGCAAGCTCGCACGCCTTGTTGATGAGAGCGATACGCTGATTGCTAATTGCGGAAAGTTAGCTCAAGGAGCGCAGGTTTTGGGTCTGCCAATTATTCGTTTGGAACAGAATCCAGAGAAGCTAGGTGCTACAGTCGACGAACTTAATGACTTGTTGAATGATGCAAAGCCGATACCTAAATTCACTTTCAACGCGTGTGATGAGCCCAAGTTTGTTGAGGCGGTTCAAGCCAAGGATGTAGAGACTTGGTTAGTGTGTGGTATTGAGGCTCATATTTGTGTTTATCAAACCGCAATGGGGTTGTTGGAACTTGGGTACAAGGTTCAGGTTGTTGGCGACTGTGTTAGCTCGCGAACGCTGCTTAACAAGAATCTGGCTATTAGCCGGTTACGAGATGCTGGTGTCCAAATTACAGGATTGGAAATGAGCTTATACGAGCTAGTGAAAGATTGTCGAGCACCAGAATTTAAGCCCATCTTGTCCTTGATTCGCTAATCACCGAGAGGCTGTCGGTCGCCACCACCTCGGTAGGAATCGAGTGCAACCTTCAAGCGACGCAGCTTGTCGCGCGAACGGTTTTTATGATTGACTGCCATGCCCATCGAAAGCACATCCACTAACGCCAACATAGCGTAACGAGAAGCCGATGGTTTGTAGATGAAGTCGGTTTCCATATGCTTGATTGGCAACAAGATATCCGCAATCTTTGCCAGCGGTGTGTCTTGTGGGGTAATCGCGATGATCTTAAGTCCATACTGCTTGGCCAGCTCTGCCGTTTCAGTGATCACTGGTGTAAAACCGGTCGCGGAAATCATCACCATCACGTCATTTGCATCGGCCGTGGCAGCAACCATACGTGACATTAAGCCATCGTTGTACGACACCACTGGGTAGCCTAAACGAAACAGTCGATGTTGCAGCTCTTGAGAAGCAATAGTTGAACCACCACCCATACCAATAGCAATGATCTGTCTGGCGTTATGCAGCCAGCTCACTGCAGTTTCAACATCTTGCTCTTTGAACAGAGTGCGGTTGATGTCTAGGCTCTGCTTGATCGATTCGTAGATACCTTGATAGCCCGTTTGGTCAACAGGCTCGAGGATAAAGCGCTGGCCAACGGTTAGTGTCTGAGCCAACTTAATCTTCATATCACGTACGTTGTTACAGCCGATCGCTTTAGCAAAACGTGTGATGGTGGCTTCACTGACTTGAGCACCCTCAGCAAGTTCTGTAATGCTGGCATTGGCAGCAAAATCAATGTCGTCCATGATCAACTTGGCGACTTTCTTTTCTGCATCACGAAGAACAGGAAAACGCTCTGTTATCTGTGAAATGATATCTACTTCTAAACTCAAGAATCCTGATCCTTTGTTGATGGGGCTAATCGTATCACTTAGTTTTTAAGAACCTAGCTCTTAAAACTAAGCCTTAGCCCCGTTAGTATATCTTATTGCTTCGCTGATTCTAGCTTATTGAAAAATCGAACTAGAAGCAGGTTTCTACCCATTTGGTCACCTGATGTTCGTCATCGCTGATGGCAATGTAGCGCCATTTGTCGAAGGTTAAACACGGGTGTGAGGTCGAGAAAGCAATCATGTCGCCCACTTCAATTTCAGAAGAACCATCGGTTTCAACAAAGGTATGTTGATCCATCACGGCAGTAGAGGTTAAGCCTTTCACTGATATAGCTTCACTGTTGCGATAGGCGCGCTCGGCAATCGGTAAACCCGCATCAAAAGCCACATCACGCTTGCCTAGCCCAACCACTAACTTGGTCGGCTCTGGACGAGAGATCACATACGCCCATACCTCAAGTGCCGATTCTAAGTCACCACCCAATTCGCACGCGTAGCCTTGGTTTACTTGGGCGCGTTGCAACACCTTGCTTTGTGCGTCTAGGTAAATACCTGTGTCGTGAATGGCATAACAGCCCGGGCGGATAATAGCCAAGTAATCAGTTAGGTTCGCCAAGCATTCTGCTACCACATCATACCAAGCAGAACCTGCGCCAGTGATGATAGGTTGTCCTGCAATTAGGCCATCTGATGCAAGGCTTTCGACCGAAGTGAGCACCTGATTTAAGAAGGTACGAATGTCTTGTTCTGCATTGTCACCGTGAATCACACCCTCGTACACCTCAATACCTGCCAGCGAAAGGGCAGGTATGTCATGGATGGTTTGAGCCAGTTCTAGAACTTCTTGTGGTGAACGACACCCACAACGACCACCCGGTACTCCAAACTCGATCAGTACTTTTAGCGTCTGCTTTGTATTGGCGAAATATTGGTTAAGTTGCTGCACGTTTACTGAGGAATCCACACAACAATAGAAATCGACATCAAACTCGTGAATAAGTTGTTCGATGATCGCCATGTTGGTTTTGCCCACCAATTGGTTAGCCATGATGATGCGTTTTGCACCCGCCATAGCCGCAATTTCGGCCTGAGCAGGCGTCGCGACTGTAATACCCCAAGCGCCGTTTTCTAGTTGTTGGCGGAAAAAAGCAGGAGTCATGGAGGTTTTGCCATGTGGAGACAATTTAACCTGGTGATGATCAGCGAAAGATTGCATCCAATCTAGGTTATTGGTTAATGCTGATTGTTTGATAACTGCAACCGGAAGTGAAACATCTTCATCAACCAGTCGATAAATACCGTTCTCAGATTGTGATATTGCTCTCCCTTTTTGGCCTTTTTCAGTCAAGATAAAACTATCACTTTGATACTTTATAACATCTTTTTGTGCCGAGTTATGTTTCATTGCTAATTCCTAACATGATTTAAGTTGTTGTTATTTAGTGTTTAAATATATCCACAATCTGTTTTGTGGTAGAAACTATCACACAAATTAAAATATTATGTGTGTTTTGTCACTGAAAATAATCGGCTGGATTTTTAATATAGCTCCATCAACACAGTGGATTGAGAGAGTGAAAAATGTTGTTCGATACGATAATCAAAAATGTAGAGGTGTTTGACGGCACCGGCGAACAATCGTTTTGTGCCGATGTAGCAATCCTTGATGGAAAAATCACCGAAATTGGCAAAATCGATCATGAAGATTGTAGCCAGTTGGTTGAGGGAGCAGGCTTAGCATTGGCTCCTGGGTTCATCGATGTACACACACACGACGATACCAACGTAATTCGTTACCCAGATTGTTTACCTAAGATTAGCCAAGGTGTCACAACCGTGATTGTTGGTAACTGTGGCATCAGCGCATCGCCAACGGTTTTGGCGGGCGATCCACCTGACCCAATGAATCTTTTGGGCGCGCAGGCTGATTTCAAATACCCAACTTTTTCAGCGTATGCACAAGCAGTAGAGCAAGCTCAACCCGCAGTCAACGTAGCAGCATTAGTCGGCCATACGACATTGCGTAACCAAGTGATGGACGACCTGCAACGCACTGCAAGCGAAGATGAAATCGCAGCGATGCAAACCAACCTTGATTTGGCGATGGAGCAAGGCGCATTAGGTTTGAGTTCGGGTTTGGCTTACGCAAGCGCGAAACAAGCGAATGCCAATGAAGTGATGCAGTTGGCGAAAGTGCTTTCTAGTCACGGCGGCATCTATACCACGCATATGCGTACCGAATTTGAAGAGATCTTAAGCGCGATGGAAGAGGCGTTTGAGACAGGACAATACGCGAAAGTGCCCGTTGTTATCTCTCACCTTAAATGTGCAGGTGCGGGCAACTGGGGCAGAACCGTTGAAGTTCTTGATTTGATGGACAAGGTTTCTGAGCACCAAGATGTGTCTTGTGACTGCTACCCATACTCAGCGAGCTCTTCGACATTAGATTTGAAACAGGTGACAGACGATTTCGACATCTTCATCACTTGGTCTAAAGCAAAGCCAGAACATGCAGGAAAAACGCTTAAGCAGATTGCTGATGAGATGAACCTACCGTTGATGGACGCAGCAAAAGCGCTTCAACCAGCAGGTGCAGTTTATCACTGTATGGATGAGAACGACGTAAAGCGCGTTTTGAAATACAAGTTAACCATGGTCGGCTCAGACGGTTTACCTAATGACCCGCATCCACACCCAAGATTGTGGGGCACCTTCCCGAAAGTGCTAGGTCACTACTGCCGAGATGAAAAACTGTTCTCGTTGCCAGAAGCGATTCACAAGATGACCGGAATGTCGGCTCAGCGTTACAACTTAGCGGGCCGAGGCGAAGTTCGCTGTGGTGCCTTTGCCGATTTAGTTTTATTTGATCCAAAGAATATTAAAGACACAGCAACATTTGAAAATCCTATTTCAGTTGCTGAAGGAATAGAAAGTGTATTTGTAAATGGTGAGTTAACTTACCAGCAAGGAAAAGTAAGAAATAATCGTTCAGGCGTTTTTATTTACCGAAACTAGAATTTAAATTATTTATTAAATTCAGGTGATTATAAAAACGGCGAATTAATTTAAATATATTGGAATAGAAACTGTTTTATTTATAAAGACAATGTTATCTATAAAGCCAATATTATCTATAAATAAGTGGAGTTAAAAAATGACTATTAAACGTTACGGTGTTGAAGGCGGTACAGGTACAGGCGGACAACATTTACCATTTGCACGTGCAACTGAAGCAGGTGGTTTCCTATACGTTTCTGGCCAGACACCGATGACAGATGGTGAAGTGGTTGAGGGTGGTATTGTTGACCAGTCTCGCCTAGCGATCCAAAACTGTGTCGATATCATGACTGAAGCGGGCTACGGCCTAGAAGACGTAATGCACGTAAAGGTTGTGCTAACGGATTCTCGTTATTTCCAATCTTTTAATAAGGTATTCAAAGAGTTCTTCGGTGCTAATCCACCGGCTCGTATCTGCATGGTTTGCGACTTAGTTGTAGACGTGAAGGTTGAAGTAGATGTGACTTGCTACCGCGCCGATCGCGGATAGTAATAACCTAATCACAATTACCTACTTAGAGAGTATTAGGGGTTAGTTATCCCTGTTATTATCCTTTAATACTCTCACCCTACATTTATAAAAATTACTTTAATTAAAAAAGATAAAATCAATAAAGTAATTATATGAAATATAAAATGAATGAATCATAAATAAAGTTCAGGAATGAACTCAATATTTCACTGAGAGGTGTCAAATGAACAGCACACTTTTTCTTACAGGCTTCGGCGTGTACGTATTATTTTTAATTTGGTTAGGCTGGTTTGTCTCGCGTAACCAAAAATCTGGCGAAGATTTCTTATTAGGTGGCCGTGGCCTACCTATGTTCTTAGTACTTGGTACAACAGTAGCGACGATGGTTGGTACGGGTTCTAGTATGGGTGCGGTTGGCTTCGGCTACGCAAATGGCTGGGCAGGTGCTCTGTACGGTATTGGTGGTGCGATAGGCATCCTATTACTTGCACTTTGGTTTGCTCCGGTTCGTAAATTGAACTTCATGACCATGAGTGAAGAGCTGGCTTACTATGTTGGCGCTAACCGCATCGTGAAAAACGTTGTAGGTGTACTGATCTTTGTCGCTTCAATTGGTTGGTTAGGCGCGCACATTCTAGGTGGCGGCATGTACTTAGCGTGGATTGCGGACATCGATCTTAACCTAGCGAAAATCATTATTGCCGCGGCATTCACTATTTATGTGGTGATCGGTGGTTACACTGCGGTTGTGTGGACCGATACCATTCAAGCTATCATCCTTTTTGCTGGCTTCATCTTGATGGCTGTCATGTCAGTCGATTACATCGGCGGCATGGATAACCTTTACGCTGCCATGGAGCCTGCTGCTACGAGCTTTTTAGCAATCGATAAACTGGGTCTTCTGCCTGCTGTGTCTCTGGCTGTGGTTATTGGTGTTGGTGTACTAGCGACGCCTTCATTCCGTCAACGTATCTACTCGGGTAAAGACGTATCAACCGTTCGCCGCTCATTTGTTGCATCGGGTGTGTTGTACCTTTTCTTCTCAATCATCCCTGCAATCATTGGTATGGCAGCACATGCCATTGATCCATCATTGGATAATCCGAACTACTCGTTCCCTTATGTTGCAGCAACGGTTCTTCCGGTTGGTGTTGGCATGATTGTTCTTATCGCGGGTCTTTCTGCAACCATGTCGAGCGCAAGTTCAGATGCGATAGCTGGTGTGTCTATCCTACTTCGTGATGTTTACGTGATGTTTACTGGTCGCGTACCAAACAAAGAGTCAATGGTGAACTACTCTCGCTTGGCACTGATTGTGGTGATTGGTTTTGCACTGTTGTTCGCACTGACGTCAAACGACATCATTGGCTACATCACGAAAATGATTTCAACCGTAATGTCGGGCATGTTTGTGTGCGGTATGTTGGGTCGATTCTGGAAGCGTTACAACTGGCAGGGTGCGCTTGCTACGCTAGCGGGTGCATCTGTGGCTTCATTTGTTGTAATGCTAAATGCAGACTACACGGCTTTCTGGGGCAACCCTGTGATTCCTTCTTGTCTAGTGGCTCTAACGGCTGGTGTGCTGGTAAGTCTATGTACTCCGGCTAATCAAGTAACACCAGAAATGGCGAAAGCAATTCTTGATGACGAGCGTGCTCTGATGGAAATGGAATTGTCAGACTCAGGTGTGCTTGAAGAAGAAGCGTCTTCTCAACGTCCTGCAAATCAAACAAGCTAATCTAAAACGCTCCACAGCTAGTTAGTACAACAGATTCAGTACAACAAGTTGTGGAGTGGTTTAGCTAGCTCAGGCTCTACTTCTCGGTAGGGCCTTCTTCCCCATTTATCTCTCTATTTTAGGATCTGCTATGCCTGCATCTTCTAACTTCAATATTGCTTTTTTTGGCGAGTGCATGGTCGAAATCAGCGGCTCTCCATTAACCAAAAAATTCGGCGGTGACACGCTCAATACCGCGCTTTACCTTTCTCGCTTAACCCAACATCAAAACCTTTCTGTGCACTACGCGACAGGTCTTGGTTGCGATGAACTGTCTCAAAATATGATTGATAGCTGGCAGCTAGAGGGTATTCAAACCAATTTCGTTGAACGCATTGCGAACAAGCTTCCTGGACTCTACATGGTCGAAACCGACGAGACAGGCGAGCGACATTTTCATTACTGGCGCAACGACGCGGCAGTAAAGTCTTACTTCCGTGCTAATGACTTGAACAAGCTTGAAATCGCCCTGACAGAGAAACAAGTCGATGCGATCTACATCAGCGGTATCAGCATCGCGATCTTGGATGATGCCTCTCGTGAACGCCTATTCAAAGCCATTAGCGTGTTCTCAAACCAAGGCGGCAAGGTGATTTTTGATAATAACTATCGCCCGCAACTTTGGAGCACTGAACAAGCTCAACATTGGTACGCCAAGTTACTGCCATTGGTAGACATCGCCTTGATTACCGAAGACGACGATCTGCTTGTCTGGGGGAACTCAGAGAGCGTTCAACAACGCTGCCTTCGTTTGGGTTGCCAAGAGATCGTCATCAAACGTGGCTGCGAGCCATGCAAGATTGTTCAAGTTGAACAGGGCAACATTATTGAGAATTATGTCTCAGCAACTCGTGTTTCTAACGTGGTTGATACCTGTGCTGCGGGCGACTCATTCGCTGCGGGTTATTTAGCTGCGCGTCTTACTGGCGAGAGCGCCACCGACGCAGCCGAACTTGGCCATCAACTGGCTTCCATCGTTATTCAATACTCTGGCGCAATCATCCCCGTGAGCGTTATGAGCCAACTGATTAAAAAATAAAATAAAAAGCGGAATTATTATGTCTCAAGAAATGATCAACAAACTTAAGCAATTTAAAGTTATCCCTGTTATCCAAATCAACAAGGTTGAACACGCGATTCCATTGGCAAAAGTGTTGGTAGAAAACGGCCTACCAGTTGCTGAAGTAACATTCCGTACTGAAGCGGCAGCAGATGCGATTCGTGCGATGCGCGATGCGTACCCAGAGATGTGTATCGGTGCCGGCACAGTATTAACGCCAGCCCAGATCGACCTTGCGAAAGAGTCGGGCAGCGAATTCATCGTAGCTCCGGGCCTGAACCCAAATACCGTAAAACGTTGCCAAGAAATCGGCATGCCAATCGTTCCGGGCGTAAACAACCCAAGCCAAGTAGAGCAAGCGCTGGAACTTGGCCTTAACTTCTTGAAGTTCTTCCCTGCAGAAGCGTCTGGCGGCATCAACATGGTGAAATCTCTGTTAGCGCCATACGTTGATGTGTCTTTGATGCCAACGGGCGGTATCGGTAAACACAACGTCAATGACTACCTAGCCGTCGATCGCGTGGTGTGCTGTGGTGGTACTTGGATGGTGTCGCCAAAGATGATCGAGAACGAGCAATGGGATGAGATTGCAGTATTGGTTCGTGAAGCGGTCGCTCTTGTTAACGAGCAATAAGCTTGTGCGCTCATTCGTTTTTTAACAGGCGACAAGCTTTCGAATCAGAGATAACGAGCAACAGCAGTGGCTGATGGTTCTGTTTTGTGAATCGCCTCCGATAAACAAAATAGAACCGTATTTATATAGGAAAACTAATAATGAAAAAAACTATATTATCCCTATTGATTTCAGGTTCAGTAGTGTCCCCAATGGCGTTAGCAATGGCTCCAAATACCGATCTAAATTTAATGCCGTATCCACAAACGGTCGAGCTGCAAGCTGGACAAGTTAAGGTCGACGGTAACTTCAAGGTTTACATCAAAGGCTTTAACTCTGACCGTGTCGAATATACGGCGAAACGTTTTATTGATCGCCTTGAGCGTCAGACGGGTGTGCCGATTCTAAATTGGCAGGTTGATAGTGCAGACGAAGCGAACCTGATCATAGATATCGACGCAGCACCAAAGTCTGAAATACAAAATATCGACTCTGTAGAGTCCTACAAAATTACCACTCAGGGTGAGCAAATCACGCTGAGCTCTCCAAGCCCATACGGTACGATTCACGGGATCGAAACCCTTTTGCAGCTCGTTGAAACCACGGCGACTGGCTACCATATTCCTGCCGTAACCATTGTTGATGAGCCTCGTTTCCGTTGGCGTGGTGTTTCCTACGATACCTCTCGTCACTTTATTGAATTTGATGTGTTGATTCGTCAGTTAGATGCGATGGCTTCTGCCAAAATGAACGTGTTCCATTGGCACTTCTGGGACGACCAAGGTATCCGTATTCAAACGGAATCTTGGCCGCGTCTGTGGTCTGAAACTGCCGATGGTAACTACTACACCAAAGACCAAGTTCGTTATCTAGTCGAGTATGCTCGTAACCTTGGTATTCGTGTGATTCCTGAAGTCTCCTTGCCGGGTCACTCTTCTGCTGTAGCGCATGCTTACCCGCGCTTGATGTCGGGTGGTGAAGGTCAAAGCTACGAACAAGAACGTGGCTGGGGCGTATTTGAGCCATTGATGGACCCACTTAACCCTGAGCTCTATGAAATGCTGGGCGACGTGTTCGACGAAGTGACAGAACTGTTCCCAGATGAGTACTTCCACATTGGTGGCGATGAGCCGAACTATGCGCAATGGAAAAACAGCGAAAAGCACCAAGAGTTCATTGAAGAGAACAACATTGATGGTGAGCGCGGCTTACAGTCTTATCTCAACGTAAAAGTTGAAAAGATGCTGGAAGAGCGCGGCAAGAAGATGACGGGTTGGGATGAGATCTGGCATAAAGATCTGCCAACTTCTATCGTGATTCAGAGCTGGCAAGGACACGACAGTATTGGTCGTGCGGCGAAAGAGGGCTACCCAGGTATTCTGTCTACCGGTTACTACCTAGACCAGCCTCAGCCAACCAGTTACCACTATCGCAATGACCCAATGCCAAGCGGTATCACTGTTGACGATAAGCTGCACAGTGGCGAGAAATTCGTGACGTATCAATGGGAAAAGCCTCGTTCAAAAGGCGGCCCACGTAAGGGAACACTGACTATCATTGAAGCGAAAGACGGGACTTTCCGCGCATTCAGTGATTACAACGGCAAGTCTCGCGAAGAGATCTTCATCCTTGATTATGTGCCGGGTGAAACCTTTGTTGGCCACTTCGATAACTTCATGTCGTACACCGAATTTAACCTAAACCTGAATCCAAAGGGTTTTGCCGAAGGCAGTTACCAACTGGTGGGTAACGTGCGTTGGCCAACCACAGGTGAAGTGATTGCGAGCAGTGATGTTGAAGGCAGCGTGATTCCTGAACCTAATGGCGGTTACCCTGCTGAATTAACCGACAAAGAAAAAGAACTTATCCTAGGTGGTGAAATCACCATGTGGCTAGAAAACAAAGACAGCCACACGGTCGAAAACTATTTATGGCCACGCAGCTATGCGATTGCAGAGCGCTTCTGGTCTGATGCAGAATTGACGGACGAACGCAGCATGTACAAGCGCATGAAAGCGATGGATACATGGTCTGAAGTGTCAGTTGGCCTACGTCATCATGCGGATGCGGACATGCTGTTAAAACGTATTGCGAAAGGCCAAGATATTCACGACCTGCGCGTGCTTGCGAAATACACCGAGCCAGCACAGTACTATGCACGTAACTGGGAAAAGTGGAATTCTACTGAACCTAAGGGCACTTTATACAGCCAATACGAGCGCCTAAATCGCTTTGTTGATGCGCTGCCAGTAGAAAGCTACGCTGTGTATGAGATGCAAGATTTGGTCAACGAAGTCGCGACGGGTAATCAACAAGCGCTTGAGCAACTTGCTCAGCATTATCAGCAAGCAAAAGCGGCTGCACTCGCGGCTAAAACTGTCTTCTCAGGTAATGTGTCTTCGGTGGAGACTGTGGTTGTCGCAGAGAAAACGGCGGAAGTAGCAGACTTGGCGTTAACCTTGATTGCTAAAGCACAAGTAGGTGAAAAAATTCGAGCATCAGACGCGAAAGCCTACCAAGCGATATTGTCTGAATCAGCGAAAATCTACGATGAATCAATCATCGCGATTGTTCGCCCGACAGAGCTCTTTTTGAAGCAGTTAGCGCAGTAAGCCGTTAACGGATTAACGAAGTAAGTCACACGCCAATAAGTGAATCAAAACCGCCCTCTGTGGGCGGTTTTTTAGTTTTAGCTTCTCAATCGGATGTGAATTCTAAACTCTATGTAAGCGGCTACTTATTCTCACTATCAATATTCTGCAGTGTTAACGTGAATGTCATACCTTGGTCTGGGTTATTTTTTGCTATCAAGGTGCCTTGCATATCCCGCACATTGTTTGCTGTGATGGCCAAGCCGAGACCCAAACCTTCGCCCATTTTTTTGTTGGTATGGAAGGGTTCAAAAATGGTTTCGAGTTGGTCTTCTGACACGCCACAGCCATTATCTTGCACCTTGATGATCACACGTTGTTGATCGGTATGTGCGCTGATAACAATGGTCGCGGGTGTTTGATTTTGAGTCGCATCTACGGCATTTCTGATTAGGTTGCCAAGCACTTGACGAAGTCGCGCCTCTTCTCCCATTACCATCGAAATATTAGAGGCGACACGTATGCGAATATCGACGTTGTCTAATTCGGCTTGATGAATTCGTAGGGTTTCTTGCAGTGCTTCGGTGAGTGAAACTGGATAGGGCTTCTCAAGTCTTTTAAAGGCGAACGACTTCAATTGACTGGTCATGTTGGCCATTCTGTCGATGAGGCTCATCACTAAGTCCATGTTCGCTTTCAACATCTTGGTCTCGCCTCTTTCCATCAGTAGTTGATTACTTGAAAGCAGGGTTTTTAGACCAGTAAGCGGTTGATTAAGCTCATGAGTGATCGCACTCGACATCCGCCCTAGTGCGGCAAGTTTGCTTGATTCAACCAGTTCTTGTTGTGCGTCTTTGAGGTCTTGTGTTCGCTCTTCTACACGTAGTTGAAGCGTTTTATTAGCGTTTTGCACTGCAATTTCTGCTTTTTTGCGCTTACTAATATCGATCACGGTACACAGATAATAAGTGGTCGCATGCCAAGGAAAGGCACTTATAGAGAACAGTACCGGAAAGTAGCTACCATCGCTGCGCCTTGCCATGGTTTCGACGCTGGTTATTTCGGCCAGTTCTTGGTGTTGCTCTAGGTTCTGAA
Organism: Vibrio splendidus; assembly: GCF_003345295.1. Lineage (NCBI taxonomy): Bacteria > Pseudomonadati > Pseudomonadota > Gammaproteobacteria > Vibrionales > Vibrionaceae > Vibrio > Vibrio splendidus. Next base: position 246,580 of record NZ_CP031056.1, read on the forward strand.
GCAATTGCAAGGTGGTTGAATTTGGATTGCCTGCCTCAAATAACTGCCAAGCTTTGATGTTACTGATCATTGAATCGGATAGTGAGAAGTAGTTCTTGGCCATGAGGTTAATATCATGGATATGACCATGTTTGTCGATCAGCACTAGCCCAACGTGCGTTTTATTGATCATCCCAGACAGACGCTTTTCCGACTCTTCGATGAGTTTTTGTATTCGTAAATTGCTGAGCTTTTTCTGACGTCTTTGATAAAGAATAACCAGCAATAACAGAATGAACAGACAACCTACCGCGACGCTCCAACTTATCCAACTTGTGGTTTGGTTTAGGCTGGTTAACGGCGTTAGGTAGGTTAAGCGCCAATTGAGGTCGTCTAACTTTATGGATTGAATAAGGTAATCTTTATCTTTCAGTCGCCATACTCGAATGTGGGTTTGGTCATATAGCTCACGCTTTGTAGCGAGCGGTTGTGAAGTGAAATTTTCATTGAACCAATCTGCATTCAATCGGTGATCACTCGATAGAAAAAACTGATCGCGAGGGTTTTGAAACAAGATGGCTTCACCATCGGCAAACCATTGGTCGATCAGTAATGATAAATCAATTTGTACTGCAACAATGCCTACCACATCGGATGCTCGATAAACGGGTGCAGCAATAAAATAATCGGGTGTGACGCCTTTATTTTTGGTTACTAGGGAGATCGCACCGCCTTGCTGGTGGATCTTGGACACAATAGTGCTGGCGCTTTTTTTACTGAGTTTGTTCCTTTCTACGCTAGAAACAAGCAAATCACCGTTTGCGGAAAGTAGATACCATCCTTTGGTGTTAGCCGCTTTGTCTAACTGAATCAGCTGTTTTTTAATGTGTTTTTGGAGGCGAATGTCACCATCAATAAAACGCACGCTGGTTTCATCGTTCGTCACGAGATAAGGCAAATAGTAAAAACGTTTGAGCGTTCGTCTTGCTTCGGCAATGTATCCAAGGAAGCGCTGTTCTGCGTAACGCTGAGCTTGTTCTAGCTTCCATTGGCTTATGCCACTTTTGGTGGTTACCTGAACTAAACCAATCAATAAACAGGCAAACAGGAACAACCAATATCGATTTTTGTTAACCATTCTTGATTAAATCCTTTTTAAATTATTGAGTTGAAAAGCTGCGTTTTATTACCACATGGAAGGTTGAATCTGGAACAAATTGAAGCTAGCAAACATTATAAAACTGTTAAAGGAGTGTTATTCAAAGTGGGAGCTAGCTCCTTTTAGTCTGCGGCTTTTTTACATACCGTGGTCGATATTATTTAGGTGTAAGCGATGGGAAGAGATCATGCAACGTATTGCTTTGATTGAAGATGACGCAATTGTGCGTCAAGCAACCAGCCAATGGTTGCAGTTGGCTGGCTTCGATGTCACCGCATTTGAGGTTGGACAAGACGCGTTAGATGCGGTCGTGGAAGGTGATTTTCAGACCATCATTAGCGATGTGCGCTTACCTGATATTGATGGTGTTGAACTGTTAAGTCGCTTTAAAGGTTTGGTGCCAGAAGTACCTGTTATCTTGATCACCGGACATGGTGATGTCGATATGGCCGTTAAGGCATTACAGCAAGGCGCGTATGATTTTATAGAAAAGCCGTTCGATCCAGAGCGTTTGTCTCAAACGGTATCGGAAGCGGTAGATAAACATCAAAGTGGTCAAGATAGGATAAATCGTCAAAGCTATTTGGATAACCTGAAGGGCATTGAACAAGTTCTGATTGGCCGCAGCAGAGTGATGTGTGCATTACGAGAACAAATACAAAAAGTCGCTTCAATTGATACCAATGTGATCATTTATGGTGAAACTGGCTGTGGGAAAGAGCTCGTTGCCTCTTGTTTACATAAATTTAGCCAGCGTAAACCTCATCCTTTTGTGCCACTAAACTGTGGTGCGATTCCAGAGAATTTATTTGAAAGCGAGCTGTTTGGTCATGAAGCCGGGGCATTTACTGGTGCTGCTAAACGACGCATTGGTAAGCTTGAATTTGCCGACAAAGGTACGGTCTTTCTTGACGAAATAGAAAGTATGCCGTTGTCGATGCAAGTCAAAGTGCTACGTACTTTACAAGACAATGTTGTTGAGCGTGTCGGTGGTAATCAACAGCAACATGTTGATTTAAGAATAGTTTCAGCTTCGAAATGCGACCTTTTAAATCATCCGGACTTTCGCCAAGATCTTTTCTATCGTTTGAACGTTGCTCAACTGCATTTACCTCCCCTTAGTGAACGAGAAGACGATGCTCTTATCCTTTTTGAACACTTCACTCAAGAAGCGAACAGCGAAACCCGAGCGGCCAGTGAAGCCGATCGCTATGCCTTGTTGTCGTATGCATGGCCGGGCAATGTGCGTGAACTGCGTAATGTTGCGATTCGTTTTGCGCTGGATGAAAGCCTGACCGTTGGTGATATTTTGGCGTGTCGTCCTAATTCTGTCACAGAGTCCACAACGGCAGGCATCCCGTTGGCGGTTCAAGTGCAGAGCTTTGAACGGAAAGTGATTCATGATGCGCTAGTGCGTTATCAGGGACGCATCAATGATGTTATGCAAGACTTGGATTTACCTCGTCGAACATTGAACCAAAAGATGGTGCGTTATGGGTTGAATCGAAGTGACTACGTCGATTCTCAATGATCGGTTTGACAGTCGTGTTTATTGGATATTGATGAGCAATAAATGGCTCATCGTATATTTATCACTTTATAAACACTGATCACATAAATATAACATGATGTGACCTGACCACCTTTAAGGGGATGTTAACTGCGGCTTTGGATAAGCAAAAAATAGCTTACTCATTAGTAGTGAAATAAGCAAAAAACGGCTTATTTTAAATAGGTTTTAAAATAAAAGTAAATTAAAACAAATGGTTAAAAACTGGCATTGCGCTTGCTATCTAGTGATTGTTGTTAACAAAAATATAACGTGAATAACCCTACATGGAGAGTAACAATGAAATACAACAAGCTAGTTAAAACTTTAGCGATAGCAATGGCTTCTCTTGGCCTTATCAGTAATGCGTCAGCTGAAGAAGATCGCAGCTATATTTTAGCGACGGCCTCAACGGGTGGTACTTACTATCCGGTAGGTGTGGCCTTAGCGACATTGAGTAAAGTTAAGCTTGCGCCTAAGCAGCACTTTTCTTTAGCGGCTATCAGCTCTGCGGGCTCGGGTGAGAACGTAAAGTTGTTGAACGAGAACGAAGCTCAGTTCGCCATTCTACAAGGTTTGTATGGTGCTTGGGCTTGGCAGGGTTTGGGGCCATATGAGAAATCTGGCAGACAAACTCAACTGCGTTCAGTTTCCATGTTATGGCAAAACGTTGAACACTTTATTGTGCGTTCAGATCTAGCAAAAACAGGTACGGTAAGCGATCTAGAGAACCTAAACGGTAAGAAATTCTCTATCGGTAAGAAGAACTCTGGGACTGAAAACTCAGGTCGTCAAATCATGCAAGGCCTATCCGTGGACCCAGAACAATTTAAACTCGCCTTTATGGGTTACGGTGGCAGTGCGAGCGCATTACAAAATGGCACAATTGACGGTATGAACACGCCTGCTGGTGTTCCTGTTGGTGCGGTGACGCAAGCCTTTGCAGCACTGGGTGAAGATATTCAAATCTTGTCGTTTACCGATGCACAAATCAAACAAGCGAATGGTGATTATAATATCTGGACCAAGTATGAGATCCCAGCAAACACTTATCCAGGTGTCGATAAACCAATTACTACGATTGCCCAACCTAACTTCCTAGCGGTTCGTGAAGACATTTCTGAAGAAGATGTGTATCAACTGACCAAAGCTATCTATGAAAACCTACCTTTCCTACAAGGTATCCACAAAGCAACCAAAGCAATGGCACTTGAGAAAGGGATCGCAGGCCTTCCTGTTCCGCTTCACCCTGGTGCTGCTCGTTACTATAAAGAAGTGGGTATAGAAATCCCTTCTGAGTTGATCGTCGACTAACTCTTTGTCTTCGATTAGCCATTTATCTTTAACTCGCTATTTGGCGTGAACTGAATATTCGCGTTAATTAATTGCTTGGTGCGTTTTCATCTGTTTCGGCTACTTTGTCTGATTTGACCGTCTCCGACTCGTTCGATTATTTGAAGTGAAAACGCACCACCTTACTTTATGGATTTTCTCTGCGCGTTTGGCTGTGGAGAGCAGGAGTTTTCTATGAGCGATTCGCTGCAGCAGGAACTGAAAAAATTCGAATTGCCTACCCGAACAGATTTCCCTTGGGTAGGCAAAGCAATAACGACAATGGGAGTGATACTCTCCCTCCTACATATTTGGTTTAATACCTTATCTACCTTGCCAGAGCTTTGGATTTCGGCGACGCATTTCGCTGGTTTCGCAATCATTTGCGCACTTTGGTATCCCGCCCATGTATCGCTTAAAAAAAGCAAAATAGCATTAGCTATCGATATTGGGATTGCCTTGGCTGCTTTAGCTTGCCTTATCTACATTCCCTTTGCCGAAGATGCGTTGTATGACCGAGGCGTAAAATTTATCGCCAGTGATTGGTTTTTCTCTATCTTGGCGATTGCCATCGTCATTGAGCTGATTAGACGCACTATGGGCTGGTTCATTCCAGTGCTTATCTTAGTGTGTTTAAGTTATGTAGTGCTTTGGGGACAATGGACCAGCGGTATTTTTCATTTTCCGGGTTTAAGCCTAGAGACGTTACTTTATCGAAGCTTTTATTCATCAGAAGGGATGTTTGGTTCGATCTCAAGAATCAGTTGGACCTTCGTGTTCATGTTCATCCTATTTGGCGCATTTTTAGTTCGATCTGGTGTCGGCGACTACATTATTGATGTATCCCGTGCCGCGGCGGGTAAAGTGATTGGTGGCCCTGGTTTCATTGCCGTTATTGGCTCCGGCTTGATGGGCTCTGTCTCCGGGTCGAGCGTAGCAAACACAGTATCGACGGGCGTGATCAGTATTCCCTTGATGCAAAAGGCAGGTTTCCCTTCGCGTTTCGCGGCAGGTGTTGAAGCGGCTGCATCCACTGGCGGGCAGTTGATGCCACCTGTGATGGGTGCGGGCGCGTTCATCATGGCCTCTTACACGCAGATCCCTTATGTCGATATTATTGCGGTTTCCTTTGTTCCTGCGCTTATCTACTTTTTGTCAGTGGCCTTTTTCGTGCGTATTGAAGCGAAGCGTAGTGGTGTACAAAAGGTGACCTCTGGCTGTGAACCTTTGTTAAAGGTATTGCTATCGGGCTGGCACAACCTGATCCCATTGGCCGTGTTAGTGACTTTGCTCGTTCAAGGCTTTACGCCGACTTACGCTGCGGGTATTTCGATTCTTTCTGTGGTGGTGGCATCATGGTTCTCTAAAAATCACAAAATGGGACCGAAAGCGATCATTGAAGCTTTGTCTCAAGGCGCAAAAAACATGGCGACAACGGCTGTGTTACTAGTTGGTATTGGTCTAGTTGTTAATGTCATTAGCACTACGGGAATTGGTAACACCTTCTCTTTGATGATCAACAGCTGGGCGAATGGCGAGTTACTGGTGATGATTGCGTTGATCGCACTGGCGTCTTTGATTCTGGGTATGGGGTTACCAGTAACGGCGGCTTATATTGTGTTGGGAACATTGTCTGCTCCTGCCTTGTATAAATTGATTGCTGAAAGTCAACTGCTCGACTTGTTGGTGTCAGGGCAGCTTCCTGAGCAAGCTAAAGCCATCTTTATGTTGGCTGCGCCAGATAAGCTTGATCTATTGAACGCACCGATGGCGTTGGAAACGGCGAAAGAGATGATTGCGTTAGTTCCTGCTGATTTTGTGGAAACTCTGCTTGAACAGAGCCTTGGCTTAGAAGCTATCAGCCTTGCACTGCTTTCGGCTCACTTAATTATTTTCTGGTTATCGCAAGACAGCAACGTGACTCCGCCTGTTTGTTTAACTGCATTTGCGGCTGCAACCATTGCTAAAACACCCCCGATGAGAACGGGCTTAATGGCATGGAAGATCGCCAAAGGCTTGTATTTAGTACCATTGTTGATTGCCTACACTAACTTGGTAAGTTGGGATGTGGCCTCCGTGTTAGTCACGGGTGGCTTTGCTGTTATTGGTACTTACGCGTTTATCGCGGCGATTGAAGGTTATTTAGAGAGCGAAGTTAATATTATTACTCGAGTAGTGTTGGTTGCGATAGGTGTAGCTCTAGTATGGCCTGATGTTTCAGTCGTGATCCGTTTGGTATGTGTTGCCATTTTTGTTGGTATCTTCATCTACAGCGGTCGTAAATACGATGCAAATCAAGTGAAAAAGGAATCAGAAAGTGAGGAAAAAAAGTTACCTCAAACCGGATCTAACACTGTCGCGTCTTCCCTATAATTAAAGGATTGAATGTAGGAATATTATGAACTCAACATACGACTATATTATCGTTGGTGGTGGCATTGTTGGTGTGTCGACGGCATGGCAATTACAGCAAGCTCACCCTGATAAAAGTATCCTTTTAGTCGAAAAGGAGCGTGGCTTCGCGCAGCACCAAACTGGCCATAACAGTGGTGTGATTCACGCTGGCGTTTACTATGCTCCAGGCAGTTTAAAGGCGGATTTCTGTAGGCGTGGCGTCGAGCGAACTATCGCCTTTTGCAGCCAACACGATATCCCTGTCGAAAACTGCGGTAAGTTGTTGGTCGCAACCAATGAGCAGGAAGTCGAGCGCATGAATGCGCTCTATCAACGTTGTCATGATAACGACATTGATGTCGATTTGTTGGACCAAGCGCAACTGAAACTTGCCGAGCCTAACATCACGGGCTTGGGCGCGATTTATGTCAAAACCACCAGTATCGTCGACTACAAAAAAGTGACCGAAGTAATGGCTCAAGAGTTTGTTGAGACGGGTGGCAAGCTCAGTCTAGGCACAGAAGTGATCATGGCGGATGAGCAAGAAGATGAAGTGCAGTTAACGTGCAAAGTAGATGGTCAAACTCTACAACTGAACAGTCGATTCTTGATCACGTGTTCTGGTTTGATGGCCGACAGAATGACCAGCATGCTTGGCATTGAAACCGACTTTCAAATCGTCCCTTATCGTGGTGAGTATTATCAGTTGGACGCGAAACACAACCAGGTGGTGAATCACCTTATCTATCCGATCCCTGACCCAGAACTGCCTTTCTTGGGCGTGCACTTAACACGTATGATCGATGGCTCGGTAACGGTAGGGCCAAATGCAGTTCAAGGTTGGAAGCGAGAAGGTTATGGCAAGCTGAACTTTAGTTTTAAGGACACTTGGCAGATGCTGAGCTTTTCGGGCTTTTGGAAAGTGACTGCGAATAATCTGAAAACCGGTTTGATCGAGCTTAAGAACTCGTGGTGGAAGCCGGGCTATCTAAAATTGGTCAACAAATATTGCCCGAGCATTACGGTGTCAGATTTCAAACCTTACCCAGCAGGCATACGCGCTCAAGCGGTGCTCAAAGATGGCACCTTGGTTCATGATTTCCTGTTTGCCGAAAGCCCAAGAAGCCTGCATGTGTGTAATGCGCCATCGCCAGCAGCGACCTCTGCAATGCCGATTGGTGAATACATTTGTGGCAAGGTGATGCGTAAAATCGCCAGTTAATAGCGCTAGATTAGCGAATCTCAGTAATAAAAAAGACCATCGTTTCGATGGTCTTTTTGTGTTTAATCGTTCGTTAAGAACATAATCTGAGAAGACGGTGCATTACGCCATAGACGAGTGCATCACACTACAGGCAGTAGAGGGAACTACGATTTCTAAGGGAGACTTCTTCACCATTAAAGCTGTCGTATATATGGATATCGGGTTCAGCTTTAAGATAACGACTAGGGTTCTTTACCTCTCTCATCTTGATGTAGTTTCTGTGTGGCGATATCTTTTCAATCGCTTCTACTCGATAGTAAGTGTTGGGTTTAGCGAGTATTTCAGCTTCATCCGGTTTGAACGTGTAAGCATTGATCGCTCGACCTGCTGACTTTTACTCAATTTTGAATTGAGCTGCAGAGGCGCCTTCGTAAACGCCGGCCGACGAAAAGTTTTTGGCAACACTCGGTAATGTCGATGTCGATAAAAAGGCTTTCTCGTGCAGAATATCACCAACATTTAGCTTATCCAGTAGCGCATTTTTTATCGATGAACCACGGTAGACTGTGCCCTTGTAGTTAGGGAGTTTATTCATGACATTTTGCATATGAAAGACTCGCGACTTTAATGTACGGCCAAACATTTCAGACAAATACCCTTCAGGTTCTCCCGCCCGCATGTATTCATTGACCACATCGTGATCAACTCGGCCATAGTTTTTGATTGCCGAATACTCCTCAGGCACCATCTTTTTTTCTGCGTTGACATGATGAGTGGTAGCCCAGTCCATTAAGTTATCAGCAATTTGTTGCTGGGTTTCATGGGAGAGTGAACGCCCTTTAAATTCGGCAAACTCTTCTCCGTACGCTGAGTAGCTTGCCAGTAAAGAGAGACAAAACATCCAAAGTATTTTTTTCATTGTTAGCTCCTTGGCTTATTTGCAAATGAGAGAATGCCAAAATGGCATCTCTACTTCTTCACCTGAAAAGAGGTTGTACGTACCTTCACTTTTCATAGAGGAAGAACTGATTCTTTCAACTCCGATATAGGTGGAGCCCGAAGTTCGTTCTATCTCCGTAATTCGAAAGTGGGCGTTGGGAGCAAACAAAACCTCTGCCTCGTTACTGTATTCCGAAAGCCCAGCTATGGTGTGCCCCCCTTTACTGACCTTGACCTCAAAGACGACTCTTTTTAATTGGCCTGGTGAGCTTGGTGGCGCAGCCGTAAAACGTCGTGCTACCTCCGGAATGGTTGTCGTCGAAGTAAAAGCAGGCTCGATCAAGATATCTCCGACTTCGACTCGATTGAGTAGCGATTGTTTTACCCAGCTACCTCGGTAGGCGGTACCTTTGTATTTCGGTAGCTTATTGAGCGCAGATTTGACCGTGCGGATATATTGTCGAGCATCGACGCCTGCCACTCCCCAAGTCGACGTTTCTGCAGCTCGTAGATAGTCATTGGCGATCAGGTAACCAGAAACGGAAAAGTCCTCTATGGCTTCTTTCTCCGCGGATGTCATTAGGGTATGACGCCAGCCATTTGAAGCGTTTGACCAGTCTTTGAAGTCTTGTGCCAGTTTCGTAATTTCTTCTGGCGAGCGCCCCGGTTGCTTTAGCGAATCAAAGGGCTGAGAGAAGCTAGCAAAACTCAAACAACAGAGAAGTAATAAAAAACGAATATTCATAGTGGTCGTCCTTTATTGGTATCGGTAGCTGTTAGGGCTTAAATCACATGGAATGCCGAAAGTATTCTGGTTGATTACGGCAGACTGAAGTGCGCTAAACATATTAAGTTGTTGTCGAGTGACTGCGTCGTACCATTCAGAGAGCGGTGAAAGCCAGTACAGATCTTCATCTGCTGCAACATCAAGTAGTGCGCTCTTGAGATACGGATAGTAAATCATGCAGCTACGGCCGGGTTGATTGGTAAAGTTTTCGTTGGTGTTACTTAATTTATCGAGCTGTTGATTGAGTTCAGACGTTGGGTTAAAGATGGCGTCAATAGAGCGCTCGATACGGGCATCATAACTATCAGGGATTATGTCTGAAATCAGGTAACGCATTAGGTGCGCGGGTAGCATCTCTGAAAATAGAGCGGTAACCTCTTCTTCCCCAGAGGCGTAATGCCCCGTAGAGATATGTTGTGAGTGGATGACCGACGTGTAACGTTGGAATTGGCCCACTTGGGAATGTAACCACTCAATACCGTTGCTGTCTGAGACGCTTATCGCCTCCGCAAGTCGAGTTTTCACTATTCCTTTAGCCAGTTGTAGCGTATTACCTTGCAGGTCCGTAATGTCTAGCGATGAAGACTTGAGTGCTGAGTAAATTAATGGCGCGTTAGTTTCGAGATCGGCACTACCTGGATAAGTAAAACTAAAAAATTCTACTGCTTGCTTGGCCTGCCATTCGCTTGCCAGCGCCACAGCGATGAGGCTTTCGAGCTTTTGATAACGCTTTGAGTGTACATTTGCGTATTTGTCCGAATAGTTAGTATGCCAATTGTTGATGTAATGCAGCGACGATTGACGTGATAGGTTCACTGTTTGTAGGTAAGAAGGGCTCCAGCCTGCGCATGAACTGCCACCTGTACATTTACCTCCTAGTTGCGCGGTTGAATCTAACAGCCAATGATAAACCTGCTGTTTATCGAATTCGGCTTGTTTTTTTAGGCGCTGCTGTGCCGAAAAGTTCAAGATCTGTTGCTCTAACCAATGCTCCTCGTCTTCGGAGTTCCAGCCATCTGCAATTAAGGTGCTTAACGTATCGAAAAGAACTCGCTTCACCGCTTCTTTATTCGGCGGGTAGATTTGCGCAATAACCGTATCTTCAGATGGATTAAACGGGCGAGTTTCCGCTGGTATCCAAGCATATTCGACACAGCCACGAAAATTCGGGTCTCCTCCGAGAATACCAATACGAACGCACTTTCTGTAACCGCTTTGGAGAACAATTTCTTTGTTGCGTATTTCTTGTGACGTTGCTGGGCGTCCTAGAATACTGCGTGTCATTTCGTCAATGGCATTGCGCTCAGCTTGCGCCTTAAAGAAGTTATGCATGGTCTCTACAGAGCCTGAACGGAATAGTCGTTCAACGGCGATTTCGCCTTGTGTAAACATCTCTTTTTGCAACTTACTCTTGAGCAAATTGACATGGTTGTCCGCGGTTTCAATGATCTGCGTCTTTGCTGCTAGCGTTCGGGTATAAAGTTGTTCCACAGCGGCTTGGTCAAGCCCTGGAATTTGTCCTGCTCGTAAGGCATCAAGTTTGGTAATCGCTTCATCCAATAGTTGCTGCTGGCAGTGTTGGAGTTTGGCAAGAGCTCGATTGGCTTGGCGTTTTGACGGCACCGCTGGTGGACGGTTATTGTTTTCTTCAACATCTTGTTGAGGGTACAGTTCTGCCAATGCTTGGGCTTCTTCGTTACAGCTTAAGGCAATGCCTGATGCGAAAAGGCGAGAGCCTTGATGATCGACTGCAAGCTGGCTAAAGAGGGTTTTGCGCAGTTCATGCTCGACACCTGTAATCAGCTCTTCTGCCATGATGGTTTGAGCTTGAACGACTTCTTGATAATGCAGTTGGTATTTGAGTGCAAGATCGGTCGCGAAGCCTTGTGCTACTGCGTTTAACATGGCCTGCTGTTTGGATGAGAGTTCAGCCCAATGGTTTTTGTCTCTTAGATCTTGCTGAGTAATCAGGTCATCATGAACGCGATAACTATAATGGTCACCCGCCGCAATCCTATCCCAACGGCTACTCAATATTTGACGATCTATTTCTCTGGCTGGAAGCTTTAATACGCCAAACCAATCGACTAACTCCATAACGGTGGCAAACCTATCATAAGAGGTGCGTGATTCGTCTTGAAAGCTATTGGCCACGTCATTTGCCCAAAGGCCGACCGCAACTGCATCACCAATTGGCCCCAAAGCTTCTAACGTGCCTTTTGCCAGGCTACTGGTCGAACGCCCTAAGGTTTCCATTAATCGTGTCGCTTCTACCGGTTCAATTGCAATCGCCGAGGCTGGCCCTGTATCCAGTAATGTGGCGGTTTCTGGCAAAATATCACTGGCTTCGGATAGAGATGGTTTTAAGTCGATAATGTGTTCCGGCACCGATGGGAAAAGGTTTTCAGGGGTAATGCCATCACTAAATGCATTGTAATTTTTTTGACGGATTTGGTGGAAGCTTTCGCTATCTAAGACGTTATATTCGTCTCCAATCTTACAGATTTCAAAAGCGCCGGCGCTAGATGAAATCATGGCCGAAATGAGCGCTAATCTATTTAATTTCATAGAGTTATCCTTATTGTTTGTGGAGTTGTTTGCTTATTTTAGAAAGCAAAAAGCCTCTCCTTGCCAATATGGCAAAGAGAACGCTAGGGATTTAGTTTGTTGGTTGATGCGATAAATCGTTGAATCAAGCCTCCTTAGAGGTGGCTTGATTGTTTAACTTCGATGTTGTCAGTAGGGGGGCTGCTTCTCCTACTTAGCGTTAAATGAACACTGGTTTTAACTGTTTAGTTTGAACGTGCTCACCGCTTGCGTGAGCCTTGTGATGGATGTCCGCAAGACTCTGATTAATCTCTCCAGCGACAAGCGTTTGCTCTACCGTCGCGGTGGTTATTTGAGCCTTCATATCTTCAATAGTGGTGATTGAGTTGCAGGCCTCGTGTTGAAGTGAGGTGATAACTTCTTTAAGTTTGGTGGTAATTTGTTGAGTACGGTTAGCGAGATGGCGAACCTCATCGGCTAAGATGGTAAAGCCAAGTCCTTGAACACCAGCGAGTGCAGCTTCGATGGGGGCATTAAATTTGTACCCCAACGGTTTTCTATTACTTACGGTTGACGATTTTTTGAAATTCTTCCAATTCAATAAGCTCGTCGTCATGATTAAAATGACAGTTAATCCCGTAAAAGAAATAATGTTTTTTAGTTTATTACTCATAACTAATCCCAATATAAGTAGTGTTTGATTTGTATAATTCAGGGTTGTCCCTGTTGAATTGAAAACAAAACTTATAAAATGTACATATAAACTCGAATAATTTATAGATAATATACATCCGTTTGATATATGCAATATTTATTATATGTATTGGTTGTCTTCTTTTATGATTATGTGGAGTGCTGGATTTAATTGAACCAGTTCTTCCCTGTGCCGCTAATCGGGTCTTACTTGTTGTTTTTGTTGGCTATGTCTTTGTTATTGCTTACTCCGTTTTTAGTATTTATCCTCTTTTATTACATGGGTATGATGTTGAGCCTCGTTAAATAAGTAATTAAATGAGCGTTTGTGATATTATATTTAAATAGACGTTTGGATTTGGGCGATAGGTATTTGTTTAACGGGTTAGAGAGCAATAGAATAAGCATTAACTAATTAAGTGAACGCTTTATTATTCGTGTTGGTTATTTATAGAATTGAATATAAGGTAGGCGTGTTGGGAGTAAGGGATTAAAGTTCCTTAATTAAAATATAATCTCTTATTTATATTTAGGGATGCTTAATTAGCTTTTGGTGAAGTAACTATTTTCATTTACATCTACATCTACATCTATGTTGCCACTGACAAAAAACGCAGCCAGTCAGCTGCGTTATGTTTTTTGCCTAAGTGGTTAGCCAATTGGTTGGCCGAGTAAACCTAGTGATTAGTTACAGCCAATCCGGCACAAAGTTAGCGACGATGGTGACATCGTTAAAGTTACGGTAGCCGCGCACCATGATGTTGAATTCCCCCGCTGGCATGTCTAATACACACTGTTCGTTGCTGCTGTTCTGGTATGGACGACAATCGTAGCTTGCTTTCGATACGGTGCCATTGTGTTTCACGTAAAGGTCGGCATCGCCACTACGAGGGCCTGTCATGGTTACGGTTAACTGACCAGAGTACTCCGTTGTTACGGTAAAGAATTGCTCTTCACCGTAACCAGCGGATAGCCCTTCTACAGGGACGTCATATTGAAGTTCTGCTGGCCCTGCAACGGGCGAATCAAGGCTGGTTTCGACAAGGTAAGCAATGGCCAGTTTGGCGAACTTGGTCGCGTGTGTCGCCGTAGGATCGGAGTTCTCAAGCGTGTCGTGCTGGGTATGAATACTTGGGTTGTAATCATTGAACATGCTCTCGAATGGCATGGCGGCTGGGTAGCCAACATTGTGCCAAGAAGCGTGGTCAGAACAGGCATAGCCACAATCATCGAAACCGTAACTGATCTCATTAGCGTAAGTGTCGATCAGCTCGCTCAAGTAGGCGGTTAAGTTACTGTCGGTATAGTCTGTGATGAAGGTAATATCGTGCGCTGAACCGTTGTAGTTGGTCATGTCTAATTGCAGTACCGACACAACGTTTGCTTGTTCGTCTCTTAATGCATTGGCGACATCTTGTGAACCACGTAGCCCTACTTCTTCTGCAGCATAACCATAGAACTTAATGGTTTTGTCTGGCTGAATGCCACTGGCGATCATCAGGCGAAGCGACTCTGTTACCGTTGCAATACCAGACGCATCATCATCGGCTCCCGGTGAGATGGTGCCTTCGCTTGTCCAAGATCCAACGGTCGAATCAAGGTGTCCACCAACAACGACGATCTCTTCAGGATATTTAGTGCCAAGCAGTGTCACTTCAACGGATTTCTGTGGGTATTCGGCATGCGTGATCTGGCGTGCAGACGCATACGGTACGTCTTTAATTTCTGATTCCCAACGATCTAAAAGCCAATCTGAAGCAGCGACACCAGTAGAAGTAGTATAAAAACGGTTAGTGAAGTTGGTTAGATTTTCAATGGTCGTGACCATGTTGTTCGGCTCGACCTGAGCGAGTAGATCGTTCACTGTGTCTTGATGGCTGATCACCGGCTTTTCGAAGGTGTTCATTGTCAGTGGCATCGCTGCGGCTTTGAGTGCACTTGCTTTGTCTTCGTGCACCATGTAGCCACCACAACGGTGGGTTTCTTCATGCATGTGGCTGGATAGTTTCGCCAGCTCTTTCTGGTTGATTTTCGCGACGATGGAATGCTTGTTTCCGGTCACGCTTGGATAAACTGTTGCGCCATGTTGAGTCATTATATGCTGTGCGTCAGCATCGGTGGTGATCCAAACTTCTTCGTTCGCTGGTGGTGTGATACCTAGGGATGCGTAAGCCGAAGTACTGTTGATTAAGGCTAAAGAACCTCCGAGTACAGCCAAAGCTAGCATGCTTTTTTGAATAGCCATTTGTCGTCCTTTTTATGGTGAGTATTGTTGTGTTGATTGGTGTGAATTTTGTTTAGTGCGTGGATGTTTTTGTGTCGATGTTTCATTTTCTAAACAGATAACCGCGAAAAGGGCCCCCTTTCGGAGCCCTGAATTTGCTATTGATTACTGTGCTTTAATGAAACGGTAGTGCTTGGTTTCTGAACAGATATCGCTTGAGGTACACACTTGGTACTCAACATCTACTGTGCCGTTGTGACGGAACTTGTCGACGTATGAGTTGAAGTCTGTAGCACCAACATTTTTGCCATTACGTTTAATCACGAAGTAGTCGTTAGTGTCGTAATCCCATGCCAGCTTAACGCGAGCCTTGCCGTTCGGGTTTTTGTTACCAAACTTCAGTTTTAGTGGGAAGCCTTCCGCTGAGTCACCTTCAATTGTGATCGACTTGCTTGTTGATGTCGCAACACCTGCATCGTCAGTCACGGTTAGCGTAACCACGTAGTCGCCAGCTTCAGTATAGGTATAACGAGTCACTTCACCTGTTTGCATGTTGCCATCGCCTAGGTTCCATTGGTAAGAAACGATCTGACCGTCGCTATCCGAACTTGTGCTGCGCAGCTCTACTTCTTTGCCGACAACCGTGTGTTCGAAAGAAGAGACTGGCGGTACGTTAGCATTGCCTGATTCGTATGATGCTTTCAGATTTGCACCTGCGTAATCTGAGTAACCCAGAATGTTCACCGTGTAGCGACCAGCTGTTGGGTTTTCAATTACACATACTTCATCGGTTACGCTTTCACTCTTACAGATATTCTCTTGAGAGCTTGGTGCATAATCTAGACCGACATACATATCCGGATCACCAGTAGACACAGCAAGATCAATCGTTAGCTTGTCTTGGCCTTCTGGTACTTCGATATCGAAGTAAGTTTTTGAGCCTGTTTCACCAGCAACTGCGGATTCAACACCGTTTTCAAGGCGTTGATATTCCGGTTCTGGCGGCAGTGGTGGCTCTGCACATGGGGTAACACCCACGAGACCGAACGCAGAAACAACGTCATCGGCATTGTAGCCAAGGTCGGTTGCTGAGTTTTTCACGCCACAAGCACCTTGCCAGAAGTCACTGTTTTCCGACCAGTAGATTTGGTTGGATAACACGAAAAGCTCGAACGCTTTTTTGGTATCCCAACCTTGCGTGGTTGCAAGATGGTAGAAGGCCTTGTTAAACACACCAGAACTGTAGTGAACATTCAAGCCATCGTAATACTCGGATGCATTATTGATTGAAGAACCATCTCGTGATGGATCGTCCATGTAACGTAGAGCTCCGTCGCCTTTAAAGATATTACGGCCGACCATCCAGTCGTTGGTGCCTTTCATGTAGTATTCTGCTGCTTCACCTGCCATATCAGAGAAAGCTTCGTTCATACCACCGGATTGGTTTGCGTAAACCAAACCTGAGTTTTGTTCAGTGAAACCGTGGCTCACTTCGTGCGCTGACACATCTAGGCTTACAAGTGGGTAGAAGAAGCTTTCACCATCGCCAAAGGTCATTGCCTTGCCATCCCAGAATGCATTCTCGTAGTTGTTACCGTAGTGAACACGCATCATGAGTTTGAAAGAGAGCGGCGCTGTGTCGAACCAGTTCTTATACATGTCGAACACGATGTTACCGAAGTAGTGTGCATCGTTGAGTGGAGAGAAGGCTCCGTTCACTTCTTTATGTTCGTTACGAGGACATTCGTAGCTGTAAGTGGTGTCGCCGTCTGTCGCGCCATTTAGGTCAACGGTAACGACATTTTCCGATTCCATCACACACTCTGTGCCGTTTTCTACCACATCAAGGTAGTGGTAGTCGGTACCGTACTCGTACATGCCTGTTTTCTCGTTACCACCAGGGCCTGTACCGATCTGTGCGTGAGCAATACCTTCCCAACGGTCGATAACTTCGCCGGTGTGCGCGTCTAGCATGGTGAATGGTCGAGTCGGCTGCTCGCTGCCTTCGACAAGATAAGAGACAACGTAGACAAGGCGTGTTTTGTCATGTCCTTGTTTTCCTGAACCTTGATAAATAAACAGTTCATGCTGGACGTTGTCTAAAGATTTGCTGGTTAAGCCCTGAACCTTGAGATCTTTACTCGCAAGCTCAACCGCTTGAGAGCTGTTGATTGATGGCTTAACAAAAGATCGCTCTAGGGTCGTCGTTTTAAGGTAGCTGCCTTGAACCGATTTAAGCGCACCACCTTGTACACTTTGAGTGGCGTTTAGGTAATGCCCCCAAACGGGTGTTCCCCAGATGTTCTGCTGGATCTTAACTTTGTAGATACCACGCTTTTTGAGGTTAACTTCCTTCACCATCTTAAAGCTAGAGGCGTTACTGACACCTAACTGAGTGTTCAACCCAGAAAAGCTAGTAAAGTTGATTGGCTGATCGATGTTAACGGATTCACTTGCATGCACTGACAAAGACATAGCACTCGCTATAGCAACGGCAACTAAACGCTTTTTCATTTTCATTGTTATTTTCTCTTTCCATGTAAAATCCATGAAAACGTAACAAAATTATCACAACGAATTTACATCATTCGATCTGATTAATTAGTAGCATGGCAATGATCTCTTTTATTCATGAAACTTATATTTCTCGTATTTACAGATAGTTATCGTTTCTGTTTATTTTTGAACGCACTCATAGGTTTTATTTATAAAATCATGACAATTTTATTAGGTGTTGTTTTTTATTGGAAATTAAGATTTCTAGGTAAATTGATCTGTGCCTCAATTAGCGGGCTCTGGGTTGATAGAAGGATCAACGATTTGGAAGTGTCATTTTGAGCGAAAGACTATTAAGCGAGTTTAAAGGCAATTTTGATAAGAAATTGACGATTTTGGGGCTTATTTTCTGAATTGTTAGTTACAAGAGAGTTAGTCAAATGGGGCTTTATTTGGCACAGAGCACAAAAGCTGCTGGATGAAAAAAGCCAGCGACGAGGTCACTGGCTTAGATTAACTTAGTTTGTGCAGGCTACTGATTAAAGGTACGTAACTAATACACTTAGCTATGGTTTGCGACTAAAGCGAATTACTGCTTTTTACCGCCAACCTGAACGTAGTCGATACCGATAATACGGTTGATGATACCTAGCACAGAGCTTGTATCAGAGTTTGTTGAACGAATAGTATCAACCGTTGCACCTTCAGGTACTAATTCCATTGCACGATCTTGTGTGTTACCAGGAACTTGGAAACCAACAATGTTGAAGCTCTCAGCGTGCGCTGTGTAAACTTCTTCGTTGTGGCTGATACCTGAACAACCTGCTAGAGAGACAATGCCTAAAACAACTAATAACTTTTTCATAAAAATACCTTAAGAATGATTGGAATTTAGATAGTAAGCCTATGGCTTGAACTGCTAGCAAAGCGCGAGTTAACGAGTAACGGGTTGCTTTGCTACTACTCAGCAGTGCTGTGATGACAAGCCATAAACGACAGTGTCATGATTATCTAGACTCATAAGTTCATTGGGAGACAGCATCTCCCGACCGATGTTGAACATTATTCCAGAGGTGTTTTGTAGTTACTGTATGGGTTTGTCAGCTGAAGCATTACATAGCTGAATGGTTATGGTGAATACCGCACCCTTTAAGGATTGGCTCTGACCAACTTCCACGGTTGCGTTATGTTGAGCACAGATCTTCTCGACGATAGACAGCCCTAAACCATGGCCGCTCTTGGCTTTGTTACGCGCTTTGTCGCCAACGTAAAACGGTTCAAACAGGTGGGCCTGATGTTCTTGAGCCACACCATCACCATCATCATGTACCGCAATCTGTAGTTGTTCTTGATGCACGCTGGCTTCAATCAAGACTTGAGAGCGTGCGAATTTCATCGCGTTGCGTACTAGGTTATCTAAAGCGCGGTTGAGTAGTATTTTATCCGCCAGTATTGAGTGGGCTTGTTCAGGCAGTGATAGGTCAATGTTGAGCTCAGTGTCTTTGCTCCAGCGTGCCAATGCGTGATTAAGAAAGTCTCTTATCTCTAGTGGCTGTTGTAGGTTTTCAAGGTCAATGCTATCGAGCTTGGCGTAACACAATAGTTCGTCGACCATCTTTTCCATCTCTTCGGTATCTTCGACAATACTTTCTACGGTGCTTTGTTGTGCCTCGTTGAGTGGCGTGTCCTTGAGCATTTCAGCTTGCCATTGGATACGGAATATTGGCGTGCGCAGTTCATGAGCTACCGCATTGGTGAGCGAGCGGTTACTCTCAATCAAGCGATGAATGCGGTCAGCCATGAGGTTGAAGGATTTATTGAGTGAGCCGATGGCAATGCCGCTTGACGTTTCGGCTCGCGCGGAGAGATCGCCTTCTGCAAAGCGTAGAGTGGCAGATTCAAGCTTTTTAACTCGGCGGAATATAATTATCAGATGGCATAAGCCGTATAAGATAAAGCTTGCTAGGAAGAACAACCAAATGAGGTCATCCTCCAACTCTATCTTTTGCCTAACGAACGCTTCACTGTTGGGTAGGTAATGATAGGTATTGTCACTGCTTGCTAAGCGAAACCATAGGTCGCGTTCATCATCGTGAAAGATAAAGCTATTCGGGTGAGTACTGAAAAATCTCGAAACTGGTTCCGGTATTTCATCATTTGGACTGAAAGTGACGAGTGTATTTCGAGTGGTCTCTACAAACTGACTTATCGCTTGATGAGCCGCTTCAAGCCCCTGATTCTTTGCGATGTTTTCTATGAGTTGCTGGTGGGCTGTCGCTTCGTAATCTTCCAGTACATATTCGTAGTCGGTATTGAGCTGATAGACGCAAATCTCATAGGCGACAAGGCCGGCCATAAAGCAAACTAACAACCCTAATAGGGATTCCAAATAGATACGTCGCATAATAGATCTCTTTCATTACGCTCGTAGTGAGCGAAGTTAATGCCAGGCGGTAGAAACAAATAGGTAGCCTTTGCCGCGAATGGTCTGAATTTTCTCTGCTGGCGCGTGGTCGTCACCGAGTATCTTTCTTAGACGCACGACCTTGTTATCAATCGTTCGGTCGATTCCATCGTACTCAATGCCGCGCAGTGTTTGCGTCAAATAGTCACGTGATAGCGGAGTATCAGGGTTGCTCGCTAATAGCCAAAGTAGGTCAAACTCACTGTCAGTAAGTGATAAAACCGCACCTGAAAGTTCACACTTCTTATAAGTGTTTTTCAGAACGAGTTGATCAAACTGAAGGTTGTCTGAGTCATCGACTGAAGCGGTATTGGCGTCTTGGCGGCGTAATAGCGAACGAACTCTGGCCAGCAGAACTCTTGGTTTGATTGGCTTGGTGACATAGTCATCAGCCCCTGTCTCTAAACCAGCGACGTGATCAAAGTCGTCATCGCTAGCGGTGAGCATCAAGATTTTACCTTTATAGTGTGTACGTGTCTGTCGGCAGATTGTCAGTCCATCCGTTACAGGAAGCATCAAATCCAGCAGTACGATATCAGGTTGTTCCGCGAGGATGGTCTGCGCGGCATTACCGCCGTCACCTAGCACAGTGACGTCAAAATCTTGCGCGACAAAGTAGTCTTGCAACATTTTCTGAAGTTTCAAATCGTCTTCCACGATGATCATTTTAGGTTTTGTCATTCCATTATCAGCCTTGTCGTGCGTTTCTCGTATTGAGATTACGTGAGGGTGCCTTATCTAGTGGTTAGCTATTGTGGCATCTCCAATTTGCATGCTTTACGTAAAATACCTGACGTGAATAATTAAACACTTTCTACGCCAGTTCAATGATGATTTTGAATTTATGCGAAAATAAAAAACAATGTTCAAAAAGGTATACATTCTCATACATTCGCACGACAGATGTTTGCGCTTTTAAATAATAGAATTTTCCCATCAAACATTTTTGGGAATTACCACATGAATAGCTATCGAAAAACGTTACTGGCATTACCTTTGATTATTTTAGTTGGGTGTAACTCAACCTCTAACTCGGGTAAAGCGGCAGATAATGCTGCTACTAAAGCGCAAGTCAAACCTAAGGCCGATTACGTGTTTTCATCAGCTAAGCTTGGCGAGTTGTATCAAGAGCGACAAGAGGTCCAAGAGTCAATGGAGCTCACTTACGATGGTGTGCAGTATGAAACAATTCTGTTTGCGGAAGACATTAGTGATAAGCAAAAAGTGGTTAGGCTAGCGAGTCGCTTAGGCCAAAGCGTTGATTTTTATTTTCCTGATGCGGGGTTTGATAAATGCGGTATTTACAGTGAAGGCAATTACTATGATTCGTTTGATTGTGATACGGCTCAACGTTCAATTGGCAATGATACGACGTTAATCCAAACGACAACGAGCGATAGAAAGCTTGCCGTTAAGCTTGAATACCACAATGAGTTGTCGCAATACATGACGAGCCTGGGTTCGACGATTTTGAGCAACACTAAAAGTGGGAACAAGGTAACGATAACCACATCGTTTGCCTTCAACACTTTTTATCGAGATGTGCTTAAAGAGACTGGCGCTGTTGAGCGCATTAATTCGACTCTGGGTGCATCAATCTATTCTCAGCTTTTTGATATCGTAAAGTTATACCAAGGCAGTAAGATGACATTGAAGTTCACTAACCACATCGGTGGCAGTGCCGACGACGATATCAATATGTACACCGGGCGCATGATTAAGAACAACAATATGACGACAATCGTGACCCCAACGGGTTCGGTTTTCTCGGGTGGTACGGATCTATTTGCTGCTGGTCATCCACGTATCTTACAGCGCTCTAACACCAAGCAGGCCATTGAATTAAACAAACAAATCGGCGTGCACAGTTGGGGGACGGGCGATAAGACCGCAAAAGATTTCCCGTATACTGAGGAGAGCCACCGTAAGCAAGCGACGTATTTTAAGAAGGTGATGGGAGATACAGGGATTGATTTTTACATCTTCACTTTAGACTCTGCGCCATCTGATGGTGAACACTGGGTGACTAAGACCGATTCAGATAAATACGGCTTCATCACACGCATTGAGTAGCTTAAGCTCGGATTAAAATTAGAAACGACTTGAAAAGGTTGGTGATGACGTTGTTGTCACCAACCTTTTTTGTGCCTGATTTGCTGAAGTTTGTTGTGGTCGATTCGGATGTCCTTGCTTCACGTCAACTTCATTCTCAAAATGAGAATTTCCCACTCGATAATTATAACATTATGTTAAGTATAGTTTTATTTTTCGGCACTATACTTGCTCCGTTCCTCTTTACACGTTTATGGCTAGCTGAAAGAGGGAACATAATGAGAAATTGGAATTCAGTCATACTGCCCAGTTGTTTAATGCCGTGTTTTGCGATGGCGCTGACAACTGCGGATCTTACCTATGAATCTGGGGCGGATGCGTCAAACTATTCGGCAAAAGGTAAACCCCACAATACTTATTCGATAGCCGATTCACTCCCACAAGATGTCTTAACCAATGTGTATTCGATGCTTCCTGAAGGCAGTACGGTGAACAGTGCGTTTATTGCGCCTGAGCGTTATTCGAGCATTGATATTGACGACGAGTTGAACGGTGCAGAGTACGCGACGGCGAAAATCACGTTCTTGAATGAAGGGGCTGGTTATCGAAACTCTCTCGGTTACTTTGTATTTGATACCAACAACCCACCGGCGACCAAAGACGACATTAATGCGCATGTGATTGTGTTTCCCAATACGTCCGTTGCTAGTGTTGGTGAGATGCAGGAAGGCGACACGATTGATTTAAGTGTCCAACTTACCGCTGGGCAAACATTGGCTTTCTTCATTATCTCTAATGGTTGGGGCTGGGAAGGGTCTTACAACAACATTTCTAGTCTCAGTAGCTGGGGGACGCCTTTTTACAGCTACCCTTCAATCAACCCTGAAGCGACCGCAGCAAACAGAAGACACAATGTTGCTTTCCTCGATACAGAAAATGAGTTCCTAGTACTTGGCTTTGAGGATATTTATCGCCCTACCGGAGACAACGACTTTAATGATTTGATCTTCACTGTTGAAGTGACGCCATTTGCGGCTGTTGATGGAGTCAATGAAGATGGCACGACAGATTCAAAATACGAAGTGCTTGTGCAAGAGAATAATGAGGATGTGACAGTGACATCGGTCTATCCAAGCTCGAGCAGCTACGCAACGATCGCATTTGAAGATAATTGGCCCTTGAAAGGAGATTATGATTTTAATGATGTGGTATGGCGTTACCGAGTGACAGAGCAACTCAATGGACAGCGAGAACTTAAAAACTTAACCATAGATTACACACTTCAGGCGATGGGGGCTGGCTACTCCAATGGCTATGCCTTGAAACTGCCGAACGTTCTGCCTGCTAACGTGGCATCAACAACATTGACTCGAAATGGTGTTGCCGTTGGCCATACCATTCTCAAGGAGGGGAGCAGCGAAACGATTCTGATGGTGTCTGAAGATCTGAGAGTGGAGCTAGAAAACCTAGGTGAACTCACCGAAAGCTGTGTCTTCTACCGAACACAAAGCGCATGCTCTGAACAGCAAAATGCTGATGCTCTCAACTATCAATTGTATGTCGAGTTTACGTCTCCAGTATCGCGTGATGATATCGGCTATCCACCTTATGACTCATTCATTTTTGCGGCTGAAGATATGTACCACGGTGATTTTGTTGGCACTCCCCCAGGTATGACATGGCAAACTCACCTCAAAGCGTTTTCTGGTACCAGTGACATGAATAATGCCTTATTCAATAGTCACGATGACCGTTCTTCGGGTTCTGAATCGTTTAAGACCAGCAACAATATGCCTTGGGTGATTAACATCCGTGACGAATGGGACCACCCTGTTGAGTACGTTGACATCAGTGAAGCTTATACGTCGTTCCCTACATGGGTAATCAATAGTGGTGAGACAGATGGCGAGTGGTACAAGGCCTCGACCACCAATAAAGTTATTTCAGCGACGGACGAGTAGGAGAGCGCTATGAATTATACAATCAAACTATTCACCATCAGTTCTCTGCCTTTGTTAGTCGCAGCCTGTGGCGGCGGAGGGGGTGGGGGAAGCTCAAGTGCTGCGCCAGCTCAGACACCATCGGCCACGCCAATACCGGTTCAGACGCCCGCTTCTCCTGCTCAGCCAGCCGTTGCAGCGATAACCGACACTTCGGAGATTGTTGCACAAGCTGGGTTTTCGTTTGATGTCGGTGAGAAGATCAGTTTGTCGATGGATTACACGGGAACCACTCCGGGAGCGCTGCACTTGTATTCCGAGTCGGCATTTGTGATGAGTAACGGTGATATTATCGCTGACCCATTGTCTAGAATCACAACGGTATACCCAACTCAAATCAATGTTGTGGAGTTAGAAGTTAATGGGAACTGGGATCAAATCTACGCTCGTTGGGTGCCGATGAGCAGCAGTGAACAAGAGCAAAGTTGGGTGATCTCACTGGATCAATCGAGCAATAGCTACCACTTGGCTTTTTAGTTGAACTAACCACGCTTTATTACCTCAATATTGGAGATAAAAATGAGAGCACCGAACTGTTTATGGTGCTCTCGTTGTATCTGATTTTCATTTTTACTCTCCATCAATCACATCATCGACTTTCCCTCCTAATATACAAATAACGATGCCTATTCGTTGTGTCTCGCCCTGTTTCGGCACAGAAGGTAAGCGGTTGAAGTTTGTTCAGAATAAGCAAAAACATTTGACCAATAACTATCACACCTCAAATCTTTAATTGTTTTCGTTAGTGCTCTAAATGATATTTAATTTATTGTTTTATAATGATTTTTGTTGTTTTGAATGCTGTATTGTTACGAGTTTGTTTTAAATAATCATTTGAACCCTAACTAAATTTCTGTCATTTTATATTTAACTGAACGTTCAATATAAAATAAAAGGACTAAGAAATGCCGAAGGTTGGGATGCCTGATATACGTAAACCACAGCTTGTTCAAGCCACCATGACGGTGATTGATCGAGTAGGTTTGCATGCCGCGAGTATTGCGTTAATCAGCAAAGAAGCGGGCGTGTCTACAGGTATCATTAATCACTATTTTGGTGGGAAGCACGGTCTGCTCGAAGAGACGATGCGTGAAATCCTTCGCCAATTATCCAACACCATCACGACTTCACTAAAAGCGCTTCCTGTTGATGCTCACCAACAGAGAATTAACGCGATCATCGACGGTAACTTCGAAGGTTACCAAGCCGAAAATAAAGTCGCGAAGGCATGGTTGGCATTTTGGTCCTATTCAATGCATGACCAACAACTGAAAAGACTGCAGCGTGTGAATGAAAAACGTTTGATTTCACATCTGCGTCTTGAGTTGAAAGGTATTTTGAATCATGAACAGGCGGATCTCGTTGCTCACGGGATTGCTTCTCTGATTGATGGGTTATGGCTGAGAGGCACGTTAAACCCTGAAGGTATCGATGCTCAAAAGGCTCGTGCCATCATCAATGATTATCTTGATAAACAACTGACGTTTTACTCGTGTAACACCTCATAGAACGCGGTCGTAGCATTGCAATCATAGTACCTGAACGGCAAACACTCACATATAGACCAGCAGAGTCTAATAACAATAATTAAGTCAGAATCTCAAATGGAAATGAACTCGTTATACATCGATGGCGCAGCGGTTAAAGCTACGTCTGGTGAAACCTTTGATAGTATCAACCCGGCAAACGGCGAACCTATCGCAACGCTAGGCCAAGCCTCTTCAGCGGACGTGGATAGCGCTATTGAATCAGCGAAACGTGGATTTGCGGTATGGTCAGCAATGACAGCCGTGGAACGCAGTCGTATTCTTTTGAAAGCGGTAGCAATACTTAGAGCTCGAAATGATGACCTTGCAAACCTTGAGGTTGTTGATACGGGTAAGCCACTGCAAGAAGCGATTGAAGTGGATGTGGCATCTGGCGCCGATGTGATTGAATACTTCGCAGGCCTTGCGCCTACGCTGCAAGGCGATCAACAACCCCTTAGTGAATCTCAATTTTTCTACACTCGCCGTGAACCGCTAGGCATCTGTGCGGGCATTGGTGCGTGGAACTACCCGATTCAAATCGCGATGTGGAAATCAGCTCCTGCATTGGCTGCGGGTAACGCGATGATTTTCAAACCTTCCGAAGAAACCCCGCTAACTGCGCTTAAACTTGCTGAGATATTTACCGAAGCTGGCCTTCCTGATGGCGTATTTAACGTGGTTCAGGGTGACTACCGTGTCGGCCAAATGCTAACGGCTCATCCCGACATCGCTAAAGTGTCTTTCACAGGTGAAACGGGCACGGGCAAAGCAGTAATGTCAGACAGTGCAAAAACACTCAAGTCTGTAACGATGGAGCTTGGCGGCAAATCACCAATGATTGTGTTTGATGATGCGAAATTGGATGATGCGGTTTCCGCTTCTATGGTCGCAAACTTCTACACCCAAGGTGAAGTGTGTACTAATGGTACTCGTGTTTATGTACACGAAAGCATCTACAACGATTTTATCGACCAACTTAAGACACGTACTGAAAAGCTGATCATTGGTGATCCAATGGACATGGAGACTCAAATTGGTGCGTTGATTTCTAAAGAACATCTTTCAAAAGTTCTCGAAGCGATTGAGCTAGCAAAACAATCTGGCGCAACATTGCTGACTGGCGGTTATCAAGTGACTGACAACGGGCTAGCGAAAGGCAACTTTGTTATCCCAACCGTGTTCGTGGACTGCGAAGACAACATGCCACACGTTCAACAAGAGATCTTTGGCCCTGTAATGTCGGTTCTAAAATTCAGTGATGAAGACGACGTTATTCGCCGTGCTAACGATACCAAATATGGCCTTGCGGCTGGCGTGTTCACGCAAAATCTTTCTCGTGCTCACCGCGTGATCCATCAAATGCAGGCTGGTATTTGTTGGGTTAATACGTGGGGTGACTCACCTGCAGAAATGCCTGTTGGTGGTTACAAGCTTTCGGGTGTTGGCCGTGAAAATGGCCCCGAAACCCTACTTCACTATACGCAGACTAAGAGCATTCTTATTGAACTTGGCGACTACGCCAGCCCTTATGCCTAACGCGTAACACTTAATTCAACGGGCTAGCTTAAAAGAGTTAGCCTCACTGACTCATCTCAGGGAACTTAAAATATGGAACAACGCTACGATTATATTATCGTCGGCGCGGGTTCGGCCGGCTGTGTGTTAGCGGATAGGCTAACGGAAAGCGGTGAACATAGCGTTTTATTACTGGAAGCTGGTGGTACGGATAAGAGTATTTTTATCCAAATGCCGACTGCGCTTTCTTACCCGATGAATACTGAAAAGTACGCTTGGCAATTTGAGACTCAACAAGAACCGGGCCTTGATGGACGTGAACTGCACTGCCCACGTGGCAAGGTGTTAGGTGGTAGCTCATCAATCAATGGCATGGTTTACGTGCGTGGTCATGCTTGTGACTTCGACCAGTGGGAAGAAGAGGGTGCTGCCGGTTGGAATTACCAAGCGTGTTTGCCTTATTTCCGCCGTGCTGAATCATGGAATAAAGGTGGCGATCAATACCGTGGCGACCATGGCCCAGTAGGCACTTGTAACGGTAACGATATGGAGCTTAACCCGCTTTACCAAGCATTCATTGATGCAGGTAAAGACGCTGGTTACCCAGAAACACAAGACTATAACGGCTACCAGCAAGAAGGCTTCGGCACCATGCATATGACGGTAGACAAGGGTGTTAGAGCCTCAACCTCTAACGCTTATCTACGTCGAGCATTGAAGCGTTCAAACCTGACCTTGAAGAAGGGCATCGTGGCGCGTCGTTTTTTACTTGAAGCACTCGTCGTAAAAGACCAGTCATCAAAAGGCCAATCAGGTTTGAAAGCCGTCGGTGTCGAGTTTGAAAAGTCAGGCAATACTCAAGTTGCTGTGGCGAACAAAGAAGTGATCTCGTCTGCGGGCTCTATCGGTTCTGTTCAACTGCTTCAGCTTTCTGGTATCGGCCCGAAAGCCGTGCTTGAAAAGGCTGGCGTTGAGCTGAAACACGAACTGAGCGGTGTCGGTGAAAACCTTCAAGATCACTTAGAAGTGTACTTCCAATATCACTGCAACGAACCCATCACGCTCAACAGCAAGCTTGGTTTGGTCAGCAAGGGCATGATTGGCGCGGAATGGATTCTGACTCGCAAAGGCCTTGGTGCTACTAACCACTTTGAATCGTGCGCGTTCATTCGTTCTCGCAAAGGATTGAAGTGGCCGAATATTCAATATCACTTCCTACCAGCAGCGATGCGTTACGACGGACAAGCGGCCTTTGATGGTCACGGTTTCCAAGTACACGTTGGGCCTAACAAGCCAGAGAGTCGCGGTACGGTTGCGATCACTTCTGCTGATCCGCATGCCAAGCCAGAGATCATTTTCAACTACATCTCGACTGAACAAGATCGCCAAGATTGGCGCGATTGTATTCGTCTGACGCGTGAGATTTTGTCTCAACCTGCGATGGATGTGTATCGAGGAAAAGAGATTCAGCCGGGTCTGAATATTACTTCCGATGAAGCAATTGATGAATGGGTTAAGCAGAACGTTGAAAGTGCTTATCACCCTTCATGTGGCTGCAAAATGGGTTCAGATGATGATCCAATGGCAGTGCTTGATGAAGAGTGTCGCGTTCGCGGTGTCGATAATTTACGTGTTGTCGACTCATCGGTTTTCCCAACCATTCCAAACGGCAATTTGAACGCCCCGACCATTATGGTTGCTGAGCGTGCTTCCGATTTAATTTTAGGTAAGCCGATGCTCAAAGCGCAGGACGTTCCAGTGTGGATTGCACCTGAGTGGCAAGAGAAGCAAAGAATAAATAAACCAGTAAGAGAAGCGTAAGCCTCTGTTATTGGTTCAAAAATAGAAAAAGCAAAAAGTAACAACAAAAATTAGTCAAAAGTCAGAAGAACTGCTCTTTATCGGTGTTGATATCGAGCAGAAAAAGGAAAGATAAAAAGGAACCATTATGACGACTCTAAATATTCAGAACATGACCACGAAAACGTTAACAGCACTAGCCATTAGTTCATTTGCATTTGGTGCTAACGCTTCTTTTGAACCACAGCAATGTGAAAATGTTCGCTTCGCTGATGTAGGCTGGACTGACATTACCGCAACAACCGCCGTTACTTCTGAACTATTAAAAGGCCTTGGTTATAAAACCAAAACCGACCTACTTTCAGTACCGGTGACTTACTCTTCAATGGCGAACGGCGATATTGATGTATTCCTAGGTAACTGGATGCCAACCATGGAAGGCGATATTGCTAAGTACCGTGAAGCGGGCACGGTTGAAACCGTTCGTGCCAACCTTGAAGGCGCAAAATACACACTAGCTGTACCAAAATATGTGTACGACTCTGGCGTAAAAAGCTTCGCAGACCTAGCAAAACATGCCGACAAATTTAAAGACCGCATCTACGGCATCGAACCGGGCAACGATGGTAACCGCTTAATCCAATCAATGATTGATTCTGACGCGTTTGGCTTGAAAGATTTCAGCCTAGTGGAGTCAAGTGAAGCGGGCATGGTATCGCAAGTATCTCGCGCTGCTCGTCGTAGCCAGTGGATCGTTTACCTTGGTTGGGCACCGCACCCAATGAACAGCAATGTTGAGATGGAATACCTTTCTGGCGGTGACGACTTCTTTGGCCCTAACTACGGTGGCGCGAATGTCTACACCAATGTTCGCTCAAACTATCTGTCGGAGTGTTCAAACGTTGGTCAACTTCTACAAAACCTAGAATTCACTCTAGAGATGGAAAACCAGTTGATGGAAGAGATTCTTAACCAAAAAGTGAAGCCAGAAAAAGCGGCTCAACAATGGTTGAACAACAATTCTCAACAAGTGGAAGCTTGGTTAGACAACGTAAAAACACATAAAGGTGAATCAGCGACTCAAGCCGTCACTGAATACCTAAAGCAAGTTAAAGCTTAGTTCTACCTATCTCAACAGCTACATAAATAATAAAGGTGGGCTTGCCAATTTATCGATTGGTTTGAAGTAGCCCACCCATAATAAAAGGCAATATTGTGAATTTTATTACGGAAAACAAAATCCCAGTCGGACAATGGATGGAAGCGGGTGTTGATTGGCTAACAATCAATGCAGCAGGATTCTTTGACGCTATTTCGATTTTTCTAGAAACCGTCATTATGTTTTTAGTCGATGTATTTAAGTGGATGCCGCCTGCTCTGCCAATCGTGATGACTGCTGCTATTGCATGGTACTTACACCGTAAACCTTCGCTGGTGATCTTTGTGGTCGCAGCACTGCTGACTATTCTTAACCTCGGCTATTGGCAAGAAATGCTGGAAACCTTTGTTCTCGTCTTTGCGGCGACAACGATTTCCGTATTAATTGGCGTGCCGGTTGGCATCATGGCTGCTCACCGTCCTTGGCTCTATACAGTTTTGCGTCCAATCCTTGATTTGATGCAGACAGTCCCAACTTTCGTTTATCTGATTCCAACTCTTGTCCTCTTCGGCTTGGGTATTGTTCCTGGCTTAATCTCGACCATTATTTTCGCAATAGCTGCACCGATTCGTTTGACCTACTTAGGGGTAACTAAAGTCCCTGAAGAGTTGATTGAAGCGGGTAAAGCGTTTGGTGCCAGCCGCATGAAATTGCTGATGAAGGTCGAATTACCGGCGGCTCTACCAAGCATCATGGCGGGTGTAACCCAATGTATTATGTTGTCGCTTTCGATGGTGGTTATCGCCGCTCTTGTCGGTGCTGACGGACTTGGTAAACCTGTTGTGCGAGCATTGAACACAGTGAACATCTCACAAGGTTTTGAAGCTGGATTAGCGATTGTATTAGTCGCAATCATCCTTGACCGCTTGTGCAAAACACCAAACCAGAAGGAAGCTTAATCATGTCTAACTCTCAGGAAAAAAAGACAATGGACGCGATTACCATTAAGAATCTCGATGTTGTGTTTGGTAATAAATCGAAACAAGCGCTTGAGCTACTCGACCAAGGTAAAACTCGCCAAGAGATCATTGATGAAACTGGTCAAGTTGTCGGCGTAGACAATGTGTCGCTGACGGTGGAAGAAGGCGAGATTTGTGTATTGATGGGTTTGTCTGGTTCTGGTAAATCATCTTTGCTTCGTGCAGTTAACGGCTTGAATGAGATCAGCCGTGGTTCACTAACAATCAAAGACGGTGACCAACAAGTCGATTTAGCGCAATGTGATGAAGCGACTCTGCGTCATCTTCGTACTCATCGCGTATCCATGGTTTTCCAAAAGTTTGCTTTGATGCCATGGCTTAACGTATTAGACAACGTGGCGTTTGGTCTTGAAATGCAGGGTGTAGCGAAAGATGTTCGTCGTGCAAAAGCGCGTGAACAATTAGAAATGGTCGGCCTAGCGGAATGGGAAACCAAATTTCCACATGAGCTTTCTGGCGGCATGCAGCAACGTGTTGGTTTGGCGCGTGCGTTTGCAATGGACACCGACATTCTATTGATGGATGAACCGTTTTCGGCGCTTGATCCACTGATTCGTGCTCAGCTGCAAGATGAATTGATCACGCTGCAAAATAAACTCAACAAAACGATTCTGTTCGTGAGTCACGACCTAGATGAAGCACTGAAAATTGGTAATAACATTGCGATCATGGAGTCAGGCAAACTGATTCAACACGGTAAGCCTGAAGAGATCGTACTGACGCCAAAAACCGAATACGTAAAAGACTTCGTTGCTCACACCAATCCATTGAATGTGCTTAAAGGTCGCTCTTTAATGCAGCCTCTTGATTCACTGACGCAAGAAAATGAAAGCTGGAAGATCTGCGATTCTAAAGATCTCTGGATTGAACAGAATGAAGGTGCTTTATCGGTGAAAGGTGAATCTACCTTGGCGCTTGTTGAGTGGAGCGAGTCTGACGACCTAACCGCGATTAACGCGTCTAGTGTGGTAGTGGCAAGCCCGGAGATTGGTATGCGTGATGCGATTAAGCTTAAGCAGATCAGTAACCACCCAATTCTGTTGGTTGAAAACAATCAATTGGTAGGGATTTTGGATAACAGCGAGTTTTACAACGCGCTAACGGGTAACTTTCAGATGAATACAGCCGCGTAAAATTTCGTTTTCCAGCTTGGAGATTAGGGCTGATTTTTTATTGGGTGGAGAGGGTTAAGTCTCTCTACCTCTATGATTATTAAAATATATTATTCTTTGAACTGGTATTCTCTGATTCATTATTTTTGCCTTCATTGAAGCTTTCATTCCCCCTTCATTAAGTAAAAGTGCCGTACCACGCAAGTTTAGTGGTATAGAAAAGATTGAGAATAGTATGAACATCAGTACAATGCGGAAAAATCAATGAAGTAATTTATCAATTTACAGTGTAATTCGAGCGCGCGTGACGTAATCACTCGAGACATTTCATCGCTTCGACACTGTAAAACCATTCACAGTATATTAGTACAAAGGTCTGCATCTTGGACAAACATGACGAAATCCTGGTCGCTATTCGCCAAATTATTCGCGCTATCGATTTACACTCGAAGAAGCTGAGTAAAGAGTATGGTTTGACTGGCCCTCAATTAATCTTAATGAGAGCAATCCAAGAAATGGGTAATGTGACGATCAAAGAATTGTCTAATCAGACCAATGTAAGCCAAGCAACGACGACGACGATCATCGACCGTCTAGAGTTAAATGGCTATGTACAACGAGTACGCAGTTCATCGGACCGCCGCAAAGTACACGCGAACCTGACTGAAAAAGGTCAAGAGTTGCTAAACAATGCGCCACCGCCGCTGCAAGATAACTTCGTGAAAAAATTCCAAAACCTAGAGACGTGGGAGCAAAGCTTACTGCTTTCTTCTATGCAGCGTGTATCAGCAATGATGAACGCAGAAGACATCGACGCTGCTCCAGTGCTTCAGCTTGAAGGCATTGCAAACGTAGCCAAAAGCTAACGTTAGTTTTAAATTATCTATTTAAAACAAAAACTTAAAGAGTTATTAAATGGTCGCATTAAGCGGCCATTTTTGATCTAACTATGTAAAATTTCTCGTTATACCGCCTATTCGCTACGCCCTTCTATTTTAAATCTCCCTGGGTTTTAACCCTACGTTGTAATCACCCTATTTATTTGTATTCAAAAATGCATTGACGATTCTCTGACAATAAAGATGTAGACCGACCGGTCTGATTTGTATTATTGTGTGCTCATCTTAACCACGAGGTGATGTATGAAATACGAATTGACGCCAACACAAATGACCATGACGTTGAACAACATGCAGGGAGCTTTTGCACAGAACCCGATGCCAGCGGTATCGGTGAGAATTGAGCAGTTGCTTGCACTTAAATCTGCGCTTATCGATTACACAGATCGTTTGTGTTCAGCCGTGAGTGAGGACTATGGTCACCGCAGTCGACAAGACACTTTGATGGCCGACATATTGCCTTGTATCGGAAATATCGATCACAGCATTGAGTGTTTACCTCATTGGTCGACATCTTCGATTCGTCATTCCGGCCCTTTGCTTTCAACCTCTCGTGTTGAAGTGGTTTATCAACCCAAAGGCGTTGTCGGGATCATTGCTCCGTGGAACTTCCCAATCATGTTATCCGTCGGCCCGCTTATTTCGGCGTTGGCAGCGGGCAATCGCGCCATGATCAAGATGAGTGAATTTACCCCAGCGACGAACCAAGTATTAAGAGCGCTATTGGCAGAAGTTTTCCATGCCGATGAGGTGTGCTTGGTTGAAGGTGAGGTAGAAATCGCAGCCGCATTTTCGGCGTTGCCGTTTGATCATCTTCTGTTTACGGGGTCAACCCAAGTGGGTCGCCAAGTGATGAGGTCAGCGGCTGACACGCTAACTCCAGTCACGCTAGAGCTAGGCGGTAAGTCACCAGTTATCGTTGCAGAAGACATGCCAATTGATATCGCGGTTGAGCGAATCATTTATGGTAAGAGCCTCAATAACGGGCAGGTGTGTGTGGCTCCTGACTATGTATTGCTACCTGAAGGGAAAGTTGAATCTTTCATTCAAGAGTATAAAAAACAGTACCAATTGCTGTTCGATGAAGGGGTGTATTCCGAGAGTTTGACGTCCCTAATCAATCCTCGTCAATGCGACCGGATAGTGGGTTTGTTGAATGAAGAACGACAAGCTGGAACGCGAACCGTCGCTTGCCATGACGAAGCGATGGACTTAGATAACCACCGCTTGGTGACGCACCTGATTGTTGAACCAAGCCTGTCATCCAAGGTGATGAACGAAGAGATTTTCGGCCCACTATTACCCTTGATTACGTATCGCAATATCGAAGAGGCGCTCCAAGTCATCAATAGCAAACCAAGGCCGTTAGCACTCTACCTGATGAGCTTTGATTTGAGTTTACAGGCTCAGGTTAAGCACCAAGTTCATTCCGGCGGAATGTGTATCAATGACTGTGTTTTCCATCTAGCGGTTGATGACGCGCCGTTTGGTGGCATTGGTGAATCAGGGCAGGGCAATTATCACGGTAAAGAAGGTTTCCTTACCTTCTCCCATGCCAAAACAGTCTTGGAAACAGGCTTAGACCATCGAGTTAAGTATCTGTTTTCAAAAGAAGACAACGAATTAAAGACCGCAGTGATGAGCATGCTTGGTAAGTAAATCATTTCTGTTATTACTCAGTTTATCTACACGAAGTTATTTATAAGAAATTATTTTTACGACGTTATTTTAAGAGGTTATTTTTATGTTAGAACGATTTTTTGAACGAACGATGAAAGCGTATTTGATGGTTACAGGATTCTTAACCGCAACCGCTTTCTCTACTTTCCTTGCGCCTGATTGGAGTATGCAAACGCTGTTCTCGTACAACGATACGATGATGGTGAACAAAGAGTATCTTATGGGCACCTATCAACACTGGGGAGTCATGGTTGGCTGTATTGGTGTGTTGTTGATGTTCTCGGCGAAGTACAAATCGCTGCGTACTTCGACCATGATTTACAGTGCATTTGAGAAGTCGATGTTTGTGGGCATATTCTTATACAACGTATGTATCAACGATTATGAGTGGTTTTACGGTTGGAGCGGTGTGTTTGCGCTCGATGGATTTGTGACTGTCTACTCTTTAGTTTACCTGTATTACTACCTCACTAGAGACAAAAGCAAGGTGCCAGCTCATCTTCGTTAATAGTTAATAGTTAATAGTTAATAGTTAATAAGTTGCTCATGGTGAGTCAATGATACTTGTTTAATGATCACTCACTAACTTATTACTACAGCCCGCATTTGCGGGCTTTTTTCGTTTTGGGGCAATGATCCATAAAGATCTTAATTGACATATCTTTGACATTAACATTCTAGACCGACCGGTTTGTATTGGTTATTGTTTAGTCATCAACTAGAAATGAGGTAAATACCATGACAACCAATAATTTTAACTTTCAACTTAAAACCATTGTTCATGCTCAAGAGAATGGCATTGAAAATATCCCTTCTCTTTTTGGTCGCTTAGGTGCGCAAAGAGTCGTGCTCTTTTCTGATAAAGGCTTGGAGTCTCTTGGTTTTGTTGAGCAGTTCTCGGCGTTGTTTGTAAACGAAAAGGTGAACCAGCCAGGTAATGAACAAGCAGTTCAACTTGTTGGTGTGTACACCGATATCGCGCCAGACGCGACTTGCGACAACATCAACGCTGCAATTGAATTTGCAAACAGCGTCAATGCTGATGCGATCTTGTCTGTTGGTGGTGGCAGTGTGATTGATGCTTCTAAAGGTGTGAAATACGCATTTCATAAACAGATAGATGATATCCGTACGGTGATTGCGGGCGGTGGTCATATGGATGTGTGGCCAAACAATGAAGATATTCGAGTGCCACATATTGCGGTTCCGACAACGGCTGGCACGGGCGCAGAAGCCTCTCCGATTGCTGTTTTTTACAATGAACATGAAAACATTAAGGCAAGTCTAGTCGCGTCTGGATTGGAAGCTGATATCGCGATCCTTGATCCAACGGTGACCACTAAGCTGCCTGCTCATCTGACTCGTTCTACCGCGATGGATGCACTAACACACGCTGTTGAAGCGATTGTCTCGCCAATGAGTAATGCATTCACCGACGCTTACGGTATTCAGGCTGCAAAATTGATTGTTGAAAACTTACCCTTGGCATTGAAAGAGCCAGAAAACCTAACGGCACGCGGCAACCTTCTTCAAGCAAGTACCATGGCGATTTCTGCTTTCTATTCGTCTTTGGGCGGTATTCCGATTCACAACTGTGCTCATGCCTTTGGTGCGATTAGCCACATTCCACATGGCGATGCCAACACGGTATTAATGCCGGTTGTGATTGAAGCACTGCCAGAGTTCTACATGCCGAATGCGGCGAAGTTAGCTCAAGCATTCTCTGTCGACACTACGGGAACCGATGAGATGGTTTACCAGAGAGTGTTGGATTTCTTAAATAACTTCCAAACCAGTGTGGGTGCGATGAAGCGTTTCAGCAGCTGGAAGTTTGATGAGCAAGAGAAGAGCAACATTGCAGAAGCGATTGAAAAAGACATCTGTTTTCAGTTCTACCCAATCTCGAAACAGACGATTGAAACCATCATAGAGAAAGCGATTTAAGTCTCTGTCTTAATCGACTGAATGTTATGACCATTTAATTCAGTCGATGATTCACTCAACAATCATTACTCGAGAGTCAATTATGAAAATTGAAAACGTATTGCTATCAAGCTTGTGCATCATCGCGCCATTCCTACTTTTCACCTAATTCATTCAACAGGGACGTCGTGAACTTTATTCCCGAGGAGGAAATAAATGCTCAATAAACGTTTAACTACCGTGAGTTTGGCGGGTGTTTTGGTTGTTCTGTTTTTTGCCAAGGCAAGCTTTGGAAGTGAGATCTTTGAGAATGAAGCCATAACGGATCAAGTACAGCAGCATCAAGATGTCGTGCAACTGTTGGATGAAGCTTACCAAGGGCAATTGGATGCCCAGCTCTCTGTCGCTTACTTATATCTGAGCGGAGATGGCGTAGAACAGAATGATGAAAAAGCCGCGGAGTGGTTCGTCACCGCAGCCAATAACGGTAGCCCTGAAGCTCAAACACAGCTTGGGTTGATGTATATCTCTGGAAGTGGCGTTCAAGCCAGCCAGGCGGAAGCTGTCACCTGGATTGGCATGGCAGCAACTCAAGAGTATGACCCCGCGCTCGACTTATTACATTGGATGTCGCAAGCCGCGCACTAATTCAAATCCTAACTCAGGTTAATCACAGAAAGGTTAGCCTCAGAAAAAGTTATTCGCAGAAAAGTTAATTACTGAAAAAGTTAATCACAGAAATTGGAGAACGTCTTATGCAGACATTCAAGAAATCGTTAGTCTTCACTGCAATGGCCGCGGCAAGCAGTGCTGCTCTGGCCGCAGAATCAGAAAAACCGAATATTGTTGTCATTGTTGGCGATGATGTGGGCTTTGCCGATACTCAGCCTTATGGCTCAGAAGCCAATACACCAAACCTAATGGCGCTGGCTGAAGAGGGGGTTAAGTTTACTAACTTTCACGCGTCACCAACCTCATCGGTAACGCGCTCTATGATGTTAACCGGAGCAAATAGCCACGAGGTTGGGCTAGGCACCTTCGACTATGCTGTTTATCCGGGTGCGATTGGCAAGCCGGGTTATGAAGGTTACCTCACCAAGAAAGGGGTTACGGTCGCAACGCTGCTTAAAGAGAGTGGTTATAACACTTACCTCTCTGGGAAATGGCACTTGGGGCACGACGATGGTTTCTTACCTGACGATCGAGGTTTTGAAGAGAGTTACGGTATCTTAGCGGGCGGCTCGAATCACTTTAATCGAGATATGATGTTCCCGGCCAAAAATGCCGCGACAGCGGATGCGCTGCAAAAAGGGGATATTCCCGGCGTCGAAGTTGAGCCAACTTACCGTAACGGTGAAGTGGTTGAGGACAAGTACAAAGGCGAGTACTCAGACCAAGTTTACACCAACGAGATCATCAAGATGATCGACAGCAAAAAAGACGACGGTAAGCCTTTCTTCGCTTACGTCCCATTCACTGGTATTCACCTGCCATTGCAAGCGCCTGAGTCTGCCTATCAAGATAAAGTTGATTACTACGTCGAGCATGGTTGGGACTCGGTTCGAGAAGATCGTTTCCAACGCATGAAAGAGATGGGCGTGATTCCAAAAGACGCCGATATTTCAGATCGTAACGCATTAAGCCGGCCTTGGGACTCGCTTTCTGAGAAAGAACAAAAGTGGTACGGCAAGAAAATGGCTGTCGCGATGGGCATGATGGAAATGCAGGACCAACAAGTCGGTCAGATAGTCGATTACCTGAAAGAAATCGGGGAATACGATAATACTTACATCATGTACCTAGCGGATAATGGCCCAGAAGCGGCGGATATTACCGGTGAAAATATCAGTGATTTGATCCGAACGTGGACTGCTCATCATTTCGATAATTCGACTGAAAACTTAGGTAAGGCGA
This sequence comes from Vibrio splendidus, assembly GCF_003345295.1. Taxonomy (NCBI): domain Bacteria; kingdom Pseudomonadati; phylum Pseudomonadota; class Gammaproteobacteria; order Vibrionales; family Vibrionaceae; genus Vibrio; species Vibrio splendidus. The sequence goes on from NZ_CP031056.1 coordinate 284,910, forward strand.
ACTCCAGTGTGTCACTTGGTCCTGAGTGGGCAAGCGCTTCAACCGGTGGCCTATCTTGGTACAAAGCTTATACAGCAGAGGGCGGTATCCGTGTGCCATTTATCGTTAAGCCAGCCAAAGCGCTTTTAGACGGTGAAGATGCGTTGCAACCGGGAACTCAGACAGACGACTTATCTCAAGTGAAGGACATTGCAGCCACGATTCTTGAGATTGCAGAGGTCGATCATCCAGGAACCGAATATCAAGGTCGAGAAGTGGCGCCGATGAGTGGTGTGAGCTTGTTGCCTTACTTCAAAGGGGAAACGGCAGACGTGCACAGTGCCAACAATGCGATTCCATTTGAATTGTTTGGTAGCGGGATTTTGCTTAAAGGTGATTACAAGATCATCCGAATTTCTACGGGAATGGGCGGTGACAGTGAGTGGCACCTATACAACACCAAGAAAGATCCTGCAGAGCAACATGACTTGAGAAATGAAATGCCAGATCTGTTCCTTGAAATGGTCGCTGAATATCAAGAATACGAAAAAGCGCAAAATATCGTCCCAGTTGACGAAACGTGGAACCCGTTTGAAAACGTGAAATAGAGGAAAAAACCACTCGGCCAACCTAATGCCATCAAGCTTGGTTGGCCGATGAACACCGTGTAAAGGAATTACGAATTGTTTTGGCTAATACAATAACTTTTACATCGAGGCACTCTTCATGACGACATTATCGCTATCAAATTTGAGTTCAGTTCCGCAGTTCAATGGCAAAGCACACAGCAAACTTCAGGCGTTAGCAAAACCGATAGGTGCGGTGTGTAATATCAGTTGCACCTACTGTTATTATTTAGAAAAACAACAGCTGCTTGAATACCCAAAAGGCTCTCAATATACGATGGATGAAGTTCTGTTAGAGCGTTATATCAAGCAGTACATAGAAGGGCAGAATACGCATGAAATCATCTTTTCTTGGCACGGTGGAGAGCCTACCTTGTTGGGGGTTGAGTACTTTCAAAAAGTCGTCGATCTGCAGACAAAATATTGTCCTAGCTACAGCAAGATTAGCAATGACCTTCAAACCAACGGTACGTTACTGAATGATGCGTGGTGTGAGTTCTTCAAAAAGAATGACTTTATCATTGGTGTGAGCATTGACGGCCCAGAGCACTTACACAATCACTACCGAACCAACCGTGCAGGCAAAGGTACTTTTTCTCAAACAATGCGTGGCATTCGCTACTTGAAGCAGCATGATGTCGAGTTCGCGACCCTAAGCTGCGTGAATGATGTGACAGGAAAATATCCATTAGAGGTCTATCGCTTTCTGCGTGATGAAGTGGGTTCGAAGCAATTGCAGTTTATTCCTGTGGTCGATAAGCGTGCTGCTCATACTAACAACAAATGGCTCACCAACCAGAAGGCGATCATTCCTGTTTCAGGCGATCTAGAGCCGTGGAGTGTTGAATCAGCACAATGGGGAGAGTTTCTCTCTACGATTTTTGATGAATGGTACCAACATGATTTTGGTCAGGTGCTCGTGCCTTATTTTGAAAACTTCTTTGGTGTGTGGATGGGGAAAGAAAGCACGATGTGCACATTGAGTGAGATTTGCGGGAAAGGGCTCGCGGTTGAACCGAATGGTGATGTCTATTCATGTGACCATTATGTTTTTCCTGAATTTCAGTTGGGTAACATTCAGGAGCAAGAACTTTCCACCTTAGCTTTCTCATCAGCGCAGCAGCGTTTTGGGTTCGCCAAACAGAAGTCTCTGCCGAAACAATGCCAAGCCTGTGAGTTTAAATTTGCATGCCATGGCGAGTGCCCTAAAAACCGCATCATCAAAAGTCGAGATGGTGAGGCTGGGTTAAATTATCTCTGTGAAGGATGGCTGAGCTTCTTCAAGCATATCGACCCTGTTATTAAGGGCTTACTTAAAGCTAATAATATTCCGTCTCGTCTGGGGTGACGGAGTAAGCGTGAATCGATTTAATCAATGTTTACAGTAAGATAGAAGGCTCGCATAAATTATGCGAGCCTTTTGGTATTTGGTATCTAGTCAGCCGATTCTTGGGCTGGGTTCATGGCGAGAAGAGTCTCTTCCATGGCATTGTTTAGAATCGAACGGTTACGCTGCATGGCGGCCATGAGCGTTGAGCCTAGCCATAGGCCATAAAGCATTCGAGACAGCGATTCGGGCTCTGCGATCGTGAAATCACCGGTCCCATTGCCTTCTTCAAATAGCTTCGCCATACGCAGGATGATCTTTTCTGCACCTATTGCCATTGTGGACTGTAACGGGTTAGCAGACCCAGAGACTTCTCCCGCCAGTTTTACGACAAGACATTGGATATTGAAGTCTTCAGTCAGTTTCGATGCACACCAAAACTCGAAATAGGCTTTTACGCGGTCACGACGAGAAAGCGACTCATCACTTAAAAAGTCATCTAGCTTAGCGAGATGCTCATCAAAGTAGTTAGTAAGAAGGATCTCACCAAAGTGTTCTTTGGATTTGAAGTAATGGTAAAAAGAACCCTTCGTGCCTTCCGCTTGGTTGATGATTTTCATCAGGCCAACACCAGCAAACCCGTGTTCATTAATAAGGCTAAACCCTGCATCGAGCATAGCTTGTCGCATGTCTTTCATTGTTCTTACTCTTTATGCTGAGAATGAGGAATAGTGTAACGATCAACATACCAACCGTCCAGTCTAGCGCGTTAGGACGCGGTCAATAATTGACTCGTTTCGTCAAAGTGACTTTTTCTCTTATTGGCACTTCTAAGCGACAAAACTTTTTTCAAGATAAGCACATCCTGTAAATCGAAAATAACAACCTTAAAGGGCTTGTTTGGTGCCTTAAAATGGCTAAATCAGGGTGTTTTAAGTTGCTGTTTTTGTTGGTTTTTAATTTGGTGTTTTCTTAAGATCGCAATGGTAGTCTTAGCTTAATTTCTTTAGGGGGCTAAATGGACACCAATAACAGCACTTATCATCACCACAGTTTTGCTCAGCAAGATTTATCAGAGCTTACATTTACAGCCTGCACGTTTATCCGTTGTGATTTCAGACGTTCGAACTTACGTGATGCAACGTTTATTAACTGTAAGTTTATTGAGCAAGGCGATATTGAGGGATGCCACTTTGATATTGCCGACTTACGAGATGCAAGTTTTCAGAATTGTCAGTTGGCGATGGCGAATTTTAGTAACGCGAATTGCTATGGTATTGAGCTACGTGAATGCGACTTGAAAGGGGCGAACTTTACTCGTGCGAATTTTGCCAATCAGGTGAGCAATCGCATGTATTTTTGCTCGGCATACATCACGGGTTGCAACCTGTCTTACGCTAATTTTGAACAGGCTTGTTTAGAGAAGTGCGAACTGTTTGAGAACCGTTGGATAGGCACTTACCTTGGCGGCGCGTCATTGAAAGAGTCTGATCTCAGCCGAGGTGTGTTCTCGGAAGATGTATGGGGGCAATTCAGTATGCAAGGTGCCAATTTATGTCATGCTGAATTAGAAGGGTTAGATCCTCGCAAGGTAGACACGTCGGGGATTAAAATTGTCGCTTGGCAGCAAGAGCAACTGCTTGAAACCATGGGTATTGTGGTCATGCCCGATTGATAGCTGTAATTTCCAACTGCAGGCTATAGAAGAAAAGCCCAAAGCTAATAACTTTGGGCATTTCCGTACTTGGTCGCATGCATTTTATAATGAAGTTTAGAAAAGAGAATGCTTTGCGAATATTGAGCTGATTAGTGCATACCTGAGCGCATTTTATCGGCAAGCGCAAAGAAGGCAAACAACACAAAACATACTAGAGCAACACCCAGTGAAACTAAGATTGTTGTTGCATCTTTTGACATCAATGGGATAACGATAGAGGCTAACGCTACTAACATAACAAGGATATGAACGATTCGTCCGACGATTGGATTCTTATGACAAAATGAAGCCCATAGGTAACGCATTTTTAACACCAGTATAAAATTAGTGGTTTTATTCTATTTGCTTAATGAGTGTTTTGTAAATAAGTTTTAGTTGCAGGTGACTGTAAATATGATCTGGGTCGTTCTAGTATAAAACTGATTAAATAACAGAGGTTTATTTTTATTTTAAAGGATGTTTTTCATCTAAATGACGACCATGGTATTCCGTATTCTTTAGAATAGTAAGTCAAATATTATTCGATTTTTACTTTCTTGACTGAATGTCTCATTTATTGAGCCTTCTGTTAAGAGGCTGGTTGCTTACTCCTATTCCTCTTATAAATGTCACGCAAGCTACAAGCAGGTTTCTAGCCTATTATCCCTTTTTGTTATTTATCAAAGCGACCCCTCAAACTGAGAACGAAGTAATCTTTCGAATTTTTCTGTTTGATATACTCAACGCTTATTCGATGAAGATGATGGAGATGATATGTCGAAAACCGCGAAGATCATTAATGAAGATAAGCTGGTAAAAAAAGCAGTTGAGGTCGGTTTTAAGATGGCAAAACTACAAGGTTTTGATTTGCCACATTCATCCCAACCGATAAAGGTTAAAGCGGTGTATTTGTTCCTTGTAGAGGTTAATCAGATCACACCGTTACCTGACGATAAGCTTGATGGTGCCAACATTAAAAAACGTTTGGCGCTATGGATTCACAAAGCATTGCCTGATAATGACCCATTGAAGTAAGGGCGCCTTCGCCTTTATCGTCTTCAATGAGAATTCATATGTGTTTCTAATTGAAAAAGCCTAGCGATCCCTCGCTAGGCTTTGTTGTTTTTAGGGCCTGTTTTTCAACGACAAATGTTTATGTTCTCGTTTACACAGCCTGTACTGGTTCTGTTGGTTTGTGATTTTCTGAGCCATCGTTGGTGATGTGGTCATACTTTTCAGTGAGGTGATCTTGAATTTTTTGGTGATACGCGCCGTTCAGCTTGTAGAAGCGGAAGTAGATGATTAATGCAATGGCAAAGAAGAAAGCAGGTAGGCCGACCATGATGCATTGCATGCCAAATACGGTTTCAGGGCTTTGCACTACATTAGGTACATAGTCGACGGCAGTGAGCGAGATACCGATGAAGAAAGCGGCAAATGCAGAGCCTGCTTTTACGACTAAGGTTTGCACAGAGTAAGCAATGCTTTCACAACGAGAGCCTAGTTTAAATTCACCATAGTCGACGGTGTCTGCCACCATAATGACGTTAAGAACCCAGAATAAAGCGGTACCGATTTGTAGGAACACACCCGCCGTTGAAATCAACAAAATGCTTTGTTTGTCGTACATGCCAACATAGATAAGAACAGCACTGCCTAAAATAGGGAAAGTGGAAGCACAAGCCCATAGAGTACGGCGTGAGAACATTTTTGCGAGTTTAGGAAACAACACCAGTGTGATGAGGTTTGCGATGCCTGCATAAGCCATGTAGTAAGGGAACAACTCTTCGTTGCCTACAACATAAGTGAAATAGTACACCGCGAAGGCTGTGATGATGTTGGTCGCCAAATTGTAAGACAGTGCCATGCATAGAACGCTGGTCAATTGGTCGTTTTTGTAGATAAGTGACAGTAGCTTTTTCAGTGATACTTTTTCTTCCGGCTGTGTGGCGTCGAGGTTCGCGGTTGAATAGCGTTCTTTGACATTACGCAGGGTGATAAACGTCGAGACTAAGAAACAGGCAATCAACAGTAACGTAAATATTTGAAACCCAAACCCCTTGTCGTCACCACCTACATAGTTGACGAAGGGCATTGCAATGGCAGCGGTTACTATCCACGCGAGGCTCGCAAAGAAGCGAGGATATGGGACTAACTCTTCGCGTTCGCGCTTATCTAAGGTGAGTGTTGGGACTAACGACCAAAAAGGAATATCCATTAGTGTGTAAGTCATGCCCCACAAAATATAAGTGACAGCGGCGTAGGCGATGAGCCAAGGGCCTTCGATGTAATGCGCACTAAACACCATGAGTAGCACGACAGAGTTGGCGAGCGTGCCAATTAAAATCCAAGGTTTGAATTTGCCCCAACGGGTGCGCGTATTGTTGACCAACCAGCCCATGATTGGGTCGTTGACCGCATCCCAAATACGGGCGACGAGGAAGATGGTTCCGACGGTAGCGGCAGAAATACCGACTACATCCGTGTAGTAAAACATTAGGTACATATAGACGATGGTGATTGCGAAGTCTTTACCAAACGCCCCAAAGCCATAACTTAGCTTGGTATTCATAGAGATACTCATTGCCACTCCTTACGCCTCCTCTGTGAGAAGGCGCTAATATTCACGTTATTGTATTTTTTATTAGTATGAAATTACTTGTTAACCCACTCTGGTAACCAACCCTCATGAGCCTCAATCAAGTCGTCGACCAGCGCGTAGATTTCTTCTATTCCAAGTACAGCGGCTGTATGTGGGTCGAGCATCGCAGCATGATAAATACGGTCACGGTTTTCAGTGAGAATAGCTTCTGTTAATAGAGTTTGGACGTTGATATTGGTTTGCATCAATGCGGCTAAGTGGTTTGGTAGACGTCCAGCTTTGATTGGTTGAACACCATTAGCATCAACTAAACAGGCGACTTCAACACAGCAACCTTGCGGTAAGTTGTCTATTAAAGCTTCGTTTTTAACGTTGCCATAGATGACGCTCGGAGTACCTGTCCAGATAGAATTCATGATGGTGCTGGCGTACTCATGAGACTCATCAACGGTGATCTTGTCAGCTGTTTTGAGTTCTTGAAGGTCGCGTTTCCAATCGGCTATTTGCTCGACACAGCGCTTCGGGTACTCATCAAGTGGCACTTTATAACGTTCAATTAAATCTGGGCGATTCGGCTTGATAAAGTAGGGGGTGTATTCCGAAAAATGTTCAGAAGACTCAGTCACAAAGTAGCCCAATTTTTTGAACATCTCGTAGCGAACCAAATTTGTGCAGCGACCATTGTGATAAATACCCGGTTTAGGCGCTTGCCCACTCTCAAAAGCTTCAAGTAGATCTGGATAAATATCGATGTATTGACCACTTTCTGTTTTCTTCTCAAGAGTGAGGTAGTAAGCCATGTGGTTGATGCCAGCGCAGGTATAGCGAAGGTCTGAATAATCTAAGTCCAGGTCGCGCGCTAATTCTTCTGCTGTGCCTTGTACTGAGTGGCATAAACCGACTTGTTTGATGTGCGGGTATTTCTCGTACATCGCCCACGTGTTCATCGCCATAGGGTTGACGTAGTTGAGCATAGTGGCGTTCGGACAAACCTCGGTCATATCTTCACACACGCTCCAAAGGTGCGGGACCGTGCGTAGCGAACGCATAATACCGCCTGGGCCTAGTGTGTCTGCGATGGTTTGTTCCAGGCCATGGCGTTTACACACCTCGAAATCCGTGACCGTACAAGGTTCATAACCGCCGATTTGAAAAGCGATGACAACGAAGTCTGCATCTTGTAGTGCCTCTTTTTGATTTAAGTGACACGAAATAGAGCCAGTAGCACCCGATGATTCCATGAGTTTACTGACGACTAGGTGTGACTCTTCTAATCGGGTCTCATCAATATCCATCAAGGCGACATGAGCGTTTTGTAGTGCAGAACGGTGGAAAACGTCACCAAGAATGTTCTTAACAAAAATGGTTGATCCTGCGCCGATGAATGTGATCTTAGGGCTTTGCATAGTGGAATCCTTTATCTCTCTGAGTTCTTTGTTGATACAGACAAAGTACACCTAGAACCCACGTCGATTCGTCTCAGATAATCAAATAGCTCTCCCGTTTTCTAATATTTTTAAATCATTGAATGGAAATCTTAGGAAATGGGATAACTTACTGGCTTTTGAGGAGAGGGGTTGTGCAATGAAGCGAGTTTTGCACTTAAGATGCTGACTCTAATCACATTGTGCTGATCTTATGAAATGGGGTATTTCGGCACTATGATCGCCTTCAGAGTTTTATTATCGAGGAATTGCTAAAAGTCATTTATACGATTTCCTAAGGAACGAGATATGCCGCAATCAACCCCTGATGCGCTGAGAATTATCACTTTAGATAAGTACTCATCCGAGACCGTGTCGGTAAGCCCGCTTTCTCTCTATTCGTCCTATGAGAAAATTGATATCGAACTTAGAGCTCCTCACTCCATGCCCGGCTATCATTGGCATGGTCAAATAGAGGTGAATATTCCTTTTGGGGACGATGTGGAATACATCATTAACGGCAGCCCAATCGTGGTTAAGAGTGGATCGATTGGCTTGTTTTGGGCATCGGTACCTCATCGACTCACCAATCCCGGCCAAAGCCATAATATGGGGATCATCAACATACCGATTCACCATTTTATGTCGTGGACTCTCAGTCGGGATTTAGTCAATCAGGTAACTCACGGCAGTGTGTTGCAATCGAATTCTTGTTCGTTAGTGAGTGAATTTGAAATTGCCCGTTGGGTACAAGAGATAAAGCATTCGTCAGAAAGTCGCCAGCAGTTGGCTATCGATGAAATTGGCTTGATGCTTAAGCGAATCTGCCTTGATGGTTGGCAACAACTGCTCGTAAATCGACAGGAAAAATCGACCTCAAAAGGGGTGTCGAAACACTCCCAATTCTATGTAAGCCAAATGTTGGAATACATCGCCATGCATCATAACCAACCATTAACCGTGAAAGATATCGCAGAACATATTGGATTACATGCCAACTATGCAATGAACGTATTTCAACGAACGATGCAGATGACCATCAAGCAGTACATTACTGCGATGCGCATCAATCATGCTCGTGCTTTGCTGAGTGATACTGACAGAACCATTCTCGATATTTCACTCACGGTGGGCTTCAATTCGAGTAGCCGATTCTATGAAACTTTCCAAACGTACATTGGCGTCACGCCGACGCAATATCGAAAAATAGCGAGGGAAGATCATCGGTGGAGCAGTCATGGAGCCAGTCCCGTCTACGACCTTGAGAAAGGCGCGTGTGATGGTAAAAGGCCGCTAACGGTCACCGATAATTTAAAGGAAAAGTGGTGAGTGTTTATTCCGTTGCGTAAAGATGGCTAATACCCTGAACTAGGGGCTAAGGGGCTAAGGGGCTAAGGGGCTAATAAAGCAGAAATAGCCCTTGATACCCCCCAAGCTTAACTTCTTTCACATACTCACCAACCTTGCCAGTCATATCGACGGGCCTCATTGGCTTGTGTAATGGAATACTGAGTTTCGGTGCCGAATAGAAGTCACGATTTTTACCATAGAAATGGGTTCGATAAAGTACGCGCCCATGCTCAAATTCTCTCGCGAGCACCATCTCTTGAGGGCCTCCCTCTACGATGTTTGTTTCCGAACGATAAAGAAAATAGGTATAGGTTGGTAACAGCTGAACCTTACCGTTTGGCAGATCAGCATGCACAACTTGATGCTTGGTTGAATCGCCGACAATGGTGTAGTCACTGGGTGTTGAGTGTGTGGTCGAAAGCATTAACGGAATGGGCTCTAATTTATTCGGAATCCGGTTGGCTGGAAAGCCTAGGTCGACTTTGAGCAGCTGTGTCGGTCGGTAAGCGATGTTTTTCGGCACACCACTCTTCCAAAAATTCTCTTCGGTAGTATTGCCACTGCCATACACATAACTGCTATTCCACTGGTTAAAATAACTATGTTGTGGCTGGTAGCTGAGGTAATAAATAGCGAGGGTTGAATACTGATCTTGTTGCCAGTTATCTTGGCTGTTACCTAGGTATTGAACGCGCCCATAGCGAGTAGTGGCTTGGAATATAACGCTTGAATCAGTGTTAGCTAACGCTGAGTTATCCCAAAACTTAGACAATCCGGCATAACCACTAAAGCCTGTAGAGGGGAATAAGTAGTGCTCCCTAAAGTACAGGTTTCCTGAGTCAATTAAGTGTGATTGCCCGTTTCGGCCATAAAGGTTGGCCGTTCCAATATTAAGGCCAATTGAAAGAGTATCGTCGTTAGCTGATAACTGTTTGAGAAAGGCGGCGAAGTGCGTCTTGTATTGCTTATCCGCTTCATTAGACCCTACGACAAGACCAAGCTCTTGAATGGTTCCTCCTGAATGAACCTCAAATTGATTGCTGCCAAGGAGTTTGTTGGTATCGTCGTTGTAGGCGCCATTGAGCCCTTGTTGCCCCCAATGTTTGGAATAGTAGTTTCGCATCAACATCAGTAGATCTGGGTTAGTAAGGTTGGTCAATGACCATGATGAGTTTTGGTTCCACATTCGGCCGAAAGGAATGACGCGAGACTCCCAGAGAAATCGAGCTGTAGCCAATTTGTTATTCCTATTTTCATATTCAGAAGGTGATAAATAGTTGTCTTGGTTGAGATCGGCTGACTGGTCAAAACCACGGATCTTGCGCCAATACTTGGTTTCGTTTGGTGGTTGTGAATCTGTCTTTGAAGTCTGCAGATCTTTGAGTTCGATTTTCGGGAAATGGTCCTTCAATTGAACTTGATTTAAGCGAGGGCGAATATCATTTTGGTTCCCTTGCCAGCGTACCCTAACAACGTATAAACGCCCGCCATCTCGAATAAACGTAGAACCAAAATACTGCCCCCCACCATAACTCTGGCCACTTCCATCGTGAGTATTTGTTCTTACCCAGTTAGATGGGACTCGCCAGTTTACGGCTTGGTTTCGGGTCATGTTGCTTGTGTTATCTTCCATTATATCGACGCTAGACCATGCCGTGACTTTACCCTCAACGTTCATCGATAATGGATACTCAATCTGAAACTCTCCGCCCTGTGCAAAGTGTGAAAATTCAAATGCTAAGTGATTGAATTTCTCAGAGTGATAAACGTAGAGAGCGCCACCTTTGTCAAAATGTTCAAACACATCAGCATCCCAAGGTGGTGGTTGATAAAGAGCAAAGCCCGCGTGCTTTTCATCAGCGGTATAGCCGATAATCATAGGTTTGCGATTTAAAGTGGTATTGGCACCGTGACTCGTATCAGGCTCTGCCAGAATCGTGTCTTCTGAAAAGTGTAGGAAAAAATCTTCGTAATCAATGCCATTTCGCTCTGCGGCATTTCTAATTTCGTTTTCTAATTCTCCTGAATTCAGATCCAATTTTTGGTTGTACATGTAACCAATCGCGCTGACGCTTTCGTTATCATTTTTATCGGCGTAAGCCCCAAACACCAAGTCACTATTGTTGACCTCCCAATCGATCACCTCTCTGGCTGATAAGGGGGAGCCATGTAAGTTGAACCCATTATCATGTTGGCTTGGTAGCACAATGGTATAGCTTGCCAAGCTGGTGTTTGAAGACATAAGGCATGTAAAGGGAAGGGCCAATAGTCGTCGAGTACGGTGTTTTTTCATCAAGCTTCCTAGCCACAATGGGAGCGATTTAATATCAGCCAAATTAAGCATGTCACGCTATGTCAGTGTAGCAAAGCACGGTATTGGGGTTGGGTTTACCTCTGGAGGTTAGCTCGAATAGACATCAGAACGTAGCTTCTAACTTGACAGTTTGGAGGTTACTAACAACTATTAAGTTGATGATTTTTAATCCGTAATCCATTGGTTCACCTAAGGTGAATGACTAAGGAAGTAGGTGCGGGTGTTTTGTGATGTTCAATATGACTCACTCGATAAGTAAGGAGGGGATGCCCCTTATGATGTCTTTACTGTTTTTGTTATTACTTGTGGCGATGGTGTGCGGGTTTTTCGGCAAGAAGACCGCCGCGTATGGCTTTTTCGCTGGCTCAGTGATCCTTGGTTTGTATTGGTTTAATCACCATGCGACTGACCCTCTGTCGATCTTATTGTAAGGAGCTAACATGAATCGAAATCAGTTAACTCTTCTGAATACGCTTGGCTTACTGGGTATGACAGCCGTTTTGTTGATCGGCTTTATTCTTCAGTTTGTCCTCAATGAACTTCCTTGCCCACTGTGTTTACTGCAACGGATTGGCTTTGTGATGGTGGCGTTTGGCTTCATGCTGAATGTGGTTTATGGGCCTCAATCGCGTCACTATGGGGTTGTGCTAATTGGCGCTTTGTATGGTGTCGCCACATCGTTAAGACAAGTTTCCCTACACGTGATTCCGGGCACTCCTGGTTACGGTAGCCCTATTTTGGGGATGCACTATTACACTTGGGCCTTTGTGTTGTTCGCTGCAACCATATTGGGTGTAGCCGTGATCTTGATACTAACCAATAAGGCCGAGTCTCACGAACCTTACAAAATGAGTAACTTTGGACGGATTGTGTGTTTACTAGCAATCGTGGTGGTGGCATTGAATGCTATTGCTACATTTGTCGAATGTGGTCCTTATCAGTGCCCTGATAATCCGGTGAGCTATTGGTTACTCAATCAAGGTGCGAGTTAGAGAAATGGTGCTTTGAGAGAGCGATTAAAGAACAACTGGTAAAAGAAAAGCCACAGCGTTCGCTGTGGCTTTGTCGTTAGTGTTGTGGAGTTTATGACCGTCAGCAATTAGTTAGAGTGGTGCAATCCATTCCAAACGATGTCGCGGTAACGTGTTTGGTTGGTGTCGCCTTCGGTGCTGAAGAGCATGATGGTTGCGTCTTCATTTAAGCCTAGAGTGTCACGCGTTGCTTGGTCTGCGCCCTCTCGGCAAAGTTGGTAAAGAAGACCTAGTGTAATCGCACCTGACTCACCGCTGATGATTTGGCTGTCACCTTGTAGTGGGTTACCTAGAACACGCATCCCGTTTGCTGAAATACTGTCATCAACCGAGATAAAGTAGTTACTGCAATCACGCAATACTGGCCATGTCACTGGGTTTGGTTCACCACATGCAAGGCCCGCCATGATTGAGTTCAACTCACCGGTTACGTTGACCATTTCGCCTTTCTCGCCTGAGCGGAAAATACAATCTGCGGCTGCTGGCTCTGCAATGATGGTTTCAAATGTATCTGCGCCTAGCTTGTCTGCAAGGTAGCCTAGTATGCCGCCTGCCATTGCACCTACGCCAGCTTGTAAGAATACGTGAGTTGGAGCGCTAAATTCTTGCTCTTGAACTTGCTCGACGGCTTCGTCTGCCATGGTCATGTAACCTTGAGAGATCCATGTTGGGATCTCTTCATAACCCTCCCATGCAGTGTCTTGAACAAGCATCCAGCCATTGTCTTGCGCAGTTTGGTTCGCCATACGTACCGTGTCGTCATAGTTAACTTCCGTCACGATGCATTCTGCACCTAAACCTTGAATGCGGTTAACGCTTGCTTGAGATGAACCTTTTGGCATGTAAACCACGGCTTTTTGGCCCATTTCACGAGCTGCCCACGCGACACCAGTGCCATGGTTGCCTGCGGTTGCTGTCGTAAAAACAAGTGGTTTTTCTAGTTTTGAAGCTACCGTTTTAAGATTGATCTCAGAGATATCAATGCCAAGGTGTTTTGCCAATTGGCGACCCAGAGCGTAAGAACCGCCGAGTACCTTGAATGCATTCAAACCGAAGCGTTTTGATTCGTCTTTAACGAGGATCGCCTTAACACCAAGGTGATTAGCAAGATTAGGAAGAGAGACAAGTGGCGTTGGTTGGTAACCTTCGATCTGACGGTGAAACTCACGCGCTTGTTGCGCTTGAGATGCAGTGAATAGCTCGCAAACTTGTCCAGTGTAGAATGAATTTTTTGATAGTTTTAACATAGGGCACACTTAGATACAGGCAGAGGAATTAAAGGCCATCAAGCGATGTTCAATGACCTTACTTTGTCGTTAATAACATTACATAGTTATTTTTTGCTATACGCAGTCACTAAAAGCAATACGTGATTACTTGATGTAAGCGATCGCTTCAACTTCGACTAGTGCGTCTTTTGGCAAACGAGCGGCTTCAACACAAGAGCGTGCTGGCGCGTTCTCTGTACCAAATACTTCCGTGTACACCTCGTTAAATGCAACGAAGTTTTCCATATCAGATAGGAAACATGTGGTTTTAATAACGGTATCCAGTGAACCACCACTTTGTTCCAAAACTGCTTTTAGATTTTCTAGTGACATACGAGCTTGCTCTTTGATGCCACCTTCAACAAACGCCATTGTTTTTGCATCAAGCGGTAATTGACCTGAAGTGAAGATTAGGTCTTTGAATGCCATACCTTGAGAGTAAGGGCCGATTGCTGCTGGTGCTAGATCTGTATGGATTTTTGTTTTCATTTCGTTTCTCTTTATATGATTTCTATGCTCTAAACTCGCGGATGTATTTGTAAATAGCGTGGCGAGTAATACCAAGACGCTCAGATACGAATGCTGTCGCCTCTTTTAATTCGAAAATACCGTTCTCAAGCAATTGCTTGGTAATGGCTTTGTTTCGACCTTTTAAGTTGACTGACTCATCGTTGTCGACTTCAAAAATAGCGTGCTCAAGCGCTTGCTCAATCACTTCTGTTGTTGAAGCTCCAAAGTTCTCATGCACACCCACAGGGGTATGAGACATGTCTGGCATTAAAGTTTTTATGATCTCAGGAAACGGGTGAGACAAGTTCATATTGATACAGAACAGCCCAATTGGTTTGCCATTTTCTCCAGCTAGCACACAGGTCGTAGACTTAAGTAACGATCCATCTTTGCTAGTGGTGAAGTAACTCTTTGGCGTGACCTCACCAGTGCTCTCAAACACACTCAGCATCTTCAGCCCCAGATCGGTGATAGGTGATCCTACTTCTCGACCCGTGTGGTGTCCGTTCACTATCTTCACTACCGACTTTTCAAAGCTCTCGAATGAATGAATCACAACCTCACAGTGCGGACCAATAAAGTCGGCAATGGTTTCGGCTAAGCGAAAGTTCAGTGCGAGATGCTCTCTATCATTGTCGGTGAATTCTACGTTAAACGATTTATATGCTGATGCGTTCATTTTAGACCACTGTTGTTAACTTTAATTGCCTTTCATTATCTTTGGTTACTCGATGCATTTCAAGTTGCCAATTAACTTTATGTAACTATAAGACTATACATCCGCTTCCCATACAAGGCTAAAGTTACAAATAAGTACCTAAAATTGATCGCAATCAACAATATTCCCAGTTTTAGATGCTTTCTGGTCACTATAGTTAACCCTAAGATCTTGGTCACATTATTTAACTTAAATGTCAGTAAGATGCTCATCGTAACGTAAACAAAATTGAACTATAGGGTTGGTTACTGGTTGTGAAGAGCAGCAGAAGTGCCTACCTAAATACAATAATTAGAGGTTCCAATGACTAACTACCTAAACCGCGGCTTTGAACAAGCTGAGTTTGAAAACAGAACATCACGCGCTCAAAAAGTCATGCATGAGATGAATCTGGATGCGATGATTTTCACAACCGAACCAAACGTTCGCTACTTCACTGGCTTCCACACTCAGTTTTGGCACAGCCCAACTCGCCCATGGTTTGTCATCGTTCCTGCAGAAGGAAAGCCGATTGCGATTGTTCCTGAAATAGGAGCAAGTGGTATGGCGGGAACATGGGTCGATAACATTATTACTTGGCCTTCTCCTCGTCCTGAAGATGATGGCATTAGCTTAGTAGCTAGCGCATTGAACTCTCTGCCTTGTCGTCATGGCCGAGTAGGCGCAACGCTAGGCATTGAATCTCACCTACGTATGCCTGTGAACAATTACTTGAAATTAACCACCATGGTTAAGAAAGACTTTGTTGATGTGTCTTTAGCAATGCATGAACTTCGTCAGATCAAGTCACAAGCTGAAATCGAGAAAACACGTGAAATCTGCCGCATTACCAATGTTGGGTTTAGCAAGATCCCTCAATACGCAAAAGCCGGCATGACCGAGCGTGAAATCTGTAAACAGTTCCGTATCGATATGTTGTTAGAAGGTGCGGACGAATGCCCTTATATCATCGCAGGCTCAGGGCCAGATGGTTATGACAGCATCATCATGGGCCCAACTGATCGCATCATTGAGCCAGGAGATGTGTTGATCATCGATACCGGTGCTGTACGTGATGGTTATTTCTCTGATTTCGACCGTAACTGGGCATTTGGTCATGCAAGTGAGCAAACCAAAGCGGCATACCGCGCTACTTACGAAGCGACCACGAAAGGCTTTGAGGCTGCGAAACCGGGCGCAACCACGACTGACATCTACAACGCGATGTGGGGAGTATTAGAAGCCAATGGTGCATTGGGCAACGACGTTGGTCGTCTTGGTCATGGTTTAGGTATGGAGCTGACAGAGCGCCCGTCTAACACGGCTACCGACAACACAGTACTTAAGCCGGGTATGGTGATGACATTAGAACCGGGCATGGTTTACGCACCGGGTAAGTCAATGGTTCACGAAGAGAATATCGTGATTACTGAAGACGGCGCTGAATGGTTAAGCAAACGCGCAGAGCCAGAACTGATCATTATTTAGCTCAAAACTTAGCACCTTACAAATTTAACACCCTACAAAAGCTGGCTCTGGACTCCAGAGTCAGCACATAAAAATTATAAAAATACGAGTTTCTCATGCAAACAATAGAACAGTTTCGTCAATTTGAAATCCCATTACAGCACGTTCAGGCCCCAAGAATTGGTCGAGTTCATATCGGTTTAGTACAACTAAGTACTGACCACTCTTTAGAGATGGACTGGGCAAAGTTACTGGGTACACAAGCGGGTGTGTTTAGCTCCCGCGTTTATTACAGCAGCGAGATGACACCAGAAGCGCTCGACCAAATTGCGGTTGGGATCAGTGAAGCATCAGATTTGATTGCTACGGGCTTACCGATGGATGTTATGGCGTTTGGTTGCACTTCAGCTTCTATCATTATTGGTGAAGAAAAAGTAGCAAACCTTCTTACACAAAATCGCGGTGATATTCCCGCAACCAATCCATGGACAGCCGCTCAAGCTGCATTTAAGCACTTGGGTGCAAAGAAAGTTGCCGTGTTTTCCCCTTATCCAACAGAAGTGAATTTCCCTCTTTATCAACAACTGACTGCCGCTGGCTTTGAAGTTCCTGTTTTAGGTTCACTTGGCATTGAGAAAGACACTGACATTACCACGGTTTCAAAGGAATCAATGATGGAAGCATTAAGCGAAATGCTGCCTGATTCTAGTGCCGATGTTGTATTTATGTCTTGCACTAACCTTCGTGTTCTTGACCACATTCAAGAGATTGAAGATCGATTTGGTATCCCTGTCGTGTGCAGCAACTCTGCGATGTTCTGGCATTGCATGCACCTAGTCGGTAAGACAGCTCAGTGTCCAGGTTACGGACAATTGCTAAATCAATAGCAACCAATGAAAGGAATTTAAAGATGAGTAATACAGTAAAAGGTTGGATCGCGGCCATTTTCATTGGCCTGCTATGGGGTATTCCCTGGATCGTTGGAACACCAATTCTAGAAGTAATGGATGCACAGGTCTTGGTATGGGTTCGCTATACCGTAGCCTTCATTACCTTATTTGTGATTATCCAAGTCAGCAATGCGATGGGTAAACCACAGAAAAAAGTCGACTTTAAGCTTAACTGGGAAAATCGACACGACATTTTCTGGGCAGCATGTTGCGGCATTATTGGTCAAGGCGCTTTCAGTTTTCTATCGTTCCTGTCTCTTGACTACATCACTGCTTCAGAAAACGGCGTAATCCAAGGGCTTATTCCAATCATTATCTTGTGTGTTGGTTTCCTTCGTCATGGTGAACGTTTTACTCCAATGCAAATTTTGGCGGCGGTTGGTGCGTTCGCTGGTGTCGCTATCTTGGTCATGGATCCATCTGTTGAAGGAAGTGGTTTCAACATTGGTCACTTGATCTGTCTTGGTAGCGCGGCGAGTTTCTCTACGATGGCTTACGCTCGTGCGAAACTTGCTGAGAAATATGGCTCAGTGGCGACGATGTACCACCAGTTCATTTTTGCGGCAATCGGTTTTGGTCTTTATCTACTGGTTGTGGGGGCGGACTTCTCTTCAGCACTCGGTATTTTCAGTTCTCCACTTCGTATGGCTTGTATTGCAATTCTGGGTGTGGGTATTTCAGGTATCAGCTACCTAATCTACATCTATGCCATGGAACGAGTCGGCGTAGACGGAACGGGTATGGCACTTAACTTGATGCCTCTGTCTTCTTTCGTCCTGGCTGTGTTTGCTCTCGGTGAAGCGGTAACGCCAATGCGACTATTAGCGATTGCGGTCGTTATTGGCTCAATGATGCTGTTCATGAAGTTTGGTAAGGCGAAGAAAAAAGCGCCTCAGATGAAAACGGCGACAAACGCTAACTAACCGTCAACCACGATACAAATTACAAGTAATAAGGCGGTGTGCCGCACCGCCATTATCGAAAAATTATGGAAGATAGAAAGATGAACACAACAAACAGAGACACATTTTTAGGATGGACTGCAGCCATTGCTGTTGCCTGTATCTGGGGCGTAACAGGGGTGGTCTCTAAGCCGCTTTCTATGGCTGTTGATCCGATGACATTGGTATTTTTCCGCTACGTTACCGCGGTAATTGGCCTATCAATCATTTTCTTTTTTACATCACGTAGCAAAAACTTAAGTGCAGACTTAGGTTCTTCATTAAAGATCGATACCAAAGATATTGGACGTATTGCGCTTTGTGGCATCGTGGGACAAGGGGTTTTCTCACTTTTTAATTTCCTTTCTCTTTCTCATATTGGTGCGACTGAAAACGGTGTTATCCAAGGTATGCAGCCGTTCGCGACGGTTTTCTTTGGCATGATGTTTATGAACTTCCGTATGAACAAGATTCAGTGGGGCGCTTTCATCGCATCTGCAGTTTGTATTTACGCAATGAGTGTCGGGCCAACAAACACCATTGAAGGCGGTACTCCGCTGCTGGGTTATGTTTACGTGACATGTTCGATGCTGGCTTTAGCGTGGACGGCACATTTACGAGCTAGCTTAGCGGACAAATACGGCTCAGTGGTTTCCATGCTGTACCAATACATTTCGGTTGCTGTGATGGGCATTATCGTTGTGTTGACCATGGGCTTGGACTTGTCTCAGATTTACATTATTTTCTCTAGCCCGCTGTTGATTGCACTGCTTATTTTCTTAGGTACAGGCATTTCTGGTGGTAGCTACTTGATTCAATTGTATTCTTTCAAGCGTATCGGTGTAGAAAAGGCAACGATGGCATTAAACCTCATGCCTTTGGTTGGCTACTTAGTGGCAGTTGTGACACTTGGTGAGCAGATGGCCATGGGGAAAACCATTGTCGTTTCATTGATTGTCGTAGCACTTTACGTATTCACTAAGTTTGAAACGAAGCAAGAAGAACAGACAGCAGAAAACTTAGCTTGCGATAAGAAAGCAACGCCAGAAGTGAGCTAAGTGATGAAATCAGTGACTAAAGGTTGGATTGCAGCAATTAGCGTTGGTTTGCTATGGGGCTCTGAGGCTGCTTTAGCTACCTTGCCACTGCAAACCATTGATGCGCGATTGTTAGTGTGGCTGCGCTACATGATGGCATTCTCGGTTTTATCTTTAGTCCTGATTTTTGGAGCAATACGTCAAACCAATACTCAAACTAAACCGAAACTGTCGTTCAGTTGGGCTAATCGAAGCGATTTATTTAAGTTATTAGTGTGTGGTGTAGTAGGCCAAGGTTTATTTAGCTTCTTGTCATTTCTATCACTCGATTATATTTCGCTATCGGAAAACGGAGTCATTCAAGGTCTTGTACCGATTGCAATCTTGGCTATTGGGCAAGTTTTCTATGGTGCACACTTTACGCGTATGCAAATTGCCTCAAGTGGGATTGCTTTGATTGGAGTGAGCATATTGGTTCTTGCTCCGCCGTTTACTTCGGAAGATAGCGGCGTGAACATTGGCCATCTGATTTGCTTATTGAGTGTGTTGAGCTTTGCGTCGGTGACTCATTTGCGCGCTCAGCTTGCAGAAAAATACGGTGCAACTCGCACCATGCATTATCAGTTTGGTTTCGCAGCTGTTGGTTTTTTCATTTATTTATTGGTGTCAGGTATAGATGTACCCAGCCTGCTACTGGTGATGCGCCCTTCTTGGTCACTTCTATGCATTATGGTGCTAGGAGGTTTTGTATCAGGTCTGGGCTATATCGCGTATATCTACGGCATAGAACGTGTGGGAGTTGAAGGCAGCAGCATGGCTTTAAACCTCATCCCTATGTCAGCATTTTTCATTGCTGTTTTGGTGTTCGGAGAGCCTATCACCCCCTTGAGGGCGATGGCGGTTGGCTTAATCATCGTTGCTATGATGCTATTTGCAACCTCCAACAAATCTCGCGAAATGACATCCAAAACAGTTTCAACAAATTAATTTTAAGTATTTATTGGAGTTTCCATGACTAACACTGCCACTGTCACAGAATGGCGTCGCCATCTACATCAGTACCCTGAATTTGGTACTGAAGAGTTCAAAACCTCTGAATTTGTTGCGAATAAACTCGAAGAGTTCGGCATTGAAGTTCACCGTGGTATTGGTGGAACCGGTGTTCTGGGAATTTTAAAAAATGGTACAAGCGGTCGCTCGATTGGGTTGCGTGCTGACATGGATGCCCTGCGTATTCATGAAGAGAATACGTTTTGTCATGTTTCTAAACATGATGGCGCGATGCATGCTTGTGGTCATGACGGGCATACAGCTATGTTGTTGGGTGCCGCGCAAGAGCTAGCAAACAGCAAGCAATTTGATGGCACAGTTTACTTCATTTTCCAACCCGATGAAGAGCGTGGTACAGGCGCCAAAGCGATGATCGAAGACGGCCTGTTTACTCGTTGGAATATGGATGCGATTTACGCAATGCATAACCTACCGGGTATTCCTGAAGGTAAGTTTGTGACTCGCCCCAATTCATTAATGGCGAGTGAAAGTAGCTTTGAAATTGTTATCAAGGCTACGGGTGGTCATGCCGCTATGCCACACATGGGAACCGACCCGATTGTAGTTGGAGCTCAAGTTGTGACCGCCTTACAAACCATTGTTTCACGTAATTTGAGTGCAATTGATGAGACGGCGGTTATCTCAGTGACTAACTTTGTTACCAACGGCACAGTTAACGTGATTCCTTCGCAAGTGACCATTTCAGGTGATACTCGTAGCTTCACGGATCAAGCGTTACACAAGATTGAGAAAGCGATCGAGCGTGTCGTTGCGGGTCAGTGCATGTCAGCAGGCGTTGATTATCAATATCATTTTAACAATAGCTTTCTATCAACAATCAACACGCCGGAAGAGACTGCTCACGCAATCAAAGCAGCACAAGCGGTTGTTGGTGAAGAGAATGTGAATGGAGCTTGTGAACGCTTCACCATCAGTGAGGATTTCTCGTTCATGTTACGCGAAGTAAAAGGGTGCTATGTGCTAGTTGGGAATGGTGTTGGTGAATGTGGAGGCACTGCGCTTCATAACCCACACTACGATTTCAACGACAATATTCTGGAACATGGCGTTGGGTTCTGGAAGGCGCTTGTAGAGCAACAATTGTCACAATAGATAGATGAAAAAAGAGCGAGAGGCAAGCTTCTCGCTCTTTTTGTATGTAACGCATTTCCAAATCTGCGAACAATTTAGACTAACTACTTAACTACTTAACTACTTAACTACTTAACTACTTAACTACTTAGCGATTCACCTGCTCAACAATCTCTCTTGTTAGACGGGCAAGCTCGTCCCACTCTTTGTTTTCTACGAGCTTCTTATCCACCATCCAGGTGCCACCGCATGCCAATACCTGAGGAACGGCTAGGTAGTTGCCAATGTTTGATGGCGTGATACCACCAGTAGGCATCAGTTGAATGTCGCCATAAGGTCCGACTAGCGATTTCACCATATTGATACCGCCAGACGCCTCAGCAGGGAAGAACTTCAAGGTTGTTAAGCCCATCTCTAATGCCGCTTCAACGGTGCTTGGGTTGTTCACACCCGGGATAATATCAATGCCGATTTCTTGGCATGCTTTAACCGTGTTTGGATTGAATCCCGGTGATACCACAAAGGTTGCGCCTGCTTCTTTCGCGGCCAGTGCTTGCTCACGGTTCAAGATGGTGCCCGCACCGATCAGCATTTGTGGCTGTGCTTGGCGAAGCAGTCGGATAGCTTCAACAGCGGCGTCTGAACGGAACGTAATTTCAGCGGCGGGAAGCCCATTCTCAGCTAATACTTTGCCTAGAGGGATAATATCCTCTGCGTTATCAATCGCGATAACAGGGATAACTTTAAGTGCTTTTAGCTGTTCGTTAATTGTAGGCATGGTTTACTTCTTAATAGGGTTTGAAAGAGTATCGGTGATGGCTTTTGGAATAATTGCACCGTGGTGCTGAATCACTAGTCTTGCGAGTGCATTACCTTGTTGGCAGGCTTCTGAAACAGAACCTCCAGCGAGATAGCAAGATAAGAAACCGCCGTTAAAAGAGTCGCCAGCAGAGGTGCTATCAACCACAGTCTCGACAGGTGTCGTTGTGATTTTTACTGGCTCATTTTCGGGGTTTTCGCTGATCAAGCAGCCTTCAGAACCAAGCTTCACAACAACGGTTTTGACGCCGAGTGAATGCAGCCTTCTTATGGTGTCTTGCGGCGTTGTATCGCCCCACAATAGTTGTTCGTCATCAAAGGTAACCAAGGCGATATCTGTCGCTTGATAGGCAAGCTGATAAGCTTCTTTGGTTGCGTCTTGTGAGTCCCACAACTTTGGTCGGTAGTTACTATCAAAGGCGATGGCCACACCACGTTCACGTAGACCTTGGATGATAGTGAGTAACTTTAGCTGATCGCCATGAGGCAAGATGGCCAGAGATATCCCGCTCAAAAACACCATATCAACATCGCAAAGTTGGGCGGTTATCTTATCGAAATCTGGGTGCTGCACCATGTAACGAGCAGCAGAGTCATTACGCCAATACAAGAATGTGCGTTCGCCAACGTCGTCTAATTGAATCAGATACAGGCCTGGCGAGCGCTGTTCGTCGATAAGCACTAAATCGGTTGATAGCTCTTCATCTTGCCAACGCTTAAGCATCTCTTGGCTAATGGAATCTGCTCCAAGAGCCGTGACGTAACTGGTAAGAATCCTAGGAGTATTTGTCGAAGTGGAATGGTTGGTGGCACTTCGGTTCAAATACACAGCGGCGTTGAGCGTATCTCCACCATAGGTTTGTTGCATGGTACCGAATGGAGCGCCGTTCAGTTCAATCATGCACTCGCCGATAATCGCAATGTGGCTCATAAGTGTGCCCTTACAGAAGAATGGGTATTGCTAGCTATAAATGATGGAACGTGGCTACAAGGAAGGTAGCCACGTTGATTCTGTTCCCAATAGGTTGGGAGGAAGTGTTATTTGTTGTCTAGTTTCACGAACAACAGTGTTAGAACATAAGACAGTGCGAACACACCAACCACGCCCATTAGTGCTTGAATGAAGTTTTGCGTACCGCCTGCAAGGTAAGCCGGTAAGCTGAATACAGAAGAAAGAATGTAGCTGGTTAAATGGGTATCGATTGTTACCGAGATAGCACCGAACACACCTGCAGCCAAACTCGCGGTCATCATCGCTTTGGTGTATTTCGTAAGTACACCAAATAGAGCCGGCTCCGTGATGCCTAAGATAGCGGTAACACTTGAGCCCATCGTGATTGAAGATTGCTCTTTAGAAACTGTTTTACGTTGCTTGTGCCAGATAGCCATTGTCGCGCCAGCAATTGCCATGTTACCTAAACACATGATCGGCATTAGTAAATCCTTACCATACAGAGCAAAGTTGTTCAGGCTAATCGGCGTCATGCTGTGGTGAATACCAAATACGATGGTAATCGGGCGAGTTAGACCAAACACAAAGCCCGTTAATGTCGGAGAGATCTCCAGTAGCGAGCTCATCACCCAACCTGCGCCATTACTTAGCCAAATTCCTGCAGGGCCAACAAATGATAGCGTGATGGTCGAAGTTACCGTAAAGGCAAGCAGTGGTGTAAATACAGGCTTCGCAGAAGAAGGAACTAGACGGTCAACTAACGGAGTCACTTTAGACAATAACCAGATTGCTAGAATCGCAGGAACAATTGCGCCGCCGTAGTTGAGCAGTTCAATCGGAACCACGCCAAGAACCGTCAGCTCCGGAGCAGCGCCAGCATCTTTTAGCATCACCGCTTTATCTACTAGCTTGGGTGCTAACATTGCGGAGGAAACAGCAAGCGCAATGTATTCGTTTACTTTGAATACTTTAGCTGCAGAGAAAGAAACCAGCATAGGTAAGAAGAAGAACACAGCAACAGAGATTGAGCGGAAGAAATAAACTGTGTCTGAGGTTTCAGAGATAACATTGGTCGCAATAAGACCAGACAACAGGCCCATCAACATACCAGCGCCAGCAATTGCAGGCACGACAGGTCCAAAGATGCCTGCGACAATGCGCATCACGCCCTGGAACAGCTTGCCTTTCTCTAGCTCATCAGCCGGATTAGCGTCAGCTTGTTGAGTGTTTGATAGCGCGTTGAACCACTTCTCGACCTCAACACCGATGATGACTTGGGTTTGGCCTTGTTGAAGTACCACACCTTTCACATCAGCGATCTGCTTGATAGCCTCTTCGTCTACCAGAGACTCGTCTGCCAATTTGAATCTTAGTCTTGTCATACAGTGCGTGAGACTCACAATATTATCTTCACCACCAAGTGCAGTGACTAATAACTGTATATTTTCTTTGAAATTTTTCTTTTTAGACGATGACTTAGAGTTATTCATAACAGCATCATTATTTTCAACAATTTGCATACTACACCTGTTACTGGGATATATTTAACTCCAGTAATCATATCGATAACTTATTTAAAGCCAATGGGATAAAAAGAGACTTCAATCACACTTAAAATTCGAATAAATTATTTTCGACCGTTTTGGACCAATTGGTATGTTTTGTTTATCAAAAAAAAACACTAAACGTACCAATTATTTTTTCATGAAATTTAACGCTTGAAATGTGCTTTTTAACACGGTTAGATAATAAGAGTTGAAGTTAGTTTAGGTTATTTAATTGTGAAAGAAACTATTATATCCGATATCCATTGTATTATTACCAAGCCAGATAGGCATAACCTCATCACGGTTGTTGTTGAAACCAATGAAGGTGTGACAGGCTTCGGTTGCGCGACCTTCCAACAAAGACCCTTAGCCGTAAAAACCATGGTCGATGAGTATCTAAAACCTCTTCTAGTTGGTAAAAATGCCAATAATATTGAAGACTTATGGCAAATGATGATGGTCAATGCTTATTGGCGAAATGGCCCTGTGATCAATAATGCAATTTCCGGTGTTGATATGGCACTGTGGGATATTAAAGCCAAACTAGCGGGTATGCCGTTACATCAATTATTTGGTGGTAAGTCTCGTGATGCTATTCCTGTATACACACACGCAACTAGCGACACAATGGAAGGTATTTATGAGTTGGTGGAATCTTTCCTAGACAAAGGTTACAAGCATATTCGCTGTCAGCTTGGTTTCTATGGTGGTGTTCCAACCGATTTACATACCACTCAAAATCCGACTGAAGGCTCGTACTACGACCAAGATCAGTACATGGACAATACACTGACAATGTTTAAGTCGCTGAGAGAAAAATACGGTAACCAATTCCATATTCTTCACGATGTTCATGAGCGCCTTTTCCCAAATCAAGCGATACAATTTGCCAAAGAAGTCGAGCAATATAAGCCTTACTTCATTGAAGATATTCTTCCGCCAAACCAAACTGAATGGTTGGATAACATTCGTAGCCAAAGCTCGGTTTCATTGGGTTTAGGGGAGTTGTTTAACAACCCTGAAGAGTGGAAGTCTTTGATTGCCAACCGCCGTATTGATTTTATTCGTTGCCATGTATCACAAATAGGTGGCATTACACCTGCGCTTAAACTCGGACATTTATGTCAGAACTTTGGTGTTCGTATTGCATGGCACTGTCCGCCAGACATGACGCCAATTGGCGCTGCGGTAAATACGCATTTGAATGTGCACCTACACAATGCAGCAATTCAAGAGCATGTTGAATACAACGCAAACACACGCAAAGTATTCCCGAATGCCGCAGAGCCTATCAACGGTTATTTGTATGCATCGGAAGTCGCCGGGATCGGCGTAGAGATGGATCGAGAGGTTGCAGCCGAGTTTCCTGTGATGTACCGCCCTCATGAGTGGACTCAAAGTCGACTACCAGATGGCTCAATTCATACGCCATAGTCTGTTGTTTCAATCAAAATTTAGCCGCACTAGCGGCTATTTTTATCTCTGAAATTCATGCTCTCGTTGTTAAAAGGCGTGTGATAAGTGCATTGATAGTTGATGTCGATAATGTCGCTGACGATGAACAATTCGCCAGAGGTAAGGAAGCCACGGTTGGTGATGTTCATTGCCGCGACATTCTTCTTACAGCCCAGTAAATCGGCATCATCTTTGGATACGTTGATGGCTTGATAAGTCGTTAGGTAACTGTCGATCTCTAAGCCTTGAGCGAGTGCGTGTTTTTGAAGCGAACTCTCGATGATGTCTGTGTTCATTTCATGAAAGATACTGACAGGTATTTTTGTTTCTTCAATTTGAACGACTTTATTATTAATTAACCTAAGACGTTTGATCTTCCAAATATATTCATCATCACGTAAAGAAAATATTTGCTGTTCGTGATTGTTTGGTAACGTCTTATTCAATTGAATCTTGTTATAAGATATTTCTTCAAAGCTGTTTTCAGTAATCGAGTTATAAACTAGAGGGGTTCCAACCAAAGATGTATTAACAAAGTACCCTGAGCCCACCTTAGATGTCACCATGCCAATCGCTTCTAGTTTGGCTAGCGCTTTTCGAATAGTAAATCGAGATAAGCCATATATTTCAGAGAGTTCCCTTTCTGCAGGAAGCTTATGATTGATACTGTTTTGGCAGATCTTGCTAACAATATCTTGGACAACTAATTCATATTTTTTCATTCTAAAAACTTAAAAAAGCACTCATGGTGATTAAATTATAGTTAACTAAATCAGATACTCAGCGCATTCCGAACTAGCCGTTAATTCTAACATAGAAGGCCGATTAGATGATGGGATATAGGGTGTTTTGGAGGGCGAATTTGAGTATTACTTCTGGGTGTGTGACTTCATTCTCTTTCTTGATTAGATAAGCGTTAAGGCGAGGTCACCGACAAGCAGATAATAAAAAAGCACGCCCAATAGGACGTGCTTCGAATGCTTGAGCTTTGTTAGTTGCGAGCTACATGGCTAAGTTTTCATTTCTTAACTTGGTTAGTTCTTTTAGGCGTTTTGCATACTCTTTTTGGAACTTGTCGGGGTCTGCACCTTCAGAAACTTGAGCGTAAACTCTCATCTTGTTACCGCCATAGATCTTCGCAAGATCATCATTGCTGTAGCCGCGTTTCCACAGTTCATCGGTGATGGCCGCAAGGATCTTCGCCAATTCACCATTACCTGTCGCGCCTTTGTTGAACGCCTCTATCATGTAGCCGCCATCGTCGTACATTTTCGCGTTCTTGGTTGCGAAATCTACCACCATGTCAGTTGAAAACATGTCATCGGTAGCGATACCTACGTGGTCAACGCCGACTAATTTTACGTAGTAGTCGATCATATCCGCGGCTTGAACCGGAGAGATATCTTCAGGCCAAACGCCGTCCATCATCCATTCAGTGAAAGTTGGAGCAACGTAGCCTCCTGATTTGGCTGCGCGTATTGCTTCATCATCAGGAATGGCGCGGTAACAGCCTTTTGGTGTCGCATTCGCTTCGTTTTTGTATAAACCGGCAGGCACTGAGTGTGTGTATACAAATGGCACATCAGGGTAGTTTTCTTCCATATAACTCATGGCATCGTTAGCCGTTTTTGAGCCTGTGTGGCTGAGATCTAGAATCACCTGATACTCGACCATCGAATCGATAACAGACTCTCCCCAAGATGTTAAGCCGATGTCTCTGCCATTATATGCAGCCAGTTGTCCCGAACCTGTTCTGAAAATGTCGTTATAAGACAAGATCATGCTTTTTAAGCCCATGTCTTTTAGAATCGCCATTTTGGTCACATCCTCTTCCAAAATAGTGGCGGTTTGGCTGTTCCAAAGTACGGCAGTTTTGCCTTCGGTGTGCGCTTTCTCAATGTCATTATTGGAATGCGCGATGATGAAATTGTCAGGTTGTTTTGCCATCGCAGAGCGGTGTTTATGATGGTGAAACAAGAAGTCATCAAAGTTGTGATCAGCAGCAGTAATGGTGTATTCATGCCCTGTGATACCTGCATCACGAGCATCTTGGAAGTAATCCAACAGTTGTTGCTCGTCCTGCCAACCTGCACCGTAAGGGCTCGCGAGCATACCAATGACAATGGTGTCTTGAACAAATGTTTTAGCCTTGTCCGATGCAGGCCAAGTTTTACTCTCAACACTTGCCTGTGCAACACCAACACTCATTGCAATGCTTGCTGCTACTAACGTTATCTTTTTAAACATGAAAACCTCTCAATTACTGGCTTAAGTCCATTTATATTTATGCCTAGATTTAATAGTAGACCCTGACGGTATCGTTGAGTTATTTAAAATTGATAACCCTGTCATACTTTGTAATCAAAGCGTTACGTCCTGAATTGTGATTTCGCCTTAATGCTAAAAACTTAAAGCGCCTCTTGTTAACTTGAGGTAATAGTAGCTAAGCTAGAAAAGTAAAATGTGCATTTTGTGCCACTGAACTTAGACTGTGTTGATGTAGAAATTGATGTCGATATTGGGTTGAGTTTTGGGTTTGACCTATTTGAACAAGACAAAGGAATCGTGAACTGATGCTTGAATTACCATTGATTGCGAAGAGTGTTGTGAGTCATTTCCAGCAGTGCGTGCGAGAAGATAAGTCATTAGCTCCATATCATGCCGCGATAGAAGTGCTCGCAGTTCAAGTGAGCGTGCCGTTCTCAATGGATACTTCAGCTGCTCAATATGTCTCGTTTAATGTGTTTACTCATTTCTTAGAGGGTTTGAGGACGGTATTACCATCTGAAGTGTTTGTTTCTGCGTTATTAGGCAGTGCTGAACGAGCTGTTTTCGAACTCGCTTTTCCCCACCTTTCAGCTCAAGATTTTCTGTCTCTTTTTCCGTTTGAACAATGGTCAGTCGAATCGTCTTCACAGTCATTAAAGCTTTCATTTCTAGTATCTAATAGCTCGCTCAATGGTATTGAAGCCGAGCTGTTTTTGATCGTTTATAGCCACGCCTACTTTAAATCTCAGCAGATTGATATTGATAAGCCAATTCGCTACGACTTAGTTTCAGTGTCGGCGAGTGCGTTAAGTGAGTTGAGAATACAAACGGAAACACCACAGTACCTAGGTCAAAATGAGACGTGCATTTCGTATAACCCCTTAGATCGAGATTGTTCAATTAAAGCGTTGGCAATGACAACGACCTCAACCTTCAAGGTGACACAAGCATTACTTCCTTATATCGGCCGAGTAGACGTAGATCTGGTGATGTTTGGTCAGATTAACCGAATGGGTAAGCGCACAATCCAAAGGGCGCTTAGTGAAGAGGGTGCGACCTTTCGAAGCATAAAAGAGGCTCTGTCTTTTGAATTCGCCAAGCGCGTTATGACTGAGCAAGATTATTCGATCTCAGATATTGCGCTTCACTTGGGATACGCAGATGCCTCCCAATTTATAAGATCGTTTAAGCGAGTCAATGGGATTACACCTTATCAATGGAAGAAAGGCCATGTTAAGTGATAAATATGGCCTTCTTTAGATTTAGATTATAGCTGAACTAGTCGCTTTGTTGCTCGGTATTCAAATGTCGAATCAACTTGGCTGGCGTACCACCGTATAAGCAGTCTGGTGGCACATCACTATTGACCACAGAGTTAGCTGCGATAACAGAGCGAGCACCAATCGTCACGCCTTGGTTAATCACCGAGTTTCCGCCAATCCAGACATCATCTTCGACTGTAATAGGTAGACAAAACGTTTCCCACTTACGGCGACTGAGGTGATCCAATGAGTGAGAGGCTGTGTAAAATTGAGCACTTGGCCCCACCAATACATTGTTACCAATTCTGATGTTGGCGCCGTCAAGCATGACAACGTTCATGTTGATAAAGGTGTTGTCACCGATCTCAATGGTTTTACCAAACTCGCAATGAAAAGGAGGTCGGACAACGCTGCTGCCTACTTTACCAAATAGATTAGCTTGAAGGCTTGGCTGCTGAGTATCGTCTGAACATTGATTGAAGTCTGACAGAGCCTTGCTCGCGTGAGTACGCATGTGGTCTATCTCATGGTCTGCGCCATCAAAAATTTCGCCGGATAGCATTTTCTGGAGTTCTGTTTTCATTGTTTGCATCTCACTAGTCAACATGGGCATTAGAATACGGAGATACAGACATAAAAAAAGAGAAAAGCCTAAGCCTTTCTCTTCCTGTTTTGTGCCTTTAAGCATTAATGCTAAGTGAGCCCAGCTATTCAGCAAAAGGCGCGCTTTGTTAAATTAGATTTGCTCAACAAAACCCATTAGGTGTTGTTTCACTTCGTCTGAAGCAAAAGCGCTCTCCACAGAGTATTTGTAGATCTCTGCGTAGTCTTCTTTTGTTAGACCGAAAGTTTCACACACACGCTTCACTTCGTTGGTCATAGTGGTGTTCGACACAGTGCGGTTATCTGTGTTGATAGTGACAACGATGCCGTCTTTCTTGAATTCAGCAATTGGGTGGTCGCTAAATTTGTGAATACATTTGGTTTGAACGTTACTTGTTGGGCAAGTTTCAAGCGCAACCTGCTTCTCTTTAACGATGTTGTATGCGTCTTCGTTACCTTGGATGTGAACACCGTGGCCGATACGCTCAGCATCAAGCATTGTCACTGCATCGTAAACGTTTTGACCATGCCATTGCTCACCAGCGTGCACGGTAATGCGGTAGCCTTTTTCAAGAGCGTATTGCGTGTATTCTGGGAATTCAGCACAGAAGCCTGGCTTTTCACCGCCAGCGATATCAAACGCCACAACACCTTTACCTAGGTAAGGGTGGCCTGCGTCGATTACGTCTTTGATAGAGTCTTTAGGGAACATACGAAGTACAGACATGATGTAGTTGCCCTTGATGTCGTATTTCTCTTCAGCGCGTTTCATGCCTTTTACTGCACTTGCAATGATCGTATCAAGAGACAGACCTTTGTTTACGTGCAGGATTGGTGCAAAACGAACTTCTAGGTACTTAACATTTTCTAGTGCAGCGTCTTCGTAAAGCTCGAAAGAGATACGTTCAATCGCTTCTTCAGTCTGCATCACTTGCAGTGGCAAGCTGAAACAAGCCAGGTACTCATCTAAGTTTTTGCAATCTTCTGGCACTGTTAGAGATTGAACAACCGCATCGCGATCTTCAGGCAGTTCGATTCCGTACTGTTTCGCCAGATCAATAATGGTGTCTGGACGAACACTTCCGTCTAGGTGGCAGTGCAAATCAATCTTAGGGAGTGCTAGAAAATTCATGAGTATTCCTTAGGTCTATTATTTTTTTGAGTTATTAACTCATAGGTTACATGGGCTTAAATTAACAAGTTTGTGATATGATTTAAAGTGACATAAAGTCATCATTAATCTGAATCTAAGGAATATCATGGTAGATGTTAAGAGCTTACTCAAATGTGATATGAATTTACTGCTATGTTTACACGTGTTGCTTGAAGAGCGCAGCGTGAGCAAAACGGCAGAGCGATTGTTCCTTAGTCAGTCAGCGGTGAGTAAGCAACTCACTAAGCTGCGCTCTCTGTTTGATGACCCTTTGTTTGAACGTGAGTCAAAAGGTCTGTTTCCAACTCCGAAAGCCACCTCTTTAGCGCCTAAGATCCATCAGATCCTTCTGCAAGTTGAACAGCTAACCGTGCCAGACATTTTTGAGCCGAAAGACAGTGAACGTACTTTTAATATCGATCTTGTCGAAACCGCATATACCGCTATTTACCCTAAATTCATGCCTAACGCGTTGGCAGATGCACCTCACATTACGGTAAACAGCACTACTTGGAGTAGCGAAACCTTTAAACGTTTACTTAAGCGTGAGGTTGATTTTGGGATAGGAATTTTTGAGCTCGATGAAAGGGCGAGTACCCACATTCAAAACATCCCTGCTGAGCTGAACTATGTTGAGTTGCTGCAAGATTACTCTGTGTGTTTGATGCGAAATGATCATCCAGTGCTTCAAGAAGAGTGGAATCTGCAAGCCTTCCTAAAATATCGTCATATTCAGTTAGTGACCGGTGGTGTTGGCGACTGGCTACTACTTGAAATTTTGCAGGCCAAACAGCTCCAAATCAATAAAGCCGCCAATGTGTCGGACATCACCAGCGCAGTAAAACTGTGTAAACAAAGCGATTTGCTGATGTGTTATCCGTACAACTCGGTTCGTGACTATATTGAGAGTGGTGAACTGGTGATGAAGCCGATTCCTATTGAGTTAGTTCCCGGTGGCTTGTTTCTGCTTTGGCACCGTTACTTTGACTCTGAACCAAGTCACAAATGGCTTCGAGACCTCATAGTCAATAAGACCCAAGATACCCAGATGTGAATCATTAACTAGAACACTCAAAGAAATGAAATATTATTCGTCTTTCTAGAATGGGCATCGTCTTAGTAGAGTGCTTAATCTGAGTTAATAGTGAGAAACCAAAATGAATCCAATGCTAACGTCATTGATTCCGCAACAAATTATTGAAGACGCGTGTGAGTGGGCAATCATGCACGGTGTCGCTTTTCGTCAGTCTGACAATACCGCGAGGCATTGTCCTTTCAGTATTGCGCCGATGACAATGGAGCGCGAGGTTTATGATCACTTGCGCCGAGTCACTCCGCTTATCACTAAGTTGATCAGTAACGTGTCGGAAGATCATGATTTTTTACAGTCATCATTGAGCGATATGGCTAAGGCTGACCCGTTTTTTGGTCGTTTGATGGAGCTGCACTTACAAGCGCATGGCAGTGCTGATGAACGCTTGAATCCTGCTCGTCAGCCACTGTTGTTAATGCGCACTGATTTCATGGATGACCGTCAACACGGTGCAAAAGTGATTGAGTTTAATGGTATTGCGGCAGGCATGGCTCCGTTTGGCCAGAAAGCGACAGAGTTTCATGCCTATATGCAAAATCAATGGCCTGAAACTTACCAAAAATGGTTGGAAGATAAATCGGCGACTTCGGCAGGAAACCAAGGTCTTGAACAGCTGGCTTTCGGTATTGCGACTTCTGCGAGAAAGGTGAGAGCGGACTTCAATTGTTCAGACAAAAATGCTCCTGAAAAACCAACATTTTTGATGGTGGTGCAGAAGAATGAAGACAATGTGTATGACCAACACTTACTAGAAGTGGAACTGCAGAAGCAGGGTATTCGCACGGTTCGACGTACCTTTGAGCAGCTCAGCTCTCAGCTTTCTTCAGGCGATAACAAGCGTTTATTGCTCGAAGGCATTGGCGCTATTGATGTGGTGTATCTGCGCGCCGGCTATCAGTATTCTGACTATTGGGCTCCAGAGCTAAACGAATCTATTTGTTGTCATACGCTTAGCCAAACTCGCTTGTTCATCGAGCAGCACCATGTGGCAATGAATGCGACGATAAGCCAACAACTCGCCACCAGTAAAACCATGCAAATGTTGCTGACCATGATGTCTGCGTCAGAATACGCACGTTGGGGTTTAACCCTAGAAGAGGCTGAATTGGTGAAGAGTGTATTGGCGGACATGAAACCAATCACCAGTGAATCGATTGAATGGTTTAACACGCAAGCCGACAAGCAAGAGTGGGTGCTGAAAAACCAAGGCGAGGGCGGTGGCCATTGTGTCTTTGGTGACGATATCAGTGAAAAACTGAGCCAACTTAAACCAGAAGAATACGATGCATGGGCATTGATGCAACGCTTGTACCCACATGAACGAGACGTACCTACCATTGCAGTTCGTGACACTCAGCAAACGCTAGTGACAGACTTAGTCAGCGAAGTCGGCCTATTCACCGCTTACTACCAAGGTAAGCCAGTTACCGAATTAGACGGCTACGCGGGCTACTTAATCCGCAGCAAACCAGCCAGTGAAAACGAAGGCGGGATCCACAGCGGAAAAGGTATTCTCGATTCATTGGTGTTGATTGATTAACCCAAGATATCGAACAAAAACCAGAACCCACGTTCTGGTTTTTTTGTATTTGTCATCCGCAAAGTCAATGCGTGGGTACAAAAAGAATCACGTTCCTGACTTAGTAAAAGCCAGCGGTGTTTGTCCTGTTTGTTGTTTGAAAAAAGCAATAAAGGCGCTGTTGGATGAGAATTCTAACAGGTGGGACACATCACCGACTTGTTGGTTTTCTGAGAATAATTCAATTACTTTAAATAAGCGCCATTGCATCGCCATTCTTGAACAGTCATGCCTGTTTTGGCTTTGAATAATCGAGTAAGTGTTTTGGTATTTTCTCCAACTGAGTGAACTAACTATCTGGTTCTTGTTTCCGATGATGTTGATACGCAGCCGACTCTAGATTTAACGGTAAGTCTCTCATTCATATTGATAAATCCCGCGTCCTATTTGTTGCGGGATTTATCATCTGATCCTTTCGCAAATTTGCATATTGACATGGGTAGAATGATCGCTCTACTATGTATGTAGAACAATCATTCTACCTTTGGTTAGGTATAAGAGGTCAGCTTGTTAAGAGAACAGATTGCAGCAAGTCTTGAAGTGGCGTTTAGCCAACAAGGGTTTGCTGAGCCGAGCGTTGCTCAGCTGAAAACGGCGTGCAACGTGAGCCTACGTACGCTCTATAAACATTTTCCATCGAAAGAAGCGATGATAGTGGGTGCCTTAGAGCACCGTCATCACCGTTACCTAAATTTCCTATTAGAAAATGTACCTGCTGGTGACCTTGAGTCGATGCTTGATATCTTCAACAAGTTACAACAGTGGATGGAAGAGTATGCGCCGCACGGTTGTATGTCGATGAATGCGATGGCGGCTTTTCCTGATAACGTGATAATTAATCAGGCTGTTACTGAACATAAACGAGAAGTGAAAAGACTTCTGGGTAAGCAGAGTCAACGAGATGATTTGGCTTCAGAGCTTTTTCTACTTCATGAAGGTGTATCAAGCGCGTGGCCAGTATTAGGCGAAGAAGCGGTGACATCAGCACAGAATATGGTGACAAAATTACTCAAGGAAACACGATGAAATTCGAATTACCAAAAACAATGAAAGGCGTAGAGATGTTAGGACACGGCGGAGCAGAAATGCTTGGTTACCGTGAAGATATCGCTGTTCCTGAAATTGAACCTAATGAAGTGCTGATCAAAGTGATGGCTGCGGGCGTAAACAACACGGATATCAACACTCGAATCGGCTGGTACTCAAAAAGTGATGACTCAGACGACGCAAGTTGGTCGGGTGAAGCGTTGCAGTTTCCTCGTATCCAAGGCGCTGATGTGTGTGGTTTTATCGTAGCAGTTGGGAATGAAGTCTCTACAGATCGTATTGGTGAACGTGTTCTTATCGAACCTTGTTTGACTGAAGTTTACGGACGAGATCTGCCACAGCCATGGTATTTCGGTTCGGAGTGCGATGGTGGCTTTGCGGAGTACACCAAAGTGGCCGCGAAACACGCTTATGCGGTGAACAGCACTATGTCGGATGTTGATCTAGCGTCTTTCCCGTGCTCTTACTCGACCGCAGAAAACATGCTAACCCGTGCCAACGTGGCTGAAGCTGATCGCGTGCTTATCTCAGGTGCATCGGGTGGTGTGGGCTCGGCTGCTATACAACTGGCAAAAGCTCGCGGTGCTTATGTGATTGCCATTACTAGCCCAAGTAAAAACCAACAGTTACTTGAACTTGGCGCAGATGAAGTGGTTGCTCGTGATGCTGATCTGGTTAAAGCGTTAGGCGCAAACAGCGTCAATGTGGTTATCGACTTAGTTGCCGGTGACAAGTGGCCTCAGTTCCTTGAAGTGCTGAAACCCCGTGGCCGTTACGCCGTATCTGGCGCAATTGGTGGAGCTATGGTCGAGCTCGATGTACGAACTTTGTATCTCAAAGATCTCAGCTTTTTTGGTTGTACGGTTTTAGAACCACAAGTGTTCCAGAATCTAGTCAATCGTATCGAGAAACAGCAGATCGAAGCAATCGTCGCGCAGTCTTATCCGCTCGCTGATATCCACAAAGCACAAGACGAGTTCTTGAAGAAAAAGC
Organism: Vibrio splendidus; assembly: GCF_003345295.1. Lineage (NCBI taxonomy): Bacteria > Pseudomonadati > Pseudomonadota > Gammaproteobacteria > Vibrionales > Vibrionaceae > Vibrio > Vibrio splendidus. Next base: position 321,042 of record NZ_CP031056.1, read on the forward strand.
ATGTCGGTAAGATCGTATTGGAAGTGTCCCAGAGCTAACTTCAGACAGTGCCACACATCTAACCTATGTAAGAGCGAGCCAGTGTTATGTGCTCGCTTTTTTGTTTCTGACGAATACAGGAGGCCTAGTCTCGCAGGCTGTTAAGTAACAGATCCTATACAGTTGAATAGTTAATGATTCAATTGTCACTGTATGGTTTATGGGTTGTCTGTGCGATAATCACCGCCGTTATATATCCCTATCTATGTTGTATTCATCTAGGAGCCGTATTGATGTTTAAAAGGGTATTGCAGGCATTATTCTCACCTTTTGTTGATTCAAAAAACAAACCCTCTGCAGAGCCTGTCCAAAAAGAGCAACAACAAACCGTTGCTACTGATTCCGTTCAGTCTTCAACCTTTGTTCCGCCGTCGTCAGCTCAACCATCATCATTAATCGTCGATAATACGCTTAGCCTTCACGATGGTGAGTTCCTTGATTATTTGTTTGGAGAGTCTCGCCTTCGAACGGAGTCTGACCCATTTAGTGATTTTGTTGCTTGTCAGATCGAACGTTTGATTCGCTCTCCAAAAGCCTTGCTCAATGAATTGCCAGTGATGCCAGCCTCTGTGACCACATTAATGGCAGAATTACAGAGTGACGAATTTGACGTAGATGCATTGCTAAAAGTAATTGAGCGCGAGCCGAGTATGGCTGCCGATGTAATTAAACTGGCTAACAGTGCTTTCTACAAACGCAGTGAAAAACAGGTAACCGACCTAAAAACAGCATTCCTAAATATGGGTTCTCAAGGACTTGTTGAAGGGGTTGTGAATAGCTACATGAAGAACTTCACGCCGGGCAACAATATTTACTGGCGTCATTTCGGTGAGAAAATTTGGAATCACAGCGTTCAAACCGCGTCTTTTTCTAAGGAGTTGATTAAAGACTCTTCATCCCAAGAAGATCAAGCGGCGGCGCACTTTGTTGGGTTGATTCGCAACTTAGGCAAGATGATCATTTTCCAAATGATGGTCGAAGCCTTCAAGCATGTTGATCCTTCTGTTCCACCTAACTCATTAGCATTGAAGCGTTTGATGAACAGCTACTCTATTCGCCTGACTTACACCATTGCTAAGTTCTGGGAGTTGCCAGAATCTGTGCTGACGGTGATTGGTTATCAAGAGTCGAGCCGATACGAATGCACGCCACTTGGTCAAGCTGTGTTTGAAGCTAACTATCTGAGTGAGCTGTACTATTTACTAGAAGAACAAACGATTGAAGTCGAGCAGTTTAAGCGCAGATGCAAAGAGACACTGATGTCACCTGCGGCTTTCAAAGTGGCTAACCGTATCTATAAAGAGTCTGAATTAGCGCTGGTAGGATAACAACGGCCTGGCGTTGGCTAGGTTGATTCTTGAGGTCGTCAAAAAGCGGTATTTTCTAAATGGTCTTACTAAGCAGTAAAGCAGTAAGACCATTTCTGTATCTAGCTTCGATTAAGGGATCTCAGTCAGTTCTTGCTTCAATTTATCGATTTTACGCAGTTCTTTTTCGATCTTACCTTCATACTTTCGAATCTTATCCGCTCTGTCATCTCTTTTAGCTTCTTCTAGGTCGGCTTGGTACTCAGTCAAATCTTGCTCATTTGATTCAATCTTCTCACGCAGATCATCCTTCAAACCTTCATTGGTGCAGTTCTCTTTCGCGGCTTTTAACGCCGTGGTTAATCGCTCCACTTTGTACTGATTATCGTACTGCTCCGCTTTCTTTATTTGATATTCGATCTCACAGAATTTCTTTTCACAACCGGTTAGTGTGTCGCATTGGGTGCTCGCCATGCTGTTAAAAGAGAATGCGCAAAGAAACAGTAATGAGCCTTTTAGGTGTCGAGTCATGGTTTACCTTCTTATTGGGTCTAATTAGTTTGTGCTTATATTTGTTGAGTCTCACTTCGAGAGTACATTAGCACCCCCTTTCTTTGCTATTGGCAGGGGAGTGTTAAAGATAAGTCGCTGTGCCTAATGACTTATTTTTGAACATGGCTAGATTTACAAATGGTTAATCCACAACTGATCGAGTTCGCACCAACCGAAACCATTCACTTGCGCGCCGTGTATCTTTTCAGAAACCTCTAAGTTGAACGCCTCTTGCTTGAGCTCAACCACAACCCCAGAGTCATTCAACCAATGCTTCAGTTCCAACAGTGTATTCATCGCTAACTCAAAGTTGGGCTGGCTTCTTATTGAGGCTAAGCCTTGTTCTATTGTATTTAGCATCTCAGCTGACAGCGCTAAGTCCTTAAACGGGAAGCGACTGAAGAAGCTTAACCACGAAGTGAAGGTGTCATTCTCATCAATAATGCTGCACAGCGCGACGTCTTTAGTAGTTAGGAAGTTAGTTAGGTAGTGTCCATATTCGACGCTGGTTTTGCTGTCGCCGGATACTGACAATTGCTCGAAAAGAGTTTGGCATTCAGAGGTGTCTTCAACAGTGAATTCATGAACGGTTTTCGACAATGTTGGGTTCTGAATTTTGAAAAACGTTGAGCCGAAATCCGGTTGAGAAGAATGGTCATTGCAACGCACGGTGATCGTTTTCTCGGGCAGTTTCACGCACACCTGATTTTGAGCGCAAGCTTTGCTCTGTGCCCATTCTGGATAGACCCACAATTCGACTCGATTGAGAATGGGTATACTGTGTGAATACGCGCTATTGCGGCTCAATCTCAACATCTTGCTCGAGAATATGTCTAATGAGAACGCGCCAGATCCAATCAGCCTTTCAGTCGGTGATGAGGGATCAAATACGGAGGCTTCAACTCTGGAAAGTAAGCGCGGTAAATGCCAATCAGGTTGATTCAATTTTACGACAACCACATTACCTGCCGAGACAGAGACCTCATCAATATGCTGATAACAGCGACGCCATATTTTGCTTTGGCAGAGCGAGTTAAGGTTGCGTGTTATGTCTTGAGGTTCGAGTGTTCGACCGTTATGGAACTGAACGCCATTGCGAATTTGAAAGTGCCACTGTGTCGCATCTTCATTAGGTTGCCAATGATACGCCAGATCGCCGCTGAGTTTGCCGTGCTTAACGGAGGTTAGGCGTTGGCAAGTTTGCATCACTAAGAAACGTTCGGTGCGTCTAAGTACTCGTTGAGGGTGAAGCGCTTCGAGTTCTCGGTGAAATGGGATATACGCGATATTCTGCGCCGATGGATTGGTGTTGCTTAGAAAGGCTTGTAACTCAGCGCCAGCATTGCGGCCATTGAAGCTCAAGGTGCTAAACACCTGTTCGATGTTGCCTGCGTCAGCTTGGGTTTGTGCGTATTGGTAACACGCCTCAATGGGCTCAACCAGACACGTCAGCTGTGCCTTCTTGCTTCGGCCTGAGCTTGCTTGCCACTCAATCCAACCTTGCGCTGTCATCGCTTTGAGTAAGGTTTGAACGTGACGTTCACTCACGTGCAGCAAGGCAGCTAATTGGCTGACTTGGCAGCGTGATACTCCAGGCCCAAAAGCCTGAAATATCTTTTCATACAGTTCAAGCTTGCGCTTAAGGTTGCCCAATTTGCTTTTCCTAACGACGAGGTTGAGTTAAATGTTGATAGCCAGAGTTAATGAGTGCTTCTTCCATCGTATCGAGAACTTGAGAGGTTACCTCTGAGCTTAGGATATCCGATTCCGTTTTGCCTTGAAGCACCAAGTCTGAAAAATGGTCGATTTCAAATTCGAACCCATTACCCGTCACTCGTTTGTTGATGGTCGACTTCTGCCCTTGATGTTCAATCTCAATAAAGGCCGGATTCCACCATTTTTCGTGAATGGTGATCTTAGTGTTGGGCCCAGTCAAGTGTGCTGATCGGGGAAGGTTTTGCACTGTTGATGCCGATATCTTACCGTTTATATCACCAGAGAAGGTAAAGCACGCATCGGTATCAACATTCGCCCCCTCATACAGACATGACATCTCTACCTGAGGTTTTGAAGGATTCACACCCAGTGTTCGACACAAATCGTAGAAAAACCAAAGCCCATAGATCCCAACATCGAGCGTTGCTCCGCCTGACAAAACCGGATTGAAGATGAACAAATCGGGCTCATAGTCGTGATGGTTGCCAAAGCTGGCTTCGATTGAGTCTACCTGAATGTTGTTGTCGACCAAGAATGATTGAAGCTCACGATATGCGGGAAACACCACAGTTTTCATCGCTTCTAACAGCATCACGCCATTTTGTTTCGCGAGGGCTTTCATCTCAAGCCAGTCAGCAAGATTGGTGAAAGCCGGCTTCTCGACCAATACGTGTTTATTGTTCTTTAGAAACAACTCGGCGAGTGGCTGGTGGTATGGGTGAACGGTAGCGATGTAAACCGCTTCAACATTTGGGTCATGCGCCATTTCTTCATAAGAGCCATAAGCCTTGTCGCAACCAAACTTGTTGGCGAACGTGGCTGCGCGTTTATGGTCTCTCGCGGCAACCGCATAAAGTTCACCATGCAGACAGTGCTCTGTTACAGCTGTTGCGAATCGATTGGCGATATTGCCTAGCCCTGCGATGCCCCATTTAATTTTTCGTTGCGTGTCGCTCATCAGTTGCTCCAAATCGTTGTTTTGTATCAGTGTACTCAGAGACGCCACATACAAATAGAGAACAGATTTCTCAACCTGTTCTCTATTTATTTTATTCTAGTTGAAACTCAGGATCAGCTCTGTATGGAGCGTTTCCAATCGGCTAGGGCTTGAATGTGTTTTGGCCCGATGCCACAACAGCCACCGACAATATTCGCACCCAATGCGTACCAGCGTTTTGCGTAAACTAAATAACCTTGACCATCCAGTTCACGTATCTCTTGAAGCATATCATTTGCTTCATGTTCGCTACTGATCGGTGCAAAGTTATTGGCGTAGACACCTATTTCTAAATTACTGCCTAGCTCACCAATCACTTTCTTAGCATCAATAATGGCTTGATCCATCACTTCAGGCACTGAGCAGTTAAACATAATGCCTTTCGCGTTTGATTGGCAGGCAAGTTTGATCGCATCTGTTACGCTTTCGCCAGAGCGAATGCTGGCAGAGTCGCCCTTGGTATCTTCCAAGCTAAAGGCGTAATAACACGGTTTGTTTGATTGCTTGAGTACCGCATGAATGGATTCGAATTCTTGCAGGCTACAGATGGTTTCTGCTATCCAAAGGTCGATATTTGGATCTTGGGCATCGTAAAGCGTTTGGATGATTGGCGCGGCCTCTTCGACCTTAAATAAGTCTGGTCGGTAGCTGCCAAATGGTGGTGGAATCGCGCCCGCCACTTTCACGGTGTGAGAAGCATTTTCAGCAACCGCTTTAGCCAGCTCACCAGATAGTGCAGCGAGTTCAAAGCCTCGTTGCTCGAACAGCTCTTCACCCAAATGAAAAGGTACACACGCATAGCTATTGGTGATCAGGATTTCAGCACCTGCATCGACAAAGTTTTGATGCGCTTGGCTGACAAAACCGGGTGCTTCAATCAGCGCTTGAGCACTCCAAAGTGGTTGAGAAAATGGCGCGCCAATTTCTTTGAGTTCTCGGCCCATGCCGCCATCAAGTATGGTTAGTGTTTTCATATTCAATACTATCTAAACAATTGCTGAAGTTCTGCCGCCACCATATCAGACAACCTTGTCAGACAGAAGCCATCAAGACAAGGTGTGGACGAGAAAAGATGTCGGACGTTTTTGGAGATAGCCACGGCATAATTTAGATCGCCCTTTCCCAAGAATGTGTACCACTACACAGATCAATAGCTATACGCTTGAGTGGCATATTTGCTATTGTAGTCAGTAGTTTAGAGCGAGTTACTGATTTATGAAGTATGACCTTACCATTTTGGTCTTCGTCATGAAGACTAAAAGTGGTTTTAGTTAAGTCGATACCGCAGAAATAAGAATAATCAGACATGGTGCCTCCGATGCATTCAAGTACCACATAAGTGTGGCAGATCCTCGGTAGGGGGAATCCATGTCATTCGTTAGGGTTAGCCGAAAGAGTTGGTGATATCGATTGTGAAAAAATATGGTTCAATCTTCGTACCAGATACGTTGTACGATGATATATCAAAACTGTTTGATTATAGTGAATATTATTCTGGTTCTTCTTATGAGGAGTTAGAACAGAGTGTCAAAGAGTTTGTCGTTAACAATGATGTTCCAAGATATTTGTACGTAGTACGTTGTGAAACAACTCAATACTACAAAATTGGAATTGCAAACGATGTTAAAAAGCGAATTTCTACTCATCAAACTGGGTGCCCATTAACATTAAAATTGGTTTTCTTTGCCGAGTCAGATTTGGTTGACCATTTGGCGAGAGAAATTATTTATCTTGAAAAGTTTCTTCATAAGTCGTTTCAAAAGCAGCGTGTGCGTGGAGAATGGTTTGAGCTTACATATGATAATTTGGCAGATATTGTTGAGTTTCTAGAAGAAGATCGTGAGCTCGAAGTTTTCCATAGTGAACCAAGCGAGCTTTCCGTATATTTTCAGCGTATTGAAGAAGAATTAGCGCAAGGTGGGTAGTTTCATGCCCTAACGAATAAGGATTAAGGTGTTGCGCAGCCAATACTAAATCCCGAGTGTTGAACAAGCCCGAAGCCGTATTATTAAGTAAATGGTACGATTGGGTTTGGGAGATATGTTTATCTCATCAACCATTGCAGAACGTTAAATGGTAGGTCACCACAATCTGTAGAGGAAAAGTGCATTGAAGTTAACGAATAAACTCGTACGTTACCCGCACATTGATGTTGATCGTGCGTTTGAAAAAGAAGCTGAGTTATTGCAGCAAATACAGGCGGGTGAGATTGCGCAAGCCTTAATGCTTTGGCAAGCAAAAACGCCGACACTCGTATTGCCTGCGGGTAAAAAGTGGCCAGTGACGTTAGAGTCTAGAAAGCAACTTGCGGCACAAGGCTGGCAACTCACCTCGCGAAAAACAGGTGGCGCTCCCGTTCCCCAACTGCCGGGGATCATTAACCTATCGCACATTTACCATTGGCCTCGTGATGAAGCCTACAATATCCAAAAAGCGTATCGACATTTATGCGATGTCTTAACCCAGTTTTTTAAAGAACTGGACATCGATGTGGATGTACACGCAACCCCCGGTTCTTATTGTGATGGTGAGTACAACCTCAATATCAATAAACAAAAAATAGTGGGTACTGCTCAGCGTGTTTTGTTGAAACGAGGAGGCGGCCAAATTGTACTTTCACAAGCCTGTATCTTGTTAGATGTCGACTTAGAAAACATCGTTGCGCCCGTAAATTTTTATAATCAAATTTGCGGCAACCCAACCGTGGTAGATCCGTACGTTCATACTCCGTTGTCTGCTCATGTGACGCCCCTGCCCAACGTAGATTCACTTTTTCAGCAGTTAAGCCAAGCTTTCATCAAATACGCGTAATGTCGCTATTTCGCTAACGCTATGCCAATTTGTTGGGAGAGGAACCATTTCAATGCTATCGAAATAATAGTTGAAGCTCTCTCGTCACGACATCAGACAGTTTTGGGTTTTTGGTGCCCCTAAATATGGAGCACTCCTTGTATTGTATCTGGCTAGCGAGAGTGGGATTTCAGCTCGAGCTGTTCTGCCAGTAACTGGTCGAGAGTTGTCACCAGCTTTTGATTTTTCTCCGTATCTAATGCATCTGCATGAGGGTCTTTGAATAATCCCGAATCATTATCAAAGTACCGTCCTGAGGCATCAGAAAATTCTTCCGACAGTGCCGCTCTGCACAAGATATCAGCACCAATCCCTAAGTCATTGCCTTCCAAACCATACGCATCTTTAACCAATTTACTGCCAAGAAATGAGGCCGGATTAACGGGAATGATTAGGGGCCCTTGATCTCCTAATTGGTGCGCAAGATGGATTGACCACATCGTTAACGCCAACTTACTTTGTGCGTAGATAGGGCCATCTAAAGTGTCAGGGTTTGGGCTGACTATCGCCCCGAGATCGACCGATGACTGAGCGGCTGAAGATAGATTGACGATGCGACCGTTGGCATCAAAAAGTGGTAGCAGCTTTTGAGTCAGTAAATAAGGGGCAATGGTGTTGACGGTAAAGCGGACATCGAGATTGTCTTTGGTGGTGATCTCGGAAACCTTGTAGACGCCAGCGTTGTTAATGAGTACATCGAGCTCTTCATGCTTCGACTTTATTTGGTTGGCGAGGGCTTCAACTTCAGAAAGAGAAGAGAGATCAGCAACATAACTTTCGATAATCGCATCCTTGGATAATCGAGAAAGGCCGGTTTCTACTTTGCTGAGTTTTGTTGGGTTACGTCCATGGATAAGGATGTGATGCCCTTGTTGGGCTAACATTTTCGCGGTCTCTAAACCGATACCATCTGTCGCACCTGTAATCATGATCTTTTTTCGCATCTTCCTTCCTTGAATAAAGAGTCCGGACAACTTTTATAACAAAGTTTGATTGCACAAAGTTTCTACTACTTCACATGCTGAGATATAGAAAGTACGGATGTGTATTGCGATTGATAAACCGTGAAACAAGGGTGTGGTTTAACAAACACAGTACTGTTTTTCTGGGCTTGATAAGAAGATTTACTCAATGCTTTTTGAGTGCTGTGAGTGGGGTTTCTCATTTATTTTCTTGATATCGAATAAAGCTAAAATCAAAAAAGCCTCAACCAGTTTAATGGTTGAGGCTTGGTCGTATTAGCCTTGTTTCAGCCTATTTAGGCCAGTTTGACGTTGTGATTATTTTACCTTAGAGCTATCTAGTGAGCGTGCTCGTGTGAATCTTGGTACAACTCAGCGTCTACTTCTTCGCCTTTGTTTGGACGAGGAACAATCTCAAAAGAGGTATCAGCTTCAGTCAATGAAGACAGCAGTTTGTTAAGTGATGATTTGTCACCTTTCACGCCCGCTTGGCCATCTTCTAGCAGTTTTCCAAGGCTTGTTTTCTTCAGCACGATATCAGACACGTCAGACTTATTGATGATCAGTGTGGTATCCGCATCTTGCAGCTCTGATACTTGGATGTTGTTCAGGTTGCCGTTAGACATTTCAACGTAGTAGAACTCTTTTACATCAGGTAATTGAATGTTCATCGTAAATGGCGTGTTTTGAGCCTTCAATGAATCCACTTTTACCGCTAAGTAATCCAACAAGTTCTCAATGGTCATGTTAGCCAACACATCCGGAGATGCAGTTTTTGGTGCGCCCGGTTGTGTGCCAATACGAAGTTCTTGAGCGCCCGTTAGGTAGATGTTTCTCCAACCTGCACCTTCTGATTGATAACCCAGCTGCTCGTAAGTATCTGCCAATAAGCCACGTGCAACTTTGTTCTCTGGCTCAGCTTGAATCACTTTATTCAGTGCTGTTGCAACGAAGCGATATTCGCCTTCTTGGAAATCTTGTTGCGCTTTCTCAATTACAGCATCGCTGCCGCCCATGTACTCAACAAACTTCACCGATTCTGGCTCGATTGGTAATGGGTTTAGGTTAGCTGGGTTCATGTCGAAGTAACCAAGATACATGTTGTACACAGCGCGAGCGTTGTGAGAGTAAGTACCGTGGTAACCATTGGTGTGCCAAGACTGTTGAATGCTGTCTGGCATTACCTTGTAAATCTCGTCACCGATATCTTGTAGAACCACACCGTTATTGGCTAAACGAAGCGTTTGGTTATGAGTAAAACCGTAAGCATCGCGCTGCATTTTTAGGTAATCAGAAATCTCTTGTTCACCCCAGATTGGGGCTGAGTGAGACGCAAATAGCACCTCTGTTTCTTCGCCCCAAGTGACTAACATCTCGTTGATTTTTTTCGACCACTTCAAACCATCACGTACTTTTGCACCGCGAAGTGTGTATAGGTTATGCATGCCTTGGTAGGTCAGTTCGCCAGTCCAAAGTGCTTTCATGCTTGGAATGTAGGTCACCATTTCAGATGCCGCTTCGGTACCTGAAGCATCCATGAATTGCATTTCTAGGCCGTCGATAACCAGAGTTTCAATTTCTTCGTTATGGTTCAGTTCGTAGTCTGGCAGGACGTAAGTAATGCTACCGGTTGATAGGCCTTTAGACAGTGCCGCATCAACAATACCGTGTTCGTGTCGGTTCAGGGTTGCGCCATATTGATAAGCAGTACGACGAGACATCGCATTACCTGCTAATACGTTTTCGTCGACGATTTCTTTAGTGATGTTTTTCGAACCGTACACTTTTACATCTGGGTACGCGTCTTTGATTGCTCTTGCGCCACCAAAGTGATCAGCGTGCGAGTGAGAGTAAATCATTGCAACGACTGGCAGTTCACCGCCATCAGGCACATTGTTCTTGAAGAATTCGAGTGATTTGGCGGCTGATTCTTTGGTAAGAAGAACGTCGTAGGCGATCCAACCGTTGTCACTACGAATGAAAGAGATAGACGCTAAATCCGCGCCTCGAACTTGGTAAACTTTACCCGGAACAACTTCATATAAACCTTCCGCCGCTTGGTTCAATACCGCTTGGCGCCACAGTGAAGGGTTTACCGAATCTGGTGCTTGGTCTGCATTCGTTACACTTGGATCGATGAAGTTAAAGCTATTACGAATGATGTCACCCGTCTCTTGATCAAAGCTAGCAACAAGACCTTTATTGTTATTGTCGAAAGCGCGAGTGTCGGCAAAGTTAAGTGTTTTTGCGAACTCTTGGTTTGCTTTAGTGGTCATCTCGGTTGCGCTTTTGCCACCTTGGTCGCCAATTTCGCTGAAGTGTGCGTGGTCATGGTTAGCTGCAATCGCAGGGAATGCCAGCGAGATAGCTAGGAATAGTGATGCATTTTTGAACGTGCGAGAAGTTGTCATAAGAGCCTCTTCATTTCAGAATTTTGTTTCGTTGAGGCGATTATAGGAATAAGACATATAGTAAAAAATAAAGTAAGCTTTATTTAATACATCACGATTGGCTATGTATTGAGTCATGCAATGGTTGGGGAACGAAGACGAATCCTGACCTATGATTGATTAAGACCACATTGACAGGGAGAGTAACGGTGAGCGACGTGGAAAAGTTGGATTTAAATCTATTGAGCGTGTTCTTAGAAGTGTATCGATTAAAGTCGATCACGCTTGCATCAGAATCGCTTGGTATGACTCAACCCGGGGTAAGTGGAGCTTTGAAGCGACTCCAATCTCAGCTTGATACTGATCTTTTTATTCGTGAAGGGCGAGGGATCATTCCAACCAATGCTGCGGTTCAACTAGCAAGCCGAGTGGAACCTGCACTCGAGGGAATCACCAGCGCTGTTAGTACCTTGAAGCAATTCGATAATCAGCAGCATCATGTGTTTCGAATTTTGGTCAACGAGATCGGTTTAACCAAGCTTCAGCCCCTTGTGGAAAAGGACGATACGCTTGGTAACATCTCGATTGAATTCAATATGGTGCCAAGCAATGAAGAAGATCTGCTGCAGAGTTTGAGCATGCAGCAAGCCGACTTAGCGATCGATATTCACTATCCACAAGTGAATGGTTATATGAACCAGCAAGTGATCGAAGATGAGCTCGTATTGATCGCCAAGCAAGGGCACCCAAGGATTGATGGATCGGTGACGGAAGAGCAGTATTATCATGAGAAACACATCACCTTCAGAATGCGTCGTTCTCGCCTTTATACCGCAGATTACTTTACGAAAAGCCCGATACAACAGCGAAAAGTCAGCTCCGAATGTGATTCATTGATGACGATGTGTGTGTTGGTCTCTGGCTCTGATTGTGTTGGTAGTACGTCTCGTGATTTTGCTAATCAGTTTGCGGAGCGATTCCAATTGCAAGTTCTCGACCAGCCGTTTGAGGTCTTGCCCATGAAGCAGTATATGATTTGGCATAAGAGAACCGATTTGAATCCTGCTCATCAGTGGTTAAGAAACAGGATTCAACAATACATGGCCGACTAACGAGCCGCTCTTGCTGCTCGTTTTTGTTTGACGCTCTCTATTATCTTAGAAGGCGTCATACCGGTCACTAACATGGTGCCGGTAATAACAAGAACCGAACCGAAAATGGTGTTAAGGCCAATCGCTTCGTCTAGGAAAAGGTTGCCCCACAAGATGCCAAACACTGGAATTAAAAAGGTGACAGACAGAGCCGAAGGCGCACCCAATTCAGAAACGAGATTGAAGTAAAGCAAGTAAGCAAGCCCAGTACATACGGCGCCTAATAAGATCACCGATGTGGTGATGGTTAGATCCGGAGCCTCTCTCATCGGCATAAAGAAGACAAACGGCAACACGATTAATACCGCCGCCCACATGCTGCCATGAGCATTGTTGAAAGCCTCAACTTTGGGTGCTTGTTTGGTATAGTTCGACGCTATTCCGTAACTAAAGGCCGCCATCACCGCCGCAAAGATAGGAAGCACAGCCTCACGGCCAATGTTCATCGCATCCCAACCAACTAACACGCCAACTCCCGTTACCCCAATCCCTAGCCCTAATAGAACTCTTGCATCGAGTGTTGTTTTTGTCCATATCGCACCAATGATCGCCGCCCATATTGGCGCGGTAGAGTTCAAGATAGCCAGTGTCGAGGCGTTCAGTGTTTGCGCTGCATAAGCGAAAAACAAAAAGGGAAGTGCAGTATTAAACAAGCCAAGAATGAAAAAGTGTTTCGCATGGGCATTAAAAGAAAGCTTCCTTTTCAGATAAAAAGAAACCAAGAGTAGAGTGACGGCAGCGCACAGAACTCGCGCTTCAATCAGCACCGCAGGGCCCAGCGGATTAGCGGCAATTCTCATGAACAGAAACGAACCGCCCCATATCGCAGCGAGAGTTATTAGTTTTATAAAGTTCACGGCTTATATCTCAGAATGTGTAAAACACTGACTATGGAGGAAAGATAACTATTACACAAACTTAGATGTTAATACTGTTCAGCTACTTGTTGTTATTTTGATAACTCAACTGACCGTTAAACAGGAACACATTCGATGAATTTCGTTCTGTTTATTGATCCTGATTTGATGAGTAATCTAGTGTTAGACATCAAACTTAGGTGAACAAAATGAAGATTGAACACATCGCAATATGGACAAAACAGCTCGAAGTACTTAAGCGGTTTTATGAAGATTACTTTGGTGCGGCGTCTAACCAGAAATATCGCAACCCAACTAAAGGCTTCTCTTCCTACTTCCTCTCTTTCGAGAGTGGTAGCCGATTAGAAATCATGGAAATGGATTCGGTTCCTGAATCGAAAGATGATATCTATGATCAATTTACCGGTTTCATTCATATGGCCATCTCATTGGGGTCGGAACAAGCGGTCGATGAGTTAACAAGCCGCTTGATTCAAGACGGTTATGAGCGCTTAGATGGTCCAAGAAGAACAGGTGATGGCTATTATGAGAGCTGTATACTCGATCCTGATGGAAATCGCTTGGAACTTACGGCTTGATAGGGAGAACAAAGCAAACCTGCTAATTCGTTATATTAAAAGAGCAATGAGCACCTGTTGCATTGCTCTTTATTGAGTGTGTAGTGGTTTAATCAGTACTCTGCTAAGTACAAGTGGCTGTTAGATTTGATCGAGACATCGATGGCGGGTTTTCACTGGTTTGATTGAGAAGAGTACAGTTAGCTTTTAGTTATTCATCTCGAAGCAGTGTTTCACTTGTTCTCGCAACTGCTTATGGGTTGCATCATTGAGATAGCGACGGTGATAAGTGAGGTGGTAGTCTACAGAGGTAAACTCGAATGGAAATTCAAACGATTTGAGGCCAAGTCGCTTTCCCCACCTTTGATACATGCTTTCTGATGTGCTGCCTAGTCGATCACTTTCTGCAACTAATAACATCATACTGGCGATAGAACTCGTCTCTACAACCACGTCACGTTGTTGTGGCTGCCCTACCAGTAAGTAATCGAAGGCAGACATACTTTGGCGCTTCATCTTTATTGCTACGTGTTGCTCGGCTAAGTAGTCTTGTGCGGACAGTTGATCTTGGATGCGAGGATGGTTTTCGTTACAGATAACGACCATTCTTTCTTGATGGACAGGCTCGGAAATTAAGGCGCTAGATTGCCTTGGAAGATGATCGATGACTAGGTGGACCTTTCTTGATGTCAAATCATCAATGAGCTGCTCATCGCTCAGAGGAGACTCAATAAAGTGACCTGAGATCTTGTATTCTAATAGGTATAACAGGGACTCGGTGCAGTGGATTACCGGTTTCGCGGCATTACCTGTTACGTCGAGAAGTTGCTCGGCGTGAGTAAATCGCTCTGCTAGCCAAAGCCCTTCGGCTGTCAGTTCCACTCCACGACCTTTGCGTATATAGAGTTCATAGCCAACCTCCGATTTTAGCTTTTTTAATGCCATGCTAATACCGGGTTGGGTCATGCCAATGGCTTCTGCGGCCTTGGTGAGTGAGCGAGTCTGACTTAATGCAACAAATACTTTGATCAGGTTGTAATCCATACATGCTCCTGTGGGGTGGCTTGTTTTAGAAACAAAAAAACCTTCTACTGAGGTAGAAGGTTTATAGTATGGTTTTAAGCTATTTATTTAAAGCCTGACTTTGGTGTTAAATTCAGACCTTGAGCTTTATAGCCTGACCTGAAGCTTTAAAGTCTATGCTAACCGTTCGCGGTAAAGTCAGCCCTTAGCTTGCTGGCTCTATTTCTGGCATGTTGTATTGTTTGAATGCCTGAACGTCAGCGCCATAGGCACGCATTAAAAAGCCCCAACGATCTTCGGCTTTAGCTAAGGTAGTAAAGTGGAAGATGCCATTGATACCTTCACGTTTTGCCATGTTGGTCATGAAGTGCCTGCGAATGCAGAAAAGCTAGTCATGGTGATAAGTGCTGCCAGAAGAGTCTTTTTCATGTGTTACCTTATGAATATCTTTGCAAAAATGGATTCGTTTGAAACAAGGGGAGCCCTCCTTGTTAAATTCAGTGACTTCGAAGCGTCAGATTACTGAACGCTGACAGAACGAATACTGTCGATAAATTCGATGAATTCCATTTCGTTACTTGGTTTGTAGAAGCGCCATACTCCGGTCCAGCCTTCTGTTACATCGATTGAATGCGACAACTTCGGGCAGTTAAATGCGATCTCAAAGGTGTCGCCGTTGTCTTTCATATCTTCGTGTCCGATGTAGAAATTATCTTCTACAATCCAACCAGCAGTATCGTAAGTGGTGAGTGAGAAGAAACCGCCATTTGCATAATCAAGATCTGGCTTGGGCATGTTGAAGGTTTGACACGCTTTATCTGAACCACCACCCACCACGTATGGTAAGTATTGAGCTTCGTATGATGGCAGACCTCCATAACCGACAGCTGTCGCGTAGATATATGAGGTTGGGTCCGCTTGCTCAATCTCTTTCACAAAAGACATGTGTTCTATGATCTTCACTTCGCCTTTCACAAACTCATTGACTAGCTGATTGCGTAGTGTTTGTACGTCAGCTTCTGAATAGCCTTTTCCTTGATAAGGGCGCGATGAATTAGCCTCGATCTGTAACTGAGCTTGACGTTCGGCGGTGTCATCACCTGAAATTTTGGTGCGCGCGAGCAGGTAAACATACTCACCATTGATATCATCAGCATTGATAGTTAGTGATTCACCACGAGACACGACCTGGTGCGATAGGTGTTGTTCATCCATCAGGTGGATAATTTGGTAATGCTCTGAGTTTGGAACAGTAAAGGTAGCGCCTTGTGATACGTCGACAATTGCAATCGAGTACACCACATCTCGGTTTGATCGAATGACTTGCTGATTATCAATACTTACTGGGGCGTCGTGCATCCATTTGTTTACCCCCGCATTGTTTTGTACGCCAGAAAAGTACCAGTCCGTTTCTGCTTCAACGTAGTTTTCTTTTGTTACTTCAGCGGCAATAAGGCCTGAAGAAGCGAATGCCATAAGGGTAATTAGGGTGGTTTTTTTCATGGATGCTCTCAAGGTTTGATTAACTTGTGAACATTATGCATGTGATTAAGGGGTCTAAAAATAGAGCCGTGATGATTTCAGGTATCACTATCAGTGATGTTTTTATTTAGGGTTTAGTTGGTATCGAGTTGCTAGATTAGCTGGGATAGACGTCGATTATTGAGCTCTCGCATCAACGCAAGCCTGATAGCATCATAAGATGTTAGGATACTAAGATGTGTAGGGGCTTGCTGACCCTCACTCCCACTAAACACAGGACGTTTATATGCAGCGCATGTTGAGTTTTATTTTTAGCCTTGGGCTTATGGGATGCTCGGTTTCTGATACTGTCTTAGGGGGTGATCCATTCTCACAAGAACCTATAGGTTACCTAGGTTTTGTGAATCGCCAAGAGTGGGCCATTAAATTTAACGACTGTACGGTCTATGATTTAACAGGCGCACAACCCTACCAATGGTTTGATCGCACTTCAGCCGCAGTGAGCTGTTACACGTTTAAGCCAAACGATGCCATTGAGCCTTTATCAGTCTATGCCGACGCAGATTTTGCCAGCAATAAGCTAACGCCGATAGACCGCTTTCAAGAGTTGCAGGTATCAGAGTCAGGCTGGGGCAATTTTCCTTCCGTCTATGAGACCAACGGCACCAATTGGTTGAGAGTCAAAGAGGGCTGGATTCATCTCACTTTAGCTGATCAAACGCTCGTTCAGTTCTACCCAAGAACTCAAAACCAATCTGGTAAATCACAGCATGATCAGTATTTTGAGCAACATTGATGTTGGGATGCCTTCGTCCCTATCGAATTGGTAGGGGCAAATGGAGCCGTGAATTATTGACCTTTCTTGAGTTGGATTATAAAAGGCATAATGGCATTGAAAACAATCACCGCGGCGCCAATCAGCGTTATGGTGTTTGGCAACTCGGCAAACAATAGTAACCAAGAATCATGAGTAGATTATCTGTGAGAACTCAACATTCGAAACCATGTTCGCTTCTCTCCATTTGTAAGCGTTGACACCAAACCATTGGCCGATAGAAGAAATAACACCGACCAACACTAACAGCACCAACTCATACCACGTCGGCCATTGCCACTCGATAAGCGGCGGAATCAGCGCAACACCCCCCACGAATATGACTTGATAAGCTAGCACTACGACCTTCTATTCCACATTCGCCATTTTCCTTACGCAGATAGCAGCAATCGTTGTGCCTAACGTGGCCACTAAGCCGAGTTCCAACGTAGAACAGAGACTCGCTTTCTAGAGTGTGAAGTCTATCTTGGTAGAGGGGGCAAACAGAGTTTTCAAAATATTGAGAGAGAGCATTAATAAGAACTCATTAACTTTTCATTAATTATATTAATAGAAATTAGATAAAAGCATATAAATTATCATCTTGTCGGTTAATAATTGAACGCAGTAGTGATTTCATGGTGGTTTTTATATTTTGACGTATTTAACGAACGCGGTAGATATCTGAGGATATAAGCTGAATAATGAATATTACCATTTTATTGGTAAGGTTAATTATCTCTAATAGTTCTTCTTAATATAAAAACAATGTAAAAGCGCTGATAGTATTAACAGTAAGGTGGTGTAACGATGCGAGTCACCACAAATAAACAGGCTTATTTTTATAAAAAGTAATTCCCTCTCGATTCTGAGTGTGGCTATTGCATGAATGAATTTGAAATAATGTTACATGTGAAATTTTAAGTTATTGTTTTTTATGGGTATAGTTTTTCATTAGATTTTATGGCTTGGCTAGCGCTAAGAAGACTTTTAAATTTTACATTGATGAATTGATTAATTAAATTAGCGCTGTCTGTTTAATCAATTAAATGGCGTGTAAGCAATGGTTATCAGAATGGATAATGTCACTTGTAATCGTTGATAGTGTGAATTTTAAAATAGGGCAAAGACCCTAGGGTGAATTTAACTATCAACAAAGTTGTTATACCCAGAGATATCATTGTCTTTTCTTTAATTTCTTACCTAATAATATGTAGAGTTAATACTATGAAGTTGTCGATGAATAAATCATTGTTACTAGCAATGTCAGCGTGTTTTTTTTCTAGTGCAAGTTTTGCAGGAATTAATAGTGATTATCATGTGGTGGCCGATGACTTAACGGCTGATCATAATGAAAGCAACGGCGTACCTATGCCTTTTTATGGCAATGGAAGAATGCAGTCCAAACTTAGTGTGTCAGTTTCCTTCGCTGATAGTTACGGCAGACCAGTAACAGTACCTAAGAGTGACTTAGAAGGTGCGATATCTTTTTACCTTAAGAATAGTGAACAAGAGTTAGGCAAAAATAAAGACTGTACCTACGGAAGAGATTGCTGGGGGTATACATTGAACCCAAATGACTATTCTCATCAAATGGGCAGCAATTATCGGTATTCTAAAGGCCTACAAACGTCTCGTGTTTCATCATCTGATACCAAATTAACCGCTTGGGTTTACAGTAACGAAATCGCTCAGCATCGCGAAGTTTGTATGAAAGTTAAATTTAATACTGGTAGCCAGTATGACAATAACTATTACGACAGCTGCGCTTATCCAAATGAATCAAGTGCCTTCTATCAAAGCGTACAGCCTAAGTCCTATAGTGCTGCTGACTTTTCAGAGATTGGAGAAGGTGACAAGGTATGGGAAGAAAGTAATGCTGATGGGTTCTATTTCGACAAAGCTGAGATGTATAACTTCTATGTGACGCCCAAAGATACTTCAGTGAAACTGGTCGAGGTTGCTATGGATAACTTCGACGAGTCGGACAGCGATAAGGTGTTCCTAAACGATGAGTGGTTAGGTTGTTATTCAGATTGCACTAATGGTTTTCGTTCAGTGAAAGGTTATGTGTTCGCTCCAGGTTCAGAGCGTAATGTATCTGATGAATATGTTTGGAATAGCGCCGCTGGCGAAGGTCGCACGGCGGTATGGCGAGTTAACCAGCAACTAAGATCAGTGACTCTAAGCCAATTGCTTTATTCAAATAGCGGGACATCGAACAATGATTCTCAAAAAGAGTACCGATTTACTGTATTTGACCAATACGGAAATAAGGGACCACTAAAGCTTATTTATCCTCAAAGTGAATTTACCGGTGGCGGCCAGAAATGGGATTACACCCATTGGAACCTGGTTAGCCAGTAACATTCGGATAAAACAGAGTTAGCCCAACCATTTGGGCTAACTCATTCACTTTAGGGGAAATTTATGTCTAATTGGACTTCAAACGCTTTTAACTTTGATAGCTTTTGTTCGGGAGGCGTAGACCAAAGAACCAGAAGCTATTCATATCAAATCTTACTTGGCTCTCTTATTGGTAATTGGCTTAAGGGACCAAATCTGGATATATCCATTCAATTCTCACCTTACTCGACAGACAACCTTGGTTTCGGTAAAGGCTGGAAATTGAATCTTCCAAGATACGACATCGAGAACCAACAGCTCTATCTTGCAAATGGACAATCCTACCGTGCTGAATTAAATGCCAATATCGAAATGAGTATTCGCTACAAAAAGCTACTCGATTTTTCGGTATCGTCTAGCGCGAATGGTTATGAAATCACGTATAAAAATGGCCGTACTGATCTTTTAGATAAAGATGGCGACATCATTAAGATCACCCAAAGCAATGGTCATGCTCTCTACTTTTTTTGGCTCAACGTGGGACAAAATAAGCGCCTAGATAAAATTTGGGATGACAGAACAACCAAACAGAACGCACTGCTGTGGGTCGAATATATTTCGGTAGGGCGCGTTAATATTTTTACTAATATTGGTAGTACCCATGAAGCTTACTTCAGTCTTACTCTTAGCAATAACAAGCTCGTCAAATGCAATTTACCAGAACAAGCAGGTAGCTATAGTTTCGGTTATGAAAGCATTGGTTCATATACGCTAATCAATGAAGTAAATCACCCTTGTGGTTTGACCGAGCGTTTGAGATATAAAGCTGATGGTATTCGAGTCAACTCAATGACTTACTTACCAGCGGTTACTGCACACGATGTCCTTACCCTTAATTCGCCAGTTATTACCACAACCTACGACAGTGTTGGTACAGATAGCCGCAATTTCATGGGTTATGGTGTACGTGGTGGTGAATTAAGTGAAGGGCTTGATAACCTGCTTGAGCGTGGTTACGAATATACTTATCGCGTCCAAAAAATCGAAAATGGCACCGTTGTAACAGCGCAAACATATAATCAATTTCATCTACTCGTTGAAGAAGCCCGGCAGGTTAACGGAAACCTTGTTCATTTGAAAAGGCTGGAATATCCAGCGATTGATAATCAACAGTTTTCCGCTCAACCCGCTCAGTATTCACTGATCAGCAAAGAGGAACAAATCTGGTTCTCAGGGGCAGATAGTCAAGCTCAAAGTCGATTATGGGGCTACGACGAATATGGCAACATGCTTAAGTTCGTTGATGAGAATAATATCGCAGAACGTTACGAATATTACGCAAAAAATGGTGAAGCAGGTTGCCCCGCATCGCCAACGGGTATGGTGAATTTTGTAAAATCACGCGCCTTAAATAACGGTTCAGAGCAGCGAACGCTGTCTTATCAGTATGCGTCTATTGAGGGGCTGAATGGCCATCGTGACGTGGTTCTGAGCTTGGAAGAAGACGTGCAACGTTATAGAAGCCATTACGCTTATCAAACTGATACTGGTGAGACGTACTCTTTCGGCCGATTGGCTTCAGTCCAAAATGACATTCTTCATCCTAACGGCACGTACTCTGCTATTTCTAACTATCGCTATGAGTTGGATAACGATGTCCTGGAAGAACACGAAGAGCTGACTTGTCACGACAATATGAAAACCAATCTTGCGGTTGGGCACTACCTTGATATTGGAGAACTCGCGCGTCATGTCGACTCAGACGGAGTCAGCTGTGCATTCACTTATGATTCGCTTCGTAGAACTACTGAAGAACGGATTGAAGGAAGTGCTGCCCGTTCGTATCAATACATTGTTGATACTGGTTTGAGCAGACAAACTCTGTTGTTAACCGACTGCAAAGGCAATGTGTGCGAACAAAGCTGGGATGGTCAAGGACGCGAACTAGAGGCGAAGATCGGCAGCTCAGTAGTGTGGTCAAAAATGTACGATGCGTTGGGCAGACTCCAAAGCAAGAGTACCTACGATGTGCTGCCTGATCGCAATTCCAGAGCGGCGCCTGTGGTGTTAACAGAAAGCTATGAATACGATGAGTGGGATCAGGTTAAAGCGACTTTGTTAGCGAATGGAAAACGTCGTGTCGAGTTCAATAACCTCGCCTCACGTAAGAAAACTCAAGGTATTGAAGGCTTGACTATGACAGTCAGTTCTCTGAATAGCTGGGGGCTAGAAGAGAAAAAAGAGCAAGGCATCAACAGTTGGAATTATGAGTACGACTCATGGGGAAGATTGATTAAAGAAACGAATCCTCTCGCTCGATCCAAGCATTACCATTACGACCGTTTTGATCGTGTTATTCGCATGACTCAAGCGAACGGTGTCGATCAAGATATCACTTACGCTGAACATACCGATCAGTCACAAGTTGTAGACCTGAAAATTAGTGGGGTGACTTTAGGGCAACGTGATATTGATGGATTGGGACGGCCGCGATCCCTGCGCAGAGGAGCGAGTCCCCAAGCTTCATTGGCGTGGACTTACGCGGATAGCAGCAATATCCCAGAAACTGAAACCAGCATGGCAGCTCCAACAAGGCTATTTACTCGCGATAACCAATTGGGTGTGCTAAGTGCTAAGTCGTCTGATGGGCAGGCTTCTAGTTACAGTCATGATCCAATATCCGGCTTACCGACAGGGAGTCAGGACAGTGAAGGTAATCAAAGTACCATTACCTACTCGACTAAAGGCTTGCCTGACGCCGAGGTGAATGATGGTCAGTCTCGTTACTACAGCTACTCCGATGGTGGGGTTATCGCTGCAATTGATAGTGACACGGACACTCGCCAGTATGGTTACGATGAACTCGGACGATTAGTGAAATTGAGTTCAAATTCAACAACGGTTTACTACGAATATGATGAGTTTGATCGAGTGATATTAGAGACACTGATATCGGGTAGTCAAACCCAAGTCACTGAACTCGAATGGGATGAGTATAGTCGCGAAGTCAACCGAGCTATAGCCTTGAACGATAATTATATCTTTGAGCAATCACAAGAATATAACGCGTTAGGGCTGCTTAATTCTCGTCAAAAGGAGTGTGCAACTTTAGGTAATCTGACGGAAATCTATACCTATGATGACCTTTCTCAGTTGACTAAAGTCGAGTTCTTCGGCGCGGGCCCACTGAGCGATTGGTCTCAGCCTATGACGTCTATTGATTGGAGCTATAATGAGCTAGGTAACATGCTGACGCAACGCACAGCGACTACTAAATCTGAGGATTTCGCTCGTTACTTTTATGAGTCGGATGACCCTTGCCAGTTGACTCGTATTACTCATTCCCATCCACAACTCGACGGTCAGGTAACAGTGAAATACGACTTGAATGGCAACATGATTGAAGATGCGGATGGTCGAATTCTTGAATATGACAATTTCGACCGATTACAGCGTGTGTTAGCTGATAATGCCGAATGGCTCTATCAATATGACAGCAACGACCGACTATCTACACAACAGTCCGCTTCTGAATCTCGTCACTTTAACTATCTATGGGGCGATCTCGCTTCGATCGAGGAAAATGGCAAACTCACTCAGTATATCTATCACGAAGGGGTGCCTAAATGGTCAGAGATGGACTTGGAAACCACGCTGTTGGCAACGGATCAAAATGGTTCGGTAATCGCGTCAAATACGTCGGGTAAAACAGGGTCTATGTACCGTTACTCTCCATATGGGCAACGTGATCAAGCGGGGAATGCAAATGAACAATAAAGACTCGGTATTTATTACCCCACTTAATCGACGTGAGTTCCTGATTAAAATTGGTCAAACCGCAGCGGTGGCTGGTGGTATCTCACTGCTTCCTACTTCGGTTCGTTTGGCGATGGCGCAGTCGATGACCATCTCTCATTCGGAAATTGGCTTTAATGGCGAGTGGTTGGATCCTGTCCTACAAGGTTATCATTTAGGTCAAGGCTATCGCGTTTACCAGCCGAAGTTGATGCGCTTCAATGCACCGGACAGTTTGTCCCCTTTCAATGAGGGGGTTCACAATGCTTATGTGTACTGCCATAACGATCCGATTAACTTCACCGACCCAAGCGGACACCTGAATATCAGTAAGATCTTATTTGGTGCTTTTGGTGTGATCGCGGGTATTGTGGGTATTGCATTGGCGGCACCAACCGGTGGTTCTAGCTTAGTATTGGCGGCGGGTATTATCGGTGGTATTGCAGGTATGACTAGTGGTGCGCTACAAATTGCTTCGGGGGTTATCGATGATGGTGACATCTCTCATAAGCTTGATATTGCGACGATTCCATTCGATATCATTGGTGTGGTGAGTGGCGGATATTCGGCCTACAAGTCGGTTCAGAACTTACGTTGGGTAAGGGCAGGTGGGGCATTGGAAGATGTCACTCAGCCCGGCCTTGGTTCTCGTTTGATGAACAAGATTAGGCCTTCTGGTGAATACAACCTTGCGTGGGCCTCTAAAACGAACCCAGCGATGCGAATCGGCAGCTCTAAGGGGCAGGTTATAGCGACCAGAATGACACAGGGTGGCAGAACGATGACCTATATGCCTCCTCCAATCCATGGTGGATTTACCAAGATTCTTCTCGGACAAGTCAAAGTGGGCGCCCGAGGCTATACCATCTACCAAGGCATAATGACGGCGCGCTCGATTGGTGGTTTAGGTTGGTCATCGGTTAAAACAATACCTGGGCGACTAGATGAAGAAAAGTCTTCAGCTGATACCATGGTTACGGAAGGTCGAAGTGCCAACCCAGCAGCCAAGAAGACGCAAATGTACGCATTAGAAGAGACACGACAACGAATAAAATATGGTAATGAGGTTCAGCAGATGATCCGTCAGTTGCCATTGTCGTAGTCTGATTATTTTTTTCTCTAACAACACAAAGCCAGCTCAATCGTCATTGAACTGGCTTTTTTTGCATTCTGTGTAGGCGTTCTCGAACGTTATCCATCAACCATGATTACTTTCCTTAGATCTCACTTAGATCAACAGAAGATCAAAAAGGCATTGCTGAAACCGGTTTCAAGATGTATCTTTACTTTTATTGAAATCGGTTTCAGAGTTGCAGTGAGCTCTTTAATCCTGATCTTTTTTGCGAATAACTTGTAGCGAGTAATGGTATGAACAACGAATTTCCGAACGATTTTTTATGGGGTGGTGCGGTTGCAGCGCATCAGTTAGAAGGCGGCTGGGATGCGAATGGCAAGGGTGTAAGTGTTGTTGATGTATTAACTGCGGGCGCTCATGGCGTGCAACGTCGAATCACCGATGGTGTGATTAATGGCGAAAACTACCCAAACCAAGTCGCTGTTGATTTCTACCATCGATACAAAGAAGACATTAAGTTATTCGCAGAGATGGGCTTTAAATGCTTTCGAACCAGTATTGCTTGGACGCGTATTTTCCCAAATGGTGATGAAACCGAGCCGTGTGAAGCGGGTTTAGCGTTTTACGATGATCTGTTTGATGAGCTGTTGAAATACGACATTCAGCCTGTGGTAACACTGAGCCACTTTGAAATGCCTTACCACCTAGCCAAAGAATACGGCGGCTGGATGAACCGCAAAGTGATCGATTTCTTTGTTAAGTATTCAACCACGGTGATGGAACGCTACCAGCACAAGGTGAAGTACTGGATGACGTTCAATGAGATAAATAACCAGATGAATACTTCGGCAGATATCTTTGGTTGGTTATGCTCTGGCGTGAAGTTCCCACAATGCGAAAAGCCGCAAGAAGCGATGTATCAAGCGGTTCATCACCAGTTTGTGGCAAGTGCGTTGGTGGTTAAGAAAGGTCACGAGATCAATCCAGATCTTCAAATCGGCGCAATGTGTGCGATGGTGCCTTTCTACCCTCGCTCTTCAAAGCCTGAAGACATCATGGTGGCACAACAAGCGATGCGTGACCGTTATTTCTTCTCGGATGTAATGGTGCGTGGTCATTACCCAAATTACGCTAAGCGTGACTGGGCAATCAAAGGCTTCAACATCGAGATGCAACCTGAAGATGAGCAGATCCTAAAAGAAGGTAAGGCCGATTACTTAGGTTTTAGCTACTACATGTCGAATACCTTGGATTCTTCTTCTCACCAATCTACAGAAGAAGCGATGGACGGCGGTCATGAAAACTCGGTCGATAACCCGTTCATCCAGTCTAGTGATTGGGGCTGGCCAATTGATCCAACTGGTTTACGTTTCTGTTTAGCGTCTCTGTATGAACGTTATGAAGTGCCATTGTTCATCGTTGAGAATGGTTTTGGCGCTGTTGATACTATTGAAGAAGATGGCAGTATTAATGATGATTACCGCATTGCTTACCTTAGCGATCACATCAAAGAGATGAAAAAAGCCGTAGCAATTGATGGCGTTGATCTCATGGGTTACACCCCTTGGGGCTGTATCGATTTGGTGTCGTTCACGACCGGTGAGATGAAAAAGCGCTACGGATTCATTTACGTAGATAAGCACAACGATCAATCTGGTTCTTTAGAGCGCAAGCGCAAGAAGTCGTTCGAGTGGTACAAAGGCGTGATTGCATCTAACGGTGCCACTATTTAGAATGCATTCCCCAGCGCAGTTATGCGAACTGTGAGCTGTGATTTTGCAATGAATTAGTCGGCCTATGTCGACTAATTTTTTATAAAGGAAAAGAAGTAATGGTAACCATGCTTGATGTCGCGAACCGCGCAGGCGTATCTAAGTCGACCGTTTCTCGTGTCTTAAATGGCAAGAACATCGTGCGCCCAGACGTGGTGAAAAAGGTATTCGATGCGATACAAGAGACGGGTTATCGGCCAAACCTGTTAGCTCAGCAATTGGCGACCAAAAAGACCAACTTCATTGGGTTCGTAATTACCAATGAGCTGTTCAATGGCCCGTACTTCTCTTCTTTGATGTATCACGCCGCTTCTTACAGCGAAAAGTCGAATCACCAACTGGTGATCACTGATGGTAAGCACAGCGCTGAAGATGAAAGAAAGGCGATCAATTTTCTGCTCGATATGAAGTGCGCTGGCATCATCATTTATCCGCAATGTTTAACCGAAAGCGATATCGCTCTGATCATCGAAAGCACCGACACACCGATTCTGGTGATCAACCGCGAAATGCCGTCGAAGCCTAATCATGCCATTACCACAGACCATTATCAGAGCGCCTGTTTGATGGTGGAACACATCATTGAGCAAGGCCATACAGACATTGCGGTGATTCGTGGTAAAGCCGGGTCTTCGACCGATGAACAGCGTTATAAAGCCTATCAAGGTGTGCTAACCAAGCACGATATTGCATTGGATGAATCTAAAGCCGTTCAAGGCGATTGGACGATGGAGAGCGGTTATCACGCTGTTCAAGCCTTGGTAAAAAGCAAAGCAATGTTCACTGCTATCTTGTCTGAAAACGATGACATGGCGATTGGTGCGATTAAGGCGTTAACCGAACTTGGGTACTCATTGCCTCAAGATGTTTCTATCGTCGGCTTTGATAACAGCAAAGTGGGGGCGTTTTTAACGCCAAGCCTCACGTCTGTGAGTGTGCCATTGGAGCAAATGACTCAAAAGGCGATCCTGCAAATTGTCGGTGAAACTGAGCAAGCCAAAGCTTTGAGTACGACTGGAAGTTTAGTGGTTCGCGACTCAGTTGCTCAGCGTGTCTAGGCTCAATTAACTGTGAGTGAGTTTCATATTTTACCTACAAATTGTGATTGGCTACGCATCTTCGAAATCCGTTAGAAACCGAACTTATTGTGACCGTTCTAGATATGCGATATTGCGTTTTTTGGTGTATGAATTGACCACCACTAGTTAAGTTATGTGAAAACAGGTCAGTAATGTGAAACTAGATAAGTTATGTGAAAACAGGTAAGTAACGTGAGAACAGAAAAACAAAAAATGCTAGCTGGCGAACCTTATCAGGCTTGGGATGAAGAGTTGTACTCGGCGCGAATTGAGTGCCGAAAAGTGCTTCAAAAACTTAATAACAGTATTCCTGACACACCTGAATGGAAAGCGGCTACTCAAGAATTAATTCCCGGCTGCGAAAGCGCGCACTTAGAGCCGCCGTTCCGTTGTGATTACGGCTCAAACATCAAGCTGGGTAAGAACTTTTACGCTAACTTCAATTGCGTGATTCTGGATGTAGCAGAAGTGACCATTGGCGACAATGTGTTGCTCGGGCCCAATGTACAGATTCTAACAGCGGGTCACCCATTAGATGTGAAAGGGCGTGTTGAAGAGGGCGTAGAGTTTGGCACACCGATTAACGTTGGCGACAATGTTTGGTTGGGTGGCGGTGTGATTCTCTGCCCAGGTGTCACGATCGGCGAAAACAGTGTGATTGGCGCGGGCAGTGTGGTAACCAAAGACATCCCAGCTAATGTGGTTGCGGTGGGTAATCCATGTAAAGTACTGAAAGCGATCGATAATGCGTAATAATCAGATTAAATAGATAAAGCCCGCGAACCTAGGCGTGCCGCGGGGCTTTTAAATCGAATTCGATAGCTGGTCAGTGTGCTTTCTAGTAACAGACTACTGGAACTGTACTTAAGCGATCTTAGTCATCTCGTTAAGTGTAAACGACGTAACACTGCCTTCGGTTGCTGCCATGTATTCAGCAAGGTGAGTATTGCCCATGTGTACTTGCCAAAGTTCGCGAGACGTCCAGTTTTCGTAGAAAGTGAAATGTGCTGGATTTTCATTGTCTTGGTGAAGGTCGTAGTTGATGCAGCCTTCTTCAGCGCGAGTAATATCAATCAGCTTTAGCAGCTCTGCTTTAACCAATTCGATTTTGTCTTCGTTAGCGACGATGTTTGCGACGATAGTTAGTTGAGTCATGTTCGTACCTATATTACTTTTCACCGAAATGGTGATTTGTCTGTGTTTACAGCGCCACTCTTTGTTCATTGAGCTACAGTCTGTATCGATGGATAAATAATAGTAGGAATATTTGAAACGATAAACAGCGCCACATTTGAATTATTTTCAAAAATAAATTGATAATAGCCTGGGGATTATGTGCTGATAGGCGTAGGTAAAGAGTGTTTAAAAACCGCCCGCCCACGCATCAAAATCGTCAATGTTGTCGAGCTCTTCCTTGGTTCTTGGGGCTGGGTAATATGGCAGAGCCAATCTTTGAGCGGAAGGTTGCAGTTCCCAATCGGGCGTAATCTTGAGTCGTGTTAACTCATCGTTGAGGCGCACAAACATATAGTAACCATCTCTATGAGTATTGGCGTAACTTGCGACTGTAGCGATATCACCGGAAGGTAATTTTACGTCTCGACCCAGTGGATAGAGTTGGTGCAATGCGAAACTCACTTTGGGATCTTTAAGCTTGCCTTGCTTAAAGCGTTCTAATCCGATGGCGGTTGAAGTGGTGCGCGGCTTCCACCCCGTGAGGAATAATCCACTCAAGCTATCTTGGAACGGTTTACCTTTTCGATTGCCTTCATTGCTAATGAATTGAACCGTCAGCGTGTCTCCCGATTCTTGCAGGATTTCTAAAAACTGTTCACTAGTTCGATCGACCAAAAGCTTCATAAGATCCAGATACCATCAAGAATGAGAGACGATAAAGGGTACTACTATAGGGGAGGCTTGTGTAGGGACGATAAACGTTATGTAGCGTGAACAATGTTTCCGGTGTTGATCCTTACATGCCCCTTTGATGAACAACAGCTCTAGCGCTTACGTAAGTAATGCGTTTGCACGATCTCATCAAGGTACGTCGTGACGTCTCTCAACGTAAAATCGACAGGGGACACTAAGTCACCAAATAGCGGGGACCCACCACCAAGTACGACAGGAATGGTCGAGATGATCAGCTCATCAATCAGGTCTTCTTTCATGAAGTTTTGAATGGTGACGCCACCATCAATGTAAAGGTTTCTCATGCCTTTTTTGTTCAATTCCTCGATGATCTGGGTGAGCTCACCCTTCATCAAAAATACTTTACCTTCAAGCTCTTGAGGCACTTCATTTAAAGTGTTGCTCAGTACATAGACGGGCTTGCTGTAAGGCCAATCGATACCAAAGCTCAACACCATGTCCATTGTATTTCGTCCCATGACCAGTGCATCGATACGATCGGTATGAGCGTTGTAACCCATGTCGTCACCGTCTGGATTTGGAATTGCTTGCAGCCAATCTAAGCCGCCTTGCTTGTCTGCAATGTAACCGTCAAGGCTGGTTGCGATAAATACAATATTTGACATTTTTAACTCCGATATCGATGAGAAACTTGGCATCTACACGATAATAAATTAAAGTATTCTACAGTGTAGAAATAAAGTTTAAGAGGTGACGGTATGACTGTCAAGGATCAAAAGCGAGGTCGACCAAAGAGTGGATCAAGCCAACTCAGCGCAGAGAAGATCTTAGATACGGCCAAAAGCATGATGCGCGAAGGCGGCAAAGTCCCGAGTATCAGAGGGTTAGCGACAGAGCTCGGCGTGGATGCGATGGCCATATACCATTACTTCCAAAACAAAAATGATCTCTTGGAATCGATTACGGTCTCTTTGGTAAGAGAGGTCGCGCAGCCCGAACAAAACCAAGTGTGGCAAGAGAATCTTTATCAACTCAGTGTAAGTTATTTATCTGTATTGAATGATTATCGTGGGCTGTTAGAAACCCTGCTGACAATGAAATCTCTGGGGCCCGTTGAGGTGTTTAGTGAGCGCTTTGAAGCAGTGTTGAGCCCTTTGAATTTAACTGCCGAACAAACCGAAAATGCCCTTCATTTGCTGGTGGATTATCTGCATGGCTACGCGCTAGCACTGAGCTGTAACCCGGATAGAATTCAGATCACTGTTGGGATGGTGAGAAAGCCTTTAAGCCTTTATTGCTTGGGCATCGAACAGCTGAAATCGCGGTAATTTCAGAACAAAGGTGAAGATTTCAGGGCGTGGTTTAGTGATGTGCTGCTCACGATGGAGTACTGATGTTTCATTTATACTCGATAATTACCTATAAATTTCAGGTTTTAGCAGTAATAATCAATGAATAGACCTAAACAGATTGTTAATCGCAAAGCTGTTGGGACAGTTTCTAAAGACGTTACCGTGAAAAGGAAGTCAGACACATGCCTGTGCTCCAACGCATCAGTTTAACCTTAGTTTTAGTCGCTATTCTCGGCGGCTGCTCTTCATTACCCGAAGGCATCGACCACCCAGCTGAACCGAAAACCTCTCCTGAACCTAGCACTTTGTCGGTTTTAGCCAGTGAATATCAACCTGAAGTATTAGAGCAAGCAACCACTGCTGTTCGTTTACAAGAATCTGGTTGGGATGCATTGGCTCAGCGATTGGCACTTGTTGAATCGGCTGAACACACCATCGATATTCAATACTACATCTGGAACTCTGACGAATCGGGCAGCTATCTCGCTAGCCGTTTATTAGCCGCGGCTGAGCGTGGTGTGAAGGTGCGCGTAATGTTGGATGATATCAACCTCAACGAACGTGAAGGGTTACTGTCGGCATTGGATGTGCACCCGAACGTCGAGATTCGTATCTTCAATCCAACACCCACACGCCGTGGCTTCAGTAAATGGTTGAGCTTTGTCGGTGACTTTTCTCGTTTAAATCGCCGTATGCACAATAAGTCGTTTACCGTAGATGGCACTTTGTCTGTAGTGGGCGGGCGTAATATTGGTGATGAATACTTCGACCTTTCTGATGAAATCAATTTCCGAGACCGCGATGTATTAGTCATGGGCTCGGTAGTTAACACCATCCAAACCAGTTTTGTTGAATACTGGAACAGTCGTTGGTCTTACCCAGTCGATATGTTGGGTGATGACGAACAACCTGATCTCTCAAAGATAGATAATATTGTCGTTCCGCATTATCAAAATTACCCTGAATTGCCATTAGATCGTAAGGCTGCTGATAGCTTACTGAAAGAGGTGATTGGTGAGATGACATGGGTGAATGCGCGTTTTGTTTACGATCAACCCGTCCCTGATGACTCCGATAATACTGATGAACCAAAAGCGACCGCGATTCTTCTAGGGAAGTTAGCGAGTGAATCGAAACAAGAGATCTTGTTGGAATCGGCTTACCTTGTATTCGATGACGGTCAGCTTGAAGAGTGGCAGGTATTGAATAATAAGGGCGTTGAAATACAAGCGCTAACTAACTCTATGGCGTCTAATGATCTGGTGACTAATCACTCAGCTTACGCGGGTCGACGCTACGACATGTTAGAACATGGCATCGACCTGTTCGAGCTAAAACCAGAATCAAAGCTATGTGAAGCTTCGACTCAAGACGTGTCGAAATGTGCGCCTGAGACTGCCTATGGCTTGCATGCAAAGTCAGTGGTGTTTGACCGTAGCATCGCGAGTATTGGCTCATTTAACTTCAACCTGCGCTCTACCTATCTCAATACTGAATCGGTTTTGATCATCGAGAACAAAGCGATTGCAGAAACGTTAGCAGAAACCATTGAGCAAGCAATGAGTGACGACAACAGTTGGCGCTTGGAACTGGAAGACGGTGATGTGTATTGGTATTCAGGCGAGCAAAGTTGGGACAGCGAACCAGAAACCGGTAAGTGGGAACGCATGCAATCAGGCTTCTTACAGTTGTTACCGATTGAGAAATACTTATAAAAGAGTTAGCACCGTAGAAATAAAAAATGTCAGCGCATAATACGCTGACATTTTTGTTTGTGCTGCGGTTTGCTGTGGTTTGTTGCAAGCTCTTAACGGCTTAACGCTTGGTCAATTGCTTGCTGTTTAAGTAAGGCAAAATGTGCGGTCGAGATTCGCCAGACAGCTTTTGAGTTATCTGCTGTGACCAACTGCTTTGCTTTTGATTGGTTGAACGGCTTGCGTAGTAGCTTTGCATCGAATCATCGTAGCTGGCAATTTCATCTAGGCTTAGCGGCTGGTATTGGTTTTCGTGCATTACTACGTGAGCAGGAAGGCGAGGTTTTATCTCAGGTTGCTGCGCAGGGTGACCTAAACACATACCAAATAGCACTGCCGTGTGTTGTGGCAGTTCCAGTAGCTCATCGACTAGCTGCGCACTATTACGCAAGCCACCAATGTACACGCCACCTAAGCCAAGAGATTCAGCAGCCAGCATGCAGTTTTGCGCCATGATGCCAGAATCTACCGCGCCAATCAGAGTCAGCTCGGTAAAGTCGGTTTTTACTTCAGGGTTAATCTGAGCATGACGTTGATAGTCGATACAGAACACCAAAAATTCTGCCGCGTTCTCAACGTAAGCTTGATTGCCTGCGTATTCAGCTAGCAACTTGCGCTTCTCTGTGTCTGTCACTCTCACAATAGAAACAGCCTGCAGTAAGCTCGATGATGAAGCCGCGAGACCAGCCTGAATAATTATATCAAGTTGTGCTTTTTCAATCGGTTGATTTGTATATTGACGAATGGAGCGATGCCCCAGAATAGTTTCAATCGTGCTGTTCATAACTCTCAGACAGTCCTTGTGGTGATGACGTAGAGAATCACAATAACGACAATTACCATGAGCGTAAAGGGTGTTCGAGCCTTTCTGGTTGGCAGAATGATATTCATGAATTTAAAAGGATTGCTACCACAGCCAATCCTTTTTTGTACGGTTTCCTGCTAGAAGCTAGAAGCTAGAAGCTAGAAGCTAGAAGCTAGAAGTGAATAACGCTTAAGAGTTAGCTTTAATGGCGAAGAGACAAAGTGATGAAGTGAACTCTGTTGGTCGAATAGCTGCCAGAAGGCTGAAATAGTCCTGAGTCAGCACTAATTTCACCATGGCCCAAATCTTGGTATTGGTAGCTCAACCCTAGATGTAAGTCACTGGATATCTTCTTCTCAGCGCCGAATCCGATACGCCACTGTTTATCGAGCGGGAGTAACACATCTCTGTTTTGACTGCTTACAGGGCTCGTGTCACCGCTCAGTCCGCTGTACAGCAACCAATCCTCATATGCGTATTCCACACCAACCCCAAGAGAGTAAGTGGTTGAATATTTGTCATCATAATCTTGCCATGTCTCCATGTTGGAGCTGAGTAGAAGGTTTAAATCTTCATTTAATGAATGCTTCAACCCTAAGTTTAAGCTTCGAACCCATGTCAATTCAGAGCTAATTCCAAAAGCGTTGGCGTTATCAAGGGAAAGGTCGTGATCAAATTGGCCCTGATAACTGACACCCAATTGTGTGTTGTCACTGATGTGGTGATTGAGACTCAGGCCAAACCCTAGGTCTAGGCTATCTCCTTGAAGCTCTCGACCATTCGAAGCTTGAGTTTCAAGCGCTGTGTGCTGCAATATCAAAGAACCACCAAGAGACAGTTGTTTATTGACCTGATATGACAATGACGACGTTAAGTTGAGCGCCGAAATGCTATTTTCTTTGATCAATAAAGCAGGGTGCGCGCCAACGCCGTGTGAGTATTCAACGCCAGTGCCGCCAGCTGCGTGCAATGCTGCGCCGACGACCCATTGGTCATTTAACCTTGATGCGTAAGACAGGTGAGGGAGAACATCGGCGCTGCTTCCTGTAGTCGAAGCCGAGTTATCGTCACGGACAAAAGTGGTTTCGACATCGAGGTATTGAACGCCGAGAATCCAAGCACTCTCTTTAATGGCCGATAACCCCGCAGCATTGGTGATCACTGCGGATGCATCGTTCGCGGTTACGTTTCCTGTGCCTGCTGTGCCAACGCTTTTAGTTGTCGCAATCTGAGATAGATTTAACCCTCCCGCGTGAGTAAGAGAGCTGACTATCCCTGTTACTAAAAAAGACAGTGTGATGAAAGGTGTTTTCAAGAATAGAACCTTATTTTCAGTGTATGAGTTATGTATTTAGGGATAGAACGAATTGCCACGAGCGAATACTAAGCGCAGCGTGGCAATTGACTTGATCGACTTAATTGCCTTAGTTGGATTAATCGACGTAATTAACCAAATTGAGGCTAGAGTTTTTCAACTTGTGGCAGTGGATATTCATTGTCGAGAACGGTCTGAGTTGGCTCGTACAGGCGCATGTGAAGATAGAAGTCATCTTGAGGGGCTGGTAGCCAGTTACATGTTGGATCGGACGGTTTTACGTATTGAATGCATATTGGCAAGGTGCCGTCTTCTGCATATTTCAGTTCATCCTTACGATTGGTTGAAATGGAGTAGCGTTGAATGAAGTTCTCAACCATGAACAAGTTTTCAGCATCGTACATAGTCAATGACCAAAAGGCATCAGCGGGTGCATCAGCTGGCATGGTCATTCGATATTGATTGTCTCCCGAAAGCTGCTCGCCATTCGAGTCCGTGTATCTATTTGGGTAGAGTGCTCGCTCTGGCACATTCAAACCTGCCGCACGCATATTGATGCTCGCTCGGCTTAGATAATCATTTCCGTAACGACCTCCCTCGTACATCATCGACCAGCCGTTATTGACATCGCCGATGCTTCGACCTGCGTATTGAATGATCTGTTGCGAAGAGTCAATCGCGCGCATTAGTCCTTTCTTCTGTGCTGAAGTTAGCGCTTTCGGGTTAAAGGGGGCCGATCCTCCAATACCAATTTGTTGGAATTGATCAACGATGGCAGCATCTTCTGGAATCGGGTTTTTACGTAGCTCACGGTCAATCAATGAATACCACTCTAACCCTTCAGGCCTCGCCATGGGTGGGATGCGACCTGTCGAAGCTTTGAGTTCTACGATGTCATGCTCTGCGCCGAGTTGATCGAGTGGGTAGCTGAGGAATTTATCGTGAGTAACCAGTGCGTCATCGAGATCTTGCTCGCCAAATACGCCCGTTCGTTGAATTAACCAAACCATAGAAGTGCGAGACTCTACGACACGATCAATCCCCTCTGGCACTTCACCAGCCCACCCTTTGTTAACCAAAAGCACTTTTGAACCTTGGTCGCCGACATTCTTTACGTGCAGATCTTCAATCGAATCTGAGTAAGCATCTAATAGCTGAACAATGTAATAACGGTTATCGGTGCGAGGAATATC
Organism: Vibrio splendidus; assembly: GCF_003345295.1. NCBI lineage: Bacteria > Pseudomonadati > Pseudomonadota > Gammaproteobacteria > Vibrionales > Vibrionaceae > Vibrio > Vibrio splendidus. The sequence continues at coordinate 356,115 of NZ_CP031056.1, forward strand.
AATCACCATTGGACCTGATAAATCCAGATCGTAGTGAGCTTGTGAGTAGAGCGTATCGTTGTTGACGGTAGGCACAATTCTATCCTGAGGCCCGGATAGAACGCGTGTTTTACCCATCTCATTCAATGGTGCCATGGCGTTGTCCATCGGCGCGTCAACAGATGTGGTCGTTTGCCTAACCGCTGCCACGGTTAATGGGCCTGTACCATAGATAAATGCTTGAACACCGAGGTTGTAAGCGAGCTCTTCTTCAGGATTAATAGATTGTTGGGCAAGGGATGGCATCGCGATAATACTGGATAAAGAACACACTAAACTGGTCAGTACACTTTTCTTATAGAGGAGCTTTCTCATGGAACACCTTAGATCGTAGGAACAGAATTAGGCATTTATCATATGAGCAAGTGAGATTAAGGAGTGTAATAGCCGATATTAAGGATGTTAATAGTCTAATTTTTCCCCTCAAGCATTTGTTTTAATTAACATTGTTTTAGGGTAGTGAAGCGACTCTACGACGTGTGCAGGTAGGGGGCGTGAGGCGCTATTGTTTGATTGATTTTCGGTTGATATGTTGGCAAAAAAGTACGGGAATCGATATGAACACATCTACTTATCCTTTTAGCTTATTCATTAAAGCAGAAGGGGCTCAGTGCAATCTGGATTGTAGCTACTGCTATTATCTCAATAGACAAGATGGCGATAAAAGATCGTCAATGTCTTTGGACATGATGAAGCAAATTGTCGGTGCTCATATCGACGCGCAGCCAATGAAAGATCAGCAAGTGGACTTTATCTGGCATGGTGGCGAGCCTATGTTAAGAGGGCTTGATTTCTATGAAGCAGCGATGAAAGCGCAGGCAAGCAAAGCGGCGAAAAAGCGCGTCGTGAATACGATGCAGACCAATGGAACCATGATTAACGATCGTTGGGCGAGTTTCTTTGCTAAACATAATTTTATGATGGGCATCAGTATCGATGGCCCCAATATTCTGAATGACATCGCTCGGATCGACAAAAATGGCGAGTCGTCTTTTGAACGTACAATGCGTGGGGTGTCTTACCTTAAGAAGCACAATGTTGATTTTAATACGTTAACGGTCGTGAACAATAAAACCTACAAACACGGTAAAACGATTTATCAGTTTTTGGTTGAAAATGGCAGTGGTTACATGCAGTTTCAGCCTTGTATCGATCATGAGTTGGACAGGCGAACAGGGCACGACTGGTCGTTAACGGGAGAGCAATGGGGGCAATTTCTTTGCGACTTGTTTGATGCATGGAGCGCCAATGATGTCGGTAAAGTGTATATCCAGTTTTTTGAAAACTGTTTAATGGTGTTGATGGGTTACCAAAGCCAAATGTGTCATCACAGCGCGACTTGTGGGCAGCAATTAATGGTTGAGCATGACGGCAATGTTTACAGTTGTGACCATTATGGGTATCAAGATCATCAATTGGGCACCATGAACAGTGATAAGCTTGCGACTATGGCGAGCTCACCAGAACAAATAGCGTTTGGCACCAACAAATATCATGAGTTAAATAGCACTTGTCGACGTTGTGATTTTGTTGAACTTTGCCAAGGTGGTTGTCCTAAAAACAGAATAGCAACAACCGAAGATGGCAGTCCGATGAATCATTTGTGCCAAGGGTATGAGATGTTTTTTTGTCACGCATTACCCAAACTATTACCTATGGTAGAAGCGATGAAAAAAGGGTATTCGCCAGCGTACTTTCCACTTTTCTAAATCATTTGGAGTAGGGCATGACCAAAGACCTAAACTTACTGCGGCTCATTTTGGTGCTTAATGAAACTCGTCAAACGGTGAGTGCAGCCAAAGCCTTGAACGTAAGTCAGCCGACGATCAGTGTCATGCTTCGTAAACTCAGAGAACAATTTGATGACGAGTTGTTTGTTAGAGATAAAGCAAGACTTGAGCCTACCCCAAAATGCTTGAAGCTTATCGAAACGTTGCCTCTGCTATTAGAGCAGCTAGATAACCTTTACATACCCAATGATGAGTGGGGGTTGGAAGATTTAAGAGGGGAGGTTCAAATCATGTTGCCTTCCCCGCTGTTGATCCCAGTGGGTGTGCCACTAATCAAAAAACTGACCAAAGAAGCGCCGCAAGTGACGTTCCAATGCTCACCTTGGTTAGATAACGGCGTCCAGTCTCTAGAGACCAACCGAATGTGTTGGGGTGTGAGCTATCTTCCTATGGACGTCAATAAAACCCTGACTGAACGCCCAGTTGGCTTTGATAAGTTCATGTTGGTGCTGAGAGCTGACCACCCAATTCGAGGTAATTCCCTTGAGGACATTCTGAAATACCCACTCTGTATCAATATGATCCCTGGTTACATTCAGCCGTCCAAGACGGAAATGTTGATCAAAAAATATGACTTAGATAAACACATTGCGCTCAGAAGCAACAATATGAACTTGATGCTAGAAGTCGTTAAGGACAGCGACTTCATCTATGTGACATCGTCGAAATGCCGCTATTTACTTGATCACTCTTATCGCTGTATCGATTTGCCGCCGGAGCTGTTGAAAGACACCTATCGTCGAGAGTTGGCACTGTTTACTCATCAAGCAAACCGCAATAACCCGTTCACGGATTGGCTTCAAAAAGAAATTACGTCGATTATTCAATCCTAGCTCTAGCTTCACGTTACTATTTTCTTTAAATAATTCCTCCTTTCTAACAGCTACTATTAAGAATCGTAATAGTGGCTATCAAGCCATTTTTGGCGTCATTCTTATATCATTTACCTCAACAATGGTTCGCTGAGACATGCACAATTTTCGTTGTGACTTCAGCGATTTACTCATAGTGAATGAGGGTTATAAATGTATAAGTCTTTTGTTAAATCCGCTCTGGCGCTCTCGGTACTGGCGAGCGTCAACGTACATGCAGCGAGCCAACCCAATGTGGTTGCCATCATGCTCGATGATGTGAGCCCAACGGATCTGTCTGCCTACCACCGTGGTTTAGGCGCGGTGGATACGCCGAACATTGATCGAATTGCCGAACGCGGCATGATGGTCAGTGATTACTACGCACAAGGTAGCTCTACTGCAGGGCGATCTGCCTTTATCACGGGTCAGTATCCTTTCCGAACAGGCTTAACGTCTGTCGGTCAGCCGGGCTCTTCGCTTGGCCTTCAAAAAGAAGATCCAACTCTAGCTGAAATGCTGAAAGACAAAGGTTATGCGACCGTACATGTCGGTAAAAGTCACTTAGGCGACAACAATAGCCACCTTCCAACAGTGCACGGCTTTGATGAATTCTTCGGTTTCCTTTATCACCTTAACGTGATGGAAATGCCAGAACAGCCAGAGTTTCCTAAAGACCCGAATTTCAGAAGTCGCCCTCGTAATGTGCTTCACACTGTGGCAACCGATACGGTGGATATGAAAGAAGATCCAAGGTTTGGTGTTGTCGGTAAACAGACCATTGAAGACAAAGGCACGCTCGGTGCTAAACGCATGCAGACCATTGACGGCGAATTTTTGGAGTTTGCTACGGGCTGGCTTGATAAGCATGAAGCAGAGAAAGACGAACAACCTTACTTTATGTGGTACAACCCGACGCGTATGCACCAAAAAACACACGTGCGTCCTGAGTATCAAGGCGCGAGCCAAATCAACACCTACTACGATGGCTTGATCGAACTTGATGACCAGATCGGTGTGCTGCTCGACAAGCTTGAAGACTTGGGCGAAATCGACAACACCATCATTCTCTTCACATCTGACAATGGCGTAAACCTAGATCACTGGCCTGATTCTGGCTCTGCATCATTCAGAGGACAAAAAGGCACGACATGGGATGGCGGTTTCCGTGTGCCTATGCTGGTCAGCTGGCCGGATAAAATCCCTCAAGGTGAATACACCGATGGCTTCATGACCTCAGAAGACTGGGTGCCAACCATTATGGCTGCAGTGGGTGAAGGCGACATTAAGCAAGAACTGCTTGATGGAAAAGAGTTAAACGGCGAGCGTTATCAAGTTCACTTGGATGGTTATAACCAACTGGACATGTTGACTAAAGGCGAGCCGAGTCAGCGTCATGAGTTTTTCTTCTACAACGAGCAAGATTTGAATGCGTTCCGAGTGGATGATTGGAAAGTGCATCTAAAAACCAAAACGGAGTGGATTGCACCTCCTGAAGAGTGGCCACTAGGGATGCTCATTAACATCAAAGCTGATCCTTACGAGCGTAGCCCTGATACTCGCGGTTGGTTCTTATGGATGAAAGAGAAGTCTTGGGTATTACCAAAGCTGCAAAAATCAGCGGCGGAATATCAGAAGTCACTCAAAGCGTTTCCACCAAGACAGAAAGCCGGTGGTATTGGTATGGCAGACAAATCAGTGGTTGCTGACTAACGCCAAATACGACTAATGCAAGGTGTGCTGTAACAAGCGCACCTTCCGTAATCGCTTTTAGTTAGGACATTAAATGATGAAAAAAAATAGACTTGCGGCAGCACTGGCTTGTGCTTTCATGGTTGCACTTCCGTCGCCGGTACTAGCTAGCCAATCCGTGGACGCGACGAGCGCAACTATGGCAACAAAAACAGCAATGGCGATAAAAACGGAAACTCTACCCGTTGAGATGGCGAGTTTAGCGTCGCTCAAAAAGGATAATCAGCTATTGGCACAACTTGCCTACGAGTACGCGTACTCAATAGATGAAGCCTACAAATACTTTTACAAAACCGTCGTTGAGCAAGACTACCCTTTGAATCGATTCCAAAATATTCGAATACTTGCTGACGACACTTACACTGCGCATCCGACGATTAACAATGACACGTTACACTTGATGGGGTGGATGGACCTAGCAGCAGAGCCGGTCATCATTACGATTCCAGACCATGATGAAAATCGATATTGGTTGTTCCATACCATGAATATGCAGCACTTTACTGACTCGGCTTTTGGCTCTCCACAGCGAGGCACAAAAGGCGGCAGTTTCATGTATGCAGTTGAAGGATGGAAAGGTGAAGTGCCTGCGAGTGTCGACCAAGTCATCTATGTCGAGCATCCGTTGGTCAAGATGATGGGTCGAATCATGGACCTTGGTGGTGACGATTCTGCAACTGCTCAAAAGTTAATGGATCAATGGAATATTAGGACGTTGTCGGAATACTTAGGTCAGAAAGGGCCAGATCCTGTTGTACGCGAGTATCCCGATCCTGAAGACTCTAATTGGGTCGAGCGAACCAATTTCATTTTGTCTGAAGGAGCAATGAAGGCGCATGACCAAAAGTTGCTTGAACTGTTCAAGTATACTGGCTTGGGAGATTTTGAACTAGGCAAAGCCAATCATCCATTTACGACAGAGCAGCTTCGTATGATCGAGTCTGGTCAAAAAGATGGACTGGAGCGAATTATTAATGCGGGCTTTGATGATTCACGTGACGTATTGGGCACTCGCGATGAAATGGCTAAGGTTCCAAGCTTTCAGCACGCCTACGGCACCTTAATGGGTCAATGGGGGCTGCCTGCAAAGCACACTATGTATAGCGGTGACTTCTTTGATAGTGAAGGTGATGCGCTCGATGGCGGAAAATATGATTACACGGTAACTTTCGATGCGCCACCGCTAGAGCAGGGTGGCTTTTGGTCATACACGGCTTACAGTGGTGAAACCCGATTGATGGAGAAAAACGAGTTAAACCGCCACTCCCGTGGAGACAGAACATTAACGCCCAATGATGATGGCAGTTACACCATTTACATGAGTAGTGATGTAAAAGGGCATGAAGATGATCCTAACTTCTTACCTATCCCCGATCATCAATGGTATTCAGTGTTACGTATGTACACGCCCGGTGAAGAGGTCATAACAGACAAATGGAAATCGACACCGTTTACCAAGGTCAAAAAATCCACGATAAAGTGATGACTTAAATCGCCTGTTTAAGGTTTCGTTTATCATCGATTAATGCCAGTTGCTATGCCGCTGGCATTTTTATTGAACGAAACTTGCTTTGATATAGACGCTAAATGCTCAGAAATGTCGGATAAAATAGGGCATACTGAGCGTAATATATAAACCAAGAAAGTAACCACGCGCATGAATCCAATCTGCCTCAACGACCCTTTTTCTCTTCCAAATGGCCAAGTAATCAAAAATCGCCTGTTCAAATCGGCAATGAGTGAACAGCTAGGTGATAAACATCATAACCCTAAGCAAGGTTTAGTCACGCTTTACCAGCGTTGGGCTCAAGGAGGAATTGGTCTATCCATGACGGGCAACGTGATGGTCGATAGAGGTGCGCTTGGTGAACCTAAAAACGTGGTGTTGGATGAGCACAGTGATTTAAGCGTATTTCGTGAGTGGGCGAAGGCTGGAACACAGAATGGTTCGCAGATATGGATGCAACTGAATCACCCAGGTAAGCAAATTCCTAAATTCTTATGCGATAGCCCGGTTGCCCCTTCAGCTATCTCTTTAGAGCGCGGATTAGAAAAAGGCTTCAATACGCCACGAGCTCTGACTGAGACGGAAATAATCGCAATCATTGATAAATTCGCGCTGAGTGCAAAGTTATCAAAACAAGCGGGTTTTACTGGTGTGCAGATTCACGGTGCTCATGGTTATCTTGTAAGTCAGTTTTTGTCTTCGAGACACAATCAACGTCAAGACAAATGGGGTGGATCACTCGAAAACAGACTTCGTTTCGTGCTTGAGGTTTATCGTGCGATTCGAAAAGAGGTCGGTGACGATTTCCCTATCGGGATTAAGCTCAACAGTGCTGACTTCATGAAAGGTGGCTTCACTGAAGAAGAGTCGATGCAGGTTGTGCAAACACTGAGTGATAACGGTATCGACCTGATTGAGATCTCCGGTGGCACCTATGAAAGCCCATCAATGATGGGGTCGAAAAACAAAGCCGAGCCATTGAAGTCCAGCACAGTAAAACGTGAAGCGTATTTTATGGATTACATGGTTAAGGCGAGAAAGCTCGTGAGCACGCCGCTGGTGGTCACGGGAGGTTTTCGAACCGCGCAAGCAATGAATGAAGCATTAAACACCTCGGCGACCGATTTTATTGGTATTGCGCGTACGATGGCGGTTGATCCAGACTTTCCTAATAAATTAATTGAAAATCCTAACCACGGTATGCCGCTAACGGTGCCAACCACAGGAAAACCTGCATTAGACAAGATGGCGATGGTCGGGCTGGTTTGGTATGAACATCAGATGTGGCGCATCGCTTCTGGCAAGAACGCCGACCCTAAACTAAGCGCATTAGGTGTGGTGGCAAAAACAATTCTCAGCGCCGGCTGGCACACTTTCAAGAAGCGCAGAGCGTAAATAACAACGGAATTTCAACTCGAACTTTTTGGGAACGAACATTTTTGTAAAGAACGTATTATCATGTTCCTAACGTAGGCTGTTGAATCGAGTTACGTGGAAAGCCGCTATGAATTAAAAAAGCCACTGCATTGAGTGGCTCTTGATACTTTTTCTTGTTAGGGGAGTCGCTGCTATTGAGCGTTGTGTATCGTTTTGCCTTCGAATACTGTTGTTATGACTTCGGTTTCTCCAATCTCAGAAGGCTCTGCCTCAAACACGTTCTGGCTTAACACCAGCATATCTGCTGACTTTCCGACTTCAATTGAGCCACTTTGTTTATCAATGCGCTGAGCCATTGCCCCATTGATGGTATACATTTCTATAGCTTGCTCGATAGTGACACGTTGTTCTGGCCAAAGTGTTTCATCAGGGCTTAAACCATTTGGATCCTGACGAGTCACCATCGATTCCATTGCTTTCCAAGGGTTTACGTCTGGTGAAACTGGCCAATCAGAACCTCCAGTTGGTAAAGAGCCGTTCTCTGAGAGTGTCTTCATTTCACAGTTTCGTGTTGCGCGTTCTTTGCCTAATATTTTCTCTAAGCCGGTTTGAATTGGGCTTGGATACCAGAAAATTGGCGAGAAGTTGGGCACAACATTGAGCTCTGAAAATCGAGCTATATCGCTAGGGTCGACAATACACGCATGAGCAATTTCATGCCTTAGACCAGAATTTCCTTGTAGCTCACGCATTTTTTCCACGGCATTGAGCATCGTTCTGCTTGCTCGGTCACCGACTGCGTGTACTTGGGTGGTGTAGCCGTTACTGTCTAACCACATCAGGTTAGTGGCCAGTAATGTTTCTGAGTAGTTGAGTGTGCCGAGAATTTTTTGTTCTACAGGGTTGTAGGGTGCCAACATCGCTGCTGTTTTGGTCGGTGGGATGCCATCGAGCGTCATCTTGGCAAACATAGTATTGAGGTGGCCAGAGCTAGGTTTCGCCATCTTTTTAAACGCTTGCTGTTTTTGCTCTTGGGTGAGGTTGTTGTCACTCGGCCAACCCCAAGAGAGTGCGACGTTTGCTGTGAGCGAGCCTTCGTCATCTAGAGCTTTCCAGGCCTTGTATTCCTTGTCAAAAACATATGAATCTTTAACGCCAATAATACCAACTTTGTTTAACTCAGAGATTGCCTTTTGAGCGGCCATTTTATAGTCAGTGTCGGTGCGAGGTGGCACAACGGCTTGCAGTGGCTTACCTGCTTGCTCAAGAAAGAATCCAGTTAATGCTTTGTTGTTGTCTGTAATTACAAGGTTACCATAGGTATCCGCATAGCCTGCAGTGATACCGGCCTTGTCCATTGCTGCAGTGTTCGCCCACACATTGTGGTGACTGAAATCAGTGAGCAATACCGGTCGCCCTTGAGATGCCTTATCCAATTTTTTTAAAGTTTCGGCATTCGCGTGTTGTAGTGTCTCTGCACTCCAACTACCGCCGATTATCCAGTTCCCTTCTGGAATACTTTGAGCACATCCTTCAACGGTCTTAAAGATCTCATCAAGAGAGGCCGATTGTGGGAAGTTGCATTCAAACAGCAGTTTCTCACCCGCTCCAATAGGATGAATATGACTATCGTATAGGCCGGGAACAACGGTGCTGCCCTTTAGGTCGATGACCGTAGCTTGACTAGGATCTTTAAGGCTTTGTAGTGCATTGTCACCCACATAGGTGAAAATACCATCCTTAATGATCAGGGATTTTGCATTGTGATCTGGCGCTACTCCCGTATAGATATTGCCATTGACGTACGCAATGGTGGTTGTAGCGCTACTTGTAGCGTTAACCGAGTAGGAAAGTGTCGCGATAAGTGCCGAAAGCAGCAAAGGTGGGTAAGTCGTCTTCATGCGTATCCCCTGTTATGTGTGAACGTTATGGATGGCGAAAATAGTAATTGTCGGCAGCTTCTAATAAGTCACAAATAGCCCCAGCGCCTTGTTACTCAGTATTTAATTACTGGTATTTAGTGTTTTATTACTGTTAAGCGGACTGTATTTGTAAGATAATTAGTTGATATGTCAACATTCTCGCACTCGATTGGTTGATATGTCAACTAATTATTATTGAGGACAATTAAGTGAGCCCAAGAAAAGATCCAATAAGCAGACAAGTTTCTATTCTTTATCGACAAGAGCTAAGTATCGTAAGCCACTTGTTAGAACAGCATGATATTTCATTTTCTCAGTTGCCATTCGTTATGGAGTTATACACTGCTCAAGGGGTATCTCAGGAAGTGCTGGTTTCGAAGGTGCAGGTTGATAAAGCCATGGCGACTCGAGTATTGAAACAGCTCGTCGACAAAGGGTTGATTACTCGTAAGCGTAACCCAAACGACGCTCGTTCTAAGTTGGTTTATCCAACAGAAAAGGCATTAGAGCTTAAGCCAAAACTGATCAAAATCATTGGCGACTGGAATGATATTCTGAGTGCTGGAATTAGCGAGGAAGAGTTAGAGATAGTGAAGCGAGTTAATCGCCAAATGATTAATAATGTGAAAGAGACATTCGCTAAGTAAGTTTTTATACCCAGACTGCTATATAGCATGTCGGTCAAAACTTAATTAAGTAGTTAGTAAACCAGCGGAGTCCACTTTAATCTGCGTTTGCCGATTTTGCTACTTGCTTGTTTTTTGCGAAGAACGATAGGGTTATGGTTGTTTATTGTTCGCTTTTGAAAGTTTTTATGGTTTTCAACGGTCGTTAATTAATGAAGCGATGCTTTGTTCATTAACTAAGGCTTTATCGGTAGGTAAGGCTTTAGTTAATGACTGAGGTATCTGCGTTTTTAAGCACTATGCTTTAGTCATGACTAAAAGAGGACTAATTATGAAATGGCTTATCTTATCTGTAACGCTATTGTTTGTGGCAGGATGCCAATCGACAGGCTCTGACACATCTTCACATGATCAAATGAATAAAGTGGATACGAGTGGGTGTAGTAGTTAATCTCTTTTTCAGAAACACCTTTTTAGCTGCTGTTATTATCATTTTTGTCACTGTTCTTATAAAGACCCCCCTCTAAAAAGCCTTGTGATTCCACGAGGCTTTCTTCTATGTAAAACAGCGTATCCCACCGACTGATGTTGTAAATTTGTGAATCTGAATTGTCTATATTCTAGGCTGTGTACTGGATCTCATTTGTTATTTGAAGCACTTGCTAAGGTTAATAATGAAATGTGCTTAATACCAATCACTTTACTCAACTTAAGAGGTTTCTATGCTAGGTGAAAATCACTCTCTTGTTCACGAATTTCCTGAAATGACAGACAAAATTGCTGAGCTTGCTAAAACTGACGATGGCTTTGCAGCAGATATGAAGACATACGACAACCTTGATAAAGAGATTCGTAAACTAGAGCTGAAAGATTCACCCATTGATGACGGCTCGATGCACCAACTAAAACATGATCGTTCTGAGCTTAAAGATTCACTGCATGCTCGTTTAATTGCCTAGCTAGCGGGTTGTTTTGCTGAATAGCTAAATTAAATAGTTAGTTAGCGGATTGCAGATTGAGACAATAAAAACTCCTTCGGGAGTTTTTTTCGTTTCTGCGTTCCAGTCTCTATCGAACGCATGAGAATATTTAGATACAAGAAACCGTGGATATAGGCAAACTCAATTAGCACTAAGATTTTGTAAATAAATAGGGCGGATGTAAAAAAGCTTAGCGCGGGGGACGCTAAGCTTCGTTGTTAAGTATGTTCTTGAACCATGTTTAGGCTGGTGGGGTTAGCCTACTTGAGAAAAGCTCACTACCTTGCTTTGTAGTTTCTCTTTCAGGTAATCCGTTACTGCTTGCTGCTCTGATTCACTCATGTACAGGCCAAGCTTGGTTCTGCGCCACAAGATGTCTTCGTCAGTCATCGCCATCTCTTCATTGATCAAGTAATCGATTTCAACTTGATAAACGCCATGGGCTTCGCTTGAGAATTGGCTGCCAAGGTCAGCTTCGCTATTCGCACCTTCCAGTAGTTTCCACGTGTAAGTTCCGAATTGAGTCACGTAGCGAAGCAGCAACGCTTCAGATGCCCAAGGGTATTTAGTATGGATCATCTTCGCAAGTTGCTCTCTGCTACAGCTGAAGTTACCACCTGGAAGCGTGTTGTTGGCTGTCCAAGGCGCACCCATATTGGTTAGGTGTGGTTCTAACTTCTTAAGTGCTGCTTCGCCTAGCTTACGATAAGTGGTCAACTTGCCACCGAAGATCGAAAGCAGTGGTGCTTGATCGAGCTCTGCGTCCAATTCCAATGTGTAGTCACGAGTGATCGCTTGTGGTGAATCAGATTCGTCGTCACAAAGTGGTCTTACGCCACTGTATGTCCAAACCACGTCTTCACGGCCAAGCTGTTTAACAAAGTGCTGGTTAACGATATCAATCAAGTAATCCACTTCTACATCATCAATTGCGACGTTACGTGGGTCGCCTTTGTATTCAAGGTCGGTAGTGCCGATGATCGAGAACTTATCTAGGTAAGGGATCATGAACACAATACGATTGTCTTTGTTTTGCAGAATGTACGCTTGTGGTTCGTCGTGAATGCGTGGCACAACAATGTGCGAGCCTTTGATCAGACGAATATTACGAGGCGAAGCCTGCTCTAATCCATCATCAAAGAACTGTTTAACCCAAGGACCAGCAGCGTTAACCAGCGCTTTTGCTTTGCGTTCAAAGCGTTGGTTTGTCATCACATCAAGGATCGTCACATGCCAAATACCACCTTCGCGGTGCGCTTTTTCAACACGGCAGTAGTTACGTACTTCTGCGTTGTTCTCTTTTGCTGCTAATACGTTGAGCAACACCATACGAGCATCGTCAACCCAGCAATCTGAGTATTCGAAGCCTGTCTTCATTTCTGGTTTCAGTAGCCCTGATTTTGCTAGGTTGACTGTCTTACTTCCAGGAAGAGTGGTGCGCTTACCCAAGTTATCGTAAAGGAATAGGCCACAGCGAATCATCCAAGCTGGGCGTAAAAATGGTCGATGAGGTAAACGGAAACGCATTGGCTGAGCAACGTGAGGCGCTTTTCTTAACAAGACTTCACGTTCAGCGAGTGCTTCCGAAACCAAACGAAATTCGTAATGTTCAAGGTAGCGTAGGCCACCGTGGATAAGCTTTGAGCTAGCAGAAGACGTCGCAGATGCGAAATCATTTGCTTCGTATAAGCCAACGTTTAGACCACGACCCGATGCATCTGCCGCGATGCCTGCACCATTGATGCCGCCGCCAATCACGATCAAGTCTAAAGTGGAAGATGTACTGTTGTTTGAATTATTTTGTTGAGCACTCATGGTTTTGACCTCTTCTGAGCGAACGAGCATTTTAGAACATAATTGAATCCTATATGAACTTTCGTTTGCGGTCATTTATTATTTTCGTTTATGCGCGTTTTATGTGATTTGGGCATAAAAAAACCTCTGCTTATGAAAGCAGAGGTTCAAATAAGTCTAATTCGAGCATAGAAGCGACAGTGGTAGTGAGCAAGTTTTACTTTTTTAACTTTTCTATAAAGAATCGTGATTCATTTAAGAAAGTGGCGTCACTGAGCTCTTATGTTTAGTTATTCGCTCATAGGACGAGCGGTATCGATCACTTCTAATGGTATTGCTGAATCTTTAAGGATGTTGAGAATCTCTTCCGGTGGCTGCTTGTTGGTAAAGACCATGTGCGCTTGAGAGATATTACCGAGCTTAACCATCGCGTTACGGCCAAACTTAGTGTGGTCGACGGCTAAGAAGATGCTGCGACTGTTTTCGATGATAGCTTGTTTCACACGAACTTCGTGGTAATCAAAGTCGAGCAGTGAGCCATCAAAGTCGATGCCGCTGATGCCCAAAATACCGAAATCAAGGCGGAACTGCTTTACGAAATCGAGTGTCGCTTCGCCAACTATACCGCCATCACGGTTTCTCACTTCGCCACCCGCCAAGATAACCTTGATCTCTGGGTTCGGTAGAAGGATGCTGGCAACGTTAATGTTGTTGGTGACGACTCTTAGTTGTTTGTGGTTTTTGTTGAGTGCGCGTGCCACCGATTCTGGCGTGGTACCGATATCAACGAATAGGGTTGCACCATCTGGGATGTGCTTAACCAGTTCGTCGGCGATCACGTCTTTTTCGTTGAAGTTAAGCGCTTTACGCGTGTTATACGAGGTGTTTTCCGAGCTTAAAGGAATGGTTGCACCACCATGATAGCGACGAATTTTGTTGCTGTCGGCAAGTTCATTGAGGTCTCGTCTGATGGTTTGTGGGCTGACATCGAACTTTTCAACGAGCTCTTCGGTACTCACATATCCTTGTGTTTTTACCAGATCTACAATCTGCTGGTGTCTTGGTATCTGCTTCACTTAACTTACCACTCCCTGCGCGCAAAGGGCTCTAGCGCGTCAAAATCGAAAATATAAACTCACGCTATTGTGCTCGAATTGATGAAAAGAGAGAAGTAATGATGGTAAGGAATCATGTCTAAACCGCAAAAACGCTGCGCAAAACGCAGAATTTGAGCCTGAAACGCAAAAAAGAGCACAAAATAGTGCTCTTTTTAGTTTCGTTTGCTGAGGTTCGAACAATCTAGTCGATTAGATTACTCGAGTTCCTAGGTCAGCGGCTAATGATTAACGATTAGCTGAATAATCAGTATTACTCGTTGTCATCGTCATCGTGCAGCTCAGACCAAACCTGTGCACACTTGATAGCACGTTTCCAACCTTTGTAACGGCGGTTACGCTTCTCTTCGTCGTGGTGCGGCATGAATGTGCGGTCAAGAACGGCTTTGTCCTGAAGCTCATCAATGCTGTCCCAGAAACCAACCGCTAGGCCGGCAAGGTAAGCGGCGCCCAGAGCGGTTACTTCCGTTACTTCAGGGCGGTGAACTTCAGTATCCAGCACATCTGATTGGAATTGCATTAGGAAGTTATTCGCTACTGCGCCGCCATCAACACGTAGTTTCGCTAGCTTGATGCCAGAGTCAGCTTGCATTGCGTCAAGTACGTCACGTGTTTGGTAAGCAATACCTTCCAACGTTGCACGGATGATGTGGTTAGAGTTAACACCACGAGTTAGGCCGACAATCGTACCGCGAGCGTAAGCATCCCAGTATGGAGCGCCTAAACCAGTAAACGCAGGGACTACGTAAACGCCGTTTGAAGAATCTACTTTGGTTGCGAAGTACTCAGAGTCTTCTGCGCCAGCCAGTAGCTTCATTTCATCACGTAGCCATTGGATTGATGCGCCGCCCATGAATACTGCACCTTCAAGTGCGTATGCAGGCTCACCTTTAGGACCACATGCTAGCGTTGTTAGTAGGCCGTTCTTTGATGTTACTTTCTCTTGGCCTGTGTTCATTAGAAGGAAACAACCTGTGCCGTAAGTGTTCTTAGCTTGGCCTGCTTCTACACACATTTGACCGTAAAGTGCAGCTTGTTGGTCACCCGCAATACCCGCGATTGGGATACGAGTACCGCCTTTACCACCAAGGTTCGTTTGACCGTAAACCTCAGAAGAGCGCTTCACTTCAGGCATCATGATTGCTGGAATGCCCATTTCATCAAGTAGCTTCTGATCCCAGCATAGGTCGTTGATGTTGAACAACATAGTACGTGACGCGTTGGTGTAATCCGTAACGTGTACACGTCCTTGAGTCATTTTCCAAACCAACCAAGTATCAACCGTACCGAACAATAGTTTGCCAGCTTCAGCGTCTTCACGAGCGCCTTCAACGTTGTCTAGAATCCATTTTACTTTGGTACCTGAGAAATACGGGTCAAGGACTAAGCCAGTATTGTCACGTACGTAGTCTTCTAGGCCACGCGCTTTTAGGTCTTCACAGATGTCTGCAGTACGGCGACACTGCCATACGATTGCGTTATAAACAGGCTTGCCGGTCTCTTTGTTCCAAACAATGGTGGTTTCACGTTGGTTCGTGATACCGATACCCGCTAGCTCATCGCTGCGGATGCCTGCTTTAGCAAGAGCTTCAACCAATGTAGAGCTTTGAGTCGCCCAGATTTCCATTGGATCATGCTCAACCCAACCCGCTTTCGGGTAAATCTGAGTGAATTCTCGTTGAGAAGAACTAACGATGTTTGCATCGTGATCGAGGATTACAGCGCGAGAACTTGTGGTGCCTTGGTCTAGGGCAACAATGTATTTTTGCTCGGTCATGGTAAGAATCCTTTTTCTTTTGTTATTTATATTTTAGTAAATGTAAGGTCGCTTAGGGATTAAGCTTGAGCTTGTTCAGCTTCTTCTTCTGTTTCACATTGGTTTGGAATTGTGCAGCCTTGGCCTTCTACTGGTAGGTAAGCACCGATAACACGTGGGTACAACCAACCACCAAAACACGCACCAGCAATTGGAGCAAGAATTGGAACGATGAAGTAAGGAATATCACGAGCACCGCTTAGTGCGAAATCCCAACCTGCAAAGTAAGCGAACAGTTTTGGTCCGAAGTCACGAGCAGGGTTCATTGCAAAGCCCGTCAGTGGACCTAAAGAACCACCGATAACCGCGATAAGAATACCGATCAGTAGAGGGTTCATTGCACCGCGAGATGCGCCGTTGTTCTCATCACCTAACGCTAAAATGGCAAACATCAACACTGCAGTAATCACGAATTCCACAGCAAAAGCGCCGAAGAAAGAAAGTGAAGCATGTGGGTAAGTCGAGAAGATACCAGCAGTTGATAGTGCGTCTTGGCTGCTACGAACGAAGTTATGTGCGATTTCGTAGTCAGTAAATAGGTTGCTGTACAGGCTGTAAACCAATGCTGCAGAGCAGAAAGCGCCAAGCAGTTGCGAAATGATGTAAGGCACCACTTTCGCTTTATCAAAGCCATGGAACATGGCCAGTGCAATCGTTACGGCTGGGTTGATGTGCGCGCCTGAAACGCCGGCAGTACAGTAAATTGCAATCGCAACACCGAAGCCCCAGATGATGCTGATTTCCCATTGTCCGAATGTCGCACCAGTTAATACCAGAGCGGCCACACAGCCAACGCCAAAGAATATGAGTAATCCTGTACCGATAAATTCAGCCAAGCATTGCCCAAATAAAGAAGGGTGTTTGTTTGTTGTCATGTTCGAGTCCTTTTTAGTTTTGCTTATCTAGCACGTGTATTGTGCATATATTTGCGAACTCGAAAATAAACGAACATCAAAAGTGAGCGTTTGAGCATAAAATTGTTAATTAAAGTCACTTGAAATGTTAATCCGAACACTTTTGCTCGAAAAAGATGCTCGCATGAACGTCATTGCTCGAATTGATAGGTTGCGAAGCCGCTCAAACTACCTATATGTAAATGAATGCGCAACTGGTACGAGGAGTTTATGTTTGGATTTGTGATGCTACTTCGTGAGTGGCGGATTATTAGACTTAATTAGGGAGGGCTGTGTGATGTTTTTGCTATGTAACAAGGGCGTTAACAAATGAGCTTATATGCATAAATGAATAAACTGCCAACTATGTTGTAGTTTGGCAGTTTTAATAGTTAGTCAGTTCATGGCTTTTAACTTGCCGTAGTTGGTTAACAACAAGTTATAAAGAATTGTCTACGATCGGTGTTTGAGACTCTAGTTATTGAACGATGTTTGATATTGAATTAATCAAATACGGATACTCAGGTACAGCCTAAGTTCGATCTTCTCTCGCAATAGATATGATAATTTTATTACCCTATCTGTTGTTTCCAGAGTTTGGCATAAAGCCCTTCTTTCTCAACCAGCTCATCGTGAGTTCCGTTTTCACACACTTGGCCTTTATCAAGAACTAGAATGTTATCCGCATGACGAAGAGTGTTGAGGCGGTGTGCGATGCTAATTACGGTTCTACCTCGACAGATCTCGTCCATGTTGCTCATGATGGCAGCTTCAGAGTTATAATCGAGAGCAGAAGTCGCTTCATCAAGCAGCAAAATTCGAGGGTTTACGAGTAAGGCTCTTGCCAATGCGACACGTTGACGCTGACCACCAGATAGAGAAGAGCCTTTCTCACCAACAGGTTGATCGAATCCGTGGGGAAGCTCTTCAATAAATTCTAGAGCGCCAGCAAGTTGCGCTGCGTGGCGCATCTCTTCATCTGAAGCTTGTGGCTTACTTAGGCGAATGTTATCTGCAACACTTCCTGAGAAAAGAATGCTGTCTTGCAACACAACACTCATATTGCGGCGTAACGATATAGGGTCCGCGATAGCTAGGTCCATACCGTCGACCAACACTTGACCATGCTGGGGAACATACAAGCGTTGTAGTAGCCGGGTTATGGTGCTTTTCCCTGAGCCCGATGGGCCTGTAATACCGATAAATTGCCCTGGTTTTATTTCTAATGAGAGGTTAGCTAGTACCTCTGGAGCGTCTTCGTGGTAACGGAATCTAATGTTGTGAAACTCTATGCCACCATTGAGTTCAGGGACAGAAGCTAGCCCCTGTTTACTGTTTTCTTTTGGTTCATCAAGAATGTCACCCACTCGCTTCAATGCAATGAGAGTATGTTGAAAGTCTTGCCAAATTTGAGCAAGTCTAAGTACCGGTTGGGTAACATGACCAGCTAACATATTGAATGCGACCAATTCACCGGGCGTTAGCTCACCATTTAGTACAGCGCTGACTCCCCACCATAGCAATAATGCGGCGGTAAGCTTTTGGATAAGTGCGATGCTTTGCCCTGCGATTAACCCAGACTTTTGAGCATCGAAACTACGCTTTAGTTGCTGGCTGAGTATGCGTTGCCATTGATGTAAGAATCGATGTTCAGTCGCAGTTGTTTTAATGGTTTCAATGCCTGTTACTGCTTCAGTTAAAAAGGTTGTGGCGTCGGCGTCTGATTCGTATTCTGATTCCACTTTTTTTCTTATTAAGGGGCCAGCGATAAGCCAAAGTAGGAAGTAGATGATCAATGAACCGATGACTAACCAAGTCAGAGTACTAGCATAGTGGAACATGACGGCGATAAAGACAGCCACAAAAATTAAGTCGAGTACTAACATTAACGTCGAACCCGTTAAAAACTGACGGATTTGTGCCATTTCACGAACTCGCGCAATGATTTGCCCGGTTTGTCTCTGCTTAAAATAAGTGAGTGGAAGGCCAACTAAGTGACGATAAAGGCGCCCTGATAGCTCTGCATTAACCTGACTCGCCAAATGACCAAAGACGGTATTGCGTAAGTAGCTGTATGCTGGTTCAGCAATAGCTAATGCGAGCATGGCCATTGCGAGCACATGAAGACTTGATAAACTGCGACCTACTAGTACTTTGTCGATGACATTTTGAAATAGCAACGGGCTTACTAGTGCGAATATCTGAAGTGCAATAGCATAGAAAAACACATCACGCATCTGGCTTTTTTGACGCCAAATAGAGGGGGCAAACCAACTAAGGCCAAATTTCACTTCTTTGTTACTTAGTCTTTCATCCGCGACCAGCATTACCTTGTACATCGATAATTGACTACTCAGACTAAGCTCACTCTGTTGGTCTAATTGAGTGGTTGGGTCATATAAAAGAGAGGAACCATCGGCTGACTTTGTGAGCACTTTCCAACTATTGTCGATTTCAATTAAAACGGGTAGTGGAAGGGTATCTAACTCGTTTGATTTTACTTTCGTTACTTGACTTTTCAGGCCGATATAATCCGCCGCTTCCCTTATTTGCATGTCGCTCAAATTGGAATGATTTACACCCAATGCATGTTTTAGCTGTGTTTTAGTCGATTTCTTGTGAAAGTGATTTCCGGCATAAACGACGGCGTCTATTCCGCCATTATCTTTTGTGGCAGATATATCTTGATTGCTAGAGGTATCTTGAGTGCAAGATGTATCTTGGGCGATAGACACATCTTGTGTTGTTGATAAGGCCATATCCATTCTCATCTCTCTCGTAGCGACTCAGCTTGGTATTCACGTATTGGGCTAAGTATATAGTCGATAACTCGGCGCTTATCCGTTTTGATTTCTGCAACAACGGACATACCAGGCGTTAGCTCAACGCTTTCTCCGTTAATTAAGATATTGTTATTGATGAGTTTAACTTGGGCTGGGAAAACAAGCCCTAGACGCTCATCCGTGGTCGAATCACGAGAAATACTTAACAACTCCGCTTCGATAGTGCCGTAGCGAGTATATGGAAACGCATCTACTTTTACGGTCACTGACTGTCCGGGATAAACAAAACCTACATCTTTGTTGAGAATCTGTATCTCTGCTTGCTGAACGGAATTTCCAGGGACAATAATCATCAAGTTTTGTGCAGGTTGAAGTACCGCGCCTAGCGTGTAAATGCTGAGTTGCTGCACCGTGCCATCGACAGGGGAGCGGATTATTTCTAATTGTTCACGCTCACGAACTTTAGATAACTCTTGAGCTAACCCAACCAACTGCAACTTTGCTTGCTTTCGTTTCTCAAGCCACTCTCTTTGCTTTTGTGCTTTGAAACCGGTTAACCTCTCTTCAAGGCTGTGATATTGGGATTTCAAAACCTCTAATTCAGCTCGCTGCTGAGACACTTGACGCTGAACCTCCAGTAGCTCTTTTTCTTGCTCTAGATACTCTACGTGTCCAATGACTTTTATTTGATTCAACGTTTTTCGTGCCGCGAGTCTTTGGTTAATATTTTCGGTCAACTGAATTAAGGCGTTGATGTCGCTTTGACGGGCTGCCTGTGATGCATTGTTGACGTGCATTTCTGCCTTGATACTTGCAAGAGTCGACTCGTACTCGCGTTTCTCGCTAAGGTGGTTTTCATTGATTAATGTCTGCTGTGCCGATGGTAAGGTCGAAAATAGAAGGTCTTTAGAGAGTGGAAGGCCACTGTTCAGAGATCGGTAGCGAACTAACTCATTTGTCTGATATTCGGATTGAGTGATGAGACGTGTAATATCTTGATTAATGCCTAGGGTGTCGAGAGTAAGAAGTGGCGCGCCTTTATCAACTCGCTGCCCGTCCTTAACGTGAATGGAGAGGACTCTACTTTGTTCATAAGATTGAATTACTTGTGAACGTCCAGAGACAACGAAACGCCCGGTTGCTGTCGCTTGTACGTCCAGTTTTCCCCAATACGCCCAAAGCAATACCGCCATTACCCCTAGGCTAAGAGTGATTGCCGTTAAACGAGCAAATGGTGAAGGAGGGCGCTGTGACAAAGCGAGGTGTGCAGGCAAAAACTCGTAGTGGTTCTCTGCGGCTTGGTTGAACTTGAATCTAGCCAAGAATTGCTTTATTACGCTTTTCATGCGTTTGAATCCTCTTGTTTGAGCTCTTGTTGAAGTTGCCACAACTGTTTGTACTGTTTACCCAACGTTAATAATTGTTGGTGACTGCCTTGCTCGACGATACTCCCTTGGTGAAGAACAATAATTCGATCACAATCTCGTACGGTGGATAATCGGTGAGCGATAGTTATGACCGTTCGGCCCTTTGCGATGTTCGCCATATTGGATTGAATCAACGCCTGTGATTCATCGTCAAGTGCACTAGTAGCTTCATCTAAAATAATGATTTTGGGGTTAGAAAGCAGAGTTCGTGCAATCGCGAGCCGTTGCTTCTGCCCGCCAGAAAGAGATTGCCCGCCTTCGGCTAATATCGTGTCATAGCCAATTGGGAGCTTCATAATAAACTCGTGGGCTCCAGAGAGCTTCGCCGCTTCGATAACCTCTTCTAAGCTTGCCTCAGGTTTTGATTGGGCAATATTCTCGCAAACGCTTTTGTTAAATAAATAGTTTTCTTGCAGCACTATGCCGATTTGTTGGCGCAGTTGCTGAATACTAATTTGATTCAGTGGAGTGTCATCAACCGTGATTAACCCTTGCTCTGGGTTGTATAGTCGCAGTAATAATCGAGCTAAGGTGCTTTTCCCAGAACCAGATGTGCCGACAACGCCTAAGGTTTCTCCTGCTTGTATATCCAAAGATAAATTATGGAGAGTAGGAGGGGTATCAAGTTGGTAACGAAACAGAACGTTTTTGAAAGAAATAGCCCCTTGCATTGTCACCATGTCGTTACCTGTATGTTGTTCTACCGGCAAATTGAGCATGTCTCCTAATTTCTCTAACGCTACGCGGGTTTGAATAAACTGCCCCCATAGTTCGACCATACGAGATAAGGGTTGAGCGATGTGATTCGTCATCATGTTGAAGGCAATGAGTTGGCCAATAGTCATCTCCAATGACAATACTTCAGTTGCTCCTAGCCATAAAATACCGACACTGGTTACCTTCTGTATAAGTTGAACAGCATGATTAGAGCGATTGTTAATTTGTTGGACTACGTATCCAGTAGAAACCATTTTTTCTGTTTGTTCGTCCCAACGGCGAACAAAGCGTGGCTCTACGGCTAAACTTTTTAGAGTTTCACTGCCAGCCACTGTTTCTGTTAGAAATGAGGTGTTTGCAGCAGCATGTGTAAATTGCTCTTCTACCGCCGTTTGCATTCGAGGCGTAAGCCACCAAGCGAGCAATACATAAAGAGGAATGGTTGCAATAAATAACAATGTGAGGGTCGACGAAAGTAAGCTCATTACGTAGAGAAAGACAAACATGAACAAGAACTCGACAGTTAAAGTAAACATCGAGCCTGTCAAAAACTCTCGTACGGTATCTAGCTCACGTACTCTAGTGACGATAGCGCCTATTTGGCGTGTTTTGAAGAACATCAAAGGAAGGCCAAACAAGTGCTTTACCAACTTAAGCCCTAATTGAATATCAATTCTATTGGCTGTGTGCGCATATTGATATTCGCGCAAGCCGCGAAGTATAACCTCTACAATGCCAGTGATCACAAGCCCTATCACAAGCACGTCAAGGGTTGACCAAGCTTGATGTACAAGAACTTTATCCATCACAACCTGAAAAAATAGCGGTGAGATTAAGGCGAGTATTTGCAATACAAAAGAAAACAAAAAAATTTCCCCGAGTATTCTTTTGTGTTGCAAAAACTCAGGAATGAACCAGGTGATATCAAAACGTGATTGAGGTTTTTTTATTTCAAGCCAACTTTTTTTCCATATCGAGTTTATTTTATCATAGGGAATCACTTCAGGAGATTCTTTATTAGGGTTTTGTATTAAACAAGATTCTTTATTAGCTTTAGCTAAAATAAATGGTAAGCCTTGAGCATCAAATAGAATAACAGGTGTTGTTATATTGTTAATCTTTTTTGTTTTTGAACGTTTAATTACAACATTAACTTTGTTGTTTGTTTGTATTTCCTTTAATTCATCGTTGAAGTTTTTTGATTCTTCAGTTGTGTTCTTTATATTAGTTATGTCTTTTTTTACGCCTAAAATACTTAAGTATAGGTTTATACACTTCAGGGTTAGAACTTCATTTTGTGTCATTATTTAAGCTTCATTGCTGATTTTTATGATGTTTAAAAAAGGGCGGCATAGTATCAGCACCTTAGAAACTCTTCAAATTTATATTTACTAATAAGTAAAATAAAACATGAAACATTTTTCTTGGAAAATGCATTGTTTATTTTTTTTATTATGATAATGAGATTTTTATGTTTTTCAATTAATAGAATATATACTCTAAAACAAAAATAAAAGTAAGTTGATTCAAATTTTTTTGAGGTGTAAAATTAATTTATAAAACGCAACTAATTCTTATTTTGTGTTTTTCTATTTTAATAATAGTTGTTTCCAAGGCTAATCAAGCCGTTGTATATAATTAATCGGGTTTAATTTATGACAGAAAAGTTTGTTCAAACAGTATCTAGTGTTAATTACAATAAAGGTGTTTTCTCTCTTTATTTCGTAGGTCAAGATCAAAACAATATGGCTAGCGGCGTAATGGCTGAAAATGATGGTGACCTCGAACTTAAACAAGTCGTTCATATGCCAGCTTCTGGTTTTATGTATATGGTCTCAATGGTTAAAAATATGCTCGAAGATCCTCGTATGTCGGCAGAATTTGACAAGCTAGTTGCAGCAGGTTTTTTACCTTCAGACGAGCCTAATGTTGAGCAGACTGAAGAAGTGCAGACAGAAGAAAAACCTGCGCCAAAGAAGAGAGCTTCTAAAGCTAAATAATAGCTGTATTCGGTGATATAGAGCCTATGTCTATTACACATCAATCAGCAAATCTTACCTTAGCTCAAATTAAAAATTTAATTGGTGGGGTGATGTTGTTAAGTCAGCATTCTCCTCTCCACAGCAGATACGTTGTTGCTGAATGGCAGCAGCGCATTATGCCGGCGTTTGAGCTAAACCAGTTTTGCTATTACGAAGATGAACAAGGTCGCCCAATTGCATTTTGTAATTGGGCGTTTTTGTCTGAGCAGAGTCGAGATGCACTGCTATCAGGGGATCGAGAAATCTCTTTATCTGACTGGAGGTCCGGTCAGCATATTTATATTCCAGAGATGATAGCGCCATTCGGGCATGGTCGAGAGGTCGTAAATGACCTTCGACGCCGTGTATTCCTTCCGTGGAAGGGGCAGAAAGTTTGCACTGTCCGCGGCAAGGTCGATGTTCAAAATGATCGCTGTATCAGAAAAGTACAGTGGTTTTCTATTTAACCCAAATTTAGAGTTTTTTTTATGGGAAAACCATTTTGGAGAAGTGTTGAATACTTCTTTACAGGGAACTATTCCGCCGATGAAGGTAACAACAACATTGTTGCTATCGGTTTTGGCGGCGAAATACATGCTCGTGGAGGTGATGATCACGTCACTGTCGGTTCCATTGGGGCGACGGTTTATACGGGTAGCGGAAATGATACGGTAGTAGGTGGTGCAGCATATCTAAGAGTAGAAGACTCTGTTGGCAACCTAAATGTAAAAGGTGCTGCCGGGTATGCGGACATTAACAAAAGTGGCGATGGGAACGTTTCATTCGCTGGCGCTGCTGGTGGAGTATCTATTGATCATCTAGGTAATCGCGGTGACGTAAATTATGGCGGTGTTGCTGCATATAATGGGATAACTCGTAAAGGTCTAAGTGGTAATGTGACGTTTGGTGGTGCTGGTGGCTATAACAGCCTTTGGCATGAAACAAATCAAGGTAATTTATCCTTTACTGGAGCTGGGGCCGGAAACAAACTTGACCGAACTTGGTTCAATAAATACCAGGGTTCTCGCGGTAATGTGACGTTTGATGGTGTTGGTGCTGCCAACAGTATTAGCTCACGAGTAGAAACGGGTAATATCACTTTCCGTGGTGCTGGTGCCGATAACCATCTCGTTCGAAAAGGTAAAGTCGGTGATATAACATTGCAGGGTGCGGGCGCATCAAACCGTATTGAACGTACGCGACAATCGGATGATGTCTATGTGGAAACACGTGGCAACATTCGTTTTGAAGGAGTTGGTGGATACAACAGTATCTATTCTGATGTGGCACACGGTGATATTCATTTCTCTGGAGGCGGGGCTTACAACAAGATTACCCGTAAAGGGTCTGGTAACGATTTCAAAGGCGAAGGGTTAGCCAATGCCAATGCCGATGAAATCGTGCTTACTAAGGCTGTAATGAGTGGCTCTTGGGTTGGTCAAAATCATCAAGTAACTGGCATCAGCTCATCTCGTGAACCTAATACTTACCTGTTTGCATTCGCAGACGATACTTATACAAAAATCAACAAAGTTCAGCTTCGTAACGATCCTCAAACTGGCTTGTTAGAGTACTACTCTACCGCTTGGTATAAAGCGGGTAATCACCTTGAGAACCTATCAGATCTAGATATCTCTTCTCAGGGAGGATTCAATGCTGTCAACATTAATGGCGCGTATACACTATCTGATCTCACGGTGGAACATCAACAGTCAGTAACCGTTCATGCTGTTGAGAAAGACCTGACTGAATATGAATGGGTTACATACGCAAACGGTGCCTTAATCGATGCTGAAGATGTTGTTTTGGCCGATGCAAAAATGGGTGGCCATGCTATTTCTACAAATGGCACAACAGTTGATGTTAAAGGTGTTAAGTCAAATCGTAAATCAAACACGTATGTATATGCGAAAGTGCTTGGCCCTTATACAAAAATTGTGGTGGTTGAATTAGCAAATGATTCAGAAACTGGCGAGTTAAAGTACCAGGCCCGCTCTTGGTACAAAGAAGGTAATTACACCGGAAATTTGGCCAATGAGGATATTTCGTCAGCAAATGGATATCACTCAATGGGTCGAGGTGGGTATTCGCTGAGTGATCTTCAGTACAGTGTAAATGCGGTAAGAAGTACAAGCGAAACGGTCGCAGATATTGACGAGTACAATGAACAAGCATTGATCAAACCTTCTACCGATACCGGTGAAAGCTCTGGGGATGTTCGTTTTAATGGCGTAGGTGGCGGTAACGTTATCAAGTCCAACGTTACCCGCGGCGATGTTCATTTTAATGGCGGAGGGATTGCTAACGTTATTCTTCATAGCTCTAAGTTTGGTGATACCGAATTTATTGGTGGCGGCGCGGCTAACGTTATTGTTAAAAGTGGCGATGAAGGCGATCTTACTTTCCGTGGTGCTGGCTTGGCTAACGTATTAGTCCATCAGAGCAAGCAAGGCAAAATGGATGTCTACGCAGGCGGTGCAGTCAATGTATTGGTTCGTATTGGTGATGGCGAATATTTAGCTCACTTACTTGCTTATGGCAATATTTCAGTTCACAAAGGTAACGGTAATAGTCGTTTGACTATGCTAGGCGGCTACAACACGCACACCCAAATTGGTTCTGGCAACGGGCTGTGGTTAGCGGTCGGTGGCTTTAATGTCATGACACAGGTTGGTAAGGGTGACATCGCATCTGTACTTGTCGGTGGCGCGAATGTCATGACTAAAGTGGGTGACGGTGACCTCACGGCAGGTATGCTTGGTGGTGCCAATATCATTACTCATATTAGCGGTGATGATACGGCCTCAAATACGACCGCAGTCGCACTTGGTGGTGCAAATATCCTAACCAAAAAAGGCAATGGCAATGCGCTTGCCGTTATGGGAGGAGGTGCTAACGTACTTACACATATTGGTGATGGCTCGACAACTGGCGTAATGGTTGGTGGGGCGAACATTCTAACCAAGGTGGGCGATGGTGATACCACTGGCATTATGTTGGGTATTGGTAACGTACTGACTCATGTCGGCGATGGCCAAACAATTGGCGTAATGGGTGCTGCGGGTAATATCTTCACCAAAGTAGGCGACGGCACTTCAATAGCCGCTATGATCGGCGTAGGCAATATCTTCACTCACGTTGGTGAAGGCAACGCGTGGGCGCTAATGGGTGGCCTAGGCAATGTATTTACCAAGGTTGGTCATGGTGATGCATTAGCGCTTATGGTCGCGGAAGCCAATGTCTTTACGCATATTGGTGACGGTACAACAGTCGCATTAATGGTGGCGAAAGGTAATATCGCAACCAAAGTGGGCAATGGTACTTCGATAGCCGCGATGGTAGGTAACGCAAATATATTCACTCAGGTGGGTAACGGCAGCACGTTTGCTGCAATGCTTGGCCAAGCCAATATCATGACTAAAGTGGGTAATGACCTAACTGCTGCATTAATGATCGGTAAAGCGAATATCTATACTCACGTTGGTGATGGCACAAGCTTAGGTTTATTTGCTGGCGAACTAAACGTGATGACGAAAGTGGGTAATGGAACAACCTTAGCCGCGATGTTTGGTAAAGCAAACATTATGACTCACGTAGGAGATGGTCTTACTGGCGTACTAGCCCTTGGTGAAGCGAATATCATAACGAAAGTCGGTGATGACTTCATGGGTGTTGTCGCAGCTGCGAAAGCAAACGTAGTGACCCATGTTGGTGATGCAACAACCGCAGCTGTGTTGGCGGGTAAAGGTAATATCTTAACCAAAGTTGGTGAAGGAACCACCGTTGGTTTACTGATATCAAAAGTGGGTAATGTCATGACCCATGTGGGTGATGGTACGACTATTGGTTTGGCGAAAGGTAAAGCTAACATCATCACAAAAGTGGGCGATGGATTAGGCGTTAACGTGGCCTGGGGACAAGCAAATATCTTCACTCACGTCGGTGACGGTGATCGATACAACTTCGCCAAAGGTGAAGCGAACATCATTACCAAAGTCGGTGATGGCCAAGAAGTTTCTGTGGTTCAAGGTAAGGCGAATGTCATTACTCACGTCGGTAATGGCGATGATTACACGGGAGCTTGGGGCAAAGCGAATATCATTACGAAAGTGGGTGATGGCCGTAATGTTGTTTTAGCGAAAGGTGAAGCGAACATCATTACTCAAGTGGGTGACGGAGATAGCTTCAACGCACTTTGGAGCAAGGGCAATATTGTCACTAAAGTCGGTGATGGTATGCAGGTCACGGCGGCGAAAGGTAAAGCTAACATTACGACAACCGTGGGTAATGGCCTGAGTGTAACGGCTGCCTATGGTGATGCGAATATCAACACCAAAATTGGTGACGGTATTTCAGTTAACGTTGCATGGGGCAAATATAACGTCAACACCAAAGTGGGTGACGGTCTCAATGTTGCGGTGATGAAAGGCAAAGCAAACGTGAATATTCACGTAGGTGATGGCTTAGGGATTAACGCTTCTTATGCCAGAAATAACGTTGCTATCAAAGTGGGTAACGGTGATTTCTATAGCCTAGCCGTCGCGTCAAGTAACACTAGCAGCAATAAGCTTTCCGCACTGTTTGATAATATTAAACAAACTCTTCTTGGAGTGGGTGGCAGCCAAGCGATTAATTACCTAGTTCAAGGTGATGAAGCTTCGTCATCAGGAATTCAGAAAGGGCGAGGTGCTATTTCAACGCCTGAAATCACGAAACTTGATGGTTTCGCTCTGGATGAAATCGAAGAAGTAGGTTCCGATCTAGGAGACGGGCTAAGTGGAAGCGTGACTAACATTGAAACGCCTGATCTCAGCAGCATGGAAAATGAACTCAACATCGAAGAGTCTTCAGATCAAGCGCAAGCACCTAACCTGATAGTTAATGGCGATTTTGAACAAGGTGGCGACGGTTGGGAATCTACTCATGGCGTAGAAGCATCATATTCAAGTAGCGCTTATGGCGTAAGTGGCGAAGGCCATGGTTTACGTGTAACAGAGCTAGATACTTATACTAATACAAGTCTTTCTCAAGATTTAACGGATTTAGCGGAAGGTGAGGTCATTGCGGTTAGCTTTGATTTTGCGAAGCGTGCAGGCATTTCAAGCAATGAAGGCATAGAGGTTCTCTGGAACGGTGATGTTGTATTTTCAACCTCTGGCGATGAAGCAGCTTGGCAACAAAAAACACTTAAGTTGACTGCAAATTCTGGCAGCAACCGAATAGAATTCAAAGGCACAGGCCATAATGATGGGTTGGGCTATGTTTTAGATAATGTGGTGGCGAAATCTGAAACGTCACACCAAGCTAATGCTGTTGCCGATAATGCGGAACAAAATCAAGCTGCAAAAAATGCAATGTCTGACAAAGAACGAGCGGAAGCCGATCGCCAGCGTTTAGAGCAAGAAAAGCAGAAACAACTTGAAGCTGTATCAGGTTCTCAGGCTCAATTAGAATCAACCGATCAAGAAGCATTAGAGAGTAATGGTCAAGCGCAGCGCGACGCTGTGAACGAAGAGTCTGAAGCGGTAACTAAAGATCTAACGGCAATGGCTCAAGGCCTTGATGTACTTGACAACAAAGCTGAGTATACGGGGGTGTCTGGTGATCATTGGCGCGATCGTTTTGCTGGTGGTCTTCTAAAGGATGTACAAACCCAATTAGACAATGCCAAAGATGTGTCTGGCGAACAGATCACTGCTGCGAAACAGACCCACGAAAGTAACCAAAAGAACGTCAACGATTCGGTGGCTAAATCAGAAGCAGGCGTTGCGAAAGGCGAAGAGAATCGCGCTAGTGCAGAGCAAGATATTGCGGACGCTAAAGCCGATGCTGATGTACGTAATGCAGAAGCGACCACGAAAACCGATGAAGCTAAACAAGCTGAATCGAATGCCAATAATTCAGCTAGAGACGCTGAAGAACGTGGTAATAGTGATGCGAGAAATGCTGAAAATAAAGCGAATCAAGCACAAGCAGACGCGAAAGGTTCTAAGCAAAACGAAAATGACCGCCCTGATCGTCAAGGTGCCTCTGGCAGCGGCTTATCTAATGAAAGTCACTCTATTCCGAGTGAAGAGACAACCAGTAGCGATGTCGATACGGTAAATCCACAGAGTGCCGACGGTCGATTCAGTGAAGGATTAACCGATCAAGAGCAAGAAGCGCTAGACGGTGCGGTTCAAGCCGTAAATCGACTACAAATCAATGCGGGTGTTCGTTCTAAAAACACCGGAAGTTCAATCACTTCTCTGTTCACTGAGAGCAATGCCGATAGCATCATTGTTGCAGATCGAGCGTCACAGGATGTAAACCGAAAAGATATTCGTATTTCAGGGGTGAACTTAGAAGGGTTAAGTGGTGGACAAGGAAATCAAGCAACGGGTCAACATAGTTCAAAAAGTGTTCCTGGGTTTCAAAGTCATTTTGCCTCGACATCAATTGGTATAGAAAACGAACTATCTGGTCTAGTTGTTGTTTTACCTAAGAATTCAGCACAGACGTTTGGGTATGTGCATGATTCACAGGGTAACCCATTGTTCATGTTAACCAAAGATATGAATCAAGGCGGTTATAGCAACCCAGCTCGTATTGCGGATATCAATGGGGTGAACAACTGGCAGACGCACACAATTGAATTGGTTACGTATCCGAGTGAAACCAGTGATACGACGGCGATTGAAAGTCGTAAAGAAGCAATGCTTTGGTTAGCGAAAGAGTTTACAGGCCATATCAACCAGTCAAACCACCAAAGCTTACCTCAATTGGTGAGTGATGATGGACACTTTACGCTGGTTATCTCGAATTCGAAGCACCTCATCGCGGCTGGTAACGGCACTGCAATTGAAGCTCAAGGGCAGACAATAGGGATGACCCCTAGTGGACAACAAGCCACTATGGGCATTAATGCGAAAGAATTTGGTTCAAGCTCGTCATTGGAAGTCAGACTTCTAGAATCGGCACCTTGGTACCAGTCGGGACTTAGAGATGAGTTTTTAGTTAACTCTAATGAGCACAAATTAGATGATCCGACGGCTGCGCAAAACGTGTATGCCTATCTCACATCGGTCTATTCAAAAACTGCAGATCTGGCCAAAGAGTACGGTATCTACATCAATGATTGGGATCCTGCATCGGAGGGTTTCTCTCCAAACGCTCAAGGGTTAACCGATCCGAAAGTAAAAAATGCTTGGGAGATTTTGCCAAGAACTAAGCCTGTCAAAATGCTGGAACTTCTTAGTGCAGATGATTCACGATACGTGAGACAACAAATCATTGGCAAGCTGAAAGGTTCATATTCAGAAAGCCTTGCTAAGAGTGTATTTGAATACTTCCAGTATGGCGGCGAAGTGGCAGGACATGGCATCAACAACGCTACGACAGGAAATGTGCAGCAGCCAGAGCCCGCTATCTTGTTTGAGTTCCGCAGTGTGCCGAACGTGTTAAGTGAATTTGTGCCTAAAACAGAATCCACGGCAAAAGTTGATGTTAAGGCACTCGATCATTTTGATTTTGCAAGCCGTAAAGTCATTATTGCTGAAGTGAACGCTTTGGTTAGTGGTAGTGATGATTTCGATACTTGGTATCAGGAGTATCGCGCAAGCAAAGGCCAACCCCCAGTTAAAAAGCCTAAATCCAGTGCTTCTGCGAATCACAAAGCCGAATGGTTAATGACGCAGCATGCTGATAAATGGGCAAAAATCACCGCGCCTTATATCGAAAGCAATGAGACGAGCACGTCAACACAAGCGAAGGTTGATACGGGCGAAGTGCTTAAAGGACTACAGGAAGACTTTAAACGTTATGGCGACGCGCTGAAACCGGATACTAGCGTGCCAGGAAAATCTAAAGACATTCGTACTACCAAAGATTTCCTAAATGGTTACAAAAACGACCATGCGAAGGATAGCGTTGACGGCTTCCACTCAGACATGAGCATCAAGCAACTGGTGGATCTGTTTGTTAAGGGTAGTTGGAGTGCAGAGCAAAAAGGTGCGCTTGCTTGGGAAATCGAAAGTCGTGCACTGAAAGTGACGTTCCAGAACAAGTCTGAGAAGTACAACCGACTGTTCCGTGAGATTGCCTCTGCTGGAGTGGTGGATGCGAAAGCCACCGAGCAACTTGCACCACAGTTAATGCTGATGAACCTATCGAACGACGGTTTTGGTGGACGCTGTGATCCACTTTCTAAACTTGTTCTGGTCGCAAAGCAGCTGGAAAACGATGGTCAAGCCGGCGTTGCAAGACAACTGCTGGAAAAGATGTACTCTGCGGCGGCGGTGCTGAGCAATCCAACGTTTTACTCAGACAGTGAAAAAGCCAATGCAAGTAAGTTGCTCAGCAGCTTGGCAGCTATCCATGCGAAGAATCCAATGCATGATACGTCGATTAAAGTATGGCAGGAAAAGCTGGAAGGGAAGCAAGCGCTTACTGTAAACGGTGTGGTTGAAAAGATCACCGATGTATCGGCTAACGGTAAACCTGTGTTGTTGGAACTTGATGCTCCGGGGCATGCGATGGCGGCTTGGGCAAAAGGCTCAGGTGACGACCGTGTTTACGGCTTCTATGATCCAAATGCTGGCATTGTTGAGTTCTCGTCAGCAGAGAAATTTGGTGCTTACCTAACGCGTTTCTTCGGTAAGTCCGATCTGAACATGGCTCAAAGCTACAAGCTGGGCAAAAACGATGTAGGTGAAGCGATCTTCAACCGCGTGGTGGTGATGGATGGCGACACGTTAGCGAGTTATAGGCCGACAATTGGTGATAAGACGACTATGCAGGGAATCCTTGATTTGCCTGTGTTTGATGCAACGCCAATCAGTAAACCGGAAGTTAGTGATATCTTATCAGGCAATGAGAAGCACAAAGAAAACGTAGCGATTGAAAATGATGGTACACCACCGCGCGACAAAGAGTCTGTTAGTCCGTTAACTCGTTTCCTAAACAATGAGTTGTTCGGAACTAAAGATGCTCGTCGTAAGGTTGGTGATATCACCCAAACATTGCTAGGGCTTGCTGTCGAAAAAGACGAGTCTCAAAAAGTGACTCTGAAAGGTGAAGCTGGTCGTTTGTCTGGATACTTCCATAAGGGAGCGAAAGCACCTGAAGGCGAAGAGAGTAAAGGAAACGGCAAAGTAGTGCTGTTCCTACACGGATCTGGTTCATCCTCAGAGGAGCAAGCGAGCGCGATTCGCAGTCATTATCAGAAACAAGGCATCGACATGCTCGCAGTCAATCTGCGTGGCTATGGTGAAAGCGATGGCGGAACAAGCGAAAAAGGCTTGTATCAAGACGCTCGCACCATGTTCAAGTATCTAGTGAATGACAAGGGTATTGACCCAAGTAACATCATCATTCACGGCTACTCAATGGGTGGTCCAATTGCTGCAGATTTAGCGCGTTATGCTGCACAAAATGGCCAAGCGGTTTCGGGCTTATTGCTTGACCGTCCTATGCCAAGTATGACCAAGGCCATTACAGCTCATGAAGTGGCGAATCCTGCGGGCATTGTAGGGGCCATCGCGAAAGCCGTTAACGGTCAATTCTCGGTAGAGAAGAACCTTAAAGGCTTGCCAAAAGAGACGCCAGTTCTGCTGCTGACAGACAACGAAGGTCTAGGCGGTGAAGGCGAGAAGCTGCGTGCCAAACTCGCGATTGCTGGCTACAACGTCACGGGTGAACAAACCTTCTATGGCCACGAAGCGAGCAACCGCTTGATGGGGCAATACGCCGATCAAATTGTCTCGGGTCTGTTCAATGCTGAGCAAGCGGCGGTAGAAGCGGGCGAAGTGCTTAAAGGGCTAGAGAAAGACTTTAAACGCTATGGCGATGCGCTGAAACCGGATACTAGCGTACCAGGAAAATCGAAAGATATTCGTACCACCAAAGATTTCCTAAATGGTTACAAAAACGACCATGCTAAGGACATCGTTGACGGCTTCCATTCAGATATGAGC
Organism: Vibrio splendidus; assembly: GCF_003345295.1. Classification (NCBI taxonomy): domain Bacteria; kingdom Pseudomonadati; phylum Pseudomonadota; class Gammaproteobacteria; order Vibrionales; family Vibrionaceae; genus Vibrio; species Vibrio splendidus. Next base: position 389,478 of record NZ_CP031056.1, read on the forward strand.
ATCAAGCAACTGGTCGATCTGTTTGTTAAAGGTAGCTGGAGTGCAGAGCAAAAAGGTGCGCTTGCTTGGGAAATCGAAAGTCGTGCACTGAAAGTGACGTTCCAGAACAAGTCTGAGAAGTATAACCGACTGTTCCGTGAGATTGCCTCTGCTGGAGTGGTGGATGCGAAAGCCACCGAGCAGCTCGCACCGCAGTTAATGCTGTTGAACCTATCGAACGACGGTTTTGGTGGACGCTGTGATCCTCTCTCTAAACTTGTTTTGGTTGCGAAACAGTTAGAAAGCGATGGTCAAACTGGCGTTGCAAGACAACTGCTGGAGAAAATGTATTCTGCGGCGGCGGTGCTGAGCAATCCAACGCTTTACTCCGACAGTGAAAAAGCCAATGCAAGCAAGTTGCTCAGCAGCTTGGCTGCGATTCATGCTAAGAACCCAATGCATGATACTTCTATGAAAGTATGGCAGGAAAAGCTGGAAGGGAAGCAAGCGCTGACCGTAAACGGTGTGGTTGAAAAGATCACCGATGTATCGGCTAACGGTAAACCTGTGTTGTTGGAACTTGATGCGCCGGGTCACGCGATGGCGGCTTGGGCAAAAGGCTCAGGAGAGGATCGTGTTTACGGTTTCTATGACCCAAATGCGGGCATCGTTGAGTTCTCGTCCGCAGAGAAATTTGGTGCCTACCTAACGCGTTTCTTCGGTAAGTCCGACCTGAACATGGCTCAAAGCTACAAGCTGGGTAAAAACGACGCAGGTGAGGCGATCTTCAACCGCGTGGTAGTGATGGATGGCGATACGTTGGCTACTTACAAGCCGACATTGGGTGACAAGACGACAATGCAGGGAATTCTTGATTTACCTGTGTTTGACGCAACGCTGATTAAAAAGCCTGTGGGTGACGTGACGAGTGACCTAGAAGCTCTAGGTAATAAGACCAAGATTTCAGTGGACTTGTCACAAGTCATGACCAAGGATGAGCTGAAGAAAGATGCCCAAGTGTTTGCGAAACCAATCGGAGAGTCTTACCAGAAGATCCTCGAACAGGTGGAACTATTGCATACATCTACAGGGTTAAAGCAGATTGAAGTTGCCTTGAATTTGAATAACCTTATTGATACTTACGTTGCTAAACATGAGACTTCAGGACGGAATTCTGCTTTGAAGCGCTTCCAAGAGCAACTATCAGAACGCTTGTACAATAATGGATCAATTGGAGCATTAAGAAGCGACATTGCTGATTTGGCTAAAACACGGCCTGATTTAGCGGCGACAGTTATTTCTAATATATTGATGGCGACCGATGATAAGACGCCAAAAGTGGATGTTAAGCAGCTTGATGATGGTACGAAATACGTCAGTGAAGAAAGCCTGAATGCTCTAATTGGACAAGAGGAACCGTTCAATAAGAATCGCTATAATCAAGAGTTACTTGATGGAAGGAAGGCTGGTGAAGAGGTTGTTGCCAACAGTAATTTAAATGATGCCGAAATTAAAGGTATCCAATGGTATACCAGTGAAGGCTACCAATATGTAAACGAATCACTGAGGAAGAACGAGAAACTTCAATACTTCGTGAAAGACAACTCTGTTGATGCTGTTAAAGGTATGAGCAAGCTAGACACGTTTGAAGGAACTGTTTACCGTGCGTTCATGCCAGGAGTAAGTTTAACGGAATTGGAGAGTCGTATTGCACCAGGGCAACTGATCGGAGAGAAAGGTTTCTGTTCTACATCGACTAGTGCAGAGCTGGCTAAAGACTTCCGTGGTGGGAAAGGGACAGTGATGCTAACGATTCTGGACGCGAAAGGTACCAATGTTGCCGGCCTTGCGCAATTGAATCAGGCAGAGGTTTTATTCAAACCGGGCTCCCATATACGTATAGAGGCGATCAAGAAGACCGATAAGAATCTGCATATTGTTGCCAAATATACGGAAGATTTTAGAGTCGGTGAAAGTGTACATAGCCTATTTGACGGGAATAAGATTGGTTTAGCTATCAATAAGAATACTTCCACGCTACATGACGGTGTGAAGTCTTCTTTCGACAGTGCCGATGTCGCCGATATTTTGACGCCGAAAAAAGTGGCGGATGAGCTTGATTTAGGTGATGGGCTAAGCCGTCGTAATGATGATATTCATAACAAAGACGTTAACAGTTGGGAACGCCTCGTAGTATCCCCTCAATCTGACGGCGGTGAAACGCGCTTTGGGGGTCAAATAATTATCCAAATGGAGAATGATTCTGCGGTTTCCAAAGCTGCTGAAAATCTAGCTGGCAAACATCCAGATAGCACTGTGGTTGTACAGCTTGATTCAGACGGCAATTATCGTGTGATTTACGGTGACCCATCTAAGCTACCTAAAGATAAGTTAGCTGGACAATTACGTTGGCAACTTGTTGGTCATGGTCGAGATGAATCTGAAAACAATAATACTCATTTAAGTGGTTACAGCGCAGATGAGTTAGCCGTGAAACTAGCAGCGTTTAATAAAGCGTTTAGTGAAGCTGAAAATGTGAAGGCTAAACCTGATCATATTAGTGTGGTCGGTTGTTCGCTAATCAGTGATGACAAACAAAATGGCTTCGGAAGACTTCTTATTCAATCGATGGGTGACAACGATATCCGTAGCGATGTTTCTGTCCGTAGCTCAGAAGTTGCTGTTGATTCGAATGGTCGTAAACATACCCATGACGAAAATGGTCATTGGGTACAAAAAGAGAAAAGTAACAAAGTGACACTTAGCTGGGATGAACAAGGCGAAGTGACCGAAAAACATGAGCGTATAAGAAATGGTATCGCAGAAGGAGACATCGATCTTTCTCGCGTAGGTACTAGCGACGTTGATGATACCGCTCGCGGCGCAATTGCTGAAAACAGTGATGTGTTTAATGCCCCAGAAAAACGTAAGAATGAGACTGAATCCTCTTCATCTAATAACAGCAGTAATAAGCTCAGCTACTCTGGCAATATTCAAGTCAATGTTGGTGATGGTGAGTTTACCGCGGTTAACTGGGGTACTTCGAACGTTGGCATTAAAGTCGGTACAGGTGGCTTTAAATCTCTAGCTTTTGGTGACAACAACGTGATGGTTCATGTCGGTGATGGGAAAAGTAAACACAGCTTTGATATTGGCGGCTATCAAGCTCTAGAAGGCGCACAGATGTTCATCGGTAATCGTAATGTGAGCTTCAATTTGGGGCAAAGCAACGATCTTATTGTGATGATGGATAAATCAATTCCTACGCCTCCTCTGGTTAATCCGTTTGACGGCGCCTCTCGAATCTCTGGTGTGTTAAAAAGCATAGCGAGTTCAGGTGAGGGTCAAGATTGGTTAGCCGCTCAAGAGCAACAGTGGACATTATCTGGGGCTAAAAAGTTCGTTAAAGACATGTCTGGATTAGATCAGAGTAGCAGTGTTGATTACACAAGCTTGGTTGACTTGGATTCTCAAAATGAACGCAGTAGCCGCGGCTTGAAAAATGACGCTGAAGCGACGTTAAACAAGCAATACAACCAGTGGTTAGGCGGAAGTGATCATTCTGACTCAAGTAAAATGAGTCGTGCAGATAAGTTCCGTCAAGCGAATGAGAAGCTAGCGTTTAACTTTGCTGTCGGTGGCCAAGGTGCTGATATTCAAGTGACGACGGGTAACTGGAACTTTATGTTCGGTGATAATATCCAGTCGATTCTTGATACCAATTTGGGTTCGTTGTTTGGTCTTATGACTCAACAATTTTCCACAACGGGGCAAGCTAAAACAACGTTTACTTACAGCCCCGAAGATCTTCCTCGTCAGTTAAAAAATAAGCTTCTAGGCCAACTTGCCGGCGTAGGTGCAGATACGACGCTAGGTGATATCTTCGGTGTGGATTACACAGCTGCAGGGCATATTGTGTCTCGTACTGGTGAATCAGTAGATGACGTCGCAATCCTAAAAGAAATGCTAGAAGTTGTTGGCGAGTTTAGTGGCGATCAATTACAAGCCTTCGTTGATCCTACTAAGTTGCTAGACAGCCTAGAGTCGGGCGTCAATATGGGTGCTGACGGCATTAAGACGTTCGCAGAAACGCACGGCTTGAAAGAAAAAGCGCCGGAAGAGGAAGAAGATAATTCATCCGTTTCTGTTAATGGCACTAATGTCGATGGATCTCAGAATAACGGCGATGCAATAACGACAGATAGTTCCGCTAAAGAAGATCGTGCATTTGGTTTTAATTCGCTAAACCTACCTAATTTGTTTGCGACCATTTTCAGTGAAAATAAGCAAACAGAAATGAAATCTCTGGTGGAAAACTTAAAAGAAAACCTGACGGCTGATCTACTGAATATGAAGGAGAAAACATTTGATTTCCTTCGTAATAGCGGTCACTTGCAAGGCGATGGAGACATCAACGTTTCTTTAGGCAATTACAACTTCAACTGGGGTGGTGATGGTAAAGATCTCGGCGCGTACCTAGGAGATAACAATAATTTCTGGGGTGGTCGAGGTGATGATGTCTACTATGCGACAGGAACATCTAATATCTTTACCGGCGGTGAAGGCAATGATATGGGTGTGCTAATGGGACGTGAAAATATGATGTTCGGTGGCGAAGGCAATGATACAGCCGTTGTTGCTGGACGAATCAATCACGTGTTCTTGGGCGCGGGTGATGATGAGTCGTTTGTCTTTGGTGAAGGTGGCGAAATTGACACTGGAACTGGCCGTGATTATGTCGTCACATCTGGCAACTATAACCGTGTTGATACAGGCGGCGACCAAGACTACTCAGTTACGATTGGTAATAATAACCAAGTTGAGTTGGGGGCTGGTAATGACTTCGCCAATGTCTTTGGCAATTACAACCGTATCAATGCTAGTGGCGGCAATGATGTTGTTAAGTTAATGGGTTATAACGCGGTGCTCAACGGTGGCGAAGGTGATGATCATCTAATTGCTGCTGCGCTTTCTAAGTTCAGCCAGTTCAATGGTGGCGAAGGAAGTGACGTGATGGTACTTGGTGGATTCCAAAATACCTTCAAGGGCGGCACTGGCGTAGATAGCTTTGTTGTAAGTGGTGACGTCATTGACAACCTCGTTGAAGACATTCGCAGCGAAGACAACATTGTTTTCAATGGGATTGACTGGCAGAAACTGTGGTTAGAACGCAGTGGCTATGACCTTAAATTGTCGATACTGCGCGATCCTGAAAGTGATACTGACCAAGCCAAGTTTGAACACATTGGTTCTGTAACTTTCAATGATTACTTCAATGGTAACCGTGCGCAAGTTGTTGTTGCGATGGGAGATCAAGGCACATCGCAAGATCATACTGTGTTGTCCAATAATGCAGTTGATGCATTGGTTCAAGCTATGAGTGGCTTTGAACCTCAGGTGGGTGACAATGGCTTTATCGATAACCTTGATAGTAAATCTCGCGTTGCGATTACAACAGCGTGGTCCGATGTATCTAAAGGGAACAGTGTTATCTCGTAGCAAATAATCTCTACTTTAGGTAAATAATATGAGCCGTCTTCTTTTGAAGACGGCTTTATTAATTCAGCACACTTACTTTCCCTTTCGCAACCAATTGATCTCGGATCGAGTCATACGCCCAGTTGAACGCAATCGCGTAAAGTACGAAGAAGATAACAATCCCGATATCCATTACCAATACAGTCCAGAAATCGAGTTGAAGTACCCACATCAGTAGTGGGAACGACACCAACATCAAACCCAGTTCGAAACCTAAGCCGTGCAGAATACGTGTTTTCTTGGTTCGTTTGCTGCGGTCAGCACCGTAAATTTTATCGTAGCCGTAGTTGTAGACGTAGTTCCACGTCATCGCAATCAATGACAAAGATAGAGCTAACCCTGCCATTTTTACTGCTCCGCCACCGACAATGTAAGTTGCCGCTATAGCCATAAAAATCAAAGCAACTATTTCAAATAGCACCATGTGTAACATGCGTTCTTTATGTGACATTTTCTAACTCTCTTTACGATTAAATAGCCGCCGATGGGCTAATGACTTGGCTAGATAATATCTGCTTAAATGATAATATAAAGATGGTTAGCATCACATATGGTGATAGTAAGTATTAGGAGAAACCGAATGTACAACATTGAACAGCTAAAAATGTTTGTGTATGCCGTTGAATTAGGGTCATTTTCTGCTAGTGCGCGTCAATTGGGTAAAGTGCAGTCGGCAGTGAGCCAAGGTATCAGTAATCTTGAAATAGATTTTAATGTTGAGCTTTTTGATCGTTCGACTCGAAAGCCTTCACTAACCGAAGCGGGCGAGCAGTTATTCAAACAGGTGAAAGCGATCGTGCTTCAGGTTGAAGATCTGAATGTGACGGTTAATGCGATGGGTAGCGGTGAAGAGGGGCTCATCAAAATTGCATTAGATGATTCATTACTGGTCCCGAACCTATCTAAAATCCTGAGTGAATTCAGTAAACAATTCCCTGCGACTGAAGTTGAACTGGTTGCGTGTACCACAACGGAGGTCAATCCGCTGATTATCGAAGAGAGAGCCGATATTGGATTGATGTTTACCAACTTGGCTTTTGATGTCGGCTCTGAGCCTTGCTTTATCGGCCACTTGCCGTTTATTGCTGTGTGTCATCCAAGTCATGTGCTCGCAAAAACAGGTGTTGCGAAACTCTCTGACTTACTCCCGCATCGTCAGTTAATGTTGAGGGGAGACAAAGGTAAGGTGATGGATCAGTTTCCGCTGATTGCCGGTAAGGTATGGTGGTCAAACAGCTTTATTGTTATCAAAGAGGTGGTGCTCGGCAGTGATATTGGCTGGGCATATTTACCCAAACACCTTGTCGAAGAGGAGTTGGATAAGCAACGTTTAGTGGAGATTAATGTCTCATTCGATCACAAAACATGGTCGCCGCCCGTTGATCTTGTTTTGTCTAAAACACGTTCAAAAGGCCCAGCATTGCTTTGGCTTGAACAAGCATTGAAAGGCCTATTAGACGAAACGTAAGCTGGGCGAGACTTAAATTGGATCAAACTAAATAAAGAAAAGGCTCACCGTTTAACGTGTGAGCCTTTCTGTTCAAAGTGATGCAGCTTTTTGTTCGCTCTAGCTCTAGATGCTAGACGTTAGGTTTAACTGTTTGACCATTGTAATACTTGTCTTTCATCTTAAGCGCCACGTTCACTAGGTAAATCAACACAGGTACTTCAATCAGTGGACCGATAACACCGGCAAACGCTTGGTCTGAGTTGATACCGAATACTGAGATTGCCACTGCGATTGCTAGCTCGAAGTTGTTACCTGTCGCTGTGAATGCAATTGATGCGTTCTTGTCGTATTCAATACCCATCTTCTTACCAATGAAGAAGCTGATGAAGAACATCGCTGTGAAGTAGATAGTCAGTGGAACCGCAATCAACAATACGTCCATTGGCAGCTCAACAATCATCTCGCCTTTTAGGCTGAACATCAGCACGATAGTCGCCAGTAGAGCAATCAGTGTGATTGGTGAGATACGTGGAATGAACACATCGTTGTACCACTGCTCGCCTTTCATCGACACTAGGATCTTACGGCTTAGGAAGCCTGCTAGGAATGGGATACCTAGGTAGATAAGAACACTGTGTGCAATATCGATCATCGAGATATCAACCATCATGCCTTCGTAACCGAATACTGGTGGAAGAACGCTGATGAATAGCCACGCCATAAAGCTGTAGCTCACCACTTGGAATGCACTGTTTAGAGCAACTAATGCTGCACCATATTCTTTGTTACCGCCGCCGATGTCGTTCCAAACCAGAACCATTGCCACACAACGAGCAAGACCAATCAGAATGACGCCGACCATGTAACCTGGGTGGTCGCCTAAGAATGTTAGCGCCAACACAAACATCAGAATTGGGCCAACTAACCAGTTCATGATTAAAGATAGCTTGATGGCTTTCTTATCTTTGACCACGGTGCCTAACAGGTTGTAGTCAACCTTAGCCAGAGGTGGGTACATCATTAAGATAAGGCCAATCGCAAGTGGAATGTTGGTAGTACCAACCGACATCGATTCATTCCACTGTTCGATCTGTGGGAATAGGGTGCCAAGCAAAACGCCAAGGCCCATAGCGATAAAGATCCACAACGTTAAATAGCGATCTAGAAAACCTAATTTTGGTTTCATGATATTTTCTCTTTGGTTGATATCGTCAATCGTCGAAAAACGATATTTAAAAGCAAAAAAATACGCTTAGTTTATTCTGTATTCGACAAACTAAGCGTGATAAATCTATTTCAAAATGGTGTCGATCAGCGATTCAAATTGCTGAATATTATCGCGGTTAATGCGATAGCACATCTTCGGTGGTATCGATTCAGCAGTGATGAAACCTGAGGTTTTCAAGATTCTTAGGTGCTCTGATACGGTTGATTGAGCCAAACCTAATTCACTCACCAAGTCACTGTTCAAACAGCCGCCCGATTTTTCTAACGTTGAAAGGATACTCAATATACGAACTCTTGCTGGGTGAGCGAGCGCTTTGGCCAGAGCTGCCATTTGCGTTTCAGCTTCGGTATCACCATGTCCGATTGGTAGAGCACAGCTACCAGTTGTAGGGCAAGTTTCGTTCATATTGATGTTTCGCTTTCTATAATCGTTAAAAGACGATTGATGGTAAGCCTATTTCTTTTATTGGTCAACGCGAAATTTAAAAGTCGGCTTAAGTTGGCATATTAAATCAGTGGTTTTAGTTGAGTTTGATACTCGATTTTTATCTGTTTTTACCTTCTTATTGCGCATAAACAAGATCTTAGATTTAAACAAAGAAATCGACCGAAAAGCGTTGCATTCATTGGCTACTCTAACGATATAATCGAACGAAGAACCGTTACACAAGATAACGAAAAATCATAATTTACACTTTAATTTTTACTTATAGGTAAGCCCTGAAATGCCACAACAGAACATCAAATTTATCGCTGCTGATATGGACGGCACTCTGCTTAATGAACATGGGAAGTTAGATCCAGAATTCTTCAATCTTTATGAGCGACTAGAAGCTCAAAACATTATTTTTGCTGCGGCATCGGGTCGTCAGTACTACAGCTTGATGGAAACCTTTTCCCCGCTAAAAGATCGCATGATGTTCGTTGCTGAAAACGGCACATTAGTGATGCACAAAGGCCAAGAGCTCTACAGCTGCTTACTTGATACTGATGCCATCAAAGACATCATCAAAGAAGCGCGTGCCATTGAAGGTGCACATGTGGTGCTTTGTGGTAAGAAATCAGCGTACATCGAAACCAAAGATGAGCGTGCTTTAGCGGAGATCTCTAAGTACTACCATCGCCGAGAGCAAGTAGAAGACTTACTGGCGGTAGAAGACGATTTCATCAAGGTGGCTATCTGTCACTTCGACGGTTCACAAGAGAAAGTGAACCCAACTATTGATGCCAAATTCGGTGAGAACTACCAAGTGGTGGTAAGTGCAAAAATTTGGTTGGATGTGATGAACGCTGAAGCGTCAAAAGGTGCGGCGATTAAACATCTACAGAACACATTAGGTTTCACTTACGAGCAGACCATGAGTTTTGGTGATTACCTGAATGACTTGGAAATGCTTAAAGAGAGCTACCACTCTTACGCGATGGAAAACGCGCATCCAAAGTTAAAAGAGATCGCACGTTTTAGCGCGCCAAGTAACGTCGATGCCGGTGTGTTCCAAGTGCTTGAGAAGTTGCTAGCGTAACGCTCTTAAGCTCCACAGATTTTTATCAAAGCCAACTCGTGAACATGAGTTGGCTTTTTTGTTGGCTGCTGGCGTATTTAGCTGGTTTGAACGATTGTTCAAAATGGTGTAACTTGTATTGGATACGCCTAATCAACGATATTTGGAATGACGATGAGCAACAAACTTCAACTCGATATTATTTCTGACGTAATGTGCCCATGGTGCGTGGTCGGTTACAAAAACTTAGAACAAGCTATTACTGAGCTTGGCTTAGCAGAGCAAATTGAACTTGAATGGCAGCCGTTTGAGTTGAATCCAGATATGCCGCAAGAAGGTGAAAACTTGCGCGACCACATCATGAGAAAATACGGCTCTAGTGCAGAAGAGAGCCAAAGTTCCCGTGAGCAATTGGCTGCCCGTGGCCAAGCGGTTGGTTTCGATTTCAATTTCTACGACAGCATGAGAATGGTCAATTCACGTCATCTACATGTACTTCTCGATTTTGCACTAGCGCACGGTAAACAGACTGAGTTAAAGCTACGCTTCTTTACGGCTCACTTCACAGAGCAAAAAGATCTGTCTGATCTTGAGGTTATCGCACAAGAACTTGAAGCGGTTGGGTTCGATTCCACGAAAGCGCTGAAACGTCTAAAGAACATCGAAAACTTGAAGCAAATTGAAGCGCAAGAGTTTGAATGGCAGCGTATGGGGATCTCTGCGGTTCCTACCGTGGTATTCAACCGTAAGAGTGCAGTGACAGGTGCGCAGACGGTCGAAACGTACAAGCAAATTCTTCAAGAGCTTATTGCTGAATCATAAGCCGGTCATTGGTATCAATTAGAGTCTGAATTTCATGGAATCACTTTCACTCGCTCAAGCGCAAAAAATTGTACTGCTTTCTCAAAAGCTGCCGCCTAAGAAGCAACGTAATGGGGGTGCCTTGGCGAACACGCTGTCTGCGATTGAAAAGCTTGGGTATGTGCAAATTGATACCATTTCTGTGATTCAGCGAGCTCACCATCATACGCTGTGGAATCGCAATCAAGACTACCAACTTAACCATCTGGATAAGCTGTTAGAGCGTCGAGAAGTGTTTGAGTATTGGTCGCACGCTGCCGCGTATTTACCCATGCGCGACTACCGCTTCAGCCTGCATCGAAAGAATGGATTCGCAAGCGGTAAGCTTAAGTATTGGTACAAAAAAGACGACGCACTGATGGCACATGTTCTCAAACGTATTGAGAGCGAAGGGCCATTAATGGCGAAAGACTTTGAAGGGGATAGACCAAACCCCGGCGGATGGGGCGGTAAACCTGCCAAACAGGCACTAGAAACTTTGTTTATGCAAGGTGACTTAATGGTGCCGAGCCGAGTGAACTTCCATAAGGTGTATGACCTAACTGAACGAGTTTTGCTGAGTGGTATTGATACCTCAGAACCAACGGAACAAGAGTACATCGAGCATCTAATTACGCGTTATTTAGAAGCTAATGGTGTGGGAATAGCGTCGGAAATGAGCTATCTACTCAAGAACACAAAACCTCTGATTCAGACAACACTCCAGCAGATGCTTGAAGATAAGCAGTTGATGAAAGTAGATATTCAAGGCTCGGATTATTATGTGTTGCCGGATGCTTTCGAACTATTGAATCAACCTCTTTCTAGAACCAAGTTAAAGATACTGTCTCCGTTCGACAATCTGTTGATTCAACGTAAGCGAATGCAATCACTGTTCAACTTTGATTACCTTCTTGAGTGTTATGTACCTGAAGCTAAGCGTCAGTTTGGTTATTTTAGCTTACCGATTCTGTGGCAAGGTGAGCTGGTGGCTCGAATGGATTGTAAAGTTGATAGGAAGAGTGGTTTGCTCAATATCCGTAACTTGGTTGTGGAAGAGCGAATTAAAAACCATGAGTCGTTGGTTCATGCTTTATGCGATGAGCTAAAACACTTCATGGTGTTTAACCAATGTGATGAAATGATCGTCCATAACACCACGCCCTCTGAGCTTGGCAAGCGCTTAATGAGCCATTGGCAAACAGTCTAGCGGTTTTGTTGTTAAAAAACTCTTCGTTACTTAGAAGCCTCTTTGCTAATTCGTCAGCGCTTAGTTACTCATAAAGAGTAGCTAACAAGAATTCGACAAAGGTTCGGTTCTTCAATGACAGTTGCTTAGTTTTGTACAACAAGTGGATCGGTTTAGGTAACGGTGCCATGCCGGGCAAGATCTCCAATAGCATTCCACGCTCAATTTCTTCTGCAACTAAGATAGTCGGCTGTAACAACACGCCTACGCCTTGCAGGGCAGCATATCGCAACACATCCCCATTGTTCGACATCAAACGTACTTGCCCTTTATTCACCGCGCTATGCGTTGCTTGGTGGTTCTGAGGGGCTAGGAGTTGCGATTCACTGCTTTGCGCACCCCGCGCTTGTGCATCTCGACCACTCACATCACGACGACTGCTATAGCTGAATCCAAGCGATGGGTGTTGTGCAAGGTCTTCCAACACACGGATTTCTGCATGTTGGCTAAGGTACTCAGGAGCCGCGCAGTAACACATCTCATAATCCCCTAAGTATCTAGCGACTAAACTAGAGTCAGATAGATCGCCGATTCGCACAATCAAATCAATATCGGATGAATAAGGGTCGACAAGGTCGTTGTTCAACACGAGTTCGACGTTGATCGTTGGGTGATTTGCGAGGAACTTAGCCACTATCGGGGCAAGTACCTTGTTTCCATAGGTGACCGGGCAGTTTATTTTTACCGTGCCTTGAGGCTGGTTTTCCAAGGTTTGAATCAGGTTTTCAGCATTGCTGATGTCTTCAAGAATTCGTTTACATTCTCGATAATAAAGCTGACCTGAATCGGTTAAAGATTGCTTACGCGTGGTGCGATGAATCAGCTGAGAGTTAAGGCTCGTTTCAAGGTGGTGGACATGTTTACTGATCATGGTTGCTGACAGGTTGAAGTGGTTGGCGGCGCTGCGAAAGCTGCCTTGCTCCACTACGTAAACGAAGACCTTCATGCTGGTTAACTTATCCATTAAACACTCTCAGTTGATAAATAATAAACAAAAGGTGAGTTTATCAATTATTAGGGGTTAATTATATTAATGGCAAACCGACAATTAACTAAAATAAGAGCGTGAAATGCCTCAAACGAATAAAACCATCTTTGTCACAGCCGAACTTAAGATCAAAACCAACATAGAGCGAGCTGCTGCGATCGAAGCTATCGAACAGTTTTGTTTAGACATGCAAAGCGAACCTGGCTGCCTACAAGCAATAGCAACCTATGATCAAAACCAAAGCGCCCGTGTGATTTTGCTTGAGCAATACGCAAACCGTGAAGCGATTAATCAGCACTTTGGTATGCCTCATACCCAAGCGTTTATTGAGCGTGACATTACCGAGTTGGTTCAAGCGTTCGAAACTCAGAAGCAGGAGAAATAAACCATGAAATGGGGAATCCTAGGAACCAGCTTTATCTCAGGCGTAATGGCCGATGCGATTAAAGGCGATGCTAAAAGTGAGCTGTATGCCGTCGCTGGACGCACAGAGAAAACACTCAATGAGTTTGCGGCGCAGTACCAGCCAACATTGACCTTCAACAGCTATGAAGCTTTGATTGAAGATGAGTCAGTCGACATCATCTACATTGCTCTACCAAACCATGTTCACCACGAATACGTTATTAAAGCGGCTCAAAAAGGCAAAGCGATTCTGTGTGAAAAGTCGTTGTCGGTTGATATGGAAAAAACCGAACAAGCTCTGCAAGCTGTCAAAGCGTCCGGTGTGTTCTTCGCTGAAGGTTTGATGTATCTAAACCACCCGCTTATCGCCAAGCTTCATCAAGAGTTGGCAACCGGTGAGATTGGTGAGGTGCGCTCTATTCAAGGGTCTTATGTTGCGGCGATTGACCAGTTCGTGAACCCTGCGAGCAAAGGCGCATTGTATAATCTGGGTTGTTATCCAATGTCTCTGATCCACTCTGTCGCGCAACAGCAATTTGGTGAGAGTGTGTTTGATGATGTGCAGATCTCAGCAATCGGTCGACGAGGCCAAGATGGCAATATTTGTGAATCGTCGGCGCTGATGCGCTTCAATGACCGTTTTACCGCACAAATCCATACCGCAGAAGACCACGGCTTAAAGCATGGCTTCACGATTCTAGGCAGCAAAGGCTGCATCACTCTCGAAACCACCCCATGGTTACCGACCGAAGAAAACTCGTTCACTGTTGAGATCTATGAAACGTCGACACGCGAAGTGAAAGTCGAAGCGCAAGGCGATGGCTTCCATTATCAAGTGCGTAATATCCGCCAAGCAGTTGAGCAAGGTGACACGCAACTTGCTGCGCCAATGGCGACTCATCAAGATTCTCGCGTAATCATGAAGTTATTGACTGATTGGGAGCTCGCGGCGAGCTAACATCTTCGTAAATTCTATATTCGCCTCATGTTTGATTGTCTCGTCAGTGATCAAGCAGGAGGCGTTTCCTCTATATCTTCCAGTCGAGACTCTCCCAATAAATACTTTGCATTTGAAACAGTCACAGTGTCCAATGTCGTTCAAACAATATTGACCGAAAAACCTTATTTTTTAAGGTGTTAAATAGGAAGTTTGCTGCATGCGTAAATCAGATAAGAAGATCGAAAATCAAATCAGAGACGTGTTAACAGACGTGTGTGAAGCTACGTTGAAAGGCTACGATGGTTTTCTTTGGGTGACTCATACGGTCAATTTCTCTTCTTTTCCACAGAGCCTAAAAATCGTCTGCGTATTCGACACCAATCAAGATAGAGCTAACTTCTTAGAGGGAGGAGGTCAGCAGGAGGTCTCTGTTACCATCCAAAAGGCGTTTAGTCAGGTTGGGATTACATTGAAAAATATCGATAAGCATGTGAGCTTCGATACACAAGAGAATTGCGACCGTGACCATCAAGGTAAGTGGAATAAAAGGCTTTAGTACTCTTACTTCTTTAGAGATCCCCCCCTGTGTTGTGATAAAAAGGTCGTGAAATGAAAAAAGCTCAAATATCGCTTAACAAGAACACACTACTAGGTGTGTTCGAGCAATTTTCAATATTAGCCTTATGGCTGCTCGCAGGAAGTGTCGTTTGGTTTGTTTGGTTTATGTGGGGGATTAACGTTGTCCCCTTTGACGATCCTTACCTCTCTGATACTGAGTATCAACGTCTAATTGAGCAAGAAACTCAGCTGATCAATATCGGCCTATGGGTAGGTAAGCTCTATATCGCGTGTGTGGTGATGTTTTTTATTGTACGCGTTAGGAAAGTACTTCGAGCCTCAAGCGATTGATGAAATCAGTAAGGGTTTCGCTTTGAACTGTCTTAACTGTTAGATGGAAATGGTAAGGCAAAATTTAGCTTACCTCCAGTTTGTATCCCACTCATTTTGATTGTCATGGTCCAAATCCGTTTGGGCTATGACATTACTGGTGTCTACTAGTATTTATTCTCATTTATTGACTAAAAAGCTTTGAAACAGGCCGGCTCTATCTCCAACCTAATTACGTAACAAAGCTGTTGGAAAGCGATCTAAAGAGACGAAAGCCTACGCGAAGTAGGCTTTGTTATTGTATTTACTCTTTTTACTTAATTGCAGTACAGAAGCTGACGTCTGAATGGTGAGTTTGCGGGTCGTAGCTGTGGTAGAGCTCAAAACAAGGTCGGTCTTCGGTTTCAATGCCGGATTCAATGACGTTACTCATTAAATCATCCCATGCTTTTGCATATTGACCGACTTCGGTGATCGTTTGTCTCATCACCGCATATTGCCCACCGGGAAAATCTTTTAATTCGATCCCACTTGGCACTTCAGTGTCGTCTGAAACCATCAAGCAGATGTCTGTTCGGCACTTATCTGTTGGAGTGATTTCTGGATTGTCATGATAGATAAAGATGCAACTATTACTCGCTAGTCCTTTCATTTCTGCCCATTGATAAAGACGACCGCTTGGCTCTTCATAACCTTGTCCATAGGGGCCAGTCACTCGTACATACGCCAGTTTCGATGCTTCAAATTGTTGTGTTTTCATTGCCATACTCCATGTTGAAAGTTCGGAGTTAGTATATGAATTGCCGTCAGTTGCATCGTTTCCATTCTTGCGCAATGAGTGTCCAATCTTGCTATTTCGAGTTAACTCGCTGAACGCTTGGTAATCTTCGCAATCGCGAAATGCACTCGGTGTTACACCGAAATGTTGTTTGAATGCCTTGGCAAAGCTCTGAGACGATGAAAAGCCATAATCCAATGCGACGTTAATAATAGGTTGTTTGGATTTGAAGAGATCATTGGCTGCCGCTTCGAGTCTCAATCGTCTGATGAAATCAGCAAGTGTCTCACCCTGAACAGCCTTAAAAGTACGATGAAAATGGTAGGGTGAAAAGTTGGCTAACGCCGCGACTTCTGGCAGGTTTAATGGCTCATTAAAGCGTTTTTCTAGATAACGGATAACGGGAATCAGTCGTTTGTGATAGTCAACTTTCATTGCTTTGCTCGCCTGTCTTGGCTTGTTATTGGTATCAGACAGAGAGCCTAACCTATCCAAACAGAGTTTCAATATTCACAGTGTAAAGGTGAGATGGACAAAGGGGATCATGTGATGAACTGGGGGTTCAGAAGGCTCTAGAGGTTTTGCATATCGACTGATTGATGATTGAAGCCAATTGATCTTGCAGCATTAAGCAGAGCTTGTTGGGTTTTGAACACTCTTGGTTTCAGCTTTCTGTCAGACTCTAAGAAACTATTTACTCCCCACTTACTGCTTCGAACCATTAGATAATAACCATCATTATTCGGAGAGTTAACGGCGACGGCTGATTCTAGATCACCACGCTTGAAGTGATGTTTAAATTCGCGCAACAACATAAAAATTCCATTTTAGTAGATAAAGAAAAGGGAGCTCATGCTCCCTCTTTGGTTGATTTTCTAATTACAAGAATGCGCGGTATGGCAGTTCTGGGTCATTTTTAAAGATATCTGCAAATCCGCGGAAGTGTTGGTAGTGCATGCGACCTTTATCTGTTGGGTAAGTGTATCGACCACCGACTTGCCAGAAGAAAGGTGCGAAGCCGTATTGGAGACGCTCTTTCTTCATGTTCCAAAGCATTTCAATTTCACGTGGGTCGTTTTGGAAGTTAGCCCAGATATCGTGGTGGAAAGGAACCACGACTTCACAATCCAAAGATTCAGCGGCACGTAAAATGTCTGAAGAAGTCATTTTGTCAGTCACGCCACGTGGGTTCTCACCGTAAGAAAGCAGTGCCACATCGATCTTGTGGTCGTTACCGTGTTTAGCGTAGTAGTTTGAGTAGTGTGAATCACCAGAGTGGTAAACAGAACCGCCGGTAGTTTCTACTAAGTAGTTCACTGCACGGTCGTCCATGCCGCCTAAGATCTCGGTATCTAAAGAAGAAGTGCCTTCAGGCAGTGTCACAAGTGCAGTACGGTCGAATGCGTCTAGAACTTTGATGTTCACGTCTTTGATCTTAATCTCGTCGCCAACTTTCGCGATAACACAACGATCTTCTGGCACACCCCATTTCATCCATAAATCAACACACGCTTTAGGACCAATGAATTTAACGTGATCGCCACAGTTTTGTAGAACGGCTGCCGCAACGTTGATATCAATATGATCGCCGTGATCGTGAGATGCCATAACTGCATCGATCTCTTTAATAGCGAAAGGGTCCAATGGGAAGATTGCAGTTCGTAGGTTAGGTTGAAGTGCCTCAACGCCACCCATTCGCATCATTTGGTGCTGGTTTTTCATTTTTTGAACTGCTTGAGTTTTTTTACCAGTACCACACCAGAAGTCCATTGATAGGTTTGCGCCACCTTCTGATTTTAGCCAAATACCTGTACAACCAAGCCACCACATAGAAAACGTATTAGGTTGCACGACTGTTTGTTCAATCTCTTCATTTAACCATGTACCCCACTCAGGGAATGTATTTAGGATCCAAGACTCGCGAGTGATTTCGTTTACATTGCTCATGATAATACCTTTTATTTCACTAATTTGATTAATTTTGGATGTAGGGAGCCGAGCGCCTTAATTTGGATTAAGGCACTGAGCTGAATTTATTATTATTTGTGGGCTAGTTTGCCCTGTGATTTAAACTAGGATGACTTGCGTCCCTTGAGCTTCAATCTGTTTTACGACTTCTGGATTAGCGTTTTTGCCTGTGATGACTATGTCTATTTGTTTGGTGTTGCAAAATAGCATTCCAGTACGTTGGCCAACTTTTGAACTGTCGACCACGACAACAAGTTTATCGACCTGTTCTAGCATTTGTTGTTCGGCCACAGCCGTTAACATGTCAGCTTTATACAGCCCTGCGTCAGTTAAGCCCTTGCCTGAGGTAAACATCCAGTTTCCAGCGTAGCCACCTAATGAATTAGGGGATGGGTTTAGAAAGATGTTCTGTGCTTTATTGTATTGACCGCCAATGATGATGACATCGTCATGATCTTCGTTGATCAAATAGCTTGCGAGTGGGAAGTAGTTCGTTACGATTTGAACGTCATCGCCACATAATTGCTGGCCCAGTAGAAAAGCAGTAGAGCCGCAGTTGATCACGATTGTATCGCCAGCGTCACACAGCCCAGCGGCTGCTTGTGCAATCTCCGCTTTCTCTTCATAGAACTCAGTGCTGTTGATATTGAGTGGTGACCATTTTCTCTTTTGAGTCTCTACTCGTTCTGCACCATTTCGAATTTTTCTCAGCCTGCCAACTTCATCTAGTTTAGCGATATCACGTCTGGCGGTAGCAGGTGAAACACTAAATCTATCAATGATATGTGAGACGTTAATCGTCTGCATATCTTCTAATAGCGACAAGATGCCGTTATGTCTTTGTACTTCATTCATTTTTATCACTCTTTATGTCGTTGTGACAATTTGATGATTACTTTTGATTTGTTTTGATTCTAATAATCACCATCGTGATTGTCAAACTACATCGCTATAAAAATCAGACTTCAATCACAATGTTTCGTAAGTCGTTGATTTTATAGGGTTTGATGTTTTTGTGTGTGATCCCAAGCTCAATTAGACACATTCTGGGTGTGGTTAATTGATATAAATCAAAGTAATCACAAGTGAGCATTGAATGATTACTTTTGATTGGTAAAGTCTAGTTCGTGAGCAAAACTAGACATCATCACATCCTACATACCATTAAAATTAAAAATTAATCAGGGGTAAAGATATGGAATTCTTATATGATATTTTCTATATTTTTTACAGTCAGGTAATGACCAAAGCACCATTGCTACTCGGTCTTGTTACTTGTCTGGGTTACATTCTACTCAAGCGTGACGCAACAACTATTATCTCCGGCTCTATTAAAACCATCGTTGGTTTCATGATAGTGCAGGTAGGTGCAGGAACATTGGTAGCAGGTTTCAAACCAGTTATTGAGAAAATGAGTGAGATTCATGGATTAACGGGGTCTGTTATTGATCCGTACACCTCTATGATGTCGACTATGGAAACCATGGGTGACAATTATTCTTGGGTTGGATATGCCGTATTGCTGGCACTTGGGTTAAACATTCTTCTTGTTGCCTTCCGTCGTGTCACTGGTATCAGAACCATCATGCTTACGGGACATATCATGTTCCAACAAGCTGGCCTCATTGCCGTTTTCTACTTCGTGCTTGGTGCAGGTATGTGGGAAACCATCATTTATTCAGCAATATTGATGGCATTGTACTGGGGTATTTCGTCGAACATTATGTTCAAACCTACCCAAGAAGTTACGGGTGGGGCGGGTTTCTCTATTGGTCACCAACAACAGTTTGCGTCATGGGTAGCGACTAAAGTTGCACCAAAGCTTGGCGACAAAAATGACAGTGTTGATCACATCAAACTGCCTAAATGGTTACACATTTTCCACGATAGCATTGCAGCAACAACGTTAGTAATGACTGCTTTCTTCGGCATTATCCTTCTTTCATTTGGTCTTGATAACCTTCAAGACATGGCAGGCAAAACGCACTGGTTTATCTACATTTTCGAAACTGGTTTGAAATTCGCAGTGGCTATTCAAGTTATCGTGACGGGCGTTCGTATGTTCGTAGCGGAGTTATCTGAAGCCTTTAACGGTATTTCTCAACGTCTTATTCCTAATGCTGTTTTAGCAATCGATTGTGCAGCTATCTACGCATACTCTCCAAATGCAATGGTATTCGGTTTCATGTGGGGCGCTGTTGGTCAATTCACTGCGGTTCTTGCGATGTTAGCGTTTGATGCTCCTATCATGATCATTCCTGGCTTCATCCCAATGTTCTTCTCGAATGCCACTATCGGTGTATTTGCGAACCACTTCGGTGGCTGGAAAGCCGTCATGAAGATCTGTTTCGTGATGGGCATTATCGAAGTTGTCGGTTCAGCTTGGGCAATCAACATCTTTGCTCAATCAGGTACTGAGTTTAATGGCTGGATGGGCATGGCTGATTGGGCTCTGGTATTCCCGCCAATTATGCAAGGTATCTCTAGTTCTAATATGTTCTTCTTCGGGATTTTAGCTTTGGCTGGTGTCTACATGTTCTTCGCTTCTAAACAACTACGAGCAGAAGAAGACGCGGAAAAACAAGCTGAAACAATGACAGCAGTAACGCCAGAAGGCATTGAGATTGAAATTGCAGCACCACAACAATCGACAGCAACCGCTGAAGCGCCATCGGTTTCCACAACAACAGAATCTAGAGTATCGGCGGCTGACCAGAAACCGGTTCGTGTCTTAGTGTGCTGTGGTTCAGGACAAGGTTCTTCAATGATGTGCTCTAAGAAAATCAAAGAGTACTTGGACAAGAAAGGCATCCCAAGTTCGACGTTTAACAGCGCCATTACTGATTACAAATCTCACCTTGGTTCATTTGACATCATCGTTACTTCAGTTGCTCTTGCAGCGAAGATTACGGGTTTGCCTGAAGGCAAGCAGCAGTTAGCGGTGAAGAACATGATTATGGTGAAAACTTTCGGCGACGAACTGGTTTCTATCATCGAGACCAACTTCCACAAATAATTAGAAACGGCTCAGTGGTACATCACCACTGAGTCAATAAAAACAATTATATAAGTGAGCAATAACATGAACCTGAAAGAATCTCTTATCCAAAACAACTCTATCCTGCTGAACGCAAAAGCAGTTGATTGGAAAGCGGCAATTAAGCTCGGTACTGACGCATTGGTCAAGGCAGGGATTGCTGAAGAACGTTACTACGAGGCGATTACCAAGGCAATCGGTGAAGAAGGCCCTTACATCTGTATTCATGACGCGTTCGCGTTGCCTCATTGCCGTCCTGAAGATGGCGTGATTCGCACTGGTTTTGCGTTAACCGTGCTTGAAACGCCGATTACTTTTGAAGGTGTTGATGAGCCTGTTGATGTTCTGATCACGCTGGCGGGTAAAGACTCTGAAGAACACATCGAAGGCACGATGCAAGTGGCTAATTTGATTGAATTTGATGAAGACTTCTCAAAACTTCGCGCATGTAAAAGCCCTGAAGAGGTGGCGCGTTTAATTGATGCTGCACTGCTGCAAGCGGAAGCCGCGTAAGGAGACAATTATGTCTAAATATAGCCAATTGAAACAACGCGTCTTAGAGGCCAATTTGCAGCTACCTAAGTACGGTTTGGTGACATTCACTTGGGGCAATGTCTCTGAGTTTGACCGTACTAATGGCGTGATAGCGATTAAGCCATCAGGTGTCGAATACTGCGATATGACAGCTGAAGATATGGTGGTCGTCGATCTAGAAGGCAACATTGTTGAAGGGAAACTCAATCCTTCAAGTGATACCGCAACTCATTTAGAGCTTTACAAAGCTTTCCCTGAGGTCAGTGGCATTGTTCACACGCATTCACGCAGTGCCACAATTTGGGCGCAAGCCGGCATCGATATTCCAGCCTTGGGTACCACTCATGCTGATTATTTCTACGGTGACATCCCATGTACACGTCGATTGTCTCACTCTGAAATTGCTGAAGAGTACGAGAAAAATACTGGCTTGGTGATCATTGAAGAGTTCAAGCAGCGTCGAATCGATCCAATGGCAGTTCCAAGCGTGATTGTTGCAGGACATGCACCTTTCTCTTGGGGCAAAGACGCCAACGATGCGGTTCACAACGCGGTGGTATTAGAAGAAGTTTCTGCAATGGCGTTGGCAACGCGCACCTTGAATAGCGGCATCAAAATTCAGCCAGAACTATCCGACAAACACTACTTACGTAAGCACGGTGAAAATGCTTATTACGGCCAACAGTAAATCGGCTTTTCGTTTAAATAAGCCGTTCAAGTAAGCCGTTTAACGAGCTTCGGCTCTAAGTAGTTTCAATATTGATTAGGCCCGACTTCAGGGAATAAGTGAGAGGACTCTATGTATAAAGTGCTGGCGTTAGATCTCGATGGAACCGTGTTAAAGGATGATCACACGATTCATCCAGAACTGAAAAAGGCGATCCAAGAAGCCAAACAAAGTTGTCATGTCGTGATTGTGACTGGTCGACACCACACAGCAGCACGACCTTATTACTACGAATTGGGGTTAGATACGCCAATCATCTGCTGTAACGGCACTTATGTTTACGACTATCAGACTGAAACGGTACTGACTCAAAACGCGATAGATAAAGACAAAGCGCT
This sequence comes from Vibrio splendidus, assembly GCF_003345295.1. NCBI lineage: Bacteria > Pseudomonadati > Pseudomonadota > Gammaproteobacteria > Vibrionales > Vibrionaceae > Vibrio > Vibrio splendidus. The sequence goes on from NZ_CP031056.1 coordinate 411,866, forward strand.
GACCTTCATCGATATGGCAGATGAGTTTCAGCTCAAAATGGTCATGTACATCACGCATGCCATGACGTACTCACACTACAACCCATTTGCCTACATGTTGGCATTGGAAAGTTGGGCAGAAACGGCACCAGAGCAACATCGCCCTCAAATTTACCAAGTGGCATCATTCATTGAAACGGCTCAGCAAGCCGAACACGTTTGGAAGTTTGTGGTGGAAGGTAGCCAAGACTCAGTAGACCGTTTAATGCAACACCCATGGATAGAAGAGAACTTCAACGGTGAGCGTTCTTGGTCAAACCGAATCGACTTTGCTGCAAAAGGTAACAGTAAGGGCCTACGCCTTGCTGAATACATCACCGAACTCGGTTATCACGCCGATGACGTCATTGCCGTCGGTGATAACCACAACGATATATCCATGCTCAAGTACGCCGGATTAGGCGTAGCGATGCTCAATGCTGATGACATCGTCAAGTCACACGTTCAACGCGTGTGCTCAACAGATAACAACCATGATGGCTTAGCCCGTCTAATACGTGAACAAATTAAAGGATAACAACATGACTAAACCAATGATTCAGATCGCCCTAGACCAAACAAACCTTCCTGCTGCTATTGAAGTGGCAAACAACGTTGAAAGCTTTGTTGATGTGATTGAAGTAGGCACTATTTTGGCTTTTGCAGAAGGCATGAAGGCAGTTTCTACGCTTCGTAAGAACCACCCAGACCATATTCTTGTGTGTGACATGAAAACCACAGATGGCGGCGCAATTCTAGCTCGTATGGCATTCGAAGCGGGCGCTGATTGGATTACGGTTTCTGCTGCTGCACACATCGCAACCATTGGTGCATGTAAGAAAGTCGCTGATGAATTTAACGGTGAAATCCAAATCGAAATTTATGGTAACTGGACAATGGACGATGCTCAATCTTGGGTCGACCTAGGTATCTCTCAAGCTATTTATCACCGCTCTCGTGACGCTGAATTAGCCGGTGTGGGCTGGACTGAAGAAGATCTAGTGAAGATGCGTGCATTGTCTGAAATGGGCATCGAGCTTTCTATCACAGGTGGCATCGTGCCTGAAGACCTATACCTATTTGAAGGTATTAAAGCGAAAACCTTTATCGCAGGTCGCGCACTTGCGGGTGACAAAGGTAAAGAGACAGCAGAAGCACTAAAAGCTCAGATCGATCGCTACTGGAATTAGGAGGTGTTATGTATCAAAACTTGTTACGCCACCGTGTTGGGCTTTATGAGAAGGCTCTACCTAACGAACTCAGCTGGGAAGATAAACTTAAGCAAACCAAAGAACTCGGCTTTGATTTTCTTGAGATATCGGTCGATGAATCAGACGAGCGTCGCAGTCGACTAGATTGGAATGACGAAGAAGTGTATGCCTTGCGTCATCTTTGTGAAAAGCACGGCGTACCGTTGCAATCCATGTGTTTAAGCGCGCATCGTAAGTTCCCATTTGGATCTGTTGATCCTGTGATTCGTGAACAAGCGATTATCCATATGGAGAAGGCTATCTCGTTGGCTTACAAGTTGGGTATTCGTACCATCCAACTCGCTGGCTATGACGTCTACTACGAGCCTGCTGATAAAGTGACTCACCAGAGGTTCATTGAAGGCATGAAGCTTTCGGCGCGTTTGGCTGAAAGATCGGGCGTAATGCTTGCTGTGGAAATCATGGATACCGATTACTTGAATTCTTTGAGTAAGTTCGAAGTGCTGAGTCGCGAAGTTAATTCACCGTATTTCACGGCGTATCCGGATGTGGGCAATATCTCTGGTTGGAATTACGACATAGTGACTGAGCTAAAACTGAGTAAGCCTCATATCACTCAGATCCACCTCAAAGACACTTATAAAGTGACTGACGAGTACAAAGGGCAATTCCGAGACTTAGTGATTGGTGATGGCGAAGTTGACTTCAATGCTATTTTTGAAACGTTGAAAGAGACTGAGTGCGTTGTACCACTCGTGATCGAGATGTGGGCTCAAGATGAACGCTGGAAAGAGAATATACGGACGGCACAAAAACGACTGAATGATGTTTGTGCGCAAACAGGTGTGCCTAAATTATTTGATAGTTAGTTCATACCTAGTAACGATTAACCTGTTTCTCTTTGCGTTTTCGATGCTCCTAACGAAAAGAGAAAATGCAGCATATTGCCCCCAATATGCTGCATTTTTATATCAATATGTCGCTCTAAACTTTTGAAGCTTAGGTTATGTTAATTTCGAAATAGTGGCTGCACTTAAACAGCAATCGTCACATGGTCACGGCCTACTTCAGCCATCTGAACTAGGTAGTCTGTGTGGTACTTTTTCTTGATGGTGATTTGGCTACCGATTTCAGCAACAATCTTTACTACTTCTAACGCGTCTGAAGGATGTAATGAAGACTCTTTTGTAATTTCGATGTTTACGCCCAAATTTGCCAATTTAATGATGTCGCTAGAATGCATGATGATGTCCAAGATGTTTGATTTTCGTGGACTATATCATCTTCAATTTATGCAACTCTACTTGGTTTAAGTAAAAATGGGTGAGATGTGCTCAAAATATGATTTCAATAGTAAACCAACGGCTTTTATTGCATCACTTCGTTTAATTGTCGGATTGTTGAATAAGATCATATTAAGGCGATCATGAATAGGTTTTATGTAGGGTGATTAGTAGTATGAGTCTCAAAACAATATGAGAGATTGACGATGCCAAAGTTAGATAAATATAAAGGAATTATTTTTGATCTCGATGGGACTCTGGTCAATTCTATGGTGGCACACGCTCATGCATGGGAACAAACTTGTCAGAAGTTTGGTATTCCCTACGACAAAGAGTGGCTCGATCAACTTGGTGGGATGCCATCGCGAAAAGTGACTCAAGAGATCCTTAAGCGTTACGATCTAACTCTTGATGCTCAACAAATTACTTCGGACAAAATCGCTAACTTTGAGGCTATTGAGCACAAAGGGGATGTTATCCCGGAGACATACGCACTCTTACAACAACAGTATCAGTTGAAAAAGATAGGCATCGGCACTGGTGCTCAAGCCAAGCATGCAAGGGCGATTTTAAAGACGACCGATATCCCATCAATGATACGTACGATTGTGACTTCCGATGACGTAGAAAATCACAAACCTAACCCAGATACTTTTCTGAAAGTCGCTAGCCAGTTAGAGCTTGAACCGAGCGATTGTGTGGTGTTTGAAGATACGATTATAGGCCAGCACGCAGCGACATCGGCAGGAATGGATTGCTACATGGTTGAAAACGGGCAGATAACTAAATTTGTTCCAGCGAGCTAAACAGAATTTAACGATACAAAAATAACTAGGAAAAAAATGAAACAATATCTTATCGCACCTTCGATTCTTTCTGCTGATTTGGCGCGTCTTGGTGAGGATGTAGAACGCGTTCTCGCGGCTGGAGCTGATGTTATTCATTTTGATGTTATGGATAACCACTATGTACCTAACCTGACTTTTGGTACGCCAGTATTAAAGGCACTGCGGGATTATGGAATTACAGCGCCAATCGATGTGCATTTAATGGCGAAGCCTGTGGATCAACTGGTACCAGAGTTCGCTAAAGCGGGTGCGACTATGATTACTTTTCATGTCGAAGCATCAGAGCACATCGATCGTACTTTGCAGCTAATTAAAGAGCACGGTTGCCAAGCTGGTGTGGTATTAAATCCAGCAACGCCATTGAGTCATCTTGATTACATTATGGATAAAGTCGACCTGATATTAGTCATGTCGGTGAACCCAGGTTTCGGTGGTCAATCTTTTATCCCTGCCACGCTCGATAAGCTGCGGTCAATCAGATCGCGCATTAATGAATCAGGCCGAAATATTCGTTTAGAAGTCGACGGTGGTGTGAAAGTTAACAACATAAAAGAGATTGCTGAAGCGGGTGCCGATATGTTCGTTGCGGGCTCTGCTATTTTTGATAGTGAAGATTATCAACAAGCTATCGATTCAATGCGAGCGGAGTTGGCTCAATTGAGTTAAGCAGTGTATCGACTGCTGTATAAAGGCTCGAAGTGTTCTGTGTATCAGGCTTCGGGCTTTTTTGTATCTAATAGATGTTGATTTAATGAAAAACTACGTGGAGTCAGGGGAGGTTGCGTTGTTGGAGTTCTCTTCAGTTATAGCTTTTTCATTGTGTAATAAAACTACAGTTAATATTGACTTTGGTCACATAACGGCGCAAAATTGACCTCAGATCACATAACGATGAGAACACAGTATGAACGCTACAGTAATCACGAATGAAAACAACGCATCACTAGCAAAACCTTCAGTAATGAATGAAGTTCTATTTTTTGCTAAGTCTACCGTTATCATGGGTGCAATTATCCTACTTGTTGCTTCTGCTTGGGTTTAATTTCTTAAATAACCCGCGTTAAGTGTGATCAGTGGTGGTGATTAGCCACTCACTGATTCAAACTAACGTCAGAAGCACCAAATTCATTTCCTTATCTTTCTCCAGTTCACTTTCTCTATCTTCTAGGCCAATCAGGCCGACTTTTTAGTCATCGACTTATTTACTGAATCAAGTGATTGACTAAACCAAGTTACCTATCTAAACCAACAGTTTAAACACGATGCTTTAAACTAGACCAGTACAAAACTATCATTAATACATACGCTAATGCGGGCGCAATATAACTCGTACTCAGCGAAAGCTCATCAATCAAACTCGCCTGTACGAATGGTAAAACAACCCCTCCAATTGAACACATAATGAGAATTGCTGCCCCTTGTGAGTTTTGCTTACCTGAGGCATGTAGCGCTTGTGCGTAAATGATAGGGTAGAGCGCAGAATTACATAGCCCTACGACAAGCATCAAATAGCCAACCCAAACATAATTTTGATAGACCGCAACGGCGCTAATCAAAGCGGCAATAACGCAAGACAGTGAGAAGAGATAGTGCTTATTTACAGTGCTTCCGAACTTGGCGAATAACACTCTTCCGACAAACATCAATACCCAGTAAATAGCGATGATCTGTGTTGCGAATACCAAACCAAGGTCGCCATATTGCTGGTCGGCAAGGTACGCAATAGTAAAAGTACCAAAACTGACTTCGACACCAATATACAACAATAGTACTAACGCCAATTTCATGAACTGGTGATTTTTAATCAGGATGGCTAACCCTCGCGAAAAGCCAGTCATTTGTTTTGGTTTAATATCGGGAAGGGTTATTTTGCTAAAAAATATCAGTAAGCCGAAAAAGAACAGGGCGATGAGTAAGAACAGAAACGACACTTGATGTGCGGTGTTGTCGACGTTAAAACTTGCTGCCACAAGAATGACAGCGGTAAGCACTAGCGGACCAAGCACAGTGCCAACAGAGTTCGATGCCGTTGCCACACTTTGACGTATCACGCTCTTATCGGGTGTCGAGAGTAGTGATACGTAAGGTGAACTCACCACTTGAATTGCTGACACACCTGAGGCCATCAATAAGATCCCAATGAGTGTTGGAACAAGCTCTTCTCCTCGTACTAAATGTGCCATGGCTAGACAGCCCAGTAGGCACCATATCAAGCAGAACTTCAGCGTAGTTCTATAGCCAATTTTTGCCATGACAAATGACGTTGGAAGCGACACTGTAATTCGGGTGATAAAAAAGGCCATGGGAAATAGCATCGCCATTTTATAATCGAGAGAGAAAGCTTCTTTGTAATGTGGAATTAGCGAGTTACTTGAAACGGTAATTAAACCCCAGATAAAAAAGATCAGAGACAGTAAGACCAGTGGGGCATCTTTTAACGGGAATACTCTCATAATGATTCCTTATTAATAGCGATAAAAAAAGCAGAAGATGATCTTCTGCTTTTCGATTGAGACTTTACGGTGTATGGCTTTTTTAGCCGTTAATCGCGCACAAAATTGATGTGGTGAACATGGATATTGTATTTCTCAATGATCACTTTGGTCGCATGCATACTTTTGATTCGTTGTTCCGAATCTAAAGCGGCTGTCATTACTGATTCGTTTTCGTAGCTGTGTTGCATCATAAGCAGTAAATTCTTATGGCTTTCAGCTTCAATCGCTTCAGGCTTGTTCAGTGTTAGCCCTTGGTTATTCGGGAATGTACGAATAATAGGTGCGACTTCGTTTTCCATGTATTGGTAGAAGTCTTGTTTTTGTTCTTCAGTTAAATCAGCTTCGAAAAAAGCAGTGCGAAAAATAGTCATGGTGGTTCCCTTACAGTTCAAAGCCAGATTGGTTAGCGATAGATTTTAATGTTGCTTTTGCTTGTTTGATATCGTCTAACCAGTTGTCGTTTTGTGCCCACATTTCAATCACTAATGGCGCGCTGTAATCAATTTCAGCGAGTGTTTTGAAAATAGCTGGGAAGTCGACTTGGCCTTCGCCTATAACAAGATCTCGGAACTGGCCTTTGCAGGTTTCTGAAACTCGTAGTGTATCTTTTAGGTGCACTTGTACTAGGTGATCACGGCTTAGCTTTAGTTCGGTACACACGTCGTAGTTCCAACCAGAAATATTACCGACATCTGGGTAAGCCATGAAGTAAGGTGATGGGATCTCACGCTTAAGCACTTCAAACTTACTTAATGAGTTGAGGTACGGAGTATCCATGATCTCTACACCTAACATGATGCCTGCACGTTCTGCCATTTTGGTGGCTTGTTGCATGCCTTCAATGAAGCGAGCGTGAGTTTCAGCCGATTGCGGCTCGTAGTACACATCGTAGCCCGCCATTTGAATACAGCGAATACCAAGCTTGTAAGCCAATGAAATCGCTTTTTCCATGATGATCAGCGATTCAGTACGAATAGCATCATCCATTGAGCCAAACGGAAACTTACGGTGTGCGCTTAGGCACATTGATTGGAAAGGCATTTGGTGCTTTTCACATAGACGGCGAAGCTCATAAATTTCTTCGTCTGACCAATCTAAACGAGCACGTCGCTCATCGGTTTCATCCACTGAAATTTCTACAAAGTCGAAGCCAGCTTCTTTAGCGTGAATCAAACGCTCTTCCCATGTAAGGGTGGTTGGCATCGCTTTTTCGTAAATACCTAATCTGAATTTGTTTTTAGAATCAAACATTCTTTTTCCTTAAAAGAGTTGTTGTTCTATACGCGTTGTTATGTCTTGAATTCTGCTAGCAATTTCTTCGTAGCCGAGAGCTTTCATTTTTGGCGTAAGCGAAGAGACGCTAACCGCGTATACAGGAGAATTGTTCTTGTCAAAAATAGGGACAGCAACACAAGATATACCCGCTTCGTTCTCTTCATCATCGAGCGCATAACCACGGCTCTTAATTTTATCGAGAACACCAAAAAACTGAGACTTGTCGAGAATCGTGTTTTCAGTTAACGGCTTCATTGTGCTGACATTGCGTTTCCAATAGGTTTCTCGAACGCTGTCAGAGCTAAATGCTAAGTAACATTTTCCTGCCGCTGAGCAGTACATTGGAGAATGCAGCCCTACGTAGGTTCGAGTTCTAAAGGAAGAATTAACGGGTTCAAACTTGTCTTTAAAAATGATGTTGTCAGCATCAAAAGAGAGGAAGTTAACCGTTTCATTCACATCGTCGAGTAGCTCAGATAGGTATGGCTTAACAGTGCCAGTGACATCAGAGTTGATAGCTGCGTGTCCAAGCTGAACCAACTTCATTGTTAAGCGATATTCTTTACCTGAACACATTTGAGCAACATAACCAGAGGCTTCAAACGTTGCTAAAATACGGTGGACAGATGACTTGTTGAAGCCTGTCCCTTCAGACACTTTTTGTAGCGAAACGCCATTAGGATAATTCCCAAGGAATTCCAATACGGTCAGTGCTTTAGACAACGATTTAATTTGCTCACTCATATATGTGCTACCAGTGTTTACCTATTTCAGTATGGAAGTTTTCTGCGATGTCACGTCCATTGCTACCAGCTAACGCTCGGCCAGCAATAAATGACTTTGCAGACAGATTCTTAAACAAATGCAGATCGTCAGGAACAATACCACCAGTAATGGATAGTTCAATTCCAATATCCGATAATTTCTGCATTTTTATCAAATCTTCTTCGGTCCAGCTCACACCAGCAAGTTCCGCATCACGAGAACGGTGATAAATTGCTTGTTTAATGCCCATGTCGACCCAAGCTTGTGCATCTTCCAGTGTCCAGTGTCCATACAGCTCAATTTGCACTTCGCCGTCGAATTCATCCGTTACTTTCTTCGCTGAACGAATAGTTTCGATGTGTGCTGCTGCACTTACTGTTACCCAGTTAGCGCCAGCATCCATCGCCAGACGTGTTAAAATGGCGCTGGCATCGGTGATTTTCATGTCACAGACAATGATGTGATTTGGGTATTTTTCTCGTAGGACTCTAACGCTGTCTACGCCATGGGCGAAGGCTAAAATCGTCCCGATTTCAATCACATCTAACTTATCTGCAACATGCTCTATTGAGGCTAACGCTGTGTCGATATCAGTGGCATCCAGTGCCATTTGTAGCAACGGCTTCGGTGATTTGAACAGGGGCTTAGATGATTCTAATAAAGATTTAGATGGTTTTAATACGGTGCTAGGCATCCATTTCATCCTCAAATTGTTTAAACAACTGCACCAGTCTTTGATAGTGCTTATATTTCTTTTGGTAAGTGTCGTAGTGTTCAGGATTCGGTTCGACACGTGACGCAGAATTAGTGATGGTTTGAGTACATTCTTCTAATGAAGCGAACTCACCCGCGCCGACCATTGCCATCATTGCGGCACCTAATGAGCCGGTTTCATCCACGTCTGATATTTCAACGGTCATGCCGGTAAGGTCAGCCAGCATTTGCATCCATACCGGGCTAGATGCAGGGCCGCCTGTCACTTTTAGTATGTTGGCTTTTGGAAAACGCTGACGCATACGTTCTAGGTGAATGTTGTGACAGAATAAAATGCCTTCCCAAATGGCTTGAATTAGGTGTCCTTTAGTATGGTGCGATTGCAGACCATAGAAGCCTGACTTTAGGCCAAGCCCTTGGTTTGAACCGTAAAGGAATGGCACAAAGTAGATACTGCTTGATGCCGGATCTAATGCTTCCACTAACGCTTGATTTTGCTGGTGGTTAAGCTGGCCATTTTCACCAAGGTAGTCAGCAAACCATTCATAGTTACCCGCTGAAGTCGGGCTCGCCTCATGAATAATGTACTCGTTATCGACGGCGTAATGGCCGTAAACAAAGTTGTGGCTTTCTTGCGTGACTACCTTTGAGATACCAGACGTGACCGCCCATGTTCCCATTACATAATTCAGGGTATGTTCTGAAGAGTTGATTCCAGAACATATCGCGGTAGACACCACATCAAACAAACCGCCGAACACAGGTGTACCTATTGCTAGGCCGGTTTCATTAGCAACAGCCGCAGTGATTTTCCCTGCTTGCTGTTGAGGTTTTACAACGGGTGGTAGCGCGTCCCAAATTTCTTCGATACCAAAGGTTTCCAGAAGTGCTCTGTCATACTCCCCCGTAATGGAGTTGAAAAAGTTACTCTCTGAGATATTGGTCAGTTCTGCAGCCACTTCGCCCGTTAAGCGATAGCGAAGGTAGTCGTGAGACATCATCACTGCGCCAATGTTGTTGTATCGTTCGGCATCGTTCTCTTTGATCCAGCGAATAATCGATACAGGGTGACCTGTCCACAGTGTTTGCAGTGTGGTTGGATAGATCTCTTTTGCTTTACCCTGTTCTAGCCACTCTTTAACGATAGGCAGTGAACGCGAGTCAGAAGACATAATGCCGTGGCCAAGATTTTGTCCCTCTTTATCAAGAAGGTAAACGCCTTTGCCTTGGGCTGAAATGCTCAAGCCTTTGATAGAGGTCGGTTCTACTTTTGTGGTATCTAAAAGCTGCTTAATGACATCGACAGCGTTACCCCATAGTGCGTTTAGGTCGCGTTCTACCCAACCTTGTTTTTCGTTGATGACGCTCGCCGATACGCGGGCAAGACCTTGTTGTTCACCTTTTGCGTTAAACAACGCGGCTTTCATAAAAGTCCCGCCAGAATCAATTCCAATGTAGTAATTCATTATTTGGCTTCCAGTAAATCGTTGTGAATTTTCACCACCAGTTTTCTAACGGGTTGGCTGTCATCATTTTCAATATTGGTGATATGCACGATATTTGGTGTGAATAAATAAAACTGATTGCGTTTTGCATGAATGAAGCTGAGTTCAATTCCTGGGTATTCGTAAAACTGAAGGTCACGTTCTTGGTTATAAGGTTGTGCGTTGCTGTGTTCGCCAGTGTCGATCGCCCATGCCATCACTTCAGAACCTTCGAGAATGATCTGCAAGTCAGAATGGTATTTATGGACTTCAGGTTGGAAGTTTCCTAGAGGCTCTTTGTCATATTCCAATACAACAAACCATGCCTGTTTTGAATCAAAACCAGGGAGTTCATGGCGACCTAATGCGAGTTTTTCTTGGTCGAGACTGTTCAAGTACTCAAGCACGTTTTGAATAACGACAGGGTACGACTTACTGATCTGCGTAGGTTGAGTATTTCCGACTAACATAAAAATTCTCTTTAAATATAAACAGCTTAATAAAGCCGATGCATTAAATTAATGGGCACTAAATAGGTCTTGTAAAAGCGTGGCTAACCCTGTCTTATCGTCATTGTTTTTAGGCGTGATTAGGTTGGCTGAGCTTTTTACGGTGTCATCTGCATTTTGCATTGCGATGCCAAGTCCTGCTGCTTTAAGCATCGAAATGTCATTGTGGTTGTCACCAATTGCGACACACTGCTCTAGGCTGATACCTAGCGGCTCAATGTAACGGGTTAATGCATTGCCTTTGTTATTGCTTGTTGCTGCGAAATCGACACGGTCAACCCAAGAGCGCTCGCCGTTGAAGTTCTCTTTAACGAAAGGAAGTTCGGCAAATGTATCGACTTCACCTTCAACGACAAACTTCCACACGTACTCTGAGGTTTTCGCTTCATGTTGAAAATCGTCGACCTTTTGAATGTTTGGTCGCTGGCTTTCTGGAAAGGTTTGAGACCACGTCAGTAGCGCTTCCATGTATTCAATAGGGCGTGCTCTCGAGTAGAGCATTGCATCACGCACATACATCACCATCTTCAGATCATGAGCCTGGGATAGGGTGATAAACTCAGCCGCAATTTCTTTGTCGATGGCGTTTTCTTGAATGACCGTATCGTTCTGGTAATCAAAGATGTAAGTGCCATTGCAACAAATTATTGGAGTCGATAAACCAAGCTGGTCGTAATAGGGTTTTGCCGCGACATGATGGCGACCCGTAACGATAACCACATGAGTGTGTTGAGCGACTTGTTTGATCGTCTCGACTAACTCTTGACTAATAGTGTGCTGCGAGTTGAGAACCGTGCCATCGAGATCCAATGCTAACAACTTGTACTTATCCAATTTATGTTTATACAACTTATGCGTAGACAGCTGATGCATGTGTGAGACCTTACTTCTGTCCGTAGTATGAATTCTTACCGTGTTTACGGTTGTAATGCTTATCGAGTAGCTCTGGTTGAATAGCTGCTTCTGGACTGATGGCACGAGTGGCTGTTGCCATGGCTGCAATCTCTTCCATTACTACAGCATTGTGCACAGCGTCTGAACCATCCTTGCCCCATGTAAATGGTGCGTGTCCTGCGATGATGACACCTGGCATTGCCTGTGGGTCGATATCGCGTTGCTTGAATTCTTCGATGATCACTAAGCCAGTGTTTTTCTCGTAGTCAGACTCGATCTCAGATTTTGTTAGTAGGCGAGTGCAAGGTACATCACCGTAGAAGTAATCGGCGTGTGTAGTTCCAAGCGCTGGAATGTCTCGGCCGGCTTGTGCCCAAATGGTGGCGTTGCGAGAGTGTGTGTGAACAATGCCGCCAATGGTTGGGAAGGCTTTGTAAAGTTCAACGTGCGTAGCCGTGTCGCTTGAAGGGTTCAGCTTACCTTCAATGCGATTGCCCTCTAAATCGAGAACAACGATGTCATCTGCCGTCATTACATCGTATTCAACACCTGACGGTTTGATTGCAATCACGCCACGTTCACGATCGATTTCAGAGACATTGCCCCAAGTGAAAGTCACTAAGCCATATTTAGGAAGTTGCAAGTTTGCTGCGAACACGCGTTCTTTTAATTCTTGGTATGTTTTTTGTTCTTGAGACATTGTGTTTGCCCATGTTGTATTGAGTTAATGACGAGCGGATTGCCTAGCTAAATTCCCTAGCTAAAAAGAGGACTAGGCAATCGCACTCAATTGCGTTACTTGGCTGCTAGCTTGATCTTGTTGATCATCACGTCGCCATTTTTCTCGATGTAAGCGCTCCAAACCGGTTGGATAGCTTGTTGGAAAGCAGCGCCATCAACGTCACGGTTAACTTGCATACCGTTCGCTTCTAGTTGAGCGATCATCTTGTCTTCTTTTTGGATGCTTAGCTCACGTTGCATTGCCACGGCTTCAGCAGAGACTTCTTCGATGATTTTTTGCTCTTCATCCGTTAGCTTGTCGAACTTACGTAGGTTCATTGTTAGAACTAGTGGTGAGTAAGCGTGTTGTGTAAGGCTTAGGTATTTTTGTACTTCGTCAAACTTGAAAGATAGCGTTACAGAAATTGGGTGGTCTTGAGAGTCAACAACGCCTGTTTCAAGTGCTGTGTAGAGTTCTGATACTGGAAGTTGCTGCGGGTTAGCACCTAGCTCGTTGAACATGTCGTTTAGCGCTTTCGAGCCATTCACACGCATTTGTAGGCCTTCAACATCTGAAGGAACACGAATAGGTTTTTCGTTGTTGGTCATGTTGCGGTAACCATTTTCAGGGAAACCAAGACCTTTAAGACCGAATTTTTCAAAGTTCGCTAACACTTCTTTACCCGGCTCGCCGTCCAGTACTTTGTATGCTGTTTGACGATCTGGGAACATGAACGGCAGAGTGAAGGCCGCTGATTCAGGCATTAGGCCGTTATAGTTGTTCAAGCCAACCATCGCTAAATCAACGATGCCAGCACGTGAACCATCAATCATTTGCTTATCACTGCCCAATTGACCTTGTGGGTAGACGTTTACTTTGATTTCGCCGTTTGAACGAGCTTCTACTTCTTTCTTAAAGAACAAAGATAGGTCTTGTTGCAAATCCGACTCTGGTGCAGCGTGCGCCAGTTTTAGAGTCGTAGCGGCAAAAGCGCTAGAGCTCATTGCGATAGTCGAAGCGAGTAGAGTAAGTTTTAGTAGGGTTTTCATTATTATTTTCTCCGTCGAGGATTAACCAATGACAAACGACATTGGCACAGTGATAATGCTTGGGAAGATGACAAACAGTGTGAGCAGAGCCATGTAAGCTGCGATGAAGGGCAATACACCTTTCACTGCGGTCGACATTGGTACTCTCGCTACACCACACACTACGTTTAGTACGGTGCCTACAGGAGGCGTAATCAAGCCAATTGAACAGTTAATAACGAACAGTAGGCCGAAGTACGTTGGGTCAATTCCAGCCATCTTGATGACAGGCATTAAAAGGGGTACAAGGATTAGAATCGTAGGGCTCAAGTCCATAACCATGCCGACACAAAGTACGAGCAACATAATTACTGCCATTAATAGGCGTGGGCTATCCACCAGTGGACCTAACATTTCTGCGAGTTGTTGAGGTAGCTGAGCAACTGTAATTAGCCACGCTGCAACCATTGCACAACCCACCAAGAACATAACCATTGCGGTCGAGCGACCTGCAGTAAGCACGATGTGGTAGAACTTTGTTAGGCTTAATTCTTTATAAACAAACGTTGAGATAAAGATTGCGTAAGTTGCGGCTACTACAGCGGCTTCTGTTGGTGTAAAGATGCCGAAACGAATACCCACTATGATGATGACCGGCAGCATTAAGGCCCATACACCTTCTCTAAGTGCTGCGCGTTTTTCTGCTTTTGTCGCTTTTTCTGATGTCGCTAGGTTTTCTTTGCGAACTGTCCAGCGCCACACAAACATCAATGTCATACCCATTAACAGGCCTGGAACGATGCCGCCTAGAAATAGGTTTTTGATCGAGATACCGCCAGCAACACCTACAAGGATCAGAGGGATTGAAGGTGGAATAACGGGTGCGATGATACCGCCTGAAGCAAGTAAGCCCATTGAAGGTGCTTCTGGGTATTTCGCTGCTTTCATCATTGGGTAAAGAATACTGACCAAGGCTGCTGCATCTGCTACAGCTGAACCAGAAAGGCCAGCAAGCAGTACCGAAGTCATGATAGCAACGTAACCCAAGCCACCTTGACGGTGTCCCACGTAAGTGGTTGCTAGGCGAACAATACGCTGTGACAAGCCTCCCGATGCCATTACTTCACCCGCAATGAGGAAGAATGGAATGGCAAGCAGAGTGAAGCTGTCGACACCATTAATTAAAGACTGCGCAAGAATGTCTGCACTAAAAAAGTCCATATGAAGCATCAATGCCATTGAAGACAACAACAGTGCAAATGCGACAGGAAGACCAAGTAAGATTGAGACAATCAATACCGATAAGAAAATGGCTAACGTCATTATTCTTTCTCCTCTTCTAAGTTATCTAGCTGCCAGTCTGGTTTGAAGATTCGCACAAAGGCAATCACACCCATTAACAAGCCTGACACCACACCAGCTAAGTAAAATAATGCTGAAGGAAGCCCTGTAAGTTGAGAAATATCTGACCAGTTAGACATCATTTGACGGTATGAACCGACGTAAAGCATGCCTACTGAGATCAAGACGATTACCCAACAAATACGTCTTAGTACGGGTACTGCTTTTGGAAATAATCGTTCAGAAAATTCCGCAACCGCGAGGTGTTCACCTCGGCGCAGCACAACGGCGGCACCGAGCATGACAATCCATACAAGACCAAGGCGAGATAGTTCTACAGAGGGACGAAGACCAGAAGAAAAGCCGTAGCGTAAAACTACGTTTGTAAACACGAGAGCAATCATGCAAGACAGAATAACTGCCATGATGACATCGATACTTTTCCAAATACTCTTAAATACACTTTGCATAACGCTTTCCCTACCTTTGGCTAATTACAGAGACGTAATTTGTTCCCAAATTCCATCGTTAATTTCAATGCCGCCAGCTGCTTCGTGTTCCTTAATGAAGTTTTCAATTTCAGAACCAGCAATCATCACTGAACCCGTTTCTGCAGGCTCTGACTCAAGTACGTAATCGCGGATGCGCTTCATCTCTTGTGCGTAAGTGCTTTGATCCATTGTCTTGCTTAAGTCGATAGCGATAAGGAATTGAGATACACCAAACTCGCCACCCATATCTTCAGTTAGTGCTGGTACTGAGTGGCCGCCAGTGATTGCCGTTAGCATCATGTCGAGTACGATTGCCATTGATGAACCTTTCCAGAAACCCATTGGAAGTAGGCGTTTGTTTTCCCAAAGTACATGTGGGTCTTTAGTGAGTTCACCTTCGTTGTCAAAGCCACCAACAACAGGTAGTTCTTTGTCAGCAAGTACGAAGTTTTGTAGCTGGCCGTAAGAAAATTGGCTCATTGAACAGTCAACAACTACGGGTGGATCGCCCGCAACCGCCATGATGAGAGGGTTTGAACCAATACGGTGATCTTTACCACCCCAAGCAGGCATTACTGCGATTGAGTTTGTTGACGCAATTCCTGCAAAACCTTCACGTGCCATTTTCAATACGTAAGCACCGCCACGCATCCAGTGGTTTGAGTTACGCATACCGACCATGCCAATGCCGTAATCACGAGCCAATTCCATTGCACGTTCTGCACAGATAAGGCCGTTAAGAACGCCAGGGCCGTAGTTACAATCCCATTGCTCTAGAGCACCCATGCTGTTAACGCATTCAGGTTCAGCATTTAATTTGATCTGACCTTTATCTACTTGGTCAATGAACACTGGAAAACGGTTGATGCCATGCGAGTAAGTACCTTCGTTTGCCATCTCAACAAAACCAGCCGCAAGCTTGGTTGCCATTTCTGGTTTCATGTCGCGAGCCAAAAGGATTCGTTCGTATTCTTGTTGTAGTTTTTCAGTTGATACTAAAGGCATCTGTGTTCTCCGATAAGTTGAATTCCATAATACGGAATGAATTATTGTTGTTATTCCGAAAATATTCTGTGAGCAAAGTTACGAAATATTTCCTTATTAAGTTTTTCTCCAATAACTGTCGGTAGGTTAAAAAATGGAACAAAAAGATTCTAGGATTCCGCAATGCGAAACAAAAAGCGTGTTCAGGATCTGGTTTCTACGACTAATTAAGTCGGAACTCGATAATTTGGCGGGATTAAACTTGTCAAAATATGGGTTATGAACAAACAGTAACTTTACTGAATATAAAATAGTGGCGTTGAAATCTGAGGGTTTGGTCAAATTCGGAAAGGGAAATACGCACAATTACCCCCTCTTCTATATAGTGGTTTTGTTGTTTTTAGACTATTTCTTGGTAGATATTTTTGAAGTATTGGAGCCCGCTTCTATGAAAATTGTTATTGCACCAGACTCGTTTAAAGAATCTTTATCGGCTGTATCGGTGACGGCGTGCATTGAAAAGGGCTTTCGTGAAATATTCCCAGACGCTGACTATGTGACCTTACCTTTGGCCGATGGTGGCGAAGGTACGGTCGATGTATTGCTACAAGGTTTAGCCGGACAAAAGCGAACACATCAAGTTGAAGGGCCATTGGGTGAGTTGGTTAGTGCTGAATGGGCGATGTTAGAACCGTCTGCTCAGAACCCAAATCAAACGGCTTTGATTGAGATAGCTGCCGCGTCTGGTTTGGACTTGCTGACGCCAGAGCAGCGCGATCCTTTGATTGCTTCTTCATTCGGCACAGGGCAGTTGATTTTGGAAGCGATAGAGCAGGGTGCTCAAACCATCATTCTTGGATTGGGTGGCAGTGCGACCAACGACGGTGGTGCAGGCATTGTTCAAGCTCTAGGTGGGCGCTTACTCGATAGGAATGGACAAGAGCTTGGCCGAGGTGGTGCTGCACTTGCAGAACTCGCATCAATAGATCTTACCGACTTAGATTCGCGCTACACAGATGTCGAATTGATTGTGGCGTGCGATGTTGATAATCCATTGTGTGGTGATAACGGCGCCAGCCATATATTCGGTCCACAAAAAGGGGCGACGCCTGAACAAGTCTTAATGCTTGATAAGGCGCTTGCGAATTTTGCTCAAGTTGCTGAATCGCAAGGTTGTGTTGGTGGTGAACCCGTACAAGAGCGTGCCGGTTATGGCGCAGCTGGTGGCACACCGATGGGGCTTGGTTTGCTGTTCAATATGCAGATCAAACCTGGTATCGAGATGGTACTGGATGTTTTACAAGCCGATGACGTGTTGAAAGGTGCCGACCTTGTGATCACTGGCGAAGGGCAAATGGACAACCAAACTCTGCAAGGAAAAACACCTTATGGCATTGCTAAACGTGCGAGCTTACAAGGTATTCCAACCATAGGAATTGCAGGATCTTTAGGTACTGAAGTCGAAGCCTTATATGGTGAAATGAGCAGCTTGTTTGGAACGGTACGTTCTCCTCAACCACTCAATCAGGTACTGCAAGAGGCCGAAATGAATCTAACCAGAACGGCAAGAAATATAGCAGCGACGCTCAAGCTAGGAAGAAAGATACTTAGCTAATCAGTGCATCACATCGTTGTTTCTAAGTTGGCCGATTAATAGGTTTTATAGATTATAACGATAAATACAAACGATTATATTTTATGCCATTAGAGGTCTATTCTATATCCATAGTATTTTAGGGGCTTTTGAAAGGGAGCCAGTATAAATATCAAGGTGCATTGCTATTGCTGCATCTTTGGACCTTAAGGAATAGATCATGAGTAAAAAACTAACTACAGCTGCGGGTTGTCCTGTGGCTCATAACCAGAATGTTCAAACTGCGGGTAAACGCGGTCCTCAACTGCTTCAAGATGTTTGGTTTTTAGAAAAAATGGCGCATTTTGACCGCGAAGTCATTCCAGAGCGTCGTATGCACGCGAAAGGTTCAGGCGCTTACGGTACATTTACTGTTACGCACGACATTACCAAATACACCAAGGCAAAACTGTTTTCTGAAATAGGCAAAAAGACCGACCTGTTTGCACGTTTTACTACGGTTGCCGGTGAGCGCGGCGCCGCTGATGCTGAACGTGATATCCGTGGCTTTGCATTGAAGTTTTATACTGAAGAAGGCAACTGGGATATGGTGGGTAACAACACCCCAGTATTCTTCCTTCGTGATCCTCTTAAGTTCCCAGATCTAAATCATGCGGTTAAGCGTGACCCTCGCACCAATATGCGCAGCGCGAAGAACAACTGGGATTTCTGGACATCTCTACCTGAAGCGCTTCACCAAGTCACCATCGTAATGAGTGACCGTGGTATTCCTGCTACTTACCGTCACATGCACGGTTTTGGTAGCCACACGTTCAGCTTTATTAACGCAGACAACGAGCGTTTCTGGGTGAAATTCCACTTCAAATCTCAGCAAGGTATTAAGAACTTATCTGATGCAGAAGCCGGACAGTTGATCGGTAATGATCGCGAAAGCCATCAACGCGATTTGCTAGACAGCATCGATAATCAAGACTTCCCGAAATGGACACTGAAAGTGCAAGTGATGCCAGAAGCGGATGCAGCGAAAGTGTCTTATAACCCGTTCGATTTGACTAAGATCTGGCCACACGCAGATTACCCATTAATTGAAGTGGGTGAGTTTGAATTGAACCGTAACCCACAAAACTTCTTCGCTGAAGTTGAGCAGTCGGCATTCAATCCTGCTAACGTGGTTCCGGGTATCAGCTTCTCACCAGACAAGATGCTACAAGGTCGTTTGTTTGCTTATGGTGATGCACAGCGCTACCGTTTGGGTGTTAACCATCAGCATATCCCAGTGAACGCACCTCGTTGCCCAGTTCACAGCTATCACCGTGATGGTGCGATGCGTGTTGATGGTAACTTTGGTAGCACATTGGGTTATGAGCCAAACAACGAAGGTCAATGGGCTGAGCAACCAGATTTCGCTGAACCAGCATTGAACTTAGATGGCGCAGCGGCACACTGGGATCACCGCGAAGATGAAGATTACTTCTCGCAACCAGGTGACTTGTTCCGTCTAATGACACCAGAGAAGCAAGCTATTCTGTTTGATAACACTGCTCGTAACCTAGGCGGCGTGCCAAAAGAGATTCAACTGCGTCACCTAAGACACTGTTACGAAGCTGACCCTGCATACGGTGAAGGCATTGGTAAATTGCTTCAAATCGATGTGAGCGAATTTAAGTCGTAATCAATAAACTCGCTTAAATAGTCAGAAGGCCGCTGAGTTAATCACTCAGCGGCCTTTATTGATCATGCGAGTATTAGTTGGCCTCTATTCGCGATCCATGTGAGTAGTGCGAATTCCCTGAAGTTCAGCACCATTTCTATTGATAGCTTTTACCTATCGAATTGATAAACATATCCCATTATCTTTATAAGATGGGCGGGATTATCCTACGGCTATCAGTTTATAAAGTAATAGAGTTTTAGATGAGTAAAAGCGCATTAATCGTTGAAGGTGGGGCTATGAGAGGCATCTTCGCAGCTGGAGTGTTGGACGCCTTTATGCAAGACGATTTCCGTCCTTATGATTTTGCCATTGGTGTATCTGCGGGTGTGTCGAATTTGGTGGGTTACTTATCTCAAGCGCCGAAACGCAGCTATCACGTGATTACCACGATGGCGACTGACAAGACGTTTTTTAACCCTGCTCGCTTTGCCAAAGGGGGTAACTTGGTGGACGTTAAGTGGTTGTGGGATGAATCAAATCAACGTTATCCCCTAGATTGTGGTGAACTGTTTTCAAGTATCCCACTCATTGCTGCTGTAACAAATGTCGATACGGGCAGTGCAGACTACTATCATATCAAGCCAGAAAACCTTTCTAACGTGGTGGAAGCGACCACCGCTCTACCTATTGCTTACCGCGAAACGCCGTGCTTCTCGGGTGGTTGTTATACCGATGGTGGTGTGGCCGATTCAATTCCGGTTCGTGAAGCCTATCGTCGCGGCGCACGAGACATTACCGTGATTCTTTCTCATCCTTTGAGTTACCGAATGAAGCCTCAAAAGCACCAATGGATGCTGAAAAAACTATTAAAGAAATTCCCTCACATTGCAGAATCAATGGCAGTGCGTGCTGAAAACTACAACCAATCTTTGGAGTTCATTCGTAATCCACCAAAAGATGCGACCATCAAGGTGATTGCGCCACCTGAAGCATTCGCGGTGAAGCGTTTAACTATGGATCAATCAACGCTTGATGCCGGTTATGAGATGGGGGTTAAAGCAGGGGAAGAGCACCTTGCTATTCGAAAAGGCATTTATGGTTTAGACACCGAAGATTGTCACTTCTGCGTCTAAGAACTATTTTTGAATACTAGATAAACGAAAAAGCCACGCTGTTCACTTCAGAATAGCGTGGCTTTGTATTTGTAGATCTCGTTTGTTTTTAACTCAGTCTGCTATTAACTCAATCTTCTATTAAACGAGTTCATTGCCGCTGGTGTTGCCTGTAAAGAAGGCATCGACGCTGGTTAGCGTTGTATTAGCAATGTTGAACAGAGCATCTTTAGTTAAGAAGGCTTGGTGACCGGTGAACAACACGTTGTGACAAGCGGATAGGCGACGGAATACGTCATCCACAATCACATCGTTAGATTTGTCTTGGAAGAACAGTTCTTTCTCGTTGTCGTAAACATCAAGGCCAAGCGCGCCAATCTTGCTTTGCTTCAGCGCTTCAATGGCTGCAGTTGAATCAAGCAGTTCACCACGACTGGTGTTCACGATCATTACGCCATCTTTCATTTTGCCAAATGCCGTTGCATCCAATAAGTGGTAGTTCTCTTTACTCATCGGACAGTGCAGAGAAATCACATCAGACTCTTGATAAAGCTCGTCGAGTTCAACGTATTTAGCTCCTAACTCAACAGCTAACGGGTTTGGATATGGGTCGTAGCATAGGATGTTCATGCCTAAACCTTTCAGAATACGCATCGTCGCTAGGCCAATCTTACCTGAACCAATCACACCGACTGTTTTTCCGTGGAAGTTAAAGCCAACTAATCCCTCAAGTGAGAAGTTCGCATCACGAGTACGTTGGTATGCTTTGTGTAACTTGCGGTTCAAACACATCATCATACCGACGGTGTGTTCTGCTACAGACTCGGGAGAATAAGCAGGGACACGAACGACTTGCAGACCAAACTCTTTGGCTGCGTCTAAGTCGACTTTATCAAAGCCCGCGCAGCGCATCGCAATCAGCTTAGTGCCGCCTTTTGCTAGAATCTCTAGCACATCTCGCGATAGGTCATCGTTTACAAACGCACAAACGACTTCGTTGTCGTGCGCCATTTTTGCTGTTGTTGTAGTGAGTCGAAAATCGTGAAAATGGAACTCGGCGTTGAGTTCGCCTTTTGCAAGTTCAAATGATTTTTCGTCGTATGATTTTGAGCTAAAAAAAGCAATGTTGAGCATGGCTTCCTCTCTTACCTAAAATATAAATAATCCACTTATTCATTATCTGAAACGGGATTAAAACTAATAACTTTGTCCAGTGTGCTAGAGTTTTTTTGTCTTGTCTATCACCATTAGTCACTGTAATTACTATGGTTATTTGATCTTCTATCATCACTTCTTGAACATTAAAAATCACACTACGAAGTAGCTTGCTCATAAGTTCATTCATATTGAATCGATCTTACTTTCGAGTATTAAACATTTTCTTGGTCTCTTTTTCTGACCAGAAGTTGATATTGAATTGAGCATCGTCACTAAGTTCGATACGGTGCCAATATTGCGGAGGGCTTGTCGCAAATTGCCCGGCATTGATGACAACGGTGACTTCTGGTTCTGTCGCATCTGCGTCTGCAAAACCGTGGTAGGTAACCGTACCTTCCATAACACATAATTGACCGAATACACCCTCTGCGGTGTTGTGGTGACTGATTAACGCGGCAGGCACGTTGTCTTTAGTGAAGAATGGTGTTGAACGTTGAATCTTCCAATGTGAAGGAATGCGTAAATGACTCATATAAAACCTCTTATCTGCCTGTATTTTGAATACAAGCTTTAGCTTTTTGAATTGGTGACCGTGATTACCAGTAGTTTTCACTGCTGAATTGGCCGGGCTTTCGGCGTAAGTGCTTCTCGAAACCTAAGCTGGTTAGTGCTTCACTTGTGTCGCGAACCATTTGCGGATTGCCACAAAGGTAGAAAAAACTGCGGGTTTGATTGAAAGCGACAGACGTGGTTTGCTCAAGGTCGCCTCCAAGTAACAAGCTTGGGATTCGTCCGCGCAAAGTTCCGGTGACTGATTCTCTAGAAATAATTGGCACATATTGTAGTTTCCCTTGGAAGTGATTAACGAGTTGAGCGATACGGTCTCGATAAGTCAGGTCTTGTTCTGTTCTTACGGCATGAACCAGTACAAGGTTTTTGAATGACATTACTTTTTCGACATCTGAGCCATTTTTCTGCTGTATCTGCATACTTTCGAGCATTGAGATAAAAGGCCCAACGGCAGTCCCGGTTGAAAGCATCCATAGATCGTCGGCGATCTCTGGGATCTCATCTAAGGTCATAAAGCCGCTTGGGTCTTTGCCGACAAAGATGTCATCGCCTACCTTCAACTCATGAAGTTGAGGTGAAAGCTGACCGTTCTGATCCTTAATAATCAAAAACTCCAGATGTTGGTGACCTTGTTCGTGCTCTGGCGCGTTCACCATTGAATAGGCTCGCCTTACGAACTCATCCTCTCTGTTAAGCAAGCCAAGTTTCGTGAATTGACCTGCCTGATAGGGAGAGACGGGAGCACTGACTTGCAGCGAGAACAGCTGATCTGTCCATTGTGTTTTATGTAAGACTTTGCCAGTTACCAAACCATGAGGAATATCTGTCATATCATCACCTTTATGTAGAGAAGTTATCTCATTAAGGATACTCAACTATCTTACTTTTTGGAGTTGCATGTACCATGCCAATAATGAGAATGCTTATCAATACTGAATTGTTGAGAGGGATTACTTTTAATGGAGTCAAAAATACACATTTATAATTGAGTCTTAATGACTTCTTGTGGTCTTTTTTTGTTCTTGTTGGGAGTTGGATCTTGGTGGCTTTGCTATGGCTAATTTTTGAATTGAGCTTGATCAATCTCAATGAGTGGTTTGACCCTTGAACGATTCCACCAATAACTGAAGAGAATAATTTACAGATGAGTATAATGTCGGCTTTCGATCTCAATATAGCCGTGTTTTATGCTTGATAATCTTCGTATGGTCTTGAACGTATTGTTCGTGACTATCAATACCGCAATGACTGCGTTTACCGTGAGCTTCTTTGGCCTCATCAAACTGATTCTTCCAATCTCTATTGTTCAAAAGTCATGTACTCGTTTAGCGAACTTCACGTTTTGGTGTTGGGCTTCGCTTAACCTTTGGATGTTGAATGTGAATAACGATATCGAGTGGCAAGTCGAAGGAGGAGAAGATATCTCGACCAAGCAGTGGTACCTGATGATGTCGAATCACCTGAGCTGGGCGGATATCGTGATCTTGTCTTCAATCTTGAAAGACAAGATGCCGATGACTAAGTTCTTCCTAAAGCACGAACTGCTGTATGTTCCCTTTGTTGGATTGGCCTGTTGGGGCTTGGATATGCCGTTCATGAGACGTCACTCGCGTGAGTTTTTGCTTCGTAACCCTGAGCGTCGTAATGATGACTTCGACGCAATCAACAAGGCATGTACTAAGTTCAAATGGGCACCAACGACATTGGTCAACTTTGTTGAAGGAACGCGTGCTAACCACGAGAAGTTATCGACAGTGAAGACTCCTTATCGACACCTACTAAAACCGAAAACCGGCGGTGTGGCGTTTGCTCTGTCTGCAATGGGCCCAATATTAGATGGTATCGTCGACGTTACTTTGGCTTATCCAGAGAATCAGACTTCTCCGTTTGAAGACATGCTGAAAGGTAAGATGAAAAAGGTGGTCGTGCGTATTAAATTGCACCCAATGGATGAGAACGTCAACGGTAACTATTTTGAAGATAAAGCGTTTAAACGCCGCTTCCACAGTTGGTTGAATAACACGTGGAAAGAGAAAGACGACTATCTTGATACGATTTATGGGGCTGATACGCCCTGTGAGGTTGAAACGACTGGTGAGCCTGATGCGGGTCATAAGAAGCAAGAACAGTAAGATCAAACCAAACAAATAGCATCAAAAAAGCCGATAGTTCATTGAACTGTCGGCTTTTTTATTGAATCGGCTCTACTAACGGTAAGCGATAAAGTTAGTACTTACTATAATCTAGTGGTAGTAAAATCAATGCTATATGCAGAACAGGTGAGGGCTAAATCGCTTGGTAAGCATCGATGATGTGTTTCACTTGGCTCGGTTTGCCTTGCTGCTCTTGGCCTTGATGAATACGCAGATAATGCTGCAATGTTTTGGCTTTGTATTGCTGTGATATCTTCATTTGCTCATCACAACTTGGTGTCCAGATCTTATCGCCGACGCTTGATATCTCGTTAACGTTTTGGCTCTTTTCAGCATCACCTTGGTTATTACTAATCAATAAAATTTCGTAGTAACGACGGTTCTCTTCAATCAACACTTCGTCAATCAGGCCGAGCTTGAGCGCTTTTAAATGACTTCTTAGCTCGAACTGCTGATGGACTGGGCAAAGCAAAAAATCGATATCTTTGTCTGGATGTTGGCGATGAATGTCGTCGACGAGCTTCTGAGTGAGATCGCCACCGACGCCCGCGATAATAACCAAGTGTTTACCAGTATGTTTCTGGAGCGGAATAGCAGCGACATCCATGCAGTAAACTTGCCATCGGCTGGTAACCGTTTGTTGGTCTGAATTATCTTGGGGAAAGTAACGAGTTAGCTTGTCTTCCAGTTCATTCATCAGAGACGGGACAATATCGACAAAGTGAATCTGAGGCGCTCTATTATCCGACAACAGTTGAACGCCCAAAAATCCATGATCGCAGCAGCAGTCCCAAATATGTTGGTAGTCATTGTTGACAAGGGAGTGGAGAGTTTGCAGTCGGTTACTTAGCTTCATAAGGTTCGTGTCGTTAGAAAGGGAATATTGTCGTGTCGAAGGCGCATTGTAATGACTTTCCATAAAAACAAAAGCACCTAGGGTGTGAATCCTAGGTGCTTTGTGTGCACATACGAATCTGCGGCGTGTTATGAAGCTTGCGCGACAGCTCTTATATGTCCTTCCACTCGGTTCTTTCCGAGCTGCTGAGCGATGAGTTTCGCCTGTTCTGCAAGCGCTAAAGCCGAATCTGTTTCACCTACTATTTGCGAGAATCCGACGCTGACACCTAATGATAACGTGATATCTGGCGTGGCAACGGCTTGCTCACTAACTCCAATTCGACATTGGTCCAGCTGGAATTTGGCATCCTTCACATCATTTGCTTTGAACAATACAGCGAACTCCTTGCCTCCAATACGTGCTAGACAAAGCCCTTTAGGTTTAGGGAAGTATGAGCGTATCGCTTCTGCAGTCAGCTTGATCATTTTGTCACCGACCGCTTCACCATAGGCGCGATTAACGTGGTCAAAGTTATCGATGTCGAGCAGAGCAACATAGGTATCTGGCTCGTCGGCGTAGTTTTCCAATGCGATATTGAAACTGCTTTTGTTGTCCAACTGAGTCATCAGGTCTTTACTGCTCAATTGGTGGTGGAGCAGTAAGTTAGACAGCGAGACCTCGGTGTAATCTCTGATCATACGCAGAATACTCTGGCTGATCGGTAAGTTCGCGTTCACATAAAGCACTGCGACCAACTGTTTGCGAGAGTGCAAAGGAATGCAGTAGTGACGTTGGTGTATTTTGAGTTTACATGCCAGCGGATCTGCGTACTTACCAGTTCGATAAGCCATGGTGTCTGGTGTAAATCGTTCTGCAAGGGCCTTGTCACAATGTACCGTTGATTTGTTTCCGTGATAGTCGATGGTACTGAATACGTGGTTTTCAGGCTGATAGAGACAGAATTGAATGCCTTTTTGGTAGGTAAAGCTAGCCAGTATGGATTTCAACTCTCGCTTAAAGCTTACGAGGTCATCGACCTTATTCAGTTGAGATAAAGATACGTTCAAGCGATAAGACAAATAGTTTGCCCCAACCCACAATAGAATCAGAGAACCAAGTACGACGCCAGTTAACGTGAATTGATATGAGCTGGTTAGGATATCGTGACGATCGGTACCCGCAATGAATACCCAGTTCAAGCTATTGTCAGCGTCAAATACCGATATTTTGAAGTTATCTTGATAGTAGTATTCGTGTTTACCGACGGTTTCTCCTTGCGAGAGTTGGTGGCTTATTCCAGCGTGATAACTGATAGATTTAGAGCCGATACGTTTCGGATTAGGGTGAAAGACAAGTCGTTCTGTTGCTCGATCAACCACAAACACATAGCCGTGATTAAGCGTTTTTAAGTCTCTTAACCCTTGGGTTGTGTGCAATAAATCAAACTCAATCCATATTTCTTCGTTCAATCTTTCCGCTGTATGTTTCACCGCGAACACCCAACGACCATCGGGCTTTTGATAAATAGAAGAGATATAAAAATCTTCCACAACACTGTCTATTGGGTTCCATTTGATGGAGCCAACTTGTTCGTTAGAAAGAGGTAAGCCACGACTTGATATATATTGTTGGGTTTGAGGTTGGTATCGAACGATATCGGAGAAGTTAGGTGTTCTTTTTAGAATGTTATCACTCAGTTCTCTGAATTTTCGGTCACCGATTGGAGCCGTTTTAGGTAAGCCTAGACTGGTTTCTAGAAAATAGAGCTTGCCAAATGTGGCTTCGATGTTGGAACGAATCGTGGAGCTTGCGATTCGAATATTTGATGATGATTGTTCGGTTGCTGCTGTTTCTACTTTTTCAAGCTGAGCCACAGCAAGATAGAGCATCCCTCCAGTTAATAAAATAATGTATGGTTTAAAAAGCCGAATTAATGTTTTAGGTAAAGCCATGATATCCAAAGACGTTATAGATTCATTTTTATAGTACGGCCATACTAAACAGTTTTCGTAATCACATCAATGCAAATGATTCCATATAAATGAATGGCTTTTGTGATATTCGGCTAACAAAAAAGCCAGTCATAAACATAACTGGCTCCTATGGTTTCTGGTGGTTTATTAAGCTGGCTTAGCTTTAACTTAAATCAAATCAGTCTTGTCTGGCGAATAGTGCAGAATCGCCATTGAAGCTGGAGATAGCAGCATTTCACCTTCAGCATGACCTGGTTTTACATTTCGTAGGTTAGTATCGCAGATAGTCACCCAGTTTTGCTTACGGTCACTAGGTAAAGAAAAACGCGCAGGTGCGTTGGTTTGGTTGATCAGATAAATCAACTCGTCACCATCTTTACCAATACCTAAATGCAACGCAACCGAGCTTAAACGGTTCCAGTCATCATGCTCCATAAGCGTACCATCGACACGGCTCCAGAAGATGCGGTTAGAGTTACGCTTTTCGCCACTGAATGCCTTAATAAAAGGCACCATGTATTGCTGACGTGCGGAGATCATCTCAGACAGCCAAGTCTTGAAGTAAGTCTTACGCTCTGAATCTTCCCAGTTCAGCCAGCTGGTTACGCCGTCTTGGCAGTAAGCGTTGTTGTTACCCTTTTGAGTATGAGATAACACATCAGCTGTCAGAATATGCGGAATACCAAAGGCGAACAGCAGGCTTGCCATGAAGTTACGCTTTTGCTTTTCACGTGTTGCGACGACCAAGAGGTTTTCGGTTTCGCCTTCAACGCCATAGTTTTCAGAGCGATTGTCGCCGTGCCCATCGCGATTGTTCTCACCATTTTCTTCATTATGCTTGTGCTTGTAAGAAACAAGATCCTGCATGGTGAAGCCGTCATGGTAAGTGATGTAGTTTACGGTCAATTTGTACGGCCAGTGCGCTGCACTGTAGATATCACGCGATCCCATCAAGCGAGTTGCAAACTCTTTCAGATAGCCTTGATCACCGCGCCAGAAGCTGCGTGTAATGTCTCTGAGCTTGTCGTTACACTCATTCCAACCTAAAGGAAAATTACCAACTTGGTAGCCATTCGGGCCGATGTCCCAAGGTTCCGCAATTAACTTGGTTTCTTTAAGTACAGGATCTTGAGCAACGGCTTTGAAGAAAGCGGCCTCAGGATTGTAATTATCGCCTTCACGGCCTAGCGTTGCTGCTAAATCAAAGCGGAAGCCATCAACTTTAAACTCATTAACCCAATAGCGAAGTGTATCCATCACTAAGTTGAGTGCTGGCTGGTGGGTTAGGTCGACCGTATTACCGCAACCAGTAAAGTTCGCATAATGACAACCATGTTTAATGTAGTAGCGACTATCCAGTGCTTTTAGGTTGAAGGTAGTTCCACCTTCACCGCCTTCTGCTGTGTGGTTGTACACGACGTCTAGAATGACCTCGATGCCATTACGGTGCAGTTCGCGAATCGCAGTTTTGAGCTCATTCACGGCGTCCTTTTCGGCGTAGCGTGGGTCAGGCACCATGAATAAGTATGGGTTGTAACCCCAATAGTTCACTTTCCCCATATCTAGTAGGTGAGGCTCATGCATGCACGCAGCAATAGGTAAAAGTTGTAGAGAGTTGATATTTTGCTGTTTGTAGAACGCGAGCATTTCAGGGCTAACTAACCCTAAGTAACGGCCTTTAGTATGGGGCGCGACTTCAGGGTGAAGCTTAGATAGGCCTTTTACATGGGTTTCGAAAAGAACGGTCTCTTCTCGGCTAATACGCGGCTTGTCTACATCTTGCCAGTCGAAAGTGTCATCAATAACAACACATTTCGCCATCGAAAAGCTTTTTTCATTGGTATACGGCGTGACGTAATCGAGCGGTTCGCTGATTGCTTTAGCGTAAGGGTCTGAAAGTAGGATTGGACCATTTTCAGTTTCAGCAATGAAGCCGTATTTTTGTCCTGCTTTTATACCGTCGATAAACACATATCTGATATCAGCGTATTCATTTTCCAACTTATAAGTGGTGAACTCATCGTTCTCGTCAAAGAGTGCGAGGGAAAGTGATTTACAGTCAGGAGAAAAAATTGAGAAGTTGCAGCCAGTGTTACCTAGCGTTGCGCCTAGCGGATAAGGGCGAGCGAGCGTTCTAGTCATTGCTTGATTTCTTGTTCGTTTATCGACATCAGTGAACTATAAGTAAAAAGCTTTGTCACAGTAAGGTCAAGCAACTTCACAGAATAATTATTGTTAAAAAAATAATTTACCGATTAGGTTCAAATTATATATTTGAACTAGATCTCACTTAAGGTGAATAATTAGATCTGTGTGCTGCCTACTCCTCCTAGATTAAGTGATCTAACTCCTGTAAACACCGTTCCGTATAATTTCTACTCCCTTCTCATCCCCCTTAATTTAGTTCAGGGCGGAGGAAGTCAAACTTGTCATCCCCTCTTAATATTGGCTCCGTTGAAACGAATCAGGGGCAACCCTAAACCTCTCTATCTTACGTCCGCCATAACTGCCTTTGGTTGTCGCAAGAGAGCAAAAATATAAAACCTAATAATAAATCGTCCTTAATGGAGTTAAGAATGAAAAAAGTAAGTTTGATTGCTGCAGCGGTGACTACTGCACTTATGGCTGGTTCTGCATTTGCTGAGAATGAAGTTGCACTGGATGTAACAAGCGGTGACTCTGCAATGGAAGTAGAGGTGAAAAACCCTACTGATGTTATCGCTGACGGTTGGGAAGTGCATGGTTATATGTCTTCCAACGTTCGTGTAGTAGATGGTAAAACAGTAGACACTGAATTTGGTAAGCCAG
This sequence comes from Vibrio splendidus, assembly GCF_003345295.1. Lineage (NCBI taxonomy): Bacteria > Pseudomonadati > Pseudomonadota > Gammaproteobacteria > Vibrionales > Vibrionaceae > Vibrio > Vibrio splendidus. The sequence continues at coordinate 441,787 of NZ_CP031056.1, forward strand.
ATTACAAAACGGCTGGTACTCACGGTAAGAGTACAAACCAAGTTGAGTTTGTAGTTAAGAAGCACTCTGAATACCAAAATGGTGTTTGGGCTGACTACGTTCTACGTACTGAGTATGGTAATGGTAACTCTTACGCTTACTCTTCATCCGGTAGCCAAAAAGATAACACCACAGCACAATTTGAAGTAAAAGAAGCATATGTTGAGTTAGGTGGTATTCTAGGTGACGACACTTCAATCTGGGGTGGTCAACGCTTCTTAAACCGTGCTGCAGGTATTTTGTCTGGTGAGTTCTGGAAACAATCATCTGGTATCGGTGCAGGTATTCAAACTAAGTTAGGTGGCAACACAGCTGGTATCGCATATGTAATGGCTGACCCTGATGCTGGTTCTTCAACTCCAGGTGCAGAGCGCACTACTGCTTCTTCTGTAGACTTATATTACTACGGAGTAGATGCAGGTATTGGCTCTCTAGACTTTGATTTGAAATACGGTCAAAAAGTTGTAAACGGCGATGAAAACGAAGACGGTATCGGTGCATCTGTAACGCTTAATACAAGCTACTATGGCTTAGACGGTTGGACACAAAACGCGATTGCATACGGTACTGGTGTAATGCAAAACCGTGGTGTTAACTTCGGTGGCTGGTCTGGCGGTAATGATGATGCCGAGTCTCTATTCTTGACTTCTTACGGTGTGCTAAACATCTCAGAAAGATGGCAGCTTGGTACAGAAGCGACATATATCACAGCTCTTGACGAACTTTGGGGCGCTAAAGGCCTAACACGTTATATTGTTGCAGCTCGTCCTTCTTACAAACTGAATGACAACATTCGTCTAGAAGCAACAGCTTCTTACGGTCACGAAGAAGGTGATGAAGGTTACTGGGGTCGTACAGGTGACGATGTAGAAAGTAACATCATTAACTTAGAGATTGCTACAGCATTTACGGCAAACTCAGATTACTTCGGTCGTCCACAGGTAAAACCTTACATCAGCTACATCAAAGCTGATGACGATGCAAGTGCTAAGCAAATTGGTATCGAAAACGGTAATGACCAGTTTGTATTCGGTGTGCACACTGAAATTTGGTTCTAAACCATTTGCAGTAGAAGGCAGCCAACTGGCTGCCTTTTTCTGTTTCCTCCAAACAACCAATAGTAAGAGAGATTAAAATGACAAATAAAAGCTCTATGTTAGCCGTGGTACTAGGTGCCTTGCTAAGCGGTTGTGCTTCAGATGTTCAGGTTCAAACTAAATTAGATGCACCTACTAATGCAGAAGTATGCTGCAGCGATTTTTCGCAATTCCCATACGCTCGATTAAATGACAATGAAGATTTAAAATTTGATATCGACTTGGGTTCACCTGTCGGTACATTTACGACAGGTAATAGCCACTTTGCAGCGTTCAAGTTCAGCGAACGCTCAGGTGAGATGGTAGTTAAGCTATCCAGTTTGATGATCGATGATTCGGTTTTTGCTCCAGAAGCTATACTTCTCGATGAGAACTTTAAGCCAGTGCAAACATTGAAGTTTGAAGACTTTAAGGTTCAAGCATCCGATGCGTTTACACGCACTAGTTACATTGAACGCTTACGTGTTGATGCAAGTAAAACACCTTACATCATTATCTACACACCAGCTGATGAGCTAGGAAAAGCGATTAAAGTTGATCATCCTGCGAAAGTTCGCGCGAAAGAGTTTGGTGAAGTGATGCCTATGGTCACCGATCCTGTATACACCAATCAACTAGGTGGGCGTCTAGAGTTAGAAGTCGAAACTCTAAAGCTTCGCCCTTACCGTGCTAAACCTGCTGTAGTACCAGTGGCTGCTGTTGCGGCACCTGTCGCTCTGGCAACGACTACAGCAGTAGCACCGAAGAAAGCAGACACGCAGATACGTGTGCAGCAAGAGACAAAAGACTTCTATTTGTCCGCTATACAAAATTCGGTGAAATCGGGTGACATACCGAAAGCTTTAGGTTTGCTAGATGAAGCGAAGGCACTTAATGTTGAAGGCGCACAAGAAGCTTTTGTGCGAGCCGTCAACGCAAAATAGCTTGTTAGCTTGTTAGCTAATAACGTAATAGATTAGTAGGCTGAATGGTTTAGCAGCCCAGTATCTTAGTCGCTTAGATAAAGATAAAGATAAAGATAGAACGCTCCTTTAAAGGGGCGTTTTTTGTATCCGAATTTATAGACGCTTCAAGTTTAGAGGTCGTTATGCAATCTGAATTGATTATTATCGATGAGTTCTTTATTCCACAGTTGAATCGAACTCGAACGCTCCGCATTTATCTTCCCGCGGGGTATCACCAAGAAGAGCACGCTTACCCTGTCTTATACATGCATGATGGGCAGAATGTCTTTGAGAAGTCTACAGCGACGTATGGGATGTGTTGGGATGCACAAACGACACTCAATGAGATGCAAAGGCTCGGTAAGTTATCAGGGTTAATTGTTGTCGCAATCGACAGCAGTCATGAGCTTGATGGCATGGAGCGTTATAATGAGTATTCGCCTTGGCGCGCCAATCAAGAGATAAAAGAGTTGGGTGTTGGTGAGGAGTTACTTAAATTTGGTGGTGAAGGGGACGAGTATATGGCGTTTATCTGTCAAACATTGAAACCTTATATAGACCAAACATACAGAACAAAGCCGAACCGAGAGTTTACGTATCTTGCTGGCAGTTCCATGGGCGGGTTAATAAGCTTGTATGGCGGCTCACTGTACCAGAATACCTTTGGCGTGCTTGGGGTTTTCTCTCCGGCGTTTTGGTTCAATAAACCCTCATACTTCGAGTATATGAAAGAGTTTAGCTTTCTGTCTCCAACGAAAATATATATGGATATGGGAACGAATGAAGCTCGTGAAGAGGCAAGCGTAGATTTTGCTGACGTTTATCTGAGTGGTTCAAGGGCAATGAACACGTTACTCACTCAAAAGCCGAACGTGACGCTGTTTTATCAAGAAGGACAAGGTCATCAACACAATGAACTGGCTTGGTCGTTGCGATTCCCGGATTTTATCGACTTTATTTTTAGACAATAAAAAAAGGCCTAACTCCGTTTTGTCTTCGTAAACGGTGTATTAGGCCTGCTTTTTTATCTCTTTATAGCCGTATCGCTTTATACGTCTATAAAGCGATAGGCTTAATATCAGCGAAGTTAGTCCTTAGCTGCTGACAATTTTTGCTTATTGCGCTTGTTCAACAAGTAGTCCTTGCTCATCAAGCTGTTGTGTTGCCTTGCAAAGTCGGGCTTGGCAAACTGTAAATCGCGTAAGATGGCGTTATTTGGCTTTGGTTGAATCTCAAACTGCGCTTGTTTGTCGTTAACCGTGACCTGTTGTTGATGACTGTCGATCATGATCTCCAACGATTGTGCTAATGGTGTTGAGATAACAGCCACAGATTTTTGGTCGATATCCAGTTTAAGAACTAATGTGATTTCGGGACTTACCGTATCTTCTAGATTTGACTGAATCTTGTAATGAGAAATCCCATTTTTAGATTCAAATGACAGTCGTAGCTGGTTTCCTTGACCAAAAGGCAACGAAGCCACTAATTCGCTCCAACAACTTGGGAAATTTGGTGTTAGGTGTATCTGATTGTCCAATAAGCGTGGGCAATATCCCAAATAGTCCTGTTGCGCGTTACGAGCGTATTCTGAAACGGACCAGGCCTGAGCAAACGTCCCTGATTCTACAAGGTCGCGGTTACCTTCTTGAAAAGCATCCAAATTCTCACTCATCGTCCCTCTACAGCCTTGTGTAAGGATCTGTTTTGCCAAGTTTTTGGATAGCTGGTAACTGAGATCTTGCCGCTTAAATTTGTTGAGCGCAGTAATGGTAAAGCCCGCATTCCACCCCCAGATCGTCCCGTTGTGATAAGCCGCGTCTTTATGATACATGGCTTGATTGTCATGATAAGGGTGAAAATCGACATGCTCTTGTTGTAGCGAGCAGATCCCCCATGGGAACAATAGCGTTTCTACCGCGTTCTTGACGATGTATTGCTCTCTTTCATTCTGATTAAGCTGACTTTTCTGAGGAATTGAAATCGTCATCAACTGATTCGGGCGCACGCTATAATCAGGCACATCACCTTGTGATAAATGATCGGCTAGGCGATGGTTTTTATCATCCCAAAACTTGGTGGCGAAATTCTCTTTCACTTTTTCTGCTTGGATTGTCCAGCTCTTTTCTGCTTCGGAGTCGCCCACTAAAGTTGCGAGTTGAATAGCGCAGTTTAAGCTTTCAAACCACAAAGCTTGGATGTCATTGGCTTTAGGACCGCGAGGAGACCAAGGTGTCATCCCATCAATTTTCGCATCCATCCACGTATCAGGGTGGCGATGTGCCATCAGGCTATCTTCATTCAAGTAGTGTTTTTCGACACCCGTGATGAAACGCTTGAGAGTGGGGTAAATGGCCTTAGCGAACGCCACATCGCCAGAGTAGTTGATGTACTCAAGGGCTTCACGAATCATCCAAGGTGTACCATCGGTGGTGTTATAAATGATGTTCGTTTTACTCGTCACTCGATTCGGGATTCGTCCGTAATTTGTGGAATTTTCGTCGAGCATCTGCATGGACGCAAAGTTTTCAATGATCTCTTTTGCTTCGTTGAATAAACCATTTACCAGGCTTGTACCAGACAGCGCGATAAAGGTGTCGCGGCCCCAACAGTCCTTGAACCAAGGTAATCCAGCCCAAATGCCCGTGCCGAACTCATGACTCACAAAGGTTCGGCTTGCAAGGCGCGACCACATGACGGCTTGGTTGTATTCAAGGTCGTTGGTCCACAAATAATTATTGGTTAAGAACTCATAAATCCGCTGTTGGTGAAGAACGTGTTCGTTATTTTTGATCGCTTGATTGACCAATGAGCTAGCGGTTTCAAGAGTTTCAGCAAAGCCGAGGTAGACGACAAGTTCAGTTTGTTTATCTGACGTCGTGAGCATGAGCTTTGTATTGCTCTCTGAGAGTTGAACTAGGTCGCGAAGTTCAGGGTGAGCGTCTAGCGAGATCTCTCGTGTATGTACTGCATGATTGCTCACGATGGCGACAAACCTTGGGCAGCCGTCTGGGCAAACTTGAGGGTTGAGTTCTATGGCGATATTTGAGTCTGAAATGTGAACTTTAGAGTGAGTCGTCGGTACGTTGAGTTCTGGAATTAGGCTTAAAGCGCTCGGTTTGTTGGACGATACCTTAAGCGATACGAGTCTGGAACCTTGAATCAGGCTCAGCGATTCTCGACTATTCTCATAATGATGTTCAATACCATAAGGCGTCAGGCTAGCACGTTCAGCCTCTAACTTATTATTGAACTTGCCGTCGATATAGCTGGCGAAGGTTCCCAGTATCCAACCTTGGTGGTGACGATATTTACCACCGTTTACATAGCTATAGGTTGCTCCATGATAGTAACCATCGACATTATCCCCGAACACAAACGGGAATGACTGTGTCTCTGAGATGGTGAGCTCTTGGAATAGTTGGTTATGTGGCATTGCAAATTCAGGGTGTTGCCAGAGAGGCAGCGTCTCCTCTGTCTCACCCGCTATCAGACGTGTGTTCATAGGCTCGCGTTGAGGTGTTGATAGATCATTGTATTCCCCCTTGGTTACGGTGATCGTTGGCGTCGAAGCGCTGAATTGCACCTTCAAGGAGTATTGACCAGCGACAGCGGGAGAGAGCAGCAGATCATTACCAATACCTTGTGTATTGATAAGCGGCATTGCTTGTTCCAATTCACAGAGAGTGGCTTCACTTTCATGCCCTGAAAGTGTCCATTGCTTGGTGCCATCTGAATCCGAAATTTTGAAGCGATAAAGGTCGGTAGATAAGCATAAGTTTGCTCTGTAGGAGCCGTCTTGCTCTTTGAACAATGGGGTGTCTAACCCCCAGCCATTGAACGTACCTTTTAGGTAAAGAGTAGGGATTTGCATAGCGAGTTGATTTCCAAAACAAAAAAGGCACAGCATGCGCTGTGCCAAAGGACAATAGGATATTAATAATAAGAAAGGTTATTTGGTAATTTGTTTTGCTGCTGTGTCTAGTGCTTCTCTAACGGTTTGCTTACCCTGCATTGCGTTATCGATAGCCGCACCTTCAGCGAACCAGTAAGCCGTCATTTGCGGGATGTTTGGCATGATTTCGCCGTTTTCAGCATTCGTCATGGTTGATTTGATGCGATCATCGCTCTCAAGAATCTTTTGGAATGACTTTAGTGTCACCGCGCCAAGAGGCTTGTCATCATTCATGGTTTTCAGAGCGTCGTCTTGGAATAGGTAGTTTTCTAAGAACTCGACAGCAAGATCAGTATTTGGACTCGCAGCATTGATACCCGCACTTAGGATTCCAACAAATGGGTTACCTTTACCGCCATTTAATGTCGGCAGCTCCGCAACACCATAATTAACACCAAGCTTGTCTAAGTTACCCCAAGACCAAGGGCCATTAATGGTCATTGCCACATTGCCATTAGTGAACTCTGCTTCTGCTACTGAGTAATCCATATTCGGGTTAACTACCCCTTGGTTTACCATATCAACCAGGAATTGAAGGCCGCGAACACCTGCTGCGTTGTTAACACCTGTGCTCTTGGCGTCATACCCTGTTGCTGTTTTTTCAAACGCAAAGGCACCACCGGCAGAGATCATCGGCCACGTGAAGTACGCATTTTTTACATCCCACATGATGGCTTTTTTGTTTTGCTTAGCCATCTCTTTCTGAATGGCAGCAAGCTCTTCCCATGTTTTTGGTGGGTTTGGAAGTAGGTCTTTGTTGTAGATTAGAGAAGGTGCTTCGATTGCTAAAGGGTACCCCACAACTTTACCGTTGACTGTCACCGCATCCCAACTGAAGTCGACAAGCTTTTCTTTGAATTCTTTACTTGGATTAAGTTCGTGAAGTAGGCCTGATTCTGCGTATCCACCAAAACGGTCGTGTGCCCAGAAAATGATGTCAGGGCCGCCGCCTGTTGCTGCGTGTTGTTGGAATTTAGCTTCCAGTGAATCTGGGTACTGAACGTTAATTTTTACACCAGTATCTTCTTCGAATTGTTTACCAATTTCAGCAAGGCCGGCATAACTTTTATCGCCATTGATCCAGATTGTGATTTCACCTTCTTCCATAGCAAAAGCCGGTGCATTGAAAAGAGCAGCAAGAGTACAAATAGACAGTGTTTTCAATAGAGGTTTCATAGTTTCATTCCATATTCAGAAGGTTATCCATAACGATAATCACTTCTATCAGTTCTTATTATCTGAGAGTGATTTTATCGGTTTCGTCCCTTCTTGAGAAATAGGTAAACAGCTAAGAGGTATAGTAAAAATCTATATCATTATTGTGAGCTTAGTGTTTTGGAGGTAGTGTGTAGCTTTTGTGATGTTGAACGTGAAAAGAAATGTGAAGACGGGCTCAAACAAATTAATGGTGATTTGGCTATCGCTCGCTAAGAAGAGCGTTGCGTATATTGGCTTATGCAATGTCGGATTCAATATGCGGACATGTTGAGTTAAATGTATGTTTATGTTGGATCTAATACACAGCGATGTCGGCTAGGTATGCGGCTATGACAGTTAAGTTTACGCGCTAAAGAACAACAAAAAAGGCAAGGGGGTACCTTGCCTTTATTCGGGGGTTAGTTCTTATGGCGACATAGCTCCATAGCTCCATAGCTCCATAGCTACAGTTTTAAAGTGAATGCTTCATAAGGGGCTAAGTTTAGTTGCGTGTCGAGACTCGAAACCTCACCATAATTGTTGATTAGGCAAGTTGCTGTTTGAGTTCGATATTGCTCAGGGACGTCAAGCGTTAATGAGTCACCAGAGAAATTACATACGACAAATAGTTGCTCACCATCCAACTCACGCACGTAGGCGAAAACCTTGTCGTGTTCTTCAAAAACAGGAATAAATGAACCGTAGACAATCGCTGGATGAGCTTTTCGTAACTCTATCAATGTCTTGTAGTGGTAAAATATTGAGCCTGGATCGGCCAACGCACTTTCGACGTTTATCTCTGGGTAGTTTGGATTCAGCTCAATCCACGGTGTTCCCTCAGAGAACCCTGCGTTAGTTTGGTTGTTCCAGTGCATTGGTGTTCTAGCGTTGTCACGGCTGTTCTCGTGAATGGCGTCCATCATGTGTTCATGAGTGACACCCGATTCCGTTTTTACTTTATAGAAATTGTGCGTTTCAATATCTTTATATTGGTCTAGATTGTCAAAAGCGACATTGGTCATGCCAATCTCTTCACCTTGATAAATGTAAGGTGTGCCTTTTAAGAAGTGCAAACACGTCGCCAGCATTTTTGCTGACTCAACTCGGAAATGTTTGTCATCACCGTATTTTGAAACCAAACGTGGTAAGTCGTGGTTGTTCCAAAAAAGGGAATTCCAGCCACCATCAGCCAGCTCGAGCTGCCACTTAGTCAGCACATTTTTGAACTCTCGAAGATCAAGCGGAATAGGGTTCCATTTGTCACCGTTTTCCCATGTCAGGGTGATGTGCTCAAATTGGAATACCATAGAAAGTTCATTTCTATCTTGTCCGCTGTATAGCTTGGCTATTTCTGGTGTCGCGCCCCAAGTTTCTCCTACGGTTAACAAATCCTTGTTACCAAAGGTCGCCTGATTCATTTGTTGTAATAGCTTGTGCAGCCTTGGTCCGTTCCCAGTGATTCCTTTATCGATCTCTTTACCAATAAGATCAATAACATCTAAGCGGAAGCCGCCTATACCAAGGTCAATCCACCAGTTCATCATAGTATGAACTTCTTCTTGAACCTTCGGGTTTTCCCAGTTCAAATCTGGCTGACGTTTCGAAAATAGATGGAAGTAATATTGTTGTGTGAGTTCATCCCACTGCCAAGCACTTCCGCCAAAGATAGAGCCTTGGTCATCCGGTGCACTGCCATCCGGTTGCGCATCGCGCCAAATGTAATAGTCTCGATACGGATTGTCTTTTGAAGAGCGTGCTTGTTCGAACCAACGGTGTTCATCTGACGTATGGTTTACCACTAAATCCATAACAATCTTAATGTCACATTCCTTCGCTTCATCCATCAGGAGTTTCATCTCTTCCATCGTGCCAAACTCTTCAGCAATCGCTTGGTAGTCGGAGATGTCGTAGCCGTTATCGTCCATTGGAGATTGATAAACAGGAGATAGCCAAATGACATTAATGCCCAGTTCTTTGAGGTAATCGAGTTTGCTGATGATTCCATTTAGGTCACCGATACCGTCATTATTCGAGTCTAAAAAGCTACGCGGGTAAATTTGGTAGACCACTGCGTCATGCCACCATTTCTGTTCCATCTCAATGTCCACTTAATAAGTTAATTGACCTTACTATAGTGATTTCATCTTATACTGGGAAATAGCATTACTAATGCTCTCTATAGAAAAATCCTATATCATGAGCTCTATCCACTGCGCGCTGTGTTCAGTGGTTTAATTTGTTGAATTTCTAACCTCGCATTTTGTGATCGAATGCAAACTAAGAGAATCCTATGAACAAGCTATACCGATACTTTCTGATGGTTGCGCATACTGGCAGTATTAAAGGTGCCGCGGAAAAGCTGAATATTAGCCAGCCCTCCTTGACTGCTGCGATCAAGAAATTAGAGAGTGATGTTGGTGTGGCTATTTTTACTCGCAAGTCAAAAGGCGTTGAGCTTACCGAGTACGGGTTGTTGTTTCGGGAGTTTGCACAAGAACAGCAAGAAAAGCATCTGTCTTTAATGCATCGCTTTACCGACATGCAGCAGCGCCAATCAGGTAAATTGAAGCTAGGCACTGGGGAAGCTTGGTGGGAACAATTTGTTTGCAAGGCGGTTGAGGAATACAAGCAACAAGAAAAAATGGGCTCGCTACATTTAGAGTTCGGTAACAACTTGTCTTTGATGCACCACTTGGTTCAAGGCGATATCGACTTGTTTGTAGGCCATGAAATCTACGGGCTGCATGAGCGATGTAAAGTGACGTTTTACCCACTTTTTCAAGACAAAGAAGCGGTGTTTGTTCGAGCCAACCATCCATTGTTAACGAAGAAACATTTAGACCCGAGCTTGTTAAGGCGTGAGATGTTGGCGTTTCCAATACTCCAAGTGACCCCCGATCACTCTAGACATAACTCTGTGCTGTCTGATCACGTAAATTCACAACCTGGCGGGCGTGATACCGAGGTTATTGGGCGAGATGTCTATGATGTTGACTCTCTTTTTGCGAGCTTAGATATGCTAAGAATGTCTGATGCTGTGATGCCATACAGTCATAAAATGTGTAACTGGATGAAAGACAAAGGCTTTGAAACGTTACTGATTGACGATTCTAAGCGCGGGAATGTTGGTCTTTACGCGAAGCAGGGAGCGGGCGATCTGAAGATTAAAACCTTCATTGAAATTTTACAAAAGGCTAATTTTGATTAGGCTTTAAAAACTAATAGGATTTTGTGAATTTTCGATGGTTTAACATCTCTACTGCTCATGGCATTTAGGTACTTAACATGTTTGATATTTACGTTAAGTACCGTTTATCCTTATTTCGATGCAACAATAATTAATGACTTCGAGAGGCAGTATATTAGATAGCTAACACCCAAGCGAAAGCCGCTAGGGGATTTAATTCAGCGCTGAAGTAACCGACGCCATTTTCCACATATAGAGTCTGTTGTTGGACGCCTTCAATATGTTCTTTGAGCGGATAGCTTCCGTCTGTGATTCCCAGCTCTTGAATCACTTCTGCAGTAATCTTCAACTCGATATTATCCGTCATGCTTTGGCTAAAGTTAGCAGCTGCGATAACAAGCTCTTCGTTATTAAAGCGCAAGAAAGCATAAATAGAATCACTTAGCTGATTGGATTTGTGTAAATCTTGGTACTCTCCAGTCATAGATGAATGGTTCAGTGCAAACGTCATCACTCTCTGGTAGAAGAGTCTGAGCTGCTTTTCGTCATCGCTAAGCTGCCCCCCATCAAATTTTCCTCCGTTCATCCATTTTTGATGTTGAGGAACACCGATATAGTCAAATATAGATGTTCGAGATGGTTGCCCAAAGCCTGCGTTCTCTGCGCCCGGCTCGCCGACTTCTTGCCCGAAGTAAATCATGGTGGGAGAGCTACTTAATAGCGTACTGACTAACATGGCTGGCTTAGCAACATATGGGTTACCAACAAACTCTGGAGACGCGATACGCTGCTCATCGTGGTTGTCTAAGAAGTGCATCATGTGGTGTTCGATGTCCATCATTTGATGCTGGATTTCAGGGATGATTGCCGTTGAAGCCTTTCCTTGCATGATTGCTTTTAGACCGTCGTAGAGATCTACTTTGTCATACAGATAGTCCATTTTACCCAAGCGAATGTAATCACGATAAAGGTGCGGTTGATAAACTTCCGCCATCAAAAAGGGGTCTTGATTCTTTACTTTTATTGATGAATTGAGATAGCTCCAGAACTCGACCGGTACCATTTCCGCCATATCGTAGCGAAACCCATCGACGCCTTTTTTTAACCAATATAAAGCGATGTCTCGAAACTTAATCCATGAATCTGGCACATCAACTTGCTGCCAGAATTGGTAGTGGGCGAGGTGATCACGCGTTGCGTAATCATCCGGTAGGTCAGGGAAATCTTTTGAGCCGTCTGGTCGCACGCCATAGTTAATCTTTACGGTTTCATACCAATCGTCGAAGTTTGGTTTGCTCAAGCGCGATCCGTTTCCTGTCCATTTGGCCGGGGATTCAAGAAACGGTGAGGCCAAATTCGGGTGTTGTTCACTACCAAGAGGGATGAACGCAGGTTCGATCTCGGGCAGTTCAAATACGCTGTTAGGAATGTAATAGAAGTTGTTGTTGCGATGATACTCAACAGTCGTGTCATCTTGAACGCCAAAGTCACGCACGCCCTCTGGGTTATTTAAGCCTTTGTAATTACGAGCAATGTGGTTAGGGACGATATCGATGATGACTTTCAAACCATTGTCATGGCTTCTTTTGATCAAGGCTTCGAATTCCTGTAAACGCTGTGCTGGGTTGTCTGCAAGATCTGGGTTTACAGAGTAGTAATCTTTGACGGCATAAGGTGAGCCTGCTCGTCCTTTTACAACGCTTGGATAATCATCTGAGATGCCGATGTGCTTGTAGTCGTTGATCACAGCATGATGTGGTACTCCGGTGTACCAAATATGAGTGATGCCGAGTTCTCTAATTTCTGTAAGCGCTTTATTGGTGAAATCACTGAACTTACCCACGCCATTTTGCTCAATGGTTCCCCAAGGTGTGTTCTGTGTATTCTGATTGCCGAACAAACGTGTAAAAACTTGATAGATTGAATGTTTCTTGTTGTACATACTTATATTCCATCTCGAGAAGTAGAGGTGTAGTTGTAGTTGTAGTTGTAGGCAGGAGGCTAGCTCAATCAGAATGCTGCTTTATCCTCCTTGGTTAAGAAATTCGGGGCGTAGTTGTTGTGGTATGTGAGCTGATGCTCAAAACAGGATGGTATGAGGCTTATTTCACTTTAATCTTATGAGAGTTAATATAGAAAAAGGGAAGCTTAATGCCTCCCTTTAAACCTAGTTTTTTGTTCTATAAAGCTTACTGTTTGGTCACAGAAACCACGGCCTTACCCACACTGCTGTTTAGCTCATGAATCGCATTCAGAGTGAAGGTATAGCTGCCAGCTTCAGTTACGCTCAATTGGCAGTTACCATCAGTACCAAGATTGATAGAGCCATCGGCAAGTTCAACTGAATTACAACCAAGGTCAAGTTGATCCCAAGTAGCACCGCTAAACTTGAAGCCATAGTCTTTTACTTCCAAAGTCTTTGTTACAGAGTAAACACCATTGCCAATAAAGCTCATAGCCCAATCATCAACAGGCGTCCAATTATTCATAGCACCACGCACGTAAACCGTTGTTTGGCCGTATGGAGGAATGCTAGACACATCCTTACCTGAGTTATCAACTGGCAGGCCGACACCCTGTGCATCGCCTTGAGCTTGTACAAATACAGCGGTGGTTAATGCAGGTACTGTGAAGGTTTCAGCGGCGAAGCTCGCACCTTTTACAATGTCATCTTCAGAATTTTGTTGAACGGTGTGGAGTGCAAAGCCGGTTGCTCCTGTGATTTTGAACGATTGAGATTTATTGGTTGAGTTTACAACAGCAACAATCGCATCGTTGGCAGGATCTAGGTTAGCACCGGCTGAAACACCATCATCGATAGACATCACGATTAAGCCTTCGACTTGATCTTTGCCAACGTTACGGAAGTCGACACGCTTCATGACTTCATCAGCAGTGTCTAAGCGGAACAGTTCGCTTGAACTACGGATTTTTAATAGCTCTAGGAATTGCTGCTTGGTGAGCTCAATGTCGTCTTCGTCTGGTTTAGCCGTACTGTCAGCAATGATAGTTTTGATCAGGTTCCAGTTGGCGCCATCTTTGTCTTCACGAGGTAAGCCAACATTCCAGTTATTGTCCGTACCATCGAACATTACACGGTTGTACCAGTCGCCAGAGTCGTAAGAGTCGCGCTGCATAGACTTAGAACGCAATAGTTCAGAACCCATATGGATGAATGGTATACCTTGGCCTAACATCACGGTAGAGAGTGATACAGATTGCATGCGAGCACGCTCTGCAGAACTAGTACCAGTGGCGATTTTGTATGCGTTGTTATCCCAAAGCGTTTGGTTATCGTGTTTTGAAACGTAAGAGATGTTCTCTGATGGCATTTTGGTGTAGCCGGCAGGTGCGCCGTTGTAGTCGACGTTTTTACCCAGTTTAGTATCACCTTTGTAATCCAGTAATACATATTCGGCTAAGTTACCTGCCATGCCTAAGCGAACAAGATCTTGGTTGTGTAAGCGACCGTTGATTGAATCTTGATCAACTTTGGTCTCTTCGTTGGCAATCGCTGCGTTACCAAAGCCTTGGTTAAAGCGAAGTGGGTGGTTGCCTTCTGAATCGACACCACCATCAAACGGGCTACCGCCACGTACGGCATCACGCAGACGGTCTGAGAATGTACCGATCTCAGTGCCTGCCATGTTGATTTGGTTCGCTTGATCGAAGCGTGCGTTATCCGCTACTTCGCCAAAGTCCCAACCTTCACCGTAGAACAGAGTATTTGGGTCGATTTTACGCACTTCTTCCAATGCTTCGACCATCACGTCTTTTGGCTGGTGGCCCATTAAGTCAAAACGGAAACCATCCACTTTATAATCGTCAGCCCACACCTTAAGTGAGTCGACCATTAATTTACCCATCATTAGGTTTTCAGTCGCAGTGTTGTCACAACAGGTTGAATTTTCGACGCCACCTGTGTTTAAGTTAAGACGGTGGTAGTATCCAGGGACAATTTTATCTAGGACAGACTTATCGTTCACGCCAGACGCATTGGTGTGGTTGTATACCACGTCCATGATCAGCTTAAGATCCATGTCGTGCGTTGCTTTCACCATTTGACGGAACTCTAGAATACGCTTAGAACCATTAGGATCGGTCGCGTAACTTCCCTCTGGAACCGTGTAATGGAATGGGTCATAACCCCAGTTGAAGCTATCAAGCATGCGAAGGTCGTTCATTAGGGCTTGGGCGTCACCAGTTGAAGAGTCATAACCATCTAATACTGCTTCAATGGTTTTGTTTTCATCTTCGTTACCACACAAGACGGCTGCTGGTTTTACATCACACAATTTACCGACCGTATCCGTAATATCGACACGGCTCGCTTCATTTTCATCAACGGTAGCGATATCGAATGCCGGTAAGATATGTAGCGTAGTTAAGCCTGCATCTTGCAGATCTTGTAGGTGTTTGACCGATTCACGATCTGCTTCTGTGAGAGCGAGGTACTTGCCGTTTAGGTTCGCTGTGCCTGCCTTATCGCTGAAGCTAAAATCACGCAGGTGTGATTCGTAAAGTACGTGGTTTGTGTCTTGAACCGTTTTTTCTGTGTCGCGCTTATAGTTACTCCAGCCCTCTGGTTTCAGTGTTGAATCATTAAGGTCAATGACTTGAGAGTATGCAGAGTTCTTCGATAAGCTGAGTGAGTAAGGGTCGGTTACTAGGCGAGTCTCAATGTTGCCTGTGGTTGGGTGGTAAACCTTTACTTGGTAGCGATAGTAACTGTTGACAGCGTTAGGTACCGCGTCAGTCGCCCAAATACCCGTCTCAGTGCTTTCTGTCATTGGAAAAACTTGTGAACTTTGCAGATCCTCGCTGTACAGGACGAGTTCAACATCTTGCGCTGTTGGTGCCCAAAGCTTGAAGGTAGCCGCACTGCCTTCAACAATCGCGCCTAATTCTTCACCCATTGCATTACCAGCATCTTCGCTAGCAAATACTGCATCAAGCACTCCTGGTTTTTGAACCTCAGTTGAAGAGATAACATCGCCATTGGCATTGTAGGCAACAAAGATTATCTGAGATTTTAAGATGGTACGTAAAGTCTTGTCGTCCACATCGATAGCCAGTGCTGGTAAGCTTGCAAGGTGGCGGAAACGTTCTTTCAATTCAGAAGATAGCTCCCCGTCTTTACTTAGTTCAATTGCAGTTCCGCCGACAATTTCTTTGTCGTCGTTCATCGTGATGCTGTTATCTAATGCATAGAAGAGTTTTACAGAATCGGCATTACCAGCGGCTTCCCAGGCGATAGTCTCTGCGTCCAACCAATGCGCTTTTTGGCCATCGATATTGACGGGACGCTCTGAAATTGGGTCGTAATACAACTCGCTGCTGCCATGGAACCCGAATACGCCCTGTGAATCGCCAAGCTTGGTTAGCTCGATTTTAGAATTGGCACTACCAAACGCTTTTTCGTCGCCATTGTGTAAGATGAAATTCATGCATTTATGTGGGTCAGAAGCATCTGGATCGACTTTCAACACATAGTAAGCGCCGTAGGTATCACTGATACCATCAAATTCGTAAGGTGCTTCCCAGTTAGTACCCGTTTTGCTTAACCCCATGGCTACTAAGTCTGTGCTAGTACAGCCTTCGCCATTCCATAGGTGAAGTCCCCAGCCGTCGTAAGTAGAACCCGAAGTGCTTGCAGCTGCAACATCACGTTTGTAATACACAACGACTTCGTTTTCGCCTGCTTTGTATAAGCCACTGTTGCCAGCATCCGTGTCGCTGTCGTTATCGCTACCACAGCCTGCGATAAGGGTGGCGGTGAAGAGAGGTAGAATCGCTTTGGCTAGCGTTGACCGTCTGAAGCTTCTCTTTTTTGTAATGTCGAAGGTGCGTTGTAGAGTGATGTTCTTATTAATATTTATGTTGTTCACGTTTGATATCCATATTTCACTTTTTATGAAGATGAATATCCTAGTCCGATTGATGGCCAACTATTTGTGATAGCTATATGTAAAGTTATTTTTAATACGTAAAAATAAGAAACCTAGTGTCAGTATCACGCTTTGTATTTGGTTTAAGTGAAATTAATTGGATCAATAGCTCATATGTTCGATATTAATAACCCAAGGCGTAGAAGCTAGGAGTAGATAATAAGGATGAGAGCTCATCCTTATTAATGTGAGATGAATATCACTTTGGAATGTTCTTATTTTTAAAGAGTAATAAAGTTTTTACGTTCTATTTAATATTAACATAAGTGAGTTTTGTGTATTAGGAACGATAGCTGTACTCAGGGGGAGCAAAATAGGTAGATTACGTCAGTTTCATTTGCAGATATCTGCAATTCCTATAAATTCCATAGTGCACTTAAGGAGACGGTAGATTTCTTGGGAACGAAACCACCAGTTATCCATCCTTACCAAAATCTACAGGGCGTAATTGCTACAGTATGTGAGCTGTTACCCAAAAGGAGTTGATGTTGTCTTCATCTATTCAATTCGCCATCACTTATCTGGTGTTGGTGGCCGTCTCTGTGTTGTTTGCAGAAAGTTCTAAAGCGCTGTTGGTTTGGTATTTAGTTATCGGGATAGTGACTTTTTTTGTGTACGCAAAGGACAAGCGAGCTGCGATCAATGGCAATTGGCGTGTGCCAGAGAAAACTCTGCATGCTTTTTCTGTTGCTGGTGGTTGGTTAGGGGCTTTGATTGCTCAAGATAAGCTGCGCCATAAAACGCAGAAGCAGCCGTTCAGATCTATCTATTGGCTGACAGTAGCAATGAATGTAGCGGTGTTTTTATGGACGCTAACCCCGAGCGGGCAGGCGACATTTGGACGTTGGCTTAGCGAAGTTATTGGATACTTGTAATGAAATTGATGGCCAGTAATCACTTACTAACCATCATAGGGAAACTATCTGGTTACAACATCGGGATCGTTGAGGCTAGAAGTAAGCCCGCCATACCGTAGTTGAAGCTCTTGATGCGCACTGGTGTTGTTAACCAGTGTTGCAGTTGTTTGCCTGCTGCCGTCCAGAATGTCACTGATGGCAAGTTAGCTAGCGTAAAAATTGCTGCGATGATTGCAAGCTCCCACCATGAACTGCCACTGCTGTACACTGAAATCGCAGTCAGTGCCATTGACCAACCTTTCGGGTTTACCCACTGAAAACTGGCAGCGCCAATGAAGGTCATGGGCTTATAAGCCTCTGTACTTTTTGCTTTGCCGCTCAATGCTATCTTAATTGCTAGGTACACAAGATAAGTCAGGCTTAGATATTTCAAGATCTGGTGAGAGACAGGATAAGCGTTGAAAATGCCCATTAAACCGAAGCCAACCAACAACAACATCGCGGCAAACCCTAGAGCTATCCCAAGCATGTGCGGAATAGTTCGGGCAAAGCCAACATTGGCACCTGATGTCATGAGCATGATGTTATTTGGACCCGGCGTGAAGGTCGAGACAAACGCAAACAAGGCAAGTGCGCTAAGTTGTTCTAAAGGCATAATGGTTCTCCTACAATAAAATGAACGAAGTGACTGACCGGTCATGACTTTCACGTGTTGAGAAGCATAGTAGGTGGAAAGTGAGGCAATTATGTGCTTTTATTTCACTTACTATCACTAAATGCACAATAATAAGTACCTATGGATAGATTTGACGAAAGGATATTGCAAGAGCTTAAATTGGACGGCAGAATCTCCAACATTGAGCTTTCAGAACGAATTGGTTTGTCTGCTTCAGCGACCTTAAGGCGAGTACAAGATCTCGAGCGTAAAGGGATCATTCAAGGTTACCGAGCTGTTCTGGATAATGGCCTGATGGGCGTGGGCTTTATTGCTTACGTTTCGATTGGTTTATCGAGCCACAGCAAAGCGGCTCAGCTAGAGTTTGAACAGCATGTCAGTATGGAAAAAGAGGTGGTGGAGTGCCACAACATTACTGGTGCCAACGAGTACTTGCTAAGGGTAGAAACCAAAGATCTACCGGGCTATAAGAAGTTTCATGCCGATGTGCTTGGGGAATGTGCTCAGGTGCAATCTATTACGACTATGGTTGTGATGGACACCCCTAAAGACGAACGTTAGTCGAGTTTTATTTCAGGAGAGGCGCAGTGCCAAATACGAATCAGCTGTTATTGTTCTTAGATGTGGTTCAACAAGGATCGTTTACCAAAGCGGCAACCTTGCATGATATGGACAACTCCTCACTCTCTAAACAAATAAAAAAGCTTGAGCAAGACCTAGGTGTTCAGCTTCTCAACCGTTCTACGCGTTCGTTCTCGTTGACGTCTGCAGGGGAAGATATTCTCGCGCAAACTTATGTGCTGAAAGACACCATCAATCAGATTCAGGGTATTGCTGATTCTTACCAGTCTGAACCCAAAGGTGTGTTGAGAATTACTTCTCCCATCTATTTTGGTCAGCAATACCTGCAACCTATCATCACGCAGTTCATGAGAAAGTATCCGGATGTACAGATTGTGCTGTCATTGGACGACAAGATCGCCAATATCATTGCAGGGCAGTTTGATATCGCATTTCGCTTCAGCAAGCTTGTTGAATCGAATTTGATTGCGAAGAAGATTGCCGACAGTAACTTCATGCTGGTCGCCTCGAACGACTTTGTGAAGCAGCATGGTGAACCGAAGACGCCACAAGATTTGCTCGCGTTACCTGCTGTAATTTATACCAATGGCGATATGACGGTTGATCATTTACGTATCAGCGAAGAGCCAGGAGGCAATACTTTCCAAAGTCTGACGATTCGTGGCAACTATAAGGTGAGTGATGTTCGCACAATGGTGTCTTGCGTTAAGGATGGCTTAGGGTATGGTTTCCTCGATCAATCAAATCTATACGCATCAATGAAAGAACTCGGCTTGGTCACTTTACTTCCAGACTACCCAATCTCTACTGCCGATACGGCTATTTATGCCGTTTATCCGCACCGTAAGCAAACCAAGCTGGTTAAAGAATTCATCACTACGGTTCAAGACTATATTGGCTCTCCGACGATTTGGGAGAAGATGCAGCAAGGTTAGTTATTTTTCTAATCGTTCAAACACAAAAAAGGAGCCAGATCGTTAAACAATTTGGCTCCTTTTTATTCGTCCAGTTGTAACCAATTTACAATGTAAAGCTTAGCTATAGCTGGTGTAAGCAACTATCCGGTCTCACTGAAATGCATGACTACTCACGAAAACCGGTTACTGCTCTTTAAAACGAATTAGTGATCATTAATCACTTCTTTACCACTTGGGTAGGCTTTTGAACCCAGTACATGACCGTCGACTTCTTTGCCATAGTAACCTTGGTGGCTGTGGTAACGCTTAGCATTGCCGGCAACATCGCCTTTGTATCGAGGGTCTTGTGGGCGTTCATGACTGTTTACAAACGCGGCCACATCCCACGCATCCTGAATTGACAGCTGTTGGCTTTTTCCAAGCGGCATGTTTTCGTAGATGAAGTACGCGGCGGTGTTTACGCGGTGCATACCTGCGCCCCAGTTGAATGAGTTTTTGCCCCAAAGTGGTGGTAGGTATGAGCGACCATCCGCCCCTTTAATGCCTTCGCCATTTTGACCATGACAGGTTTGGCAGCTGGTTTGATAAACCTTTTCACCACGCGCTATCGACGGCTCTTGTTCAGGGTTAGCAATCTTAGGGTAGCCACGACCTGCCAGCTTGCTGCGATCATCAATTGGGTATTTGCTTAACAGTTCTTCTGGAAGAGGGAAGCTCTCCGCTTTTCCTCCGACTTGTAAATCTGCATCGCTAATCTCAGGAACGGGTGTGTCTTGCATGCCGTTCTTATCCAAGATACCGCCCATTGCCAACCAGTATGAGTAAGCGGTTAGCGCGACCATCTCTTTTGAGCCCACTGCTGGTGGCAGGCCATTCATTGAATAAGTGAAACAGCCTTGGATACGTTCTGCGTAGCTGTTTACCTTGTCGTTTTTCTTACGGTAAGCAGGGTAGGCCATATAAGCACCCCATAGAGGCGCCGCATTCGCTTTCATGCCCGCTTGCATGTGGCAGTTGACACAGCTTTGTTCATTGCCGACGAACGTACCGCGCATCTGTTGTGAATCGACAAACAGTGAATAACCCAGTTTAACTTTGTCGCCAAACTCTCCTGCAGGAATATCGACCAAGTCTCGTGGCACCAGATACTTGTTATCTTGAGGCTTCTCAACTGCTGGTAATTCGGTTTGGCGATCAGGCAACTCAGCTTCTGCATAAGCGATTCCAGAGGCAAGGGTTGCGGTAATTAGAAGTAGTGTTTTCATGCGAGCCCTTTAGTATCGGAAAGATGCGAAGTAGTACGACAGGTTTTTGATTTCATCGTCGGTTAGCTTGCCCGCGATGTTGCCCATCATGTTCAAATCATCACCCTTCCGAGTGCCGTTTTTCCAAGCGTTGAGCTGAGTTTGAATGTAGTCGGCGTGTTGACTGGCTAAGCGTGGGAATTTGTCTACGCCCATCCCACTTGGTCCGTGGCAGGTTGCACAAGCTGGGATGTTTCGGTCCCAATCGCCTTGGAATACAAGTTTACGATAAGGGTTATCGATATCAGCTTGTGAGCCGCGCTGTTCTAAATCGGTGAATTCGTATGAAGGCAGTGATGCAAAGTATTCTGCGACTTCACGACGAACGGCAGGGTCAGACACACCGTCAGCCATTCCCTTCATGATCGCGCTTTGACGCTCACCACTTGAGAACAGGATTAGTTGGTGTTCGAGGTAATCAGCATTGAGCCCTGCAAGCATAGGGGCGATGTTGGGCATGCCTTTACCGTCGGCTTGGTGGCAGCCGCTACAGGTTTCTGCAGCTTCTGGCATTGGGTTCGGCGCTGCTTGTGCAAAAGCGGATAAAGAAAGGCTTCCTAGAGCAGCGATGCAAAGCGTTAAAGTTTGAGTTTTAATTGTCAGCTTAGTCATGAGGCGTCGCTATTGGTTGTAATGCACGCATTTTCGACATAATTGGTTGTTCGCGCTATTGTGGATTTCCACATTAATTCACTTGGAACTTGAGGTGAGTCTCACATTAATAACCTCAATCACCATAATGGTATTGATGTGAACTTCGATAGGCTGATCCAACTGCCGTTAACGAAATGTAAGGGAACTGCCATGTTCGCCTCGGTGTAACTGCTTGTTAAGGCTCTTTTATGGCACCGATTGTATAAGCATAGCTGCTTTATGGATGCGGGCTAAAAAAGTTGTGGTGAAATGAAGATTACCTAATGGCTTTGGGTTGATTACTTTATCTAGACCGGATGCTTTATCTAGTCCCGATGCTGTATGAAGATTGGGCGTTTTATCCAAATAGGGTGCTTTTCTAGATTAAGGGGATGAAAAAGCAGAGCAACCTCGAATGACGAAGTTGCCCTGTTGTGTTCTCATCTGCAAATCAGATAAAGAAGTGTTTTGATTAAGTGCTTAAGTTAGAGCTTACAGAGTTTAAGCTAGACCTTGTAGATCTTAGCCGGAAGCGCTTGTCTTGCCGCTGCGCCCACAACCCAATCAAGCATCACGCCTTTGCCTTCTCTCGTCGGATCAATCAAGCCAATATCATTGATGTTAACGCCATCGTTTGACTTCATTTTCACTGGTTGTTGTGTGTCACCAATCCAGTGCGCACGCTCACCGAGTTCTTTGTGTCCAAAGCCGTGTTCAAAGCCTAATGTTCCCTGTTTTATACCATCAATCACCATTGCCAACGCATGTGTGGTTGAACTCGGTGTTTCAATGGCAAATACATCGCCTGTTTTGATGCCAGCAGAAGAGGCGTCTTGCGGGTGAATGTAAACCGGGTTCACGCCTTTAATGGATTCCAAGCGTGGTGACAAGTTAGACACCGCACTGTGAATGTTGGACTTAAAGTTGGTTAGGGTGAATGGCCACTCTGTTACTGGGAACTGCTCTGCCAAAGGCGTGCCATCTGCTAACTTTTGTGGATACCATGTAGGACAACCCATGTATTGCTCGCCACTGATGGTATTACGAGACGTACCGAGTTTTTCATTCCAAATAGCCAATGGTTTGGTCCATTTGTACTTCATGGTTTCATTGGTGTAGGCATTGGTTGCGTCTTCAAAACGACCGCCACGCGCAAAAATATACGCCACTTTGAGCATCTCTTCTGGTTTAAGCGTTTTGTTCATTACAGGGACTAGGCGCTCTAGACCAGACCAAACGATATCTTCAGCGTCTACATTCGGTACGCCGCCTTTTGCTAATGCCAAGTTAGCTGCAGAGCGCAAGTAGAAGTCTTCAGCGCTATGAATACCGTGCCAGTTGCCTTGATTATCTTTGATTACGTTGTCGCCAAAGCCACCTAAGCCCAGTGTTTTCGCCACATCAATAAAGAAGTTCTCTAGGTTGATGGCCCGCCCGTCTTGAGTGCGGGAAGTTTTAGGCTCAACAATCGGCCAACGAGCGGTTATCGCTTTGGTCGCGACACCATGCCAAGGTGTTGCCATGCCCCAGCTTTCGTAAGTAACCGTGTCTGGCACTAGGTAATCCGATAATGCAGTTGTCTCATTGATGAAGGCATCGATAGAGACGATCAAACCAAGCTGCTTTGGATCCTTAAGCTTCTTACCTAGTAAGTTGCCTAAGCCCGGAACGCCATAAAGTGGGTTCGCCATGTGGTTGATCCACGCTTTTGCACGGTAAGGGTAGCCATCAATCGCAGCTGATAAATGCTCGGTTAAAAGCGGCGCAGAGATTGGGTACCACGGAGCGCGTGTTGGGTAGGGTGATTCACCTGCGGCAACGCGGCGCTTGTATTCGCTGGTCTTGTGGTAAGGGAACTTGCTGCGGGACAAGAACACGCCTTGAGGCTTAGTCTTGCCTTTGAATTTGGTAAAGTCATAACGTGGACCTGCAACAGAAGTTGGGTAGCCGCCTGCTTTCGCCATGGCACCGCCTTTCGCGTTGATGTTACCGATCAGCGCGTTCAGCATTAAGATAGAGAACGAGTTGTAGAAGCCGTTGGTGTGCATGTTGCCACCGTGGGTATCGACGACTGCTTTCGTTCCGTAGCTGGTAAAGCGTTTCGCCAGCGCAATAATTTGATCTTTTGGAATTTCACACTGCTCACTGTAGTAAGCAAGGTCATATTTGAAGGCTTCTTCCTTCAATCTTTGTAGAGAAGACTTAACACGAACGGTTTGACCATCGATTTCTACGTCTTGATCAACGAACAGAGCCGCTTCATTCACCTGAATATGCGATGATAAAAGTGACGCTGTCACATCTAGTGCGATAAATCCGTCATCGTCAGATATCGGTTCGCCTGTTTCTAGCAATCCAATATCCGATGCACGGAGCATACGTCCATTTTGTGGGTGTGTTTCGTCACTGATCACAAGGTGTGAAGCATTACACCAATGCGTGGTGCCTGCTTTTTGCATCGCTTGTGCGCTTGGGCGAGACAAGAAATCGTGATTGTAGCGCTGGTTTTCGATGATCCATTGGATCATGCCCAGGACTAATGCTGAATCAGTGCCCGGTTTGATCGGTAGCCAGTTGTTACGATCGCCCGCCGCAAGGCTTGATGATCCTGCTGGAAGGCTTGGAGTCACAATGGTGTAGCTCAGTTTGCCATTAGTACGAGCTTCAGCCAGTTGTCTTGCTTGACGCTTGAACGGGTTACCCGCTTGAGCTGGAGACATACCGATGAAAAGAATGAACTCTGCGTTGTTGAAGTCTGGTTTTAAGTGCGAGAACTTGTCTAAATCATTCATGATCGCGCCAGAACCCGCGCGGAATGCGTAACCACAGTAAGAGCCGTGGTGACCAAAGTTGCGTGTTCCGTAGCTGTTAAATGCAAAGCGCTTCAAGATATCGTCACGCCCTTCATTACCGGCATTGGTCACAAGCAGTTGGTTGGCTTTTGGTCCGTACTCAGGGTTGCTCGGATCAAGTGGTGTTTCGATGTCGCGAATCGATCGTAAGCCTTCAACTTCACCTTCACCGAATAAGTCACCACCCTCGGTGATCTCAGAGATAAGTTGTTCGTAGCTGATCGGCTCCCACTTACCTTCACCTCGTTTACCAACACGTTTTAATGGTTGAGTGATTCGGTATGGGCTGTTTTGAATCTCTAACATGCCGTTACCGCGGGCGCAGGCTGTCGAACGGTTATTGATGCCGGATTCACCAGACAAGCCAATGTAGGCGTCTTTTACGGGCGTTTTGAACGGGATCTGTTGGTCGCTTGATAACGGGTGGTACGGGTTGCCCGAGATGCGCAAAATCTCGTCATTGCGATTATCGATACGTACACGCAAGCCACACAATGTCCAGCAGCCAAAACACATTGATGGTGCAACGCGTTGGTTTGGATTCGGCGAAATCTTACCTTGTTCATCGACACTGTATTCCGTCTCTAACGAATTACCGTGATGGATGTGATTGGTTTTCTTACCTGCGGTGCCATCAATAGCACCGTGAACCATGTGTTTTGTGGTTGTTGCATAACCTGCAGCAAAAGCTCCAACACCACCGGCAGCAAGGCCTGTTTTCAAAAATTGACGACGTTTGTTATCCATGATGATTCCTCAGACTACAAGCTATGTGAGCGGTTAAGTGGTGACGGTGTATTTTGGTTTGGCTTAGATTCTGTCTTTTGTGCAGAGCCAGTTGTTCTTTTAGATCCAGTAGACACGATTTCCGAAGCGAACAACGCAAGCGCTAACCAAAGGCCGCACATACCAACGATGCCGAGTAGCCCAGCGCTCCCCATAGGCAGTTCATAAGGGAATGGGCCTACATCAAAACGTGGAATGGTTTGAACTTCCATCATGGTGACCCAGCGTACCGCCCATGCTGAAATCATGGTCGCAAGTGCTACACAGATAATTCCAAGCTTGCTTTGCGATAAGCGTTGTAGGGGGAGAACTAAGATCATGCACAGCAAAATGCTGGTGGTCATGATGCCTAGATTGATTCCCCAAGCGTTGTTTTCATAGAGATTGAAGTGACCATGGTTAGATGCCCAAATAGACGTAAGAATGATGGCAAGGCCGCCCGTTAACGTAATCGTTCTTTGCACTATAGCGAGATCTGTTGGTTTTAAACTTGGCTTGCTTGAAGGTAGTAGAGCCCAAATCAACAACGTTAAGCCCGTTGCAGCAAAGAATGCGGTCGTGAACCAAAGCAGTGGAGAAGCCGGTTGATGCCAAAGTGGTCGGCTCGCCAAAATCGCAATCTCTGCGCCTGTGTAAAGCGCGATACTTAAGCCAGAAATAGCTGTCGCAGCAGCGAGTGCAATCATCAGCTTTGATGATATTTGCCATTGACCTAGCGTCAGCCAAGCCAAACGCTTTAGAAGCGGGTTTTCACTTTCCTTAAGCTGTGCGATGTCACCTCGCAGGTAAACCCAAGCAGTCGCGACAGTTAGCCCAGAGAACAAAGGCAAAAACAGAGAGCCTAATGACATCCATGACCAAGGCGTGATGTGGGCATAGAAATGCCACGCACGTCCTGGTTGGTGTAAGTCACCTGTTAGTGCTAGTGGCCCAACAATTGCGCCGATGGCCATCACAAGCACAAGCGCTGAACGGAATTGGTGACTGGTTGAGTTCTTGAATATCAGTGCAATCAAAAACAGAATAGCGGCCGCGTAAGCCGAACCAATGTAGAAGAAATATTGAACCGCCCACGGTAGCCAAGCGATCTCTTGAGCGGGAACTAACACTTCAGTGATATTCATGCTGTCTCTCCTTGTTTGCCTTGTGTCGCGATTGCCAATTCTTGTTTGCTAGAGGATGAGTTATCGATGGCGGCTGGATCATAAATCGCAGGTTGGCCTTCAATGTGGCTAACGAATCGCTCGTTCATGCCGATATAGAAAACATGGGGGTTGGTATTCTGCTCTGGCTTAAGCACCTTGATGTCGTCTTGGTTTTCATTGAGCAGACGGTTGATCTCGCTGTTTGGGTCTTTGAGGTCACCAATGACACGCGCGCCACCGACACAGGTTTCGACACAAGCAGGCAGTAAGCCGTCTTCAAGGCGGTGTGCACAGAAAGTACATTTGTCAGCGGTAAGGGTGTCGTTATTAATGAAGCGAGCATCGTAAGGGCAAGCTTGAACACAGTAGGCACAGGCTACGCAGCGCTCGTTGTCGACCATCACAATGCCGTCTTCACGCTGGAAGGTGGCTTGAACAGGACAAACCTTGATGCAGGGTGCGTTGTCACAGTGATTACATAGGCGAGGTAACATGAATGATTTCACGTCTTGTTGAGTAGTCGAACCATCATCAAGGGAGACTTCATACTGTTTTACGGTGGTTCTGAACTGGCCGATTGGCGCTTGGTTTTCAACGCTGCAGCCAACAGTGCATGCCTGACAGCCAACGCATTTACGTAAATCAATCGCCATCGCGTAGCGCTTGCCTACTTCGCCTTTGCGGTCAGGCTGGTTGTTATTGCGAATGGCTGTGCTCGCGACTGCGGTGTTGATTCCGGCAATGGGAATGAGCGCAGCACCGGCGGAAACTTTACCGAATTGGCTGAGAAACCGTCTTTTCAATGAGTCCATAGAGGTACCTATAAATGGGTATTCGATCTGTTCGGCTCATTGTCAGTTTTTGACCGTTCACGGGGTATTGTGGATTTCCACATACCCAGATCAAAATTGATCTAGAACAAATGTGGTTTTACTAATCTAGCTGTTATGCTTTGTTTAAATGCTCTATTTAAAGTGTCGTCATGCGTTATTTGAGTGATGGACATGCCGTCAGTGTGGAGAACGAGATTTCAGTGTCAGTCAGAAACCTAATGACAATTGTTGGCCTTTGTTGGTTGAGCCTAACCGCGGGTGCGTGTTTAGCAGCTCAATCTGAACAAGCGATAGCAGCCCCAAGCTCAAGCCCAAACCAAAACACAGATGAACCCGATCAGGTTATCGAGGTTGGCGTGTTGGCGACTCGAGGTAAGCTTTCCGCTCAACAGCGTTGGCAGCCGACAATGGATTGGCTGTCTGAGCGTATTGCGGGTAAGCACTTTGTCCTCAAGCCTTTCAACTTGGAAGAGATGGCCGAAGCGGTAAAAGACGTCACTGTCGATTTTGTTATCACCAACCCCGGTCAGGCGGTTCGCTTAGGACGCCAGTATGCGCTTTCTTGGATGGCCACCATGACCAGTCATAACTTTGAACAGTCGGGAGCCAGCAATACGCAAAGTATTGGTTCGGCCTTGGTGGTGAGAAGAATGTCGCCTTATATTTCGCTCGAACAATTGAGCGGTAAGCCGATTGCGGCGGTCTCGGAAAATGCATTTGGTGGTTACCTCACTATGCGTTACCAAGTGATGCAACAAGGGCTCAACCCTAATCACTTTTTCTCTAATACTCAGTTCTTAGGTTTCCCTATTGATGCCAGCTTGTATCAACTGCGTGAAGGGCACATTGAAGCTGCGGTGGTGCCTGCGTGTTTGGTCGAGAGCATGATCAGTGAAGGTTTGCTGGTGGCTAGTCAATATCGTGTTATCGACAATCAAGCACCAGAAGGGTTCCGATGTCAGGTGTCTACGCCTTTGTACCCTAACTGGTCGTTTGCCAAAACAGAGAGAGCGTCTTCTACACTGGCGAAAAAAATGAGTCAGGTGTTATTTGCGATGCCAAAAAGCAGTGCGCCAGCCATTGCAGCGAATGCATCGGGCTGGACGTCACCGACAAGCTTGCTGTCAATCGACAAGCTTTATCAGCAACTCGACATGCACCCACTGCAACAACCTTGGTGGAAAGAAGCGCTAATCTGGCTTAAGTACAATCAACAGTGGGCTTGGGCGTTCTTTTTGTTGGTTGTGTTTCTGAACGCCTATCACTTTTGGTTGGAGTACAAATTCAGCCTTAGCAAAAAACAGTTGGAAGCCACGCTGCACAAATTAAAAAGTAAGAGTGAGCAGCTCGAGCACTCTCAACGAATCGCGGTGGTCGGTGAGTTAGGAAGCAGTTTGGCACACGAGATCAATCAGCCTCTGGCAGCTATTCGGAATTATAGCGAAGGTGGTTTACTGCGGATTTCGAAGAACAAACCATTGACCGATATTGAACCTGTGTTTGAGAAGATCCAGTCTCAAGTGGACCGTGCTGATGCGATCATTCAACGCTTGAGAAACATGATAAAGAAACGTTCATCGGAAAAGTCACGGACTGATATCGAGCAGTTACTCACAGACACTATCGAGCTACTGCAATTTCGATTACAGAAACACAAGATAACCATTGAGCGCGACGCTGTAGGTAAGCCTATCCAACTGCATGTTGACCCGGTGGGATTGCAGCAAGTGATTGTAAACCTGATAAACAATGCGACCGACGCATGTAATGCACAACAGCATCGCGAACAAAGCGCTACGTCTGATATTGATAACAAAAACAACGAACCATCGACAATTAAAGTGATTACCGAGTATCAACCGGATAAAATGATGCTGTCGGTTATCGATAACGGCACCGGTTTAGATTTCACCGAGCAACAAGTCACTCAAGCCTTTGTGAGTAGCAAAGAAAATGGCTTGGGTTTAGGGCTGGCGATTTGCCAAGACGTGATTGAAGACCACAGTGGCAAAATGAGCATCACCTCACTGACTCCTCATGGTTGTCATGTCGCGGTGACACTGCCTTCCTCTATTTCAAATGACTCATAAGGAATCTTGTTATGTCTGAACTTCATCATGCGTTGCCAGTCTATGTGGTTGATGATGATGAGTCGATGCGTGACTCATTGGTGTTCTTATTGGAAGAGCATGATTTCAAGGTGACAGCCTATGAAGATGGCCCGAGCTTTTTGGATGCAGTGGATTTGAATGCGACGGGATGCGTGGTGTTAGACAGTCGAATGCCTGAAATGAGAGGACAGCAAGTTCATGAGTTGATGATGAAAGCGCAGAGCCCATTGTCGGTGATTTACCTGACGGGCCATGGTGATGTACCAATGGCGGTGGAGGCATTGCAAGCCGGTGCGGTAAACTTCTTTCAAAAGCCAGTTAAAGGCAGTGAGTTAGCTGAGGCGATCAAGCAAGGGCTAGAGGCTTCTGAAAAGCATTTACACATGAATGTTTATCGCCAAGCGTATGCGTCGTTAACTGAGCGAGAAATCGATATTCTTAAGCAGATTATCGACGGCAAACGTAACCAGAAAATTGCCGATGAATTATGTATCGCGATGAGAACGGTAGAAGTACACCGAGCGAGTTTAATGAAGAAATTTTCTGCTAAAACGGTTGCTGAGCTAGCTTACATATACGGTCAACTGAACTAACTACAGCGACACGAAATTGTTGATAGGTAATCATCAGTTTCGTTGTCTTTGTTTAAGACTATTTTGTTGAAAGATGGTCTTCATTATCGAACTCTATTGAAGCAAGATCACACCATTTATGGAGTGCATAAGGATAGGTCTTAGTAGACTTTTTATCGCTATGTATTCCTGAGATACTGAACTAAGTTCATTCTAGGGCGGAACGTTTAAATAACGGCGCTTTTCCCTGTAATTAGAAACATTCACTATGGGTTGATCACTTTCCCGATATCGGGGCTAGTATCAGCCGAGTTAGGTTAAAATATTTTATGAGTACAATGGGAATCGCAATTGGTGCGACGGCTCTTTCGTTAATACTTGTCGCCGTGTGGCTGATCTCTTTATCGCTAAGAAAGCAGCGCTTGGAACAAGAACGTAAGGCTCGTGCTGTCGCTTATCGAAAAGCGATTGAAAAAGCGCGCATACAAGAGCAAAAAGAGCGTCACTTCAAAGCCGAAACCGGGCATGTTCCGTCGATTCTGTATTTGGCGAAGGAAGCGGAACGTAACAATATTAAGGAAGCTCTGTATTGGTACGACAAAGCGGCACAACTCGATAATATCAATGGTATGTATGGCATTGTGCGCCTGAGTATGAAGCGCAAAGAAGACCTGATTTTAAGAGAGAAAGCCAACTTTTGGCAGCTTGCGATATCCGCATTGGACAATGACGTGTCTGCGAAATTTGAGATGGGTAAAGCACTTGTCTTTGGTCGTGGAACTGATAAAAACATCCCTAAAGGTTACACCTATATCGAAGAATCTGCGGCTGGTGGTAATACTGAAGCAATGCTGTTTATCGGTGACTGGTGTCTAGATAAAGAAAATCCAGACTACTCCGCGGAAAGCTCTGTCGAGTGGTACCAAAAAGCTGCGGAAAAGAATAGCTTAGACGGCAAGATCAAACTCGGTATGAGTTACTTGAACGGTGTTGGTGTTGAGTCTAACCATGGTGAAGCCGTTTACTGGTTTGAGACGGCCGCAGAAAAGAACAGTGCAGAAGCCATGTTTAGAGCAGGCGAAGCTTGGATTGACCATGGTGAACACGGCAACTCCATCGCTTATATCTGGTTATTCCTATCAGCTCATTTTGGCTACGCAGAAGCGAAGCATTTGAGGGATAAAGTCGGCGGGGAACTTGGTGTGGATGCTGTCGTGGGCTTACAGGCTCTGACTAAACCGATAATGACCAAGTTGACCCAAGAAGCAATCACTAAGCACTCAATCATTAAGGCGCTCAACAAGCTCTACAAACGCAATGTGCCTGTCCCTAAGAAGGTTAAAGAGGTTACTGAAGAAGAGGAAATTGACGAGTCGAATGTGCAAGGCAGCGATGTTGAAATGAGTTTCGAGATGAAAGCCCCGAACTCCAACCCAGAGCACAACCAACAATATTCTCCAGAGCAACGCGCAGCGTCCCAAACGGGTACGGCTCAAAGCACAGATAATACATCGTCACCAGCGCCTAGCGGTGCGTCTTTAGACTTTAGCCAAACCAATTGGAGCAACAAAAATTAAGTCAGTAGCTTGATGAGGTGAGCGTTTGAGCGAATTGAACTCTCATTTAGGTCAGCTCAGTTTATTTTAGTCACACTCCATTGGAGACGGGACACTCTGAGTTAGGAATAACAGGATCAAAAAAGGGAAGCTGATGCTTCCCTTTTTATTTATGTGCTATTTGCTGTTAGAGCTAAAGCCTAATACCCAAGAGCTGTTAAGCTTTGTTTTGCTCAGCTTTACATACAGCCGCAGTGAACACTACGTCAGTTGAGCTGTTAAGCGCTGTTTCAGCCGAATCTTGAATCACACCAATGATGAAACCAACCGCTACAACCTGCATCGCTACATCGTTTGAGATACCGAATAGGCCACAAGCTAGAGGAATCAGTAGCAGTGAACCACCGGCAACGCCTGATGCGCCACATGCTGATACTGCAGCAACAAGGCTCAGTAGAATCGCAGTGAAGATATCAATTTCAATACCCATTGTGTGTACAGCTGCAAGCGTTAACACAGTGATGGTGATTGCAGCACCTGCCATGTTGATGGTTGCGCCTAGAGGGATTGATACAGAGTAAGTATCTTCATCTAGCTCTAGCTTCTTACAAAGGTTCATGTTCACTGGGATGTTTGCAGCGCTTGAACGAGTGAAGAATGCCGTTACACCAGACTCACGAATACATTGCAGTACAAGTGGGTATGGGTTCTGTTTTGTCTTTACAAAGACAAGCAGTGGGTTAACGACAAGAGCAATGATCAGCATTGAGCTTAGTAGAACCGCTAGCAGTTGACCGTAGCTTGCTAGTGCATCGAAGCCCGTTGTTGCGAATGTAGTCGAAACAAGGCCGAAGATACCGAATGGCGCAAGACGAATAATGAAGCGAACAATGTGTGAAACACTGTGGCTTAGGTCTTCGAAAACCGCTTTGGTTGTTGCTGATGCGTGGTGCAGAGCAAGACCAAGACCGATTGCCCAAGCAAGAATACCGATGTAGTTAGCGTTCATTAGTGCGCTAACTGGGTTATCTACAAGCTTGAATAGAAGAGTATGAAGAACTTCTGCAATACCTTGAGGAGGGTTAGCACCTTCAGCGCCAGCAACCAGTGTCAAAGTGGTTGGGAACATGAAGCTCAGTACTACCGCAGTCAGTGCTGCAGAGAACGTACCAATCAGGTACAGCACAATGATTGGACGCATATGAGTATGCTGACCTTTCTTTTGGTTTGCGATAGAAGCTGCAACAAGAATGAATACTAAAATTGGAGCAACAGCTTTCAGAGCACCAACAAACAGACTACCTAATAGGCCTGCATCTTGAGCTGCTGAAGGAGAAACCATGGCGAGAACGACACCGAAAACAATACCAGCAAGGATCTGTAGAACGAGATTTCCACGAGCGATGCGGGCGAGCATGTTGTGATTTTGCATAAAATACCTGCAATTGTTAATTTATTATAGTGATGTATTTTTTTATAAAGTTGTACCAAATCCAACTATACACTAGTGGAATGGGCGGTCATATTAGCGGGATCTAAGAGGGTGTCTAGGAATAGTTTACTTTTAGGGTGATTGTTTGCGCTACGTGGTGTTTTTAGAGCTAAATGTTAAATTTTTGTACTCTTGTTGAGATATAAATCTGCATGATAATACTCATTTGGGTCAATGTTCTGGTTCTAGTGCCATCAGAGTCGATTAGCAAGATCATTGTGTGCAGAAATGATCCCATTGGGTTCCTGTTGATATAAAGAAGCCCCGGCCCAATGCGTTAAAGAGATCATGAATTAATGAGCTAATACGCGATAGGGACACAGGGCTTATTTACGTGTTGTAAACCTAATCCAATAATCGGCTATTTAGACGATTTCTTGATATTACGGCTCTCTGATTGCACGGTTTTGTACATTTTAGAAAGCTGTTTACTGTTCGCTCTCTGTTCTGCCAATGAGGCTCCATTTCTTGCTTGCTCTCTGAGTAGCTTCTCATAGTTAGAGAATCGTCTTTCAGAAAGCTTACCGCTTTCAATGGCTTTGCGTATTGTGCATCCTGGTTCTGACTCATGACTGCAATCAGAAAAGCGACAATGCATCGCTAACTCTTCCACATCCGAAAAGGTTTCACTTACTCCTTCAGCACAATCGGCGAGTTGTAACTCTCGCATACCAGGAGTATCGAGCAGTAAACCACCCGATGTTAGCAAGTGGAGCGATCGTGACGTGGTTGTATGACGGCCTTTGCTGTCGTCTTCACGAATACCGCCCGTTTCTTGCTGAGTTTCGCCAAGTAGCGAGTTCACGAGTGTCGATTTACCGACACCAGACGAACCCATCAAAGCCACCGTTTTGCCTGTTTTACACCAAGGTGACAATACTTGAGTTGATTCTTGGTCTAGGCTGTTCACTGCTTCGATCATCAGCATAGAATCTAAGCTTTGAACTTGTTGTACTTTGCCTTGGTAGTCGTCACACAAGTCTTTCTTGGTGAGTACGATAACGGCTTCAACTTGCGCTTCATTGGCGAGTGCTAGATAGCGTTCGATGCGGCTTAGATTAAAGTCGTTATTTAACGAAACCACGATAAAAACGGTGTCGATATTGGATGAAATATATTGTTCAGCTACGCGACTGCCTGCAGCTTTACGGCGGAAGAGCGATTGACGGTCTAGTAAACGGTCGAATTGTAGATCAGAGTTCAACATCACCCAGTCGCCAACCGTCATTGCCGGTTGGTTTTGGTGGATGGGTAGAACAATTTCACCTTGCTCTGACGCTAATGTATAGCCACTACGATGATGTGCGACGATACGAGCAATGACGGAATGGTCATAGTCTTCGAGTGTCAGTTGTTGTTGGAATACAGGTTGCCATCCAAGTTGTTGAAGTGACATTGGATGAGAAAATGCGTTTTGTGAATTCATGTCTATTTACCCAGACGTGCGAGCTTTGATTTCTTATCACTGCATTAAAGTCTTATGAGAGCATTAACTCTTGTGAGATCTCAGGTTATTAATGAGATCAATAAGCATTGATGAGATCAAAAAGAGTTGCTGAGATTAAAAAGCGTCGAGACGTCAAAAATGTTTTGAGCTTGGGTCGAATTCAAATAGATAGGACCCCGGATTTAGTCATGCGCTATTGGGCATGCAGGTATTGTTCACTTACGATCAATAGTAAACCGGGTAAAAGTGTGCGGTCGTCACGGGTGACGAGATGTTGGTCGTTTGGTATTTAAGTTTGATTAACCAAACAAATTAACGCGCTACTTTTACTGCCAGTTTTAGTGTGTTCATTACAATCATCTTCTATTCTCCTTGGGTTATTTATGTGTTCAGGCTCTGAATAAAAAGCGAATTCAGTTTAACAAAAAGCCACGATGGCGAGAAGTCATCGTGGCTTAAATTATTTTATCAATTGTGAATACGATTAATGATGATCGTGATTCATTTTTTTCATGCCGCTCATTACTTTCTTAACCGGCGCATCGAAGGTCTGTGTTTCACCATTGGCGAAAGTCAGTGTCATCTCGATTTGCTCACCTTCTTTTAGGCTGCTTGCTAGGTCGAACAACATAATGTGTAGGCTACCTGGTTTAAGTATTGCTTCTCCGTTCGCAGGGATGGTGATCTCTTGAACTTGGCGCATTTTCATAACATCGCCATCCATGATTACATCATGAAGTTCTACTTTACCTGCTGCAGGTGTTGTTGCAGAAACAATAGCGCGATCTTTATCGCTGTGGTTCATCAGAGTCGTGAACACCGCGCTGTTCACTGCTGAAGGCGGGGTTGCACGAGCATACGCGTCATGAACCATAATGTCGCTATTAGCCTGAGCAAAAGGGGTGAGCAATAAGCCTGCAAGAGCAAGTGCTTTTAACTTCATGTTGTTGTCCTTAATTTTTATGTTTTTGGTCTGGGACCTGACTTTTTGTTCGAACTTTATTAGTTAAGTTCTTTATTTTTCTATACGTTGTTCCTAGTCGTTGATGACTTGGTACGCTAACGTGTTGATGGCCTCAACAATTGGCGCTGGCGTCAACGTGTGCGGTACTTTAGTAATCAAAGTACCGTCGGGCTTTAAAAAATAGAAATATGAGCTGTGGTCTAAGGTGTATTCCAACTCTGAACCGTCAAGCTTAGTTTTTCTGAAAATAACACCGTAGTTATGGGCCAGAGTAGTGGTGACATCCAATGGACCACTTAACCCTTCCATCATCGGGTGGAAGTATTGCGCGTATTCATACGAGGCTTCAGCGGCATCACGTTCTGGATCGAGAGAAACAAACATTGGGCGAATCTTTGCTTTTGCTTCATCAGATACTTGGTTAAGTGCTCCGGCCAACATAGCCAAAGAAGTAGGGCATACATCTGGGCAACGTGTGAAACCGAAGTAAACGATACGAATTCTGTCATCGGTTTGGTCAAAGATTTCCGTTGGCTGGTTGTCTTTGCCGAAAAGAGTCGTTGCGGAGAACTCTTGTTTTGCAGCGTGTTGTTCTTGAACTTCGTTTTGCCCATCAAGATAGCTTTTGACACCAAAGCCAAGTACAAAAGCGACAACCAATGCTAACGACCAATTTCTACTCATCTTGCCATCCTTATTGCAGGGTTTACAGTATCGACACCATCAGTGAGTTCACCGACCCATGTCATTTTATCTAAAGTACATACAGGTAAAATCACATCACCTTCATAGGTATTATTGCCAATGCTCTTTAATTGAAAACGCGCTGATCCCATTTCCATTTCTAAACCTGTGAGCGATAACATCAGTGTCTCAGATGCAGCACCTTCCCAAACTACCTTTATCTTTGTGGGTAGAAGAGGTTGCGCGGTTTCTCGGTCAAGCGACATTGAAATGGATTCCTGCTCACACGATATGGTTGAAAGCATGCAGTAGTCATCTAAGTTGACTTCGGCAGTTGAGTGCTCAATCATCGATTTAAATTTTTGAAATACTTGCGGCCCATAAAAACCTGCCACGAGAGCTATGCCAAGAGCCACCACCTTTAATGCTGGGTGCATGTCGTGTTCTCATCTAATTTTATAAGAGCGGCGATGTTATCATACCCCTCAATACGTGCTTGTATCAAAAAGCAATTTTGTGCGTATGGTAGAACTAAAAAAGCGAAGCCATTGGCTTCGCTTTTGTCTGTTTATCGAGAGGTGAGCTTAGTATTTCTAAGCATTATCCGTTCTAAACGCTTTCCAGAAGTTGGTTGAATGATTAGTCAGCGTTGCGCTCTGCAAATTTCTCTAGTCCTAGAACCAAGGCAATAGCAGCCAACATCATCACAATCGACATTACCAGCTGAGAAGGCTGAGAGGTTACGGCTTCAAAATCAAACGGTGACAGATTTTCTTGAAGTAGAGGAACTTGCTCACCCTTTGAATTTGTACGCCAGCTGATGGTTTCTTTCCACGGCCAAATCTTAGGCAGCGTACCGATCATCAAACCAGTTAAGAACACTAATGTGAAATCGCGGAATGAGCGCAGTAACCAAGAAAGTACGTGCGAGAAAGTCAGTAGGCCAATCACACAGCCACTAAGGAATAGCGCAAGCACATCGATTTGGAACTCTTTAACCGCACTAAGAACCGGAGCATACATACCAATCAATAGCAGAATGAAGCTACCCGAGATACCCGGCAAAATCATCGCACAGATCGCAATCGCACCCGCAATGAGAACATTGATGCTGGTTGGTTCCATTTGCAGCGGCTTAAGCACGGTAATGCTATAGGCGAAAGCAACGCCAAGCAGCAAAAACACGAATCGAATCATATCGCGCTTCTCTACTTGCTTAAGAATATGGAAAACCGACACCAAGATCAGGCCAAAGAAGAAAGACCACAGTGGAACGGGGTGGGTGACTAATAACCAAGAAATCAGTTTTGCAAATGTCGCAATGCTCGTGAATACGCCTGCGAACAGTGAAATCAGGAAGAAACCATTGATGTGGTTAAACGCGGCTTTGAAGCCTTCGCGTTTCCATAAGCCAAGTACGCTAGGGTTAATCCTGCGAATGCTTTCTAGCAGCGTATCGTAGATACCAGTGATGAATGCGATGGTTCCGCCCGACACGCCAGGAACAACGTCTGCTGCGCCCATTGCCATGCCTTTGAAAAAAGTACTTAAGTAGTTCATTGCTTCATAGAGTTGAGGGTGATTTTGTGCAGTATACAAACTTTAGTGTAAAAAAAGTATGAATATGCCATTGGGGAAGGGCTTTTATTACTCTCTTAATTGTAAGGCAATAAGTTGAACTGAACATTTGCCTAACATTTAAAGTACAACCACTTAGTAATTTATCATTAAGAGCAGAGATGAAACTGATCTCTTATCGATATTGCATCTTGGTTGCATTATGCAAATGCACTTTGCAATTCGCATGGCAAATTCATGGTTTTTATGCGATGCAGGGCTTATAAAACGTCGAATAAAAGTTGGCACGCTAACTGCATTGTGTACATTGACCCTTCTTAAGCCGAGGGTCACCTAGCCAACTGACGTTGTTAGTGAACCTATTGATTTGTTCACAAATATATAGAGCCAATCGCGATTATTGCGGTTGGCTATTTTTTTGCCTGTCGTTTGGTGATTGTCTTTTTTCTTTTCCAGCTCCTACATTTTTAAGCTCTAAACTTCAGATGAAAAAAAAGCCAGCCACCATTGGTGACTAGCTTAAGCTTTTCTCGAATCAATCTCGATTCCGTTTTAGTACCCCATCAACTGCAGCAAGTTCTCCGCCGTGCTGATTGCTTCTTTACGGTTAGCAATGTTGAGCTTTTGATAAAGGTTACGGATGTGAGTTTTGATCGTGGTCCCCGCTACATCGAGCTCTTGAGCGATTTGCTCATTACTGAACCCAGAATAGATCAGACCAAGTACTTGCCATTCACGCTGGGTGAGTGGGCTAGTGCGCACAAGCTCAGGAATATTCGGGTGATTAACCAGATTCTCCACAAAATCTTCGTCGAAGTGAACCGAACGGCTACGTTGAGTCGTTGAGATATCTTTCATGATCTGCTGAGCGCGATGGCGCTCTAAGTCACCTAGGCCTGGCTTGCTACTCAACTTATCCAAGATGTGCCCGATAGTTCCACCGTCGACCAAGAAGTTACCAACCATACCGGTTTGGTTGGTCATATGAAGCGCTTCTTCAAGTAGCACGCGTGCGCTGTCTTCATCGTTAATTTGTGTACGCAACACCGCTTCAACGATCAAGTTTCGGTTGGTGTCTGTAATCAGATGTGAACGCTGCGCTTCACTCTTAAGGAAAATCAGCGCTTCTTCCGCATCTTCATACTGCTCAAGGATGATGTGAGAACGTACGATGTTTCTCCATTGAAGCTGGCAGAAGTGGTTACTTGCCGATTCAGGTCGAACCGCCACGCTTAGCCAATCACGGATTGCCTCTTTATTGCCTTTTACTTGCCAGAATAGAATCAAAGAAAGAGAAGCATTTGCGGTCCAATCTACGTGGTAAGTTGATTGACGTAGCAGGTGTTGAATTTGGTCGATAAACTTCGACGCTTTATCAATCTCGCCACGGCTCAATGAAATTCGAGCCAGCATTGAGTAACTGTGCAGGTGTTTACTTGGTGAGTGGTGACCAAGGATATCTAAGCCTTTGTAGCAACATTCTTCCGCTTCATCTAGTCGGTTCCAACACCAGAAGATCTGAGCGCGAACACGCAGCAAAAATTCATGTAGAGGAACGTATTGAAGTTGATGCTCTTCGATCAATTTGAATGCGCTGTCTTGTAGCTCAAATGCAGCTTGAACATAACCTTGAGCAATCAAGATTTCGCTTTGCTGCAGAATTGCCCATAGAGCCTGATGGTAAACCTGATACTGACGTGCCAGTTTTTCTGTTTGTTGCATCATCGGTAGCGCACGGCTTAGGTTACCCATTACGTGATTCACTTCGCCCACAACCGAGGTTGCGACAATGCGGCTACGATAAACGGTGGTGTTCAACTGGCTCAACGAAAGCTCAGCCAATTCCAATGCTTTCTCAGGCTCATTGCTGTTGATGGCAACTTGCGCGCGCAGGGCGTTGTATTGCCCTTGTTGCTGAGTATCGAGTTCAATGTTTCGAGCTTGATATTGAGTCTCAGCCTCTTCCAACAAAGTACCCACTTGATCATAACGGTGCTGGCTTTGTGCCAGCCAAGCGCGCAGCATTGATAGCTTCGGCTCACTGTATAGTTGATCCGTAGTCAGTTGCTTGATCGCCATCTCTAATGATGAAAGCTCACCTTGGTTGAACATCGGCCAACCGTGTTCAGTCAGGATTTGGATGATCAGCTCTGGATCTTCAGCACGTTGTGCATGTCGCAGTGCTTGATGAGGCGTTTTCTGTTTGATCCACGCTTTCGCGGCACTTCGGTGCAACTCGGCTTCTTGTTGCGGAATTCGAGCTTGGCGCTCATGGGCAAGAAATTCACCGAATAGATTGTGGAATCGGTACCAGTTTTTCTCGCCTTCAAGCGGGTAGATGAATAAGCCAAATCGGTTGAGTGATTCGATCATACCCAGTGCGTCTTCACGCTGTGTAAGCGCGCAGACTAATTCGTCATTGAAATGATCAAGTACTGAACACTGCATCAAGAATTGTCGGGTTTCTTTATCCAGTAGATCGAATACTTCTTCAACCAAGTAATCCCAAAGGTGGGCATGGTTAAAGTGAGAGAACGATTCTGCAGATTGCGCAAGGGTACGTTTTTGATGTTGAGCTTGAAGGGCAATAAGCTGTAATGCCGAAGGCCACCCCTCAACATAAGTACAGATACTACCAGCGGTCGTGTCATCTACGCCATCGGCGACACGTTGATTGAAGAAGCGCGTCGTCTCTTCAGTATCAAAAGCCAGCGAATCGTTTCCAATTTCAATCATCAGATCACGAACACGAAGGTTTGCAGTGCCAAGTGGTGGTGTCCCGCGGCTAGTCACAACAAGCGTCAGGTTGTCAGGCATGTGTTTAAGGAAGAAGCGCATAGCTTCGTGGATATCGTCATTGTTGACCAAGTGATAGTCATCCAACACAAGGAAACATTCGTGATGGAATTCAGACATCTCAGCAAACACTTCACTTAACAAAGAATGCAACGATGAAAATTGTCGCTTTTCTGCCAGCTTTTGGGCATTAGGGCAGGCATTTTGAGTCGCTTTATTGAGTGATTGCATTAGGTAGTTGATAAAGCGAAAGGCATCGTTGTCACTGTCATCAATGCTGTACCAACCCACATTGGGCTTATCTACCAGCCATTGAGCTGCCATTGTGGTTTTGCCGTACCCCGCTGGAGAGCGGAATAATACAAGCTTATAGCAATCTGCGTGTTGGAGCAGATCGAGAACCCTAGGTCGTAGGATTGCATTATGTAAGCGGCCGGGACGAGTCAGTTTCGAAGGGATCCACATGTCGAAGTTTTTCACCTATTCCGTGGCTTATGTTCTGGATTACCTCAATCTATCGTTGAGTGTAATCGAATGACATCAGCCTAATTACTTAAGTCTTCAATCATATTACGTGAAGCAAAACGGCACCGACTATGATCCTCCTCAGAAACCTTGCACTCCTGCATGTTTTTAGGCTTCTACGCCCTTTATTTGAGACTTTGCTCACATAGCGGGTTGGTTTGTGAATGTGACTTCCTTCATCCCAACACGTAAATCTATGCAAAAGATGAGAGGAAGAAATTATTTTCGTGATCTGAATATCAAATTTGATAATGACTTTAATCCGGTTAAATAAAAGTCACATCAATTGAAGGTAAGTTATCGAACGGGAGCTTGTGATCTTAGTCACTCCAAGTTTTTGTTCGAAGTCAGAACATGAGAGTCAGATCACTAACCCTATGTCGGTACGCCCCCTACGCCCTCCCATCTACTCCTAGTTTGTCGCGTTAGCGGGAGGATGTTTAGTTAATGGTGACCATGCACGATATGTGACAGATGAATTAGAACTATTAAAAGCGAGATTTCTGAAATGAAACCAACTCAGCAAAAAACTTTCGATAAAGTGTCGTTCCAAGAAAGCGTTAAGAAGCATTTATCTGCAACCTACGCAACAACGATTGAAAACGCAGATAGCCGCGCATGGTACCTAGCAATGGGGCGTGCGCTAGCAGAATTGACAACATTTGATCTGTTAGAAACTGAAAATGACGAAAAAATTAAGAACGCGAAGAGCGTTAACTACCTTTCACTAGAGTTTTTGATTGGTCGTTTAACAGGTAATAACCTGATCAGCATGGGTCTATACGAACAGATCACTCATGCAATGGAAGAGCTAGGTCAAAACTTAACTGACCTTCTAGAAGAAGAACGTGACCCATCACTAGGTAACGGTGGCCTTGGTCGTCTTGCTGCTTGTTTCATGGATTCTTGTGCCGCTCAAGAATACCCAACAGTAGGTTACGGTCTTCACTACGAATACGGTCTATTCAAACAGTCTTTCCAAGACGGTCGTCAACAAGAAGCACCTGACGCATGGCGTGGTGTTGAAGGTTACCCATGGGAAGTAGCTCGTCCAGAACTAGCACAACACATTGGTTTTTACGGTCATGTAGAAGTTGAATATATCGACGGTAAAGAAGTTCGTACTTGGGTTCCGGGTATGGAAGTGAAAGCAATGCCTTGGGATCTACCTATCGTAGGTTACGAGTCAAACACAGTTTACCCATTGCGTCTTTGGGAATGTCAGGCAATCGCACCATTCTCATTAGCAAGCTTTAACAACGGTGACTACTTCGAAGCGCAACACTCGCTAATCGATGCAGGCAACATCACTAAAGTACTTTACCCGAACGACAACCACGAGAAAGGTAAGACACTGCGTCTAATGCAGCAGTACTTCCACTCAGCAGCGTCTGTTCGCGATATTCTACGTCGTCACGAAGCAGCAGGTTTCTCTCTAGAAGATCTGCCTAAGCAAGAAACGATTCAACTGAACGATACGCATCCAACGATCGCTATCCCTGAATTGATGCGCATCCTGATCGATGAGAAAGGTTTAACTTGGGACCAAGCTTGGGAAATCAGTGCTCATACGTTCGCATACACGAATCACACACTACTTCCAGAAGCATTAGAGACTTGGTCTGAATCTTTGATCAACCGTCTTCTTCCACGTCACATGGAAATCATTTTTGAAATCAACCACCGCTTCATGCAAGAAGTTCGCAAGATGTGGCCTGGTGACGGTGAGAAGCAAGCGAAGCTTTCTATCATCCAAGAAGGTTTCCACCGCATGGTTCGCATGGCAAACCTATGTGTGATTGGCTCTTACAAAGTAAACGGTGTAGCTGCGCTTCACTCTCAACTGGTTAAGAAAGACTTGTTCCCAGAGTTCAACGAAATCTTCCCTGGCAAACTGACTAACGTAACGAACGGCATCACGCCACGTCGTTGGTTGAAGTTCTGTAACCCAGGGCTATCTACGCTAATTACTGGCAAGATCGGCACTGAGTGGCCAGCAAAACTTGAGCAGCTAGAAGGCATCGCTAAGTTTGCAACAGACGCGAAATTCCAAAAAGAATTCATGGCTGTTAAGAAAGAAAACAAACAGCGCCTTGCTGATTGGGTTCAAGAGAACATGGGTATCGAGCTAGATACTAACGCTATCTTCGACGTGCAAATCAAGCGTCTTCACGAATATAAGCGTCAGCACCTAGATTTGCTACACATTCTATCTCTGTACCACCGTATTCTTAACGAACCTGGTTTCGAGTGTGAGCCACGCGTATGTTTCTTCGCAGCAAAAGCAGCACCGGGTTACCACCTAGCGAAAGAGATCATCTTCGCGGTTAACAAGATCGCAGAAAAGATCAACAACGACCCTCGCATTGGCAACAAGCTGAAAGTGGTATTCATCCCTGACTACCGTGTAAGCATGGCTGAAATCATTATTCCTGCGGCAGACGTTTCTCAGCAAATTTCATTAGCTGGTAAAGAAGCATCAGGTACGGGCAACATGAAGATGGCGCTAAACGGCGCGCTAACTATCGGTACGATGGATGGTGCAAACGTTGAGATTCGTGAAGAAGTTGGCGATGAAAACATCTACATCTTTGGCCTAGACGTTGATGGTGTAGTGGCATTGCAAGCTCAGGGTTACAACCCATACGATTACTACAACGCAGACCCACTGCTGAAAGCATCTCTAGACCTACTGACTGGCGATGAGTTCTCTCCAGGTCAACCAGGTCTTCTACGTGCAACGTTTGATAGCCTACTAGACGGTGGCGACCCGTACCTATGTCTTGCTGACTTCGCATCTTATGTGAAAGCACATGAAGACATGGGCAAGCAGTACAAAGACCAAGCAGGTTGGGCTAAGAAAGCGATTCTTAACACAGCATTGGTTGGTAAGTTCACATCAGACCGCTCAATCCGCGACTACGTGAACAACATCTGGAAGCTAGAAGCGGTTAACCGTTAATACTTTCAAAGTAGCCAAGGCAGTTTCTGCCTTGGCTCAATTAGCTTGTGAGCAAACGAAAGGCTTAAAGGTTTGTCGTTTATAAACAAGCTGCTTACAAACCGATTGTCACAAGCTAATTGATTAGTAAAAAATTAAATTAACAACCCTACAAAATTGAAAGCGTCAGAACGTTTTCGGAGAGAGCGATGAAAGAACAGACCGTATTAAAACAAGTCGCAGAAATGGCAAATATTGCCGACAGTTACGTTAGTGCGTGGGGCGATGAAGCACAAGTATCAGAAGAGACGATTACGTCTCTATTGGCTTCATTGGGCTACGATACAAGCAGCGATGATGCACTGCTTAAATCTGCAGAAAGAAAACACAAAAAAGATGTACTAGACCCAGTTCTTGTCTTGCGTGACGGTGAGCCAGTAGAGGTGGCGCTTAATCTAGGTGTTAGTGCTCGTGAAAGTGAGTTCAGCTGGCGCTTAGAAACCGAGCAAGGAGAGGTACTTGAAGGCTATCTTCAATCTCAAGTCGTTCGTGACGAG
The DNA here is from genome assembly GCF_003345295.1 of Vibrio splendidus. NCBI lineage: Bacteria > Pseudomonadati > Pseudomonadota > Gammaproteobacteria > Vibrionales > Vibrionaceae > Vibrio > Vibrio splendidus. Next base: position 485,959 of record NZ_CP031056.1, read on the forward strand.
CGTGCCGAGGGTGGCCCTTTAGTGTTTGCATTGCCAAGTGATTTGGCATGGGGTTACCACAAGCTGATTGTGAGCCGTAAGCGCCGTAAGAAGCCTTACGAGATGACATTGATCATTACGCCAAAAGCGTGTTTCAAGCAGTCACCAATCGAGCAAGGCAAAAAGCTTTGGGGACCAAGTGTTCAACTGTACACACTAAGAACTCAGCACAACTGGGGTATTGGTGATTTTGGTGACCTTAAACAGCTTGTTGCTGATATCGCTTCTCGCGGTGGTGATTTTGTTGGCCTAAACCCAATTCACTCATTATTCCCAGCGAACCCAGAAGGCGCGAGCCCATACAGCCCGTCGTCACGTCGTTGGTTGAACATCTTATACATTGATGTGAGCTCAGTACCTGAATTCGCATTAAGTGCTGAAGCACAACAAACGGTAGGCAGCGCTGAATTCCAACAGCGTCTACAAAAAGCTCGTGAAGCACACTGGGTGAATTACACTGAAGTGTCCGAGCTTAAGATGAGCATCTTGCCTCTGTTATTCGCAGAATTTAAGATTCGTCATTTAGATAAAAACAGCGATCGTGCACAAGCGTTCTTAGCGTTTGTAGAAGAAGGTGGTGAAAGCCTGATGCATCAAGCGGCGTTTGATGCTCTGCACGGTGAGTTACATGCCGAAGATTCAGGTATGTGGGGCTGGCCAGTATTCCCAGAGAAGTATCGTACATTCGAAAGCCCAGCGACACAGAAATACATTAAAGAGAACCTAGAGAATGTTCATCTTTACATGTACCTGCAGTGGTTAGCGGATTGCCAAATCAACGATGCACAGTCTCTTGCTGAAGAGAAAGGCATGGCCGTTGGTTTGTACCGTGACCTAGCTGTTGGTGTTGCTGATTCAGGCAGCGAAACTTGGGCCGATGAAGGCAACCTAGTGATGGATGCGAGCATCGGTGCTCCACCAGATGTGCTTGGTCCTCTAGGTCAAAACTGGGGTTTACCACCACTTAATCCTGAAGTGCTTCAAGAAACGAGCTACGACGCATACATTAAGCTACTCCGTGCCAATATGAAGCACTGTGGTGCACTTCGTATTGATCATGTTTTGGGCCTACTGCGTTTGTGGTGGATTCCAAAAGGCGAAAACGCAACCAAGGGTGCGTACATCTACTACCCAGTACAAGACATGCTGTCAATTCTGGCGCTTGAATCTCACCGTTACCAATGTAGCGTTATTGGTGAAGATTTAGGTACTGTGCCGGATGAAATCGTCGATATTCTAGCGGATGCGGGCGTGCATTCTTACAAAGTATTCTTCTTCGAAACATCAGAAGATGACGGTGGCTTTATTTCACCGAAACATTATGCGCCACAATCGATGGCGGCACTTTGTACTCATGATATGCCAACGCTTCGCGGCTTCTGGCATTGTGATGACTTGAAAATGGGTCAAGAGATTGGTTTATACCCAGATGCAGAACAGCTAGAAACCTTGTTCGATGACCGTCTGGAGTGCAAACAAGGTATCTTAGATTCAGTGGCATGGCATGGCTTCTTACCTGAAGGTGTTGGTCGTGATGCAAGCCAAGTACCGATGGACTCTTATCTTGCTGAAGCACTTCAACTGCACGTTGCGGCTGGTGGTTCGACACTTCTTAGTGTTCAACTGGAAGATTGGTTAGAGATGGACAAGCCAGTAAACATTCCTGGCACTGTCGATGAATACCCTAACTGGCGTCGTAAACTATCAATGAACTTGGACGAAATATTTGCTCACGAAGGGGTAAATCGTATCGCTTCTAAGCTGACTGACGTTCGAGAAAAAGCAGCTAAGTAATGATGTTGAGTGGCTTGAAAATAGGTGGTTTTTTGCTTACGCCGTACGAAACTACAACCTCGGTCACTCAATAATGAATGCTCATCTGGTAGAATAAACCGTCGTTATATTGCCCGCACTAATAGCGGGCATTTTTGTATTATATTTTTTGGATGTTTGGTTAGGGAGAAGCGTTTTGGAACTAAGTTCTATTTCAAAGCAAAAACAAATATATACCCAACTATCACAGGCTTGTTTCACTGACCCATTTGCGTTTTTAGGGCCATACCTACCTTCTGAGCAAGGTGCATTACGTGTGTGGATTCCTGGGGCAAATAAAGTCGAGTTGATTGTTGGAAAGGAACCTCGTATTGAGTTAGCGCGAGAGGGTGAAAGTGGTTTCATTCTTAAGCAAGAGAGAGATTTACGTTTTACTCACTACAAGCTCGCGGTTGATTGGGCTGGAGTCGAGCAGATCATCGATGATCCATATCAGTACCACGATCTGTACGCGAGTTATGAAGATCTCCATACACCTAAAGATATGTATCATCACATGGGGGCTCAGTTTATTACGCTAGAGCGTGATGGACAGACGATTTCAGGTACGCGTTTCTTGGTGTATGCACCGCATGCAACAGCGGCAAGCTTAGTGGGTAACTTCAACGCTTGGGATGGTCGTCGTCATCCAATGCAACGCTTAGATTATGGCATGTGGGGCCTATTCATTCCTGAACTGGAAGAAGGCGCTCAATACAAGTTTGAATTAAAAGGACCTGATGGCGAAGGCTTACCACACAAAGCTGACCCATGGGGTTTTTACTCTGAGCAATACCCTTCATTTTCTTCTGTGACTTACGATCACGCTCGTTACGAGTGGCAAGATACTCAGTGGCAGAATCGCCCAGTAACGCAAAAGCGTAAAGAAGCACTTTCGTTCTATGAACTGCACGCTGGTTCTTGGAAGCGTAACGCTGAAGGGGAATTCTTAAACTACCGTGAACTTGCTGCTGAATTGATCCCATATTTAACGGACTTGGGTTACACGCATGTAGAGTTGATGCCGGTTTCAGAGCATCCGTTTTACGGTTCTTGGGGCTATCAGCCAATAGGCTTGTTCGCTCCAACGAGTCGTTTTGGCTCTCCAGATGACTTCAAATTCTTCGTCGATCAATGTCACCAAGCTGGTCTGGGTGTTGTTCTGGATTGGGTTCCAGCACACTTCCCTAGTGATGATCACGGCTTAGCCAACTTTGATGGAACACCTTTGTTCCATGATCCAGATCCACGTCGTGGTTGGCACCAAGATTGGAATTCGTACATTTACGATTTAGGCAAAGAGCATGTGCGCCGTTTCTTGGTTGCAAACGCACTGTACTGGTTTGAACAATTCCATATCGACGGCATTCGTGTTGATGCGGTTGCTTCGATGTTGTACCTCGATTATTCGCGTAGCCATGATCAATGGATTCCGAATGCAGACGGCGGCAACGAAAACTACGATGCTATCGCAACCCTTAAGTGGATGAACGAAGAAGTGTACAAGCACTTCCCGAATGCGATGACGATTGCTGAAGAATCAACGGCTTTCCCTGGTGTTTCAGCCCCAACCTTTATGGGCGGCTTAGGCTTCGGCTTTAAGTGGAACATGGGTTGGATGCACGATAGTTTGTCTTACATCCAAGAAGATCCAATCAATCGTAAATATCACCACGATACAATTACCTTCCCATTGGTTTATGCACACAGTGAGAACTATGTATTGTCTCTATCTCACGATGAGGTGGTTTATGGTAAAGGATCTATCCACGAAAAAATGCCTGGTGATGAGTGGCAGCAAACGGCAAATCTACGTGCTTACATGGGTTACATGTACGCGCAGCCGGGTAAGAAGCTGAACTTCATGGGTGCTGAATTTGGTCAGACGGCGGAATGGAACCACGATGATCAACTGCAATGGTTCTTGCTAGATTATGAACGTCATCAAGGTGTTCAGCGCTTAACGAAAGATTTGAACAATCTGTACCGTTCTGAAGCTGCAATGCATGATCTTGATTTCGACCCGAAAGGTTTTGAATGGCGTCTACAGGATTCAGCTGAAGCGAGTATCTTAGCTCATGAGCGTATCAGTGAATCAGGCGAGCGTGTATTGGTGGTTTCTAACTTTACACCCGTTCCTCATGAGCACTTCCGCTTAGGTGTTCCAGCACAAGGTCAGTACTCTTTGTTATTGAATACAGACTCTGCGGATTATGCAGGCAGTGGCTTTGAAGTGAAGCCGGTTGCTGAGGTTGAACAAGTAGAAAGCGAAGGTTTAGACACATCGATTGAGCTGCGTTTACCACCGTTATCGACCGTTTTTTACAAGCTAAATTAGGTCTATAAGTTGAAGTAAGCGATAACTAAAAAGAAAATGGGAGCCGAAAGGCTCCCATTTTTGTATTTCTAACGCTTGGTTTAATGCTGCTTGAAGTTTGTGAGATAGAACATTGAACGTCCTACGACAGTCTCAAGGATTCGAACGGTATCAAGCCCAAAGCTATTAAACATTATCTCGCGGAATTGACCATCTGAACTGATGTTAAACTGTTCAGGGCTCTTGACCTGGGAGGCATGGAAAAACATCAATTTGATCACGAATCGAAATTGATCATTATCTAGAGCGTTTTGCCAAGATTGAATGAATACTTCTTCCGATGAGAACTCTAGATTCTCTATAACAATTGATAGCATGTGTTGGTGTAACGCTGATCGGATAGCGCGGGTCGATGGATAATAGCCCTGAAGCGTCGTCAAACTAATGCCAATTTCTTGAGCAATCCTTGCATAAGTTAGTGCTTCATGTCCTTCAGCCAGAAAAAGGTTTAGTACGATCTCATCGTAGTGCTTTTGATTTTCTAGTTTCTGTACTTGAGTAATTCGAGCCATTACAAATCTCTATTGAGTGTAGCATTCTGTAAGCGTGTATATTAAGAGTTTCTAAATTAGATTTCAAACCAAAGACGTAAGTAAACGGTCAGTTTATCGTCAAAAATAGTCAGTATTGAGTTATTGGTTCAATTGTTAATCAGATCTTGGCACACATAAAAACACCGCCCTATTGAGCGGTGTGTAATTTTAAGTCGTTGTTTGTATGTGGTAAATGAAAATTTAGAATGGATACCAAAACAATTCAGGTTCAAGAATGCGTTTCGCTATGGCCAACACCACAATAAAAGCAATGACACTCAAACAAACAAAGTCGATACGTTTCAAAGGCGCATAGCTATACCAAGTACGTGCCTTGTGTCGGCCAAAGCCTCGTAACGTCATTGCGTTAGAGATCTCGTCTGCGCGGTCTAAGCTAGAGAAAATGAGCGGCCCTAGAACCTTAGCCACATTTTTGATTCGAGTTATTAGGGGCGCTTTCTTCGAGAGTTCTACACCACGAGCTTGCTGAGCATGCATGATATTGATGAAGTCCTTCTTAACCTCTGGCAAGTAACGCAGCGTTAAGCTTACCGCATAGGCGATCTTGTACGGAACGCCGATACGGTTGAGGCTTGCGGCAAACTCAGTCGGGTGCGTAGTGAAGACGAATATTAACGCTATCGGAAACATACTCATGTACTTGAGCGTCACCGTGACTAAGTAAAATAGAGTCTCCTGGCTCAACGAGTAGTTACCCGGTAATGTCAGTAATACAGTTTCGCTACCGATGAGCTCAGTGCCTTGCTGCGGAGCAAGCAGGAACATGAATAAAGCATTTAGACTTAAGACGCTCGCCGTACCTAATAACAAAGGTTTATACACGCGTATAGGCACATTGGTGAGCTTTAATAGGTATAAACCAGTCATAATAAGCAGCGTAATCAATCTCAGGTCGAACGTAGTCAATACCACGGTTACCCAAGCTAGGAAGAGTGCAAATTTCGTGATGCCATTTAATGCGTGCAGAGGGGATTTGGTATCAATGTAGTTGATGCCGAATTTTACTTTTGATGCGTTCATAGAGAACTTCTCTCGTAGTCGATGAAGTACTGCATAAACGCATTGGTATCGTCGATTTTCATCATAGTCGCGAGTTCATAAATACTAGTGGTACAGAGGTTTGCACGTTCTAGAAGCGATGGCTGACTAAACACTTCCGTCATGGCGGCATTGGCAATAAGCTTGCTGTCTGCGATTACGATCGAACGTGTGGTGTACTCTAGAACGAGATGCATGTCGTGTGAGATGATCACTACAGTAATACCCAAATCACGGTTAAGCTTTTGGATAAACGCCAACATTGACGTGTAGTTTCGGTAATCTTGGCCTGCAGTTGGCTCATCTAAGATGAGGAGTTCAGGTTCCAACACTAAGATAGAAGCAATGGTTACACGCTTTTTCTGACCGTAGCTCAAAGCTTCGATAGGCCAGTGACGGAACTTACTCAGTCCACACAGCTCAAGAACGTTCTCAACTTTTTCTTTGGCCTCATCCTCTGCAACGCCACGGTTACGAAGACCAAAAGCAATCTCGTCAAAAATCATATGATGCGAGATCATATGATTTGGGTTCTGCATTACTACACCGACCTTTTGGCTTCTTTCGAAGATAGAAAGCTCAGATAAGTCTTCACCATTTAGATAGGAAGAGCCTGAATCGGCATCGATCACACCCATGATGAGTTTGGTGATGGTAGATTTACCCGAACCGTTCTTGCCCAGAATCGAAACAAACTCGCCTTTGCCAATCTTGAAGCTCACATCTTCGAGTGCGTTCTTCTCGCCATCGTAAGAATAAGTCAGACCATGAACTTCGAGTAAAGGTTGATACTGCTTTTCTGCAGCTGGGGCAGGGCGGTCAGCAAACCAAGCTTGAACTGCTGGGCGGAACCTTTTGTAATCCAAAGCTTTGAGGTTTGACAGCTTATCTTCGCAGGTTAGTGGGGCTTTCGCCGCTTTAAGCGCAGATAAGTAAAGAGGCTCACGAATACCGTGCGTATCAAGTAACTTAGACGCTAAAATTTCATCGGGAGTCATATCCGCGACGATTTCACCGCGCTCCATTAAGATCACTCGATCGATATCACGATGTAGGACATCCTCAAGGCGATGCTCGATAATCACGATAGTCTTGTTGGTTTCTTTATGCAGTTGGTCGATGATCTCGATGGTCGCCTTGCCGGTCTTAGGGTCAAGACTGGCTAAAGGCTCATCAAACAGCAAGATATCAACGTCATCAACTAAGATGCCGGCTAGCGATACTCGCTGCTTTTGACCACCTGAAAGATCGTGTGGCGAGCGCTCAAGCATGTCCGCTAGGTCAACCATTTTTGCAGTCGACTTAACTAACGGGTACATGTCAATGTTCGACATCAACTGGTTTTCTAATGCGAATGCGATATCTTCGCCGATGCTTAAACCCACAAATTGGCTGTCAGTATCTTGCAATACTGTGCCTACCTGCTCGGTATAGTCGTGCATCGAAAATTCAGAGATATTCTTGCCGTTGATCTCTAAAGAGCCAGTTACCTCACCTTTAATTGCATGAGGTATTAGGCCATTGAGGCATTGACCTAGGGTAGATTTACCGCTTCCGCTTGGTCCAATAATGACGATTTTCTCTCCTTTCTCTATCCTTAGATTGATATTTTTTAGCGTCGGTTTATCCAGCGACTCATATCTAAAAGAGAAGTTCGAAAATTCTATAGTCATTGGCGCTTATGCCTCAGTCAGGTTGCGGCTTTGTTTGTTGCGTTTAGCGACTGATTTTAGGATCAGGAAGCCCACAACAGCGATCAGAACGGTATTACCCGCTGCGATGATAGACAGTTGAGTGAAGACTTTAGTAAACGGTTCTGCGTATAGGATAGTGTCTAGGAACGCGGAACAGCCGTAGCCTACAACGTTACCTGCAAGGGCAAGTACCACGAACAATACAAAATCTTTCATTGGCAGTTCGCCTTGTTGAAGACGGTTCTTAGTCATCATAGGGAACAAGCCGATAACCATACCTACGATACCTGAGCCTAATACCCAAGTTAACCATACGCCCCAACCAGCAAATAAATCCGTTACCCAGTGACCAATAAAGCCAACCAAAAAGCCAACGATAGGGCCGAACAAAACAGAAAATAGTGCTAAGACTGCCATTGCTGGTTTCAATGTCGTGTTAGCAAACACTGGGACACCAAACATAGGTAAACCACCAATGCCGTACAGTGCCGCGCCAATGGCGATAACGACCACTGTTTTAGCTGAAAAGTTCATAGATAACCTCGAATACTGAAAGATAAAGCATGATAAAGAATGAATATTCGCCATTATTAATATGTGTCTCAATGAGAACGTTTTTTGGGCAAATATAAAAAATAAGGCGCGCATTATACAGTAGAACCCTTCCATAAGGGAAGGTAAGTGTCTAGATGTCTAAAATTCCATCCGAACACTCAAATATCATGTAAAAAGCCCACTTTTACGGTTAATCAAGCAACAAAAAAGCCAGAACGGGTCTGGCTTTTTGATTCATATTAACAATGTGTTAAGTGGGTTCATCGTATATCTACGACCATTTTGTGGTCTAGGTATAGTTAGTGGTCTAGATATAGATAGTTTTGCCAACTCTTCATGCGAATAAGGACCTTACGCATGATAGACACATGAGTGAAGCTGTCAGAATAAACGGCAACCTCGACTGCAGTACCCATAGGTAAATGGTAGTCAGACAGATCATCAGTGATGCTCAATTTAACAAACACACGACCACTGGTGCGCAATGCGTCAGTACCTAGAAGCGCGCCTCTAGCTTGGAATTGGCTCTCACCAATAGCTGGAATCACTTCATCAATACGTCCTTTAAATACTTTTCCTGGCAATGCTCTAAATAGGAACTCAGCTTTATAACCTGGTTGTAGGCGCTGTAGCGAGTTTTGTCTAAATGCAGCGGTATAGAACTGTTCTTCTGTGTGAACAAATGTCATCACGGGAGCTAAAGGAAGTGGTACTGCCATTACACCTGGGCGTAATGCTAGTTGCGTAACGTATCCGTCAGTGGGAGCGCGAACCACGGTTTGTTCTAAATCAAACTGAGCTTTACGTAATTCAGCTAATAAGCTTAAAACCGCTGTATTCTCGCCACCTATTTCAGAGTTCAAGGCGATCTTTGTTTGTTCTAGGTTTGCATCTGCAACTTTCACGGCCGCTTCCGATGCTTTGTAAGCTTGTCTGCGAGTATCCAATTGCTGCTCGGTAAAAGCGCCACTGTCGTAACCGCGCTTGTAACGAGAAAACTCACGTTGGGCTTTATCTCTTTCTGCGATGGCTTTGATTTTTGCAGCCTCTGCTTCAGCCACTTCAGATTCCATTCCAAGCGCACCTTGGCTTGCTTCTTTTACCTTGGCTTCTAACCTTGCGACTTCAGCTTCGAATGGAACTGGGTCGATTTTGAAAAGAATATCCCCTTGCTTCAGAGGTTTGTTTGCTTCTACAGGCACTTCGATAACTTTACCCCTAACGCCTGAAACGACTGGCGTTGTTGAGTAAACTTGGTTACCGATTTGCGTAAATGGATGGTTGTAGTTCATTAGTAGAATTAGGGTACCTACTATGATCACACCTCCAAGTACGGCAGTGGGTACTGTCCACTTATTTAGCGGGATATTGAACACCTTGAAAATGGTGATACAAAGCGCCGCGTAGGTCATTATCAGCAGTAAATCCATTACTTAGCCTCCTGATCTTGTGCGTTATTCTGATCTTTAGCTTGATTCTCTTTCACTGAATCGGCTTGTTTGAGTTGAGCAATTTCTTCCTGAAGCGTGCTAACCTGATCGATTAAAATATCAACACGATGATGAATGTCGTGTTGTTCTTCTTCTAATTTAGCAAAGCCCCAGCCACGATCTTTGCGCCATAGTGTCGCCCAAATCCATAGGAACGGCCAAATTGTGTGCAAAGTGAATAGGCTAACCCAGCCTGAAACATGAATAGCATCTTGATGAGGATGATTGCGTTCTTTCGCTATTTCGTAAGGAATATCGTGAATAACGATGATGCCGTAAAAGATGACTAATGCTACGAAAATAAGTAAGCCGAGCGCAAAGTAGTCTAAAAACATAACAGATCCTTGTAATGTTAGATATTAGTTATAAATATACTACGCTATCATCCAAGTAATTGTTATAAAAATGATTTACCGAGTTGAAAATAATGTGTTGTCGCTTCTAATGCGAATAAAAGCATGGATGAATCTTATAAAATCTCATCGCGTTTGAAGAGGCTATTTCGGCTTTCTGGTTGGTATTTCAGCTGAAATGATGACAGCTACGATTTTAAATGACGTGCATAACCACAAGGGATAAATACGGATGTATATAGGTGAATTGGCGGCCATTGGCGCTGCAATTGTGTGGGCATGTGCGACATGGATCTATGGGCAATTTGGACATCGCTTCTCTGCGATGCAATTGAACATTGTTAAGGGTGTTGTAGCCTCTGGCATGATGCTGTTGGTCATGCCGTTAATACCTATGCCTGAATTTGAATTGAGTACCAACCATTTTCTGATATTGGCAATTTCAGGTGTGATTGGCATTGCGATTGGAGACAGCGCCTATTTTGCGGCGTTGAAAAGAATCGGTGCCAATAAGACGCTGTTACTGGAATCTTTAGCACCGCCTCTTTCTGGTGTGCTGGCATTAATGTTCCTTGGCGCTGTATTGACAGTACAAAGTTGGCTCGGTGTCGTGATTACAACACTAGCGGTGATCTTTGTCGTCTTCCAGCCATCACAATCGGCGAGCGGTGATTCTAAAGACAAAGCGCAGTGGGGTGGCATTGGTTATGGGCTTGTGGCGAGTGTTTGTCAGGCATCCGGTGTGGTGATTTCTCATTACGCGTTAGTGGCGGGTGATATCCCACCATTGTTAGGTGCTTTGATTCGCCTGACGATTGGCGTGTTTGCCGTAATGCTGATTATCCCTTTTGTTGAAAAGAAGCCGTATTCATCGATAAAAAGAGATTTATGGGAAATGACCAAGTTCGATAAACTTTGGTTATTAGGGGCAATCTTTGTCGGAACCTTTTTGGCATTGTGGCTTCAGCAAGTTGCATTGAAGAATGCGAACCCTGCGATTGCACAAACATTGATTGCGACCAGTCCGGTCTTTATTTTGGTGATTTATGCGATTAAAGGGGAGAAGGTGTCAAAGCAAAGCGTCATAGGGACGCTTGCTGCCCTTGCTGGAATATCTCTGTTCTTTTATCAATAAGATGCAGGCTTACCTACAGACCTACAGACCTACAGACCTACAGACCTACGTGGCACTATTCTGTACACACTTGATTACGGCCATTGGCTTTAGCTCGGTATAGCGCTTTATCGGCACGGTAGAAGGTACGCTGAGTATTTTCTCCGTCGCGATGTAAAGTGATACCGATACTCACGGTTAAACCGCGTTCTCCGAGTATTTCATGCCATCCGAATTGGAAGATGCGCTCTCGATAATTTTCAGAGTGCATTTCTGCTTTCGCAAGGTCAGTGTTCTCAAGGATGACTAGGAACTCTTCTCCGCCAAACCTGACACATGACGCGCCTCTAAACTTAAAGTATGAGCGCAGCTCTTGAGAAACGCTGACAATCGCTTTATCACCCACTAAGTGGCTGAGTTCATCATTGATAGACTTAAAGTGGTCGATATCAACAACCATCAAGGCGAAAGGTGCTTCGTGAAGCAACAGGTCTTTTAGTTTCACATCTAACCATCGACGGTTGTGTAACCCGGTCAGTGGGTCGGTGAAAACATCTTGTTGTAGTTGAGCAACTGTATTCTTGTGTTGTTCAGTCGTCTCTTTGAGTTCTCTATTTTCTTGCTCAGAGAGAATGAGTTTGAGTTGTAACTCAAAACGCGATAGGCGGCGTAGTTGGCTTGCACCGAGTTCGCTGATCGGGATCTGCTTCATCAGATCCGTTTCAATTCGGTAACCTTTTTTCTCATAGCTCAGAGCTTCTTGAAAACGGCCCTGATTCATACATACGTCACTCAAAGAGTCATAGAAACGCTTTGCAAGCACTGGCGATGAGTAGGCTTTTACACGTTTGTCTGTGCTCGACAAAATCATGCTCGCATAGTCTTGCTTTCCGGTTGCACTTAGGCAATGTGCTAACTCGAGACGAGTCATGGTTGCGAGCCAACTTGCTTGAGTGCTGTTGGCTGGGTATTGAACTTTTGATAGGCAACGTAAGGCTTCATGGTATTTCTTCTTAGCACGAAGCACTTTCGCCTGGTAAAGCAATATCTGAGCAGTGAGCAGCTTGTCACTTACTAAAATACTGAGTTCTTCGCACTCATTTAGTAAATCGCTGGCCGCGGTAATGCGGTTGAGCAGAAGTAGGCTTGCTACCATATGCAGCTTGAATTTGAGGCGAAGTGAGCGACTGCTAATCGCGTGGTCTATACTGCTGATTTTTTGGTAATAGCGAAGAGCTCTGTTGTGATCGCCATAGGCATCACACAGGTTCCCCATGCCTAAAATTGCTAATACATATTCATCGATATGGCCATGTTCAACCGCGATTGTCGATGAACTGACGAATTCATTCAGTGCTGACGTGTAATCACCAATTTCAACTAAGCGGTCACTTAGGCTGGTCTTTACTGTGAGAATGTCTTCGATATCTACAGGAAGGTGGAGTAGGTCGAGTGCAAGCCTGAGTTCTTCAATACTGGTTTGATTTTGTTGCAACTCGGCACGGTACTCAGAGCTGATTATATAGCAGTGCGCTTGTTCTGTTTGCGTGGTCGAAACGTGCTGGCGAATGTGGTTCCAGAATATGATCGCTTCTTCACCCGATACCGATGAAGGGTCTAAACCAGCATCTGTGATTTTGCGTAATAGGGTTTCCATTATTCTATTACCTCAGCATCGTCTTCTTCTAATTGTTCAAGAGTGAACGGGAACGTCAAAATATCATTGAGGCTGACGGTAGGTCTCGAACCTTTTAATCCTTTTCTATGCCATGGATATATTTCTAGCATGGTGCTGAGAGTTTGGAAGGTTTGTTCTGCGGCTTCGCCTTTCTCTGAAAGCATCATAGCAACACGCTCTGAACTCAGCCTAGCGATGAAGTCGTTTTGATTACACAAGGTATGAGCAATCTCGGTACAGACATCTAAGTAATCGGTATCGACATGATGGAACATAATGATGCTGTGGTTCGAACGCTTAAGTTCTGTCTTAAATAGGACCAGCTTCTCCCACCAAAAGGTTTCAGAGACGACATAAGAGAGGTGCTTTTCAGGATCGTATTCATGCTGGCCACGAATACGATTAATCAGCTTTCGTGCTCTCTGTTCAAGCTGGCGTTTTGAACTGCGCGCTTTGTCTAAACCGACACGATTAGTTTGCTCTTTAAGCATACCGATGGAATATTGACGGTATTTTTTAAAGGCGACCAACGCAGCTTTGAAATCTTGGTTTTCTTCGGCAACCAAGGATTGTTGGTAACAAATTTGGCTAAGCAACTCACCATTATCGAATTCATTTGCAGAGTGTTCAGCGAGTTTCAGTAATTCTGCCGCATGTTCTGGTCTTTTTCTCAGGAGCTCCAATCGAGCTCGACTGATGTAAGAGTGCGCTTTCATCCAAACGAGGTTGTGTTCTACGGCTAGATTGTGCGCTTTGGCTGTCGCGCGCTCTGCATCATCTAGACGTTCAAGCCCAAGCAGAGCAAGGCCTCGAAAGTCCCATACTTCGGCATGCCAAGTGTTATCTTTATGCTCTTTTAACGCTTCTTCTGCACCGTCGAGTACCGACAGCATTTCAACATAGTTGTTAAGCAGGTAGTAATCCCAAGCGAGCAGTATTCTTGCTTTGCCCTCTAGCCAACCAATGCGGCTGTTGTTAGCCACTTTAACGGCAAGCTGATGGGTAGAACGTGCAAGCTTATATTCATGAGTCATTCGCCAAATGTTGCCAAGCCCAATGAGACATTCAATTTGAATCTCGACTTCATCAACCAGTGCAGATTGCTCTAAGGCATTGATCCAGAACTGTTGGGCGGAGTAATACTTGGCTTGTCCCCAGTACTGGAGCGCGTGTAAATGGAGGATTTCAGGGAGGAAAAGGTCGGTATCTAATCGGTTCTGGCGCTTGTAGGCTTCCTTGATGTACTTCAAACCTTTTTGGTAATCCATCAGGTTCCAGCTACACCTTGCCATTAACATCAACGACTGGATAGCACCCTCTTCAAACAGAACTTGCTCCGATCGGACTAGGCACTGTTGAGCAATCTCAAGGATCACCGATGGCTCAGAGTCGACACGAGTTTTGAGTTGTTCTAGTTCTGTTTCAAGAAGGTACTGGTTTTTGTCCAAGACTTAGATCCATAATTATCGAACATATTGATAACACAATCATTATAAGTGTGTGATTTGAGATAAGCACCAATTATCTTTCTTAGAGCGTCAAAGGAACATGTATCTTTTCTAATTATGGGTGTTACCTCATGTTGTTGCTTTAAAATCAATGAGTTCCCGAATAATTATCTAGCTGATACGTGTCTATGAAAGTAGTTGCTTTAAGGTCAATGGCTGCTCTGCTACACCTAAGCGCTGCGCTGCCGTGAGCCCTTGCTTATCTTGGTAGCACAGATTGTGCCAAGCTCTGAATATGTCGAGTAATGGAAGAATGCCCCCAGGACGAAGCTTACGTCTGGGCTCATTAATGAAGCTATCAAATAACAGCTGGAAGCGTTGTTGATAGAACTTGGTTTGCTGAATTGAGGCAGTGTTAAACCACTGTTTTGGTTCTGGATTGTTACCCGTCAGGTAGCAAATACCTTTCTGATTATCACCTTGATTTGCGATAGCCCAACGATCGCGCCACCAGCTCATGTGAACGATGTCGATCTTTTCGAAACTTTGATCGTCTTGCCAGCCAGGATCTTCCTCTACATACATAAGGTCAATATTTTGACTCTGAATGCGCGGCAAACATACACTTAAAGCGGCAGACCTTAGTAATGGATCTTGTGGCATATAGATAGCAACATGCTTGTCTTCATTACACATATCAAGCACATGTAAGAAGTGAGCATAGGAGGTATAAGGCGGTCGAATCAGCGCACCTTTCGAAGGGTAGCTAAATGTGGTGAGGTTACCCATAGGATCCTCAACGTTACCTCTCGCTAGAATCACTTGGTACTGCTGTTCAATACGCTCTTTCAACTTGTCAGATGGCTGAGGTTGTTCGAGGTTCGCTTCTGATGAGTGATCTTTGGATACAAAACGCGCAACATCATCGTAAGGATTGTGGTCAACATTCCCTGAAGGCTCTTCATTTTGAGAATAGTTGACGTGTTGGCAAAGGATATAGCCAGAATGCGCCTCACCCGTTGCTATCCAAACCACACCATTGTTGCTTTGCGGTTGCAGACGTTGATAGTGAGAAGCGAATTGATAATCTTTGGCATGATTAACCCATCGTGCATCGATCATCGCTAATTTACGACGGCAACGGCTCGCGATGTGGTCAACATGATCATAGAAAGTCTTTGGGTTGATCTCAAGTTTTCTGCAGATTTCACGTACGGAATAACCCATGAACAATAAGCCCATGAGGTTTTCTTGAAACTGAAGTTTTTTATTGGATCCAGACCACTTGTCAACGAAAGTTGACTGGCAGTCTTTACATCGATAACGCTGCCTGTCGCCACTGTAGCCGAAGGCATGGTAAAGATGTTTGTGGGTATGAACCGATAGGCCAAAGTTATCGCAATCATCATTGCGGCAAGCAGGAAGGCCATCGCTGTGAAGTTGTCGCAGGCGATGAAGTTCGCTTAACACTTCACGATTGTTAAGTAAGGGGGGGAAAGCTCCACATTCACGACAAACCATCGCTGGACGCTTAGGGTTCGCGTGTTGCAAAACATACCGTTTTGCATCGCTCAAGCCAAAGTTGTCACACGCCAATGTTTTACAAAAGTTGAGTTGCAAACCATCCGCATCTTTTGGCAGCTTGTCGTTAGACACGATCTCCCCCTCGGGATTATTTGAGCAGCCAAGTGAACTCGGCTGCGAGGTAACGCTTTTCAATGTATCTTTATCAAACTGTTAGATGTTGATTGCAGTCTCTAGAGCAACTTTCATCATGTCGTTGAAAGATTTTTGACGATCTTCAGAGCTTAATTTCTCGCCACGGATGATGTGGTCAGACACTGTTAGGATAGTTAGGGCTTTAGCACCAAGATCCGCAGCAACACCGTAGATACCAGCTGCTTCCATATCAACACCAAGGATGCCTAGCTTTTCCATTTTTTCGAAAAGGTCAGCTTCTGGAGTGTAGAAAAGGTCTGCAGAGAATACGTTACCAACTTTAACTGGAACTTCTTGTGCGCGTGCTTGGTTTACAGCTTCTTCTAGAAGACCGAAATCAGCGATTGCAGCGAAGTCGTGATTGTTGAAACGAATGCGGTTTACTTTTGAGTCAGTAGAAGCACCCATACCGATAACAACGTCCATTAGTTTAACGTCGTCACGTACCGCACCACAGCTACCTACGCGAATAACGTTTTTCACGCCGTATTCAGCGATAAGCTCGTGTACGTAGATGCAGCATGATGGGATACCCATACCGTGGCCCATTACAGAAACTTTCTTACCTTTGTAAGTGCCTGTGTAACCAAACATGTTGCGAACGTCACAAACTTGCTTCACGTCATCAAGGAATGTTTCTGCAATGTATTTTGCGCGAAGCGGGTCGCCCGGCATAAGTACTGTTTCTGCGAAATCACCAGCTTGAGCATTAATATGAGGTGTAGCCATGGTCGTTCTCCAAAGTTTAAACGGTAATGATAGGAACAGGATTTAATCAATTACCGATTCTGTTGAATTGAATTCGTTTTGTTGAGGCAATATTAGCGAGTTAAAACGAGGCTCCATGAGACTTTAGTCACAAAACCGCTTTGCCATTATAGTTTTATTAATATTGATAACCAAATATGTTGAAAGCGTAAAGGCAATCGATTTTGTATGGGTAAATTGCACGATATTTAAAGATAAAGCTCGAAATATAAATCTGTTGCATATTGCCTTGGAGGCAACAATACGTTGTAGAGACGTTTGATCAGCGATAATCTAAACTTTGATAAAGAGACAAACCAAGGAATTGTATGTCGTATTGCGCTAACTCGACGCCTTCGCACTCGATGAAAACACAGTTACAGACGAAAACAAGGTTACATAAGCTAGCGTTGGTCGCTGTTAAATCCACATTGATTGCTGTTAAGTCCATATTGATTACTGCTAGAACGACTTTGTTTGCTGTGAGAACTGCTTTACTTGCTCGGGTAATCATTTTGCTTGCTGGCGCGATGACTTCGTCGTGGGTGTCTGCTGCAACTTTTGAGTTGCCACCAACAGAAAGCCGTATCGTGGGCAGAATACAGCAACACGAAGTTGCGGCGGGTGAAACCTTGGCGATCATTGCAAAGCAATACGATATTGGCTTTCTCTCTTTGATGGCAGCAAATAAAGGGGTCGATCCTTTTCTTCCTGCTGAGGGCTATGTGTTAAGCATTCCAAGCCGTTTGATTCTGCCGGACACTCCGAGAAAAGGCATTGTGATTAACCTTGCTGAGCTGAGGCTGTACTACTTTGAGCCTGAGAAGAATCAGGTGCATGTATTCCCCGTCGGGATTGGTCGAGTAGGGCGTGATACTCCCGAGATGATCACAAAGATAAGCCAAAAACGTCCAAACCCCACTTGGACTCCTCCAAACTCAATTCGCAAAGAGTACTTAGAGAAAGGTATAGAGTTACCAAGAGTGGTTCCTGCTGGGCCTGAAAATCCTTTAGGTGAATATGCGTTGCGACTTGCTTATGGTGCTGGTGATTATCTGATACACGGGACCAATAAAGACTTTGGGATTGGCTTGCGAGTCAGCTCTGGGTGTATCCGTATGGAACCAAAAGATATTGAGTGGCTTTTTGAACAGGTGAGTCGTGGTGAACAAGTCACAATAATCGATGAGCCGATTAAAGTGTCTCTAGAGCCCGACAGAAGCGTGTTTGTTGAAGCTCACGAACCTTTGACGCGAAGTGATGGCTCTAAGAAATTACTGCAAATCCCTGTTGAATTAAAATGGTGGCTTGAAGATGCAGATTTGCCTAATTCAAAGGCGAAAGCGGTGATCTTTGCTCAAAATGGTGTGCCTGTTGAAATAGCACCGCCTGTGATTGAGTTTTAAAAACGAATCATTCCTCTCTCAATAAAAAACACCACCTCGAAAAGAGGTGGTGTTGTCAATTTACTGCATGTATATACGTCTTTTGAAATCTACAGCTTCATTGAGCTTCTATCTCAATTACTTAGTGTAAGACTCAGCAATGTTGTCGATACGGTCGTTAGCACGATCCGCTTCTTCTTTTGCTGCCATAGCCGCAGCTGATGCTTCTTGAGCTTTCATTTCAGCAGCCGCTTTGTCACTCTTAAGTGCTTCTACTTCGCTGCTTAGCTCAGCAACTTGGTTAGTTAGTTGGTCCATTTCTGATACCGCTGCTTCTTCAGGCTCTGAAGAACAACCAGCTAAAATAAATACTGAGGCTGCAGCTGCGATTAACGTCTTATTCATAAGAACTCCTTGCTTATTTATCATCAAAAGATGCGCTATACATTCTTTATCATATAGTCGCTTCATTAATGATTGTAGCGACTAATTTTTTAACTGCAAAAACAATAACTAAAGAAATTGCTAAATTTTTGAGGTAATTAGCTAGGTATCACAATCTGTCTCACTTTTGAGATGAAGTGTGTGGCGCGGCAATAATGCAGTACAAAGGTGAGTCACCCCTTTGTTCGCGGTGCATACAATATTCTGGCTAACATTAGATAAAGGGATAAATTTACTGTGATCTCTATCCTTATAAAGTACTTTCGCGGTATCATGTCACGTTAAATTAATTTTATTCAATACCATCATGACTGGAGAGTCCTTTGCACTTTAAAGATTTAGGCTTAGATAACCGCTTACTGAAGAACTTAAAACATTACGACTTCAAGAAGGCGACAGAGATCCAATCAAAAGCGATCCCTGTTGCTATTGCTGGTAAGGATCTATTGGCTTCATCAAAAACGGGATCAGGCAAAACATTGGCGTTTGTGTTGCCGATGATACATAAGGCATTAAAAACAAAAGCGTTTTCTGCTAAAGATCCTCGTGGTGTAATTTTGGCTCCTACTCGTGAGCTAGCGAAACAAGTTTACGGCGAGCTGCGTAGCATGCTTGGCGGTCTGTCTTACGAAGCCACACTTATCTTGGGTGGTGAAAACTTTAACGACCAAGTTAAAGCCCTGCGTAAGTACCCTCGTTTTATTGTTGCGACTCCAGGTCGTCTGGCCGATCACCTTGAGCACCGCTCACTATTTTTAGATGGTGTTGAAACGCTAATCCTTGATGAAGCTGACCGTATGCTGGATTTAGGTTTCGCACCTGAATTGCGTCGTATTGCGAATGCAGCTAAACACCGTCGTCGTCAAACGTTGATGTTCTCTGCGACGCTTGATCACGCGGAAGTGAATGGCATTGCAAATGAAATGCTAGACGCACCTAAGCGCATCTCTGTTGGTGTATCTAACGAACAGCACCTTGATATCACTCAGAAGTTCTACCTGTGTGACCATCTCGATCATAAAGAAGCGATCTTGGATCGTGTGATTGAAGAAGCTGAATACCGTCAGGTGATGATCTTCACTGCAACTCGCGCCGATACTGACCGTTTAACGGATAAGTTGAACGAGAAGAAGCTTAAAGCTGTGGCATTGAGCGGCAACCTAAACCAAACGCAACGTAATGCTATCATGAGTCAGTTCGAGCGTGCGGTTTACAAGATTTTGGTAACAACCGATGTTGCTTCACGTGGTATCGATATTCCAAACGTAAGCCACGTTATCAACTTTGATATGCCTAAGCATACAGAAGAGTACGTGCACCGTGTTGGTCGTACTGGTCGTGCGGGTAACAAAGGTGATGCAATCTCTTTGGTTGGTCCAAAAGACTGGGATAGCTTTAAGCGTGTTGAGCTTTACCTTCAACAAGATCTTACTTTCTCAGTACTTGAAGGCTTGAAAGGTAAATTCAAAGGCATTAAGCCTCGTAAACCTGCTTTTGCTAAAGGCGGACCTGCGAAGAAGAAGACCAACACTCAAGTTAAGAAAACGCCGAAGAAACCAGTTAAGCGTGATAAGAGCTTCCACCAAAATGTGGCTGTGGGTGATACCGTGTTTATCCCTAAGAAGAAAGTTGCACCAAAAGTGGACGACGAGTAATCAACTTGCGTGACCTAAAAGCTTAGCTTTGAAAGGTTGATGCAAATAAAAAACCGCCGATGATGGCGGTTTTTTTGTATCTGTACTTTGTCTAAACTTTAAGTTCAGGCACTTACAGATGATACCTAACGATACTTGATGAGAGTTTCCTCCCTAAAAATTAAACGTCGAGAACGAGTACGCCAAGATATGATCTGCGATGTATTTGTGAGTAGCCGTAGTTGGGTGTGTCACGCCCCAGAATACATAACTGTCTGAACCATAGGTCGCGCAATCATTAGTCAAGCTGTGGCTTCGTAAATAGTCTGCGGCTGAGCTTCTATTGAGATCAAGACAGGCGTCACTCGCGTTTCGAAAACCATGTTGTTCTGGGTTATCAGTAATGCTGGCGAACAACGCACTTGCATCGAATAACACCACGTTTTTCCCCTGGCTCTGGTAATACTCGGCCTGCGCCTTGATGAATTGGTTGAACTCTAAGATCTTGCCATGAACTTTAATGATCTCTTGCTCCGTCGAGTATTTGAATTGCGGCGCTTTGGTCGCATCGGGCAATGTGAACAGCAAGATATTACTCGCACCAGATTCCGTTAATCGGATTAGAGCGCTGCCGAAATCAGCTTTAACATCGGCGACTTCTCGGTCGTAATTCATAAAGTCATTGAGACCAAATTCTAGAGTAAATAGTGAGTTTTCTGGGCGGTAGTTTTTAGCGACTTTCATGTAAGTTAGGTAAGAGGTGACTTGATCATAGACGCCAGTCAGTGCCACGTATTGATTGGTACCTGCTGCGCCACCGACGGCCCAGTTATAAAGAGGAACGTCTTTGGCTTTTGCTAAATATTCGGTCCAAACCAAACCGTTTGAAAAGTGCCCTAGAAACCATGAGTTTGCATTTGGGAAAACCCATTGAGAGCCATTAAATAGGTTCCCAGTGTCAGAGAGGCTATCACCAAAAGTGACAATGCGATTAATGGTATTGGCTTGCACAACGTTATCGTTGGTCCAGATGGAGTGATTGTAAGAGAAGCGGTTGTCTGCGGCAAAGTAGGTAATGTCAGCGGCGTCATGTTGGATGCCGAGAGTCTGTTCGCAACGCTGTTTGATTTCAGACTGTGGGGTATCACTGTAGAACATGTTCTTGAAAGAAACAGAAGACCACCAATATCCGTTGATCGTGTAATCGTCGCCGTTTTCTTTTTTCGCCCACTTCCAGTCGGTGGCTGCAGAGTCGTGCGATGCATCGGTTCGATACCAACATCGAACATAAGAATAGGTCTCAGAACCTTGTGTACTGAGCACTTGTGCGGATGTCATCGATTCTGGTGTCGGTATCGAGTCATCAGCAGCATAAGCCCCAAATGGTATGGTTAACGCGAGTATTAAAGCCGTATTTTTCATCACTGTATTCTCTTTTGTATTTAGTGAGCCAAACAAAACGTTGTTGCTTGTTGTCTATTTCTTGTTGCCTATTGTTTGTTGTCTATTGCTTGTTACCTATTGTTTGTTGCCTATAGTTTATTGATAACTGGATAAGTAAATAACTGGTACGACCTATATCGAAAATCAATAATTACCGTCAATACATTCAGGTTGTTGGCGTTCCATAATTGGTATAAGTATCAACTTTCCAACGACTTTTGATTGAAAAACAATCAACTTGAAGCGAGAGATTTATCATTTAATATTCGATTTCTGAGAGCTACGACTCGCCAGTTTGTCGTCGTAGATCTAAAAGAGGTGAGCCGTTTTTGTGAATGTCGGGCTTATCTTTGGTCAAGATAATTGAAGTTTTAGCGTCATTAATTTTCGTTAAATGTTAATTTAATCAATAATTTATGGTGTGGGAATCTGGTCTAATTCTATTTATCTAATGTTCATCACAACTGTTTAATTCAAGTTCAATATCACAAATATCGAGTCACTCTTTTTAGTTTTATAAAATCATCAACTACGGTTCTTTTACTCATCAGAGGTCTAATCTGTTTAAGGAAAGAGCATTGAAAAAGATATTAATTTGGACGATAGCCTGTCTATCCAGTTTTGGTGTCTATGCCGGAACGAGCGCATCGGCGTTAGAAGCCAGCGGATACACGGAAACGAAATATCCCATTATGTTGGTACATGGTTTGTTTGGTTTCGATACATTAGCGGGTGTCGACTACTTCTATGGCGTACCTGAATCCCTAACCAAAGATGGTGCCAGTGTCTATGTCGCTCAGGTATCAGCGACCAACAGCTCTGAAGTGCGTGGCGAGCAATTGCTAGCTCAAGTTGAAACACTGTTAGCCGCGACAGGGGCTAGTAAGGTTAATCTTGTCGGTCACAGCCACGGCGGACCGACAGCACGCTATGTAGCATCAGTTCGTCCTGATCTGGTTGCTTCGGTGACAAGCATTGGTGGCGTACATAAAGGATCTAAAGTTGCCGACCTCGTGCGTGGAAGCGTATCAGAAGGCTCAGCTGCGGAAGGTATTGCGGTTAAGTTGGCTGGTGGATTGACGACGCTCATCAACCTGTTATCTGGTGGAACGGATCTTGACCAAGATGGCCTTGCATCTCTTGAAGCGTTGACCACTGAAGGTTCGCTTGCATTCAATCAGTTTTACCCTGAAGGCGTTCCGACGTCTGCGTGTGGTGATGGTGAATGGCAAGCAAACAACGGTGTTTATTACTATTCATGGACAGGATCTTCCACTTTTACCAACATTCTTGATCCTACCGACGGAGCGATGACAATACTTGGTTTAGCCTTTAACGAACCTAATGATGGGTTAGTGGGAGCATGTAGCGCTCATTTGGGCAAAGTGATTGGTGATGATTACAAAATGAACCACCTAGACGAGATTAATGGGTTGTTGGGTATCCATCATCTCTTTGAGACCGATCCCGTGACACTATATCGCCAACACGCGAATCGATTGAAATTGGCTGGCCTGTAAGTCGCACTGCCCAAAGTTAAGAGCATAAGGAAAATATAATGAAAAAGACCGCCATTTTGTCGATAACCACGATAGCCCTGATGAGCACAGCGGCGGTCTTTTTATATGTGCCTGCAAAAACAGACAATCTAAATTCAAACAACAAACAACAGAACGCCTCCTCATTGAAGGTTACCTCTCAACAAGATACCGAAATTGATAATGCATCAGCCAAAGACATGATGGAATATTTCGTGTCAGGTAATACCGAATTAACCCTTGAAGATATCCGTGACAATGTGGCAAAACACCACGAG
The DNA here is from genome assembly GCF_003345295.1 of Vibrio splendidus. Taxonomy (NCBI): domain Bacteria; kingdom Pseudomonadati; phylum Pseudomonadota; class Gammaproteobacteria; order Vibrionales; family Vibrionaceae; genus Vibrio; species Vibrio splendidus. The sequence goes on from NZ_CP031056.1 coordinate 509,299, forward strand.
CAATCACAAGTTACGATTGTCGATGAAGCACTGTTTGCCAAGTATCTTGAGTACAAGTCGGCACTGACAACATTAGACGTGCAATTTGACACCACATCAATATCCGCTGAGGACCTACGCGCACTGAATCAAGCGTTGCTCGATCTCCAATCTCAATTTTTCAGTGAGAGCGAGATAAGTATTCTATTTACCCATGACAACAGAATGAGGGAAATCGCTTTAGAAAAGTTACTTCTGAAACAAGAAGGGTTAGACGAATCAGAATATCAGCAAAGGCTTGAGTCTTATCTATCTGAGCAGCCAGATTACGTTCAAACGAGCCATCAGAATCAGGTATTACTCCCCCAGCTATCCAGTTCTGAAGGTCTAGACGAACAAGGCAAATACTTGAAGAGAAATGAATTGGTCGGCGAAGAAGCGGCGCAGCGGCTCGAAGCGCTTGATCAACAAAGATCGGACTTTGAAGGAGCTTTAGAAATCTACTTTGTTGAACGAAGTGACATTTTGAATGACTCTGCACTCTCAGATATTGAACAAAAAGAGACGATTGCCCAGCTTAGAGAAGCTCATTTTCAGCCACAACAGCTTAGAAGGGTAGAAGCGATTGAAAGAATCAGAGCTGCTGAGAATAGTCAGTAAGGTTTGCTGATCTAACGACGTTATTCAAGTTTTCAAAATTGCCTTAGTGGAGATAGTTGTTTAACAAATTTAGTAAACGTTTGCTTATTCTGTAAATGGTCATTTTTCTGATTGAACTAAACACTATCGACTGATTTATCAGGCTTATCTAAATATAAATTCCTTCCATGATTATAATAGTAATCCATCATTAATTGATGCTCTTCTCGTGATTAATCTCACATAATCATGCAAATGATAATTGATCTCATTATCGTTTGGGTGCAGTATACGCGAAATTTATTAAATTAGCGTATGGATTCGTTGTATTTATGAAAGCGTGTGTGTTGTTAGCTTTTGCGCTCTTACTGACGGGAGCGGTTAGCGCATCTGATCAGTTCTCTTGGCTCAGAGATGATTCTCGTAGTGCAAGTAAAGTACTCAATTATCTTAACCAACAGAATGATAAAACTCAGCTATACCAAGAACGTATTGATCATTTGAGCAAATCCCTACAACAGAAATGGCAAGACAATCGCCCTGAACGCGCCGATAAACCATGGCAGGAAATCGATGGCTACGAGTATGCGATCCTAAATCACAAGGGCAAAAGAGCCTTGTTGTCCCGATTAGTTGGGAGTGAGGATTTGACCGAGTTACTTAATATTGATGTTCGTTCTGCCGAGTATGATTACTATCAGTTAGGTGGTTGGGCATTAGACTCAACTAAAACCAAGCTCGCGATAGCAGAAGATATTACGGGTACTGAGCAGTTTCGAGTGAGTGTTGTTGATCTTAAAACTCAGCAAGTTACATCAGTAGCTCAAAATGTAGACAGCTCGCTAGCATGGTCGAAAGACAGTAAATCTCTGTATTTGATTCAACTTGAACAACAAACTTCGAGACCATATGCGCTAACAAAATACTTCTTAAATGAATTAAAACCAATTCAGTTAATGGAAGAGCCGGACTCCGCTTGGTTGCTTTCGTATTACCTTTCAAGTGATAAGCAATTTGCTGTCGTTCAGGCAAACAGTGAAAACTCCAGCGAGCAACGTTTGTTAAACCTTGATAACGGTGAAATATCCAAACCACTATTACCACGAAAAACTGGGGTGGAGTACTACATTGATGTTTCGGATTCTATGTTGTTTGCCAAAAGCAATCACGATCGCAATGATTTTGCTTTTTACTCTGCATCACTTACTCAGGCTAAACATATCAACCTCTGGCGAACGGTTTTTGAACCAACGGACGAATCTAGAATCAGTAACTTCTATTTGTTTGAGTCTGGTGCTGTGGTTGTTAGCCAAAGTGGTGCGTCTCAGTCTCTAAACTTTCTCGACAAAGATAACCGATATCGCTCAAGCCAGTTATTGGCTGATGTGGGCCAAGTTGCTTGGGTAAGCCAAGTGGGCGACTACCAAAGTAACAAATTGCACATTCGCAGCATGTCTCTGACTCAGCCTGCGAAGTGGGACCGGTTGAACACTGACACTCTAAAACGAGAGGCTTTCTCTCAGGATCATTACCCGGAATATCAAAAATCAGCGTATCAAACCGAGCAAGTTATGGTGAATTTTGGTGGGGTAACGATTCCAGTCACTTTGGCTTATCGCAAAGACAAATTGACTAAGACCACACCAGTGTTTTTGTATGGATACGGGGCTTATGGCATGACGATGAAGCCCTATTTCATGCCACAAATTATTAGCTTACTTGATGAAGGTGTTATTTATGCAATTGCACATGTTCGTGGGGGCGGGTTTTATGGTGAGTATTGGTATCAAGCCGGTAAGGGGATTAGAAAAGAAAATGCCATCTTGGATTTCATCGCAGTTGCTCGTGATTTGACAGCATACAATCTTGGTAAGCGCCCTATTTATGCGATGGGTGGAAGTGCTGGTGGCACTCTTGTTGCTGCCGCTTTAAATCAAGCTCCTGACTTGTTTGATGGTGCTGTCCTTAAAGTGCCATTTGTTGATGTTGTTAATAGCATGTCTGATTCTGCATTACCTCTAACAGCTCAGCAGTACGGTGAGTGGGGCAATCCAAACATTGCCGATGAATTGAAGGTCATGCAGCAATATGACCCTTATCTGAATCTTAGCGAACAAAATTACCCACCAATATTGATTCAGGTTGGCCTGAATGACAGCCGCGTACCTTATTGGGAAGGGGCTAAGTATTACGCAAAACTAAGCGAGCTAACGACTGGAAGTGGTCCCTATCTATTGTCGACAAACTTTACTCAAGGACATTCGACAGACAGACGACAGTCTTTAGCACAACAAGCGTTTGAATACGCATTCCTTTTATCACTTACCCTGAAAGACATTAAAGCGGAGCAGTAAATGAAGCTTTCCCCCCTATCAGCGGCAGTACTGAGCGTACTTGCTGCCAACGTCGTGCACGCCGAATCTGAGGTTTACCACTTTGAAGAAGTGATTGTAACAGCCAATAAAATAGAGCAACCGTTATCTGAAGTAGCAGGTTCAGTAGCCGTGATCACAGGTGAAGAGCTAGAAAAAAAAGGCGCAACGGAGCTTTATGATGCAATAAAGAGTGAGCCTGGTGTCAGTGTTTCTGGAGGAGCTGGTCGACCTCAAAACATTACGATCCGTGGGATGACAGGTAACCGGATTTTGATTGTGAAAGACGGAATAAAGTCTGCTGATGGCTTTGGTGCCAACGATATCAATGACAAGGTAGGGCGTAACTCGTTTGATATGTCTAACTTGGAAAGTATTGAGGTTATAAAAGGGGCGAGTTCATCCGTTTACGGTTCAGGCGCTATCGGTGGCGTTGTGGTGGTTAGGACGAAAAAGCCGGGAGATTACCTCGGAGATAAAGACTTCTACAGCGACGTCTCTGCAACCTATACCGGTATCAGTAATAAATACAAAGGTGCGACAAACCTCGCTTTCCGTTCAGGAAAATTCGAAAGCTTAGTCAACCTTTCTTATTGGGAAGGTGAAGAAACACGTAACTTTGATGAGGACCTTTATAACCGGGAGATAGATGGCGTCGGTGGTGGTTACACTCTAAATTATTGGTCAAGTGATTCCTTGATGCTCAAAGGTAATGTTGAGTACTACAAAGATAATCTAAGTCGAAAAGAAGGATCCTCTAAGATCCAAAAAGACGGAAAATGGGACACTGAAGATTTTGACCAACAGTCTTATACCGAGACGTTTTCTGCGTATGCGGGGTTTGAGTACCTACCTGCCAATACTTGGTTTGAGGAATTAGATGCCAAGATTTATTGGCGTGATATGACTAATGAAGATACCACTAATCGTTTGATGTCTCGAACCAACAACAACGTTTCCGAGTTACGCCGAACGATTGATGTTCGTGGTTTTACGGATCAGCTTCTTGGTGCAAACGCCGATTTTATTAGTGCTTTCCAACATCAAAACATGAGCCATACCTTGTCTTATGGTGTGAATATGGAAACCAACCTCCATGAGCGTCCAAGTCAATCCTCTGTTTTAGACTGGAACGGAGTATCACTTAACGCTGATTTGCCTTTTGCTCCGGCTCGCTCGTACAACTTTGCTGCTTTTATTCGTGACGCGATTGAAATTGATCATTGGACTGTGACTGCAGGTGCCCGTTTTGATTTACACCAGTTGAAACCTGAGTCACAGAGCACGATCAATGGCTACGAAGTGAAGGAACAAAGCTCTAGCGAGTTCTCACCTAGCTTATCGGTGAGTTATCAGTTAACAGAATCACTCAACGCATACCTCTCGTACAACCACGGCTTTAGAGCACCGGGTTATGACAAAATTTATGGTTATCAGAACCATGATTTTGTCCCAATTACCCCATTTGTCATTGTGCCTAATATGGACCTAGAGGCTGAAACCAGTGATTCGTTTGAATTCGGCAGTAAGTTTGATAACGGACAAACACAGCTATATGCGGCCGTTTTCTATCAGAAGTTCGATAATTTTATTGACGTTAAACAGATCACATTTGTGCCGGATCCAAATACAGGTAACTACTACAAGCAGTATCAAAACGTAAGTGGAGTCGAGACATATGGCATTGAGGCTTCTGTCGCACACCGTTTAAGCGATTTTTGGAGTGTGAGTACTAAAGTCGGCTACGTTGATGGAGAAGATGAGGATGGGGAAAAAGTTCGTACGCTAACACCTTGGGAAGGCAATGCCGAGGTGACTTATGACGATAACGCTTTATCTGCTTATGCGCAGGTTAATTGGGCGCAAGCGATGGATAACGTCCCTCAATGTGAAGATGATTTAGGTATCGTTACTGACTGTGCGACCACCTCTGGCTGGGCGAGTGTTGACTTGGGGGTAAGTTACTCTTGGAACTTTGGCTTGGATGTCAGCGCCAATGTGATGAACCTATTCGGCAAAGAATACATCCGATACCAAGACGTTGCGGGTATTGCGAACAGCAATAAAATCTACTCCACAGAACCTGGCCGCTACTTCACCGTTAACGCCAAGTATGCGTTTTAAGGAGGACATATGAAAAAGAGTCCTCTGTATCTCGCTTTGTTCTTGGTTTCAGCAACAAGCAGTGCTGCCGAGTGGGATTACCCAATTGGTAACACCGTTGTGACAACGCAGCAAGAAGCTAAAGCTTATTTAGAAGAAGCTTACCCTGAGGTTGGTACGTTAAGGTTTCGCTATGAAACACAGTCTAAGTTAGGGCACCACTACAACTTCGATGTATTGATAGAAGGTGAGTACCAACAACAAAAGTCCATGGTTCTTTCCACTAACTCTGACGAGCAGGTTTCACGCGTTTTCAGAAGCTTAGAAAATACCGTGTTACTCAACGGAAACCCGACAACGGCTGCTGAGTTGGAAGTGCCTCGTTTATTAGAAGCAGAGCGAGCACCAAGCTTAAGCAGTGGTCAAGTTGTTGCGACTCATGTGAACGTGTTCAGTCCAGATTTGAGAACCATGGACAGAACTGCGCCACCAGAAACTTTATTAACTGATGTCAGCCAATACCCGAGTCTTCCACATTATGTACAAACTGATGTGGAGGTATTGAACCACAGCGATGGTATCTACCTTACCAATGCTCGTGTCTCTCAGGTTGATGCAACGGCTCTATATTCGATCGACCCTGATTCAGGCGCGACAACGAACCGCGACACTTCAAATTTTCTTGCAGCTGAAGGTCTCACAAAGTTTGCTGATCTGAACGAGCTGCAAAGTGTGGATTGGCAAGATGTGCGATTCCCACAATTGATGGTATTTGCCCATCTAGATCAGTCCTTAAGCTATATCAGTAGCTTGGGCTTTGATCTGTTTGATGCCCCGCTTGAGTTCGATGGCAGAGGCTTATCTGCAGATAACTCGACGTACTATTATGGCCCTAAAGCGGCTTTGTTTGGTGTCGGTGGAGGTTCTCCAGATGCATTAGACGGCGACGTGATTCTTCATGAACTCGGTCATGGGATTCATTATCACATAGTAAAAGATTGGGCTTACGGTCATACAGGCGCAATTGGTGAAGGTTTTGGAGACTACTGGGCGGGTAGTTTTAGCTTTCGTACTCAATATGAAAATGCACAGACTCGCGGGCAAGAGTTCGAGATAGATACTGTCTTTAACTGGGATGGTTACTTCGGGGTAAGGAATACCACTCGTAGCCTATGGAACCAAAGAGCACGTTACTTTAGACAAGCGGAATATCGCCCTCATGAAAGTGTTGCTGGTGAACTAGGTGATGAGCTTTGGTCAACGCCTTTGTTCCAAGCTCTGAAAGCCTCGGTTGAGCAGTATGGTGAGATCGCTTTTAAAGAGTTTGATTCAATCATACTCGAGTCTATGTACGGGTTAGGTCGTGGATTGAAAATGCACGACCTAGCTGAGAGCACACTGTTTGTGGCTCAAAAGCTGTATCCGAATCGAGATTATGCCGAAATATTGAAGCAAAAATTTGATGTGCATGGGTTGATCATCGAGCCATTTAAAGTAGAGGTTCTTGACCGCTATGTTGATCCAAAGAAGCCGTTGACGATTGAATTGTACCCGACGTTAAGACAGGCTCAAGTGGATGGCCAAATCAATATTTCAGGATTGATGAAGTCGTTTGTTAGTCCTCCGGTTAATCAACTAACGATTGAAGCGACACTTCCGACAGGCGAGATGTGTGGTTCTTCAGTCGCCATGAATACTAGTGTCGACTATCGATACAGCGACGCCCTCAAATCACACAATTGGAAGCATGATTTATCTCTTGTATATGGTTTACCTGTACTCGAATCCGATATCAAAGAAGTAAACAGTTATCTTCCCGATAGCCGGTTTAGTTCGACCAATCAGCCGATCGTTGGCTTTAAGACATTCAATTTCACTCTAAATGGAACGACTCAAACTGCAGACGACAATTTCGGAGTGTACCTAGAGATCGAGCATCCTCGATTGAGTGATTTAGTGGTCACCCTGATTTCACCGAAGGGAACACGAGTCGATTTACTTAACCATAAATCGACGCGATTTTCTGGCTTTGATGGTTACTTCACGCTTAAACATGACTCGGTCCTTGATTCGTTTAAGGGTGAGCCTATTAACGGGTCTTGGCGTTTAGAAATCGCCGATTACGTAAATGGTGAAACTGGGCACTTAAAACGGTGGGGGCTTGGCACGATTTCGAAATACGAATGTGGAGAAACAACGACTTCACCACAAGAACCAACAGCTACCAGTGGCTCTTCTGGTGGTTCTGCTTCACTCATATCAATTCTATTCATGTCCTTGCTCTCGTTCGGCAGGTCATTTGGTACGCGTTACTTGTCTCTAATGGCAAGGCTCTTTAAAAACAAAACAAGAAGATAACTCTATGAAACCTCAATTGACAATTTTGGCCATCTCTTTGGCTCTTGCTGGCTGCGGTGGTTCGGGCGGTTCCGACACCTCTGCATCTGCAGCACCAACCTATACCGTGTCAGGTACAGTGACAGCACAGAATGTAGATTTGCAAAGTAAGGTCTGTGCAGACATAAATCAAAACTACATGTGTGATAGTGGAGAGCCAAGTTCGACGGCTAACGCGAATGGCGAATTTAGTATCACCAGCACTAAGAAGTCGATTTTATCGGTTCCTTTGTTAGCTCAGGTGGATACGGGGATTACAGCAAATAGCACGAGCAGCTCTGCATCTTCTTACGCTTATATTGCCGCTCCCGGTCTTCAAAAAAATACGGGAAATGAGATTAATGGTATCAGTTCACTATTGGCGGGTTATGTCGCAGACGGGTTAACGGTAGCTGAGGCAAACAACAAATTAAAAGCGCAGTTGGCGAAAAGTGGCATTACGATCTCTGGCGATATCCAAGACGATTTATCTGCATCTGAACTCGCGAGTCTGGAACAAAATGTCGTATCAACAATTAAGGCGTTTAAGCACTCTAATCGCGCGTTCATGCTGGCTCAATTGAGTGCGAAATTTGATAAGAGTGCGGCCGATTATGTGGGTGGAGTACTAGATAATGACCAAGTTACTGCTTTTGCAAATTTCCTCGAAGGAGAGCTAAAAGCTGCGACAGCATTGAATGATACGGGTGTTTTACGCTATTTCTCAGATATCGATGACACACAAAATGTCGTTGAACCACAGAGTTCATTCCCAGGTCAAGATGCAGAATACGGCTTTGATAAAACAGAGCTGAATACCAATACCGGTAATGGTTTCCAGTTCGCAAAGTTAGATTCAAATGGCCAGGTGCTTGCTGATGATGCAGCGGAGTGGTCTTGTGTTTTGGATCAACGCAGTGGCTTGATTTGGGAATCGAAAACGGATGATGAAAGCTCTATTCAACATAAAGATCGCATATTAGCGCTTGAGCTACCTGGACGAGTAACGCCTTACGATCAAGATGTTGATTTAGCGACGTGTAAAACAAAAGGTGATGCGGTATGTACCACTCAAGATTACGTTGAACATATCAATGCAATGAACTTATGCGGTAAGTCAGATTGGCGCTTGCCAACGTTCAATGAATTCTACAACGTGCTCGACTTCGGTGAGACCGAAACCAACTCGGATGGTGAAGTTTATGGTTTAACTTACAAGTACTTCCCACATCAAACCCTTGGTATTGACTATACGACTTACACTGGCTCGGTATGGACTCAATCCATTACTTATAGTCAATATACAAACACTGCTGTTGAAGGTGGCTTCTATTATAACGAGATTGGAACCCAGGGCTCAGATAGAGGGGTTGTTGGTTCTATAGAGATCTATTCAGGTGATGTTGATTCTTCAGATAATTATGACTCGTACCAATTCCCAGTTCGTTTAGTTTCACTACAAGGTAAATAGACATGAAAAATTTACTCTCCATCACTTTAATGGCTCTGTTTTCTGCGGGTGCAATGGCACAAGAGTGCAGTTTAGATATGGAAAAATCGGCTCCGAGCACGCGTTATGTTGCGAATGATAATGGGACGTTTAGCGATGAACTGACAGGGCTAACTTGGATGCGTTGCCAACTGGGTAAAACTTGGGATACGAAGACATTAGCTTGTAGTGGGCCAGCTGAAACGTACCACTGGCAGAGTGCGCTTTCTATGGTTGAATCAATTAATGACCAGAGTGGCAGCCATGCGTTGCATCAGTTCTCAGGTGTAAAAGAGTGGCGCATGCCAAACATCAAAGAGTTAGTGTCATTAAAAGAAGTGGCTTGCCACTCTCCAGCAATAAGTCACAAGGTGTTCGGTGATACGTTTAACGTTGAAGCTGGAAACTTAGCTTCGTTTATATGGAGTTCAACTCCTGCGAGTGATGGTCAGAGCGTGATGACGTTTGATTCAATCAATGGTGAGGTTTACCAGTACAACGCCGCACAATATAAATTTAGCGTCTTATTAGTTGCAGAATGATTTAGTTCTTAATGCGTAAATAAAAAGGCCGTGGTTTTCCACGGCCTTTTAGGTTCTGGTATATAGGTCTTAACTTAGATCTTGAAGCTTACACCTTAAACCCTATACCTTAAAATAGTCCAACTGCTGTTTTTGCTGTTCGGCTAGGTTCGATAGCTCGTGGCTCGCTGCTGCGGCTTGGGTAATGCCGGTTACGTTTTGGCTTACCAAGCTGTAGATGTTTGAGATATTACGGTTGATGTCTGCAGTCACTTGGCTTTGTTCTTCTGCGGCAGAGGCAACCTGAGTGTTTATTTCTGTCATGTCGGTTACTGAGTTAGCAATACCTGAAAGGGCCGCGCTTACCTCACCCGAGAGCGTTTGGTTGTGCTCTAACATAGACAGTGAGCTGCTCATGCTCTCATTGGCATTACCTGATTGAACCTGCAAACCTTCGATAATCGCTTGGATCTCTTTGGTTGAATCTTGTGTGCGGGCTGCCAACATTCGAACTTCATCGGCAACAACTGCAAAACCACGGCCACTTTCACCTGCGCGAGCTGCTTCAATTGCCGCGTTAAGCGCAAGCAGGTTGGTTTGCTCAGAGATGCCTTGAATCACCTCAATCACTTTACCAATTTGTTCAGAGTGCTCTTTTAGCGTGCCTACAACGTTTGCCGCTTCGCTAAGCTGAATCGCCATTTGCTCGTTAGCTTGGTTGCTTTCATTAAACAAGCTCATGCTGTGTGTCGCCATTTCGTCGGCTTGCTTAGACGCTGAATCGGCTTGTACCGCATTCTCGTTAACGTGTGCTGCTGTGCTCTCAAGTTGGTTCACGGCAGAAGCAACCTGCTCCACTTCTTGTTTCTCTTGATCTGAGTTTGCACTTGATTGCGTCATTACTGCAGCTAGTTCTGTCGACGCAGATGCAACTTCAATACTGATTCGAGATAGTGAACTTACTGTGTCACGCAATTGCTCAACTGATTTGTTTACGTCTTGGGCAAGGCGCGATATCTCGTTGTCGCCATGTTCTTCGGCTTTTACTAACAGGTTACCTTTTGCTACTTCACGCATGGTTTCTTGGATATTGCTAAGCGGCTTAACAATGATGCCAGCAAGCGTCCAACTGATGACTAATGCGATTGAAAGAATCACTAACAGCGCAATAGTCGCGGTATTGAGTGTGCTGGTGTGCTGTTGGCCATTGGTGTCGACTTCCTGGGTGGCAAGTAAGTTGAGTTTTTTAGAAAGCGTGTTGATTGCTTGCACCATTTCATTACCCGCGTGACGGTATTGGTCGATTGCAATCTGGTAGCGGTTATCAAAATCTGAAGCGAGTGATGCATCGCCGTGTTTCGCTCTCAATAGAGGAAGCATGGTGGTGCGAGAAAAGTCAACGTAGTGATTCATCGCTTTGCTCATTGCGGCTACTTCATCTTGCATGCCTGGTACGGTATCAAGCGAGTTCAGTAGACGAGTATTTTGGTCACGTTTTTGATTTAGCGTTTCGACAAGCGTTTTGACGTCGTCAGGATTAAATAAGCTATAGATCGCCTTGATGCGCATACCGTAGCTGTTGTCGACGATCTCGCTAAGTTCTTCTTTATGTAGAATCAGCTGATCTGTTGCTGTTGATACATCTTTAAAAGCATTTTCCAGTTTGTCACCACCGATAATGACACCCGTCAAAAGTAGTACGACGGAAAAGAGTACTGGAATCAGAATTTGTATTTTGATTGATAAGCCACTGAGAAGTTGGCGCATGTATTGTCCTTCTATGAATAAGTAAATGAGCAGAAGCAATTGTTATTATTGTTATTAATCAGTGATTCTAACTATTGAGAATGACAATTCAATCAGTAATAGATGCTATTTTTATATATGCGATAGATATTTCATAAATTCTGATTATTTATCGTACAAACAAGGCTTTAGCCATTTTTAAGATAGGGTTATTTGACGAGGAACTTTGTGCGGTATTAGGTAATGACAGGGGGCGAGATATTGAGCGGTTTAGCTTAAATAAGTTGGAATGAATATTCAGTGCCTATGAGTGAGGCTAATTTTTTACTTCAAGGCTATTTGGTAGGGGGAAAACAAGAAAATAAATTGTAGTTGTCATATAGGCTTCAATTAAGTGAAACACAACTGTCACATTCGGATTCTAAAGTAGGCCTCGTTCAAGCAAAACATTACGGCAATAACGCCACTAAAGGAAATTTGTGATGAAAAAGACAGTTATCGGTGCAATCGCACTACTAGGCGCTCTAACAGTGAATACAGCTTCAGCTAAAGAAACTATCTCTGTAGTTGGCTCTAACAGTGCTTCTCCACTGGTTGAAGTTTTTGCAGAAACCTACATGAATAAAGGCGAACCAGTGTTCATCGAAATTCAAGCACCAGGTTCTTCTGCAGGCATCAAAGCAGCAAAAAATGGAAGTGCTGACCTTGGTATCTCTTCTCGTGACCTAAAAGAAGAAGAGAAAACAGCTGACCTGAAAGAGCTCGTTATCGCTCGTGACGGTATCGCAGTTGTTGTTAACCCAAATAACGAAGTATCTGCTCTTACAGCTGAGCAAATCACTTCAATCTACAAAGGCGACATCACTAACTGGAAAGATGTTGGTGGTGCTGACAAGCCAATCGTAGCAATCACTCGTGATACTGCATCTGGTACACGTGGTGCATTCGAAGACATCATGAAGCTTAAGAAGAAGATTGGCGACAAGAAAGTATCGGCTATCTCTCAACGTGCACAAGTTGCAAACGGTAACGGCGCACTTAAAGTTTCTGTAGCAAGCAACCCATACGCTATCGGCTTCATCTCTCTTGGTACTGTAGATAACACAGTTCAAGCTCTAACTATCGATGGCGCAGCAGCATCAGTTGAGAACGTAAAGAACGGTTCTTACAAAGTTGCTCGTCCTTTCCTAGTTCTTTACAAAGCCGGCGCTCCAACAGCTGAAACTCAACAATTCCTAGATTGGATGGTTGCAGATGAAGCTCAAGCTATCGCTGACAAGAAAGGCTACATCACAGTTAACTAATCTTAACTGACCAACACTTAATTATTGCTCAGCCTAACTTAGGCTGAGCCTTTTCTTTCAACTTTGTCTATTTCGAGCTCTTGTTGAGCCACAAAGTTTGAGATTTTATATATGACCATCGCAAATAGTGAAAAGCTTATGAATACTGAAGCGACTCAAATCAACAAGCCAAGTCTACGTGCTAAGAAGCGCATCGACTGGAGAGAAAGAATCTTCCACGGCTTGTTCTTATCGAGTGCTGTAATCGGCATCGTATCACTAGCCGTTATCGCTTACTTTATCGTTGCAGAGAGTATCCCTGCATTCCAAGAGGCTGGTGTTTCTGGCATCGTTCTGGGTGTGGATTGGTTACCGCCAGCTCTATTCGGCGTTGCAACCATGATTGTTGCATCGATTGTCTCGACACTTGGCGCTGTAGTTGTTGGTGTACCCGTCGGTGTATTAACCGCTATTTTTATTGCTGAGATTGCACCAAAGCGTCTTGCCGATATTATTCGACCAGCAGTTGAGCTTCTAGCGGGTATCCCGTCGGTAGTTTACGGCTTCTTTGGTCTAGTAATCATCGTTCCTATGATTCAGAACATCTTCCAAGTACCAGCGGGTAACACTATCTTCGCGGGTATCATTGTTCTGGGTATCATGATTCTTCCTACCGTTATTACGGTTTCTGAAACTTCGATCCGCGCTGTACCTCGTACGTACAAAGAAGGTTCACTTGCACTGGGTGCTTCGAAAATCTACACGATTTTTAAGTTACTCGTTCCTGCTGCACGTTCAGGCATTATGACTGGTGTGATTCTGGGTATCGGTCGTGCACTGGGTGAAACGATGGCAATCATCATGGTGATGGGTAATGCGCCAGCAATGCCAGAAGGTATTTTGGATTCGGCTCGTACGCTAACCGCAAATATTGCTATTGAAATGTCTTACGCAAGTGGTATTCACGCGAGTGCACTGTACGCAACCGGCGTTGTGCTTCTGGTATTCATCATGATGTTGAATGGTGCTCTGCTTTATCTTAATCGTGAAAAAACGAAGTAGGCGAGGATAAGTAATATGGATCGCGTAAAACTAAAACAAGCACGTCAAACAAAAGATAATATCTTGAAAGGTTTTATCTGGGCGGCAGCAGCAGTCACCGTTGGTTTCTTATTCTGGATCATTTGGTACATCCTATCGAATGGCCTGCAATACGTAGACTGGAACTTCATCACCGACGACTACACTCGAACCGGTGAAGAACGTGGCATTTTCCCAATGATCATTGCCACGATCTACATGGTAATCGCATCGATTGCAGTGGCGGCGCCACTCGGCATCATGACGGCAATATACCTAACCGAATACGCTAAAGTGGGCAGTAAACTGGTTAAAGTGATTCGTTTCTGTACCGAATCTTTAGCCGGTATTCCATCGATTATCTTTGGTCTGTTCGGTATGACCTTCTTTGTTTCGATTCTTGGTCTTGGCTTCTCGATTCTGTCGGGTGCACTAACACTAAGTATCCTGATTCTTCCTGTAATCATTCGTACTACAGAAGAAGCATTGATGTCAGTACCACAAACTTATCGTGAAGGTTCATACGGCCTTGGCGCTTCAAAAATCTACACTATCTGGCGTTTGATCTTACCAAGCGCAATGCCAGGTATCTTAACTTCGGTCATTCTTAGTATTGGTCGTGTAATTGGCGAATCAGCACCTGTATTCTTAACAGCAGGTATGGTGGCACGTGTTCCTGAATCGGTATTCGATTCTGGCCGTACACTAACGGTTCACCTATATAAGCTGACAACAGAGCTATTTACTATCGATGAGTGGAACCAAGCCTACGGCACGGCAACAGTCCTAATCGTATTGGTTCTCTTGATCAACATGGTTACAAAACTGATTGCGAGACGCTTCAACACGGCAACTTACTAAGCTCATTAGCTGGCTCAACAATAAAAAGAGCCCCCGTGATAAAGAAAGCATCAAGTTAGACACGAATTTAAGAATTTAGAGAATACGAAAATGAACAAATTTGATATTGAGAACCTAGATCTGTTTTACGGTGACAACCAAGCGCTTAAGTCTATTAACCTGCCAATTCCAACGCGTCAGGTAACGGCTCTGATTGGCCCATCTGGTTGTGGTAAATCGACACTGCTACGTTGTTTGAACCGCATGAATGACCTAATTGAAGGCGTTACTATTAAAGGTAAGCTGGATATGGATGGCACGAACATCTACGGTAACATTGATGTGGCTGACCTGCGTATTCGCGTAGGCATGGTATTCCAAAAGCCAAACCCATTCCCAATGAGCATCTACGAGAACGTCGCTTACGGCTTACGTGCTCAAGGTATCAAAGACAAGAAACACATTGATGAAGTAGTAGAAAGCTCACTACGCAGTGCGGCACTTTGGGACGAAGTGAAAGACCGTCTTAAAGCACACGCATTTGGTTTGTCTGGTGGTCAGCAACAGCGTCTATGTATCGCTCGTACGATTGCAATGGAACCGGATGTAATCCTGATGGATGAACCTACATCGGCACTCGATCCAATCGCGACACACAAGATTGAAGAATTGATGGAAGACCTGAAGAAAGACTTCACTATCGTTATCGTAACGCACTCAATGCAGCAAGCGCGTCGTATCTCAGACCGTACTGCTTTCTTCCTAATGGGAGAGCTTGTAGAGCACAACGAAACGAGTGTTATCTTCAGCGAACCAAAAGATGATCGTACTAAAGGTTACGTAAACGGTGACTTTGGTTAATTCGATTAACTCAGTGCTGCTTTAGTTTTTTAAAAGGACAGTACGCTAACTGAAACGCAGGTTAGATAATCGAATAGATCGACAGAATTATCACTATAACTATAAGCGATGGAAGTTTTGCCCCACTTTAGGTGGGGCTTTTTTATGTCTCTAAAAAAGTCCTAATGTCGATGAAATTTTGGGCAGAAAATCCCATTTTTGTCGTCCTTCTCATGCTTGTGATAATGTAAAAATTGAAATTGCGACCCGCTTAACATCTCATTTTTAGTTACATTGATTGCATATCAATGCTTCGGTATTTTTGCTTCACTCTTAATCACCAATGGACGGAAGCGTGCCTGTTAAAGCCTTTGCAAAACAAATATCTGCTACTCGCGACCACCGTTTATTGGCAGAGTTTCTTTTTGATTACCTTGCTAAGGTACTCGCGCCAAAAGGGATGGGGATATTTGCAGAACCGATACCGGAAGGCGATTCGTTACCCTTATTTTCTTATGGTGAGCTAACCTCATTGGCGAATTATCCTGCGACGTTTTGGCCTTGGGTTTCTCAATTCGATACCGCAGATGGCGTGCTCCCAATGTCTATCAATACCTGTAAGTGGGAGCACATGAAGGTATTAGGTGGGGAGTCATTCATCATGATGCTCGACAACGCGCCTGCCTGCAGAACTTATTTAATTGTTCAAAATTGCAATGCGGAGCAGATCAACCAAACCTTTGACCAAGATCTTGATGTCCTTCAACTTGCAGCAGCCCGCTGGCAATGCATTCGTGCAGAAAAGAACGCCGCGCTGGAGATCAAACACCGCGACACGCGTGAAGCACAGTACCTAGATGAAATTAAGCTGCGTGAGCTATTTGTTGAGAACATGAAACTCGTTCATCAGGTGGCATTAGAGCTCTCCAATCCTGACTCTTTGGATGCGTTATATAAAGCCTCGGTTGAGGCAATTCGTGATCGGTTAGGATTTGATCGTGCAATCTTCATGTTATTGGATATGAAAAAGCGATGTTTTAGCGGGACATACGGCACTGATGAGTCCGGTAAGACCAACAGTGAGCACCATACTCAATATGACTTACACCAGCTTGAAGCCGAATATATTGAGGCCTTGTCTGACAATCACACCAACCTTATTGTTATCGAGCAAGCCCCTCTCTACACCGAAGGAAAAGTGGTAGGGCAGGGATGGAATGGAATGCTTATCTTACGTGAAGGCGATAAACCCGTCGGATGGATTGCGATGGATAACTACATTCACCGTTCACCCATCACCAATTATCAAAAGCAGATGCTTGAATCCTTTGGCTCTCTGCTTTCTCAGATCTACATTCGCAAGCGCCAAGAACAAAATATACGCATGCTGCACTCAAGTATGGTGGAGCTGTCTCGTTGCGATAGCGTCAGTGAAGTGTGCAAATCGGCGGTAAGCTTTGCGATTCAGCATTTAGGCATTGATCGATTGGCGGTTTTCCTCACCGATAAAAATTGCAGTTACATGCAAGGCACGTGGGGCACTGACATAAAAGGCGACATTGTCGATGAATCTTATTATCGCTCTGAGCTGGTGGGGCGTGACATTGTCGCCGCAGCACGTGCCTGTCCTAATCAAGTCGCCTTTGAAGAATCCGTGCCTATCTATCACGATTTTAATATTGTAGGTGTCGGTTGGACGGCAATGACGATGCTCACTACCAATACGGGTGAGCCGATTGCGTTTATTGCCGCGGATAATTTGTTAACTCGCAGCCCTTTAACCTCACAACTGCGTGAAGTGATACGTATCTTCGCTTCGAGTTTAGCTGAGGTGCTACAGAGAACTATGGCGCAAGAGGAGCTCAAAAAGCTCAATGAGACGCTAGAGCAAGAGGTCAGTAAGCGCACTCAAGAGCTTGAACGAGCCAATGAGCAGTTGGATATCATCTCTAAGCTTGACCCTCTGACACGCCTTGGAAATCGTCGTATGTTGTCGCAGGTTTTAGATGATCTCAATTGTGATGATCAAGGGGCATTTGCCACAGAGCACGAAGTCACGTTTGGACTCATTCTTGTTGACCTTGATCACTTTGGTTTGTACAACACGGTTTACGGGCATACAGAAGGTGACGCTGCTCTGCGCACCATCGGCAAGATACTTAATGCCCATGTTCATAGCGATAAGGAAACTTTTTGTCGTATTGGTGGTGAGGAGTTTATGTTGTTGATGATCGGCACTCATCACTCTGAAACTAAACAGCGTGCAGAGTCGATCAGAAAATGCATTGAAGAGGCGAAGATCCTTCATTGTGAAAGCAGTACCAGCCAGTATTTAACCGCATCTGTCGGCTATGCCTCGATAACCTCAGACCAACATCAATTCGATTTCGATCTGCTGTATGGCAAGGCAGACAAAGCCTTGTATCAAGCTAAAGACTCAGGGCGAAATCGAATTGTATCTGCTCTAAAGCGAAGAAAGGTCGCGACGCCACTGATTTAGTTTGGCGTTTATTTTTCCGGTCTCAAAACGATTGAAGCTGTGATGATCACAATGTGGTCATCACGGCTTCGTTCTTTTTTGTTTACTTAGACTTTCTGTTTAACTAGCTTTCTGCTTACTTAGAACGCTGGTTAATTAAAGCCTTTCTAATGTGCTCTTGTGTGCTTTGTTCGAGATGCGTTTTGGCTTCTTAACCGCTTTGATTGCCTCAGAAGGATCCCATGACTGACTTGGTGAGCCAGCTTCAGCATAGAGGCTCTGATTTAGCTTGGTGAGCTCAGCTTCGATTGTTTCTAACGTCTCATCACTCAAGTCTGGGTTTTCTGTTTTCCACTGTTCGAACAAAGTTCTCGTCTTCACACCGTCTTTCATTTTCAGAGCGGCAATAAGTGCTTCTGCCGTATCGGATTGACGTTCATCTTTTTGCTTTGGTTTTACTGCTGTACCGCGGCGTGACCAGAAGTAAAAAGCAACCGCAGAGCTAATTACCCATAAAGCAGCAAATAGCGCGGTTAGGTAAGGCCACATTCCAGGGTTTTCAACGGTAACAATCGTCGGGCTGGCTTGCTGAGTTTGTGTCTCCATAACAGGCGCTGGCGAGCTTGAGCTAGCGCGTTCACTTGCCTGAACCGACAACTCAAGACCAAGAGCTTTACTGATTTCTTGTGATTGTGAGTCAGTGCTAAACCAAGCTTGAGAAACATCAGGAAGCGAGATCTTTCCAGCCTCTTTCGGAATCAAGACTTGCTTGTAAACAACGACAGCATCACCGGATTGAGTGGTGCCAAATTGTGGTTTTTCTTCATAAACACGCACCGTTTTAGGGTAGGTGATGTTCAGTTTTGGCAATTGATGTTGGGTCAAGTTGCTGGCTGTCATGGTGATGGTACGAGTTAACGAATCACCGGCTTCCATTTCAATATTCTGCTTGTCGCCACCTAAAGCATTGCTATCTGTCAGCTCGTTGCCTTGGCTATCTGACCATTGTTGTATCAGTTTAAAGTTCGATGTTGGCAACCACTCACCTTGATAGCCTTTTGGGACAGGATTCACTGTTATATCTAAGGTTTCAACAGGCGTGTCGAGCTGGAAAAGGCGCGTTGTGCTTGAGTTGTTGGTTGAGTAAACAACAGCACCGGTTAACTTTGGCCCTTGAAGCTGAAATTGTCCTGCTTGCTGTGACGATATATGGAAAGATTGCTGAACAACCGTGACTTCTTGTCCGTTGATAACATCTTGAAATTGCTTAGACTCTCCAATCGGTTCCACGTCTAATTGCGCTGAACTTGGTGGCGCAATTTTAGGATCTTGCAGTCTTCTAGGATCAGCCTTAATGATAAGTTTTACATCAAGCTCCGCGACCTCTTGAGGGTATAGCGAGTCTTTACTCAGATTAAGTTGAAACTCGGCCATATCACTCTGCTTTGGAGCGGCTTTATTAACCGCAACGTTGATGGTGATCGGCTTAGTTTTCGCGCCTTCAATATCAAAGCTAGGAATATCTAATCGGCCTAATCGAAGCGGGGCAAGGGTAATATTCCACTCGCTAGACACAGTGCGGCTACCATTGACGATTCGCATCGATGACCCAAAGCTTGGTGTGCCGACGTAGAAATTCTTCTGAAGGGAGGTCAGGTCTAAAGCACCGGACGATACTTTTTTATCGGTCGCCACTCTAAGTAGGAAGACTTCATCTTTGGTAACACTGTTTTGCGAAACACTCGCAACAGCAGTCGCTGCGAATACAGAGTGTGATGAGAAAACACCGATTAGCAGTGTCAGTAGCATTGATAAAAATGGCTTGTTTAAAAATCGCATGGTTACCACTTTTTGTTTTGGTTGTTGGGAGCACTTTTTTGTCGTGCTTGTAAAATCATTTGCGCTTTAAGCAGTTGGCTCGGATCACGCGCGCTTTCTACTTGCTCAAGTTTTCGCATATCAGGATCGCTCGACATAGGTTGACCTGATACTTGTGCGGCAGCTTGTTGAGCGTTGTTATCAGTGTCTTCCTTAGCAGCCTCTTGTTCTTGGGCTGCCTGAGATACTGAGTCACCCTTGTCCTGTGGCTGTTTATCTGCTTGATCCGGTTTGTTTTGTTGCACAGCTTGCTTGTCGTTTTCTTCATCCGTCTTGGAATCAGAGCGACTATCAGCTTGGCTTTGGTCAGTATTATGATCTTGGTTTTCACTTTGATCTTGTTTATTGCTTTGATCTTGGCTGCCGCTTTGACTTTGCGACTTCCCATTGTCAGCTGAGCTTTGTTGTTGATCCTGCGAGCTTTGCGAAGAATCATCTTGCTGACCTTGGTCTTGTTCGTTTTGGTCTTTGGACTCAGAATCGTCTTGCTGTTGCTGTTGCTGTTGCTGTTGCTGTTGCTGTTGCTGTTGCTGTTGCTGTTGCTGTTGCTGTTGCTGTTGCTGTTGCTGTTGCTGTTGCTGTTGCTGTTGCTTCTGAGCCTGTTCGACAATCTCTAGGTTCTTCTTCGCATAAGCATGTTCAGGGTTGCTTTCTAGAATACGTTGATACTCTTCAATCGCTTGGTCGTACTTGCCTTGCTTTGCTTGTGCATTGGCGAGGTTATAGCGAGCATCTTCGCCAGAAAGACCTTGCAGCGTCTGTTCGGCCGCTTCGAAATCACCGGCTTTGTATTGCGCAATGCCTTTCCATTCTTGCTGATCGAACTTCTCTGCAGCTTGTTGAAAGTCCTCATCTTGATACAACTGATAACCTACTTGGTCATCGGTTTTCCAAGGGTTTGCAAACGCAGTATTCGGTTGGCTGAACGAGACAAGCAGTGCTAGGCCACACCAAATGACCCCTTTTCGAAATAGGCCAAGGGCAGGAAATAACAGAAACGGCAATAGCCAGAAACCGTTGTTTACTCTGGTGTTGAGCGAGTTATTGGTTTTAGTCACCTCTGAAGTTGTCGCAACTCGGTCGAGATAACTCGCGATGTGCTCAACGTCTGAGTTATTAAATTGCACCTCGGTGAAGGTGCCACCAGAGCGACGGGTCAGGTCGCGCATATTGTCTAAGTTAGTTTTTGCCACCACGGTTTGCCCTGAATCTGTTTTCAGCATCGCCCCGCTTGGTAGAGAGATTGGCGCGCCACTTTCCGTACCTACAGCCAAGACTGATAACGTCCAATTACTACCAGAGAGTAGCGAGTCGATATCTTTCTTCTCTTGACCATCAATATCATCAGCAATCAGTACCAGATCGCCTTTATAGACATGAGCACGAGTCATCATCTCAATCGCAAGCTTAATTGCCGATGCTGCATTGCCGCCTTGGAAGGGCATGATATCTGGTGATAGATTGGGTACGAGGTTCTTGATGGTGTTGATGTCAGACGTTAGCGGACTAATGGTGTAAGCATCACCTGCGTAGGCCACCATTCCCGTTAGGCCTTCTTTCCATAACGAAAGCAGATCCAGAGCCTTGTATCGCACCTGTGTTAAACGGTTTGGCTTAATGTCAGTGGCATACATAGACATCGACATATCCATGATCACAACTCGCGCCTGCGTTTTTTCAAAGCTCGGCTGTTCATTTTTTTCAAAGCTTGGTCCAGCTAACGCGATGACGCCGACTATCCACCAAATACCAAAGTAAGTACTGCGGTTTTTCGAGGGTTTACTCGATTCAGGAGCCAGATAACGGGCGATGTGTGACGCCAATAACCCTTGCTTCGATTGTCTTTTGCTAAGCCACCAAATAGCGGGCAGCGCGGCAAGAGCCAAGAACCAATATGGGTAGATAAAAGTAAAGTTAGACATTGTTTCTCCTAATGGCTAACAGCATAAATGCGAAGAACATTGCCGCAGACAGTGGCCATACGAACCACTCTTGTTGCGGTCGCCATATCTTAGTGGCGTTCGTCACGGGTTCTAACTGGTTGATGGTGTCGTAAATCGTTGCCAGTTCTTTGCTGTCTCGCGCTCGGAAGTATTGACCGCCAGTGCGCTTGGCGATTTCCATTAGCGTGCGTTCATCTAAGTCTTGAGCAGTATTGACCTTACGAGTCATGAAGAACTCTTTGACCATCATTTCGCCCGCACCGACACCTACGGTATAAATCGTCGCGTTGTACTTCTTAGCAATATCCGCCGCTTCTAGTGGATCTAATACGCCCGCGGTATTGCTGCCGTCACTGAGTAGGATCATCACACGCTGAGGGGCGTCACTGTCGACAAAGGTTTTGGTGGCAAGGCCGATACCATCACCGATCGCAGTTTGAGTACCGATCAGCTTTAGCACAGCCTGATTGAGTTGTTGTGAGAGCGTGTCTCTGTCTAACGTCAGTGGCGTCTGCAAGTAGGCGTGATCAGCAAATAACACCAGTCCAACTCGGTCGCCTTTTCGTCGCTCAATAAAGTCACTCAATACATGTTTCACCGCAGATAAGCGATCGATGTATTCGCCATTGAACTGCATGTCTTCTTGGCTCATCGAGTAGGAGAGGTCGACAACCAGCATCAAGTCTCGGTGTTTTGGTTGAAACTCAACCGGTTCACCGTACCAAACTGGGCGTGCCATCGCCGTTACCAATAAAAGCCAGATGATGACCGACAAGGCTTTGGGTAAGCGACTGCTCGGCGTTTTGGTATTGTTGTCCTCGGGCAGAAATGGAAGCCTTAGGGCATTGTTCGATTCCGCCTTAGGAGAGAACAAGTAAACGAGAACCGGCAGTGGCGCGAGGAAAAACATCCACCACCAAACGAATTCAATATTTAGTAAGCTCGTGTTTAAAAGATCAGTCATAACGACCTCGCTTTGGAGGAAGGGCTTTACGAAGCCAGATTTCGCAGTCATTAACCAATTGCTGTTGAGCCTTTTTCTGTTCGTCGCTCATTAAGGCTGTATCTTGGTAGAGCGCTTGTTGCCATTGCGATTGTTTTGCGGCGAATAACGGCTTCGCCAATTGCGCATCTAAGAACGCCAACCAATCATCGCCAGATAAGCCTGCCACTTTGTCGCGTGGGAAATAGCTTAGTGCTGCCTGACGAACGATGTCTTGAGCTGCACTCGGAGACAAGGTATTTGAAGGCTGACTATTACGAAAGCAAGCAAGTGCTTCGTTCTTCGCGCATTGGTTCTTTTGTCTGCGTTTTACAATGAAAAACACTAAGACGATCAGAACGATGCCCGTGATACCTACCGCCCACCAGCCCCATGCCAAAGGCCACCAAGTCGGTGCATCTGGCGCAATGACAGGGCTTAAATCTAAGGACTGATTCATGACTGAGATCCTGATATCTGGCTCATTAGTGACTGCGCACTAGACAGAGAGCTATAAGGTATCGCGAGAGATAAACTAAGTTTCTGCAACTGCTGCTTCTTTAATGAAAACGCTTGGTTAAGCTTTTCCTTTTCTTTATTGGAAGAGAAGTTGAACCACTGAGTTTTGTCGCCATCGGTCACCTGTTTAGATCCTTTGTAGGTAGTTTCACCTTGCTCCAAAGGGTCGTAAAAATGAACTAGACGCACTCTATTGTGCCTGCGAATTTGGCTGATAAGTGAGTAGTCACTTTCTCGGTAACGGACGAAGTCACTAAGGATAATAATATCACTGCCTTTTGGACAGAGCTGTTGTAGAGACTTCAGCCCATGATCTAAGGTTGTGTCGCTGTGATTGTCTTGGTTGGTCAGCGCTGCGTTATTGATTTCTATGACTTTTTGTAAAATACGCAGTGGAGCATGGTTGCTAGCACTCGGTTTAATCTCAATGATCTCTTGGCCAGTATCTATCACTGCACCAATACGGTCTTTTTGAGCGACGGTTAACCAACAAAGCTGGCTGGCAAAGTGCGCGAGTTGAACCGATTTAAGCAACAAGGTTGAGCCGAAAATCATACTGCTCGACAGATCTAAGAACAAAATCACAGGCTGTTCTCTTTCTTCAGAAAACAGTTTGGTGTGTGCCTTCCCTGTTCGAGCCGTTACGCGCCAATCAATGCTGCGGATGTCATCGCCCGCCTGATATTGACGAACCTCAGAGAAGTTCATCCCGCGACCTTTACGGTTGCTCTCGTGTTGACCGTTAAGTTGCGACCAAAGACTCTTGGCTGGAGGCAACCATCGAACAGACTGCGCTTTGTATTGCAGCAGTTCGTCCAGATTTAACGTGACACCGTCACTATGGTTGGGTAGTTGGTTATTCATACGCGTATCACCTATGCGCTGCCAACCAGTGAGATAAGGTGTGTAATTACTTGATTGGCCGTAACTCCTTCAGCTTGTGCGTGGTAACTGCGAAGTAGACGGTGGCGTAATACAGGGAATGCCATAGCTTGAACATCTTGCGGTGTTACGTAATCGCGGCCTGCTAGCCATGCGTGCGCTCGAGCACATCGGTCTAAAGCAATAGTTGCACGTGGGCTGACACCCATATCTAACCATTGATCAAGTTGGTCGCTGTATTGCTTAGGTTGGCGAGTCGCCATAACCAGTCGAATAATGTACTGCTCGATGGTGTCTGCCATGTGAATGTTGAGCACTTCTTGGCGAGCTTCGAAGATAGTTTGTTGAGAAATAGGCTCTGGTTGAACAGGTTGGTTGCCTTGAGCTTCGCCTCTGTTTAGGCGCAAGATCTCAAGTTCACTTTCCATGTCTGGATAAGCCACTTCTAAATGCAGCAAGAAACGGTCTAATTGAGCTTCTGGTAGCGGGTAAGTACCTTCTTGCTCAATCGGGTTTTGCGTTGCCATTACCAAAAACAGGTCCGGTAGAGCATAGGTTTTTCGACCTGCGGTCACCTGCTTCTCAGCCATAGCTTCTAACATAGCGGCTTGTACTTTCGCCGGAGCACGGTTGATCTCATCCGCTAGAATTAACGAGTTAAAAATCGGGCCAGATTGGAAGGTGAACTCTCCCGTTTCTGGACGGAAAATATCGGTACCAGTTAGGTCGGCAGGCAATAGGTCAGGGGTAAATTGAATACGGTGAAAATCTCCCTCGACACAGTCAGCTAGTGATTTTACCGCGCGGGTTTTTGCCAACCCTGGAGGCCCTTCAACAAGGATATGGCCATCTGCCAATAAGGCGATCATCAGTTGCTTAACGAGCTCTTGCTGACCAATGATTTGAGACTCTAAGTAGTTTTGAAGGATTTCGAAGTTATTTTTATGCATTTTTGGACTCTCTGGGGGCCATTTGATTCTTATTTTGAGTATTGGTCACTGATTACCAGGAAAAAGTTCCAGTACATTTGCGGAATTTATTTTTTCAAAATTGGAAAGATTTACAAGTGTTTAGCTAGAAAAATCACTGAACAGTGAATTTTTATCATATCAATCACTTTTTATACAATAAAGCTCAAAGGTGTGATGCTGCCTGACTCAGATAAAAATTAAAGGGTTTGATAATAAGGGTGAATATCAATAAGGGGGCGTATTTAGCTAATTAATCTCAACCCCCACAAGAAATGATTGAGTCGTTACATCATGTTTGCAGTTTTTTGAGATAAAAGTCTCTAGTTTTATTGGTTTTGGCCGATACATCACTCAGATTGTGCATTGCTTGTTGGAGTGCACTAAAAAAGTCCTGTTCAGGGTATACCAATAACGAGCGATTCTTTTAAAGGTCCAAATATGTTTAAAACTAACTCTCTGAGTATCAAACAAAAAGTTGTACTTGGAATTACCTTTGCGGTTCTTGCATCGACAGTGATTGTCGGCGCGATGGCACAACAGCAAGCAAGAGATGTATTGAGTCACCGTTTGGTTGATATTGAGCTTCCCGGTATGTTGGAGCGAATCAATGGTGAAATTGATCGTGAAGTCTCTCAGCTATTGTTAGCGGCGGAGCAAATTGCTTCAAATGAATTCATTTCTGATGCAATCGAATCGACAGATCGCGATGCTGTGTTAGAGGGTAAGTTGGTAAAACAACTGAACAATGTTCGCAACCAATATCAGCTGAATGATGCCTCGGTAGCGAACCGTCAAACAGCTTACTACTGGAACCAAGATGGTTTTTTACGCCAGCTAAACCAACAACAAGACGGTTGGTTCTTTGGTTTTACTCAGTCAGGCCAGCCAACCATGGTGAGTATGTTCCAAGAAGCCAACGGTGAAGTGAAGATGTTTGCTAACTACCAACAGCCTTCTGGTTTGGCGATGTCAGGTTTATCAAAATCGATGGATGACATGGTTAACCTGCTGAACGGTTTCAAGATTGAAAATACAGGCTTTGTATTTTTGACCGATAGCCAAGGTGATGTACAGATTCACCGTGAGCGTTCTCGCAGTGATTCTTCACTTCAACAACTTTACGGTCCTCAATCAAGCCAACTATTGAACAAGTCGGGCTTTAACCTGATTACCACTGAAAGCCAGGGCCAAGAGCTGTTTGTGGCGAGCTTGTATGTGTCTTCCATGGACTGGTTTGTTATTGGTGTAGTTCCGACTGGAGAAGTGTTTGCAGAGTTAGATGCGACAGCGCAAAAGATGCTGATCATGACGGCGGTTGTGGCATTAGTATTTATCCTAATGGGCGTAGTTCTGGCGAACAGCATTACTCAACCGATTAAACTTCTGGCTAAGCGTTTCGGTGACCTTGGCGAAGGTGATGGCGACCTGGCGCAGCGTATTGAAGTGAAAGGCAACGATGAAATTGCACAGCTTTCAAAGGGCTTTAATGGATTCATTGAAAAGATTCACGAGTCTATGAAAGAAGTATGTTCGACAAGCCAAGCGCTTCAAGTGGCGGCAGAGAGTGTTTCTAACAAAGCACACATCACCCACGATAATAGCCAAGAGCAACGTGATCAAACCCTTCAAGTGGTGGCTGCCATTAACCAAATGGGCATGACCATCAGCGAGATTGCATCAAATGCGGCAACGGCTGCGGAAACGGCCACTCAAGCTTCGGGCAATACTGAAGTGGGCCGCTCTGTGGTAAACAAAGCAAAAGACGCGATCAGCCGTTTAGCTCAAGATATCGAAAGTACGGGTCAAGTGGTTGAACAACTTGCTTCAACAACACAAGATATCGGCTCTATTCTGGGTGTTATCCGTGATATTTCAGAGCAAACCAATTTACTTGCATTGAACGCTGCGATTGAAGCAGCGCGTGCCGGTGAGCAAGGCCGTGGCTTTGCCGTGGTAGCCGATGAAGTACGAAATCTAGCAAGTCGCACGGCAGACTCGACGGAAGAGATTCAGAAGATGATCAACCAACTGCAAAGCGATGCTAAAGATGCAGTAGCAGCAATGAGTACAGGTAAAGTCATTACCCTTGAAGGTGTAGCTGCATCGGATGAAGCCGTAGATGTACTGGGTGGCATTTCGGACCGCATCGTAGACATCACCGATCGTAACACGCAAGTAGCAACGGCAACGGAAGAGCAATCAACCGTAGTTCACACCATCAACCAGAACATTGAAGAGATTAACGCAATCAATGAAGTGACAACGGGTACCGCTGAGCAGCTTGCTGAAGCGAGCCAAGAGCTCCGAGACCTTTCCTCACGTCTGGATAAGATGGTTGGTTCATTTAAGCTTTAATCTCTTTGAGCTTTAATTCCTTTAAGCTGTAGCATGGCTTAGAAAGGGACATAGACGAAGAGCTGGATTCATTTAATCGTGAATCCAGCTCTTTTTATTTAGGGGTTTGTTTTCTTCTAACTGGCCTTAGCTTGATCTGGTTTCGGGCTTTGCACTTAATCGCTCTAGCATCACAGAGCGTAAATGAGTAAAATCTGATTAGGTTTAATATTTAGGTAAGTATCATGAGCGATTTTGAAAAAGAACTAGAGCAGATGACTCAAGAGATGGGCGATGAGCCAGAAGTAAAACTGCCATCAATTGAAGAGCAAAAAGCGATCGTTGCTGAATTTAAGCGACTAGAAGCGGAAGGCAAACTAACACCAGAAGTGTTAGAAAAGCATTTTGGCCAGTTCAACAAAACAAGTGATACGCCAATCCACTAAGTTTCTGCAGGGCCAACCTATATCGTTTAGGTAGGGTGGCTTTGAGCTCAAACAAATAAAGGTCTAGCATCCGCTAGGCCTTTTTTATTGCCGCGCGAAAAGCTAACTGAGCGGTGCGCAAAATTAAACCATCAAAGCGAAAGTAGTTGGCGCCTTTAAACAAAAAATCCCCCTTACTTGGTAAGAGGGATTCGATATGGGCAAGTTATATCTTAAAAAGGCGAACCGATTAGTCGGTGCCGTACTCTTTGTACAAGCGACGACATGCGCGACCATCGCTATGGAACAAGTGACAACGGTGCGCAGGAATACCAATCGCTAGTTTGTCACCAGATTCAATCGTCAATGTGTCTGGTTGGCGATAAATAACGTCAGCATCAGCACTTTCGAGGTTTAGGTAAACCTGAGTTTCGTTACCTAGTTTCTCGACCATCATCACTTCAGCTTCAATCGTCGCGTCACCTGTTTCAGCAGACAACAAGTGCTCAGGACGAACACCCAGAGACATACGGTCACCAGCATTGACAGTCGTACCATCAACTGGGATCCAGAAAGTCATACCGTTAGAAAGTTGAACTTGTACGCGTTCAGCTTCAGCTTGCTCGATGTGAACCGACATAAAGTTCATCTTCGGTGAACCAATAAAGCCTGCCACGAAACGGTTTTGAGGGTAGTGGTAAAGATCAAGAGGTTTACCCACTTGAGAAACATAACCGCCATCAAGAACAACAATCTTATCGGCCATTGTCATCGCTTCCACTTGGTCGTGGGTAACGTAGATCATGGTGCAACCAAGTTGACGTTGTAGCTTAGTGATTTGCGAACGCATTTGAACACGCAGCGCAGCATCTAGGTTAGATAGAGGCTCATCAAGTAAGAATACGTTTGGTTGAGAAACTAGAGTACGACCAATAGCAACACGTTGACGTTGACCACCAGAAAGTGCTTTAGGTTGACGCTCAAGAAGGTGACCAAGCTGAAGAATTTCTGCTGCATGCTCAACACGCTTGTCGATTTCAGCTTTGTTTGCGTTTGCTAACTTAAGGCCGAAAGACATGTTGTCGTAAAGGTTAAGGTGAGGGTAAAGCGCGTAAGATTGGAATACCATACCTACGCCACGCTTTGAAGGCTCAACGTCATTCATGCGTTGGTCGCCAATGTACAAATCACCAGACGTAATGTCCTCTAGACCTGCGATACAGCGTAATAGCGTCGATTTACCACAACCTGATGGTCCAACGAATACTACGAACTCACCTTCGTTGATGTCTAAGGTTACGTCCTTAGAAATCTGTACATCACCATATGATTTATAAACGTTTTTTAACGTGACACTCGCCATCTAGCTAGTCCTCGATCGATCAAATTTTAAGTTTTACTGCTTATCATTATAAGAAATTTTTGGGTCAGCAGTAACTGTAGGAATTGGTAAGTATTGAATGAGTAAGAAAAAAAGTGGGTGAGACTTGGATTCTTTAACCAAGCCCACCCGTCATAGCCAAACTGGTGCCTATTTCCCCCACATCCAGCTAAATCTCCCCCGTGATTCAATCACAGATTTAGCTTGATGCTTAATAAAGACAACAGCGGGCAGTGAAGCCAACTAAATGAACAATGCTTCACGCATAACATTCGCTGGTAAAGGGTTCTTACTATCCACTCTTGGATGGATGCAGTTTCGGTGAATTGGCGCAATCGTACATCCTCCCAATGAAAATTTAACGAGGGGGAGTAGGAGGGGAGGAGTAGATAAATGGGGTTGCTCCCAATTAGCGATCCAGTTCAAATAAATTCACCACATAACGGTGATGTGGATCACGATGAGTATGCACTTTGTGACTTCGCTCTCTAATCTGACCGGATGACGATCACGAAATTAAGCCATAATAGCTAGGGCGTAGTGGCTAGGATGATGAGTTAGGGACTGTTTTCTCAGATCATAACCTCGAAAACTGGCTCGTCTTAATTGAATGCGCCCTACGTATAAATATAAAAAGGATATTGACATGAAAAACGCTCTAAGCGCTGTAGCTCTAGGCACAATTGTGGCTCTGGGTTCATTTGGTGCAAACGCTGCTATCGAAGAAGGTCAACTAACTATTTGGGTTGGTGGCGATAAAGCTTATGAAGGAATGGCTGAAGTAGGCAAACGCTTTGAAGAAGACACTGGTGTTAAAGTAACAGTGGCTTTCCCAGATAAACTAGAAGAGAAGTTCTCTCAAGTTGCAGCGGCTGGCGATGGCCCAGACATGATCTTCTACGCTCACGACCGTTTTGGTGGTTTTGCAGAAGCGGGTCTTCTTGCTGATATCAAACCTTCTAAAGAGACTAAAGAAGGTATCGTAGACTTCGCATGGGACGCTGTTTCTTACGAAGGTAAAACAATCGCTTACCCAGTAGCGGTTGAGTCAGTTTCTCTTATCTACAACAAAGCACTTGTTCCTAACCCACCTAAGTCTTGGGAAGAAATCCCAGCACTTAACGCTGAGCTTCAAAAAGACGGTAAGAAAGCGATCATGTGGCCTCTACGTGGCGGCGCTTACTTCACATGGCCTCTACTAGCAGCTGACGGCGGTTATGCATTCAAACAAACAGCCGAAGGTTACGACATTAAAGATGCGGGCGTAGCGACTGATGGTGTTCAAAAGTCTCTAGGTTTCATCGAGAAGATGGTACAAGACAAAGTTATCTCTGCAGACATGGACTACTCAGTTGCTGAGTCTGAATTCGTTGCGGGTAACGTTGCAATGACAATCAATGGTCCTTGGGGCTGGGCAAACATCGAGAAAGCAGGCGTAGACTACGGCGTTGCAACACTGCCTAAGTTCAACGGTAAAGCGTCTAAGCCTTTCGTTGGTGTATGGGCGGGTGGTATCAGCACTGCTTCTCCAAACCGCGACCTAGCCGTTGAGTTCATGGAAAACTACCTACTAACTGATGAAGGTATGAAAAGCTTGAACGATGACAAACCACTAGGCGCAGTTGCTCTTAACTCTTTCCAACGTCAACTAGACAGTGACACGCGTATTGCCGCAACAATGGACAACGCGATGAACGGTGAAATCATGCCTAACATCCCTCAGTTCACTACATTCTGGTACAGCATGGAAGAAGCGATCGGCAACGTTGTTGATGGCCGCCAAACTGTTGATCAAGCGCTGAAAGGTGCTGAAGCTCGAATGACTAAGTAATACTCAAGTTCTACCTTTAAGGAGGGGGTAACCTCTCCTTACTTTTCTATTTTTTATCTATATCGTTAGCAGGTTCCTCTATGCAGTCAGTTCAAGGTTCAGATGCGATCCCGGCACCATCAAGCCTTCCAAGCAGTAAAAGCGTCTTCATCAAATGGGGGTTGCTTGGTAGTGTTGGCTTAATTAATGGCTACGCTACAATTTTAATGTATTCTCGCGGTGAGCTCGCATTTGCGCTTCTTACTGTGATCTTAACGGCTTTGGCACTTTACATTTTTGGTAGTAAGAAAACTTACGCCCACCGTTATATTTACCCAGGTATTGCCGGAATGATTTTATTCATTCTTTTCCCACTGGCATACACCGTCGGGCTTGCGTTTACTAACTACAGCGCAAAAAACCAGCTCTCTCTAGAGCGTACTCAAACCGTTCTTTTAGACCGTTCATTCCAAAGCGGTGAAAGTTACCCATTTACTTTGTACAAAACAGATAACGGTCACCAGATCGTTGTGAAAGATGGCGACCAGCTGTTAGCAACTGATGTATTTTCTCTGGAAGGTATGACAGCAACAGAGATGGACCTATCTGCAATCGAATCTGTACTAGGTGAAAAAGAGAAGATCAAAGCGATCATCCAAAACCGTTCTGCGATCAGTGGTGTAGACTTCCACTTGCCAGATGGTGATGATATCCGTATGAGTGGCTTGCGTAAGTTTGCTGCCGTCGCACCGCTTTATACCCTTCAAGGTGACGGTGAAACGTTAATCAACAATGAATCTGGTGAAGTATTGAAACCAAACATGGAAGTGGGTTTCTACCAACCGGTTGACGAGAAAGGAGAGTTTATTGGTAACACAATATCTCCAGGCTTTGTTGTAGACATTGGTACGGCTAACTTTGAACGTGTTTGGAAAGATGACGGCATTAAAGAACCGTTCATCAGTATCTTCATCTGGACCGTTGTATTTTCTATTTGTACGGTTGTTTTCACACTTGCCATTGGTCTGATTCTTGCAAATGTTGTGCAGTGGGAAGAGCTAAAGGGTCGTTCAATCTACCGTGTTCTACTGATTCTGCCTTACGCAGTCCCAGCGTTTATCTCGATTCTTATCTTTAAGGGCCTATTTAACCAGAGCTTTGGTGAGATCAACATGGTGCTTGAGAGTATCTTTGGCTTAAGCCCGAACTGGTTCTCCGACCCGATTCTTGCGAAAACCATGGTGTTGATTGTTAACACTTGGCTAGGTTTTCCTTACATGATGATTTTATGTATGGGCCTATTAAAAGCGATTCCTGAAGATTTGTACGAAGCGTCAGCAATCGATGGTGCTAACTTTCTTGATAATTTCAAGCGAATCACATTCCCATTGATGATTAAGCCGCTTACACCGCTATTGATTGCAGCATTTGCCTTTAATTTCAATAACTTTGTAATGATTCAACTATTGACGAACGGCGGCCCGAACATGATTGGCACTTCAGAGCCCGCGGGTTACACAGACTTACTTGTAAGCTACACCTACCGAATCGCATTCGAAGGCGGCGGCGGTCAAGACTTTGGTCTAGCAAGTGCTATCGCAACGCTTATCTTCCTATTGGTTGGTGCACTCGCGTTATTAAACCTACGTTTCACTAAACTAACTCAAGATTAAGGAGCACGACAATGGCTATGGTACAAGGTAAAGGCCTTAAATACCGAGTGTGGGCAACGCATGCAGTGTTGTGGTGCTTCTTAGCGCTAATTATCTTCCCACTATTAATGATTATTGCTATCTCGTTCCGTGAAGGTAACTTCGCAACCGGTAGCTTGATTCCAGATAACCCATCTTTGGAACACTGGAAATTAGCTCTTGGTATGTCGGTAACGAATGCAGACGGCTCGGTGACACCACCTCCATTCCCGGTACTAACGTGGTTGTGGAACTCAATTAAAGTCGCGGGTATTACGTCTATTTTGATTGTGGCGCTGTCTACTACATCGGCTTACGCATTTGCTCGTATGCGCTTCAAAGGTAAAGAAACTATCTTGAAAGCGATGATGGTTTTCCAAATGTTCCCAGCAGTATTGGCTTTGGTAGCGATTTACGCGCTGTTCGACAAACTTGGTCAATACATTCCGTTCTTAGGTTTGAACACACACGGTGGTCTAATCTTCTCTTACTTAGGTGGTATCGCACTTCACGTATGGACGATTAAGGGGTACTTTGAAACGATTGATAACTCTCTGGAAGAGGCAGCAGCCCTTGATGGTGCGACGCCGTGGCAAGCGTTCAGATTGGTTCTATTACCTCTGTCAGTGCCAATCCTAGCGGTTGTGTTTATTCTATCTTTTATTGGTGTTGTTGGTGAGGTACCTGTTGCTTCAATCCTATTATCGGATGTGAACTCTTACACGCTAGCAGTCGGCATGCAGCAGTACCTATATCCTCAGAACTATCTATGGGGCGACTTTGCGGCAGCGGCTGTACTATCAGCACTTCCGATTACGATCGTATTCTTACTTGCTCAACGTTGGTTAGTTGGCGGTTTGACGTCGGGTGGTGTAAAAGGATAAGCTGTACCCTATAAGAAAGACAAAGAGCGACCTTTAGGTCGCTCTATATTGGCATTTTTATTACATCATTTGGTTTGGCCGCCGATCAGTAATAAAAATAACCCTCAGGTTACGCATAGCTGGCTACTAATCAGGTTCCTTACGCTATTAATGATTAGTGGTTTTTGTAACTCTAACCCAGGTATTTACTTGGGTTTTTTTATACCTGCTACTTTTTGCTTTCTACTTTGTCTTGATGTTCGTTTACCTGTCAATTCTTGTGCTCATAACGGCTTCATGTTCAAAGCTTCGAGTCACTTCTCTCTCAAACCTTCCGAGCCTCATTCCTCTTACTTGAAGACATGAACGAGTCTCACAAATCAGACACTCAGTATAAGGGGCAGTTGCTCTATTGATATATTGCTAATATTTCAATGCGTGATACTTCAATGATTTGTATGCAACGATTAGCCTGATTGCACAGAAAATGTCTATAACGGCGGGCTACTGTTGATGTGTTGTGAGTAGCTATCACTCGTAGTTATTGGTTGGCTTGGAAGTATCTTTCAATTCAAAGGTAAGAGGGAATCGGATGTTGTGGTTAGAGTTCTCTACTAGAAGGAGCACAGCCAAGATGCTGCAACAGCACATAGATGCTTTCTTGATCGAGTGCCACACGGCGAAAGAGATCCGCAAACGTGTTATCCCCGCCAAAACAAGTTTGGATATAGTGGTTAATTTCATTGCTATCGTAACCTTCTACGTACAAGGTTCTGACCCATTGGTACTCAACTGCCTTGAGGTTATTCAGTGTAGATTCGCTAAGAGTGGGGCGTGTGACGCTCAAGAGTAGCTCCGGGAAATTCAAATACATCCATTATGATTGGCGGTATTTAACCAGAGCTAAATGACGACTTTATTACAGTTCGAGCAAATTGCTAAACAATAGCGGCTTCATTTCAGCCCTTGGCTAAGTATCACGCTATATAAGCCGTATTGAGACAAGTCGTATTGAGGTAAGCGGTGTTGGGTAAGACGAAGCTTTGTCTGTGAGAGTGTGAATAGGGGAGTAGAGCTAGATAAGTAAATGCCAAGCAGGTGCTTGGCATTGTAATAAGGTTTTGTAGCGTAGTTGGTGAAGTTTACTTAAGGTACTTAACGTGTGCTTCCATCTCTTCACCGATCTGTTTTCGCATGTTCATTAGGCGAATAGCCGAATCTCTTAATTCGATGTCTTCTGGTGTTTCTGGCACCCACTCCGGCACCTTGGTCGGGTTACCATTTTCATCAACAGCGACCATAATAACGATACAGTGAGTCGTTAGGCGGTTGTTGAGTTCTTTAGGGTCGCTGGCTTGAACGTCGATAGCGATGTGCATAGAAGATGAACCGGTATAGATGACCTTCGCACTTACCTCAACAAGGTTGCCAACATGGATTGGCGCAACGAATCGAATTCCCCCTGCGTAAGCGGTAATACAGTATTTACCACTCCACCCAGCAGAACAAGCATAAGCCGCTAAATCGACCCATTTCATTACTGCGCCACCATGAACTTTACCACCAAAGTTCACATCCCCAGGTTCAGCTAAAAAACGCAGAGTAACGTCTCGTTTACCATCTGGTCGGTTATTGTTACTGCTCATCTATCTTCCTTCATTATTATTGTTCTGTATAACATGCTTGTTACTTGCTAATAACAATATACTTAAGATGACATAAATTAAAGCGGTGTTTCTCACGATTAAGATTATTTTTTCAAACGAGTGACGAAGGGATGAATATTGATGTTTAAAGGCGGTAGAGGCGAGTGGCAAACGCGGATGAAGTAATATTGAGCAGGTGCCTAGCCATATTGAGTAAGAACCAATAAATGTTGAGCTGACAGCTAGAAAGGTCGATTGCAAAAAAAACACCTAGCGCAGTGCTAGGTGTTTCTAAGCCGTTTGGTACTCATTGCGGTACCTTATTTTGTTTTAGCCAACTAACCGCTGTTTATCTGGTTTAGTTAAATTATCTTAGTCTTTTTACCACTAAAGTGGTAGTTAAAAATATTTGTTATTCAGCTCATTTTTACTCTTGAATAAAGTATAGATCCTTCGCGTAGATATTTCCTTTCGGATTATTGTTAGGGAAGCCTTTGAGAGTATTTCGCACTAATCGGGTGTGATTGTAATGATATAAAGGCATAACTGCTGCAGATTCGTTAAGTAGCGATTCAGCATGCTGGTATAAAGTAAAGCGTTTAGACTGATCTTCCGTTTTACTTGCTTGCTGTAAGAGCTCATCGTAATCGGGGTTGCAGTAGCCACTTTCATTTGCCGTGTGACCACAAATGAACGCCTCTAACAGTGCAGAAGGCTCTGGGTAGTCACCAAATGCCCATGAGCGAGCTAGTTGATAGTCGCCACTTCCCTTCGCTGCAACATAGGCTTTCCACTCCATGTTTTCTAACTCAACTTTTACGCCAAGTGGCTTCCACATCGATGCAATCGCAATAGCTATCTTTTTATGATTCTCACTGGTGTTGTATGTCAGGGTAAATTTGAGCGGCTTGTTTTCGTTGTATCCCGCTTCTTCAAGTAGCGTTTTGGCTTTTGTTAAACGCTGCGTGCTGTCTAAAGAATTGAATTCGGATAAAGGAGCTGTGTAGCCAGGAATATTATTCGGCGTCACGCTGTATGCTTCTGGCTCACTTTGACCAGTGACTTTATCTACCAATATCTCACGATTGACGGCCATGCTGAGTGCTTGGCGTACTCTTACGTCATCAAACGGTGCTCTTACGTGTATTGAATGAATAAACGTAAGAGCCCAATAGAGCTTGCGCTTTGATTTGTTCAGGACTTTCTTGGATTAATTTTTGGTAGTACTCAAGCTGAACGCGATTGGTCATATCGATCTCACCAGCTTGGTAACGAATCAGTTCGGCATTTTGAGAGGATAGGCCGAGATAGGTTACCTTATTGATGACTGTCGATGTGTCATCCCAATAATTTGGGTTTCTCTCGACTTCAACGTATTCGTTGGGCACCCATTTACTCAAAGTGTAAGCACCGTTGGTCGCGATATTTTCTGCGCGAGTCCATTGGTCACCTTTCTCTTGAACCAACTTAGCAGGCAAAGGGAAAAAGGTCTTGATGCCCATTAAACTCATAAAATAGGGCGTAGGTTTTGAAAGTGAAATCTCAACTGTGCGCTTATCTAATGCTTTGATGCCAAGCTCAGAGGGAGCTTTGTCTCCTGATAGAATCTCGCTAGCGTTCACGATATTAGCCGTCGAAAAAACAAAACCTGTGTTGTTACCTGTTTTAGGAGACACAGCGCGCTGCCAACCAAAGACAAAATCGGATGCTGTGACTGCCTCACCATTCGACCACTTGAGGTTGTCTTTCAATACAAACGTCACGGTTTTGCCGTCTTTGCTGATAGACCACTTTTTGGCTTGCCCTGGGATGATTTGCCCGTCACTGTCCTCAATCACAAAGCCTTCAAACATATCATTGACGATAATGTCACCGGGCATACCTGAGTTTACGAAGCTTGGGTCTAGTGTGTTGGGCTCTGCGCCATTACCACGCACAAAATGTTGTTCCTCAGCTAATCGTTCTTCAGCTAATGTCACATCAGCAGGAACAGTGGCAGCAAAGCTTGAAGCAGATGACAAAGCAAGCAGAGACGAGATGATCACAGGGATCGTTGGTTGAGTCATTGTAATTCCTTTTACAACTTAAACGGTACTCAATGCATTAAACCTGAGTCGGTAACATGTTGCAACCACAATGAACGCGTATTAAAAGCATTTGAAAGGCTTGTGAATAAAACAACAGTGCCTACTTCGGGAGTAGGCACTGTGAGAAAAGTGAGTTTGAATATTTACCCTAATGTGAGCGTTGGGTAATGTGTTTAGCCTTGTTGAGGGAGAGGTGCCTCAAGCCTTGGTTTTCTTTTGATTTGAGCAAGGATGACACCGGAAATTACCATCACACCGCCAATGATGTGGAACTGGTTAATCTCTTCGCCAAGCCAAGTGGAAGCTAATACAATTGCGATAACTGGCATCAAATTCATGAACATCGCACTTGAGTCCGCACCAATGGTATCAATCGCTTTCACCCACATCCAAGGTGCTAAAATGGAAGCGGCAACCGCGGCGTAAGCGATTAATGGGATCGCTTGTTGCGGTGGTAAAAGCTGTTCGCTGGTAAGCCAAAGTGGCGCTAGCATTGCGACGGCAAAAAGCCCCTGCATGTAAATCACAACCCAGCTACTGATTGGCATTTTCCAGCGTTTCAACAACACACAGTAAGAAGCATATACAAAGGCCGCAATCAGCATATAGCCATCGCCTTGAGTCAGCTCTTGATGGATAAAGAACAGAGGATCGCCTTTGCCTAACATCAGAGCTAAGCCTGACAGTGACAATACACCACCCACAATGCTCAAACTAGAAATCGACTTGTGTAACAGAGGAACGCTAAGGAACACACTGATCAAGGGTACTAATGAGGTGATCAACGCCATGTTAGAAGCGGTTGTGGTTAAGCCCGCGTAATAGCCTAGAGATTGGTTTAACACCATGCCCAAAAAGCCAAGGAAAGCCAACTTAGACAAGTTAGGTTTAATGATCGGCCATTGCTTGATAACTGAGCGAATACAGAAGGGGGTGAGAATTAACATCGCAAAAAACCAGCGGTAAAAACTCATCGCGCTAGGTTCAATGGTACTTGCAGCAAGCTTGTTGACGATTGCATTGGCGCCCCAGATACAGACTGTAAAAAATGGTAAGAGATAATGCATGTGAATTCCGTCGCAAATGAGTTGATGCGGCTAGTTTGACAGGTCGTTATACTTACAAGTATCTTTAGAAAGACATCAGGCGCGATAGGAAGACAAGTTTGAAAAAACACTCAAGAAACCTTCACCCATCCTTATCAATTGATAAGGCACCATCCAACGTATTTATGAATTTTGAAGCGTTTCTTTCGAACACTGAGACCCGAGTTCATAGCCACTCATGGGGACAGGTTCAATTGATCAGTGGCGGTATATTAGAAATGGAAGCGGAAGGCACCCGATTTCTAGCGCCACCCCATTTGGCGATTTGGGTACCGGCCGGGGTGACGCATTGCAGTTATAACCGTAAGCCTTTGGACTACTGCTCGCTAAATATCGCCCCTGAGCTAACGCAACACCTTCCAGATAAAACCAGCCTTATAAAGATCACGCCGATTGTGTCTTCGATTATTGATGATTTTCGCGATCGTGGGATCAATGTTGCGGAAACAGAACAAGATCAAAGGCTTGTTCAGGTACTACTCGACCAACTTGCGCAGCGTGAAGTTGAACACCACTTCTTGCCTTCAACCGACAATAAGTACCTAGCGCCTATACTGGCTTCTGTGGAAGAAAACCCAACCGATGAAGTGACATTGAAAGATTGGGCTGAGCGTGTCCACACCACGGAAAGAACCCTTTCTCGCCACTGCCAGACGGAGCTTGGGATGAGCTTTACAGAATGGCGATTGCGAGTGCGCTACCTCTACTCAATGGACTTGTTGAGAAACGGCCAATCGGTTAAAGAGGTCGCTCTTACATTGGGTTACAACCAAGCAAGCCCTTTTATCACCATGTTCAAACGTTACGCGAACCAAACGCCAGAACAGTATAAGAACCGTTTGTTGTAACCCGAGCTGATCTCGCATGGCTAACATGACGAGAAACCCCGACATAACTATAACGTAGTCAAAGCAACGCACCTGTTACCTAACAGGGTCGACAACGTTGCGATCATTGGTTTGTTAATGTAATCGCTTTCTACTGCTATGTCGTCAAGCCAGTAAATATCTGCAAGTAGGTGAAGATCTTCAATCAATGCTTGGCAACTTTCCTCAGTCACTTTTGAAATATCACTAGGGAAATCATCACTGAGATCGACAATGATCACTCGTTGATGCTTTTTTAGCTTCAATCTTACAATATCTTCTAAATCGGCCATGCTTTTCTCTCTGTGGAAAATAAACATCACACTTTGGCCCTCTCCGATATCGTAGATCTTATAGCGTCGATCATTGAGATAAATAATATTGAATTTCATGTTATCGATTCCTCGGGATTTAAATAATCAGCCAAAATGAAAATGTTGAGTTGGCATTAGACGTTAATTTTTAACTCAATGTCGTTTGAATTGAGTTTGCTTAACTTCACTTAAATTCTCAAAGAATTAGAGAAATTCAAATGTGAATCTCTCAAGTCATATTTGAATTTCTGTAAACCATATTCAGGACACTGTTGGTTATTTATGATCTCTGCATTCATGGTTTTCTAGGAAAGAAAACCTAATGCAGCAAAGGAGATAGGTTCAAAAAAGAATCTAAGTAGCATCAATTAACAGTTGTCAACCCAATGAAAAATATCAATAAATATCTTTTGTTATTCTCTCTTCTTGTAAACGGTTTTTTCTCAAGTTTTGCATGGTCTTCGAGCTCGATGTTGGAGGATGTGTCTGCAATAGCCAAGCTCATTTATGACAGTGAACCTCAAATTGAAGCGACGAGTGATGTCAAACAAATCAGTAATAATCAATCTCTGACGTATCGAATTACAAAGGCAGAAGCCGAAAGCGATTTGTGGTCGATTGTTATTATTGACGGACAAAGTGACGAGATAGCAGCTGGTGGTCAGCAATTGATTACTAATATCGACAATATGAATTTTCATCGAGAACTCGATGGTAGCTTACTTATCAAAATCTCGAAGTACCGACCTGGTGATGTGAACGCTACTAACTGGTTACAAGCCCCAGAAGGTAGCTTTTATCTCGTGAAGTATGTGTACTTATAGGGTAGATAACATGAAAAAAATATTTGCCTATTTCCTGCTAATTCTCTTATTGATTAGCGCTATACCGAGTTTTTTTGGCGAAAAGCCTGCATTGGTCCTTAATCACGCTGATAGTTCATTACCCATTGAGCCTTTGTTAAGCACATTAGTTAAAAATCAGATAACTCCGCTAGGTATTGAGAATCAACAAGACGAAACTACATTAATCTTTGAAAGTAAAAAAGAACAGCGAGAAGCGCAACAGGTATTGTCATTGGCGTTTCCGTTAGCTCATTCTCATTTTTCATTCGTCAGTGCAGCACCTCAGCTATTTAGCCAGGTAGGGCTAACACCCATTAACCTTGGATTAGATCTTCGTGGTGGCGTGCAGTTCATGCTGCAAGTTGAAATAGATGATAGCGTGAGAAGTTTGGTAGAAGCGACATCGACGAATGCTCGCCACGTGGCTCGTGCAGAAGGGATACGCAGTCGAATTGCTGACATAGACAACAATGGATTCTCGGTCATTATTACTAATTTAAGTAGTCGTGATTCAAACAGTATTCAAAACGTAACCGACCACATGCGTTCACAGTTTTCTGAATGGAAAATCAGTGTAAACGACAACGTATTACGTTTTTCGCTTGATGAAAGCATTAAAGAAGAGCAGGCAAGCCTCGCTATGCAGCAAACCCTAAATATTATGCGCCAGCGTATTGAAAGTTTAGGTATTACTGAGGCCGTCACCCAGCGTCAGGGGACTGACCGTATATTGATAGAGCTTCCGGGCGTTCAAGATCCTCAAGTAGCGAAGCGTGTTATTGGTGCGACGGCGACGATCTCTTTTCATACGGTTGTTGATTCAAGCCAAGCTGCACAGACTCATACTACGCGTGATGGGGAATCTGTACGCTTGTCTAGGCAACCGGTGTTAACGGGAGAGTACATTATTGGTGCATCCGCATCGGTTGGCGAGTTTGGACAACCTGAAGTGAACCTAGTGTTGAGCAGTGCGGGAGGCAGCAAAATGTCTGACTTCTCACGGAGTAACATCGGTAAACCTATGGCGACCTTATACAGCGAATATCATCAAGATCATAACAACCAACTTGTTCAACGCCATGAAGTGATCAACATTGCTACGATCCAAAGCCAATTAGGAAGTCGTTTTAGAATAACGGGTATCGGGCAAATTTCCGATGCACAAGACCTTGCGCTAATTCTACGCTCTGGGTCATTGACCGTACCTGTGACCATTATTGATGAGCAAGTGATTGGTCCAAGCCTAGGTGAAGAAAATATCCAAAAGGGTTTGCTCGCGGTGATGGTAGGTTTAGCTCTGACATTTGTGTCGATGCTGGTTTTGTACCGAAAGTTCGGTGTTATAGCTTGTGCCGCGCTTATCACCAACATTGTCATGATTGTGGGTTTCTTATCATTGATACCGGGAGCAACGCTTACTTTGCCGGGTATTGCGGGCCTTGTACTCACCATGGGCATGGCGGTTGATACTAACGTTCTAGTGTTTGAACGAATCAAAGAAGAAATGCGTTCAGGAAGACCGCTAGCAAGCGCGATACCGAGAGGTTATAAAGAGGCCAGAAGTACGATTATTGACGCAAACCTTACGTCGTTGATCACTGCGATTATTCTGTTTGCGATTGGCTATGGTGCCGTGAAGGGCTTTGCAATAACACTCGGGATTGGACTGTTGACCAGTATGTTTACGGGATTATTTTATAGCCAAATGTGGATGACAAAACTTTGGGGGTATGACAATGACAAAGTTTAACCAGTTGGTCGCTGATATTCAGTGGTCAAAAGTAAGGTGGAACGGTTTATTGGTTTCACTTGGGTTGATGTTTATATCAATTGTCCTGATATCGACCAAAGGTTTCACGCTTGGGCTTGAGTTTACCGGTGGTATCTCTCATGTTGTCAATACCGATATTCCAGTGACTTTGGAAGCGATGCAGTCAGCTTTGAATACGGTATTTGATGAATTACCCAATCTAGTGCCCGATGTTACCTACCAAACTTGGCAGTTACAGTTTCCTATTGGCGGAACGGGTGAATTGGAGTTGTTGCGGTGGTTAAGAGCTGTAGAGTTGGAGCTAGGCCATCCGCTTAATCTAGTGTCGAGCTCAGTTGTTGGCGCGCAGGTGGGTGAGCAATTATTTGAGCAAGGTGGTTTAGCCCTGATTGTTGCGTCTATCGCCATTATGTTTTACTTAACTGTGCGTTTTGAATGGCGATTAGCTCTGGGCGCGATTGTTGCTCTACTGCATGATGTGCTGGTGGTTTCTAGCATTATTTGTGGTGTTTTCGATTGAATTTAATCTCACCGCTCTTGCTGCATTGCTTGCTGTTGTGGGTTATTCGCTCAATGACTCTATTGTTATCGGAGACCGAATTCGTGAGTACCTGACCCGTAGACCGAATCAGAGTACCAGTGAATCTACGGATCAAGCGATACGATCGTCATTGTTTAGGACTCTAGTAACGTCTGGAACCACGTTATTGACGGTAAGCAGTATTGGCCTTATCGCAGGTGGTACATTAAGTGGGTTTGCGTTTGCATTGTTCGCTGGGATTATTGTGGGCACTTGGTCTTCATTAGTGATCGGTACAGCAATACCGGAAAGGATCGGTTTGTCTTCTGAGCATTATAAGCCCAAAGCTCCTTTGTTAGATGAAGGCGGTAATCCTATTCATAGTGAATAGTCCACCGTTTATAGCTAATAGCTAATTGAAAACTTATGGCTCCTATATTGGAGCCTTTTTTGTGTCAAAGGAATTATTCATCATCTTTCATCTAATGTACCAAATATGCTCTTAGATTTTATATTTCCTATGGGTGACTATTTGGGATGTTATGAAAATTTAAAATAGTAGTGTGCTCATTTTATCGAATGATATGTATGTTTATTAACAATTTACAGTGAGCTCTATTTTGAATTTCTGTAATTCGTCGTAAACAATAGCGGGTTAGGTACAATTTACTCGACATTAAATATTGAGGAACACATTATGAAAAAAATTGTATTAACTATCTCTGCTATTTTACCTTTAACTCTTTCAGCTTTTGCGAATGCAAACCAGAACATCGACTTTTCAAACCCAGTGTCGACTTATTCTTATGCGAACCTAGGTTATGATAGTGATGGTTTTACAGCTGGCATTGCTGCAAGCCAGGATCTAAACAATGGTTCAACCATGTTTGAATACATTGGTTCTAATGATTTCTACCAACATAATTTTATTGCGACATTAGCGAATAGTGATGCCGCTCTTCAGTTGGATTACCTATGGGACACCGATTACAAGGATACAAGCAAAAACTCACATACGGTATTTTTTAATGCCATAAAAACAACCTCTATTGACTCTAACTTCAGCCTTTCTCCATCAATGGGTCTAGGCTTTAATACCAATGACTTATCGACAAACACAAGTTATTTAGCTAATGCAGCACTGACGATGACCTACGCATTCACTAGTCATGTTTGGTTTGAT
Organism: Vibrio splendidus; assembly: GCF_003345295.1. Taxonomy (NCBI): domain Bacteria; kingdom Pseudomonadati; phylum Pseudomonadota; class Gammaproteobacteria; order Vibrionales; family Vibrionaceae; genus Vibrio; species Vibrio splendidus. The sequence continues at coordinate 553,063 of NZ_CP031056.1, forward strand.
GTTACACCAGAATACACTTATAGCTTTAACGATCAAAAACAGAAAGTTGGCGGCAAAGAGAGTTACCGTGATTTATCTATTGAAACCAATTTAGGTTTCAAAGTAGCACAAAATCAGTTTGTTGAAGCAACATATCGCTACGATGAAAACAATGATCACCATACTGGTATCAGTTACAACATGAGCTTTTAATCCACAATATCACCCTTTGTTAAGTGACTGTATGTATCTTAATTTTTGAAGCGTACAGTTACTTAATAAATAATATATTTAGCTAATAACCAGTAACTAAAAAATGATAGATAAATTTATTATTAGCCAAGTGCGATATTTAATAAAAACGTTAAATGGTAGGTGTAACTACATATGAAAAACATAACTGCTCAACCATTGATTCTTTACGGAAAAGTTCCCTTTAAATATATTTATTTTGGCTTATCTTCTTATGTGGTTGTTATGTGGTTGTTATGTGTGGTTTTTTATCTTTGATAGGATGGATGGGTTAAAGAAAATGATTTTCATAGGGAAGTTTAATCGCATAGTGAAGTAATTCGCTATGCGGTAGTTAAAGGTAAAATATATTTATGATGATATTCGCAATGTTAGAAATGACATAAAAATTAAGTAGCCAAGAATAACGGTAATAAGTGGAAAGTATTTCATGGTTTATCTCCATCGATTATTGATGATTATTTATCGCATAACTACTTCACAAAGCACATGAATTAGAGAAATTCATTATCGCTCGAATTGATAGTGAACCATTCTTAATTCATTTCAATTTTCATTCTTACTATTCATATTGATAGTAAGAATCGTATGCTCTCTGAGAGGGTGTTTCGACTAAATCAAAGGTCAATTATGGTCGCTCGACTTTTAACACTTTTCTTTTCAATCCAAATTGTTTGGTTTAGTTCATTCGCTCACGGCCAAGACAAGCCCAGTTTTGTGGATACTTCAACGCCCAATAGCACTCTATCTGGTTTTATTAAGTATTCTGAGCACGTGATCCATTATTGGCAGCTTGAGCAGCTCGATTTACCTGAAGCCCAACACGCTTATGCCCAAGTAACGCGAACCATGGATCTGTCAAACCTTCCCAATCGCAGTCGAACCGTGGTCGTGATGGAAAGAATAATTTTGCTGCACGAAATTCTAAATAGGTTAGGACAAGACGTTCAATTACATCCTTCAGAAATGGCATCACCAACGGGTGACACTGGTCACCAATGGCGTCTCGCTAATACAGACATTCTGATCGCTAGACAGACGAATGGTGAGAAGGTTGGCCAATATCTGTTTACGACCACTTCCATTAATAGCTTATCGAAATGGTATCGCCTGATCTCAGCGTCTACGGAGAAAAGTGAACATGACGTTGATTTGTACCATGAGTTTTTAATTCTTCCAGGCCCGCTATTTTCAATATCATTGATTAAATCTTTACCAGAAAGCTTTAATACCTTATACGCATCGATTCCTCTTTGGCAGTGGTTTGCTTTAGTGAGCGTCTTTTTGTTATGTAGGTCTATGATTAAGTTAAGCTTCTCGCTTGGCGAACGTTGGAACTTACATTGGTATCGAAATGGACTGAAATGGCAAGTTGGCCGCCAGTTATCTTTGGTTGGGGTCGTCTTTATTCTGTTTATTACCCGAAAAGTGATTGATGACGGAATATGGATCACTGGAGGTATCTACCAGTTTTTGTCTACCTCTTTTTTGATTGGCCAGTTTTTCTTCGTTGCATGGTTGATCATGACCATATTCAATTACTTTGCTGAGCTGTATGTATTTAATAAGCATGAAGGCAAGTATGTTGACTCTTCTTTAATTACGGTACTCGCGCGTATTTTTGGCGGCCTTACGATTGCCATCTTGGGCATCTATGTGATCGATTTTATGGGCTTCTCAATCTCCCCAATCGTGACGGGTTTAGGGGTTGGTGGTTTGGCGGTAGCACTCGCCATTCGTCCTGTACTGGAAAACGTGATTAATGGGCTTACCTTGTATGCTGATGGTGGTATCAAAATTGGGGAACTTTGCCGCTATGGCGATAACCTAGGTACTATTGAGAGCATAGGGCTACGATCTACACGAATCAGAACACTAGAGCGTTCTTTAATTACTATTCCTAATTCCGAATTTGCCAATATGGAAATTGATAACCTCGAACGCCGCGATAAGCGTCGGATGAGTCATCGCTTGAGGTTGCGTCCAGAGCTAACTCAAGACCAACTCAAACTTCTGGTTGTTGGTATTAGGCGGCTGTTGTTACAACATCCTAAACTGGATGAAGATCCGGTGAGAGCAAGGTTTGTAGGCGTTGGTGAGTTTGCGATACACATCGATATACTCGCTTATATTATATGCAAAGACCATGAAGAGTTTCTTGCTGTGCAAGAGGATGTGATGTTTTCGGTGATGCAGCAAGTTGAAGCGGTAGGCGCCCAGTTGGCATTCTCTAATCAATACCAACTTGCTCAGGCACTTAACCCTATTGATGATGAACTCAAAGAGAAAGCGACCGAAACAGTTAAGCAGTGGCAAGATAACAATAACTACCCATTCCCTGACTTTAGTTATGAATTTAAAGATGGAATCAAAGACAGCATTATGTACCCTGCGAAAAGTTCAGCGGTTCGCGCAAATGGAAATGGTTAAAACAAGAAGCTTTACCCTAAGGTGATTATCGCTAATTTGAATTTCTCTAATTCATCGTGTTTGCCTTCTATTTACTCCAAAGTAGCGTCAAAATATTTAAGCTACTTTGGAGATATCCATGCCTCGTATTCGTTCTTCACGCATACTTCTTTCTTTTTCTGTTTTACTTATGTCGACGGGGTGTTCGACCGAAGACTCACCACTGATAGGTGATACGCCTCGCCCTGTCCGTTTGACTGAAGTCCAAGCCGTGGGTCATCAAGAAATCAGACGTTTTCCTGCTCAAGTTTCTGCATCGAAGGAAGTCGAGCTCGCTTTTAGAGTGGGTGGTGAAGTCGTTGAATTTAACTTAAAGCCATCGCAAAGAGTGACAAAAGGCGAAGTCATTGCTCGACTTGATCAGCGAGATTTTAAAACTGAAGTCACATTGAAAAAATCGGAGTTTGATTTAGTCAAAAGAGAATTAGATCGAGCGACCCAAATGATGAAAAAGAATCTATTGGCTCAAGCGGAGTTTGATGGCATTCAAGCTCGTCTTCAAGTTGCACAGGGAGCTTTACAGCTTGCACAAGACAGGTTGAAAGATACCGTCATTACTGCGCCTTACAGTGGTCGAATTGCAACGACTCACATTGAAAACCATCAACAAGTGCAAGCTCACCAAGGTATCGTCCTTTTACAAGATCATGAAATGATAGATGTCACGATCCAGTTACCTGAAAACGTACTTAGCCAGATGGATGCTAAGAGAATTGACCCATCTTATCAGCCCTTAGCGACCTTTAATGGCTCATCGATTTCCTACCCTGTGACTTATAAACAGCATAAAACGCAAGCAACAGCAGGAACACAAAGCTATGAAGTGACCTTTACTCTGGTCGCGCCAAAAGATAACCATACTGTGTATCCAGGTATGGGAGCAACGCTACACCTTGATATCGATAAAATCATTGCCGATAAGCAAGGTGCTCAACGTTTTGTCGTTCCTGCTAGCGCCATTTTAGACAATGACCTGATTGGTCAACCTCAAGTCTGGGTATTTCAAAACGGGTTAGTTTCTTCGTTAGATATCACCATTCAAGGAGTGTCGGCGCGTGGTGCGATTGTTTCTGGAGATCTCTCTCAGAATAGCTATGTGGTGAGTGCTGGTGTCAGTCAATTGTCAGAGGGGATGAGAGTTACGCCCGTCGTTCGTGAGCGAGGTTTATAATGAACCTGACTAATTACGCAATTAAAAACAAAGTCATAAGCTGGCTCGTCGTTGCCATTTTATTGGTGGGCGGTGTGCTTTCGTTTCGTGGTTTAGGACAATTGGAATTTCCTGCATTCCCTATTCCACAAGCTATGGTTAACACCACGTACCCTGGTGCCTCTGCAATGCAAGTTGAGGAAGAGGTCACCTTACCGCTTGAGCGTGCGATTTCTCAGCTTGAATATGTTAGAGATGTCGAATCTTTTACCAGTGCTGGGCTGTCTCAGATTGCGGTGATATTAAAAGAGACCATACAAGCAGAACAACAACCTCAGGTATGGGATGAATTACGTCGTAAGGTGAATGATATTCAGCCGAGAATGCCACCGGGAGTGAATCCATCGCAAGTCATTGATGATTTTAGCGATGTGTATGGCATTCTCTACAACATTACGAGTAATGAATACACTTATCGCGAACTACAAAATTACGGTGAATACCTTCAGCGTGAGCTTCTTGCTATTAAAGGGGTAAAGAAAGTTAACTTGGCCGGGCTAGTCTCTGAACACATTGTGATTGAGATTGCCCAGCAAGATCTTAATACGTTGAACCTTGATCCTGCTTGGCTTTCTCGTTTGATTCAAAATCAGAACATGGTGTCTAATGGTGGTGATTTGCTACTTGATGGACAATCGATCCGAATCCATTCTTCTGGTGAGTTTAATGAAATTGAAGCGTTAAAATCATTTAAATTTAGCCCGCCGGGAAGCAATGACCTGATCCAATTAGGTGATATCGCAGAAATAAGCCGTCAGTTTCAGGATAAAGCTTATACCTTGTATCGTAACAATGGTGAACAAGCCATTTCTCTTGGGATCTCGTTTGCGAACAGCGTCAATGTGGTTTATGTGAGTGAACGTGTCAGTAATAAATTGTCTGAACTCGATTTTGCTCGCCCAATCGGCATTGAATTAAACAAAGTGTACGACCAAGGCGATGCGGTTGATAAGTCGGTGTCTGACTTTGTGATGAGCCTAGTCGAAGCGGTATTGATTGTTATTGTCGTGCTCTTATTTGCAATGGGTTTGCGTTCAGGCATTTTAATGGGGGCTATTTTATTACTGACTATCCTCGGCACCTTCATTGGAATGAGCATTCTAGGCGTTGAGATTCAAATCATTTCACTTGGTGCTTTGATCATTGCACTGGGAATGCTGGTTGATAATGCGATAGTGATAACTGAAGGTGTCTTAATTGGCCTGAAACGTGGATTGACCAAACGTAAAGCCATTGAATCCGTTGTTAAACAGACCCAGTGGCCCCTGCTTGGTGCAACACTGATTGGTATTATTGCATTTGCCCCGATTGGCTTGTCTGCCGACGCAACGGGGGATTTCTTAGGGTCTTTATTCCAAGTATTAGCGATTTCTTTATTACTAAGTTGGGTGCTTGCTATCACGTTAACGCCGTTCTTCTGCGAACTGATGTTTAAAGAAGAAATAGCCAAAGGTGAGTCAGAGCATATCGATCCTTATCGAGGGTTGATATTTACCCTGTATCGCACGGTTCTTAATACCGCACTAAAAAACCGCGTCGCGACTATGGTCATCACTCTGGTCTTGCTTATTTCTGCTGTGATCGGGTTTGGCTCTGTAAAACAGGCCTTTTTCCCGCCATCGAATACGCCAATTTTCTATGTGGATGTATGGCTGCAACAAGGCACAGACGTTCGTGAAACAGAACAACGCCTAAAACAAATTGAACGTACCGTGAGCGGGTTTAATGACGTTCATAATGTCACGACCGTCGTAGGTTCGGGTGCTCAGCGATTTATTTTGACTTATGCACCTGAAAAATCATACAGCAGTTACGGGCAATTGATTGTTGAAGCGAAAGACTTAGCCGCGATCGAAACGATGTTACCTCAGATGAAAGCAAGGCTTGAAAGTCTACATCCTGATATTGATTTTAAGTTTAAGTTAATGGATTTGGGCCCTGCCCCTGCCGCTAAAGTAGAAGCGCGCTTTTATGGTGCGGATCCACAAGTGTTGAGACAACTTGCTGCTCAAGCGAATGAGATCATGCGTAATGAGCCAAAAGCAACCGCAGTTCGTCACTCGTGGCGAGAGAAAACTCAAGTGCTTGAACCGCAACTTGACGGTGCAGCAGCAAGGCGAGTCGGGATAACCAAGAGTGATCTTGATAGAACCTTGTTACGCAATTTAAATGGTGAGCAGATTGGCTTGTTCAGAGATGGCAGTCATATCATGCCGATTGTCATGCGCGCGCCAGATGAAGAACGTTTTGATATCGATAGATTACCTGAGTTACAAGTGTGGAGCCAAGACCAAAGCCGTTATATCCCAATAACACAGGTCGTTTCCGACTTTAATTTGACGACGGAAGACTCTTTAATTGTTCGTCGTAACTTTAAACGTGTGATTTCCGTTATGGCCGATGTGACGCCATTTGGTGATGATACGGCTGAATCTTTGCGCCGTTTGGTCGCCCCTAAAATCGAAGCGATTGAACTCCCTCAAGGCTATCATTTTGAGTGGGGGGGGGAATATGAAAGTCAGCAAAAGGCTACCAACAACCTAATGGGTTCATTGCCAATGGGATACCTGATCATGTTCTTGATTACGGTATTGTTATTCAACACCATTCGTCAGCCTTTGGCGATTTGGTTGACGGTACCACTGGCATTAATTGGTGTGAGTGCAGGCTTACTATTAATGAATATTCCGTTCTCGTTCACGGCCCTGCTAGGGTTATTGAGCTTATCAGGCATGATTGTGAAGAATGGTATTGTGCTGGTGGAGCAAATCAATATCGAAACCGACCAAGGTTCAAATCTTAACCGTGCAATTGTAGATGCGAGTGTGAGTCGTGTTCGACCTGTGTGCATGGCGGCAATTACTACCATGTTGGGTATGATCCCGCTGGTGTTTGATGCCTTCTTCCAGTCGATGGCGGTGACCATCATATTCGGACTTGGGTTTGCTACACTACTAACTTTAGTGGTATTGCCTGTGATTTATGCCTTGTTGTACCGAGTAAGCTATCGTTAACATCTACATGTTCAATACCTTTCATTAGGATAAGAAAGAACGTCCAGAAGTGCATAGGATTAAGCTGATACCAATAATGTTGGTATCAGCTTTTTTGTTCGTATTAGCCTGGAGGAAGTGAACGATTTAGTACTCAAATTTGCAGAAAGATACGTGCTGTTATCAATGTATATAACAGTACTATTTAGCTAGAAAGCCACCAGTGTGACCACCTTAAAACGTCCATACATTGCTATCGAATCTCTGTGATGAAAACTCGGGAAGATGTTCGTTAAAGGCACCAATGTTTACTGGGTCGTCAATATATGCTGGTTCAATGTTTACTGGTTCAGAGGAGCATTTACATAGAAGAACGTAGAGCAAGTCGAGCGATTAGAGTTAGAGTGGGTATTTTGAGGGGGATAGTATTGTGGGCTGTTGGAGTGGAAACTGGGTGCCGTTGTTTAAACAGAAAAACCCACACAATAAGCAATCTACAGTGCGGGGTTTGATACGAAAAATTACAGCAATGCGCCGATATCTTGTACGATTTCTGTAATACCGATAGTAAAGAACTGCACACCCATACAGATAAGTAGAAAACCCATTATTCGGGTAAACGCGTTAATACCATTTTGACCCAAAGCTTTAAGTAACGGGTAAGCCATACTCAGAATAAAAGCGGCGACTAAGCTCACAACACCAAATCCACCAATGACTCCTGTATAAATACTAATCTTTTCTAACTCTTCTTCACTAGATGCGATTTCAGCGGCAAGGCTAATGATCAATGCCATTGTTCCGGGACCGCACAGTGATGGAATCGTAAGGGGCACTAAAGCAATAGAATCTTGTCCGACACTGCCATCCATGCTTTCTGGTTTTGGAAACAACATGTTAAAGCCAATCGCACAAATGATGATCCCGCCACCCAAACGTAAGCTCGGAATTGAAATACTAAACAACTCCAAAACAGAAGCACCAATAAAAAAGGTGATGCACATAGCGATGAATAGGTAAAGCCCAACGGTTTTCGCTTGTGAAACGATATAACTCTTGTCTCGGCCCTTACTTAAACCAAGAAGAACGGTGGCAGCGGCTGGTGGGTTCATCATTGGCAACAAGCCGAGAACAGTTAGAGTTAAATAGGTGAATAACGTTTCTATGTGCATACAGTTTCCTTTAAATGTGGGTGGGTTTTTGTGTCATTGGGTAGTGGTTAAATTATTAGGTGTCGCTTAATCTCGAATCAAATTAATGACTAAATGGCTGACTAACTGAAATGATTGACTAGTTAACTAAGTTAAAGAAGCATTAACTGTGCAAGATATAGAACACTAAAGAATGAAATCGCATCGGTTAATGTAGTGAGCAGTGGGCTAGATAACATGGCTGGGTCGAGGTTTACGCGCTTGAGAATTAGGGGCAAAGCGCCACCGATCATGACTGCACAAGTGGACGATATCGTGTAGGCAGCCGCGACTAACACCGGTAATAAATGACTTTGCTGACCATGGGTGAACAACATGAGTAGGGCAATAACCAAACCAATTGCAAGACCATTGATAGCGCCAATCGGTAACTCTTTGGCGACGACAAACAACCAGTCTTTAGCGGAAATATGCTTTGTTGATAATTCTCGAATAGAAACAGCAACGGATTGGTTGCCCGCGGCCCCGGATAAGTTAGCCACTAAGGGTAAAACGGCAGCTAATACGGCAACTTGTTCGATAATATGCTCAAAGGAAGCGATGATCGATACCGCGGCATAGCTCAAGATTACCGATGGCAACAAAAATGTGAGGCGTCGGATATTACGTTGTAATAGCGGCATAGTACGAAACTCGTCACCGCCAAATATACCGCTGGCTTCACGTTGTTGTTGTTCGGATTTCTCATATAACGCTTGGTTTAACTGGGTGTGACCAACGATACCAATTTGAAAGCCATGTTCGTTGATAACAGGAACCGTAGAGTGTGAGGTAGAGTCGAGCACACTTTTTAATGATTGGAGATCAAAATCTGCAGGTACGGTGGGGACACTTGTATCAATATGATCGAGCAATCTATCCCAAGATTGAGCGAGAAACAGTTCTCTAGTTTTGACCGTACCTAAGTAGTTACCGCGTTTGTCGTGTAAATAAATGTAGCGCCATTCAATTCGTTCAGAGCTTTGCTCGCCTTCACGCAAGACGGTTTCTAAGTCTGAAATGGTTGCCCAGCTTTCTAGTTTGATTATCTCATTCTTGCAAATTCGCCCAACGGAACCATTAGGAAAAGACATCGCGGATTTTTCTTCGTTTTCCCAAGTTTCGGGTAGTGAGGATTCAAGGGCTTTGTGAAGTGGTTTAGGTAAGCTACGTAATAGAGAGCGGCGAACGTCTGAACGCATGTGTAAAAGAATGTCTTTCGCACTGTCGATAGGAAGGTTTGAAAATAAGAGTGCACGCTCTGGCTCTGTTAGGTAATCCAGAAAGTCAGCAGCCAGATTAGGCTGCTGAGTACAAAGCAACACCCAAAACTGTTCACACTGTGCGTTGGTGAACTTTCTAATCACGAATGGAAGATCGGTCAGGTTAGCACTTTCTATTTGTTTGATAATGCCATCACTAGTCCCGGACTGCATTGCTGAAATTAACTCGGAGTACAGCAGCTCGGCGTCAGTGTTAGGTAATGGAACGGTTATTAAGGTCATAATAATGGGCTACACTGCAATGTGATTACGTTTGCGAATTATTCGGATAAACAAGGTGATAAAAGCAATTGCCATCAGCATTAAGCTGGTGAAGAGAAACCACTTGGTGATGAGTTCTTGATGTTGATGTAGAAACGGGTGACGCATAATGGACTTTCCTGCATAAAGCAGGGTTAACACCCACACGATGGAACTGGTCATGCTGATCATGACAGTGCGGATAAAGCTCAGGTGTGCAATGCCCATCAGCATCGGGGTTAGAACTCGAACGAAAGGAATAAAGCGGGACACGAACAATGATAGGAACCCGAATTTATTGAGAAGGCGCCTTGCTCTAGGTAATGAATCTTCAGGCAGTACGACTTCAATTTTGTTCATGAAGCGTGAACCTTCTAACCAGCGTCCTTGTAGATAACCTATAATGGTACCTAAACAAGCCGATAAGCTGAGAGCAGTCAGGGCGGTATAAAAATCCACAGCACCTAATCCAACTAGTCCACCTACAAACAAGACCAGTCCATCCCCAGGGAGAGGCAAAAACACAAAACTCGACTCTAGAAATAACACAACCGCAAGCAGTAGCAGCAAGATATGGAGTGAGTTGATCTCAAGTAGCGTGTCAAAATCTTGTATCCAAATGGCGGATAATATTTCATTCATACTCTTTCCTTAATGGTATCAAACGACGTAACAGCCAGATCGAATGATCTGGCTGTTGTGCTTCGTGTTAGTCGAACATCAAAATTAAATAAGCGAAGAAGAGGACAAGGTGGGTTGCACCATTCAACGAGTTGGTTCTACCGCTGCTAAAGCTAACGCTGGTCATGAGAAGTGTAGCGGCCAGCAACACCATTTCTGCGGGTTCTAAGCCTAATTTCAAGGGCTGATCCATTACACCAGAGATCAATAAAACGGCCGGTACGGTCAGTGCAATCGTTGCTAATACTGAGCCGAAGAACAGGTTGATAGCACGCTGTAGCTGGTTGGTGAGAGCGGCTTTGACGGCACCAACTGCTTCTGGCGCGAGAATAATAAGGGCAACGATAAGGCCACCAAGGGCTGCCGGAGCGCCCATAACGCTAATGCTGTCGTTAATTGGAATGGCTAAACCTTTTGCCAGAAGTATTACGATGAGTAAGTAACTAATTAGCATGACGGTGTGAAATAGATTGCTACTTACAGGGCCGTGGTGGTCATGTTCACTTTTATTGTCGGCATCAATGAAGAAGTGAGTATGGCTACGTGTTTGTACGAACAGGAATACGCCATATAACGCAATGGATGCGAGAACTAATGTGCCCATCAAGCTCAATGACATGTTTCCATTGTCACTACTGCTGGTAAAGTTTGGCAAGATCAAGCAGAGCATCGCAAGAGGAATAATGGCAACCAAATACGCTTTAATGCCATCCAAATTGTAGGACTGGGTGTGATACTTCATCCCACCAACTAATAAGGTAATACCGACAAAGCCATTCAATACCGCCATGATCACAGCAAACATCGTATCTCGGGCAAGAACTGGATTTGGATCGCCAGTCAACATGACAGAAGAGATCATAATCACTTCTAATGAGATGACTGACAATGTCAGAATAAGGGTGCCGAATGGGTCTCCCAACTTAATTGCTAAGGAGTCTGAGTGGCGAACCACCGCAAAAATGGCGGTCATTGAGACATACAAGAGGACGGCGGTAGTGATGACATAAGAGAAGATTGAGAGACTTGAGGTCAGCATGCTTTCACCTAAAGTCTTGAAGAATATTACAGTCAAAATACCAAGGAGTAGCGTTTTCTCTTGTTTTAAAATCTTATACATTTGAGCTTCTCGTTGAGGCCAACATCGTAAGGTCCTAGTGACTTTGTCGGTTCGCGAATGTTCACTACGTCCTCCATAAGGTAGTGATTTGCTCATAGCTTATGGTTGTGGGAAGAGGTTGAATATGAATTAGAGAAATTCATAAATGCTTCAATTGTTGCCCCAATTCTGAATTTCTCTAATTCGTCGATTTTAAGTTCATTGATTTCAATAATGGCGTTAACAAACTGCAAACCGCAGTTCATAAATTGCCTTTGGAGTCACAATGAAAACATTACGCAAATGTATACCGACTAATTTAATTCCTACTACTCTTGTCTCTGCGCTTGTACTTAGTCTTTCAAGTACCTCGGTAATCGCTGATATCAACTTGGCTGAGCGCACGATTCCAACGCCTGTGGGGATATCGACAACGTTTGCTGAAATGATCGAAGGTAGAGGCAGCATTCCAGAGATTCCTGTCCCTGAAAGTACAGAGGAGTGGCTTGAATTTCAGTCTATGTTTGATGCACCCGGAGTTGAACTCGCTAAATCAGTAGCGGAACGTTTTGAAGTAACGTATGAAGCAAAAAAAATTGCAGGAGTAGATACCTTTTTTGTCACGCCCAAAATAGTCTCATCTGAATATAAAGATAAGTGGCTAGTTCATATTCATGGTGGCGCGTTTGTTTTTGGTGGGGGTGAATCGGCACTTCGAGAGGCAATTTGGGTCGCGAATGGGTTAGGGGCAAAAGTGATTTCAGTTGATTATCGTCAGCCACCATTACATCCATTTCCAGCTGCAATTGATGATGCCGTTGCTGTTTGGAAAGAGCTAATGAAAACTCAAACAGCAGAATCGACCGCTATTTTTGGCACATCTGCGGGCGGTAATTTAACGTTGGCAACGACACTAAAAATACAAGATATGGATTTACCGGCTCCGGGAGCGCTTTTTATTGGCACACCAGCGGTTGATTTGAAAGAAACATCGGATACTTGGCACACATTGAAGGGGCTAGATTCATTAGGTCATCGTGAAGGATTAATTCAAGCGACATTTGATTTATATGCTGATGGTGAGGCATTGGATAACCCACTAATTTCACCTATTTACGCAAATATAGATGCTTTTCCACCCACTGTTTTTATTTCAGGAACTCGTGATTTATTACTGAGTGATACGGTTCGAATGCACCGATTACTGCGCAGCGCTGATGTTGAGACTGAGCTTCACGTTTATGATGGTCAGTCTCATGGTGATTATATGAATGGACTCGTTGCGGACATGCCTGAATCGGAAGATGCTATCAAAGAGATTGGCTTATTCTTCAATAAGCATATCAATTAGTTTTAGTTTACAAAAGTCTCCAAAATAAGTGACCGATATGAAGTAACTTGATGTTCAAGAGTTACTTCTCTGGTTGCACCACTTTATCGAAGAAGCTTTGCATCGCTTGGTGCAACAGTTGGTTCAATGGGAAGCCACGTTTAGATTGTAGGTAGCCACCGTTAATTTGAATGGACCTCATCTCTCTAGGGACAACAGGAAGAGGATAGCAACTCAACTCTGGTTCATTTTCTGTCATGAAGGTACTGCCGAATGAAAAGGCATCAGAGTGTTTTAACTTGTTAAGTAAAACTCGAAGACTATGAGTGGATAACACAATATTAGCCTTGTAGCCTTTCGCTAAATAAAGGTCTTCAACTGGCGCACGCTTCGAGTTAATTCCATCTGCGAGTATCCGAGTTATAGGAAGGTGGTGAATATCTTCCCAAGCACTGCCGTTACTAAGCACAGGGTGGTTTTTGCGGGCAATAAGGCTCAGCTTGATTTCTTTCAATTTATGTTGATAAATTTCTTGTGGTAATGGGAATTGGGCGAAGTGGAGCATATAGTCAACTTGGCCATTAAGCATGTCACTCAAGCTTTGTTCTTGCCAGTAAACCAGTTTGAAGTTGGCATTAGGTAATACGCTTCGCAGCTCACTAAAAATACCATCACCGTATTGCTCTAGCAGGAAAATGTTCATTGCTATCGATACTTCACCGGTGAACTGTTGAGGGTCAAAATTTTGATAAGACTCAACGACTTTAACCAATGGCGTGAACATTTCATCGGCCGCTTCTGCCAGTTTTTCAGCTAGTTCAGAAGGTTCTACTCCATGTGCTTTACGTATAAACAGTTGATCGCCAAACGTTTCTCTCAGCTTAGCTAGACCACGGCTGACGCTAGTTTGTGATATCCCTAGTTTGTCTGCGGCTTGATGTGTGTTTCGTGTTTCTACAACCGCTTGCAATAGTTTCAGTAGATTTAAATCTAAATCGCGAAGTTCTTTCATCGTCAGTCCTTAACTATTGAGAGAATTCCATTGTAGTGTTGAACGAGGGTGACGCAAACTCATTTTTGTCCGCAGTTGTGAAGTGGGCTTTGAGCAACATAAGTTGTTGGTATCCAACTGAACTACCTCAAGAAGAAAAAAAGTTAGTTTTGGTTACAAAAGCGTACGCTTAATATCACACTAAATATAAATCGTATAAAGACGACGCCATAAGGTTTAACTATAAACCCCGCTTATAGCAAATGTAATCCCCACCAACTATTTAGACCAAAACTGAACCTATAGAATAGTGGAACACACTTATATGGACCGTTTTCATTAATGGCCAAGTCGACGGGTTCTGTTTGTCATTTTGGTTGCAACTCCCTTTTCTATTTCGAAACACACCAACTCTGTCCTGGACACCCAATCAATTGTTAAATGAGTGATGACACGTTAAATGCGGATATGAATCGGGGCATCGAAAATCTACAAGTGAAATTGGTCTAAGTTAAACGAAATCCGAGACAATATTGAGTTTTGTGGCTGAGTTGAATGACAAGAAAGGTTCGGGCGCCACTTAATTACTAATTACGTGAACGCTCTAGCTTTTATTGCGGATGGTTCAAGTGTGGGCTTGTTGCATGTGTGCAATACGCCGAAAAATTCTCTCGAAACATCCTAAGGAATCTATAAAATGAAGATGACGCAAGTCGCTCTCAATGTTGTGGTTGCATGTGCCACTCTTACCCCCTTTTGGGTCAATAGTGCTGGCTTAAGCATGTCTCAAATAGCGACAACCAAAAGCGTTGCAACAGCAGGGGCCGCCAACGTTACAAACAGTTCTGACTCTTCTGCAACAATCTCAAACGCCGCTGCACTTTCTGGCATTGAAGATCGCTCGTATGTTTCGGGCGCTCAGTATATCAATGTATTCAACCAGTTCACTCGTGATGATTCAGGAGAAAGCACTGAAGCCTCAAAGGGATTAATCGCACCTCACGCCTCTTATGCTAAAAGAGTGAATAAGAAAGCGGTACTTGGAATTAGTCTTCATTCCGCGGGTGGCTTAGGTGCTGAATATAGCAATGGTGTCGGCGCTAATCCAATCAATGCCATTTCAGAGAATGCTATTGCTGTCGTCGATATTACAACTGGTGTTTCATATCAAGTTACAGACAAGCTCTCCCTTGGCGGTTCTTTGATTCTTCAATACATGAAGATAGACGTCGTTGGTGGCGTGAACACTCAATTGGAAGAACTTGCTACCGGTGACAGTGTTGCTCCTTCTTTTGCTCTGAGCTCTTACTACACGTTGAGCGACAATACACACTTGGGTCTGCAATATCGCCATAAAACAGACCATGAAATTGATATTGAAACGTCGCTAGATGTGAATCCAACCGCGAATTTGTCTTGGGTTACTAGTATCGACTTGGGGCTTAAGCATGCTCTTTCCAAACAAACCGATGTAATGGTTAACGCTAAGTTTGAAAACTGGGAAGATTATGACGACAAATATACATGGACCTATTCTGTAGGCGTTGGCGCAGCGCATAAGATGGATAAGTTTACGATTTATGGTGGCGCTAGCTACGACTCTTCTCCAGTGAACGAGAATGAGCGAGACGTACTACTGCCCGTTGACCAGCAATGGCGCGTTGGGTTTGGTAGTGAGTATGAGCTTGAATCTGGCAACAAGTTAGGTTTAGCGTATCAATATCAAAATAATGGAACAGCGGATATCACAGCCGACAACGTGACGCTGCAGCCAACAGGAAGTTATGAAGATAACCGTATTCACTTTGTGACTCTTTCTTATCGTCACTGATTCGTTTAACAAGCCTAGATGCCGAGTTATACACTTTAAACTCACCCAGAACCAAAGCAGAAGAATATAAGAGTAGAGAGCAGAAGAAGGCTTTGGTTAATCACTAAAATGTGTCGATATTTGTCGGTGGTCGTGGATTTGAGCTATTTAGAGGCATGAACTATAAATCCTGTTTATAGTAAATGTAACCACCACCGACTATTTAGCCAGAAACTGAACCTATAGAATGGTGATACACACTTATGGACGCTTCTCACTAATTAGCCACAATGGATGGGCTGACTATAAGGTTCACTCATGCAAGCACCTCACAATTGTCACGTAATGGCCAAGCCGACCGGCTCTGTCTGTAATCTTGATTGCAGTTACTGTTTCTATCTTGAAAAACACCAACTCTATCCTGAACGTCAAACAAACTGGCGAATGAGTGATGACACGCTAAGTTCCTATATAAAGCAGACCATTGAAGCTCAAAGCAACAACCATGTTCAATTTACTTGGCAGGGCGGTGAGCCAACAATGATGGGGCTCGCGTTTTTTGAAAAAACCATGCAGTTATGTGAACAGTACGGAAAGGGAAAAAAACTTGAACACACCTTTCAAACCAACGGCATTTTGCTTAACGATGCTTGGTGTGAGTTTTTCAAAAAACATCACTTTTTAGTCGGTGTGTCCATTGATGGGCCACAAGATCTACACGATGCTTACCGAGTCACCCGCTCGGGTAAACAAACACATGCTCAAGTTATGCAAGGTATCGAATTGTTAAAAAAGCATGGTGTTGAGTTTAATACGCTTACCGTCGTCAATAATGAAAATGTGAAACATCCAAAGCGGGTGTATCAGCATTTGAAAGAGATTGGTTCAACGTATATTCAGTTTATTCCGTTGGTCGAACGAACGAAGCAAACATGTTCTCAAACGGATTTAAAACTTGTCTTACCCGATGAGCCTTTAGCGGAAGTGACGTCATGGTCGGTGCCTTCGTTAGTCTATGGCGAATTTCTTTGTGACATTTTTGATGTATGGGTACGCAAAGATGTGGGCTCCATTTTTGTGAATATGTTTGATAGTACGTTGAGTGCTTGGTGCGGACAGCAGTCTGGAATGTGTCATTTTACTGAACGTTGTGGTCATGCTTTTGCTCTTGAGGCGAACGGGGACTTATACAATTGCGACCATTATGTATACCCAGAACATCGTTTGGGCAATATTCATCATAAATCGATTTCTGAATGCAATAACAGCCAGCAAGCCATTGAATTCGGTCTACAAAAACAAACAACATTGACTCCCGACTGTAAAAAATGCCCATTTCAGTTTGCCTGCAATGGAGGGTGTCCAAAACATCGTTTTGAACGCAGTTCAAGCGGACATCCAGGGCATAATTATTTTTGCCAAGGCTATAGAAAATTTTTCGAGTACAGTGCTCAATACATGAAAGAAATGCGTAGGCTATTATCTGTTGGTCGTTTTGCAGATGAAATCATGTGGGCATTGGCTTATCAAGATGTGAAGCTGACAGCAGTTGTAAGCAAAAGCTCTGTGACCATTGGTCGTAATCAATCTTGCTCTTGTGGAAGTGGTATAAAATACAAACATTGCTGCGGAGTAAGAAGGTAAACCATGGATTTTGATCTGAATTTGATAAAAGTATTCTTAGAAGTTTACCAGTATCACTCTTATACCAAAGCCTCTGAAACCATAGGTATCACGCAACCAGCGGTGAGTGCATCTATAAAGCGAATGGAACAAGAGATTGGTGAGCCCCTGTTTTATCGAGAGGGGCGGACGATGAAACCGACCGCGATGGCCATTCGTTTAGCCACTCGATTTCGCGTTGGGTTTGATGAAATACAAAATGCCTTGAGTGAGCGTTTTACTTATTCGGTTTATGTGAACGAGGCGCTGGCATTGGATTTGCCCGTTCTACCGTCAATGATGATAGAACATACTCCATTAGATCAGGAAATACTGCTGCACCAACTTAAATCGTTATCTGTCGATTTAGCCGTGGGTATATTTATGGTCAAAGACCACTCCATTGTCACTGAGCCGTTATTCAGCGAGTCAACAGTTGTTGTGTGCCGTCGTGACCATCCAAGAATTCATGATCATATTTCACGGAATCAATTCTATGAAGAGGGGCATGTCGCATTAGCCACCCAATGGAAAGGAATGGATGGATTCGAACATATCCGCTTGGAGAGTCCAAAAAGTAGGAATATCCAATGCAAGACCCATTCAATTTCAGCGATGCTGCTTGATGTCACCATCAGTGATAGAGTTGCGATCGTACCTAGACATCTTGCACTCAATTGGCAAGAGCGTTTAAATTTTCAAGTACTGGAAAACCCGATAGAGCATAAGCCATTGGAATACTGTCTGGCTTACCATCGACGCTATCAAAAAACAGAAAACCACATAAAAGTTAGAGAAACTATTCGAGCACACCTAGGATGCGCGGATTAGTACTATAAACCCCACTTATTGCTGATATAAACGCCACGCTCTACCTGCATATCCCCCTTTTGAATAACCTTAGCACTGAAAAACTACATTGGTGCTGAGGCTATTTTCTTTGACCCCTCGCCATTGAGTTTTACATCTCTGATCTATTTTGCTTCGCTAAATGACGGTATACGGATGTCTTTAGCACAACAGGTAGACCGGAGTTAATTCCTGTTCTCAAAGGTGTCCAAATGAAAAAGCTTAGTGCCATCATGATGTCTTGTTTTGCTGCGGGTTCTGTCGCACAAGAGGTCTTACCGTTTCCTAGTCAGCCATCGACCTCGGTGGCCAAACATACTCTTGCTGAATCTACTCATAACAAGCGTCCTATTTCCAACCATTTACCTGAAGATGCTCCTAATATCGTCATCGTGATGATCGATGATGTAGGTCCTGGCCAAACGTCGACTTACGGCGGTCCAATCAATACGCCTACGTTAGATGAAATCTCTGGTGAAGGTATTTCCTACAACCGTTTCCACTCGACAGCGATGTGTTCGCCTACACGAGCTTCATTGCTTACTGGCCGAAACCATCACCGTGTTGGCGCAGGTGTTATTGCGGAATACGCTAACGATTGGGATGGTTATGCAGGGGTGATCCCGAAAACCAGTGCGACCTTTCCTGAAGTACTTAAAAACTACGGTTATTCAACCTCTGCTTTTGGTAAATGGCACAACACTCACCCTTTAGATTCAACAGCTGCGGGGCCTTTTGATAATTGGCCTACGGGTTATGGTTTTGAATATTTCTATGGGTTTGTTGGTGCTGGTGCATCTCAATATGAACCGACTATGGTGGAAAACACCACGTTTGTTGATCCAGAAAAAATCCACCGCGAAGGTTATCACATGAGTGAAGATCTTGCGGATCAAGCGATCAAATGGATGCGTCAGCACAAGTCTCTGCAGCCTGACAAACCTTTCATGATGTATTGGTCTAGTGGTGCGGCACACGGCCCTCACCATGTAACTAAAGAATGGGCTGATAAGTACAAGGGCAAATTCGACGCAGGTTGGGATGAATACAGAAAAGACGTATACGAAAAAGCCAAGAAAATGGGTTGGATTCCTGAAAACACGCAGCTAACACCAAGGCCAGAAAGTATGCCTGCGTGGGACGATGTACCTGAAGATGAAAAAGCATTCCAAGCACGTTTAATGGAAGTGTACGCAGGCTTCATTGAGCATACCGACGCTCAGGTTGGTCGTTTGGTCGATGAAATCGATGAGCTTGGCTACAAAGACAACACTGTCTTCTTCTACTTGTGGGGTGATAATGGCGCGTCATCGGAAGGGCAAAATGGCACGCTTGCTGAATTGCTCGCTCAAAACGCCATTCCAACCACGACAAAGCAACAAATTGAAGCGATGAACAAGGTCGGTTCAATTGATGAGTTAGGCGGTCCTAAATTCGAGAACATGGCGCATGCGGCATGGGCTTGGGCAGGCAGCTCCCCTTATAAATCAACCAAGTTAGTTGCGGCTCATTTTGGTGGAACACGTCAACCTCTTGCGGTGCGTTGGCCAGCAAAAATCGAACCCGATGCGACGCCACGTTCGCAATTTCACCACGTTAACGACATCGCGCCTACTATCTACGACATCTTAGACATTACACCACCTAAAGTGGTCAACGGTCATGTTCAAGATGAAATCGATGGTAAAAGCATGACCTATTCGTTTGACGATGCGGATGTGAAAGGGCAGAAGAAAACCCAATACTTTGAGATCTTAGGCAGTCGCGGTATCTATCATGATGGTTGGTTTGCGAGTGCGTTTGGGCCAAGAGCTCCTTGGGTTCAAGGTATGCCCGAAGGTTTTAGAGAGTGGAGTCCTGAGACGGATCAATGGGAGCTATACCACATTGATGAGGACTGGTCTCAAGCGGTTGATCTGGCTGATAAGTACCCTGAAAAACTGGAAGAAATGAAGGCGATTTTCAAGCAAGAAGCGCAGGATAACAAAGCATTCCCGATTGGTGGATCATTATGGTCTACTGCAGCACACAGCCCGCAAGATGCGCCAGAGAGTAAATATACGCAATGGACGTATCCTGATGAAATCACCAGAATCCCTGAAATTGCAGCACCAAAAGTCGGCAACCGTTCTACGCTCGTCGAGTTTGATGCGGTGGTTACTCCTGATACGAATGGTGTGCTCTACGCGGTCGGTGCATTCTCAGGTGGTATGACGGTGTACGTGAAAGACGGAAAACTTAACTATGAGTACAACCTGTTTTTGATGGAACACACACATATCCAATCTGAGAAAGTGTTACCAGAAGGTGAAGTGACGATAGAAGTTGAATCTAAAGCCACTAAGCCGGGGCCGTTTACGCCTTTCGATATCACCATCAAGGTGAATGGTGAAACGTTCGCCTCTGGTGTGGTTCCAAAAACAGCGCCTTCGTTCTTCTCATTCAATGATGGGTTTGATATTGGCTCTGATTTAGGCTCGCCAGTATCACAAGCTTATTATGATGAGATGCCGTTCAAATTTGACGGCAAAATCAAAGAAGTTCGTGTTAAGTACCTAGAACAATAAAGTGTATGCCGTCTATTGATACCGATGACAATGGGTATTGATAGACGGCTTTTTTCGTTCATTCTGGGCTCAGTGCTTAAGTGCTTAAGTGCTTAAGTGCGTAAGTATGTAAGTGCATAAGTACTTAAGTGATTGGAATAGTCCCAATGGCTTTGCCTTAGAGACGGGATGATAATTTAGGAAATCGTATGAAGATTCATCCAACTACCTTGGTTTACGATGCGTATCCTTCGGTCTATAACATTCTAGAATCGACGTTGTTCATGTGGTTCATTGTGGCAGTCACATTGGGCATCCTTGTATGGACATTGAGCAAGCTATGGTATGTCCATTCTATTCCCAAACACCTTGCTAAAGAGCGTGGTTTGGCTCAGGCCAAGTTGATTTTTTGGCTGTGCATATTGGGCATGTTTTACAAACCGCTCTGGATTATTGCGGTGCTCGCGATTGTGACGGACTGGGATAAATTACAACAGTGGATTAGAGGCGCTTCGCAATGAAAGAGATCATGCTCCCCTACATATTAGTGGTTTGGTTGTTATTCAAATTTAATGTACTCAAACGAACCCCTAAGAATTACTTTGTGTCTGTTGTGATTGGTTTGCTGTTACTGGTGAGTTTGTTTGTCGGCCATCGTTTCTATTCGCCGATTGATTTGACCAATTCAACCACTGTCAAAGCACCTCATGCAGTGCTCTCTCCAGCGCTTGGCCAACATATCGACAAAATATACGTTGACCATAATCGCGATGTGAAAAAGGGCGAAGTGCTTTACACTCTCAAAGATGATCTGATCTCTGCGTCGATTTCTGAGGTTGATTCTGGTCTGATTGAAATTGATAGAACTATTGAAGCTCAAGAAGTGAAAGTGGCCCAAGCTAAGCGAAACCTATCGCGTAACCAGAACTTAGAGCAACATGTTAGCCTTAAAGAGTTAGAAGAAACTCAAGACAATGTTGAGTTTTTTATGGCTGAGTTGAACGTGTTGCACGCCAAGAAAGATGGCTTGCTCGCTAAGAAACAAAGCTTGATGTTTGACCTTGACCGCCTTACGGTTCGAGCTCCGTTTGATGGCATGATCACCCATGTTTTTATTGCTGATGGATCTCGAGTCGGTTCCCTGCATGTGTGGGATACATCGAAGAAATTTGTCGAAATGCGTATCCCAGACCAAGCCTTTGCCAATATCGAAAAAGGTCAGTTTAGCGAG
Source organism: Vibrio splendidus (assembly GCF_003345295.1). NCBI lineage: Bacteria > Pseudomonadati > Pseudomonadota > Gammaproteobacteria > Vibrionales > Vibrionaceae > Vibrio > Vibrio splendidus. The sequence continues at coordinate 574,878 of NZ_CP031056.1, forward strand.
TTCTTTATTGATACTTTTCCAGGGCAAATTTTCCGCTCTCGTGTTCACAGTAAAGTAAAAGCAACCGGTGAGGCTCAAGGAAATTTACTCCCACAAGAGCAGCGAGTTTCGGCACATATTCAAAGGGGGTCTCCAGCAATTGGTCGAACCGTTATTTTAGAAATTGATGAAGAAACGATGAAAAAAATACCGATTGGCGCGACAGGCTCAGCATGGATCAGTGCGTCTAAGCCTTACCCTATACTCGGTTTTATAGACATCATTGGTGGGGCCACTTTACGTCTTGCGTCTGTTAAATCGTATCTATTGGCGATTTAATCTCTTTCATTTGTTAACTTTGAATAGAGTGATGAAGCAGCATAAAGGCGTATAGTTCTTTACGCTGCTTTTTTGATTAATACCCAGTCAACTCCATGTAGCCTGTACCAGAGTGAGTTCCTTCAATTAAGACCGGGCCTTCCCAATAGGGAACCGACAGCGGCATTTTGGCATTTGGATTCAGAGCTGAAACGGTCAGTTCGATTTGTTGAGTTGGAATTGAAACTTGCCATTTTGTTGGGTAGTCACTTCCATCGATTTCCGTTTGCTTGATGGCGGTTAAGTTGATGTCTTGTTGCTTAATCGCGATGCCAGAGCCATCTTGCTGCATTAACCTTGCATGGGAATAACTGGCTTCACCTGTTGCTGAGTTTCGCAGTTGGAATACGACTAAGCTGCTTTCATCACTCAGCCTTAGTGCAAACCAATCCCAGCCTTGTTGCGAGTCGAGTAAAAACTGCGAGCTCCATTCTCGGTCTATCCAACCTTTACCGGAAACTTGATGCGTGACTCCATCGATAATTACCTCGCCCGATACATTAATGAATGGTTGACTGTAGTAATAGGAAGCTACTTTGCCATCGCTACTTTTGGTGCTGTAGCCTTGTTCGCCTTGCTTTTGATAAGGCGCGTTGTTGGTTAACTTAAGCGAGTAGCCAAACTGACCGGAATTAGCGTTCAAGGTTGCGGGGAACAGATCATCACTTGACGATGTCCACTGCCAGTCATCGAGATAGACCCGAAATGGTGAAGCGCTTACACCTGCGAGTTCAGCTTGCTCGCGTGACCACTTCTCATCGGCGTAGTGTTTGTCTTTGGTGGTGACGGCGCTGTGTGCCATGTAGATTTGCTGACTTTGCCACGTAGTTTCCTTAGTGCTATTCGAACTGTCCTTTGGTGCAGCCGCGAAGCGGAATTGTGTCCATTGTACGCCTAGCGCATTGCCGTCTTCATCAATCAGGTTGGCGGTTAAGTACCACCATTCATGACGAAAATCAGGGTGTGCTTTATGGTCGGCAGGGAAGGTGATCTCGACGCCTTTTACTACCGGGGTGAATTGCTCAGCCTCTTTTTGTGTTTCATTCTCGGTTTGTGTTCCAGTACTGAGTAACGAACCCATATTTTGAGCTGACGGTTGAGTGGACTCCTCGCATCCTAAAAGGAGCAAGATGCCAAGTGTGAGAAGGAAAACTTTTATTGGTCGATTCATCACAACACCTCGCTCTGTAAACTGGATACCACGGGTTTGCTGACCAAACGCCACAGTGGAATCAAGGTCGCGAATACAGCCACTAAAATGGTGATGGCTGCGATGCTGAGTGCATCACTCCAATTCCATACATAATTTAAACTCCAACCAAAGGCGCGCAGGGTAACGATGTGCGTCAACACATAACCGACCATAGCGCCGAGTGGTAAGGCGATAACCAGAGTGAAGGTGACCAGAACAACGATTTGCGCGACTACCATCACCATCAATTTTTTCTGACTAACACCGAGCGCATACAACCTTGCAATGGCGGCTTTGCGTGCATCGAGCAACATGAAACAGGCGCAGAACAACCCAATCACTGCCACCATTAATGTGACGCCATTAAGCGCCCGAGTGATGGCAAAAGTTTGTGAGAAGATATCTAAAGCGATCGATTTGATCTGTGCCTGATCGTAAAGCTGACTTGGGTGCAGATTGAGTTGTTGGCGTAGCTGTTCGTACACCACTTGTGGGTCGCCAGATACTTTGATTCCCAAGCTGGTGGGCAAGTCAGTAAATCCGCTTTCGAGCCATAAATTAGGTGCAAGTAACACTTCGCCATTCGGTGAGCCGTAATCATGAAAAATCGCCCCGACGATGAGTGTTTTGTTTTGGATCGCGTCGAGCTTGAGTTGGCTTCCAAGGGACAAGCCGAGCTTCACCGCCGTAGGTTCGCTGATCGCCACTAATTCACCTTGGTAAAAGCGCGTCCAGAAGTCATCAACGCGGGATTGGAACACCATGGTTTGCTCAAGTGTGTCTTTATTTTTGGTGCCGAGCAAAGTCGGTAAGCCCTGCAAGTTATCATCGACGTAGTATTGCTTATAGACGGTTTCAACGTTCTCAAACTGTTCTAATGCGCGCTCTACATTGGCGATTTCAGCTTGAGCAGGGCTAACGTAAATATCGGCATGTAAGCGCTGTTCAAGCCATTGCTTTAACGTGGATTCAAAGCTGCCGACTAAGGTATTCATTCCGATATTGGCGGTGACGGCGAGAAGCAATGCCATCATGGCAAGGGAAAGAGGGGAGATAAGTTCACGCAGCTCAGCAAATAGATATTGTATCAATCCTGATTGGGTGCGTTTTTCGCTCCAATTCGCTAGCACGCTGAGCGTTTTGGGGAGATACAAGGGAATCGACACCACTAACACACCGAGCCATGCCATGGTGAAGCGATGGTGTTCGCTCAGCCATAACCCTGCTAACGCGACAATGGTTAATACTGACCCGATAACAAACAGCTGATTTTCGTTAGACGCTTCTGGCGCTTGATAGAAACCGCCATGGGAAGAGAGGGGTTGTCGCACCCGCTGTTTAAAGTGTTGCCAACACGCGACAAGCGTTGCGGCCAGCGTGAGTAGCAGTGCCTGCACTAACCATTGCCACTGCCATGTACCGGGAAGCAGTGTTGCACCATAAAGTTGCTCAAGCGTTATCGCGACAGTTGGATGTAGCCAATGGCTGAGTTGAATGCCGAGAATGAAACCAAGCGACGCGCCCAGTGTGACTAAAACAGTCAGCTCGACTAACAGAGCTGAAAACACGATGCTTGGCGCAATGCCGGCTTGTTGAATTTGCACCAACAGCCGATTACGTTTCAGCAAACTGTACTTCACACCGTTGTAAGCGATGAATAGGCCAACCAAAAACGCCAACAAACTCATGGCGGTGAGGTTAAGGTGAAAGCTGTCGGTAATTGAACCGAGATCCGTGCTTTGGTTGTTGGAAATCCATTGCCCTTGCTCGCCTATGAGGCTCTGCCATTTATCCTGAGTATTACTCTTAGTGTCGCTCTTAGTGTCAAAAACAGCGATGTAGCTCAGTTGCCCTTGCTTGTTAAGCAATTGCTGAGCGAATCCAATGTCCATCAACATTCGGCTACCCAGTTGCCATTCATCTGGCAGTACCACAACCTTGTTGAGTACTTCATCTAAAGTGAGCGTGTCCACTTCGTCCAAACTCTGGTGCTGAGATTGACTCATCATCACAATGGGTTCACCCGCTAAGAGTTGCGGCAAAGGTAAGACATTGTCGAACAGGGAAATGTTTGGCTCTTTGGTTTGAATATTGCTTTTATCGTCGACGCGAGAGTGACGAGTTCTTGAAGTGAGGGCGGCGATCAACTCACTGCCTTGAACTGACCAACGTCGACCTTGTTCGTCTCTTACTCGCCCTTCTATAACGGGTAGCGCTGCGCTTAATCCACTTTGTCTTAAGTTGAAGTAGAGCGATTCCGGCAAATAGTTTTGCCCTGCTAATGGAATGATAAGGTTTTGTGCTTGGGCGCTAAGTTGCTCGGTCGATTCTGCATAACTGCGCTTGGCATTGAGGTTGATGGCTTGCACTGCGACAAACAAGGTGACCGCTAACACAATGCCGATCAGAATCGCTGCGGCTTGCAAGGGTGATTGACGATAGTGCGCCGCGAATAGATTCAGAGTCAGTTTGGTATGTGTGAGCTGGTTCTGAGCGAAGCCAGTTTGCTTCATTGAATGACTCACAACGTTGCTGCTCTTGGGGTTAGATCTGCGTTCCTTAAACAACCATCGTCTAACACCAATTTTGTCTCCATAAAGCTGGCGCATTCTGGGCTGTGCGTAACCAAAAGCACGGCACTGTTGCCTTGTGTAGTGATTTCACTCAGCAGCTTCATAACCTCTAACCCTGCTTTTTGGTCGAGGTTGCCAGTGGGTTCGTCGGCAAGCAATAGTTTGGGTTTATGGGCAAGTGCACGCGCTATTGCCACCCGTTGTTGCTGACCGCCAGAGAGTGCAGATACGTGTCTTTCGAGTAGATCGCTGATACCCAATGCATCAACTAAATAGTCGCACCAGTCGCTCCATTTCTGTTGATTTAAATGAAGAGGGAAGGCGATGTTTTGTTTTACGTTGAGTGGCGTTAGCAAGTTGAACTGTTGAAAGATAACACCCAATTTTTGATGGCGGAATCGGCTCCACTGTGGGTCTTTCCAATTTGATGTGTTCTCGCCATCGAGCCACAATTCTCCACCAGATAATTCGCCACCGGATAGAGGTTCAAACCCCGCAATGATGTTCAGCAGAGTACTCTTTCCACTGCCACTCGCCCCTGTCAAAGCCACGCTTGCCCCTGTCGCCAAAGCGAAGTCGACACCTTCTAATACGTGATGGGTATCTTTGCCATCAACAAAGCTTTTGCTGGCATGTGTGAGTGTGACAATTGGGCTTTCCATTTCCTTTCCTTATAACCAAAACTTACCATCAAAAGGTGTCGTTACTTGTGGCAATTACTGAAGCGACAAGCTCTATAAAACTGTAGACAACAATTTCAAACAATAGAGCGATTTATATCGAATTATTAATAACTTGTACTTCAAAAAGAGGGAAATAGATCAGTGTGGGGGGAGAATACAGTTGGTGGTGGGAGCTTAGAGTCACCTCGGAGGCTTTGAATTTTTCGTCAGACGGTTCGTGATCTCGTTTAAGTGCAATAAATCATGGCTCAAATTATTAAACGTTTTATTTATGAAAGCGGTGTGGGTTGGTGTTGTTTTGCTAGCTTGTTTTTGCCTGTTCTTTCGCAGCCTACTAGCTCGCTGGGAACAAGTCGATGGACTGTAAGGCCAGTTGAATCTTCCATAGACTGGAAAAAATTATGAGTACTTCTTAATAGAGTCTCGACACCTTTTTATGATAACAGCATCTTGAGACACTCTATGTTTCATACTCGATAACCGCGTAAATATTGGATTATCTGCCAAACTTGACTGACGACTATAGTGGCACAATGTCGTTAACAACCAACCACCAAGAGAAACATAAGCCCCACCAGAAACGTTATTGTATTCCATGATCGCTCCGGTCACTAATGGCCCGAAAGCTCCAGTACAATCTAAAGCAGCCAAATTCCCTCTATTCTTTTCTATTTGCATGAGTTCTTTTCTAAGCTCATATAGTTTTAAACTTAGTTCATCTTTGCTTAAATTGGAGTAGCCCTTCAATATGTCTGGAATAGCTCTAAGGCTATTACTAGTAAGAGCATCATCCAGTTCTAGTACATTCATGTCATTATTAATTGCCAGAACATTCTCCAAGAGAATGCTAATCTCGGACTCTCTAATAAACGAAGAGTTGTTAATCACTCCATTGTAAAGGCAGCCAACAGCTTCACAAGCCGCAACCTCTGAATACTGTTCGGAATCAAATGGAAAGTGATGTGCATTTAATCCTTGTGCAAACTCAAAGCTAGAACTGGCCGTAGCAAGCTCAATAGATAAGTCTTTCCCTTTAACTTCAAATAGTTTGGTAGCTAAATTAGAAAATCCAGCTCTAAAAACAGAAGTAGCTCCTTCTTTATCTATCATGTACTCTGAAAACTGCCATTGTTCAGAAAGCGACTTGGCTAAAAGCTTGAGTCCTTCGCTATTAGACCTCGCACAATAATAGAGAAACGCATATTGCTCATCACTAGAAAATGTAGAGCCAACAATGCCAGACTTTTTTTGTATACCCTGAATTGTTGTTGCTGCTAATCGCCTTGAGAATATTATTGCATTCGGATTGACCTCTATAATTTCTTGCAATAGAGTTTGCGAGTATCTTGCTAAATTTTGTGGAACAACAAAAAGCAACCGACCTCTAATAATAAGTTCTTTTAACTCAAGTGGATTTATACCAAACATGCTATAAAAGTCTCTCTCCTCAGACTTAAATGGCAATGCTATAACAACCTTTTCATAAAGAGATAAATATACCCTCAAATTCCTGCGTTCAAATACAGAGGCGTCTACGAAACATTTAGTATTTTTCCCCGAAAAATCATTAGGCAAAAATATATCTTGGTGTTCTAGCTCATCACCATTAAAAATAATGTTCCTATTTTTAACCCAGAAATCTTCATCTTCTTCATACCTATCCAAAACATTTCTAGGAAATTGTTTCTGAATTAAACCACTAGCTATAATTTGAAGGTTATTTTTAGAGTCATCTTTGAAATCGACCACTCCTGGATAATCACTGATATCATGATTTACCTCGAAAACATAATCAAAACCCTGATGACCTAAGGATTCACAGATAAGTTGAATATCTTCTTTTTCATCATTAGTTGTTTCATTCTTCAGTACAATTCTAAACTCATTCGTCGCCCACTTCATATCAGCATGAAATGGTTGATACTTTTTAGGAATGTGAATATTTAATTGATTAATAAACTCATCCATAAAAAGAGGCTGACCAAACAAGTGGGATTTTTCGAAAGAGTCTCGAAGTGGAATTTTGATGAAACCAGGGAGCTTTCCGCCAACAATGACTACGGGAGGAATAGCCACTGTCCTAAACTCTTCATAGTGACTCTCTAATGCAGCCCTTTTTTCGTCATCACCAAGAACCTCTTGAATAACTGCATAAATTCTTTCACCATCTGTATACAATCCATCATGGGAAAGCTCATGCGTCTCGAACCTAAATGACTCATAGTTATTTTTGATGGTATCGACGATAGAAACCGAATAAGGATAACTTATCCTAGACAATGCACTTCCTCCCAAAACAAAATAAACCTAAGCATAGTTTATACGAACATTAACAAAGTAATGGGGGCAAGTCTTGCTTTTTGCCTGGCAAGCTTAATCCAAATAACCCCGTTTAACGTCATCAAATTAGGACTCTTTAAAACTAACACAAAATAAAGCAATCAACGACTTAACCAGGCTCTAAGCGTCGTTAAGTCGTTAAGTCGTTATTGGTTATAGGTCAGGGGTTAATTGAGCGCGTCAATCAGAGTGATTTCGCGTTTGATTTGCTTACTCTCTTGCTCAGTCGCCTGCGCCAGTTTCTTTTCGCGTGTGGTTATGGCTGCTTGTTTGGCTTCGTCAGATTTGAACATTAGTTCTTTCACGTTGATAGAAGCGATGTTTGTGTAGCGGCCATCGTCACTGGTGGGGATTGATATGGTTTCATCATTAATCAATGACTTTACGATCTCTCGCTGTTCATTGTAGCGGTTCTCTAACCCCGAAAGTGCCCATCGCTGCTGAGTTTTACCTTCATACTTGCCGTTCTTTTCTTCTTTAAGATACTTGATGGTCATGTTACGGATCGTGCCTGCTTCTTCTCCATACTCTGCTTCTGTATCAAAGAGTACAGGGAACGAATCTCCTTCTAGCACGCCGCCTTTCTTGGTTAGATGACCCATTCGATAGCTATTCATACCAATACGGATTTCTGTTTCATCTGTAACTGGAGTGCCATCTGCAAACGCGAGGTTGGTGACGCGTGTACCTGCAGGCTGAGTGAGGTCGATGGTATAAGTCACGCCCGCGAAGAAGTCATTGGTTGAGTATTTTGATGCTCTGCGTTCAGGGTTAAAGCTGTAGGTTACATCACCGGGTTGCACTGAGTTGAAGTAGCCCGCAGACCATTCCATGTAGGTTCTTAGCTCTTTGCCTGTCATCTGGTAGACAGTGATTTCGCCACCTGCGTATTGGTAGTTGTACGCGATGTCTTTGGCTTTGATTGGGCCAACATCGAGCTCTGCATTGTCGTTGTCTATTTGAAGTGCGATGACATTGGCTTTGGGTGCATAGAAGAAGCTCGCTTCTTGGTATAGCGCACTGATGCCTGTGTCTTGAACGTGGACTTGAGGGATGCCGCGGATTTCGTTTTCTGGGACTAAATCAACGCCGGTAAGCTGAGCGACAGGTCGATTCGCCATTTCTCTGAGTTGTTTGTGATAAGGCTGGTATAACTCGTCCATATTTTCATCAGAGTCGATACCTTTAATTTTATAGGTGAAACTGTCTTTGTTGACGAGAGTGAATGTGCCATCGCGTTCTTCAAATTGAAGATCAATACGAGATAAGGCGCGGCCATATTTGTCGGGTTCAGTAATGATAACGCCATTCACAACGGCTTTATCAATGCGAGTGTGCATGTGACCAGCGACGATGGCATCAAGCTCTGGGTTTGCATTGGCAATGTCGGTGACACCGGTGTCAGCAATGTCATTCTCGTTTTCAATCCCCATATGGGCAACCAATACGATGGCATCCACTTGATCATCAATCTCTTTGACGATTTTTTTCACTTCCAAGGTTGGGTTAGTGAAAGTGACGCCTTCTAAGCGGTTGGTGCCTTGCGCAAAGACCTCCGTCATTGGGGTATCCATTCCGATCACGCCGATCTTAATGCCACCGCGTTCTAGAATGGTGTAACCCGGTAAGAATGGATTACCGTTTTTGTTCTTGATGTCGCCGCCGAGAGACTGCCCTTTAAATTGGGTAACGGCTCTGTTGAGCGTTTTAAGGCCAAAGTCGAATTCGTGGTTACCTAAAACCCATACATCGTATTTCATGTGATTAAAGCCAAGCATCATTGGATCAACAGGCTCGTCTTTGAAGGTTTCTACGAAGTTGCCTTGGATGGTGTCGCCAGCATCGACAAGGATAATGTTAGATTGCTCTTTGCGGATCTCACCAACTTTGGTCGCGATTTGACTCAAACTACCACGAGTATTGAGTTTATCTGCCGCGTAATCCCACGCCATAAAATGACCATGAATATCTGAAGTACCCAGTATCGTGACATCGTGTATGTCGCCATCAGCTGCAAAGGTGGGAAAGGCTAGAGAGAGTAGGATGGCGCTTGATAGTATGTGTCTTTTCATCAGTATGTTCGCATCGTGGTTTTAAGTATGACGCTACCATATAGAATCGAGATTACCTTATGGGTGATCAGTGTCATATTTATAGTGATATAACTTACTGATGTTTCAAATAAATGTGATTCATGACCATCTCGTAACCACTTAAATTATGGAGAAACGCATTACAACTCTTTACTGCGTTCTCAATACTCAATTCCTTGAATCAAACTTTCTCAGTGAATCAATTTCCGTAAGCACTTCTGTCTTTGTTTAAGGTGATTGGGTTATCCCGCCATTCCCATTACTTCTTAGCGCGGTCTTAATATTTCTATTATTAACTATATCTTTAACTTATTGTTATGTTATAACATAACAATAAGTGTTGTTTTTGGATGCTCGGTGGGAATTTGAATAAACCTGTATTGTCTGTGCGCGGGCTCTGCGCTGATGGTTTGGCTAACTGGAGAGCCGTCTCCGACGTGACATTTGATGTGAACGATGGTGAATGCGTTGCCATCATTGGCCCCAATGGAAGTGGAAAGTCCAGTTTGCTGAAAGGCATTACAGGCGAATATAAAACCGTCGCGGGTGAGTTGATGTTGTCTGGTATTGCGCTTGGAAGCCTTGAGCGGCAGCAGATAGCCAAGCAAGTCGCAGTGGTTACTCAACATGAGCATGTTGATCCTCGTTTGAGCGTTGCTGAGTATGTTGGCTTAGGCCGAACTCCTCATACATTTTGTTGTAGCGCAAAAGAGCACCAACGAGCGGTTCAGCAGGCGATGCAAGATGTCGGGCTTGTTCACAAAAGCCAGCGGTGCTTTGGTGAACTATCCGGTGGTGAACAGCAACGTGCAAGTATTGCTCGCGCATTTGCACAAGAGCCGAGGCTTTTACTCTTAGATGAACCTACAAACCACCTTGATCCTCTCGCTCGCCTTGAACTTCTGAGCCTAATTAAACAGCGCGGCATTGCGTCTGTTGTGGTGCTGCACGATTTACCTTTGGTAGCGCCATTCGCCGACAAAGTCTTGTTGATGTCAGATCAAAAAATGGTGGCGTTCTCAGCCCCAGATACCGTGATGCAAGACCGATACATGATCCCTGTTTTTGGATTGCGCGTTCTCACGTTCAATCATCCTGTTATATGCAGCACCATCCATCATTTTGAAGCCGCATCAACTTACTCAACTCACTTAACTCTCTCTAATCACTCTTTAATAGGAGCAGCCCAATGAAGTGGCCTGTAATTTCCAGTCTTTTGTTTCTTTTACCTTTCTCTTTTGCGTATGCGACAAGCACTCAATACCCAGTGACGGTTGATAACTGTGGGAGCCCATTGACCATTGAAAAGCGGCCCTCGCGTGTGGTTGTACACGACATCAATATGACCGAGATGGGGTTTGCTCTTGGTCTTCAAAAGGAGATGGTGGGCGTTACGGGCATTACTGGGTGGTACAAGATGTCGAGTTCGTTTGAAGAACGTTTAGGTGATATTCCTGAGCTCGCACCTAAGTATCCTTCATTAGAAACATTGATTGCTGCTGATGCTGACTTCTTTTTCGCTGGCTGGAATTACGGAATGAAAGTGGGTGGTGAAGTGACGCCTCAAACACTGAAGCCATACGGGGTTGATACTTTAGTGCTCTCTGAGAGTTGCATTCATACCCAAGACCAAAAAGAAGGCGCGACAATGGGTCTGCTTTATGGCGACATGCAAAAGTTAGGCGTTATTTTCGACAAGCAAGCAGAAGCCGAGGCTTTGGTAAACAGCTGGAAAGAGAGAGTTAAAAAAGTAGCAGAAAAGCAAAAAGCATCAGGTAAGCCGAGTCCAAAAGTGTTCTTGTTTGATTCGGGTGAAGATAAGCCTTTCACCGCGGGTAAGTACGGAATGCCAAACGCAATGATTGAAGCTGCTGGTGGCCAAAATATCACTGGTAACATGGAAGCAAGTTGGGCTCGAACCTCTTGGGAGAATGTCGCTCGTGAAAACCCAGATGTGATTATCCTTCTTGATTACCAATCGGCGAGTGGTGCCGATTCGTTGCAACGTTTCCTCGAAGCCCATCCGTTAATGAAATACACCAATGCAGTCACTTCTGGTCGTTATGTCAAACTGCGTTATGAACAACTCACCCCTGGGCCTGCCAATATCGATGCCATTGAGAAACTTGCAGAGGCGTTCGTTTCTGAGTGATCGGGAAGGTTGTTATATGAAATCTTGTTATTGATAAGAGTAGTAGTCCATTGATTTTATTTGATAAATATCGAGCAGCATGGCTAACAGGTATCACTGCCATGCTGCTTGCCTTCATGATGAGTTTACAATTTGGCTCAGTCCCTTTGTCTTTTAAGGAAGTGATTGTAGGACTTAGCTCTTTCACTGATCCAACGCCGGATATGACCAGTCGAATACTGATCGATCTAAGGTTACCTAGAGCATTGTTAGCGGTTATCGCGGGTGCAGGGCTGGCGATGGTTGGGGCGTTGCTTCAAACCTCGACACGAAATGATCTGGCGGATCCGTTTCTGTTTGGCTTGTCATCTGGCGCGTCTGCTGGTGCTGTGTTGGTGATCACCAAAGTGGGAGACGCTCTGGGTGTTTGGTCACTGCCACTGGCTGCATTCTCGGGTGGTATTGTTTCGGCGACCGCCGTTCTGATTCTGTTTTCGATGCAGAAGAAAAAAGGCAATGACAACTTGATCTTGTGTGGTTTGGCGATCTCATTTCTATTCGGAGCCATCACGAGTTTTTTGATTTATTCAGGCGACCAGAGAGCGGCGAGTTCGATTTTGTTCTGGACGATGGGAGGCTTAGGGCTCGCACGTTGGGATAATTTGATTTTTGCCTTGGCGGGCGTGTTGTGTCTTATAGCGTTGATTTTCAAACGTTATCGGGAGCTCGATACTTTGTTGGTGAGTGAACAGACGACAAGCTCATTGGGGATCAATGTACACCGCCTACAAAGCGAGATTTTTCTTTGTTGTGCGTTTTGCACTGCGTCGATTGTATCGATGACCGGAGTGGTCGGTTTTATTGGCTTGATGGTACCCCACTTAGTACGACCATTTTCAGGTGTCACTCACAAGCGAGCTCTGCCTTTGGTTGCCTTGTGGGGCGCGGTGCTTTTACTGTCTGGGGATGTGATTAGCCGAACCATATTAGCGCCACAAGAACTGCCTGTAGGTATTGTGACGGCGGCTCTTGGCGGGTTGTTCGTTTTGTATCTTGTTTGGCGTAAATAGTGTGCTCTCAATTCCACCAAACTACACAGGCAGTAAGATGATCTTGCCGTTCAAGCGTGTGGTTTTCGATTCAATGAGATCAATCGCGGTTTGCACCTCATCGAATGGCAGATAGCGGTCGACGTCGAGCTGAATGTCGTTTGTGATGAAGTGATCTAACATAGTCGTGAACTTATCACGGCGAACATCTTTACCTTCCGCTTCTTCCCAATAACGTAAGAAGAAGGTGCTGAAATCGATGCCTTGGCTTCTCGCGTGCTCAAAAAAGCGTGGTTCGTAAAAATCCAGAGACAGCGTCCCATAGTTGATAAAACGCCCTTTGTTGCCAAGGGTGTGAATAAGATCGGTTCCGGGTGAACCGCCAATCGCATCAAAGGCAACCGTTGGTCGAGGTAAACCTAGCTGTTGAATCTGTGCAACCAAATCACTTTTGGCATCTAACACATAGTTTGAATTGGTTCGAGAGCGTTCAGGTTGTGACGTCACAACAATGATTTGAAACCCAAGTGAGCTCGATAACTGGGAGAAGATCTTACCGATGGCTGAGCTACCAGCATTGATGATCAGCACATCTTCTTTGGTCAACTTCGCGACTTCTGTCGTTAGTACCCACGCGGTGAGCGCATTTATGTACAACTGACAGGCGTAGCCATTATCTAGGTGCTGAGGAATGTGGAAGAGGTTGTCTGGTGATACATCGACATAGTTCTGCCATGTTCCACTGGTTGCCACAAGCACGCGCTGATTCACTGCAAACTCAGCATGGCTGGACTCTACAACTCTTCCTACCGCTTCAAATCCCGGCACTCTCGGCGGCTGGTGGCTATGTTTGTATTGGCCCACACCATAAATCGACAACAGATCACTAGGATTAATGTTAGTGGCTTCAATTTGTACGCGAACTTTATCTTTGTCTAGTGCCCCTAAAGTGACATGTTCTAACTTGAGAGATTCTTTTGGCTGACCGAAACGGAACTGGCTAATTCGGGTGTTTTGCTTAGTGTCAGTCATAGTTCGGGTACCTTTATGGATTATGAGTACTGCATTGATTTTAAGTGTAGCGTGTTCATAAACAATCTTGGGTCGGTAATATTGCTCAGCATGGCTGGCGTTGGCAGACAATCGTCATCAACGTAGTCGACATAGTCTGCCGCCGAGTCAAAGATCAAAATATCCAAAGCCAAACGATCCAAGCCATAGCGGCCTCGGTGAATCATATCCGCTGAAAACACCAATAAGTCACCGGCGGCTAACGGTATCTGCTTACCGCCAGATATATCATCACTGCTCACTTTGCCGTTTTCTTCTTGGCGAACATTGTATTCTTCTTCGTTGTCCCAACGCTTGTGTGTGCCGGGGATAAGCTCCATACCGGGCTCGTCAAAAATAGGGACTCGCAGGTGCAATACTTGGGTTTCCATGATGACTTTCATCTGGTCATCAACGTCGTAGTCGTATTGACAGTCACGATGCCAGAAGTCTTTTTGTTGCGGGTTCACAGGGTTGAAGAACAGCTGCGTATTCATGAATGCCGGTTTGTTCGGAATCACTGCATCAACAACGCCCATCACTTGTTTTGAGCTGATGAAGTCAAAAAGCACGCTTCTATCATCGGCAGGCAAATATTCGCTTCCGGTAATTAAAGACGAGTTAAATGCTTCTTCTTTATAGAATTCTTCGTTGTCTGCTTTCCATGATTCATGGAATTTCAGCACGACTTTTCTAAGCGATGCAATTTGAGCTTCATCGAAATAATTTCTGATAACAAAGTAACCATGTTCGTTGTAACGGTCACTTAATTGTTGGCTGTTTTCTACCACTGACTACCTTCATTCATTCTTTACTGTGTAATAACTAGGGGCTGTTGACCTTTCGTGGTTAAGTTTTGTTCGGATGGGGGACGCCTAGTCAAAATCGTTTTAGGCGCGGCGAAGAGTATGTAGCCTAGTCATTCTAAGCAAATATTCTTAAACAAAGCATAAAACGATTTTTGCGGGGGCGCCTAGTTCGAACCCTTCGGGCAGCTCTTGTGGTTCGGCTTTTCATGTAGGCCAGCTACACGTCAAAGCCTCTTCCTTGAATAAATTTTCCACAAGATGCTGCAAAACCCAGCTCGAAAGGTCAACAGCCCCTAGAGATTTCTTGGGCGCATAATGCCAGACAGTCGTCATTCGACCAAGTAACGAGTGCAGAAGCCTGTAGATTCCGTGATGCTATGAAGCCATGTGGGCGAGTTTTACATGCCTATCCAGATCATGGACTCATGCGAAAAAAATCTCTGCATATGTGATCTATCCCTTATTTTATAAAATACAAGGATTCATATAGTGAATGTTTCTTTGGTTTGTATGATTATTAACCATGTTGTGATTTGGTTTGCGTATGGAAGATAGAAAATCATGGATGGTTTTTCGCTGGATATGAGAACACTTAATTTCATTATTATTTTGTTCTCTTTCATTTACTGTATTGGCTTATTGTTATTTCAATTCACTCAACAGCCGATTAAAGGGCTTTCAATCTTTTCCATTTCAATATTTGTTATCGGAACAGGGCCGTTGATGTTGAGCCTAAGAGGGGAATTCCCTGATTGGGTCACCGTTATTGGTGCCAATATGATCATTGCGCTTGGTTTTCATCTCGCCTTGTATAGCTTATGTCTGTTTCGAGAATATTCTCTCAAATGCACCTACCTCAGTAGTCTAATGATGTTGGCTCTTTTGCCATGTTTTATTTACTTCACGTACTATGAGCCTTCCATCAAGGCTCGAATTATCCTCATTAGTTTATATCTGGCTTTTGTGACTTTTTGCACTGCCTTTGCGGTATTAAAGGGCCGGCGTGATGACTTGACCCTAGGTATTCGGATGATGGCCATGTCATTTACGATATATGGCGGGTTTATGGTTTTCCGAGTAATGGTGACGTTGTTTTCAGCTGAGCTTCAGGATTTCATGGCGGCCACTCTCATTCATCAACTTGCCTTTTTAGTGAGCATCGTTCTTATCGTGTCGATGAGCTTTACAATGCTTTGGCTGATTAATGCAAGGTTGCTTAGTTCTATTCACGAGCTGTCCTACAGCGATCCCTTAACGGTACTGGGAAACCGCAGAGCATTAGATGAAATGGTACCAGTCATCATGAAGCAGGCGGGTACTACGCCTGTCAGTGCCATTATGATGGATATTGATAATTTTAAGTCGATCAATGATCAACACGGGCACATTGTGGGTGATCTCGTCATCAAGTCTTTTGCTGAAATGGTTCAAGGTGCGATAAAAACATCGCCCAAAGCCAGTGCGTTTCGTTTTGGTGGAGACGAGATAATGATTTTATTGCCCAATTTTAATTTTCTCCAAGCACAGGCTATTGCCTGCAAGCTGCGATTATCTATTTCAGAGGTATCAGCAGTACAAGAACATGAGATGTTTCTGACATCGAGTTTTGGTGTTGCTCAGCTTCACCCGCATGAGAGTTGGAATGGGTTTATTAGCCGAGCCGACAAAGCGTTATATCAAGCGAAGACAAACGGTCGCAATATGACTTCAATTTGTCCTAGTCATATTAATCAACTCGCTACTGCTTGATGAGTACAGATCTCTAAGCGGTAGTTTGATGAGATCACTAGTTTGATGCGGTTCACTGTTTTGACACGGCCATTATATTGTTGGCTGTGGCGCTGAGTTTGTTTTTTGGCTTTGTGTTAACTTCTGAGGGGGAGTGGCTTCAGTTTCTTCTGCAGACGTAAAATGCTTATCCGTTAGCGTCACGGTCATTGCTTCATGTTTCACGGTTATGGTTGCCACTTCTGATTGGGCTTCATTTGTCGTCGTGGGTTCAGCGAATGCCATTAGTGAGGTTGTAAATACGATTGTTGCTAGTGCGATTTGAGCGAGTGTTTTCATTAGGCTGTATCCTATTGGGTAAGTGGAGATTACGAATAGCTGATACGTGCACTATAGAAATTATGTGAAAATGGTTCTTATCATTTTACGCCACCGTAAAAATTATACGGTGGATGAATGTTTTGCTTGGCATGATTTGCTCGTTCTTATTTGCCAACACCCAAGCATGACGACGTTCAACTTACTGCCACATAACCAATACCGCTGCGATAGA
This sequence comes from Vibrio splendidus, assembly GCF_003345295.1. Lineage (NCBI taxonomy): Bacteria > Pseudomonadati > Pseudomonadota > Gammaproteobacteria > Vibrionales > Vibrionaceae > Vibrio > Vibrio splendidus. The sequence goes on from NZ_CP031056.1 coordinate 591,436, forward strand.
AAGCAAGATGAGCGCAACAATGTCTTTGCGCGCGATGCTTTGCCCTAACCAGAAATAGGATATCAACACCATGAAGATCACTTCGACTTGCCCGAGTGTCTTTACATACGGCACGGCTTGAAGTGACATCGCGCTAAACCAGCCAAGGGAACCAATCACACTTGCTAGGCTTGTCATCACCACCAGTTTAGATTTCTTGAATATCTGGCGCAGCGTGTCTCGCTCTCTGAAAAAGAGATACGTACAGATAATGCATGTCTGAAGAGTTATCACCAGAAACAGTACCCAAGCAGCGCTATGAGGGAAGGGAAGCCCTATGTTCAAGCTGGCCTCACGTACCCAAAGAGACGTTAAAGCAAATGCGGTACTACACGCCATACCTAACAAAAATACTTTCGGAGACAAGCTTCGCCAACCCGAAGAACTACTCATGATTAGTACGCCTAACGTGCCAATAAGCACGCCGACCCAACCTGTTAGTGTCAAAGCAGTACCAAAAAACAATACGGATAACACAGCAGATACGGGGGCTTCACACTTGGCTAAGCCTGCTCCTATCGCATAGTTTTCGAGCTTAAATAACATCACCATTAAACCCGTCGCGAGGATCTGCATGATCGCTGCTGCAACGATGTAAAAACCAAACTCGCCGGAAAAGTTAGGAATAGCAACTGGCTGCCATTGATAGAGTGCACAAAGATAAATAAGTGCGATTGGGCCAGCCCAAATAAAGCGAGCCAGTGTCACACCTGCCACACTCATGGTGCCAGCTAGTTTACTTTGAAATGCATTACGCCAAGATTGGCTGAAGGCTGCGAGAAGAGTAAAAGCTATCCAACTAAAAGACATGACGCTTCCATGTGTTATGTAAATTAATGATTATCTTAACAAAAAATATCATGATAAGAAGCGACATGGTCTATTTATAACCAGAGGCTCACCTTTCCGCTCTATTTGGTATCAGAGCGTTCTTGAAAAGGTCTACCTTTTCTTCAAAGACCGATGTTTTCTTCAAAAGATAGGCTCTTTCTTGTTTTTGAAATAGAACAACGCGCTGATCGAAACGAACAACAACGTGAAGTAATAGAAGAACGAAGACAATGAAGCCAAGAAAGCGAGGTTCTGCTCTATCTCTTGTTCGGTGTAGCCCTGAGATACCAACTTGTAGTAGTAAGCGTACAAAATACCGATCAAACCGTATCCGAGATTAAACATCAGGCCTTTAAAGCTAAGAACAGTGGCTCGGTTGTGCGATTCGGTCTTTTTGTTTAGGTGGTAACTAATGAAAATGTTCATCGTCATGATAATAAATATTAACACCAGTGCAGGAATGACCCCGTAGATTGACCACCCCAAACTGATCCAATAATAAGTCGCCATGGTGGCTAAACCCATGACTGCGATAAACGTTTTGGGCGCCATACTTTCCGCTAATCGGCGGCTTTGTCCTGCCAGTATGATTTTGAGTAAACTGATCCCCGCGCCAATAAAACCAAAATAAATGATGGGGATATCAATGGCCAGATAGTATTGGCTGTTCATGGTTAAGAACATTCGCGATGTGTGTTCGAACAGGCTGTAGTAGAGCAATATGAAAAACACATAAGGCGTAGCGAGTACCCACTTACCGGTGTCGGCAGTTAGTCTAAGGCTAGCTATAGATGTAGCTAACTTGGTTTGACCGCTTGGTAGGATCTTTTTCTCTTCTTGCATGTTTATAGCCGCATAAATGGCGATCATCGCGACAAATAGGGTGGCGAACACGGGAATACGCATCAGGTCTTTGGTGCTTTCTGGCTCTGCTAATCCTAGGAAATCAAAGATGTTCGCCATGAAGTTCACGTCGTACATCGCCGCACCAATCAATGTGACAAAGATACCGACGGTTGAGGCGACACGAAGCTGGATTTGCAGCACTCGCGGCCACAACTCTTCATTGCCTTGTTCTTTTAAGGTGTCGTAAGCCAATGCCTCGTCGGCGCCGCTAGCCAGTGCCATTGCTAAGCCACTTAATATTCGGTTAATCAAGAAAACGATGAAGACCAGATTAGGATCTCCTGTCGGCACAACGGCGATCATGGCGATTTCAACAAACATCACAATCGAAGATAGCACCACAAGTTTCTTACGTCCTAAGGTATCGGCGAATGCCCCTGATGGCACTTCAGCAAGTACGATAGTGGCAGCCCAAACCACGTTAAGCATCGCGAATTGAGAAAGGGTTAAGCCGTAATCTAAATAGAGTAGGGTGAATACAGGGTAATAAAAACGCGCAAAGTAACTGCTTCTAAACATTAAGAAGTAGCGGACGTTGGGGATTTTCAGGATTTCTTTGAGCGTCATGATAATTCAGTACTTTTAATAACACATTATTATGTATATACCGTTTAGCCTTTTAAATCATGGGATTGTTGCCAAATAGCTGAAATATCTGTTTTAGCGAAGCGGCGTGCTGCGCTTTTACTGCGGGCAATCGGCTTGTTTGTAGTCACTCCCTTTGACTCAGTGAATAGCTACACTTTTCTCTTCTAAAATCACACACCTATTTTGTACCGCTATTTTCCTACTTATCTATTTATTGACTTAGCTACCTACTTGTATGATTTTTACCTAAGTTTGGACTTCTTTAACGTTAGTCCCATCTTTATGTTTTATTGTATGATTAAATGACCGAGAGATATAAGCAGTGACGCCACAACACCAAACATAACTGAGGAAAAGAATACGATGCTAGAGTCATTCAATCTGGAAGGAAAAGTAGCGATAGTGACTGGTTGTAATACTGGCCTTGGACAAGGTATTGCAATGGGTTTAGCTGAAGCTGGTTGTAAGGTTGTTGGCGTTAATCGTACTGAGCCTAAAGAGACGATTGAGGTAATGAATGCCGCAGGTCACACGTTTTTAGATGTACGTGCCGACCTTCTAAAGCAAGAGTGCATTCCAGGCATTATAGAGAAAGCTTTGACTGAGTTTGGTCAGATCGACATCCTTGTGAACAATGCTGGAATCATCCGCCGTGAAGACGCCATTGAGTTCTCAGAGCGAAACTGGGATGACGTAATGAACATCAATACCAAGACTGTTTTCTTTATGTCTCAGTCTGTTGCGAAGCAGTTTAAGGCGCAAGGTACTGGCGGTAAAATCATTAATATTGCATCGATGCTCTCGTTCCAAGGTGGTATTCGTGTGCCTTCTTACACTGCATCTAAGAGTGCAGTGATGGGGATTACCCGTGCGATGGCGAACGAATGGGCTCGCGACAATATCAATGTAAATGCGATTGCCCCTGGTTATATGGAAACGAACAATACTCAAGCATTGCGCGAAGATGCAGACCGCAATCAAGCGATTCTTGAACGTATTCCTGCCGAACGCTGGGGTACACCGAAAGATGTGGCTGGCCCATGTGTGTTCTTAGCATCGTCAGCATCGGATTACATCAACGGCTACACCATTGCTGTCGATGGTGGTTGGTTAGCACGTTAACTATTCTTGTATTATTAGATGGTTAGAAATTATTAAATTTGCAGCAATATAGTAGGAGAACGTAAATGAAAATCGCACTAATGATGGAAAACAGCCAAGCAGGTAAGAATGCAATGGTTTCTGCTGAACTAGAGTCAGTAGCTGGTGGCCTTGGCCATGATGTGTTCAATTTAGGTATGACAGACGAGAACGACCATCATTTAACGTATATCCACTTAGGCATCATGGCGAGTATTCTTATCAACTCAAAAGCTGTTGATTTCATTGTGACTGGGTGTGGAACTGGTCAAGGTGCTTTGATGTCACTGAACCTACATCCGGGTGTGGTTTGTGGCTACTGTTTAGAGCCATCAGATGCGTTCTTGTTTAATCAAATCAATAACGGCAATGCTATTGCGCTTGCGTTTGCAAAAGGCTTTGGCTGGGCTGGTGAACTCAACATTCGTTATATCTTTGAAAAAGCGTTCACTGGCGAGCGTGGTCAAGGTTACCCACTAGAACGAGCAGAGCCGCAGCAGCGTAATGCTGTGCTTTTAAATGAGGTGAAAGCGGCGGTAGTGAAAGATAACTTTATTGACTCGCTAAGAGCGATCGATCAAGAGTTAGTGAAGACAGCGGTTGGCAGCGAGCGTTTCCAGCAATGTTTCTTTGATAACTGCCAAAACCAAGACATTGCTGATTATGTTCGTTCGGTTTTAGATTAAATCTATCAAGGTCTTACCTAGTTATTAGATGAAGATAGAAAAGAAAAAGAGGAGCACTGAGGCTCCTCTTTTCTTTTGCTCTATGAACCTGTTAGTTTTTAGACGCATAGATAAATGATCTGTGATTCGTTCTAGATGATCAGTCCACACGCTTAAAGTTAGGCAGTAAGGTTTCAGACTGCTGCTCTACAAACGCTTTGCTTGGTGAATATGCGCGGAAGTAAACAAACCAGTTTTCATCTTCTCGGGTTTGAACCCAGTTCGCTTCATTTACACCATTTGGCTTTGTTGGTGAGAAGTGGAACGTGTAGTTACCTTGTGTATCTTTAACCGTTCCTTCTATGTTTGAACCGACATCGGCACGCTCAATCTGATTGTCGATGATGGCACGGTTTTCGACGTTGTAGACGGTAATTGTCCAGAACAAATCGGCAAAATTTACATCCCCATCCAGTGTCAAAGTGTAGTGATTGCTGCCATTAAGTCCGTTGCCATTGTCGTCACGGTAATTGTCTAGATAGATCTGACCCCAACCGCCGTTTTCAAAACCGTGCATCGCAATATCGTTGGTCACCGCTTCATAAAACCAAGCCGCACGTCCATCGAGATCCATACCGTAGTCACGATCTTGGTTCGGAGTCGAAGCGGTTGCTATTTCCCACGAATTTCCTTCATTACCGTAAGCTGCGTGTGGCAAGCGTTCCGTTTTGTTGAAGTCGATGTTCTTAACCATAGCTTCACCCATGACGACAGCTTGCTCTAAAATCTCACGTTGTTGAGCTGATGGCGTAAACGCTTTACCTTTCTCAATGCCTAATGGGCGCAGCATGTCGTGCATCATACGATCGCGCTCTGCTACTGGCTCAGATTGGATTGCTTCATTTAGCGTTTCCCAAAATGCCATACCACGCGGGTGTTTGGCATCTTCGCCACGTTCAGGGAAGTTCACACCTTTATTGCTAAGTAGTTTGCCACTGAGGTCTGTGATTTTTAGCGCTTCTAAATCTTTCATACGTTGTTGTTCTGACTTAGCCATTAAGCGAACACCGAAGAAAACATTGTTTGTGTCAGACTCAAATACCTTCGCACCCTTTGGAAGGTTGCTCGGCGTTTCAGAACCTTTCGCTTTTACAACATAGACACCCGGTTCTGTCATCTGAGAAATGCCAATTTGCCACATGGTGTGTACTGCGCCACGCAACTCATCCGTCGGGATCTCAATCACTACTGGTTCTTTCTCTACGTTAAACCAGGTAATCGCATAAGGCGTAGAGGTATTGTAAGTTAAGCCGCCCAGCTTGGATTCATGAGACTCAACGTAGGTGATTTGGCCATCTTCTGCTCCCATATCTGCATACGCTTTTTTCCACGCGTAGTTCGAGACTAAAGGTACCGACCAAATGTACGCTTGTGACGCGCGTTGATAATCCATTAATTCAAATAGCTTCTCTGAGCTTGCTTGTGTTGGAATGCCGTGAAGAAAGTCGGTTTCGAAAGTAAAGTCACCTGCACGCGTCTGGATCGTTTCTGTTGCATCATCGTTTCCGGCTATCGCCGCTGCTGAAAATAAAGCCGTTACAGAAACGAGCATGGCAGCAGATCGTAATGGGCAAGTGAAACTTCCGACAAAGGCTTTAGATATCATATTCATAATGTGTCCTCAAAAACTCAAAATTGTTCGTTAAAACTGGAATTTCTCGTTAAAGCTGAAATTGTTCGTTAAAACTGAAATTGCTCGTTAAACTGAAATAGCTCGTCAAACAGAAATCATGGGTTAAGGCTGCAAGAGCTTATCCGCACAGAAAATTACTGCTTAAAACTGATAGTTAAATTCGATACGGTGATCACCGTCTTCGATACTGGTGTTTTCTGTCCAGTTTGCGAAATAACGAACGTTGGCTCTTGGGTTAATTTGGTAACTTGCTGCAAACTCATGCGCGAGTACAGAATCACTGCCTTCAAAGCCATGATCTTTGAACGTTGAAGAACCAGACATTGTGCCTAAATACATAGGGTTATAGTTCAGCCAAATTTTGTCGGTAAGTTGCATCTTGGCGTACATCCCCGCTACGTAGAAAGTACCGTGCATGTTGTAGCGATCGCTGAGCTGCGCGGCATCGAGGTCGCCTCCCGTCCCTTCAACCAACTCTTCACCCGCAGCGATACCGAGACCAGCAAGCGGATAGAAGTTAAACATGCCCATCTGTGGTAGCGCCTGAATAAAGCTGTAAGACGCACTACCTTGATTACTATCGAAATCCCAAGACATATCGACTTGTGTACCTCGGCCATTGGTTAAATCCACACCGAAGTTTCTAAAACGAATCGAATCAATACTGTCGTCTGCGCCTCGGTTGTTCCAACCAACGGCTTCACCGGCGATGCCTTTTATTTCGAACACATTCATGCCCATGGTTGTGTCGCTACCAGTATCGTAGGTTTGGCCTATTTTTAGGTTTAGGCCTTTATCTGTGTAACCAAAGCCACCTTGTGTATACACCGCCAGAGGGTCGGACATATCTTGAATTTCGGTTTCTTCCGCGATAGCTAAACCAGCGAAAAGGAAAGAAGTAAGAGAAAGGATTGAACGGTGTAATAACATAGTTGCCTCATAAATTTATCTCACTACGTCCGTGTAACTCGTGAATGTGGGATAACTATACAAAGTGGACATCGTTAAGTTAATTCATATAAACTTAACCACTCGTTAATCTGTGCTTTATGGTTGTGTTATGAAACTGAACAATGTCGATTTGAACTTACTGAAAGTTTTTGTGGTGGTGTATCAGGAAAAGAGCTTGCGCAAAGCCGGCGAAAAACTGTTTGTTTCGACACCCGCGGTAAGCCAAAGCATCAAAAAGCTCAAGGAATCGTTAGGTGAAGAGCTGTTTGTTTTGTCTTATAAGCAGTTTCTACCAACGCCTTATTCCGATGATTTGTATCGACGTGTTTTTCCACTACTGGACGGATTAGTCACGGCGATAGAGGAGGGCAAGCAGTTTGCTCCTGCCGATCTAAACGAAGATTTTAAGATAGAGGCGAACCCTCATATTTTGCCTTGGTTAACACCAGCCCTCTTCCATCAACTCTCAATGGTAAGTCCGCTTTCTAGGCTGATAAGCCATACTAGTTCCCAAAACTCGTTAGAAAGACTTCGAAGTGACGACGTTGATTTTGTTATTCATTTTGAAGCGGAGAGTTTGCCTGCCGAGATCATTGCCGTGCCTCTCGTGACCTTAAAGTTTGTATTGGCGGTAAGGGCTGATCACCCTTTCAAGGCGTCTATCGCTACAATTGATGATTTGTTGTCCTTTCCATTCGCTCATGTTGACCTCGCTTATTTCGACCAAAACAAGCACTCGCGATTGGAAGAAGAAGTTTTAAGCCAAGGCAAGTCGATCAATATGGCGCTTCGAACCACGTCAATTGTTGGACTCATCGAAACGATCAAGCACTCCAACATTATTGCCCCTTGTATGCCTCCAGTGATTGAACAACATAAGGGAGTATTGCGCTCAATCGTGATTGAAGGATTAGAGGAGGGGGCTGAGGAAATGGAAGTATTCGCCTATCTTCACAAGAAAAACCAACATTCCTCAAAATACAAATGGCTACTGGATTTGATTGAAACTGCGATGGTGGATGCTAATCACTCGTAATCGCTAGTCTGGTTTGTCTTTGTCGGTGATAGCAAGCACACCGTTATCTTGTGAACACTTCTTCAATACACGATTCAAGCCAGCGTATTTTGGATTGGTTACGGTGCTTACGTCCAATGGTCATGCCAATATCACTGTTCGGCATGTTGGGTATGTGAGGGAATTTCACAAATGAAAACTCATCAGATAGTGAGTTCGCTAGTAATTTAGAGCAAGGGAACAACACATCACTCTGTTTTACGATTGACAATAAACTGTGTAGATAGGTCGATCGTATTTTCACTTCAGTATTGATTCCAACGTCCGCTAGCACGTTAGGGGCAAGTGCAATATTCTCGTTCCAATCACTCACGACTAAGCTTGCTAATTGAAGCGGCTCTTCCTGATCTTGTGGTAATAATGAGTCAGCAAGCGGATGCCCAGATCGGCAGATCAAGACAAAGTCATCACTCGCGATTCGTTTTTGGTATACCTGCTTAGATAATTCTAATGGGTAGTAATTGATTCCTAAGTCGATTTCACCAGAGGTCATCAAGTCCGATGTATTTACTCCCCAATCGACGATGTTCACTTTCACCTTCGGGGCTTGTGCTAACAGAATATTAATCAGCTTCGCCGAGATGCTATTGGCAATGAATCCATTGATAGCAATGTTCACGGTGCCATCAAATTGAGCGACATCAAACTCAGATTCTGGTTCAAGCACTTGTTCTAATTGTAGTAACACTGGCATCAAGGTTTGTTTAATTTCAAGTAATTTAGCGGTCGGCTCTAAACCATGTTGTGAGCGTATAAATAACTCATCGTCAAAGTAGTCGCGTAGCTTTTGTAATGAACGACTGATTGAGGGTTGGCTCGTAAACAGGAGTTCTGACGCCTTTCGAGTGTTTTTCACCTCGATCAACACCTTCAATACTTTAAGTAAGTTGAGGTCTAAGCGCTTAAAGCGGTTACTTATTATCATTGTGGGATCCAGAACAAAGATGATTAGATATACCTAAAGTGTATATCTTGTTTTCATATAATCAATTGGAGTATATCACGGCGCATCTACATACTGAGCTCATCGAAACAAACACGAGAAACCATCATGAATAAAACGACGTTAGCGACGCTACTAGCATTAACCGCATTTGCTGTAACGGCAGAGGACAACAATCGTTCATCTACCTATGACCATGCTGCCGTTGGTGGTGTTAACTGGGATAACTACCCTGAAGCCGAGTCTGATTGGAACTTCCTTGGATTACAAAACAAAGTGGGCGTAAACCATTGGCTGCACGCAGACCCAGTATCCAAAGACGCACAAACGGTGATTCGCTCAAATCGTGATGTCGTTTACTCGACGATGGTGGTTGACGTATCAGAAGGTGCAACGTTCCATGTACCAAAAGAAGATAACGATTATTTCCAGATCATTCATATCATGGACGAAAATCATCTTCTGCATAAAGTGGTTCGCCGTGGCGAAACGCTAACTCTAACCGCTGATGATCTGACGAAGGGTACTCATGTTCATGTGCTAGCAAGAACACGTATAGCTGATTCTATTGAAGACACTAAGCGCCGCCAGAGTCTACTCTCTATAAAAGCGAACTCAGCCAAGCCTTATCAAGGCAAAGGTTACAACCCAAGCGACGTTGAAGATTACCGTTTAAAACTCATCAACAACGTCATGAAACATGGCGCACCGATTGAGGGCTTGAAAGGGTTTGGCGCCACGTTAGATGACGTGGAAGATCACCATTTCAAATATGTGACGGCGTTTGGCTATGCAGGGCTACCGGCAGATACAGCGCAATATTTGGAGCGTGTTCCCGGCCAAGGTAAAACTACCTGCCAAGAGTGGACGATTCCAACACCAAACCTAGACTTTGAAGGTCGTGGCGGTTATTACTCTTTGACCACTTATGGCGCAAACGGTTGGATTGATTCTGAGCAATTCTATGCGTCTGGCGAGTCCATGCGTGACAACGGTGATGGTACCGTTTCGGTCACGTTCAACTGTGATACTGGTGCTGAATATGACTTTGAAGTTTCTGAAGGTTGGGCGGGAGTACTGCGCTTATACGAACCAATCGATGTAAACGAGACTCTAGAGTACATGGAAGCATTGCGCCAAATCGAGATTAAAGAGCTTTAGTCAATTATTGATACCGAGCCCTTTGAATTTTAAAATCCCCTCAAGAAAGGCTCTTGCGGGGATTTTTATCAGTCGTTGATTAACTTGTTAGCTGTTAGCCATCTACTCTTTACCTTCGGCTTCTTTGGAAGCGTTCGACGCCCAGCCTTTCTCAAGCCAGTTATCGAGTACATGTTGCAGTGCTTTCAAAGAGGTTGGCTTCTCTAGGCGACCATCCATCAGTTTGTTGATCATATCTAACTCGTGTTGTCCCGACTCCCCAGACAAAGCAATGATGGGTGTTTGAGGTGAACGCGCCTTGATGATCTGGCTTAACTTCGGCATAGGCTTGTTTCTATGCGTAGTTTGAAACTGTTCTTTGAAATTGAAGCTGTTAGCTAAAAACGCTCAGTTAAAACTGATAGTTAAATTCGATGCGGTGATCACCGTCTTCGTTTGGATACTGAAACCACCATACAAACTAGACATTGTTAATAAAGTTCACATAAACTCAATTATTTGTTAAGCGATTCTTTATGGGCTGGTATGAAATTAAGTAATGTTGATTTAAACCTATTGAAAGTGTTTGTGGTGGTTTATCAAGAGCAAAGCTTACGTAAAGCGAGTGAGAAGTTGTTTGTTTCAACGTCGGCGGTAAGTCAAAGTATCAAGAAGTTGAAAGAGTCCCTGGGAGAAGAGTTGTTTGTTTTATCCAACAAGCAATTCCTACCAACTCCTTATTCAGACCAACTTTATCAACGTATTTCCCCTTTACTTGATGGGCTATTCACTGCGATTGCAGAAGGTAAACGATTTAACCCTGCTGGGTTAGAAGATACGTTTCACATTGAAGCCAACCCACACATCTTGTCTTGGTTGACTCCGGCGCTCTACCAACAGGTATCTAATGAGAGCCCAAAAGCAACGCTAGTGACTCACACTATCTCTCAGCATTCATTGGAAAAACTTCAGCACGGCACAGTCGATTTTGTGGTTCATTTTGGTACTAATGAGCTCCCCTCTGAAATCATCGCAGTGCCTTTGGGTAACCTGAAATTTGTGCTTGCTGCAAGAATGGCTCATCCATTTAAAGGCACTAAAGCGAAAGTGGAAGAACTAGTCTGTTACCCTTTCGCTCACATTGATTTGGCGTACTTTGATAAGAGTAAAAAGTCGCGCATCGAAGAAGAAGCGCTTCTGCGGGGAACCTCCTTAAAAATGAGCCTTAGGACAACGTCTGTTGTTGGACTTATAGACACAGTTAAGCAAAGTAACGTACTCGCACCCTGTATGGTCCCTGTAATTGAACAGCATCGTCATGATATTCGTGCTATTACAGTTGAAGGTTTAGGTGGGATTGATGATATTGAGGTGTTTGCTTATATCCACAAAAGAAATCAGCATTCAGCAAAATATAAGTGGTTACTCGATTTGATTGAGGTTGCGATGTTTGAAAAAGATAACGAATGATATTTGTTTAGGGTGGAAGTATGTAGCTTGATCGATAAGACTATTGCCAAAGTTATTACTTGGTTTAATTCTAAGATGATTTACAGACATTAATATATAAAAATAAAATCAAGTCGAGCAAGCAATGCGCGGCATGATTGTAAGGTTTTAAGAAATTAATGAAATAATTATTCATTAATAATATACCGCGTGTTGATTAATAAGAATAAGCAAAGGTTATATTTAGTAAAAACCCACCCAAGGTAAGTAATAAAGTTTATATTATTTTAATGTATCCACTAGATTAAATAATTCTAGAGTATGTGTGTTTTTCGTTAAGCAGGGCTTAATTGTTGGTTAATTAATTGTGAATTAACTTTGTTCTATAACCTTAGTTAAAATGTTCTATTATCTCTTCATCAAATAGAGTTCTGTCTTTTATACGAGCTATTATCTTATTTTTTGTTATCAGACTTTATTAATTAAGCCTGAACATAGATAAATTATATAGTTGGTGTGAAGTTGAATAACATTTTTTAGGAAAGCGTTAAAGCGCTTTATGTAAGGTTTTTAGATGAATAAGAAAATTTGTTGGAGTTTAGTAGCTCTAGCTATGTTATCAGGCTGCAAAGAGTCATCTGATAGTAGACAAGACAAGGCGTTAATAGAGCTCGAATTGTTTCCTGTCACCGAGTTGATGTCGGGGGACAGAAGAACAGCAATTGCTCCACTAGGTTACCCAACAGAGTTCAAAGCCATGGGTACCTATAATGATGGTTCTATTCTGGAATTAGAATCGGTAGACTGGGATCATAGTGATGGCTTGCGTATAGATGAACAACATCTAAACGTTTTTTGGGCATATGATAGACAGGATAATATGCACGTGAGTGCGAATTACTCTGACCAGAATGCTAGTCACAGAGTTGAAGTGCAAGCTTTAAACCATAATGCGTTTGATGTTTCTGGGAGTTCAATTATGTTAGTTGGTGTCCCAGGCACGTATAGCGCAAATTTCCTGTTTAATGAACCAACTTTACCTAATAAAAAACTGGATGTAACTAAAACTTCTCAATGGTATTCGAACAACACTGATGTAGTGACTATTCGTAATGGAGTTGCAACACCAGTAGCTCAAGGAACAGCCACACTTTCTGCCGTTTTTGATGAAAATACAATGTATGAAGAAAGTGAATTTAGTGTTGAAGTCATTGCATTCGATGATATAGAGAAGGTTAATTTAGAGTTAGATGTTGGTTTTAGTAACCCAGAAGACAATTCACAACGAGTTCTGTTACAAAATCTTCCTGAGGAACTTGAAGCCAAATTAATTATTGAACGTTCAGGCGATGTATTTAAAGTCGATGTGTCAAATGATGTAGTTTGGTCAGCTGAGGGTAACTGTGTCATTGATAATGGCTACCTTGTTACTAAAGAAGTTGGTATTGAACTGAATGACTGCCAAGTATCTGGAATATACTCTAATAGCCATATCGATGACATATTAGAAGAAAATATAACACTGACTACTTTAGGTAAAAGTAACTTTTCTGATCATCTCGTAGTCGAATGCAATGACAATCCATTTTATGGTTCTACTGACTGTGAAGCATTGTTGACAGTAACAAAAGGTAACTTGAGCGAGGTTTTACATGTACGTGAGATTGCAGAATGGAAAACCAGTAACTACCTATTAAGTGTTGATAATAAAGGGAGCGTGACATCAACATCTTCTGGTCAAAGTGCAGATATTACTGCTGAATTAACTTTACTTGATCCTAGGAACCCGCCGCAAGGTAAAGAAAACTTAATGGTTGGCTTGCCTGTCGATAATATAGAAATTGCGATTAAAAATGGTAGTGATGAATTTGAAATAATTCAAGACGGGCAACTGGCACTGATCGCGAAGTCAGATGGTAGTGACGTAAGTTCATTAGTTGATTGGCATACTACTGGTTCTGGATGGGCAATTGATGAAAATGGGTTAGTTACCGTAAAAACCGATGGCGAAGAAACCGCAGACGTTATCGCGACATATAAGTACGATAGTAACATTCAAGATATTGTAACTATTAATAAAGTCGATCTTTTGGCATGTGAAAACTCTGATCAATATGGTTTATGTTTGCACGTGAACCAAGATGAGCTTGGGAATGATTTTGTATCCAACCCAAATGTATTAGTTACCCAATCATTGGGCTTTAGTACTGAAAGCGAGTATGAAACCAATGGTAAGCTATTCGCTTTAGTCAATTGGGGAGAAGCTAATGCATGGTGCGACACTTTGTCTTCAATGGGTTTTAATGGCAAGAGTTGGAGCTTACCTACTGAAAGTGCTTTGAAGTCACTACAGATAGTAAATGAGGATATGACTCTTATTGGTTGGGCTACAAGTTTTTATCAGTATTGGTCTACAACTGCCTTTCAGAATACTACTAGTAAAGTGACGGTTAGCTTAGTAACTGGAGATACCAGTTTTAAGCGTACGGACGAAGACTTCTTTACTTCATATGTGTCCTGCATCAGCAATTAACTTATAGTTCCTATAGCCCCTTATTGCACAGTCTTCAGTTAACACCACTTCGTTGTTACCTTAAGCTATTTGTTTTTACATAAAGAGGGGTGGAATCGTTAATATTGAATTAATGTACGTACCTACCCTAGGGGGGTACGTTTCTATTGAGGGGTAACAACATTCCTACTTCTTTAGCTTTCTATTAAACGTTTAATTAGTTAAGGATATAAAACAATGAGAAATATGATAGCTCTGATAGTTTCATTATTGATTTCCGGTTTAGCCTTGGCACTTAGTAGTCCTACGTATACAGTGTCTTACCAGATTTTTGAGGGTGATGAATTGCTTGTATCACCCAAAATAACGTTATTAAAAGGTGAGGTTGATTTTATAACAAATTTAGAAAATAAGGTGGTGGAAGTAGAAACAAAACTCTCTGAAATAAAAGGTGATAACAAGGATTATTATTTATCCAGTACTCTTATGATTGATGGCATAAAAGTCGCTTCTGTAGAGAAAAATATAGCCGTTGGTAGTACTTTTACGTTCGTAGGCTCTAAATACAAAATAGTTGCTGAGTTTGAAGAAGCTATCTAAAGCGAACCAAATCGTCTCAGTTGTGGTATCAAAACGATTAAAGACAGTTGGCTTTTTTAGGTGGTTACTACTCTCTAACCACTTATGGATCGGATGGTTGGATTGATTCTGAGCAATTCTATGCGTCTGGCGAGTCCATGCGTGACAACGGTGATGGTACCGTTTCGGTCACGTTCAATTGTGATACTGGTGCTGAATATGACTTTGAAGTTTCTGAAGGTTGGGCGGGAGTACTGCGCTTATACGAACCCATCGATGTAAACGAGACTCTAGAGTACATGGAAGCATTGCGCCAAATCGAGATTAAAGAGCTTTAGTAAATTATTGATACCGAGCCCTTTGAATTTTTAAATCCCCTCAAGAGAGGCTCTTGCGGGGATTTTTGATTAATCACTGGGTTGTCCAATTGCTGGTTTACTTATCGAGTCGTTGTTCTCATAGGATCAGCGACTTTATTGCATCTAATCTTCACTTTGTGTTTCTTTAGAAACGTTCGATCTCATGTCTTTCTTCAACCAGTTATCGAGTACATGTTGCAGTGCTTTCAAAGAGGTTGGCTTCTCTAGGCGACCATCCATCAGTTTGCTGATCATATCTAACTCGTGTTGTCCCGACTCCCCAGACAAAGCAATGATGGGTGTTTGAGGTGAACGCGCTTTGATGATCTGGCTTGCATCAAAGCCATTCATTACAGGCATTTGCACGTCCATTAAGATCAAATCGACTTGATTGCTTCTAAAAAGCTCAACGGCATTTTCACCATTTTTTGCTTGTAAACTATTTACACCAAGTCGGTTTAAGTACATTTGAACAAGCGTGCGTTGTACCTCTTTGTCGTCGACGATGAGCACGGTGGGTGCGAGGTGGTCTAATTGTTCTTGAACGCTACTTGGATCATGTTGACTCGTTTGTAAACCTGCTTGTATATCCGCTTTGGTTTTATCTTTACTCGTTGATTGGCTTTGTTTCCAATCATTGAAATCAGGCGTACGAAGCGCGTCTGCTTTGGGCGCATTAGGTACCACTGGGAAATACAGGTGGAATTCAGTAAATTCATCCAGTTTAGAGTGGCACTCAACTCGACCGCCAAATGAGCGCATTACGCGTTGGCAATAACCTAATCCTAAGCCGCTACCACCACTTTTTTGATACGAGAAAAAGTCATCGAAAATCTTATGAGCAATGGTTTCGTCAATGCCCGGACCTGTGTCTCGGAAGATGAGAATGTTCTCGTACGATCCGGTTTTAGTGCTGATCTCAATTTGGCTCTCTGGATAAGAATCAAAGTAATAGATCGCATTACGTATCAGGTTGAAAATGACAAAGTTGAATAAGGTCTCATTGAGTTTTGCGACAAAATCAGCATGTTGTGGTAAACGAATTCGCTCAATAATCTTCTCGTTTTCAAAACCGTATTGGCTTACTGCCTGATCCACAGCTTTGTGAATAGAGGTCATCGCAACCGGCCCATGCTCCGGTGAGCTGTCACTGACCTCACGCAAGATGATGTCAATCAATTGTCGCCCACGTTGAATGGCAGCTTGGCCGTTCTCAATATCAAGCAGTATCTGTTTTGCTGGTGCCTGGTTATCAATGTGCTGCTTGAGTACTTCAAAATGCAATTGTACTTGAGCGAGCGGGTTACGCATCTCATGAGCAATTGAGTTCGCTAGTGCTCGGCTTTGACGAATGCGTCTATCAGCTTCGATGGTACTTTGCACACGAGTTAACAGGGTTTGCAGTGCCAAGATCTCTTCATTAGAAAACATCTGGTCGTTGCTCTTGTGTGATGATATCAATAAGTGCGAGACAGACTGCCCTTGACCAAACAAAGGCATAACTAAGGCTGTGTTATTTGAGCTCATCTTGTCATAAAGCGCCTTGATCGAGCTTTTCGTGGGCTCTGCGTAATCTAACTCTTCAGAAAGTTCATCGAATAACAAAACGGACTTATTTGTTGAAAGGTAGTCTTCGTAGAAGGTCTCGTTGTAGTTGCTGTTAACGAGGCGCAATTTGTCTTCTGGAATTTGCAGTAGGTTACCCAAGCGACGCATCGCATCATCAATCGATAGTTTGAAGTCTTCTTCTAAAGCAAGGATTTGCTGTACAGGCGTTTTCTTGTTTCTGTAAACCAATAAAGAGGCGTAATGGCTCACGCGTTTGTAGAGTACATGCCAAGTAATGCCGATAAGCGCACAGATAGGTATCGCGATTAGCCATTGGTTGTTGTCGGTCAATGGGATGAATATTGCGCCGAAAGGTATCACTAAAATTGCACACACCAATAGCGCGTTAAGGCTCATATAAGCTAGGTATTTAACACTGTAGAAGCGAGAGGTCAGCAGGGCATAACCAACGAACAGCATCTCGCTAATAGACAATGCTGGTGGTAACCAGGTTAGTGAAAAATCATGCATGAAGTATGTCATGCCAAGGTGAATGGTTGCGGTAGAAAGCATGAAAACTAAGATGCCCGCAATCATGTAACTGGTTTTGGCGAGTATGAGTTTGCTGCTATTAGCTCGCATGGCCACAAGGTTGGTTAAGGTCAGGACAACAAAGCTCACCAGTCCGATAAAGAAATATGGCGTATGAGGACCAAACTCAATAACGAATTGGCTTGGGCCGACAATGTCGACGTGTTCAACGGTTAACCCCGGACTTAAATTAATAAAGAGGGCGTAGACTGATGAGCCGACAAAAATAGCCTGTTGCCATATGTGTACTTTACCATTGCGTTGCTCGGCTGCGAGCTGACACGAGAAGTAGTAGGCAAATGCAAACGCAAAGAAAGAGGCGAGATTGGCAAATTTTGCCGCCAACACCGCGGCCGAAGCGCCAAGCTCCGGTAATAAGTCGGTATGGAAATACGCGTTGCTGCTGATCCACGCAACAATGCAAACCGAGTAAGCAATGTAAGGCACATGGTGCGTGCCCGCGATGGCTTCATTTTTTTGCTTCAGACGATAGCAATAGTAGAGTAACCACATCACTACGATTGCTGCCGTCATAAGAAGCGTTATCGCTTTGGCATAGATGATCGCCTCTAGGCCGAAATCAAACATGTTCATCTCTTTTTACCGAACTTAGTTTTTCTATCGAGCTTACTTTTTTTACTGAGCCTAGCTTTCTACTCTCACGCACTGCGCGTTTGTAGCGACGAAAATCGGTGTTATTAAATACTTTGACCATCACTTCGAAATTCCACAATCCACGATAAATGGTTGTACCGTCATCATTCAACTCGCAATATCCAGAATGGAAATACGCTTTGGGATCGATAGCTTGATAAAACTGGAGCATGAAAGGCTGCTCGATAATGGTGAAGCCGATTTTGTACCCTACTTGGTGCAATACACTCATTAGTTCTTTTTGGGCGAGATAGAGGAAATAGAGTCTTTGTTGAGTATTACCGCTTACTGTCAGGCGGAGCACTTCACATATGGCACTTTTGTCAGACAATTGTAACTGAAACTTATTATCAAATTCTAGGAGAGAATGACATTTTGACAGTGTAGACGGTGTGAATATCTGTAACCCAGCCAAATCATCGTAACCATGATCGGGTAAACAGTATTGCCACTGTTCATTGCTGAACGGTGGCGCATAACTTAACCAAGTTTCATTCTTAGACCAATCTTGAATCAACGCAGAAGAAACTAGGGTTGGGAAAGCTTCATCGGTCGGGTGTTTGAGTAAAATAAAGTGCTTACCCGTTTGTGAAAGGTGGAGTAAAGGTAGCATCTCAAACCATTTCTCTCCCTTGATAAAAACCTCAAGATTACTTAACGCGATGGCATCACTGATTGGCATGGCTTGAGGGTGACAGGGTGTTTGCACCATAAGCTGATCATTTTCTATCTGTTCAATGATGGCACCGTAGTAAGCGCTGTCTTTGATAGGGAGTTCTATATGAGAGGATACACTCGCATCGAATGGTGATTTCGCTTTTATTGCGGCAATTTCACATTCACACCAAAAGTCTAACCAATGTGTGTAACAATCGCCGGCTGCCGTTTCCAGCAACGTCATCTCTGTCGATAAAGTGTTTGGATAGTGTTGGATGAGATCACGATAGTCCATCAATTCAAATAGCACTGAGAAGCTGTTATTTTGATGCTCAGGGAAAAGCAATTCCAGCTGGCTTGTGCGATATTTTGTAATGGTTTGGAAAAGAGCAGTGCGTTCTTGTGGCTGATAAGTACTGATAACGAGCTCTATCAGCGCTCGCTGTTTTTTTTCGATAGACAGACTGCTAGCCAACAGTGAGCCTAAAGACGACGTTATTTTCATTTGATTAACCGAACCTAGCCTAGGTTTATATAATTATTTTTATTCGATTTGCACTGTCTACAGGACACAAATTTTTTAGTATTTTTTTGAGTCATGTTACTTGGAGCGAGTCTGCCGTAACGTTACTTGAGTCTATGACTTGAGAGATAAGTTGCATAATCGGTCGCAAGTTTACTACTTGCGGTCATCCTTAACAACATAGCCTTGCCATATCTAAATCAATTAATGATTAAATAAACTACCTTATTATCAGTAGTTTGTATTATTCGATAGTGTTTTGAGCTTATGAGTTCTTGTCGAGCATAAACCTTTGAATTTATAAAATAACGCAAAATATCTATTTTTTGAACCAACCTCATAAATCATAAGCAACTGAATTCACCTTGTTAATCGTAAGGAATATAACGGCGACCCGAAATATATAATTAACTAATGAGTGTTGTATGTCTCATACCCGTTTATTCCCACGTCATCGTTTGGCGATCGCTTGTGTGCTTGCCAGTGTTTCCAGTTTCTCTTTTGCCGAAAATCAATGTGATGTTTCTGATCTTCAGTTGGCCTCTGATCTCGCTCTTTCCGTCTCTACGGCGGACTACAGTTGCTATGGTTCTTGGTTCTCTGCATCTGAGAATGCATTAAACAATATTTATAGTGAAGCGAGCTTAAGCCGCATTCAAGCCACGCTGAGCCTAGAAATTGCCCGTTATCGAGGTGAAGAAGAACAAGCTCGTAAACTAGAAAACCTTGGCGAGTTTGTTCGTGCGGCTTATTACGTTCGCTATAACGCGCAAGCACAAGACTTCAGTGAAGCGTTGAGCCAGCGGTTTGCTCAGTCAACCATTGCCTTCTTAGCTAATCCTACTGCGCTAGACCAAGGTCGTGAACAAGTTGGAGCAATGAAAAGCCTGACGCTAATGGTTGATAACGTAAAGCAACTGCCACTCACAATGGATGCACAACTTGCGGCACTGAGCCACTTCAATAGAGAGACCGCGCAAGACTCACAATGGGTCGACGGGCTAAACAATCTGTTTCGAGCAATGGCTGGTCATGCGGCTAGAGATGACTTTTATGATTACATGGCAAGCAATTCTCAACATATTGATACGCTTGCGGCGTTTGCTCGTGATAACACGTGGGCGTTGGATACTGATGCGAGCTTCCTTGTTTACAACGCGGTGCGTGAAACGGGTCGTTTGTTAGCAAGTCCAGACAAAGCCACCAAAGAAAAAGCACTGCGAATGATGCAACAAGTGATGGCGCAAAACCCACTGGGGAGTGCACATGATAAACTTTGGTTAGCGGCAGTAGAAATGATGAGCTATTTCGCACCGGAAGGTCTAAATGGCTTTGATATTGAGCAAGCCAAGCGCGATCTAGCCATGCGTGTACTTCCTAACCGTCATGAATGCCAAGGGCCTGCAATTATTCGTTCTCAAGATTTAAGCCAGTCACAAGCTATGGAAGCGTGTGATGTGTTGGCAACGAAAGAGGCGGATTTTCATCAAGTGGCAAATACCGCTCAACAACCCGTCGCAGACGATAACAACGACCGAGTAGAAGTCGCGGTGTTCGGGAGCAAAGGCAGCTATGTGGATTACTCCGCTTTCTTATTTGGTAACACCACAGACAACGGTGGTCAGTACTTAGAAGGAAACCCATCAGAGGTAGGCAACGTAGCGCGTTTTGTAGCTTATCGTTACGATAATGGTGATGACCTGGCTATTCTCAATTTAGAACATGAATACACACACTATCTCGATGCCCGCTTTAACCAATATGGTTCGTTTAACGACAATTTGGCGCATGGCTACGTCGTGTGGTGGCTAGAAGGTTTTGCCGAGTACATGCATTACAAGCAAGGCTACGATGCTGCGGTAAGCTTGATTAACAGCGGGAAGATGAGCTTATCGGATGTGCTTGCAACCACTTACTCCCATGATTCTAATCGTATCTATCGCTGGGGCTACTTGGCGGTGCGCTTTATGATGGAAGAACATCCTCAAGAAGTGCAGAGCTTGTTGGCACTGTCTCGTACTGGTCAGTTTTCCGAATGGGCGCAACAGGTAAAAGTGTTGGGTCAGCAATACAATGGTGAGTTTGAACGTTGGTTAGAATCAGTTTCAACCGAGCCTGAAATACCAAACCCGGATCCTAACCCAGGAGAGCCGACTGATCCCACAGAGCCGACAGATCAAGTCACTGTGCTTGTCTCAAATCAAGATGTGCTGTTAACCGGCACGGCTTATAGCGAACAGCTTTTCTACATTGATGTACCAGAGAACACCACGCATTTTGAGGTTTCGATTGAAGGTAATGCTCTGGGCCAAAGCCAAGGTGATGCTGACCTCTATATGAGTTACGGTAAAGAGGCGCATTATTACGACTTCGAGTTTAGCCAATACGGCAACGGCAGCAATGAAGTTGTGGCGTTCGAACCTAGTTCATCGGGTTTTATCAAACCGGGTCGTTACTACATGAGCATCACGGGTCGCACCGATTTTAGTGATGTGACGCTGGTGGCATCCGTAGAGACAAAAACGCCAACACCACCAATCCAAGAACAAGATGATTTAACACCAGTGATCTTTGAATCTGGTAAAGCTCAAACCCTGACGGTTCATCAACGTCGCTATGCTGCGGTGTATGTTCCAGAAGGTGTGCAAGAGGTACGAGTGTGGTTAACGGACAAAAACACCGCTCAACCAGATACTGGTAATGTCGATCTGTTTGCTAGCAGTACATATTGGCCAACCGCAGGGCAGCACGAGTATGCGTCTAACTACGTAGGCAGTAATGAGTATCTGCAAATCCCTGTAACAGAAGAAGGCTATTTACACTTCTTACTGAGTGCAGAACAACAAGGGGATGATGTCGAGATGTTGGTGTACTTTCATTAACCAACATAGCACTAGAAAAAATGGCATTAACAAATAACACCATCTAAAACGTTACTCCTATAAAGGGTCACAATATCCGGTGGATAAAAGCTGGGCATGAATGTCCGGCTTTGTTTTTTCTGACACTGTTCTGTGTTTATGGATTAGCGACACCATGATTCCTGATGAAGTGATGACATTTGAGGTTTAATCTTGAAGGCATATGAAACATCTTTGCGAGTGAGCACTCGTTAATGGCTGAATGAATTATTTAGTGAGGATTTATGAGAAAAGCATTATTGGTTACTTTGGTAGGTGTCGTAGTTTTAGCTGGATGCAGTCAGAAGGGCGAAGTGATGACTCAATCACAAGAGAAGGCGAATCCAATCTGTAGTACTCAGAACCTTACTGGCGGTTGGTCGAAAAGTGATATCACACCTCAAGCTGAGCAAGCTTTAAACGCGGTTCTTGGTCAAATGAATACCGCTGCCGAGCTCAAACAAATCTTGAGTGTTCGAACTCAGGTCGTCGCTGGTTTGAACTATGCTATCGAGTTTGAAATGGATAATGGTGAGGTGTGGAATACCGTCGTTTATCGTTCGCTACAAGGTGATATCGAAATGATGCAAGCTGCGCAGCAAGGCCGTCTGTGTCTATAGTATGGATATTTTCACTACCTATATTTTTAGGTAACTTATGTTTGTATACAGAAAGTAGAAATGGCTCCGTATTGGGAGCCATTTTTAATTCTAATTAAGGTCGGTTGATTGAACGGTATTAGCTGGTCAGTTCGGGTTCCAATAACTCTTGAACACAAGCACGGCTGATGTCTTCATCAATGTACGCCATTCCAAGTTTATTCAAGTAGTCCATACGGTCAGCAGTTCGCAGTTCAATATCTGGGCCTGAGATGTTGTTCTCTTGATAGACTTGAGCTAAATGAGCTATGAATTGCTCGCCAACACTCATCATCAACAGGCTCATTGCGCCTACATCCGGTCTGACTTTTGCTTGTTGTTTGTCAGATAGATTGACGGCTAACACGATAGGGTGCTCTTCACCCTCAAAACGAGTGCTGCGCTCGCGAATGGTTTGCTGAGCCCAGTAATACGCCAGTTCTTTACTCTGAGTTAAGAAGACGGGTTCAACGGATTCTGTGTAGTTGTTGCCAATGGTCGCCATAGTTTTTAAAGCGGCTTCATTGAGGGCTTTGTCGCCTGAGCGTTTGAGGCCTTGACCTTGAATAGACGCAAGTAAAGCTGAAGACGTGCCGTGATACCAAGTATCACCAGTAGCGAAGCCATTTTCTGATAGCAACGTTTTTGCATCTTGTAGGTGTGTCGGTATTGAAGTCATGGGCACTCTCAATAAATAGGAATATCAATAAACAGGAATATCAAAAAATATGAATATAGTTAGCTTAAACAGAATTTTCTAGCGTAACAGTGGTATGGAACACAAATCTGAGGCTTTGAGATGAAGCTGGCAGTACAAGCTTCATCTCAAAACCTCCTCCCTCCGAAAACCTAACAGGGAATGAGGAGGGGGAGATTTTATTGGGGGAAAGCTGTTAGCGATTAATCAAATTGATTTGATGTATTCGCTTCACCCGCTGCTTTTAGTGCATTTTCACCAGCAAAGTACTCTTTGTGGTCATCACCCATGTCTGAACCCGACATGTTTTGGTGTTTAACACATGCGATGCCTTGGCGGATCTCTTTACGTTGAACATTCGCAACGTAGCCCAGCATGCCTTGGTCACCGAAATATTCTTTTGCAAGGTTGTCGGTAGACAGTGCCGCTGTGTGGTACGTAGGCAAAGTAATCAAGTGGTGGAAGATACCTGCTTCACGAGATGCATCGGCTTGGAATGTACGAATCTTCTCGTCAGCGCTTGCAGACAGTTCCGTTTCATCGTATTCCGCACTCATTAGGCTTGCACGGTCGTATGCTGATACATCTTTACCTGCTGCTGCCAGCGCGTCGTATGCTTGTTGACGGAAGTTTAGCGTCCAGTTGAATGATGGAGAGTTGTTGTATACCAGCTTAGCGTTAGGGTGAACTTCACGTACGCCGTCCATCATCTCTTTGATTTGACCGATGTGTGGTTTCTCAGTCTCAATCCAAAGAAGGTCAGCACCCGCGTTGATTGCTTCAATACAGTCGAATACACAACGGTCTTCACCTGTACCTTCGCGGAATTGGTATAAGCCTGAAGGCAAACGCTTAGGTCGAACTAGCTTGCCGTCACGGTTGAAGCAAACATCACCTTCAGCCATATCTGCAACATCGATCTCTTCAACATCTAGGTATGAGTTGTAGATGTCACCTTGGTCGCCAGGTTCTTTCACTACTGCGATTTCTTTTGTTAGACCAGCACCTTGTGAATCGGTACGAGCAACAATAACGCCGTTGTCGATGCCTAGTTCAAGGAAAGCGTAACGAAGTGCGCGAAGTTTTGCGTGGAAGTCAGCATGCGGAACCGTTACTTTGCCGTCTTGGTGACCACATTGCTTCTCATCGGCTACTTGGTTTTCGATTTGTAGACAACATGCACCCGCTTCAATCATCTGCTTAGCCATTAGGTAAGTCGCTTCTGCGTTACCGAAACCTGCATCGATATCGGCAATGATTGGCACTACGTGTGTTACGTGGTTGTCGATTTTGTCTTGGATTCGGTCTTGTAGATTCACATCGCCAGCTTCACGTGCCGCATCTAGTTGACGGAATAAGCCACCTAGTTCACGAGCATCTGCTTGGCGTAGGAAGGTGTATAGCTCTTCTACTAGGCCAGCAACTGACGTTTTCTCATGCATAGATTGGTCTGGAAGTGGACCGAAATCTGAACGAAGTGCCGCGACCATCCAACCTGAAAGGTATAGGTAACGACGGTCTGTCTTGCCATCAAAGTGTTTCTTAATAGAAATCAGCTTTTGTTGGCCGATGAAACCATGCCAGCAACCCAGTGACTGAGTGTATTGAGAGCTGTCTTCGTCGTAAGCCGCCATGTCTGCACGCATAATATCTGCCGTGTATTGCGCAATATCCAGACCTGTTTTGAATTTGTTTTGAGCTCGCATACGGGCTGCAGATTCTGGGTTAATTGCATCCCATGGAGCACCAGCAGCGCTTTTTGCAACTTCAATCTTTTCGATATCTTGTGTAATTTGCGACATAACTATTCCTTAGTTTCACGTGGACATGTTGGCCAATTTGGCGAGGTCATTTGATTTGGATTAAATCTAACCATGGACAAAGAATAACCATGTATGTGATAATTTTGTTAATTTATAGTTATTATATTCGGTATTTTTCTTATGAATATTGCTCGTGTAGACCTTAATTTACTTGTGTATTTAGACATGTTGCTACGTGAAAGAAACGTAACACGTGCGGCAAATCAGCTAGGAATTACTCAACCCGCCATGAGTAATGGCCTACGTCGATTAAGGGATCTGTTTGAAGACCCATTGTTGGTGAGAACAAGTGAAGGGATGGTACCAACCGAGCGCGCACATAAGTTGCAACCACTGATCCGTAATATATTGGCGAATGTAGAGAAGACGCTACAACCCACAACTGAGTTTAATGCGGAAGACAGCGAACGCGTGTTTCGTATCATGGCGAGTGACTATGCAGAATCGACCATTATTCAGCCATTGCTTAAAAAACTGAGCGAAATAGCTCCGAAAATTCGATTGGATATCATGACGCCAAGTGATGTGAGCTATAAGGATGTGGAACAAGGCACTGTTGATATTATCATCAACCGATTTGATGATATTCCACAGTCGTTTCACCAGATGAGCCTTTGGCACGACGGGTTCTCCTGCTTATTTAGCTGTGATAACCCGATTGCTGATAAATTTGATATTTTGTCTTATTTAAAGGCGCAACATATTTGGGTGAGTAAGACAGGGATGGGAACAGGTGTTGGGATCAACCCAAGCGAAGCACAAAAGCTGGGTTGGATTGATGAAGCACTAATGCGTATCGGCAAAACCCGAAATATTACGGTGTTTACTCGACATTATTTGTCGGCGATTCTCTTCGCTCAACAGAAAAATCTGATCCTTACCATTCCAACCAAAGCGGCACAGTTACAGCGCAACAATCCTAGGTTGTTAATCAAACCGGCACCTTTCGCTATTGAACCTTTTGAGGTGAAGATGGCATGGAGCCCATTGTTACAAACCAATCCTGACCATCAGTGGATGCGTCGATTGATTAAAAGTGTTGCCAATGAAATAGAGAGTGGTGTGACGGAATAACACAGTTTGTAGGGTATTTTTTGTATGAATATTCAGTATAAACGGCATAAATTAGCTAAATTCATGCCCGTTAAGTAAGTTTAAGTTAGTAACGTAAATTTGAGCTAGTAACGTAAATTTAAGCCAGTTACGTAGAATTATTGAGTAGTCATCAGTTAGTTTGAGAGAGATTTTATGAGCAGTCGTATTCAACAGGGAAGCTTGAACATTGATAGCACCCTCTACCAATTAATTAATGAGCAGGTCATTCCTGGAACGGGCATTATCGCAGAAGACTTTTGGCAATCTTTTGCAGATATCCTTGCAGACTTGGCTCCAAAGAATCGCGCATTGCTTATTAAGCGTGAAGACCTTCAACACCAAATTGATGTTTGGCACCAGGAGCGTGCAGGACAAACATTGGATGCGGCAGAGTACAAACAGTTCCTACAACAGATTGGCTACTTAGTCCCTGAAGGCGATGACTTTCAAGTCACTACTGCAAGCGTTGAGCCTGAAATTGCTACACAAGCAGGACCGCAGCTTGTTGTACCTATTATGAACGCACGCTTTGCACTTAATGCAGCAAACGCACGTTGGGGTAGCTTATATGATGCGCTCTACGGAACGGATGTCATCAGCGAAAGTGATGGTGCTGAGAAAGGCGGAAGCTTTAACCCAGTTCGCGGCGCCAAAGTAGTCACTTATGCCCGCGAGTTCCTTGATGATGCTGCGCCGTTAAATGGTGTTTCTCATAAAGACGTGACCCAATACAGTATCAGCAACGTGAGCATTGGTAATACGCTCACGGCGACACTAGATAACGGCGAAGAAGTCACTCTAATTGATCATAGCCAGTTCATTGGCTACCAAGGTGATGCGAGTGCGCCTTCAAGTATTCTGATCAAGCACAACAACCTACATATTGAAATTCAAATTGACCCGAGCGCACCAATTGGCAGCGTCGATGTTGCTGGTATTAAAGATGTGCTAGTGGAAGCGGCACTCACCACCATTATGGATTGCGAAGACTCCGTTGCCGCAGTCGATGGTGAAGATAAAGCTCTGGCCTACAGTAACTGGCTCGGTTTGATGAAAGGCGACTTGCAAGAGTCGTTACAGAAAAATGGTAAAACCATCGTTCGTAGCTTGAACCCAGACCGCCAATACACCAGTGTCACCGGTGGTGAGATTTCGCTTAAAGGTCGCAGTATGTTGTTTATACGCAACGTGGGCCACTTAATGACCAACCCAGCCATCATTGATGATCAAGGTAATGAAGTACCTGAAGGTATTATGGATGGCATGGTCACTTCGCTAATCGCAATGCATGATTTAAAAGGCAACAGCGCTTACCAAAACTCGACAGCGAACAGCATCAATATAGTAAAACCTAAGATGCATGGCCCTGAAGAAGTGGCGTTTACTAATGAATTATTTGGCCGCATTGAAGATGCATTAGGCTTAGATCGATTCACGATCAAAGTCGGTATCATGGACGAGGAGCGTCGTACTTCAGTTAACCTCAAAGAATGTATTCGCGCCGCCAAAGACCGTGTTGTATTTATCAATACCGGTTTCTTAGACCGAACCGGTGATGAAATTCATACCAGTATGGAAGCTGGCCCGTTTGCGCCTAAAACACAGCTGAAAACCATGACTTGGATTGGTGCATACGAAGATCAAAACGTCGATCTTGGTTTGGCTTGTGGTCTGCAAGGTAAAGCCCAGATTGGTAAAGGCATGTGGCCAGAACCAGACAATATGGCCAAGATGATGGATGCGAAAATTGGTCATCCGCAAGCCGGCGCAAATACTGCTTGGGT
The DNA here is from genome assembly GCF_003345295.1 of Vibrio splendidus. Lineage (NCBI taxonomy): Bacteria > Pseudomonadati > Pseudomonadota > Gammaproteobacteria > Vibrionales > Vibrionaceae > Vibrio > Vibrio splendidus. Next base: position 619,216 of record NZ_CP031056.1, read on the forward strand.
TCCTTCTCCAACTGCGGCGACTTTGCATGCGCTGCACTATCACAAGGTGAGTGTACCAAGTCGTCAGAAAGAGCTCCGTGAGCGAGTGAGAGCGAATGTCGACGATATCCTGACTATTCCGCTATTAGGCAAGCAAAAGCTGACCGCTCAAGACATCCAAAACGAATTGGACAACAATACACAAGGTATTCTTGGCTACGTAGTTCGTTGGATTGACCAAGGTGTCGGGTGTTCTAAGGTGCCGGATATCAATGATGTAGGCTTGATGGAAGACCGCGCTACGCTGCGTATTTCAAGCCAACATATTGCGAACTGGTTACGCCATGGGATTTGTAATGAAGCCCAAGTTATGAAAACCATGAAGCGCATGGCCGCAGTGGTGGATGAGCAAAACGCTGGCGACCCGAGCTACCGTAATATGGCACCTGACTTTGAAAACAGCATTGCCTTTTCAGCAGCGTGTCAGTTGGTATTCGAAGGTTGTGCTCAACCAAGTGGTTACACTGAACCAGTGCTGCATGCGATGCGTTTGAAGTTGAAAGCACTTACATAACCAAAACTGCTAAATAGTTCAACACTGGAATAGCTGAGTAGCTAAATAAAAAAGTAAACGATATTACATAACAACGTCACTCAATAATAAAACCACGAAGAAAAGAAACACCCTTTTAAACCGAGCCCAAGGTGCCGCGCTTTATAGCGCGGCTTTTTTTTGAGTTTTTTGAAGGGGTAGGTGCTTTAAAGCTTTTGATATTTAAGAGTTAGGAATCGCTAATGTCATAGTTTCATTATCATTAAAACGTTGTTATCACCAAAGCGTCTTTACCATTAAAGCGTTGTAACCATTAAATGTTCTTTGTCGCTAAATCTTCATTGTCGATAAAGCTTCGTTACGGCTATAGCTTCGTTACTGCCAAAACCTAGTTACTACCAAAACACAGATATTTAATGTCCATGTACTCATCGATGCCTTCTTTGGCACCTTCACGGCCAATACCTGATTGCTTAACACCACCGAAAGGGGCGACTTCGGTAGAGATCAATCCATCATTGATGCCGACCATTCCGTACTCAAGCGCTTCTGCGATTTTCCATACACGGTGGATATTCTGGCTATAGAAGTATGATGCTAAACCGTAAATTGTATCGTTGGCCATCTCGATGAGCTCTTCGTCGGTATCGAATTGCATCACGGGTGCTACTGGGCCAAAAATCTCTTGTTGAACGATGTCCATGCTGTGTTTTACATCTTTAAGAACAACGGGCTGAAGGAATAGTCCATCAAGTTGTTGAAGTGGCGTCACAGGTTTAGCACCTTGTTCAATAGCTCGGTTTATCAATCCTTGGATGTTTTGCTTAGCACCTTCATTGATAACAGGGCCAACCGTTACGCCTTCGTCCAAACCGTTTCCAATTTTAAGCAGCTGTACTGCTTGGTCGAACTTAGCCACAAACTCATCGTGTACTTTACTGTGTACGTAGAATCGGTTTGCACAAACACAGGTTTGCCCTGCATTACGGAATTTTGAAGCCATTGCGCCTTGAACGGCAGCGTCGATATCCGCATCGTCAAACACGATAAACGGTGCGTTGCCGCCCAGTTCCATTGAAGTGCGCTTAATGCCTTTCGCAGCTTGAGCCATCAAGATACTGCCGACTCGGGTAGAACCAGTAAAAGAGATTTTTTTAATCAGTGGGTGTGAGGTGAAAAGACCACCCACTTGCTCTGGGCTTTCACCGAGTACGACTTGAAGTAGATCTTTCGGAATGCCCGCTTGGTAAGCCAATTCAACCACAGCAAACGCAGACAGTGGTGTTTCATCTGACGGCTTCACGACAAAGCTACAACCCGCGGCTAAGGCAGGTGCGGCTTTACGCGTGATCATCGCCGTGGGAAAGTTCCATGGGGTAATGGCACAAGCCACTCCAATAGGTTGCTTGATCGTAACTAAACGTTTACCCGCGACTGTACTCGGGATTGAATCGCCATAGGTTCGCTTCGCTTCTTCAGCGAACCATTCTATAAAACTCGCACCATAAGCGATCTCGCCCTTTGCTTCGGCTAACGGTTTGCCTTGTTCAATCGTCATTAGCCGAGCAAGATCATCTTTGTTTTCAAGGATCAGTTGATGCCAGCGATGAAGTAATGCGGCGCGAGATTTAGCAGGTACTTGAGCCCACTCTTTTTGTGCCATGTGAGCGCGTTCGATAGCACTTGTTAATTCAGACTCAGATAAAATAGGTGCGCGGCCTACGAGTTCCCCAGTTGCCGGGTTTGTTACCGAAACAGCGTTTGTTGGTTCTGTCACCATAAAAGAGAGTAAGTGCTTGTTGTTAATGTTTAGCATCGTGTTTCCTTTGTCGTGATTACTTAAGTATGTTGCTGTTTATGATAAATGCTGACGTTAAAATGATTTCGACCAAACATCGTTTGGCCGAGTACCGTTTAGCCGAATACAGTGACAACGGGGCAACAGGCTTCAATATGTACTTAAAGCCAGATCCTACTGTTAAGCTGAAATTATCAAAACTAACCCCAATTATCAGATTCTATTTTTGCTAGCGCTTTTGCCGCTTTTTGAAGCGCCGGTAAGAATTTAATCGCTTCATCTGGTCTTAATCGAATGACAGGTGCTTGTATTGCGAGGCCGAGGTTTGATTGACCCGTAGATGACGGAATCAGCACGGCGATACAGACTAAGCCCGGCAAAAACTCTTCGTCATCAATTGCAAAACCTTGGATTTTCGCTTCTTCGATGTCTTTCTCTAATGTCGAATAGTCGGTAATGGTATTTACGGTGTATTGAGTTAATGGCACGTTTTCAATCAGTCTTCGACGCTGTGACTTAGACATGTGTGCTAAAAACAATTTTCCGCTTGCTGAGCAATGCACTGGGACGCGAGAACCTGGGTGTAGATGAAAACGAAGGGGGGCTTCAGTTTCTGCACGATCAAGATAGATGATCTCGCCACTTGATAGCGCCGTTAGGTTACAGCTTTCACCAACTTCTGCCCTCAGGTTTTCAAGAATCGTGCGTCGGGCACTGTGCATGGTGCTATTCAACAGTAGGTTTTCGGCAAGCTTTCTGAGTCGAATACCAGAGCTGTAGTGTTTCTCATCGCCGTCTCTTTGAATGATGCCTGCTGCTTCTAACTGCTGAAGCATTCGGTGCAGGGTCGGTTTTGGCAGTCCAGTTTCTTCGACTAATCCCTGAAGAGAAATAAACTCGTCTTTTTGCGCTATCACCTCTAATAGTGCAAAAAGTCGGAGAGTCGGTGTATCCCCTTGAACTTGTGGTGTTTCTGTTTGCATATAATGATCCATCCTTGCGATATGTCTATGCCTAAGAGTGTACATACCAAATCATTATTCTTCAATTATCTGAATAAAATTTGACCTTTTTTATTATTCCAATAATATAAATATAAATTATGGAACAATTGATCTCAATAAATGGAATTTAAGATGAAGGCGATTGAACGGATTATTGATAGAGCTCACTTAGATCGTAAGCGAGTGGTTTTGAGTGAAGCTGAGGACCCGCGAGTACTAGCAGCCGCAAGAATGGCGATAGACAAACAGCTCGCTCACATCACCCTAGTAGGGGATGAACCAGCGATCATCGCTGCTGCAGAATTACATCACATTGATCTTGTAGGCATTCATATTGTTTCCCCACAGGCGTCATCACTCAAAGAAGTGCTCGCTGAGCGGTTGTATACGCTAAGAAAAGCGAAAGGTATGACTTACGATGACGCTCTAGAGTTGGTTCTAGACCCACTCGTTTTTGCCAATTTGATGGTCAGAGAGGGGCTGGTCGATGGCACAGTTAATGGTGCGGTTTATACCACGTCTGATGTGGTGCGAGCTGCGCTTCAGATTATCGGCCCCGCGCCAGACAGTGAATTGGTGTCCAGTTTCTTTCTGATGATGTTGTGTGAGCCTTTCCATAATCTTAAAGGCGGCATGATTTTCAGCGATTGCGGTTTGGTGATTGATCCCAATGAAGCGGAATTAGCATCCATTGCGGTTGCCGCATCGAAAAGTGCCCAAACGTTACTGATGGAGCAACCTAAGGTGGCGATGCTTTCTTTTTCTACCAACGGCAGTGCCAAGCATGAATCGGTCGATAAGGTTCGTAACGCGGCTCAGTTAGTTAAACAACGTTGCCCCGGAATCGCCGTCGATCAAGATGTTCAACTCGACGCCGCAATTGTGACTGAGATAGCGGCTAAAAAGCTGCCTAATTCAGAGGTGAAAGGTCAATCGAACGTGTTGATATTCCCCAATTTAGAAGCCGGTAATATTGGTTATAAGCTTGCGGAGAGGTTAGGTGGGGCAGTTGCGATTGGACCGTTATTACAAGGCCTGAACCAACCTGCCAATGACCTATCGAGAGGGTGTAGCGCGCAAGATATCTTTAATGTGATCGCGGTGACCGCGGTACAAGCGCAACAAGGGAAAGTGTCTGATTCTAACGCTGATATTGATATTGATATTGATATTGATACTGAAGCTGATGTTGAAGAAAGAGAAGAGTCGACGTTTGATTTTAGGTATTAACATTTAGCTCCCGAAGCTAATACTGAATCTTGCACCCAAAATAAAACCCTAAACAACCTAATTAGGATTGCTGATGGAGTTACCTGTTTTACTCGCCATTCTTGCCACCATCGCGGTGGGTACCTATTTCCAAACCGTCACGGGGTTTGGTCTTGGGATCATTGTAATTGGTTTAACGGTCAGTCTTAATCTGGTTTCCTTACCCGTTATTGCTGCTGTGGTCAGTATTGTGACTTTGTTTAATTGCTTTGTCGCTTTGATGGGTAAGCCACTGCTTGGGGAGCTCAAAATTCTGGTGGTGTTAGTCATCGGTATTATTCCCGGTGTATCGATGGGGGTGTTTTTGCTGGACGAGTTGAGTGACTCTGCGACCAATATCTTGCGAGGGCTATTGGGTGCGATGGTGCTATTCGCAGGTTTGAGTTTTATGTTCAAACCTAAAACCAGAAAGGATCGTTCGGCAACGGTATCATTCCTTATATCAGGATTTAGCTCTGGTTTAGCGGGCGGGTTATTTGGGATGGCGGGCCCTCCGATTGTTTATCATCTCTATCGGCAACCTTTTACACTCGATCTGGTGCGAAGCACATTGCTGATGGTGTTCGCTTGTACGTCGATGTCGCGTACTGTCAATGTCTACGTTGCAGGCGACATGGAACCGAGCATACTGTGGCTATCCGCTATTGCTGTCCCCTTGGTGGCGCTTGTCACGATGTTTGCTCGACGTTTCCCGCCACCGTTGTCTAATGACCAATTAAGAAAGCTGGTGTTTACGGTGCTGATGTTGATTGGTGGGTATCTGATGGCTGTGTCTGCATGGTCGTTGCTTGCTGTCTTTTAGTTGCCTGTTATTTCCTAGTTACTTGTTATCTCTTAGCTGTTGCTATCTCTTAAGAATATCCTCTAGAAAAGGCTAGCGGCCTGTGCTAGCCAATACTTCACTGCTCCCCGAAACTTCACTTCTCATTGAGTGTACGTATAAACAAAAAGCCTAACGCTTTAGCATTTCAAATACGTTCTTACATAACCCGAACAGGCAGCTCTCCTGCACATCTAAGGTGATGTTACTGCGGTAGTACGGGCTTAAATCGACGCCCATCCCTACGCCATGAATCTCAATACCGTTTTTGGTCGACTCGCGTTCAATGACTTGTTTGAGATGGTTATCCAAATAGAACTGATCGTTGGCGGTGCTGGTGGCGGTATCCATCGGACAGCCGTCTGAGAACACGATCAAAACCTTTCGTTGTGCACTGTGCTGCTTTAAACGCAGGCTAGCGAACTGCACTGCTTCGCCATCAATCCCTTCTTTAAAGATGTCTGCTTTACGAAGGCTAGCAATGCCAAGGCGAGAGCGTCTCCAATGTGTATCAAAATCCTTAAACACGATATGTCGAACTTCGTTTAAGCGGCCTGGGTGTTTTGGTTGACCTTGCTTGAGCCACTGTCGATAAACTTTGCCACCGTTCCAGTTATTGGTCGTGAATCCAATGATCTCAAATGGAATGTTGGCCAGTCCAACGGATTTAAGAATCGTATCCATCAACAGGCTTAACTTGTGACTGTGCTTTTGCATTGAACCTGAGCAATCCATTAAAAACGTGATGGCACATTGGTGAGATGCGCCGATGTCAGGTTGATAAAAGACAGTGCGATCCAATGGCGAAGTGATGAGCTTGGTGATGGTAGTGGCGTTAACAATGCCTTCTTCTAAATGATCCTGACGTCGGTTCCTTTGTGGCGTGGCAACAAAGCGAGTGAGCATAGCGGCTAAACGGCGAGTGTTTACTTGTCTCGCCATGATGTCATCAGTCAGCTTTTGTCTCAGTTCGAGTAATAGGGCGCGCCTGACGAGTTTGTCTGCCGCGATGACTTGATCAAATTCTAAATTAAAGACCTGATAATTCGCGCCCGAAAGCTCGAACACCTTACTACTGCCTGTGATGTCAGTATCGACGTCTTGATCTTGAATGTCGCCATCAACGATAAGGGCAAGCTGCGCAAGGATCTTGATGTCTTCTTCGACCGTTGGAGTGGGCGAGTTATCATTTTCTTGTTCTTGGATGACTAACTCTTGTGCAAGGGCGGCAAGCTCGTTAGCGCAGTGTGCAAACTGTTGTTGGTCGGCTCGATGTTGCTTTAAGCGTTTAAGGCTGTGACCAAAGGTAGGCACGATGCCGGCGCGAGTCGATTCAATGGTCTCAGCGATTGGTTCCGAAACTGGGACACCGGTTAAGCGAGTGTGGATGACTTGCATCAGAGTAAACAGCAACATGCCGATTCGTGATTCGGTGAAGCCATTTTGATGATATTGGTCGCTCCAATATGCAAAGTTGAATTGAATACTAGTGATCACGCCCTTCAGATAAGACGGGACTTGCGATTCAATTCGTACCTGTTCGCAGAAGTCGTAAAGCAGACGTTCTATTTCGTTTTGAGGGCGTAATGAATAATGGAGGTCAGCGTCTGAAAGCAAGAGTCGCAATGCTGATGAATCGATCTTGCCTTGCATCGATAGTTTGCTGTTTTTCAACTCATGGCGAGAAACAAAGGTGAGATCGTTAGTGTGTGCAGACTGATAATAACAAGGGCTATTGCCTTTATAGAGACGCTCTCCCCGATAATTCAGACTCAACTCACCACTGATCGCTCTGGCGACAGACACGCCAAGATCGAGGATCTTTTTCTGCTGAGAAGAAACGTTGGCCATGGTTTACGACTCCGAGTGTGAATAGTTTTGAGCATGCGTTTCTAGATCTTCACCAAAGCAGCGGAAATAGTATTCACTGACTAGCTCTTTCTCTTCGTCTTCGCAGCGATTTAAGAATGACAATCTAAATGCGGTCGCTACATCGTCGAATATTTGGATGTTTTCGGCCCAAGTGAGTACCGTTCGCGGAGACATCACCGTCGAAAGGTCACCAGCTCGAAACCCGTTACGCGTTAATCCGGCGGTCGCGATCATTTTCTCAACCAGTTGTCGGCCACTTTCATTATTTAGATCTTGAAGTTTGGATAACACGATCTTAGTTTCATGTTGTGGATCTAAATAGTTGAGTGTAGCGATGATGTTCCATCTATCTAACTGACTGTGGTTAAGTACTTGAGTACCCGAATACAAACCTGAAAAATTACCCAAGCCAAGCGTGTTGCAGGTAGCAAACAGGCGGAAAGAAGGGTGAGGAGTGATCACTCGGTTTTGTTCTAAAGAGGTGTATTTACCGTCTTGCTCTAATAGTTGTTGAATCACAAACATCACGTCAGGGCGACCAGCGTCGTATTCATCTAATACCAGTGCGATGGGTTGTTGAATGCTCTGAGGAAGAATGCCTTCTTTAAACTCTGTTACTTGCATCCCGTCTTTAATAACGATGCTGTCTTTACCTATGAAATCCAAGCGACTTAAGTGTCCGTCTAGGTTGACCCTCAAGCATGGCCAGTTCAATCTCGCGGCAATTTGCTCAATGTGAGACGACTTGCCCGTTCCGTGTGTGCCTTGAATCAGCGTGCGACGATTGGAGGTGAACCCCGCTAATATCGCTAGCGTCACTTCGGGGTCGAAACAGTAGTTAGGATCGACTTTAGGAACATATTCGCCCGCATGTTCAAATGCCATCACGGTTAGGTTGCTGTCGATCCCAAAGCGCTCTCTCACACTGACTGGTTGCGTTGGTATCAATTCCGCCTCTTTCATCATTTTTCCCTCTATATAACTCATCACTTGTCGCTGCTATCGCGATATGTCATCGATTATTAACAGCTCCGCTTAAGTTAACGGCACTTTTTGTACGAAAAACTACCAATAATGTGATCCAGTTTTATTAATTAGAATGAATTGTTCCAATTTAATATAAAAAGTTGACGCGCAAAAATTCTACTACTAAGGTGAAAATGAATTCGAAAAAGAGACAATTCATTCCGAAAAATGAAATTTTGGTTAACTCAAGGAGAATGGAAGAATGAGCGAGCAAGAAAAACGTACGGTTGTTTCCGGCACAGTAACAATGACACCATCAGAAGCGTTCGTTGAAACTATGGTTGCTAATGATGTTACCGATATGTTCGGCATCATGGGGTCGGCATTTATGGACGCAATGGATATCTTTGCTCCTGCTGGCATTCGATTGGTCCCAGTAGTACACGAGCAAGGTGCTGCTCACATGGCAGATGGTTACTCTCGTGTATCGGGTCGCCACGGCGTAGTTATCGGGCAAAATGGCCCAGGTATTAGTAACTGTGTGACTGCGATTGCAGCGGCGTTCTGGGCACATAGCCCGGTCGTCATTGTGACGCCAGAGACAGGTACAAAAACAATGGGCTTAGGTGGTTTCCAAGAGTGTAACCAGCTTCCAATGTTCCAAGAGTTTACTAAGTATCAAGGACACGTAACGCACCCAGACCGTATGGCAGAATACACAGGCCGATGTTTTGACCGCGCAATGAGCGAAATGGGTCCAACTCAGCTGAACATTCCACGTGATTACTTCTACGGTGAAACTCAAACCGAGATCCCTAAACCCGCGCGTTTAGACCGTGGTCCAGGTGGTGAGAAATCTCTAAATGAAGCGGCAGACCTGATTGCTGAAGCGAAATTCCCAGTCATCATTTCTGGTGGTGGCGTGGTAATGGCAGATGCAGTTCAAGAGTGTGCAGCGTTGGCGGAAAGACTAGGAGCCCCAGTAGTTAACAGCTACCTACACAATGACTCTTTCCCTGCTAGTCACCCATTATGGTGTGGTCCTTTAGGCTACCAAGGTTCGAAAGCAGCAATGAAACTGATGGCTCAAGCGGATGTGGTTATCGCTTTGGGTACACGTCTCGGTCCATTTGGTACCTTGCCTCAACATGGCATGGACTACTGGCCGAAGAATGCGAAAATCATTCAGATTGATGCCGACAACAAGATGCTTGGCTTGGTTAAGAAGATTTCGGTTGGTATCTGTGGTGATGCAAAAGCAGCAGCGGTTGCTCTATCTGAAAGGTTGGAAGGTCGTGCACTGTTGTGTGATGACAACAAAGGCGCTCGCCAAGATACAGTCGCTACAGAAAAAGCACTTTGGGAAAAAGAGCTTGATGAGTGGACACACGAACGTGACTCTTTTAGCTTGGATATGATTGAGGGAAACTCACACGAGACTCCGTTCTCTGGTGGTGAATATCTACACCCACGCCAAGTATTGCGTGAGCTAGAAAAAGCGATGCCAGAAGACGTAATGGTCTCGACGGATATCGGTAACATCAACTCAGTGGCAAACAGCTACTTACGCTTTGAAAAACCACGTAGCTTTTTTGCTGCAATGAGTTTCGGTAACTGTGGTTACGCATTCCCGACCATCATTGGTGCGAAAGCAGCGGCACCTCATCGTCCAGCTATCTCATATGCAGGCGACGGTGCGTGGGGCATGAGCCTGATGGAAACCATGACATGTGTTCGCCATAACATTCCAGTGACAGCCGTGGTATTCCACAACCGTCAATGGGGTGCAGAGAAGAAGAACCAAGTCGACTTCTACAACCGACGCTTTGTTGCCGGTGAACTTGAAAACCAAAGCTTTGCAGAGATTGCACGAGCAATGGGCGCTGAAGGTATCACGGTTGATAAGCTAGAAGATGTAGGTCCAACCTTGCAAAAAGCCATCGATATGCAGATGAACGAAGGCAAAACAACCATCATTGAAATCATGTGTACTCAGGAGTTGGGCGACCCGTTCCGCCGAGATGCACTCTCAACACCGGTTCGTTTCCTAGATAAATACAAAGATTACGTGTAAGTCATAGGAAATTTGTCCGGCCGCAGATATCTCGAGAGTGTTAGAGAAAGTGCTATCGAGAATGTGGTCGGGCAATACCAACGGGTATTGGCAAGTACTTAGGTGAAGAACGTAAACGCTTAGTTCAATAATTTCCAGTTAAACATTAGAACACTAATTAAATGTTCATTAGGAACATAAGTGGTTCTAGCTATATAAACTTTGTTACTCGTTATTATTAATCGACCATTAACTCATAGCGCCTTAGTGAATGGTTCTAATATTGATACTTGTTTATGAAGATATATACTTATTATCATTTTAGAAAAATACAATAATGATACTCGTTGACTATTGGTTAATCGTTATTATTGGTTGATTTTTATCATCGATTGACAGGGTTGTTGATATTTGGATTTTACCGGATTTAAATTAAGTGAATCGTAGTATGCATGTTGTGAAAAATAAACGTTATATAAGCTCACTCGAAGACCTGTATAAAATAATCGATTCACTCATTACAGAGTGTAGTGGGCACCGTGGATTAATTTATAACGTGTGTGATTATGAAAATAATAACCTGATGCCAAGCTTAGGCCGATCAAATCGAAAGAATATTCGCCGTGTCGAACAAGAGCTTCTCTCGACCGTGAGAGTTTATGGTGGGCATTCGTTGAGTGCACACGAGATAAACGATTGGTTACTGATGTGTTTAGCCAAGAAACAGGGGTTTCCAACCCGTTTACTTGAATGGACAGATAACCTGATTAATGCGCTGTGGTCTGTATGTCATAGCCAAAGTAAAGATTGTATCAATATTATTAAAGCCATTGATTATCATAAAGTTAGTGTTTTCAACTCACCATGTGACCTCAATAGGACTCAGATATTCAATGTGGCTGATTGTGATCAGCAAGAGCAACGAAAAGATAAGTGGTATTCCATTCACCCATTTAAGGAAGGTGGCAATGATGCCATTCAGCCTTTGTACGATGAGAAAGAATATTCAAACGGTCTAGTATCCGTTCATATTCTTCCGTCAGCGAAAGTAAACCTGATAAAGGAATTAATCTCCATGAATGTTTTAAATGAACCGACAGAATATATTGAAGAGAAACTGGCTGATTTGAAAAATGAAGCCCATGTAGACAGCAATCAAGTAATTAATAAAGGCGAGGGTAATATCGAGTTACAAGTTAATACTCATGATCGCCAGCTTGAGCAGTATGGCCGAAAGTACCATCAAGATTTTGATTTCGACTAAAGTCTAATATTTCTAATAATTTTATTTAGACCTCATATAAATCTAGTGATTACGAGATAAATAAAATTAGAACACCAATTAATTTATAAAAAGATGAAATCTGTGAGCTTAAAGATTGTTTATAAAGTAACTCGAAGTTAGAGTGGCGAATCTTGTTATCAAGTTGTTAAATTCTCGCGGGTCTAGTTTAAAAACTCTAATAAAAAGTGGCGCAAAGCTACTGAAATTTAAACCAATAACGAAAACATAAAGGATTCTGGAATATGAATATGCAAACCAATGCAGCGACATTCGTGCTGGAAAACCAAGTCGACACCGCCTTTTTACAGTCTTTTAGTGATGCATGGAATAACCATGATATTGAAGCGCTAATGTCGTTTATGACCGAAGACTGTGTCTTCCACACCGTGGCAGGAGAAGGCGAACTTGGAAACACTATCGAAGGGTACGAAGCCGTTCGCAATAGCTTTGAATTGGTTTGGCAGAACTTTCCAGATGCAGCCTGGAGCGACCCTGTCCACTTTGTGTGTGGCGACCGCGCGGTGAGTGAGTCAACGTTCTCTGCGACTAACCCTGATGGCACTGTCATCGAAGCTCGTATGGTTGATGTGTTTACCCTGAAAGATGGAAAAATCAGCGTAAAAAATGCCTTCCGTAAAACACGACCTCTTTTGACTCCCAGCAATACTCCCAAGAGCTAGACACGAAACCAAAATCAGTCCACGTGTTATGACTAGGAGAGTCGTATTATGAGTTTAGTAATGGAACAACCGGCAGCCGATGTGCCGCCAAAGGTGACAAGCACCCAAGCACAAGAAAGTACCCAAGCAAAAGAAAGATACGATCCAAAATACGATCCACTTAAAGACAAGAGCCCAGGTCACGGTAAGGAATACGCCCCGACTTATTGGGTAGATACCGCAGGCGCGCCACCTGAAGATGATGGTCCAATTACATCGGATATGGATGTGGATGTGGCGATAATCGGTTCAGGCTACACAGGCCTAAGCACCGCGATACACCTTGCTGAAATGTATGGCATTAAAGCGACTGTGATTGAAGCTAACCGTATGAGTTGGGGTTGCAGTACCCGAAATGGTGGCCAGGCTCAGTGTGCGTCAGGACGTTTGAAGCGTTCTCAGTGGATTGAACGCTGGGGACTCGAAACCGCACTGAAAATGCACCGTGAATGCATCGATGGCATGAACACCTTTAAGTCTCTGATCAAAGACATTGATTGTGACCCACAGCCGGGCGGCCACTTATACGTTGCCCATCGTCCCAAAGTGATGGCAACACTTGAAAAAGAAGCCAAGTTGCTGCGCGACACGTTCGATTACGATGCGCAGATCTTAGATGCGGAAACCGTAAAACGTGATTACGTTGGTGATCAAGAAGCGGCAGGCGCAATGCATGAGCCTGAAGGTATTGGTATTCATGCAGGGAAACTGGCGTTTGGTTATCTAAGAAAGGCGAGAGCACTTGGCGTAAAAGTTCACCCAGCAAGCCCTGTGATGGGTTGGGAAACACGCAACGGTGTGCACTACCTGAAAACACCAGGTGGTGTGGTTAAGGCTCGTTCTGTCGGTGTTTGTACCGGTGGGTATACCAGCCAAGGTTTGCATTCAGAGCTTAAGAATCGCCTATTACCCGTACTTTCAAATTCGATGGTGACGCGTCCGTTAACTCAAGACGAAATCGCCGCGTGTAACTTCAAAACCAATCAGGTGATTACTGATACTAGAATCTTGCGTCATTACTACCGTTTGTTACCCGATAACCGAGTGCAGATTGGTACACGCAGTGCCATCAGTGGCAAGAATGCACCTGAAAAGAAATACGAAGATATGTTGAGAGCGGATTTAACCCGAAAGTTCCCTTCTCTCGATCAGATCAAAATCGATTATTCATGGTGGGGTTGGGTTGATGTTAGCCACGACATGATGCCAAGAATCTATCAGCCGAATCCAAAGCAATCCATATTCTACGCACTAGGGTATGGCGGCAATGGTGTGATGTACTCCGCTCAAGCAGGCAAGCGCCTTGCCCAGTGGATCGCAGGTGAAGGTCATAAGCTTGACTTGCCAATATTTGAATCAAAACTTCCGTTCCCCAACGTGAGGGAAGTGGTGGAATCTGAGATGTTTGCACCATTTCGAAGAGTAGGGCAACAGTTCCTTTATCAGTGGTATTCGTTAAAGGATGAGGTGCTTTAGCTACTCGAACATTGTTTCCAAAATAGGGAAATAGAACTACGACCAGGAAAGTTGTACCAGGTCACCTTGTGAGCAAAGTACAGGCAGGACGTCTGTATGATATGAAAGGTTAAGACTATGAAATTGATTAAAAATAAAATTATTGCTGGCGTCACGATTGTAGCAACAGCGATGCTATCTCATACCGCGGCGGCAGCAAATTTTAAAATGGCTATCGGCGATGCTGCTGGTGGTACGCAGTGGGAATTAGCGACATCATTTTCTGAATTGATGGAGCAAAAAACAGACGGTAAAGTCAAAATCGACCTGTTCCCGAATGGTCAATTGGGCAATGAGCAAGATACCGTGAACGACGCGGCAATCGGCCTTCTCGACTTCTCTGTATTGGCGATCAACAACGTGACGCCTTTCTCTCCAACGGTTGGTCTATTGACCATGCCTTACGTCATTCAAAGTGCAGAAGAAGCGGTGCTATTAACTCAAGGCCAAGTAGGTCAAGACCTTGTCGATAACACGATTCGTGATGCAGGTGTTCGCATCGTAGGTTGGGCTTATTCTGGTTTTAGGGTTCTAACCAACTCTAAAAAATCAGTCGCTTCGCCAGCTGATCTTAAAGGGTTAGTGATTCGCGTCCCTCGTAACGAAATTATGATTGCTTCGTACCAAGCATGGGGCGTAAACCCAACACCAATGGCATGGTCAGAGACATTTACTGGCCTGCAACAAGGTGTGGTTGATGGTCAAGACAATCCATACATCACTGTTCATGCGATGAAGTTTAATGAAGTGCAAAAGTACGTCACAAACCTTCGTTATATCTTCTCTCTTGAGCCGCTTATCGTCAGTGAAACAGTCTTCCAACAACAAACGCCTGAAATGCAAAAGATCATTCTTGAAGCAGGCCAAGAAGCAACAGAACACAGCTTTGCTTATCTAGAAAATACTGAAAACAAGATCCGTGAAGAACTGCAAGCAAAAGGCATGGTATTCACAGACCCAGCAGACAATGAGCAAGAGTGGATCAGCAAGGTAACGAAATCAGTTTGGCCTAAGTTCTATTCAAGCATTGGTGGTAAAGACAAGCTAGACGACGTTCTTGAGTTACTAGGTAGAAAGTAACGATTAGATACGCCCTATCTGCTGTTCTCCGCTACTTAATCACCTAGCGATAGAACAATGAGATAGGGCCTTTACATGGCTTTACTCGTTGATCTGTTTAGTACCTGATCTGCTCAGTACCGCGAGCGACTGGTTGTCATGTGGAAATCAACATTGGAGGTTATATGTCAGTCGCTAAAACAATAAAAAAGCACCTTAACAACATCGAGGAATATACCTGTTGTTTGTTGCTAGCAAGCTTTGTCTTATTACTGTTCACACAAATCCTTACTCGTCAGCTTTTCGATTACTCGATACCTTGGGGTGATGAAGTTGCGACTTACATGTTCGTTTGGTTTGCCTATCTAGGCGCCGTTGTGGCGGCCAAAATGTCGGCACATAACCGAGTCAGTTTTCACTTCAAGTTCTTCCCTCCGATTGTTCAGACCGTCTGTGAAACCATCGCTGACTTCTTATGGTTGCTGTTCAACGGTTACTTTGTCTATCTCAGTTACGATTTCGTGTTCAACAAAATGAACCTGTTTTGGAAATCTCAAACTACAGGCATCCCAATGAAGTACTTCTATATGATTTTGCCTATCGCGTTTTCGTTGATGATGATTCGAATTATCTGGAACAACTACGAGCGTTTGTTCAAAGGCGCTAAAAACGAAGATCCTGAAGTTAAAGAACTGCGCAAAATGACGGCACAAAAATCATCACAGTAGTCGTCATAGAGAATAGTCGTAATAGAGAGATGTAATAATGGAATCCTATTTAACTCTAATTTTATTTGGTGGCTTCTTAACCCTGTTAATTCTGGGTGCACCAATCACCGTATCACTGGCCGGCGCTTCAATGGCGGCCTATATGTTGCTCGACAAAAATCCCATCGCTTTAGTACAAATCGCGTTTACCTCGGTGGGTAACTTCCCGTTAATGGCGCTGCCGGCCTTTGTTCTTGCCGGTGCCTTGATGGAGGCGGCGGGTATCTCCAAACGGTTGGTGGATATAGCCGAGAGCTTAGCCGGCCCCGTGACGGGGGGCTTGGCGCCGCAACGGTAATGGCGTGTCTGTTTTTTGGTGCTATATCGGGTTCAGGGCCAGCCACGACCGCTGCGGTGGGGATGCTGATGGTACCTGCGATGGTTAAGCGTGATTATGATAAGAGCTACGCCTCCGCGGTGACTGCCGCATCGGGTGGACTGGGTATTATTATCCCACCCTCAATTCCCTTGGTTATTTTCGGCATCTCCGCAATGGGACTGATGGCACCGCCAGAGGCCATTGCTCAACACGGACAGTTTGCCTCTTTATCTATTCCAAAACTGTTTGTTGCTGGGGTTGTACCGGGTTTCATTATGGCGTCGACGCTAGTGGTCACTAACTACTTTATTGCTAAACGTGAAGGTTACAAAGGGCTGACTGAAAACTGGTCATTTGGCGAAGTAAGACATTCTTTACGTCGTGGTATTTGGTCGATACTGGCTCCGTTTTTGATTCTCGGGGGCATCTACAGTGGCATGTTCACACCAACAGAATCAGCGGTTGTGGCTATCTTCTATTCACTGTTTGTCGGGGTGTTTATTCACCGAGAGTTATCGTTCAAAAGCACGATTAAATCATTGTCGACAACGACATGGATCACTGGACGTGTGTTGCTGATTCTATTCGCGGCAACGGTATTCGGTCGTTTGTTAATCGAACAAAAAATTCCGGTCGTGGTGGCTGAGTCATTGCTAGGTTTCACTGACAACATGTACATGGTGTGGGCACTGACTATTGTGCTATTGCTTTTCGTCGGCATGTTCATGGAAACGTTAGCCGCGATCATGATTATCGTACCGGTCTTGCTGCCAATCATGTACATGCTAGGCGCAGATCCAACCCACGTAGGTATTGTGGTGGTGTGTACGTTATCGATAGGTTTTGCTACACCGCCGCTCGGTGAAAATATCTTTGTCGCCTCGGGAATAGGCGGGGCCACGGTCGAACAGATCACCGCGAAGATACATCCCTTTGTGCTTGCATCCGTCATTGGCGTGTTCGTTATCGCTTTCTTCCCACAAATTACGCTTTGGCTACCGTCCTTAGTCGGCTATTAGGAGAAGTCATTATGAATATATCAAGAATTATCCTTATTGGTTGTGCCGTATTTGCAGTGATCAGTGGCATTGGACTACGTGCTGAACATTCAGAAACAGCAAAAGAAAACGAGCCAGTTAATGTGCTCGATATTTCAGAGCCACATGTCGTCAGCGATGCTGAAAGAAGAGCCAAAACCTTGCTTGCTAAAGCGGTTGTCCATGTACAAAAAGAAGGCGATGAAAGCGTTCAAGACTTCATGAGTGATGCCGAATATATAGACGGTGAGCTCTATGTGTTTGCTCTTGGTATTGATGGCCAATTCCTTGCCAGTGGCGGCTCTTCAATGGTGTTGGTGGGCGACAGTGTTTTGGATACTCAAGACGTTTACGGTAATCCCTTTTTCCGTGAAATGATCACTAAGGCTGTGCACAACGGGTTTGGCGAAGTTCAGTACCATTGGACTAATCCGACTGACCGCATGGGCGAGCCTAAAACGACTTTCTTTGAACGTGTGGGTGATGTGATTGTTGCCGTGGGGTATTACCCAGAACGCTCTAGTGCAACAGAAGCTAAGCGATTATTGGCGAGAGCGATGGCCGCGATAGTGGAATCAGAGCAGGACAGTATCACCGAGTTCAATGATACCGAAGGCAGCTTTGTTGAGGGAGACCTGTATGTGTTCGTGATGGATATGAGCTCTGGAAAGCTGCTCGCGCACGGTGTATCCCCTGAGCTTGTTGGGCGTTCGCACAACGAAATCCTAAGCCCTGACGATAAGCCAATTCTCACTGAGATGTTAAACCTAGCGAAAGAAAATGGGCGAGGCGTTTATACCTATCAATGGTTAAACCCGCTGTCGAGCAAAGTGGAAACCAAGCACACTTACTATCGAGTGATCGATAATAAGCTGGTTGGTGTTGGTTATTACACAAATTCAAACAACACGTAAAAGTGTTTCTACTTAGCCCTCAACCCAGTTAGATAAAGGGCTGGGGGCTCAAAATTCCGGTTTGTGTAAAAAAGCAATTTAGTAAAATTAACACTGTGAAATTTTTGTTGTGAAATTGTTTCTAAAATACAAGTAGTATGAAATGCATGGAAGCAACACAGTAAAGAACAATTTTGAAAAGGGTCAATCAGGATTTTTGACCGACATGAAATTCAAAGCCGTAAGAGGGAAAGACTATGAATATGCTGACACTAGACAGAACAGAACTTCACAGAAACCATTCAACATTTATTGCTGAAGCTGTCTTTGCCGTAGAAATGGTGAAAGCAGATAAGCAGCTCGAAAAACAAAAAATGGCGAAACAGTTGCTTGATACTCTATTTCCTCTAGAGGCTGGTTCACACGAAGACGCAGTGAGCTATGAGATTGACTACCGACATGTTCAGGTTTACTTCAAAAATGGCGAACATACTGGCCTAAAACGAGCGAAGCACTTTGTTGCTTTCACCGGCGATAAGTCTAAGCCTTCAGCAATCCTATTTCGTGATGAAAGCGGTACACACGTTGAAGTGACAATCGGTGCTCGTAAAGGCACTGGCTACTTAGAATTGGTTGATATTCAAGATATCCAGTTAGAGACATGCACCACGTTTGGCCAAACTGAGGCGAGCCGTTCTTCTGGCATCCGTCACTGGGTGAGCTTAGTGAAAGGCGATGAAAGCGGTCGACCGAACGCTTCAAGTGAAGATAAAGAGTTCACGGCAAAAAATGGCGAAGACTATAACCTAGGTTTTTGCTTCGCGATCTAATGTGCTGTCTTTGAAATGTGAAGTGCTGCTCTGCTAGACGTAGCACTGACATTTGAATACTGATTTCTCTTTTACCTTTGGTAATTTCCCCGCCCCTATAGCGGGGCTTTTTTGTTAGAGCTATAAATAAATTAGGCTGTTGTTTATTTTATCTTTAGAAAGTTTGAATGAGATTTTACGGTGCGTTATTTTAATTTAAAGTACTGTATTTAAAGATTTTTATTTGTTTATTTTATTCTGTTTTTATTGGTTTAACTATCACTATTGACGGTGGTTTGGGTGACTATTGAGCTAAAGCTCAGTCAAAATGCTTTGAGCTGTGCTATAATCCGCGCCTTGGGATTGAGCCAATAAGTCCATTTGTCACCAATCATTGTGATTTTTATCGCCTTTTTATTTAGGTGGTGCGGCGAGCCAATCAAGTAGTAATTGGATATGGAGAGCGTCCTTATATTCGTTGATTCGGATATGCGAACATCATAATTTATGAGTTTTAAATCAAAAAAATACAGTATTGATTCTACTGACTATCAAGTTGGTCAAGACAACGTCAGTAAATGGGGCATGGATGTCCATAACACAGTTTTCGTAGCCTCAGTAGGCTTATCTCTTCTCTTCATCATCACTCTTCTTGCTCTTCCTCCTGCAGATGCTAAAGCTGCTATTGATTCTATTAAGGGTGCTGTTTTATCAAAGTTTGACTTCCTCTTTATGTGGGGAGCTAACATCATGCTAGCGTTTGCCGTTGTTCTCGCGTTTTCACCTTTGGGTAAAATTCGTCTAGGTGGCGAAGACGCGACGGCGGATTACTCCATGTCATCTTGGATAGCAATGCTATTCGCAGCGGGTATGGGTATAGGACTTATTTTTTGGGGTGTTGCAGAGCCAACCGCGTTCTTCACGAACTGGTTCGGAACGCCACTCGGTGCAGAACCTTTTACAGAAGCAGGCCGTGAACTGGCACTCGGTGCGACACTGTTCCACTGGGGTTTTCATGCATGGGCTATCTATGGCATGACGGCGCTTTGTCTAGCGTACTTTGTTTACAACAAAGGCTTACCGCTATCAATGCGTTCTGTGTTTTACCCAATACTGGGTGAACGAGTTTGGGGTAAAACCGGTGATGTGATCGACGTACTAACGGTACTGGTTACTCTGTTTGGCCTTGCGACTTCATTAGGCCTAGGTGGTACGCAGGCAGCAAGTGGTATTAGCCACGTGTTTGGCTTGGAAAACAACATCTATCTTCAGCAATCTATTATCGTTTTGATTATGGGCTTGGCGATCATCTCTGTTATGCGTGGCATGGACGGTGGTGTTAAGTTCCTAAGTAACCTGAACATGGTTATTGCGTTCGTATTCCTTGGTCTTATCGCTGTTCTGAACTTCACAACCGTGCTTGATTCTGTGGCAACAGCGGTGACGGGTTATGTGAATAACATCGTAGCGTTGAGCCAAAGCTCTGGTCGTGAAGACACAACATGGCTGCATGGCTGGACTGTGTTCTACTGGGCATGGTGGGTTGCGTATGCACCATTCTTCGGTATGTTCGTAGCGCGTATTTCTAAGGGCCGTACGGTTCGTGAGTTCCTACTTTGCGTACTGATTATCCCAACATTGGTAACGTCGGCTTGGATGGCTATCTTCGGTGGCGTGGCTATCGAGCAGGTGATTAATCATGTAGGGCAACTTGGCCTTGACCAAGGCATTACAGACGTATCTCTAAGCTTGTTCTACATGCTAGATGCTTACTCGTTCGGTAGTATTCTGTCGGTTCTCGCAGTCGCGCTGATCATCGTGTTCTTCGTTACAACGCTAGACTCAGGCTCTATCGTTATCGATGGCATGACAGCGGGTGGTAAGCTTGAAGTTCCTGTTAAACAGAAAGTGGTTTGGGCGGTTATCTCAGGTGCTATTGCAATGGTGATGCTGTGGATTGGTGGTACTCAATCTATCCAAGCTCTGCAATCGATCACGATCATTGCTGCATTGCCGTTTACGATCATTCTTCTGATTGGTTGTTTCAGCTTGTTGAAAGGTCTACTGACTGAAGTAGATAAAGGACAAGAAAACGTTAGCGAAACCGCTAAATAAAGTAATCAAGTATGGGGAGTAGATAGTTCTCTAGTTACTCCTTATTAAGTATTATTTCAAAGCTCTCTTGTACTGTGTGCAAGGGAGCTTTTTTATGCCCAAGAAGAAATCAAAGACAAGCAGATAAGACAAAAAAAGAGCCACAAGTGAATCGTCACTTGTGGCTCTTTTTAGTTTTAGCTATTAGCTTACGCGTTCAATTCATGTTGAATTACGTAATCCAAAGCACCGACTACAGCAGCAACTTGAGCGTCATTACACTCTTCGTCTGTCACTTTGTCGCTGTCCGGGTAAACCTCAGTGGTTGTGCCGTACTTACAATCAGCCACACCACCACACAAGCCTAGCTTCTTCATAGGGTAGTTGATCACGCCGTGTTGAGTGACGTCTGAACCAATGATCTTGCCGTCTGCATCTGCTGGTGCAATGTGGGTTACTTTTTTGACTGAAGCAATTACCGCGGCTTGGAACTCAGGCTGTGGATTTTCAGTATCACCAACTGTGTAGAAACCGTCTGGGATCATACCTTCGATGTACTCAATACCATCACGCGCTGCGAGTGCTGGTCGGAATTCTGTTTCATCAGAATCCGTCGTCTCGTGCAGGTCAACGTGAACCAATACTTCTGGCAAAGAGGCCACTAAAGCTCGTAGGTTTTCTGATTCTTCTGCTGGCGTACCGTCGTAGAAAGAGCGGTTTGGATCGACAGCATTTGGGTTCCAACGGTTGATCACTTCATAACCCCAAGGGCTCACACAAGGTGCAACAACAATGTTGAAGTGCGCTGAGTATTGTTCTGCTTGAGTTGCGGCGAATTTGATCGCGCCATGCACACCACTGGTTTCGTAACCGTGAACACCACCCGTTACAAGGATCGTCGGTTTTGATGCGTCCCAGTTTTTGCTTTTTATTGCAAAAAGAGGGAAGCGAGCTTCATCGTAGCTCAGTGCGCCGTATTGCTCGATGTCAAAGCGGTCTGCCAATGCTTGGATTTTTGGCACGACTTCTTGCTGGTATTCACGCTTAACGGTTCTTTGAGCGAACCATGCTTGACGTTCTGCTTGTTGCCATTTTTTTCCAGGTTTACCAATCGGGTAGGTGTAAGTACTTTCCATTATTTATATCTCTTTGGGGTACGTTGCGATTAAATGAGAATAATCAGCAGAACAGTATCGTGCAACTCTTATTGAGTAGGCTTATGTTACAAACGATTGGTATTTTAAATAATGTTCCGTAGAAGTGTTCGTCTATGGTGTTTTTGACTCAAAGTTAGTGTTGTATTTACGAAACGAAGGAAGACAGGCAACCGGTTTTGGTTGCGCCTTGAACGTTTTCTGAATGACAAACCGTATTCCGACCATGCTCCTTCGCATAGTATAAGGCTTCATCCGCACGCTTAATCATATCTGTCATTTTATCTTCTGAACGAAGTTGAGAAATCCCAAAACTTGCCGTTAAATGATTACTTTGCTGTCGCCAAAATTTGCTTTCTTCAACAATCAATCTTAGTTTCTCAGCTACTTTGTATGCATCATTAATATTGGTGTCAGGCAGCATAATTAAAAACTCTTCACCTCCAAATCGGAAAGGGACGTCGGCTGCTCGTAGATTATCGAGCAGAACGCGTCCCATTCTTTTCAATACACAATCACCAATTTGGTGGCCATATTGATCATTTACTTGCTTGAAATGGTCGAGGTCGAGAATTATCACTGATAGAGGGTGTTGATGCCTTGCGCTGCGCATCCATTCTCGTTTCAGCATGTCATTCATTGCTCGACGATTATAAAGGTTTGTCAAACTGTCTTTCATTGAAGAACTATAGAGAGACTGCATGATCCTCGCATTGAGAAGCCAGTTGTACGTAAAGCCTAGTGTGCTCAGTAAGATTGCGTTCATGATAATAGCCAGTTGGTGAATGTCACTGGCTTGTAAGAAATCCTCAATAGTCTGCTCTTTGAGTGTCACCCAAACTCTAAACACCATGAAAAGTGAGTGGACGGCAAATACGGCGATTAATAGATACAGTGCCGCTCTGACATCGGCCATAGTCCCTGTGTTGATGACTAACATGCTAGCTATCGTACATAGAGTGATGTAGAGGCTCATTGTCACGACACGCGCATTGGTTGAAGTTTCAAAAAAGGTGAAGTAAATCAAGGCAACCATAACGATGGGTAATACAGCCAACACGATTTTTGTGTAAATGGTAGGGGACTGCCTTAATTGAGTAAGACTAAATACCATCAATGCGAAACCTGTAGCGATTGTTATATTGGCAGTGATTTTTGAAAGCCATGGTGAGATATGAGGACCAAAACTCAGCAAAGAGAAGCCCGCCATGAATAAAAGTATGGAACAAATAAAGCTGCGCATTCCCAGAACACGTGTTTGATTTTGTTGTTTAATTATCAGACCAATACAATATGTACCAGACAAGAACACCATAATTAAACACAGAGTGCGTATATCTAAGCCTAGATTCATACTTAACCATTATTATTTTTATCATTAACCTCATTAAATATGAGGTCATGAGATAAGGTTAGATGCTAATGGCAGAGAATCAAGCGAATTAGATTAGAAAGAAAAAAAGCCTTTCACTTATGTGAAGGGCTTTTTAATAAGTGTTTTATTTGACTGCGTAGAATCTATTTAACAGACCAAGCAATCGTCTCGCCGCCACGGATTGGCACAACGATGTCTGAACCGAAAGGCATGGTTTCAGCAACGTTCCACTCTTCTTTAACGAGAGTGATGGTGTCTGAGTTACGTGGCATGCCGTAGAAGTCTGGGCCGTTGTGGCTCGCGAACGCTTCTAGGTTTTCAAGCTTACCCTCTAGTTCAAACACTTCAGTGTAAAGCTCTACTGCTGCGTGCGCAGTGTATGAACCCGCACAACCACATGCTGACTCTTTTGCGCCTTTTGCGTGTGGTGCAGAGTCTGTACCCAAGAAGAACTTCTTGCTGCCGCTTGTTGCAGCTTCGATAAGCGCTAATTGGTGAGTGTTGCGCTTCAGAATAGGAAGGCAGTAGAAGTGTGGCTTAATGCCGCCAACCAACATGTGGTTGCGGTTGTAAAGCAGGTGGTGAGCGGTGATGGTTGCCGCTACGTTGTCGTTAGCGTTCTTAACGAAAGTCGCTGCGTCTGCAGTCGTGATGTGCTCAAGAACAATCTTCAGGTTAGGGAAGTCGTTCACAATCGGTGCTAGAACTGTGTCTAGGAACTCTTTTTCACGGTCAAAGATATCAACATCGTGAGCCGTTACTTCACCGTGAACCAGTAACAACATATCCACTTCTTGCATGGCTTCTAACACGTGGTAAATCTTTTGCGCTGACGTTACACCTGAATCTGAGTTAGTCGTTGCGCCTGCAGGGTAAAGCTTTGCAGCGACTACGGCACCAGACTCTTTCGCTTTGCGAATTTCATCAGGAGTGGTGTTGTCTGTCAGGTAGAGTGCCATTAGAGGCTGGAATTGCTCGCTTGGCTGCTCTGCCATGATGCGTTCACGGTAAGCTAAAGCCATTTCGGTATCGGTTACCGGTGGGATGGTGTTTGGCATGATTAACGCTCGACCATTGTAGCGGCTGATATCGCGCACTGTATCTTTTAATACTTCGCCATCGCGTAGATGAACGTGCCAGTCGTCAGGACGAGTAATCGTAAGTTGTGTCATTGAAGGCTCCCACCATTTGAAGTGTTATGTAGTTGGAGCCTAAACTCGGCGAAATCTGTGAAAGCAATCGCTTACGTTTAGGCGACAGGATGATAGTGGAAAAGCACTTTCATTTCATCCTATTTTTAACTCTTCAGGGCTAGGAGCTTGTTTTTATGAGTATTTTATTCGGTATTAATTCTCGGAGATGGTAGGAGACGGGTTAACGAGTCGCCACCCAGAGTCCGTGAATCATTCCTGGCACCCAGAAGAAGAAAGTCAGGATGATGTTAATCAATAGGTCTTTACCTGCGCCACGAGCGAAGAACACGCCAACAGGCGGAAGTAGTACACACAAGATGATAATGACGAGTTTGTTCATGATAAATCCTTTTTATTCAATGAAAGTTCAATGCAGTAATCGTGTTCAAAGTATAGAACGTATGGAGAGTGTTACTGCATTGCTGCCTTAATGTATCAAAATAGACAGCTAAACATCTCAAGATAATAGCTTAGTATCAAGTGTTTAATGCCTGCCAGTTTATCTATTTATAACCATTTGTTAGCATTGGGACAAATAACAAAACATTGGAATCGTTATGTCGCAGCTACCGTCAGATCAAAAGGCTTCACAGCAAGTGCCTTCTCTATCTCAAATCAATGTATTTCCGGTTAAGTCAGTGGGCGGGATTGCGCTCTCTTCTGCTTGGGTCGAAAAACAAGGCCTTACTTTCGACAGACGCTTTATGTTGGCGTTGGCTGATGGCTCAATGGTGACGGCACGTAAGTTCCCTAAAATGGTTAAGGTATCTTCTAGCTTGCAACCAGATGGTTTGATCTTCACTTATGAAGGTAAAGAAACGCTGCGCCTAAAGTATGCTAGCTTCAAGATGCAAGAAGCACCAGCAACGGTGTGGAAAGACAGCTTCACGGCATACACGACATGTGATGAAGCCGATGATTGGTTCAGTGATGTGTTGGGCGTGCGCGTTGAGCTACTGTTTTCTGGCGAGCAATCGAATCGTGTTCGTGAAAAGCTCGGTCATAATGTGAGCTTTGCCGACGGTTACCCAATGTTAGTGATCAGCCAAGCCTCTCTTGATGAACTCAATCGCCGCAGCCCTGAAACCCATTCAATGGATCAGTTCCGCACCAACTTTGTTGTTTCCAACACAGAACCTTTTGCTGAAGATAGCTGGAAGCGTATCCGTATCGGCGAGGTTGAGTTCGAATCGGTGAAGCCTTGTGAGCGTTGTATCCTAACTACGGTTGATGTTGAGCGTGGCGAATTTAGATCAACAAAAGAGCCGCTTAATACCTTCTCTACATTCCGAGCCAATGAGCGCGGTGGTGTTTTCTTTGGTCAGAATCTTGTGGCCAAAAATGAAGGTTTAGTCAAAGCCGGTGATGTCGTTGAAGTACTCGAAACCAAAGAGAAAGAGCACTATGAAGACACTTGGGTTGAGTCGTTACATTTAACCTGTGTTGAACGTGAAGAGATCGCTCGTGACTTTACAACTTTTTGGTTAGAACCTGCGAAAGAGAACCACTCACTACCAAGTTACCAGCCTGGGCAACATCTGCCGATTGAGATGGTGATTGATGGCGAGACGATTTCGCGTCGTTACACGTTATCTTCTAGCCCATCACGAGCGGGTCGTTTGGCGATTTCAGTGAAGCGAGTGGATGATGGTCAAATATCTAACTGGCTCAATGATCATTTCCAAGTGGGCGATACTCTAGTCGCTCAAAACCCAGATGGTGCGTTCTACTTAGAAGCAAACCCAACCCATCCGTTACTGCTTTTGTCTGCAGGCAGCGGTATTACCCCAATGTTGTCGATGCTTCGCTACTTAGCCGACCATGGTCAAATCGATGATGTGGTTTTCTATCATCAATGCAGTAGCGAAGAGGATATTCCTTATCAAGCTGAGATTGATAAGATTGCCAACGAACATAAAGGGTTACGAGTGATTTATTCGTTAAGCCAACCAACTAAAGAATGGGATGGTTTATCTGGTCGTTTGAGCGTGTCACATATTGCTAAAATTGAAGCACTACACAAGCGTCAAGCGTTTGTGTGTGGCCCTGATGGCTTTATGGATAATGCAAAGAAACTACTGATTCAAATGGGGCTTAATCCTCAGCATTACCACCAAGAAGCATTTGGCGTGGCTCAATCAACTGAAGAAACAGTGAAGCAACTGCAGTTGAGTGTTAATGGTTACTTGTTCGAAGGTAATAACCAATCCACTTTGCTAGAGCAAGCGGAGTCCGCGGGGGTATCTATTGCTTCAAGTTGTCGTGCGGGTTTCTGTGGAGCGTGTAAAGTGACCCTTGAGTCAGGGCAAGTTCATCAACCTGATGTCCCTGCATTGCAAGAGCATGAACGCAATATGGGTCAGATACTGGCGTGTTGCAGTGTGCCTCAAACTGATATCGAAGTTGTTGATTAATAGCTCGCTAGATCATAAAGAAAAATGCATTAAATAGAAAAGGCCGGAAGTTCGTGAATGAGCTTCCGGCCTTTTTGATTCTGAGATTAACTCAAAAAATTAATCGTAAATCGTTGGGATAGGCTGACGCTTGTGCTGTGTTGCTTTGTAGATGCTTACTAAGCGATCTGATACGTCTTGAGAAACGGCTTTGCCTTCAAGGAAATCATCGATTTGATCGTAAGAAAGATTCAATGCTGCTTCATCGGCTTTCTGAGGGTCAAGCTCTTCTAGATCAGCGGTTGGTACTTTCTTAACAAGTTGCTCTGGAGCGCCTAGCGTTGCTGCAAGCTCACGAACTTGGCGTTTGTTCAAACCAAACAAAGGTGCTAAATCACATGCGCCGTCACCGTGCTTGGTGTAGAAGCCTGTAATGTTTTCCGCTGAGTGGTCAGTACCGATGACGAGGCCGCCAACGTAACCTGCGATCTCGTATTGCGCGATCATACGAGCACGTGCTTTTACATTCCCTTTCACAAAGTCGATTTTTGCAGAATCTGTTGGTAGCAATCCCGTGCCTTCTAGAGCTACGTGAGATGCTGCGTGGAGCCCATCAACACCGGCTTTAATGTTTACAGAAACGGATTGAGAAGGCTGAATGAAAGACAGAGCAAGCTGTGCTTCATCTTCATCTTTTTGCTCACCATAAGGCAGGCGAACGGCGATGAATTGGTAGTTGTCGCTACCAGCGCTTTCATTCAGGCTATTAACTGCCATTTGTGCTAAACGGCCACAGGTCGTTGAGTCTACACCGCCACTGATACCAAGGATCAGAGACTTGCAGCCTGACTGCTGAAGTTTAGTTTTGATAAAGTCCACACGGCGAGTCACTTCGAAGTGAGGGTCAATTGAAGGTAGTACGCGCATTTCGTCACGAATTAACTGTTCCATTCGTATTCCTTTCCTGCAAGCAAATTAAAAATCTAGTGTTATCATACCTAAATCATCCGATTTAAAAACCTCTTTGCACAAGCTTAGAAAGAGAAGGCAGTAATAAATAATGGAAAAAATAGCTATTTTCGGTAGTGCGTTTAATCCGCCGAGCTTAGGGCACAAAAGTGTGATTGATTCGTTGGCTCACTTTGACAGAATTCTACTTGTTCCAAGTATTGCCCATGCTTGGGGAAAAGAGATGCTAGACTTTGATACGAGATGTCAGTTAGTTAACGCATTTATTAGCGATCTTTCACTGGATCAAGTTGAGCTTTCTTTGATCGAAAAAAGTTTATTTACTCCAGGTGAAAGCGTGACGACTTACGCGGTGCTCAGTGAACTTCAGAAGTTACATAGTGACGCCGAACTGACGTTTGTTATTGGCCCTGATAATTTCTTCAAATTCTCATCTTTCTATAAATCCGATGAGATAACAGAGCGCTGGTCTGTGATGGCTTGCCCTGAAAAAGTGAAGATTCGTAGCACCGATATCCGTCTTGCTTTGCAAAATGGGAGCAATGTGGCGAAATTGAGTACAAAGTCAGTTACAAAGATATTGCAAGATAGTGGACTGTATACAATAATGTAGATTCACTAATTTAAGAGGTCTGATGACTATGCTAAAGCGCGCGATACCAGCGACGATGATCATCGCAGCATGCAGTATGCCTGCTCAAGCTGATTGTGATTTCTTTAGCTTAGATTCGATAATGCTGACTTCTGATGATGAAAACAGCTGCTTAGACTTCTCTTCGAGTATTGAGTCTTTTGGTCAACGTATGATGGAGCTCAGTGGATTAAGCGAAGATGAACCTGAATCAACGGCAGACTATTGGTCTGATTGGGTTATTCAGAGCAAAGATGCGCCTCTATTAACTCAAAGCCTTGAATCTAACTACGTTGGATTAGGTATGTGGTTCCCAGAAGATCTCGAAGATGATCAGTATGATATGTCGACAGAAGAGTGGTTGATGAATCATGGCCTTCAATTGAGCATTGGCTTTGGTGATAAAGTAGAAGGGCAACCGCGCATGCGATTTGATTACCGTTGGCATGACTCACGAGACGCTGATCTCATGATGCAGGTTGAATTACCGTTCTAGACCGTTAGGTTATTAATTGACGCTAAGAATTAAAAAAGCCGCAAAAACTGAGTTTTTGCGGCCTTTTAGTATCTGGTTTGTTGCTTTCATATTAGCTATAACTTGTCGCTAAGCTATAAATCTTCACCAAAAACAAGCATGCATAGCTGTTCAAACTCTTCTTCTTTGCCTGAGAACAAATCATCAATCACAAGTGCACGTTTCTGACCCGACTGCATACGTTTCTTTGCCTCGCGCATTACCATCACCAAGGTGTGTTCTTGCGGTAGGTTCGAGTCATCGATATTCCACTGGTTGAATCGCTGAGACAAAGCACTTTCGCAAAGCAGTGGCTTAAATGCCAACACTTCTTGCTTGAGAACAGAAAGCATATCTTTAAACGCTTGCTCCGTATTATTGGCATTTGAAGCGCGAGCTTTGGTTAGATCCAACTTTTCCAGTAACGCAGAAGAGAGGTTGGTTTGCGTGATGTATCCTGCTTGTCTCGGGAATGAGTCGGTCAAACGAACTGAGAAATCGACACGATTAACCTGGGTGTTTGGAAAGTAGGTCAGTGATGTTAGGCAGTCATATGGAATCCATACACTCTGGCCTGGCTCGACGGCATACTCTTGTTTACCCAGCTTTATCAAAACCAAGCCACTTTGAACCGATACAAGGCTATGTTTAAGTACTTTCTTGCGAGGTGTAATCACCAAGTGTGAAAAGTAAGCCGATGTATATTCAATAGCGAAGTTCATAGATAGTACCTTAATTTTGGGGCGTCAAGATTACCGTTAATTTTAAAGAATGCCAACAATAACAGGGTATTTTCAATCTTTCTGGTCTGACCTTGTCAAAAGTATGGACTCTGTAGCTGCGAGAAGTCAAAACAACGCGTAGAATGAGCCAGATTTTTATTATTTGAATTAAAAAATGACCTCTCCGACCGATCCATATGTTGATATTCGTCCTTATGGCGATGATGAAATTCCAGCGGCACTAAACCGTCTTATTAATGATGAAGAATTTATCAGTGCGATTCTGCACTATCGTTTTTCAAACCATGCGTCTTGGTTTAAAGCATTAATGAGCCC
This sequence comes from Vibrio splendidus, assembly GCF_003345295.1. NCBI lineage: Bacteria > Pseudomonadati > Pseudomonadota > Gammaproteobacteria > Vibrionales > Vibrionaceae > Vibrio > Vibrio splendidus. The sequence goes on from NZ_CP031056.1 coordinate 649,314, forward strand.
GATCTTGCGCGTTTACTTGAAAATGAAATGGAGCAAGCTGACCAGCGTTGAATCCATTCAGATTGAAGTTAAGAAATACTTGCGAGATACATTAGCGAAAACCACCAATGGTGTGACATACACAGGTGTAGAGTCTCTTGATGCTAACCAAGCTTACCTGTTTATTTCAAATCACCGTGATATTGCTATGGATCCAGCATTAGTTAATTACGCATTGCATCACAACAATCATCAAACTTGCCGAATTGCAATTGGTGACAACTTGTTGAAGAAACCATGTGCGACTGAACTGATGCGCCTTAATAAGAGCTTTATTGTAAAGCGTTCTTTGAAAGGGCCGCGTGAGATGATGAAAGCACTAGGGCAGTTGTCTTCGTACATCAAGCATTCTTTGGAAACGGGCAATTCTATCTGGATCGCTCAAAAAGAAGGCCGTGCAAAAGACGGCAATGATTTTACTGAGCCAGCAATCTTGAAAATGTTCCACGTTGAAGGTCGTAAGCAAAAAATCGCATTCCCTGAATACGTGAAGTCGTTGAAGATCGTTCCTGTGTCTATTTCTTACGAAAACGATCCATGTGACATCGCGAAAGCGATCGAGCTTTTTGAAAAAGACGTAAACGGCAGTTACGAAAAGGGTGAATTTGAAGATATCGAAAGTATCATTCAAGGTATCATCGGCAATAAAGGACGTGTTCATGTTGGTTTCGGTCAGGTTATCGACCAAGATTTTGATACGCCTGAAGCGCTTGCTCAAGAGATCGACCGCCAGATCCACGACAACTACAAACTGTTTCCAGTAAACTTGCTGGCAGCGGAAAAAGAAGACGAGTCGATTACAGCAGCGGTTAAGCAGGAGTTTGAAGATAAACTATCTGGCTTGCCACAAGGTGCTCGTCAGTACTTAATCGACAGCTATGCGAATCCAGTGAAGAACATTGGTTAACGAGCGTTAGTTAGCTTGTTAGCTGAGTAGTAACTTGATTGAATTGAAAAAGGAGCCTTGGGCTCCTTTTTTGTTTCTGAATTACTACTTGCTGCTGCATTAGAGTTTTAGAGCAATAGAGCAATAGAGCAATAGAGCAATAGAGCATTAGAGCTTTAGGCTAAATTAGCGAGCGACAGCGCCACCGAGCTCTAGGCTGGTCGGCCACGTGGTAATCGTGTTACCACCGAGGTAGATATTACCTTTGACTGTCATGGTGTCAGGAAATGTTGTAATCCCAGAACCGCCTATATATAAATCGCCATCAATCACTATCCCGTTTGGTAGCTCTGTCAAAGGCGTACGAATCACGCTCAGGTCGCCTTTCACTCTAAAGCCATTGGGTAGCCTCTGGAGGGGAGTATCCGTGAGGTTAATAAATCCGCCCACTCTCACACCTCGTGGCCAACTGGTAATTTGACTACCAATCAAGTCGGCATAGCCTTTTATCTTCACTCCCGAGGGAACCCGCGTGAGTTGGCTGTTACCGCCTTTAAGACTTCCGTTTACTTCCAACCCTTTGGGTAGGCGGGTAATCGCAGTGTTCTCAATATTGAGGTTGCCATCAACGATTAACCCTGTTGGCAGTGATGTGTATGGCTTATTTCGTAAATATAAGTTTCCGTAATTATCCAGATGGTTCAATATTTGATACTGATCGAGTGGTTCAGCAGTCACATTTGTTATGGTTAAGGAACCAATAATAAGTGCAATTATTCGGAGCATAACAAGCTTCTTATTACGATAGACGTTAACACTATAAAGAAAAAATTATTCTCGCATAGTGTTTTACTCATTTGTTGGTAGGTAGAAAGGAATAAGAGACAATGAAAGGTAAATTTTCGGTTCGAATAAAGCATCAAATTCTAAAATGCGTTGTGATTCTGACCTCTGCGTTTTGTTCAATATCAGTAAGTGCTAATAAAATAATATCAACGCCTGCAAAAACGGCAGTGGTTGTCACTCAGAGTACTTCACAGCAACGAGTTTGTTATTACAATGATAAGGCATATAGTGTTGGTGCTATCGTTGAGGTCTCCGGTGTTGTGATTAAATGTGCGGCTGAAAATGACTTTGAGACCAATGGTGCTCTAGGTTGGGTTGAAATAATAAAAAAAGACGAGTAATAAACTCGTCTTTTAATTTTATGAGTGTAAGTGCTTATATTAACGCGCTAGAGAGCGAGTCTTAAGTTCGAAAATAATTTTCTCAGCGCTTACTTCAAATTTAAAGCGTGCGTGCAATTCTGTGCTGTCTTCAGTCATCTCTGATGCTTCAAATTCAACATTGCTAGACACTTGCTTTGCTAACTCAACGTACTTAGCTAATTCAGTTTCAATAAGGGCTTTAGAGTTGCCGTAAACCGTTACCTCAGCAACCTCGTCGCCTTCTTTAATGATGAAGCCAATTTCACCTGCGCAACCGCAAGCCTCACATACATCGTTGTTACCAATATCTTGGCTCATAAATAATCCTCTTACAAAGTCTGAGGTTATTCTAACGAGCAATTAGAACTGTATCTACAAAAATTAAAACCTTTGAACTAATTTATACTGGTATGCTATGTTGTTTGTTAAGGTGTTTAATGAATATCTACATTCGCGCCGATAAATATGTATGTGATTTACCTCACGTTTTGTTGAAAAGGAATGTTATTAATTTGTCAGAATATCATTCACTTAGTTGCGTCAGGAATGATTTTATAAGACTATCTATCGCTTGATAGGTATTTATACAATGAATTTTTCGTTGGGTATTTCATATTCTAAGTCGTTATTTAAAATTATCGACTTAGGATTGTAAGGTGATTTTCGAAGAATAATTAGACAAAGTGTCCAAAGAGACATCACTGTAAAATTGTTCGTACATAGTATTTGTGTGCATTTAGTTCTAAATACTTGCGAAAAAACATCTTGCTCACATAATGCTGATAACGATTTTCATTCTGACTTCATTTGATTGAGTTAGATGGATTTACAAAGAGAAGAGCCTGAATATGCCAAAGCGTAGTAAAGAAGATACAGAAATCACGATCCAGAAGATCATGGATGCCGTTGTGGACCAGCTATTGAGATTGGGTTACGACAAGATGTCATACACGACATTGAGTCAACAAACAGGCGTTTCTCGTACAGGTATTAGTCATCACTTTCCTAAGAAAACGGATTTTACTGCTGCTTTAGACGGTCGTATTTTCAAGATGTTTATGGAACACATTGACTTTGAAAATGGCCTTGACGCATTTTCAGCTAGCTGGGTTGCAGCACTTGAAGACGCTGAGTTCCTAGCAATTTTACGTTTACTTTTCCATCATATCGTTACTGCTGAGAGCGCTCATGAGTTCGCTGCAAACGGTATTGACCGTCTATACAAGCTGACTGAAACTCAGTTTGGTGATACTAGCGGTAAAGAACTAGAGTGGTTGATTGGTAAGTCATTGATTCGCATGAGTCAGTAATCAACACACGATAAAAGAAGCTCCTACGGGGGCTTTTTTTGTGTCTGCAATTTCTCTTTCTCTTTCTCTTTCTCTTTCTCTTTCTCTTTCTCTTTCTCTTTCTCTTTCTCTTTCTCTTTCTCTTTCTCTCTCGAACTCATATCGCTTCTGCTATCTTGCTTTGTGCCAAATGAAGTTATTTCTTTTATTTTTATATGCTTACGCTCGAGTCTTACATTCAACCTCAATTGCGAAAAGTTTAGCAACACTAACTGATTATGTTTATTTCTAGAGCCTCAAACGCTCTGGGTGAGCCGTTTGAGAGCTTATTGCTATGGTTACTAACAAAATTGAGTTTAAGGCGAGAGAGAGGCTGTGAGCCAATAAAAAAAGCCTCGACTAAATCGAGGCTTTGAATGGTGTCGGCGTTAGAAGGAACGAATACTTTAAGTGCGCCAGTTTTTGGTTGCGTTTATTGTGCGGGATGAACCTGAGGGAAGCTCATGGTTGGGTGTTTTTCGACGATACTTTTGTATCCGTATACGTCTTCAATCATTGACGGCTTTAGCGCTTCCCAAGGACTTCCATCGCAAACTAAGTGTCCATCCTTCAATACCACTAATCGGTCGGAATATTGAGCGGCTAAATTTAGGTCATGCAACACCACGATAACCGCGGCATTGTGGTTGTCGGCGAGATCTCTCGCGATCTTTAAGGTGTTGTGCTGGTGGGCAAGATCCAGTGCTGATGTGGGTTCATCAAGCATCAAGATACATTGGTCACCAGAATAGTGAAGCTGGGTTAGCACTCGAGCCAAGTGAACACGCTGTTTTTCACCGCCGGATAGCGAAGGGTAGAGCCTTTCACTCAGGTGAGTCACATCGGCAACATCCATTTTTTGACTAGCGATGTTGGTGAGCTTCTTGTTGGACTCTTGCAGAGGGATTCCACCAAGCTCGACAACTTCATGTGCCAAAAATGGGAAGGTCAACGTACTGTGCTGAGGTAGCATAGCCAGATGCTTCGCCAATTTTTGAGAAGGCCACTTGTCTTTGGTGTGTCCAAAATATTGGATATCGCCGTTGCTTGATATCTCTTGGCACAAGGCTTTAAGTAACGTGCTTTTCCCTGCGCCATTTGGCCCAAGCAGTGTGGTTACCTTTCCTGCCTCAATCTCAATAGAAACACCATCTAATATCACTTTGCTGCCGAACTTCACTTCGATATCGGTCGCTTTTAACGCTGAAGGAAACATTAAAGGATTCTCCCTTTCTGTTGAAATAGAAGGTACAAGAAGAATGGAGCGCCGATAATCGCGGTAACAATGCCCACAGGTAATTCTGCTGGTGCCAGTACCACACGAGAGAACATGTCTGCGGCTGTTAGCAGTAGTGCGCCTAGTACTGCTGACAATGGCAAAAGAACTCGGTGATCTGGGCCTGCCAACATACGACCTAAATGAGGGATAACGAGCCCGATGAATCCGATCATGCCAGACAGGCTCACTGTGATACCAACGCCTGCGGCTGTCAGTAGAATGAGCTTTCGTTTGAGTCTTTGTACTGGAATGCCAAGGTGTTGCGCTTCTGACTCACCTAAGAGCAGGGCATTCAGTGACATCGCTTGACGGTAAAAAACAATAAAGAGTGCTACGAGCGTAACTGCAGCAAGCAAAATGCCTGACCACTTCGCTCCTGCTAGTGAACCCATCGACCATAATGAAAGATCACGCAGCATTTGGTCATCAGCGATGAAGTTCAAGAACCCAATACCAGCGCCGGAGAGCGCACTGATCGCCACACCCGCCAACAACATGATGGTGACAGAAGTGCCGAACTTACCCGTGCCTAGTTTATAGACCAAGAGTGTGGTTAAAGCGCCACCAAGAAAAGCGAACACAGGAACCGCAGCAAAGTTCATGAAAGCAGGGTAATGCAGTGAAAGCTCAGAGAAAAGCACGATGGCTAATGCAGCTCCTAATGCAGCGCCAGCAGAAACGCCGATGATCCCAGGTTCTGCAAGCGGGTTTCGAAATAAGCCCTGCATGACGGCACCACATAATGCGAGAATCGCGCCGATTAGCATACATAAGATGGTTCTTGGTAAACGGATTTCTTGAATCACCAAATTGATGTGTGGGGCTAAATCATTGTTTGGTTGGAGTAAGCTCGCTGCACTGTCAGCTAAGCTAATGTTCATTGGCCCAACGGTAATTGAGAACAGTGCGACGAAGACTAGGGTAGCCCCTAGGCCTAACATCGATGTTTTCAGTGGGACGGATCGTAGCAACATAAAGGGCCTCAATGTCCATTGCTAGCTTCAATATCCATCACCAACATTGCGGAAAAGCGGGTAGGTAAATGGAAACTGAGCTAGCAACAGTAAGAATAGGGTGGTCGAGTTATAGCGGGTAGATAAGTTATAGCGGATAGATAAGAGCGTTTAATCGCTTGGCTTCTGAAAGGCTTTCTAGGCCAAGTCCGCCTACTAATGCACTGCCTTTTACGGTAATGATTTGTTTGTTCATGCCAGCAGGAGTCGCTGCTAACATAGGCAGCGATTTAAGAATGGCGTCAGCGCCGCCCATTTTTTGGTAGCTGCGGCCACTCACCAAGATGACATCAGGCTGCATTTCTACCAGAGATTCCATCGATAGTGGTTTGTAAGACGTCAGGCTTTTAGCCGCAGGGTTTACACCGCCAGCCAATTCAATGATCGCGTTTGGTGACGTTTCACCGCCAGCAACGTTCGCCGGGCGACCTTCATGCAATAATAAGAACAGAACTTTCTTCGCTTCGTTGCTTGGTACTTGGTTTGCTTTTAGTGCCGCAATCTTCTTATTTACTTCAGCTTTGACTTGCTGTGAGTGTGCTTCGGTATGGGTAATCTTGGCGATTTGGTCTATTCGCTTTAATAGCCCTTCAACATTCGCTTCGGTATTGACGATCTCGACATCGACGCCCGCAGATTTCAATTGAGATATTGCGTTATCTGGCCCCATTTCATCTGAGCCAACCAGTGTTGTTGGCTGTAATGCTATCAAGCCTTCTGCTGACAGGTTTCGGTGATAACCAATCTTCGGCAGGTTCTCTGCTTGAGGGAAATGGCTTGTTACATCAATCGCCACTAACTGATCTTGAGCACCCAGCGCTAAAACTAATTCGGTAACAGCACTGCCCGCGCTGATGATTCGAGGCTGTTCTGTATCGTTGGCCATTGCCGTTGGTGCAGTCAGTGCCAAGCTCATCGCCGCGATTGAGAGTAAATGTTTGTTGGTCTTTAATTTGTCGAGTACTTTTAAATTTTTCATAATGATTTCTTTATACTTTCTTGTGATGGAGAGTAATCGCGAAGATTCTCAGTGAGCAGTCCGTTCGTATTGTGAGTTCGAATCTATAGAGAGGTTTAGCTCTGGTTATTTGGTCTTAGTAACTAGAGCTTAACCTCATGAAAATAGACAGTTGTTCTAGCCATCTTCGGTGAGCAATTGGGTTGCGGGTATTCCATTCTCTTGAAGGAACGACAACAACTTCACTAGGTTCTCAACGTTGGCAGCTTTATCTGCGCCAATGATGATCGGCTTTTTATCCGCTGAACCTGTTTCTTCTAGTAATGCAATTTTGAAGTTTTCCCAGTCGATGTACTCTCTGCCGTTAATCGCCCAGTAAGGTTCGCGATCTAAGATATTGACGCTTATCGAATCTTTATGAACTTCAGAAACGTTCTTAATATCAGAGCTTGGTAGTTCGACTTCTAATGACTCCAACTTCACCGATGCTGTCAGAAGCAGGAAAACCATCACGATAAAAATGATGTCGAGCAGCGGTGTTAAATCTGGCGCTAAACTTTGTGTTTGAGATGAGTGGGGCGTTTTAATCATGCTTGGCTCACATCACCGACTTTGTTTACTGATGAGCCTTTAGTCTCGTCAGAGTGATTGGTTTGAATCGACATGCCTTCTAGCCACACATTGACATAGTTCAGAGTATGTTCTAGCTGCGCCAAAACCCGATCGGCCCAAAGCCCAAGCAGTTGAGACCCTGAGATCGCAGGCAGTGCAATCATCAAACCTGCAGCTGTGGTTCTCATTGCTAAGCCAAGGCCGTCAGCTAGATCATTTGGTGTAATACTTCCGGTGGTAGCAGCTACACCTTTGAACATCTCAATAAGACCAAGCACCGTACCAAGCAAGCCAATTAGTGGACTGATCACGCCAATCAAACCAAGCAACCTTAAACCTGCATGAAGCTGGTGGCGTTTTTCTTGTAGCCAGATGCCTGCTGCATCTTCACGTAATCCTTTTGAGAAAGAGTGGTGAGCAAGCAACATTGACACGGCCTTGTACAGTAGCGGTCGTTTACCTGAGATAGATTGTGCTAATGCTTCGATCTCTTTGCTGTTGGTTGGTGAGATCTGGTTGAGCTCGCGACGAATGGCGCGTTTGCCAACACCAATGCTTAACATCACTTGGAAGACACGTTCAGCGATGATCATTGCTGTTAATGCTGAGCAGATGAGAAGAGGCCAAGTCATTAAGCCAAGTTGATCTTGTAAGTAACTGATTTGTTGCATGATTAATCCAACCTAAAACGAACAGGTATTTGTACACGGTGAGCAATCGCTCGACCATTGACAGTGTGAGGTGAGAATTTCCATTGTTTAATGGCGTCTAAAGCGGCGTTGTCGAGCATTAGTGCGCCTGATGAATTTACTAATGCTTGTTTAATTTGTTTGCCCTCAGCGTCTAACCAGACCTCATAAGTAGCGACACCTTCAACGCCACGACGTCTAGCTTGGCGTGGGTAATTTGGTGGTGTGGGGCGTGAAGAAAAAGAGGGCTTAGTGACTAATACGGGCTCTTGGTTTGATACGCCTTGGCTTACTTCCTGAGGTTGATTGGCTGATTCGTCCATATTCTTATCGACTTTCTTGTCGGCCAACTTTTCTGGTTGAGGCGTTGGTTTGGACTTTGGTTCTGGGCGTTCTTTCTTAACGACCTTTTTCTGAGTCACTGGTTTCTTTTGAATCGGCTTCTTCTCGACTCTCTTTTCAACAACCTTTTTCTCTACTTTCTTGGGTTGAGGTTTATTGGTGATCGCTTTTTTCTTTGGTGTCGGTTTGGCTTGCTTTGGTTCGACTGCCTTGGGTTCGACAGGTTTAGGTTCAGCTTCTGAGACCGTTTCTTTGATTGGTTCTGGTTCAACCGGCTCTGTGATGGTTTTTTGTTGAGCTGGAGAAGGCGTGCTCTTGGGAGTGAAGTTGATCGATACCGTGTTCGATTGGCTACCTGCAGGCATCGCGAATACTTTGGATTCTTGAGCAACAAATAATAGCGCCGCATGAATCACTAACGATGCACCGCCTGCAATAACATATCTAGGAACGTTCACACTCAATCCTTTACCAAATCCAAAATCTGTATCGGATTATTGCTTAGAATCTAAATAAGATCAATTATCAATTGCATTATCATTTACGTCTATTTATGATTATTTCAGTTTTAGCGAATAGTCTTCCAGACTTTGCTATGTAAGTGTTTAGAGAGATTATATGAGTCTTAATATCTATAAGTATGACGAATCAATCTTGGGTGTTTCTAGCCCTGATCCGCTTCGTTTTGCGTTTGCGAAAAAGCATTCTGCCCATGCCGGAGGAAGTTCAATTCCGGTCGACCCGAGTAAGAAGTTGGAGCTTTTTGATGAACTGATGCTAAGCGAAGGGAAAAAACAGGATAAGCGTTGCTTGTATATCCACATTCCTTTCTGCCGTGTGCGCTGTACGTTCTGTAACTTCTTCCAAAATGCCGCAAGCCGCAAATTAGTGGATGAGTACTTCGATGCTCTGATGGTTGAGTTGAAGCAAAAAGCCAAAACGCCTTGGGCTCAGTCTGGATTATTTCATGCCGTCTACATTGGTGGCGGAACACCTACCGATTTATCGCCTCAACAAGTAGAGCAATTAGCTAAGGCTATTCGCCAATATTTCCCACTAGCAAACGATGTTGAGATGACCTTGGAAGGGCGCATCAATCGATTTGGCGACGAGATGTTTGATCGTGCGCTTGAAGGTGGCTTCAATCGTTTCTCATTCGGTATTCAAAGTTTTAATACTCAAGTTCGACGCAGTGCTAAGCGCCTAGATGACCGAGAGGTTGTGCTAGAACGTATCAGTGCTTTGAGTCGGACCGAGCAAGCGCCAATCGTTCTTGATCTGTTATACGGATTGCCATACCAGTCAATGGAAGTGTTCCAACAAGATTTAGAAGACTACATGTCTACTGGTGCACACGGTATTGATCTCTACCAACTGATTGTTGGGGGTAATGCTCCTATGCTTAATCTCGTTGAGAAAGGAAAAATTCCACCACCAGCGAATACGCCAGATAAAGCGAGCATGTACTTGGCGGGTGTCGAGTTCATGACAAAAAATAAGGTCAAGCAACTGAGTGTGAATCACTGGACTCGTGATAACCGCGAACGCAGCATTTACAACAGCTTAGCGAAAACCTATGCCGAGGTTCTTCCAATTGGTTGTGGTGCTGGTGGCAACATTGGCGGTCACGGTGTGATGCAACATCGAACTTTAGACAGTTACATGGAGTCTATAAAGCAAGGTCAATTACCTATTGCCATGATGACGAAGCAAAGCTCATTAGAGCCAAGCTTCTCTTCATTGAAGGCAGGTTTTGATTCTGGTGTTGTTAGAAGAAGCACATTACCGACATTTATGGGACAAGACACGTTCGATTATCTGAAGCCTTTGTTCGCGCATTGGGAAAAGAACGGTTTAGTAGAGCTTTCGGAAGATTATTTGAGCCTGACTATCGCGGGTAGTTTTTGGGCAGTGAGCCTTGCACAGAGCGTAATTCAAGTGCTTAACGCTGAATATCAAGCGATGCACCCTACACCGAAAGTGTCAGCTTCGGGCGTTCACCCGCATGCAAGCTTGAAGCACGCTTAATATTGAATTTTTAGTTTATAACTTACGTAAATTACTCGTTTATACGGAACATATTCAATGACAGATACAACATTAGAAATGACAGAAACTCTAGAACAAAGCGTAGCTCGAATTTTAGAAGAAGAGCCAAAACTGCTTCCTACTGCGATTGCTGAGAAGCTAGGCGTTTCAGAAGTTGAAGTAGTCGTTGCTTTTCCAAACGACATGGCGGTGATGTTAGATGGCAGCCGTGCCCAAGAGATCCTAGAAGGCTTAGTTGGTTGGGGCCCAGTGACCACAATTATGCATTCATTCGGCTCAATCTTCGAAGTAAAAGCGCCGTTCCCTAAAGGTAAAGTCGCACGTGGTTACTACAACCTAATGGGCAAAGAGGGCGAACTTCATGGCCATCTGAAACTAGACAACATCAAACAAGTTGGTTTGGTGAGCAAAGCGTTCATGGGTCGTGAAAGTCATTACTTCGGTTTCTTCAGTGAAACGGGCGAGAACATTTTTAAGATCTACCTAGGCCGCAATGAAAAACGTGAGCTTATTGCCGACCAAGTTGAACGCTTCAAAGCACTAAAAGAACAAGCTTAAGAATAATTAACGGCAAGCTTAAATAAGGTTGCCTACTCGCTTAAACAGTACATCAATGCTCGAGGATCGTTTAGTTCGCTAATGATCGCTCAACCTCGGGCAAAAATAATAAATCAGAGAAAGTGAAGAAAGGAATTACCCATGGAACAGCAAGTAAAACAAGAACGTCTACAAGGTCGCCTAGGTCCAGAAATCAAAGAGTTTCGCCAAGAGCGCCGTACCCTTCAACTTGCAACGGTTGATGAAGAAGGTCGCCCGAACGTAAGTTACGCACCTTTCGTTCAGAACCAAGAAGGTTACTTTGTTCTCATTTCTGATATTGCTCGTCACGCTCGTAACTTGAAGGCTAATCCTCAAGTGTCTTTGATGATGATTGAAGATGAAGAGAGCTCGAAGCAGCTTTACGCACGCAAGCGTCTAACGTTTGATGCTCAAGCTAGTGTTGTTGAGCGTGAAACGGAACTTTGGACTCAAGTGATCGGCCAGATGCAAGAACGCTTTGGTGAAATCATTGATGGTCTTAGCCAACTTCAAGACTTCTCTTTGTTCAACCTTAAAGCAGAGAACGGTCTGTTTGTGAAAGGCTTTGGTCAGGCATACCAAGTGTCTGGCGACGATTTGGTGGATTTCGTTCACCTGCAAGAAGGCCATAAAAAAGTGTCTAACGAATAAGCTCGTTTAACCGATTTCTTTAGGAGCCCTCCAATGTGAGGGCTTTTTTATGTCTAAATCAAAGAGTTTGGTATATTGGCGTCTGATTATATTTATGTGTAAGGATCGGTACGTGAAACCAGTAAGTCGAGATTGGGACGAGTTCTGCTACCCGTTTATTTATGAAGACAGTCCTATCTGTGATTTTGAGATTCTGTCGGACGAACTTTGTTGTCGAGTTGGGTTGGTGCTGTCTTTGGAGTTAGAACCTCAAGTCCGTGAGATCCTGCAACGCCTGCAACCTAACATCTACCATTTGAATGGCTCTGTGCGCGGAAAACTCGCCATTACCGAGTCTGAATTGGTCGAGCTTAAGCAAGATTATCATCACATTCGCGATCAGCTAGAAGGTGGTTTCAAAGGGTTTGTTTTGCCCGGTGGGCACCGAGTGTCCGGCGAGCTTCACTTGTGTCGCTGTCAGGCAAAAAAAGTCGTGCGAGCATTGGTGAGTATTGAGCATCATGAAAGCAAAAAATCGCCAGACCCGATTCTTTTTAAATACGCTAACTTAGTCGCGAACACACTCTATGCATTGGCGTCTTTTACCAATCATGTCAATGAAGTTGAGGAAGTGGAATTTGTGAGTAAGAGTTATTCTATGCCAAAGAAATCTTAAGGAAAAGATCCATATTGATTCATATCTAATCCTTAAGAAGCTAAGAAGCTAAACCATTAAGCATGATGCTAGGTTTAGCTTCCAAAATAGCGTCTAAGCAGCCGTAGATGCTTCGTTTAAGACTTTTGCGCCGCGTAGCATGGCTTCGATTAATTCGCCCGCATTGAACTTCTCAAGCGCTTCATGTGCACCTACCTGATTGGCTCGGTCGACACAGATTTCACTGGACAGTGAGGTATGCAAAATACAGTAGGCATGACTCAGTGCGCTGTCATTTTGTACTTCGAACGCAAGCTCATAGCCATCGAGTCCAGGCATCTCAATATCACTCACGAGAAGATCAATTGCATTGCCAGCGCTGGCTTGGCGACGCATTAGATCGATCGCATCTAAACCATTATTACAAATGCTGTAAGGGATGTTGATACTGTCCAAGGCATCAGATAGCTGTTTCCTCGCGATTAAAGAGTCATCAACCAATAAGATATTCAGCGCTTTGAGACGTTCCCTTTCTACATCGGTCAGCATTGGAATATGCGCGTTTTCATAAGCCGGGTAGATCTTAGAAAGTAATAACTCCACGTCGAGCATTTGCACGATACGATCTTCAAAACGCGTAATACCAGTAACAAACACATTACGACCCACACTGGCGGGTGGCGATTCAATGCTTTTCCAATCACATTCAATGATTTTATCAATCGAACGAACCAAAAATGCCACTACTGTTCTTAAACAATCGGTGACGATGAGCACACAATCTTGGTATTCAGAGGGTGTTATCGGTCGAAAGCCAATCGCTGCAGACATATCAATGACTGGAACGGTAAGATCGCGGATGGTCACCGTACCAATCACGTGATGATGGGAGTATGGGATTTGAGTCATCGGCTGAAAAGGCACTATTTCTCTTACCTTAAGCGTGCCAATCGCAAAACTTTGAGTAAGGGATAATTTGAACATCAACATTCCCTGTGACTGACTCGCTTTACTGATCGGTTTGGCCATAGTGGCTCCTACTTAATACGCGCTTAATTTATAAGGATTAATTTAAAGGGAAACAGGGATATCGGCAAGTCACTATACGGTTTTTAGGGGTTTTAAGGCAGTTGTTTTCGGTTATAGAGTGAAGATTGGCAGTTCTTGGGTTAAAATCACGCTAAACGCGCGCTGTCGATGGTTTTATGTCGACAAGTCGTTAGCGATAAACAGAATTACAACAGTCAGTTCATTAACGATGCTCTAAGCAACCATCGTAAGTAAACTGACCGCAACACACTGAGAATTATCATGGCAAGAAAAGCAGCAGCACTTCACATCCTAGTGAAGCATAAAGAACAAGCAGAAGACATCATTAAACAGCTTAAGAAAGGCGCGAAGTTTCAAACACTAGCGAAGAAACACTCTACTTGTCCATCAGGCAAGAAAGGTGGTGATTTAGGCGAGTTCCAAAAAGGTCAAATGGTGCCTCAGTTTGATAAGGTTTGTTTCTCTGGCGAGACGCTAGTACCACACCTTGTTAAAACAAAATTTGGCTGGCACGTAGTGAAGGTTCTTTACAGAACTTAGTCATAAATATGTGTTAGATTGAATAAAAGGAGCGTATATACGCTCCTTTTTTGTCACTTTTTTGTGCATTTTAAAGCACTACGGTTGAGTGTTCATCCCAGACGTTATGCGATAATTGGCACTACGCCCTTAACTATCCGCCGTGACTAATCGGTGGGAGGAGGAGGGTTTTTAATGAGTAACTCATATAATAAATACCATTCTTAAGGAAATTTATGCAGCTTTGCCTTTTAGCCTTTGTATTTATCTAGAAAGCTGTAAACAAGTTTGGTAGGAGAACAACATGGATAGTTCAGCTATGTTAAGCAACCCAGCGACAGATGTGATATTGCATGCCTTTGACTGGTGCTACGCTGACGTAATGAAGAACGCCCCACTGATCCAAGAGTTGGGTTATAAATCTGTTTTAGTATCACCGGCAATGAAGTCGTTACGCGGACCTAAAGGTTGCGACCGTGATTCTGGCACCCAATGGTGGCAGCGCTATCAACCACAAGATTATCGTGTGATTGATAATCAGCTTGGTGACACGCAAGATTTCACTGCGATGGTGAACACGTTAAAGCAACACGGGCTTCGTACCTATGTGGACGTCGTGTTTAACCACATGGCCAATGAGTCGGGTATCCGTGGCGATTTAACGTATCCAAATCAGCAAGACATGGCGTCTTATCAAGAAGATGCTGACTATTACGAATCCATACGTTTGTTTGGCGATCTTTCTAAGCCTTTATTTGATGAAAACGACTTTGTTGAAGCGTTTGGTATCAAAAACTGGAAAGACACTTGGGAAGTGCAGAACGGACGTATTACCGGTGGAGTTAGTGACCCTGGCTTGCCAACGCTTTTAGACAACGACAATGTGGTCGCGCAGCAGAGAGCTTACCTAAAAGCCTTAAAAGAGATTGGCGTGAAAGGGTTTCGCATAGACGCAGCGAAACACATGACACTGTCACATCTACGCAAGGTGTGGACTGATGATATTTGCGAAGAAATGCACATCTTTGGCGAGATCATTACTGATGGTGGTGCGACCAAAGAAGAGTATGAGTTGTTCCTTGAGCCTTACCTCAAACACACTCGCTTAGGCGCTTACGATTTCCCTCTGTTCAATACTATCTTCAAATCCTTTGAAGAGCAGGGCAGCTTTAAATCTCTGATCAACCCTTACTGTTTTGGTCAGGCGTTATCGAATATGCGAGCAATCACTTTTGCCGTCACTCATGATATTCCAAATAATGAAGTATTTTTGGATCACGTAATGGGTGAAGTTGACGAGCGATTAGCTCATGCCTTTATTCTTGGTCGAGACGGCGGTGTGCCGCTTGTTTACAGTGAGCTAAGTACCAGCGGCATTCTGGATCAGAACGGTCAGCCTCGTTGGCTTAACGATTGGCAAGCGCCTTACATGAAAAACATGATTCAGTTCCATAACCATGTTCATGGCGAAGCGATGCGTGTGGTTGAGGCAAATGATGATTTGCTGGTGTTTGTCCGTGGCGACAAAGGCATTGTGGTGATCAACAAGTCGAAGCGAAGTAAAACGGCATCACTGACTTGGACTGGTACAGTAACGGATTTGTTGTCTGGTGATGTATTCGAATGTGTTGGCAAGGACTTAACCATTAAGGTTGAATCTAATCAGTGCATGATGCTGACAACGAACTAATTCGAGCCTGTTACGAGTTACGTCTAATCGGTTAGAAAGAGAAGTCGAAAAAAGAAAGACCCGTTTACTAGCATCTAGTAAACGGGTCTTTTGTTTTTTAGGTTCTTGGCGGAACGTTAGTTGAACTATGTGTTGGTTAAGCTAAGCGCCGATTAACACAAACTTCTGTTAAACCGTAAACTTGTTCAATAGCTCGTCTTGTTGGCGAACATTGTCAGTTTGTACCTGCATTGCCGTGTTTGCTTCTTGAGCCGCGTTGGATACTTGTGTTGAAAGGTCTTTGATCTTAACTGTGTTGTTGTTGATCTCTTCCGCTACTAAGCTCTGCTCTTCTGCTGCTGAAGCAATTTGAATATTCATATCAGAGATACGCTGAATCGCGTCACGGATGCGGTCAAGTGAAGAGTTTGCTTGCTGAGCGCGTTCAACGGCGTCAGTGGCTGTGTCTTTACTTTGATTCATCGCGTTCGATACTGAGCTTGCGCCAGCTTGGAGCTGCTCAATCATGTTGCGGATTTCAGTGGTCGATTCTTGAGTACGTTGCGCCAGAGTTCGAACTTCATCGGCTACGACTGCGAAACCACGACCAGATTCACCAGCACGTGCCGCTTCAATCGCTGCGTTCAATGCGAGTAGGTTAGTTTGGTCTGCAATATCGTTGATTACTTTAAGAATCGTTTCGATGTTGGCTGTCGCTGATTCCAGTACTTGTACTTCTGCAACCGCTTGGTCGATACGTGCTGAAAGGTTATCAATGGCTTGAGTGGTATCACTGACTACAGATGTACCGTCTAGCGTTGCTTCGTCAGCTTCACGAGCCGCAGCTGCTGCGCCTTGAGCGTTGTTCGCGACTTCTGTTGCAGTCACTGCCATCTCGTTCATTGCAGTCGCTAATTGCTCAAGCTCTTGCAGTTGGGTATTCATCGCGTTTGCTGATTCGCCTGCACCTTTAACCGTGATTTCAGTACCACGCTTAATCTCAACACCAATCGCTTTTGATTGAATGATTTGGTTTTGCAGGTTTTCAGTAAAGGTATTGAAACCTTTTGCTAGGTCAGAGAACTCTTTGTCTGTGTTGGTGTCTAGTCGTTTGGTTAAGTCACCTTGACCGCTCGCCACATCTTGAATTGCTTGGTTAAGCACATCAAGTGGACGCATTAACACACGGATCAGAACAGTCAGTGCAATGATGCTGAGAATAACGGCAATCAAAGAGTAGATCATTGAGCTGTTTTTCAGATCTTCAACGGTTTGGAACGCGATCTCTTCATCAAGGATTGCGCCAATGTACCAATCTTCACTTGGGATGTGGGTGAAGTTCACTAGGAACATTTTTCCGTCGACTTCAATTTCTTGAGAGCCTTCACGAATGCTTGCTTGTGGCATGTAGCTTGAAAGCGTTTCACCGTTGTTTTTCGCATTCGGGTGAGCAATCGTTGTGCCGTCAGCAGTGACTAGGAATAGGTAGCCGGCATCAAACAAGTTCACTTGGTTTACCAATGTCGCAAGGTTGGTCAGTTCTAGGTCGTAGAACATACCTGCCGTGAAGCGGCCGCTGTCTTTAACTGGCGTACCCACAGAGATGATGACTTTCTTACTTGATGCATCCACATAAGGAGCTGTAACCACTAAACTGTTTTTGGATTTAGCATCAATGTACCAAGGGCGGATTCTTGGGTCGTAATCTGGACCGGCTTCCCAACCGTCATCATTCTCAATGACGAAACCGTTTGCTTCATAACCAAAGCCAACCGCTAGGAAGCTGTTTTTAAGCTTTGGTTTTTCTAGGATTTCTTTTACGTAAGTACGATCTTGAGGGTTAATCTCGATGACTTCAGTCGTCGATTGAGCCAACGCTTTCTTGGCGTTCATTTCTGATACGACTGTATTTTTTACGCCAGAGACCATCTCTTTTAGGCTCGCATTGACGTGGTTTTCTACAGCACTTCTTACGGTGTAAAGTTGTTGTATTGAAAGCAATGATACTGTCACTAGCAGCAAGGCTGATGATGCAGCAACCACCTTATGGCTAAATTTCATTGAGTGTTCCCCTTCTCACAGGCTTTGCGAAGTCTAAAGTTAATCGTGTTTTTCTAATTATATATATCGACGAGATTGAAATTTACTTGAATGTAATTTCACAAAATAGACTACAAAAATACAACAACCTAAACAATGCAAAATTCACTAAATCATATATTTGTTACTTTTAGCATTTGGTTCAATGAGTTGAAGATACACGCGAGCCTAGAGCCTACTGGTATTGATAATTTATTAATTAGACGTTTATGTGTGTGGTTTTCTATTCCAAGACGAGAAGGAAGTTAAACAGATATGAAATTAAATGATATGCCAATTTTATATCTTGGCTGTATTTGGGGTGGGTAGGTGAATGTATTTTGAGCGGGTAGGGAATGTTTTTACTGGCAATAAAAAGCCCCACAAAAGTGAGGCTTTATAAAATGGCTCTTAATTACGCTATATCAGTAGGGTCTAATTTAGAATATTAGATGTGCTACACCAGCGATAACCGGAAGTGTAATTAACGTACGCAGAATAAAGATAATAAACAGTTCGAGGATGTTCACTGGAATCTTACTGCCTAGAAGCAGAGCACCTACTTCAGACATGTAGATCAGCTGAGTTACCGACATTGCTGCAATAACAAAGCGAGTCATCTCGTTGTCGATAGAAGCCGCAAGGATTGCCGGGATGAACATGTCTGCAAAACCAACCACGATGGTTTCAGATGCTGCAACCGCTTCAGGAACACCAAGTAGCTCTAGGAATGGAATGAAAGGTTGACCTAGGAATGAGAATACCGATGTGTATTCCGCAATAACCAGTGCCATCGTACCAAGGCCCATAACAACAGGCAGTACACCAAATACCATATCTACGGCGTTACGGATGCCTTCAGCAAATACTGACGTAGCTGACTTAACTTGTGATGCTTTGTTTACTGCTAGCTCAAGACCCCAAGAGAATGTTGAGTGACCTGCAGGAATCGCGTCAGCGTCTTTGTGAGGCTTGCTGCCATCAATGAAGGTGTCTTTCTTCATGCTTAGTGGCGGAAGGCGAGGAATGATGACCGCAGCCACAATACCCGCTAAACAGATTGCTGCGTAGAAAGGCAGGAATAGGTGCTCTAGCTCTACTTGAGCAATAACCACAAGACTGAACGTGATAGATACTGCAGAGAAAGTCGTACCAACTACAGCGGCTTCACGCTGCGTGTAGAATTTCTTCTCGTACTGTTTGCTTGTAAGCAGGATACCAACGCTGCCATCACCTAACCAAGAAGCCATACAGTCGATAGCACTACGACCTGGCAGGTTGAAGATTGGACGCATCACTTTACTTAGCAAAGTGCCGAATAGTTCTAGCAGACCAAAGTTAAGCAGCAGTGGCAGTAGTAAACCTGCAAAGATAAATACTGAGAACAGTGTTGGAAGTAGGCCTTCTAGGACTAAGCCACCGGTGTTCTCTTCCCAAATAAATTCAGGGCCGACTTGGAAGAAAGCCATGAATGCTGCAGCACCACCGATAAGACGAACCAACAACCACAGTGGAGATGGGTTGAAAAGGCCGTTTAAAAATGAGTTCGATGTAATGAATGCAGGCTTGAAAATGGTGCTTAAAACGGAAGCTACAGACATGAAGGCAACGATTGCAGTGATAATAGCAACTAGAGACTCACCGAAAACCGCTTGAATTGATTTGGCTAGAATAGCGACAGGGATCGTTAGATCACCTTGGTAGCTGATTGGTGCCATGAAAAGGAATAAACCAATCAGAGATGGGATTAAGAAAACCCAGAAACTGCCTTTAGATTTCTCTGGTTGAGCAGTATTCGTGTTGTTAGACATGTTAATTGTTCTCGTATTTCTACATGTAAAAAAGCCACATCCTTGGCGTTTTTATTCTCTAAACATCCGTATTTTCTCACTGGCTGCAAGATTACCCAGTATTGATAGTGCTTGCAATACTATTCATCAAATATCGCTAACTATTCACACTGGTTATTCTGCAACTCATTAAGAGTTTAGAATAAAGTGTTGCGGATGTTACGTAATTTGAGGATATATTGCCAGGTATTTATAAATTGACTGGCGTTTCAGTTCGATAGGTCAGGTAGAGCCAGTAGCTAAATGCGATAATGAAAGCGAAAGAGGCAGGGAAAGCCAGCGCCAAAATTTCAAAGCGCTGGAACAGACAAGCTCCGCTTAAACCACCAAACAGAAAGCCAACCACAATGAACATCAGTAGTTTGGCTTTACGACGGTCAAAAGGCATCCCCTTTAAGCGAGCACCAATCATGATCCCAAGATCCGTGATGATCCCGCTCATGTGCGTTGTTCGAATGATCGCACCGCTGTAAGTCGTTATCATCGCGTTCTGCAAACCACAGGCTGCTGAAGCGAAGTATTGGCCTGAAGTGTAGCCCTGTAACAGCGCCCAAAGTGCTAAAAATAGCAATCCCCCTTCAATGCACAGAGCAACGCCGTAACGACGCCCTAACTTCAGTGCTTGGTTCTCAATAAAGAATCCGCTGAAGGCTGCACCTAACATAAAGCTCATGATAATCAGTAAAAGATGTAAAGAAGCCGAAGTTGGTGTGAGCAGGCTACTGCCTAATAAAGACATGGTGCCTGAAATGTGAGAGATCGCTTGATGCTGAAAGCCGAGTAAGCCAATCGCATTAACACTGCCAGCAAGGCCTGCGAGCAGCAAAGCGCCGTATTCAACCCAGCGAGGTAGCTTAGAAATCATGTGGTTCACCCTGGGTTAAAAAGAGGAGCCGATTATAACGCTAGCGAAAAGATACGCTAGCGCTGTGGTGCGTTGATATTTGATCTTAGGCAACAGTATTGCAGTTTGTTCTAATGCCGTTGCTTTATCGAGATAAAGGTCAGTAACAGGCTAGTTGTAGTGACTCATTTGATGGTCAAATTTGACCCAGCCGTGTTTACGTTCTTCGTAGACTGAAAAGCTCGGTAGCGGAAAGTCTTGCTCTTTAAATAATCCGAGCGGGACGATATAAAAATCGGCAGCAGCAACAGATTGTAAGAGCATGGTGGTGCCACACTTAGGGCAAAACTGATAGGTCACTTCACTGCCCGTATCACTGATGCGTGAGAAAGAAGTGACTTCTCCGTTTAATGTGACTTGTTCTATTGGGAATCGAGCCTGAACACCAAACACACTTCCGGTCCGTTTCTGACATTCATAGCAATGGCATACAGAGGTGCGTTGAGGCTCGCCTCTGCATACTAGGTTGACTGCTCCACAGCGGCATTCGCAACTTCTGATATTTCTATCTTTAATATGATTGATATCCATCCATGCTCCACTTCTGGTTAACCCTGTATTGATAATTATACTAAAGCCCTTTATGGTCTGCACAACTGGATGAAAACAAAAGAATATAATTGCTCATGAAAAAGAAAATCTTACCTATACCTCTGATTTTACTGATTCCAATTGTCATGCTGGTTGTGGTGATACTGGCGGGTATTTATCGCTTTAGCTTAAGTGACGAAGAGATCTTGGCGAAGTTTCCTTCTTCTCAAGTCAGTTATGACCCTGTTGTTGAAACCGTTTTTGATTTGAAGACGACCAACCCATGGACAATTAAAGTACCCGAAACCAACGCGTACGCTTTTATTAATGAAGTCGATGAACCTAGAGCTATAGCCTTTGGACGCTATGACTCGGGTGTTGAGCGTGGTGTGGTAACGGTAGACACCAACAACCTTTCAGCCGTCACGTTGGGCAAGGCGAATTTCTTTGTCGCACCGATGTGGGTATCTAACCAAGGCAGTGGCGTGTTCTATTATCTTGGCTTGTTTAAACATGACCAGCAGCGAAGCCGTGTCGTGCTTGTCGACCAGCTTTTTCTAGGCGATAGAGTGCAAATTCAGACTTTAGAAGTCGCTCAGCAGCAAGATTTACAATCCGCTAGCAAACAAACAGGGGAAGGTTTTATCGGCTTTACTCAGCATTCTGCGGAACAATCATTTGCAGAATCCCCTTCTGAAAAGGTGTTAATGAGCTTTTCTTTTGATACGCAATCAATTGGTAAGCAATAACGTTTTCGTTAATGCAAGGATCTGTTGTTTATGTGAGCTAAATTACATATTATCTTAATTAGATGAATGAAATTTAGACACTCCTTATGCTTGGTGTCTGCCTATTTTTACAAATGGAGCTTGCGAATGATTAATAAACGTTTTTTTAAGACGAAAGATGAAGTTGAAGTGACCTTCGAGCTAGAAGCTCAAGAAGCGAACTCTGTATCCATCGTTGCTGACTTTCTTGATTGGAAAGCCACCCCAATGAAAAAACTGGCCAAAGGGAAGGTTTACAAGTTTAAAACTCGCCTACCTAAAGATGGCGAGTTTCAATTCCGCTACCTGGTTGATGACCAACAATGGGTGAACGATGCGAATGCTGATCGTTATATCCCGAATGAGTTTGGTGAAGACAATTGCTTGGTATCGACGGTTAGCGCTTAATTGAGATGAAGTAGCGTGAATCAATAGAAAGCAGAAACTAGCCGTTTCTGCTTTTTTATTTTCTATTTTGGCGGTTAATATTATTTATCGTGAAGCAGGTTTCCACTTACGGTAACTCAATGACTTAGTCTAAATTGGGCAGATTCACATCATATTATGACAATGCAATGATGATTTATGCGTTTGAAAAGCATATCCTATGCCTTTATATCGTAGAAAGACCTGTTTACCGTGTATTCAAAAATATTTTCCTCTCCGTTTGCTGAGCTTTCACCTGTAAAAAAAGTAGCTATTTTAGGACTGCCACTTATTGCAGCGTTTGGTATTGCTTTGCAATCTTCAGAATCGGATCTGACGAAAACGATCGATCTTGATTTACCTGACTCAACCGTTATTGAGTCAATCCTATCACCTTCTTCTGTCGCGATTATCGAACCGCCGACGTTTGAGTATCAAATTCAAACGGGCGATAACTTGAGTAGCATCTTCACTCAACTTGGATTTTCTTATAAATCGATGATGAGCGTGATGGAAACCGATTTAAACTTCCTTGCCCTAGACACACTTCGTCCTGGTAACACATTACGTTTTTGGCGTGATGAGGCGACGGGCAATCTTTCCAAAATGGAAATTCAATTTAGTGTTGCGGATAAAGCGGTTTACCGACGACTTGAAGATGGCAGCTATGAATTTGAAGACATTTCTATTCCTGGTGAATGGAAACAAAAGCCTTTAGTGGGTGATATTCACGGCAGTTTCTCTATGTCGGCGAACAAGGTTGGTCTGAATAGTCTTGAGATTGACCATATTGTGACGCTTCTTAAAGATAAGTTGAACTTTAGCCGCGACCTGCGCGCTGGCGATCAGTTTGAAGTGCTTCAGAAAGCGCAATTTGTTGATGGTGTCGCAACCGGAAAGCGTGAAATCGAAGCGATTAAGATCATGAATCGCAATCGTGTTGTTTCTGCGTACTTACACACTGATGGGCAATATTACGATGCCAATGGCGATAGCTTACAACGTGCTTTCCAACGTTACCCGGTGAGCAGTGGATGGCGTCAGAGTTCTCAGTTTAACCCTAAGCGCTTACACCCTGTGACAGGCCGAGTCTCACCTCACAACGGTACAGATTTCGCGACGCCAATTGGTACGCCAGTTCAAGCGACGGGTGATGGTAAAGTGATCATGACCCGTAAGCACCCATACGCCGGTAACTACGTGGTTATTCAGCACGGTAGCACTTACAAAACGCGTTATCTCCATTTGAGTAAGATCTTAGTTCGTAAAGGACAAACGGTATCTCGTGGTCAGCGTATTGGCTTGTCAGGTAAAACTGGCCGAGTGACGGGGGCACACTTGCATTATGAGTTAATCGAACGTGGTCGTCCTGTGAACGCGATGACAGCGAATATTCCGATGGCTGATTCAGTGCCTAAAAAGGAAAAAGCGACGTTCGTCGCGTCAAGAGATGAAGCTGATAAGCTGTTAAAGGTAGCTTTAGAAGCGCAATCTAATAACAGTTAATAGATTTCTCTAAATTAGGCCGATTAATCAAACCGCGAGAGCTTTTCTAAATACTTAAGTACTTAGTCATGCTTCGCGGTTTTTTAGATTTTGGTCTGGCTACTGCTATATATTTTAATTTTTATGGGCTTTGAATGAGCGCTTCTGAATGAGTCACTAAACTCACGATAGCTTCAGGTCGCATAGGAGGCGAGTATAGGTATCCTTGGATCTTGTCGCACCCCATATCGTGAAGTTTCTCTAGCTGTTCACGCTTTTCCACACCCTCTGCGACAAGTGATACGTTGAGTCGATGAGCAAGCTGGATGATCAACCAAACAACGCTCTCTGATGTCGAATTGGTGAGTAAATTTTGAATGAAAATGGCATCAATTTTAATGCAGTCAATCGGATAACTGTGAATGTAATTCAAGCTAGAGTAACCGGTGCCGAAATCGTCTAGCGCAATCGTAAAGCCTTGTTCTCGCAAAAAGTTGAGTGCGTCTTTGGTGTCTTGAGTTGGAGATAGCAATACTGTTTCGGTCAGCTCAATAACAAACTCGTCAGCCTTAAAGTGATGCTGTTCAATGGTCCGAGTGAGGTAGGAAATGTAACGCTTAGAGTCGGTAAGTTCATGGGCGGAACAGTTTATTCCGAGCTTAACCTTGTATCCTAAGCCTTGTTCTAATGTCGTTTTAGCTCGGCATACCAGTTCGATAATGCGTTCACCCAGCTCGACAATTAGCCCGGATTCTTCTGCTACCTGTATAAACTCAACTGGGGATATGTCGCCGTGCTTTTCTGTTTTCCAACGAGTGAGTACTTCGAAATACTTCCAACATTTGTCTTGTTGACCAACAATCGGCTGAGCCACAACATACATTCCGCTGTTCAGCGAGATAGAGTTTTCAAGTTCATTTCTCAAGGCCGCAATTAACTCGGTCTTTCTCTGATATCGAGATCTTAAGTGGGTGTCATAGCACTTGATATGGGTACCCGAATATTGCTTACATTCTTTCAACGCTAAGCTGGTGTTGAAGATGATTTGCTCTACGTCTTTGCTATCTCCGGCTGATCCTGCGATGCCTATGCTGATATCAAAATCGATCCTAAGATCAATACTGTTATACCCTTGTTTTACTTTGGCGATGATTTGTTCACAAATTGCGGTTGGGTCGGCGTAATAGGTGATGAAGGCGAATTCATTTCCTGCCGTTCTAAAGGTGAGGTTATTTTCAGGGAGTGTTCGTCTCAAAATCTCAGCCAGATGTTGCAGTACTTTGTCTCCGATATAGTTGCCGTGAAGATCGTTAATCGCTTTAAAACTATTAATGTCCAGTATTGCTAACGTGAACGGTGTTGAGTTTTGCTGAGTGATTGATTCTAGCGTATCGGATAAGCAACTGCGGTTAAGTAAACCTGTTAAGCTATCGTGTGAGACCTCATAACTGAGTTGATTGACCAATTGTTCAGAGCGATCGTTGAACCACATCTCACGCAGGGTGTGGATGATGATATCTGAAAAAAGTTGATGATGTTTAATCGCTTCTTGTTGCTGAGCATTACTCATTGGGGAAGTAAACGTAGAAAAAAGTACCCCCATGACTTCACCGCTTTGAGTCCGTGTAGGAATCGCAATGGAATTCTGTGAGGTAATCTCTTGCCGAAAGGCAGATGTAGGTAGTGATTTGACAACGTATTGAGCAAATGAGCAATCAGGGTGGTTTTGATTAACGGCTTGCTGATAGATTTGCCCATGACGAGGGTTGATTCTGTCATGCAAGACGTGATCAGAATGAGCAATAACTAAGGGAACAATTTGGTCTGGAAAGTACTTTTTCTCAATGATAGTGGTGTACTTGGTATCGAACATTTGGTGCAGGGTAAGTACTGCTGATTCCAAAAGGTCGATACCTTCCAACTTGAGCAAGCGCCCTATACGCTCAGTGTCTATCATATTGTTGTACGTTTGTTGAGTCATAGCTACCATCCCTAGTTAACCAGATCCAGCGTGTAAGCCTGTGTGTTTAGTTTGTACGCATCTATTTTTATATGCTCTTAGTTTATTATTGGCCGCGTTGTATCATTTTTCAAATAAAGTTGAGACTTATTTCACAAAATCTGGTTATTTCGCTCTTTATCTAGCCTATCTTTCAAATGGTCCAAAAATAACTTGGTTCGCGTATGTGAGTAATCAAGCTTAGGGTAGTATGCGTAAACCATCACTTCGTCGGCGGTAATATTTGGCAATACTGGAACTAATGTCCCTTGTTTAAGATCCTCTTTGATCATTGCTTTGATGGTTAACAGCACACCCATTCCTCGTTTCGCCGCGTGAAACAAAGCCTCAGGGTTGGTGGTCGCAAAGTTGCCGTTCAAAGTGATGCGCTGCCCTTTGGTGAGTGTGACTTCACGGGTAGGGCGCTCTCCCCATATTAAGGAGTTGTGTTGTTCTAAGTCTTGCTCGTTGGTGGGATAACCATGTTTGGCAAGATAACTCGGCGCAGCATAGAAACTGGCCTTGTGTTCAAACAGCGGTGTTTTCTTGAAGCTTAATGAGTTGAGCTGTTCCAGTTCACGACTGATCACGAGATCCAAGCCAAGTTCAGGCAATTGGCCTGGCGTGGTCGTGATCAGCTGCACCTTAATATCTGGGTATTTTTCTAAGAAGTCGTCCATGTATTGCACGAGAAATTTAGAGCCAACAGCAATCGTCGCGCCAATCTTTAAGAGGCCTGCCGGGGTTTGGTTAACCGAGCGAGTCTCATCAATAATTGACTGCCAATTGTCGAGTTGATCCTTGGCCCGTAAGTAAAAGAGTGCACCCGCTTCGGTTTGGTTAATTGAACGAGTGGTGCGTTTTAAAAGTTGAGTACCGATACGCTCTTCGAGCCAGTTTACTCTTTTGCTGATCGCCGAGCTGGTGGTGTTAAGTTTGCGAGCGGCGCCATTGAAACTGCCTTCTTCTACCACTCTAACGTAGCTTTTTACGTTGAGAATCCAATCCATATTATTTCCTGCTAGGACTTAATTAAATTCCAATTTGGTTAATTATCAATTACTGGTTTTGAATATAAACTTATATCATGAACAAATATCAAACGAATAGGGAATTTTTTGAGCCAATCGACCTTTAAAAAAACGCCGTTACTTTTAGCAATGATGATTATTGCTACGGGGCAGGTGGGTGTGAGCATCTACTTGCCATCATTGCCGTTAATTGCTTCTGATTTAAGTGTGACTCAGGTAGATGTACAGCTGCTCGTCACGCTGTTTCTTGTGGGTTTTGGCCTGTCTCAGCTATTTTACGGGCCGATGTCTGATGCAGTGGGAAGAAGACCTATCTTCTTGTTAGGTCAGGGTGTTTATTTGATTGGTACTGTCGTTTGTGTTGTTTTTTCTGACAACATGACGGCGCTAGAGGTTGGTCGCTTATTGCAAGGTTTAGGGGCGGGCAGCGCCTCGGTTCTCGGACGAAGTGTGCTTCGCGACAGCTATGATGGCCCTCAACTGACCAAAGCGTTGTCTTATATTTCGATCACCGCTTCGATCATGCCGATCATTGCCCCCGTATTTGGTGGTTGGATTTCATTTCACCTCGGTTGGCAGGCGGTGTTCCTGTTTGTTCTTCTTTATCTACTGGCAATATTTACGCTGGGTTACTTTGTGTTGCCTGAGACTTTGCCATATGGAAAGAGTCGCTTTGATGCCTGCCAAGTAGTGAAGAACTACGGACGCTTGTTGACTAACCGCCAAGTGTTGACCAGTGCCAGTTATAACTGGATGAGCTACATGGCAAGTTTGGTATCTTTATCGCTGTTTCCATTCTTAATGCAAGAGCAATTGGGGCTGACCGCCGCTGAATATGGCTCATTGATGATTGTCCCTTCGGCAGGTTTACTGATAGGTAGCGTGGCTTTGAACTTGCTCAATCGTAGGTTTAGCACTCCGCAATTGATGAGCCTTGCGATTTTGATCATTTTGGCTTCGGGAACTTGGCTTCTTACTCATGAGTTATCCATCTTTAACTTAGTTTGGGCGTTTACTTGGTTGGCGATAGCACAAGGCATCTCGTTCCCACTATCAATCAGCATGTTATTAGAACCCCATAAGAAACAAGCGGGTGCAGTGTCTGCATTGTCTGGCTCAATTCAGATGTGTTTAGCGGGTTTATTGGGTGGGTATCTAGTAGAAAGCTGGGTGACAACTCACTTACAACTCGGCGGGTTTTATCTGATTATTGGTGCTTGCATGGGTACAGTCCTTTGGTCTTCAACCAAAATGAATAAGAAAGCCGCAGCTACCGAAGTAGAGTACAGTTAAACAGCTGAAGTAGAGTACAGTTAAGCAACTAGCTCGCTATAGTTCAGAGTACAGTCGTTAATACGTTGTATTTGTATGGATGGTTTTCTACAATACCTGCGTCCATTTAATAGGTAATAAACATGCAGCAAAATGAATTTGAAGTACTGGTAAAAGCTATCTGCGCACTAGATGGCCTGCCTCAAGCGCTTGAGCTATTGAAATCCAATGAGGATACAGAAGTCGCTGAGGCTGCTGGATCACTAACAGGTCAATTTGCGCTAGCTGAAGTAGAAGGCGAAAAGCGTATTTACCACGTGACGTTTCAAGAAAATGAACAAGGCGAAGAGCAAGAGTACATCGAACATGTAATGAATGAAGGCGATGACTTAATCAAATTTGCAGCTTGGTTCTTTGAAACTATGTTCGAATTAAAGCAAAAAGACACGTACCAGATTGCTGGTAAAACTTACAGACAGCCAAAGCGTAGTTAGTGTTTTAGTTACTAACTATTAGGCATTAGCGAATAGTGTCCTTTTTAAGGTCAGTGTTTCTAAGCTAAGTATTTAAAAAGCAGCTCTCTTGAGCTGCTTTTTTATGGATGTCTAAACCAATGTCTTGGATTGCAAATGGGGATGGTGAATCAAGGTTAGACGGGCTTAACATTAACTCATTGATATAACGATACAATGCTGACTGATGCAGAGACAAGAATACGGATTTTGCAATAGGATGATTTACTTGCATCAAAGTGTGATTTAGATCTTGTTTCTGGGCGCTTTAAGTGTAGAATCCGCGCATAAGAAAATCGATTATGTGCGGAGATAAGCATGAATTACGAACTAGGCCACGCATACCTTGGTCAAATGGTAGCAAAAAACATGATGCACGAAGCATTGTATGGCAAGTCAAAGCCAAAGAAACCGTCGTTCTTTAAGCGAATGATGAAGAAAATGGCGAAATAAGCATTTTCAAAAACGGAATTTAAAAAGGCCTTAAACTCGATGAAGTTTAAGGCCTTTTGCGTTTTAGCGATTAATGAAGGTCATCGCTCGTTTTGTTGTGGATGGACACAAAAAAACACTGATTAATTCACGATCGGATTTGTAACTCTGTGTGAGTTTAGCCTGCCGATTGGTTGGACAGGTCGACAACGTTATTTGGAATGGTATCTAAACCATTTTCTTTCATCCACGCTTCTAAGTTGTCTGCTCCACCGATGTATTTACCATCGAGCCAGATCTGAGGAACGGTTACTGGTGTTTTCTCACCAATGTGCGCTTTGACCTCTGGAATCATGCGATACAAAGCTGCGCTGTCTTTTACAACATCGTGGTATTGGTATTCAACACCCGCTTCATCAAGCATTTTCTTTGCCTTAACACAGAATGGACAGGTCGCTTTACCATAAACGATGTTGCCTTTTAGGCTGTCGCGTTTGGTCCACTCTTTGATCACGGATTGAACTAACACACCGCGGTTAAGCGCTTCGCCTTGGCTTACAACCTTGCCTTCAACAACAAGGATTGGAGCATGCCAAGAGCCCAGTTTTAGAGGCTCCCACCAGTGAGACAACCAATCTTTCACTTCCAGTTCGACATCGACATCTGATAATTCATTCTCAAAAGTATCCTTAAGAATGTCTTTGGTAAGGGTACATTCCCCACATGGGATATTAACTTTAAATGGACCCCAGCTGCCTGCCCAACGGTATAGTGTAATCTTGACTGGTTTCTTCATGGTTACGGCCTCGTTTGAATTCTCTTATCCATATAGAACGGACAGTTGAACTATTTATTTCACTAACCCTAAACTTTCTTCAGTTTTGACGGCTTTTTCGTTTCCCAGTGCGTTATAAATGCGACTGACGCAATAATAATAGCAGCCCCGAGCCATAAACGACCCGGTGGAACCCAGCTAAATACAATCCAACCTGCTAGGACATTTAGCGGTAATTTTGCGTGGTCAAATGGTTGTACGAATGAAGCATCAGCGACTGAGTAGGCTTTTACAATTGCCCATTGAGCAAGTGCCGTCATAACACCGATGACAATTAAGATAGCCCAAATCGTACCGCCGCTTGGAGTCTGCCAATCTGGCGCAGCAAGTAGGATGTTAAATGGCGTAATCAATAGTAAAAGGTAGACCACCATAGTTGAAGGACTGTCTTGTGAAGAGAGCTTTTTCACCATTAGTGAGTAGCATGCCCAAAAGAAAGCGGCGCCAATCGGTAGTAGCGTTGCCCAGTTAAAGTCTTCAGCCCATGGCTCTAGAATCACCATAGCACCCACGAAACCTGCTAAGGTCGCGCCCCAGCGAGCAGCTCCCACTTTCTCCTTGAGGAAAAGCCCTGAACCTATGGTTGCAAACAGTGGCGACGTCATGAGAAGGGCAATGCCTTGCCAAATAGGAACTGGGTAAGCCAGCGCCCATATCCAAAGTTGAATACCAATCACCGATAAAAACACACGGAATACATGCAACTTGAGGTTGTCGGTTTTTAGCGCGCGGCGAATGCCCAGCGTTTTCAGATAAGGAAGAATAGCGAACAACGCGATGGCGTATTGAATGACGGCAACGGTAGTAGAAGTAAGTCCGAAATGAATGCTAGCGATTTGAGTTAGGCTGTTAATGACGGCAAAGGCTAGGCCTGCGGTTAGCATCCAGCTAGCGCCTTGGATCGGATGGTGTTGTGACATGATGCTTCTAATTATTTGATGTGGTTCACCTATGATACGGATTTAGCACCACTTAACCAGAAAAAGCATTGATGAAGTTAGTCAGAATATTTGAATATGAAAAAGGTTGAGCTATTGCCCAACCTTTTAGTCTGCATCTAAAGCCGATTTAGATTAGAAGTCGTAGCGTAGACCTAGACGAAGAGAATCTTCGCTTTGTGTCTCTAGACCTGCAACTTTTACATCGTCTAGGTTGTTTAATTGGTAAGCAACGTAAGTACGGATAGACTTGTTGAACTTGTATGTACCCGTTAGCTCGAAGAAATCAGCTGTATCTACAGTGATGTTCTGTGTCGCGTCTTTTTCTTGTTTTTGGTACAAAGCAGCCAATTCAAATTGATCGGTAAGTTTGTACTTAGCCGCAACTTCTACACCAGAGAACTCAGTCTTAGCTTTGTCGTCTAGGTCACCCATTGTGTAGGTGGCACCTAGGTATAGAGCATCCATTTTGTAGTTGATACCAGCAATTACAGCGGTTGCAGAGCCATTACCTGCACCATTGTCATTACCTGAGTAACCAAGACCAAAACCTAAGCCCATAGGCAATGTGTAGATACCAGAGATACCGTAACCGTCTGTATCTTTATCTTCGCCAGCGATTAAACTTGCCTTCAACGAAAGAGCATCAGCATCGTAAGCGTACACGAACGTGTTGTTAATCTGCTCGTTGCCCGCGTTAATGAAGGCTTTTTGATCACCTGAGTAGATAGTAACATCCGACATTTCTGAGATTTGAGCAGCAGCTGTATCTTGACGACCTACCGAAACAGCACCAAAGTTACCTTCAAGGCCAGCGTACATATAGCGTTGTTTAAAGTTATCAGTTTCATCGTTATCCGCTGAAGAATTTACGCCTTGTTCTGCTTCATAGAAACCGAAACCAGATAGATCGCTAGTGATTTCAGTAGTACCGCCAACATTTAAACGCACACGGCTTTTATTTTTCATGGTTCCGTCGATTTCTTTACCGCCTGACCCGATGAAATCACCACGGAATTCCGCACGACCGCCAATTTTAAGTTCTGTACCATCAGAGCTGTAAACTGTTGCTGCTAGAGATGAACCTGAAACTAGTGCCGCTACCACTGCAGAAGCTAGAACTGCCTTTTTCATAATCACTTACCTTGTATTTTAAAATCCGTGAGCAATGTGCTCTCCGTTTCGATATGAAGCTAATTTAGAGCAGCTAAATTAAGCTTTCATTTCTATAAAATTACATTTTCGTGAATAGGGAACTTTTTAATTGTTGATTTTATTGCACTTTTATTTCAATAGACTGAGTGATTTGTGAATGGTTATACAACTTATCTGTTTTTGTGTAGTTACTTTTTCGAGTTTCTATTTAGGGGAAGTGATGATGATATGAGTGAGTATTATGGGGAAGTCAGAGCTCGTTCATCTTATTAACTGTTTGTACTGATTAAGATATCCTCTATGATGCAAAAACTTAGACGAGAATAGATTTTGCTCAACAAGATGGAGACGTTGGATGAAAACAGAGTACTTAGGCGATGTTTTACAAGGTAGGCAGGTTATTGGCTCCTTGAATGTTGAAGACCTACCCGTTGGAGAGCACCAGTTTTGGTTTCAAGTAACCAGTGATGGGCTAGGGCAACCCAAGAACATGCCGGTTTCTGTTTTCAAAGGCAGTCAAGCAGGTCCTAAGTTGATGATCACCGCTGGTATTCACGGTGATGAGCTCAACGGTGTGTTGGCTGCTCAGCAAATTATCAGAGACTTAGTCGGTAAAACTCTCAAAGGCACGGTAACGATAGTGCCTACTGTGAATTTGTCGGGTTTGCTTAACCATAGCCGCGATTTTATCTCTTCGGATCCGGGCTCTTGCCCTGCCAACCTTAATCGACTCTTTCCAGGGGATGCGAATGGCTTAGCGGCAGAGCGCTTTGTTGCGTCTTTGTGGGATCGCTTACTCAAACACAATGCGACATTCGCCGTTGACCTGCATACCCAAACTCGTGGCGCTGTCTACCCACTTTATGTTTTTGCTGACTACCGAATTGAACAGTGCCTTGAAATGGCAAGGTTGATGACGCCAGATTGTGTTCTCAATGATCCCGGTGACCCAGGTATTCTTGAAACGGTTTGGAATCGAAGTGGAATTCCGAGCATTACGGTGGAAGTGGGGATGGGTAAGTTTACTCAGCCTGACATGATTCAACGAGCCGTGGACGGTGTTTTTAATATGTTGTCTTACTATGAAATGCTTAATGGTGAAGACCCGTTAGAGGCAAAGCAGCTGCCAAGTATGGACTGGATAGAAGGCAACAACGTCGTGTCTATCCGCGCTGATATTGGTGGCTTTGTGCTGCCTCAGGTCGAGCTTTTGCAAAGTGTCGAACAAGATGATCTGCTCGCCATCCAATATGATGCGTTCGGTAATGAATGTCGTCGTTATCACGCACCATCTTCTGGGCGTGTACTCAGCTATAACGTGGATGCATTAAGGGAGCCGGGCGCGCTTGTTTGTCGCTTGCTGAGTTAAGCAAAAAAAGACCGAGCAAGGCTCGGTCAAAGGACAGTTGTCTTGAGTTAACACGTCTTTGACTCATCGACAGAACTGCTTTTAGCGTAGCGAGGGTAAATTAAGAATCCATTGCAAGATAGTGACACTTCGATTGCTTTTCTGTTTCAAAAGTAATATTGAAAACATTATCTTAAGCTCATTAAAAAGCCGACGGCGAGTGACGCGAGTCGGCTTTTATTCACTTCTCTTTCGAGTCTTTATCTCTATCTACACTCGATTAAAAAGCGTCATCCACGATATCTTTAAGTCGGTCGTAAGGCACATATCCTGGTAAAACATTTCCGTTCATCATCATGGTTGGAGTGCCCGTTAAGCCGAGTGCACTGAACGTTTGGTGGTTAGTGGTTAGAACCTGGTTTTGTTCTTTAGTTGTTTTTAGTTCCGCCTCTGTTCCCGTCTTCTTGGCAACGGCTTCTAGTGAGCTTTTCGAGTGAATACCGCTTTTGGCCATCAGCAATCTATTAACTTCAGGGAATGCTTCTGGGTTATCTTTCCATACTTTCATCGCGTATAGCGCCGCGTTGGTGTCTAGCCCTGCAACTTGTTGTTGTTTAAACGATAAGTACACGTTGATCACTTTGATGTCGCTATTTTCAGAGGCTAATTGAACTAAGCCTTTTTCCAAGCGCTTACAGTAAGGACAGTTATAGTCGGTAAAGTTAATGATGACTGATTTGCCATCCGGGTTGCCCGTGATTGGGTGAGCGTCATTGTTGTATAACCAATCATGGCTTCCTGCTTGAGCTTTCTTCGACTGTTCTTGCCCTGCTACGTACTGCTCTAAGCTGGTATGTAAGCCAGAGATCGTAGAAGGGTTCTCTTTCAGAAATTGGTTAATCTCTTCAAGTTTCTGGGTTTGCTCTGTACTTAACTCAGCGAAGGCAGCGGTGCTCATTAGTGAACCTAAAATCAGTGTACTAATCAGATGTTTTTTCATGCTATATATTCTCTAATTCTTGATAATCGTGAGCGCTCATTGGGTCGCGCTCACGGTAATACTGTTCGTTAAACGGGCTAAATCGAGTTATTCGCCTTGCTTTGCTCAGTTTTTCTTTGTAAGCGAGTTATGCAAAGTAGGTTCTTAACCAGAGCCCTATCGGGGAAGTAACGCCTGTTGCGATACTGCTAATCTTTCCATCTTTGATGATGACGATGCTTGGAGTGACATTAACGCCCCAACTTCTGCTGATTGATCCAGAAAGATCATTGATCACAGGGAAGTCATACTCTTTTGCCTCTAAGTAGCGCTGAACACGTTCGTCTGGGCCCGATGACAGAGCGACCGAAACCACTTGATGGGAGTCGTTGAAGCTATTGACGGTTGGGCTCACAAATTTGCAGGCGCCACACCAAGTTGCCCAAAAATAGACAATGACTGGCTTACCATTTTTGCTTAGCTCGATAACATCAATATCTTTGCCTTTGAGTGATTGACCCACAATTGGAATCGCGTCGCCCTGAGGCATGCTTCTGCTGTGATAAAAGTCCATCGCAAATGAAACCACGCCAACGATCAATATCATTGAAACCAGTTCCTTTCCCCACTTCTTAAGACGACTTGGCTTTTTGGTTTCACCCTTTACAGCGCTGTCTTCAGTCGTGCTAGATTTATCTTCATTGTTGGGAGTCTTCATCAATTATCTCGCAGCGTTGATGGCTTGAACGACAGTGTCACTGTCGAGAATGACAGGCAGTGGAATACCGCTTTTATAGCTTGGGCCGTAGACGATATTAAATGGCACACCAAATCGACCATTACTTTGTAGGTATTGAGTGACACTTTCACTTGGTGTTGTCCAATCGCCTTTCATCAAAACAATGTTTTCTTGCTGTAGGTGGCTGTAGACAGGGTCTTGGAGAACGACGCCGATCTTGTTGGCCTTACAGGTAATACACCAATCAGCGGTCACATCGACAAATACCGTTTTGCCTTGCTCAACCAATTGAGGGATTTGTTTTGCATCTAGCTTTTGCCAAGCGAGATCGTCAACAATCGGTGTCGCCCAATTGTCTGCGGTCACACTGCCTACGATTAATGCAGCACCAAACACCAAGGTTGTGGTTGCGACGATAGGAATAAGTACCTTGCGACCCAACTTACGGCCAATCCAAATCAATACTGTAATCACGATAAACAGTGACAACAGGATCGTCGGGAATTTACCAATGAATGGGCTCATTAGGCTTGCTAACCATAGACTGGTAATGAACATCATTAAGCCAAATACTAGCTTAACTCTGAACATCCATGCCCCAGGTTTTGGAAGCAGTTTTGTAAGACTTGGGAACAGCGCGAAAATTAACCAAGGAGCACTCATACCGATGCCGAGTGCGATAAAGATAGCCCACAACTCTTGGTAGCTTGCCCCAAGTGCATAAGCGACTGCGGTTCCTAGGAATGGAGCGCTACACGGTGTCGCCAACAGCGTAGCAAACATGCCTTGAATAAAGTGGCCTGAATGTGAGTCGTCGCCTTTAGTCGCCATCCAAGTGTTTAAACCTGATGGTAGTCTGAATTCGAATAACCCAAGTAGGTTAATCGAGAACAGCAAAGTGATGATCAGCATGAACCCGATGAACCAAACATTTTGGAACTGGATTCCCCAACCAATCGCATTGCCACCCATTTTTAGAGCGGTCATGCCAAGGGCTAGGAGTGCAAATGACGTAATGACACCTGACGCAGAAGCTAAGAATGAGAGTCGGATATGTCGATTGGATGCACCTTGATTTTGAATGATGCTATTTAACTTCATTCCTAATACAGGCAACACACATGGCATAATATTGAGGATCAAACCGCCAATCAAAGCAAAGCCGATCATTGCAAGAAAACCGTTGTTACTTGCTTGATAAGCGATAGGTTTTGAGCCGACTTGAGCCGTCATCTCTTCGGCAAAATTAGTGTCTGAAACTGTGACACTAACGGTGCGATCCGTTAAGTCGACTTCGCCTATCCAGTTGCTGACGTCAAATACCGCGGTCATCGTATTGCCGGTGATATGGACGGTTGGTTGAGCAAAGAAGTCATCGATGACTTCTTGCCCGTCAATCAACACCATCGGCTTATCCCAGCCTTCGTTACTGGTTAGTTGAGTGACCAGTTGTTGCTTGCTTTTGTCCCAAAATAGACCGTTCACTGAAGTCCGGTTCGCTTCTCTTGGAGATTGGCTCATGCCTTGGTTGAACAAGAACATCGCTTCTTCATCGAACTGCAATTGCTGCGTGTCGATAGGGAGTTCGATGTCATAGTCAGTCAAAACACAAATATTGGTGCACGACGGGAACGAGAGAGAAGCCCTAAATACAGCGGGTTGCGTTTTGTCTTTCAACGTTAGGGTGACAGGAAAGCTTACGTGCTTTTTGTATCCCAGCGTCATTACGTCAAGTTGTTCGTAGTATTTAGGGATCGGCCAATGCCAATCTACAGACTCTATATTAGTTGAATCAGACCAATCCCAGCTTGGCGGAATGCCACCTTCACCTGGGCTGCGCCAATAGGTTTTCCAGTCACCGTCGAGTGTAACGTCCAATACAGTTTGAACGGTACCGCCGTTATCCGACTGTTCACCCGTCGACATCATTCGCATCTTAACTGGCGGATGCTCAGGCACGCTTATCCAGCCCGTGGTTTGAGCCAGGGCGGTAAATGACGTCATGACTAAGATTGCAGTGACGAAAGCTTTTGCGCATGTGCGCATGTAGAATGCCAACGAATCGACAAACTTAGTTAGTAGTGTGTTGTACACAAATGTATCTCCAAAAAATAAATAAAAGGGTGGAATAGCCCGGTTATTTACTCTCTAAATATACAGTGCTTTAGGTGCAAGCGGTGTTTTGTAGGTCGAGCAGAGCGATGATTGTCTCTAGATAATCTCGAGATGTGAGGAGGTAAGTTAAATGCAACAGCAATAATAAGTACGAATGGGATCAGCCAGCCGGTTTTCGGGGCGGCAAAGGTCAGCATTTTCGAACTCAGGCTGCATGAACTTGAATTTGGTGTTGTCAGAGCTTTAGATGCTTCTGAACCAAAAACGCTGGCATAAAGCTCAGACATTTTATCTAAAGATGCGATGACAGCATGTGGGTTGCTGGTTTCTGCGCCGACAAATATTGATTGTCCAACTAAGGAAGCTGAAGCCGTTACTTTATTCGCAGACAGCGTACTCGCCAGGCAAGTTATGATAACCAGTCCGGTAAGGAGAAGCGCCCAAAGCGATTGCTTTTGTTGGCGATTCTGTGTGGGTAAGAAAAGTAGCGATGTGTTCAGCAAATTAGTCAGTAATCAAATCAGTTAATAGTTAATAGTTAATAGTTAATAGTTAATAGCTAAAGCGAGCTCATTGAATTGTGGCTAGCTTAGATAAGTTCTCTTCGCGCCACAAGTCATAAAATTGTTAAAGTGAAACCATGTATAAACTAGAGAAACTATATAAACGCGGGAAACGGCATATACACGATAAAAGACGTATAAACATCAACTCACGCGAATACGACATTGGGCTCTGGTTAAAGTTCACAACAACCGGCAATTATAACTAATTTATTCTGTATCGATTTGTTTATTCACGATGAGGAGATACAAAAAGCCCAACAGATCTTAGAGGAACTTATTGGGCTTAATCGTTGGTTCTATTGGAAAGGCTTAGTGAGTACGGCGAGGGCCATTACGTACCAAGTCTTTACCATTTTCGAAAACTTCTTTGGTGATCCAGCGAGCGAGCAGAACTTTGTGGCTACTGTTGAATACAGCAACGAAGTGACGACCATCTGAATTATTGGTTGCCATGCCTACACCTTCAACGCCTTCAAGACCCAAACCGCCAGCTTCCACTGAGATGAGGAACTTTTCTAGTTCTTCTAAGGATTCGATAATATCAAGTTCGTTGTTCATTTCTATGCTCTCTTGCTGTTAGCTAACATCGGATTTAAGGCGTTTTTGTGCATGTGCTTAAGTGACGATATTGGCTGTTGTTCTTTGTTGGTTGCGTACTCTACAGATCATAAGAGGGGATTGGAACTCTCAAATATTAGATACGTACTGATATTTTGCGAATTTTTAACACAACATACGTTTAAATGCTTGTTATCCATATTCTTTTTACTACTATTTAAGGGGTCAATTTAGACATTCATAGGAATTAACATGATAAAGGTTTGGCGTTGTCTATTTTTAATGTTGGCGTTTGTTGCATCAGGGAGTTTTGCACAAAGTGTCGATAAAATAGCAGAAGTACAAGACCAGCTAATGCTGGACCTAACAACATTAGAAACAGCACACGATGCTGAGAAGCCGTTTCTAGAAGATATATTAAGACGAAAGAACCAAGCACTACGTAAAGAGATTTCCTCCCAATTATCATCCGATAAGAAGGAAGGCTTAGACGCTGTTCTTGCCCAACAGGTAGATCTTTTACAACATTTACTGTCATTGAACGAAGTCAAAATTGTCTCTATGAGCAAAGACAACCGTTCGGCTGAGGGGGATTCAAAAAAGCGTCTTGAATTGTTGATTCAAAAACGTATCGGAATGATGGATGATTACTATCAGCAACTCTCTAAAACCTTAAGTTGGTCAAAAGATCGAGGCGTTGATGTATCGGCTGCGGAAAGCCAGTTAAAAACCGCATTGGTTTCTCGTTCTCAATATCTGACCAATGCGATCCTGTATACAGACACGCAGCGTCAAGATCTAGAGCGTCGCTTGTCTTTTGTTAGTGAAGACGAAAAGACGACAATAAAAACTGAGTTAATACGTTTCAGCGAACGAACCAGTGTAATGGTTGCCAGCTTAGAGACAAGTATCTCTATGATGGCCCCGTTTGGTGTGGATGTCACTTCGTACAAGCGCATTCTATTAGCGACGACTGGGGACATTAACGCCGATGTGTTGGATGTCGATGTTGCACTGGATCTATTGGATAGCTGGCTTCGATCGTTCAGTTCATGGGCGTTTGACAACACGCCTTCATTTATCGTTAAACTCGCTCTGTTTCTTGGTATTTTATACGTAACTCGCCTTATTGCTAACGTGGCTCGTAAGACCGTTCGTAAGAGTGTCTCGCACTCTAAAATGGACTTTAGCGTATTGATGCAGGAGTTCTTCGTATCCATCGCATCTAAAGCGGTCGTGTTTATTGGTTTGCTTATCGCTCTGTCTCAAATTGGGATTGAGCTAGCGCCACTATTAACCGGTTTCGGTGTTGCGGGTGTCATTATTGGTTTCGCATTGCAAGACACACTATCTAACTTTGCGTCAGGTTTGATGATCTTGATCTATCGTCCTTATGATGTGGGCGACATGGTTAAAGTGGCCGGCGTTCAAGGCACAGTAAAAGACATGAGCTTAGTGTCGACGACCATTCAAACCATCGATAACCAACGCTTGGTGATCCCGAACAACAAAATTTGGGGTGACGTGATCAACAACATCACTGCAGAGCGTGTGAGACGTGTTGATATGGTCTTCGGCATTGGTTACTCAGATGATATCGATAAAGCGAAAGCGGTATTGAACGACATCATTCTTGCGCACCCTCTAGTACTGAAAAAACCGGAGCATATGATCAAGCTTCATACCTTGAATACGTCTTCTGTTGATTTTGTCGTCAGACCTTGGGTTAAGACCGATGACTATTGGGATGTGTATTGGGATGTGACGGAAACCGTGAAGAAACGCTTCGATGAAGAAGGCATCACGATCCCATTCCCTCAACGAGATGTGCATATTTACAATCACGAAGAGAGCTAAGCGAAAGAGCTAATACGAAAAGCGATTTCGAAAAGAGCTATTACGAAAAAAACTAATACGACAAAGCTAAGCGCAGCTTAGAGTCGACATTCTTAATGTGATATCAAATGGACGCTGAATAAGCGTCCATTTTTATTGGCTTCCGTTTATATTGAGCTTCATTCTTTTATGTCACTCAACCGCCTTAGAATTACGTTATGATGGGGTAGGCTTAGTTTGGACAGTTGAAAGCGAATGGATGATTCACAGCAAAAAACGAATAGTAGAAATACAACGGTAAGAAAAGCAACACGAATTGAAAGCGTCATGAACTCTGCGATGTGGCACCTAACCCAGAGAGATATGACGGAAAGCGAGTTGGTTGCGAAGCTCAAAGTGAAAACCGACAATCAAGAATGGATCGATGAAACTCTAGGGACACTGAAAGGCTTCGGGTATCTCAAGTCTGACCAAGTGTTTGCAGAACAATTCGTGGAACAAGCTTTTTCTGGTGAATTCGGTTCTCGATATATTGTCGAAAAATTGAAGAAGAAAGGCCTGACCGATTCAGTGATTTCTGATGCAATCCATAAAGTGTCTTTCGAAAAGTCTATTGATGAGCAAACCATCTTGATAGACCGTATCAACCATTACTATACAAGTTTTACCATGAGCCGTGAAAAGCTTGTCGCGACCCTGCAAAAGCGTGGTTTTAGCTACCAGCAGGTGAAGGTAGCGATTGACCAGCACACGCAGTCGCATGAACTGAAAAGTAATATTCAAATTAAGGCAGAGAAAGCTGATTTGGAAAAAGAGGTGCTTAAGTATGCTCGTAAAGGCAAAGGCTTGACTGCTATTCAGCAAGAGCTTAGACAGCGACAAATTGACACCAGCGAGTTGTCATCGTTGGTCGACCGATTAATTAATGAGGAGCAACTGGATTTCTATTCATCTTGTTTGGAACAGCTGCAGAAGAAATCATATGACCTCAACGATCACAAAGAGCGTTCAAAGGCGTACGCAATGTTAAGTCGAAAGGGCTTTTCGTCGGATGAAATCAAATTTGCTCTGAGTGAAGGCAACGAATAACAACCAACATTATGCGTAAAGAGTGTACATAGCCTTGCTTTAACGTGTCGTGTGTAGGTTTTCTGTAAGACCTAGGCCATTGCGTAAGGCGAATTGAATCAGGTCATTGTGGCTGTTTAAATCGAGTAATCCAAGCATTCTGTATTTATGCGATTCTATCGTTCGAGAGCTAAGGTGGAGCTGTTCTGCACACTCTTTTGCACTAAACCCTTGAGCAATGAGAGCCAAAACCTTGGTTTGTTTTTTTGTGAGTAATAATAGCTTCTCACTATCATCTGCTAGCCGATTCTCATTTTGCTTTAGTGTCCTCGCTAGCGTTGAGTGCTGCCAATAACAGAGCCAAAGTTCACAGACTAACTTTAAGCGCTGGATGTCTTCGAGGTCGAAGGTGGTTTCGTTGTCGTGAAAGTTAGTAAAAGACAATGCTCCCCAGCGTTGGTTAAACAGCTGCAAAGGAATGATGCAGTGCCATCTTCCCCCTTCTTTATAGATCTTCTTTAACACATAGTTTTTGGTTGAAACGAGTTCGTCACTGGTAAAGGTGAGATATGTTTCATTGGTTTTCAATAGCTTTAGGTAATCAAGGTAGTTACCGCCAACCAAACTTTTCTTATCGACAGGAGGTATGTTTGCTTTGGATACTGAACAAGTTTTCCCGTCTTCAAGTAAGA
The DNA here is from genome assembly GCF_003345295.1 of Vibrio splendidus. NCBI lineage: Bacteria > Pseudomonadati > Pseudomonadota > Gammaproteobacteria > Vibrionales > Vibrionaceae > Vibrio > Vibrio splendidus. The sequence goes on from NZ_CP031056.1 coordinate 690,936, forward strand.
CCATTGAATTCGGGTAAAGCGTTAAACGATCAATCCCGAACCAATCGAGTACGTCAAAGCTTGCTTCTGACCACGTTGTTTGAAAGTTTTTAGGATCGCTATTAATAAGAGAGGTTGATTGTTTCATTAATAGCTGTTCAAAACTTAGGCTTAAAGCAGACACGTTTTTCCTTTCTCGATACATTCATTAGGTCAATACTCAGAAGATATTCGTTCGAGTGGCTCAGTGCAAGATAAGATTCTTATATATATCATAGGTTCTATTTTTAAGTTTTTTATAACTCTTAGTTCTAGATTATCGAATGATAAGCAGTACATTTACTGCATTAATTGAACGGTGTTTTTTATAGGCTCAGGCTTTTAATTCTGCCTAACAACCCCCGTGATGATTGAGAACATCCGGAATATGGATAACAGCACGGATATCGGGTTTACGCTCGGCTTGCGATTCTCAATATAAAAGCCATATCAACATATCATTATGTAATTTAATTCACCAAAGCTATAAAATTTTCAGTAAATTTACGGTATATCAATAACGTATTTTTTTGAACAATAGCGCCACTCCAAAAGGCCGGACTAACAAGGCCGAATCAATATATAGGTAGTGGTTATCATGAAAAAGACATTAGTAGCACTTGCGATTGCGAGCATTTCAAGTTCAGCTTTCGCTGTAAGCACAAGCAGCCAAAACAGCCAAAACGAAGACATGTTTGCATTCGATTCAATGCACAAAGATCAATTCTCAGTATCAGGCTCTTTCGGTGTTGGTGGTTACTACGACACTGGCTCTAAAGCGTTCTACGATGACTGGGCAACGGGTCTTACTCTTGCCGTAAACTACCGTAACAACCGTATTGTTGGTTATTTCGAAACTGACTTGATGGTGAACTACACGACAGACAACAACGTATCTGCGAACGACGCAGCAACAGCTGGTTGGACAAACGGTATCGATACTGGTCCAGCAACAGACGTAGACAAAGCATGGTTAGGTTTCGATACTGGCTACGGTATTGCTTCATTCGGTTGGGAAAACGACACAGCACTAGACAAAGTGGATGGCGCTGGCGATAACACTTACGAGTTTGGCGCTTCTGCTGGTGATGCATCTGACGGCTTCAATGTTGTTAAATTCCAAGGCGCAACAAACGGTATCGCTTATGGTATTTCTTACTTTGAAACAGGTGACGATCATAATGATGCGGATAAAGGCATTAACGGTTACATCGGTTTAGAGCAAGAGGTATTCAACCTATACGCAGGTTATGAAGCTCGTGATGACGATACTGATTACGAAGTTTACACAGTGACAGGTAACGTTAAGGTTGGTGCTCTTAAACTAGGTATGAACTCTTGGATTGAAGAGAGTGATTCTGCTAAGAATACGGGTTACTACGTTTCAGGTGGCTACACAGTTTCTGAAGACCTAACAATCGCAGCAGGTTACGCGTCTAGCAGCAATGAATTAGATGGTCAATCTGACGTAGATTCTTCTTACATCAATATCGCTGCAATGTACCGTATTGCTGACAACGCTGACATGGGTATTGATATCAAGCAAGACTTAGACGGTTACCGTGTGGGTAAAACTAGCGCGCAATACGACGAAGAAACACACGTATTCGCAGCAGCTTACTACTATTTCTAAGAACTTAAGAACTTCTAAGAAATTTGATGATAATGGTGTAATAGCTTGCCCGGTCTTTACACCATATTCTCTTCTTTACGCAGTTTAAATATCCACAGTTCGACATGTGGTATGCCACTCAGGTGTTACGAGTGGAATTATTATTTGGAGAAATGTAATGGTTAAAAACATTACTGCTAAGGGTAGTATTTACGGAAATGATACCCTGTTTACGTGTAAACCGAATCGTAATGGATTATTTGAATTGGCGCGCAAACATGGAAGAGTAGCAGGTACTCGCCCGCAAGATCTCAAGAACAAGGTTTATGCTGAATCTCTTGATGAAGCTTGGAATCTACTCAAAACAGAGAAGTTTTATATTGTTTTGACGGGGCAAGTGTTTGGCATTCATCGAAAATCATTGCGAAGTGTTGATTCTGTTGATGTTGAGTTTAATTGTGAAACTCGCTCGATATGTGTCACGGCATAGATCCAACGCTGAATATAAAAAGGACGATAAATTATCGTCCTTTTTTCGTTTGGTCTTTTGGTTCAACCTTGGTTATAGATGCTCAGCACCCGCTATCGGCCGTATTGCCCAACGATAAAGTGTTCAAACTCATCACACATCTGATGGTTTGACTTATCATTATTCGCCAACTCGGTGGCCCCATCAACGATCGATATCTTCGCATTCAAATCAGCGATTGGTGATCGTTCTCTTGTCGACAGCTGTTTGATTTTTTGCTCCTCAATAGCCCAAGCTTCTTCTGGCGATAAGTTGCACTCGTCAGCGAGGTATTTGGCATTAAAACCTCCCCCAGTCAGGCTTTCGATTGTCCCATTATGATTGACGCTATTTCCTTGGTGCCAGTAGTGCTTAGCTAACAAAGGGCCGATTTCTGGGTTATCCGTTAAGTAGCCAAACTTATCGGTGAAATATGCACGAGTTTGATACACAGCCATATGAGCCAGCAGGTAACCTTGATATGCGCAAGACGCTTCATCCGACAACAGATGTGGGATCGCCATCAATGGGCGAGGGCTACTCGCCAATCCAAGAATCATTTTCTCACTGCTACGAGCAAGATCGGTGATCTTTTCAGGTGTCAGATCTTCACCCGCCAATTCGTAAAGTGCTCGCTCGAAATATGGAACCACTAAAATGCTGCGTTCTTGATAAGCTCTGAAAGGTTGTTTGTTATCGATGATTGCTTTGATTAACTCATCAGGTACTGCTTGGCCATCTGCATTAAGCGCGTATTGTTTGAGCCAATCGGCGTCATTCAATAAGCTGTCACAGAACATGGATTGAGTTTCCGCATAAGCCATCGAAGTTGGTGCAAATTCCTGAGAGAAACAAGGCGCGTTCATCTTAACATTGGCGAAATGCGCTGCGTGGCCGCCCTCGTGAAATAGCGTGTTGATACCATCATAACCGCTGCCGATTTGGTCGGGCTTGGCGTTGCTCGTGAAGTTAACTTGAGCCGCTACCCAAGTGTCTTGATCGTAGAAAGATGGGATAGGGCCATGGCAGAAACCATTAGGGTACTTACCTTTACGATCAAGCAGATCCAATTTTAATGTCGCTTGAGAGTATTCGATGTTTAGGCGACCAAAAGATTCAATCCATCGTCGAAGTGACTTTGAGAACGGAACATAAGGATCAAGATCATTCATAACGTCACCTGCAAAAGAGTAGGTAAAGTTATGGGCTTGAAGTGCATTCTCGCCTTTCTGTTCTGCTAAATTGGCTAGACTTTGCTGATGGCTATCGCGTGTACGTGCTTCGAAGTCGTCAAGAATCGTAAACAGCTGCTCTGTCGTCATCTGTTCGGTTTTAACCACCGAGTAATCAAAGAAGGTTTTAAAACCCAGTGATTGAGCAAATTGGTTACGTTTTTTGATCAGTTCAATGAAGCCGTTAGCCAGCAGCCACTGTTCTAAATCTAATAGTGCTTGGTGTGCAGAAAGCCTGACTTGTTCATTACCATTACTTCTAACGGCTGAACCTAAAACTGGCAGTGATCCTTCTGTTTCGTCGCCTGTTTCATTTACGTAAGTCATCACATGATTCTGTTTTTTCTCAAACAGTTCAGCCTCAAACTTTATGAGATCGGCTTTAAGCTTCTGTGACTGCTCAGACTCAATAGCGTGAGATCTAAAGGTCGCTAACCAACCATTCAAGCCTGTTAGCGTACTCTCTTTTTCTAGGGGATCTTGAATTTTATCGATAGCAGCTAGTTGCGTTTCGATAGCAGCAATTTGTTCGGCAGAGCTTAGAAATTCAGTCCACTGAGTCTGAGCGAGTGTCGAGCCATCGTGGTCGTCACTGATCCCCATATATGTATCCCAAAAGAAGTCTTCTTTCGCTTTATGAGTCGCAAGATACTTTTGATTCAATTGGTTGAGATAGTTCGTTGCAGTCATGACATTCCTTGAAAATTAACCAGTAATTTCAACATTATGACACATTCATTGAATGTATTTTGTGACGATAGATATAACTGAATGCAAGTCACAACCTATCGGTTTACTTTACAGCGTATTAGTGATAATTAATTAACTGTTAATGATTTGTTGTTTGCTAGTATTAACTAAAGAGAGTGTGCTGATTTCTCCGGCTTTTTATTGAGTAAATTGATGTTCTCAAGGTCAGCGTTTTTGTAAGGAAGAGGTTTAGGATGGATCCTATTTTATATATCGAAGTTGGTGGTGTTGTGTGGCAAGTATTCCCTGATGGGACTTGGCTTCAATTACCAGCTACGCAGCCAAAAGTTGAAGGTGTGCAAGTCGTCAGCATTGAACCTCAGAATTTACAAGAGGCTCAGCCCCTAACCGAGCCACAAATAGCCGCAGTTGAACAACAGTTGGAAAAGGTGGTCACTGAACTCGTTAACAACATTGAAAGCGCACCTCAACAGCCTAACTCAGTGAATGATCAACCTAGTTCCAGTGCCTCTTTTATTGCTTATGTTCGTTCTACCTTAGATGAAACGCTCGCTGAGGCAGGTTTTGATACGCGTCCTACAGAATATGTCGAAGAAGATACAGCATCGAATGAAGGTAACCTTGATATTCTGTTACCTAGTGCACTATTAACCGTTGATATATTAGATGGCGGAGATGGTTACGAGAACCAGTTTGAAGTACCTGGTGTCACGATTACGGGTACGGCTGTGGATGTTCGAGACGGGCGTACCGTTGTTCTGACCATCACTGATGTTAACGGCAACACCGTTACCACTACTGCCGTGACTAGCAACGAAACTTATGTCGTCGACGGCGTCGATCTTTCTTCGCTCGCGGAAGGTGACCTTAAGGTCGACGCGATCATTGCTGATGACTTTGGAAATAGCATTACCGCTAACGATTCCACAATCAAAGACACATTAGCCAACATTGAGGTTGACTTCGATGGCTTTGGTGATGAGTTTTACAATCAATTCGAAATTTCCAACGGGGTTTTAGCCGGTACTGTTGCCAATGTTGAAGATGGACAGGTCATTACGATCGTTATTACTGATAGCCAAGGTGTTACTCAGGAATACACAACTACCGTTTCTGGCGGGGCATGGACACTCGTCTCTCAAGATTACTCTAACTTTGCTGAAGGTGAGCTCACTGTCGTTGCTAGTACCTTCGATATTGCAGGAAACCCTACCACGGCGACTGACATCATTGTTAAGGACACGTTGGCGAGTATTGCAGCGAGTGTTGATGATGGAGGTGATGGTGTCCTCAACAGTTTCGAAATTCAATCCGCTAAATTCTTTGGTACGGTACAGAACGTTGAAGACGGTCAAACGGTCAATATCCGTATTTCTGACAGTACAACGAATATCATTGTGCTGACGGCAACGGTCGCTAATGGTGCTTGGTCAGTTGAAGGCGTCGATCTAACAAGTTTTGCTGACGGTGGTATACAAATTGAGGCTGACACCGTTGACGTTGCCGGTAACCCTGCTTCAGCAATAAATAGCGCAGGGCAAATTGTTATTGATACTGTTTCGCCTGTTATAGACATTGATACGCTAGACGGTTTTAGTATTTTGGCATTTCGTAGTGGCCAACTTACAACCATGCAGGGTACAACCAATGTTGCAGAAGGTTTACCGGTTTACATCGAAGTAAACGACGGGACTCAGACACTGGTGTTCGAGGGAGTTGTTGATTTCGCAGGTAACTGGGTGGTGGAGAATATTGATATATCTACCTTAAATTTTTCTGCGGAATGGACGATCGACGCAAAAGTTTTCAATACAGTCGGCAACGAAGCCATCGATGACATGCCGACGATTATTCTTCCTGAATCAGTTGTGTTTTCGGAAAATATCATCGGTATTTTTGGAGGCGAAACACAAACTTCTGATATTAGGATCGATTTTGCGGACTTCTCGTTTAGCGCAGATCAAACTATAGCTGAGTCGCTAACTTCTCAAAGCTTGTCGATAACGATTACCGTATCAGGTGACAAACAAAGCCTAACGGGCACGCGAAGTGATGGTCAAATTGTGTTCGACGCTTCAATTTCTGGCACTAACGTAAATATCAATTTCTATAAAGCGATCGACCAAGAGTCTGGCCTTGATTCGATTCAAACGGCTTTGATTATTGAAGGGCTTCAAACTGACGCGGACAACACCACAGAGTTAGTAATTGGTCATCTACCTATTGTCATCAAAGACTCGGAGCCGTTAATTTTCGATGAGTCTTATGATGTGATAGAAGGTGAAGTCACGTCAGGAAATGTATTGAATAACGATATCGACCTTGATACACAACTGACAATAAAAAGTGTTGAAGTGAACGGGACGACACAAACAATATCCGGGAGTGCGCCAGTTTCTTTTACTTTGGATGAAGGTGTTTTGACCGTTTTTTCCAATGGTCATTGGACGTTCGTCGCCAACAGAAATTTGGATCACACCGTAGCTCAAAACATCACTTTCAACTATGTTGCAGGCGACAGCAGTAATGACTTCGGAAGTGGCACTGCGGTGATCGATATTTTTGATGGTGATGCAGGGTTAGTTGTTGATGGGACAACAACCAGCTCTGAAGGTGATGTGTCTGATGGAATTCAAACTGTAGTCGGTCAGTTTACCGTTTCCGCTGGCTCAGATAATCCAGATCCTGCTTCTATTGTATTTAATGCTAATAGTTTGGTGCAGCTAGACGCCTTGGGCTTGACGACCGGAGATGAGAAGTTCCCTCTAACCTACACGTTAGCGAATGATGGTAAAACGATTACCGCACAAGCAAATGGTGAAACGATATTCACGCTAACGTTGAGTGCAGTCGCTAGTGGTATCGATGTTCTAGCAGATGTCACATTAGTGTTAGAGCAGCCTATAAACCACCTGTTTAGCAATGACTCCATCACCCTGCCACTTATTATTGATGGAACGGATTTAGATGGTACTTCTTTAGAGCAAGGGCAATTCGATTGGATTATCCAGGATGGAGCCGACCCAATATTAACTTCAACTAGCAATGCTGCTGTGGACGAGTCAGATCTTATTCACGGCAGTATTTCAGATACTGGCACTTTCAACCTCAACGTCGGAAGTGACTTTGTTAAGTCTGTATTTTTTGATGTTGGAGATCAGCCGCAGTTGTTTAGTGGGGGCGTACAGATCATCTATGTAGTCTCTGCCGGCGGAAATGAACTTACTGGTTATGTTGGCTCTGAAAGTGCTGAAAATAAAGCGTTTACCTTGAGCTTCACCTCTCTGTCAGGTGAGGCCGATACTGATGTCACTTACACCTTTGAACTATTCAAAGGGCTCGACCAAACGAATGGAACCGACCAAATTCCTTTTGTCATCACAGCAAAAGATGATGACAACGATAAAACCACATTAGCCTTAAATGTGTCAGTGACTGATGGCGGTGAGCCAGCGATTGGTTCTGGAACGGTTGAACTGAGTGAAATCCCTGTAGCTGATAGCACGCCGTCGGGAGTTGGATCAACAGCAAGCGTGAGCTTGGCGGTTACCGCTGGTAATGACCCTCTGGTTTTCTTGGGGTTGGATGTGACCACCGGCCAAGTTGTTCTTGATAGCGATGGTGTCGCGGTAACCAGCAATGGTGAAGCGTTGACTTGGCGTGACAACGGAAATGGTACATTTGATGCTGTTCTTGGCAATGGTGATGCTGTTTTAAAAATCAGGCTTCCAGATGACTTTAGTCTTGAAGCAAATGGTTCAACAAACGTAACTGTTGTTATTGAGTTATATCAGTCCATTGATCATGGCTCTGGTACAAAAGACACCGAGCTGACAATACCAGCTTCTATCGTCACCATAGACTCTGATGGATCAAGAGATACGCAAGAATCCGACATCAAAATATACGACGGTAAGGATCCTGCATTCTCGATTGTAGGCAGCATATCTGTCGATGAAGATGGGCTCATTGGTGATAACGAACAAACTGGGACTGAAGAACCAAGCCCATCGATCGCTATTATCCAAGGCTCGGACGATATCGCATCAGTCTCAATCAACATCGATGCTTTTGATGCCCTTGGTTACAGCAGTGGCGGACGAGCGATATCCTTGCAAGACGTGAATGCTGATGGTTGGTATTACGCTCAAGATACGTCGGGTAACGATATCTTCCGAATTCGTTTTAACAACGATGGCACAACAGAGTTCAACCTATATGCGGCGCTTGCTCATGCTACGGGGGATGGTGAAAATAATCTTGCTGTGAATTTTGAATTGGTCGTTACTGATGCCGATGGTGATAGTTCTGACCCGGCTATTTATGCTGTTAATGTTACGGATGCAGTGCCAACTTCTCGTTCTGGATCCATTGAAATGGTGGAAGGCGATAATCTCAGCGGACAGTTCTTAACAGAAGAATTTGCAGGTGCGGATGGCGCAATCATCGTCAGTTTTGATTATCGTGGAACGACTTACACTTTTGTAGATGCAGATACGTCAATCACCATTGACCTAATTAATGTTTACGACAGTAATTCTATTTACGGTCAGTTTACCCTTTCACCAGATGGTAGCTACCAGCTAACCACTAATCCAAATGTGACGACTAATCCTGCTGATCCTAAGATCGTCGATGACATTGATTATTTGGTTCGAGATGCCGACGGTGATGAAGTCACCAGTAACGCAGAGCTTGTATTGGATGATAACGAAGGTTTTATTCGTTATGAAGATTCTGAAACTACAGAAGATAACAACGCGATTATCGTTGTGAGCGTTTCTACTGGAGACGTTGACCAAAGCGAAACCGTTACGGCTATCGAGTTCTCAGAAGCTTCTTTGCAAGGCGGTAGCCTGTATTTAGATGGCGTATTACTTCAAGTAGTTGATGGCAAGGTGACGCTTTCAGGTAATCAGTTAACGGCGATTGACAGTCAGTTTACCGGCCCGAATGGTCAGTTAACTTATCGACCTGCACTCCATGAATCGAATACGACCTCAACGGTTATTCTAGCGATCAATGCAATTATAAGTACTGACACGGTTCCAAAAGAGCTGACCGCAGATGTCTCTGTTTCTGTTTTACCGGTGGCCGATGCTCCAGATTGGTCAGATTCTGTATTTACCTACCAATCCGTAGAAGATGATGCAAACCCAATTAAATTAGATATCACCGCTCAGTTGGTTGACCAAGATACATCTGAAGAACTGTCTTACACCATTAGCGGCATTCCAGATGGGCTGAATATCACCTTGAACGGAAACGCGGTTAAAGAAGGCAAAGAGTACACTCAGACCCAAATCGACAAAATGGAAATCAGAGCTGATGAAAACCTTGCAGGTCGATTTGAGTTTGAGATTACTGCGATTGCAACCGAAGCGGGAAGCACCTTCGCTGACCCCGATGATAAAACGGCCGATATTGTTAATACTGTCGTTGTAGAGATCTCACCGGATGCTGATACTCCAATTTTATCTGTTAAAGATTACAAAGGTCTGGAAGATGAAAGCATCTTCCTCAAGAACGTAATCAATGGTGCGTTGACTGATACCGATGGTTCTGAGTCGTTAAGTTATCAAATTGAAGTACAAGACGGCTGGGCGATTCAAGGAGGATTGTTTGACCTAATTGGTCCTAATACTTATCTCGTTTCTGCTGAAGCGATAGAGAACGGCACCGCTTATCTAATACCAAAAGAAGACATCAGTTCCTTTACGGAAGACCTATTCATTAACGTGACTGCGGTTTCTTATGAATCGACAATTGACTCGTTAGACCCTGTTAATGTGACTGCGTTAAGCGATACTCAAACCATCAATATCTTCCTCAAAGGCGTTGTTGATGAACCTACTGTTGTGGATGGAGGAAATGCGCATTGGGAATATGACAGCGATACCAAAGTCATCAGTAACCAATCTGTTCTCAATGAAGATGGTCTGATTCGACTTGATTTTGTGGTTCAAACTTCTGATGACGACGTTTCAGAAGAGATCAATATACTTCTGACCAATATTCCTGATGGCACCTTGCTGGTGGATTCGTTGGGTGAGCCAGTGTCGCTGACGATCGCGTATGTTGATGATGTGACAGGGCCGGTATTCCAAGTCTCTAACGCTCAACTGAATGACCTATACCTCAAGCCTGTTACTGATTTCAGTGGCGAGTTAGAGCTAACTGTTATTGCTATTTCAACAGAGCCTGATGGTGATTCGGGTGAGTTCCCGATGACGTTGAAAGTAGAGTTAGCGCCCGTTGTTGATCAAGAAGATGGTCAAACAGTTAGCACTCAAGGTATTGAAGACAGCCAAATTGGATTGAACCTAGAGCCATCAGTGAATCAAGATGTTGATGGGAGTGAGTCTTTAACGGGGTATGTGATTGACAGTCTTCCTGCTGATCTGACTCTTTATTTTGATGGTAGTGTTATTGATGTGCCGCTTTCAGGGTTAGATTTAGAAAGTTTATTAGACTCTACGACGCCAACACTGTCCGAGCTTTTAAGTAGCGGAAGACTGACAGTAACCGCTACGGAAGATTTGAGCGGTACGTTCTCAATTCCAATTACTTATGAAGTTACCGACACTTCGCCGACAGGCGCAACTGATGTAAAAGATATCTCTGGTTCAATCAGTGTCACCGTTGATGCGAGGGTCGAGTCAGATACTCGTTTGGAAAGTTCTGGTCAGCTATACACCAGTGATGATGGTTCTCCAGTCAACGTGTCTGATGCCGTTACTTTTGTTGACGCTGATATGGATGGCTCAGAGTACTTAGATTATATCTTGATCGATGTACCTGATGGTTATTCGCTGATTATCGAACACCCGAACGGAGCCGCTCAAGATGTTTCAGGAAACTGGATTATCTCCGCCAATGGCCTGACGAGTGACTCTATTCAAGAGTTGGCGCAAGAGATCTTGAGCGGTATGACGATCTCCAGTCCAAGCGACACCCCTGTATTAGATATTGTGGTGCGTGCTCGTGTTATCGATGGTGAAGATTCGAAGTATATTGATACTTCATTCCAAATTCAGATCACTGGCCATGACGGCGGTGGCGGTACTTGTGACCCTGTAGGTCCACCAAGCCCGATTCAACCGGATGGCGAGATTAAGACACCAGAAGGGGAAGATATCGATCTTACGGGCTTGCTCAATACGAATGTAGCTAGTGACCCAGACAATACGATCTCTTTCTATATTCCTGCTGACTCTCTTCCTGAAGGCGTCGAGATTTCAGGTGATGGTGTTATTGCGGAATATGACGCGGCTGGCGAAGTCGTCGGTTACTCAATTACTGCCGATGGTCTCTCGAAACTGACGTTAACCGGATTGGACGAAGACTTCGCTGGATGTATTGATTTCACGATAGAGACGATTGAAACGTCACCGTGTAATGGTGAAACCGTAACGACAGCTCAAACCATTAGTATTCAAGTATTGCCTGTTGTGGATGACATTACCGTCGCCACGGATTCGACAACGATCCAAGAAGACATCGCCACGGATCTTAATCTTGAGCTTGTTCTTGGAGATAGTGTTGAAGATGGCCAGTTAATCACGGGTGAAGGTAACAGTGCTACTGGTAAGGAGACCGTTAACTCTCTGACCATCACAGTATCAAATGGTGTGACACTATCGGAGAGTCCTGCTGATACTGGCTTGTTGATTGATAACGGCAATGGTACTTGGACCGTAACCGATCCTAGCCGCTTGAGTGATGTGCTGGTGACACCACCTGAACATTACAGTGGTGAAATCACCTTAACAGTAACCGCCAATATTACCGATGAAGCGGATTGCGTAACTGAAACGGATACGCAAGATAAAACGACCGTGGTGACTATCACCGTTGAACCTGTTGCTGATGCAGCAAACTTGGTGACGGAGGATATTGTCGGCGACGAAGATAACTACATTTCATTGTCATCACTGAGCGCGGAGCTGATTGATCAAGATGGCTCTGAAAACATGTCCTTGGCATTGAAAGGCGTGCCTGAAGGTGCGGTTGTTGCGATAAAGGTGGGTGACAGCTACGAATTAGTTCCAAACAATGGCGTCGATGGCGGTACCTTTGATGGTAACCCTACTTACGAGTGGCAGGTCGATCCAAGTCAGCTTGCCAACCTTGTAATTCTACCGCCGCGAGATTTTAGTGGTGATATGAATCTAGTCCTTGAAGCGATTACTCAAGAAATCGGCACCACAGAAATCCGCTATACCGAATCTGAATTCACCGTCGGTGTGAATCCTATTGGTGATAAAGTTGAGTTCTTCGATTTACCTGAACAGCTCACTGGAAGTGAAGATGATGGCATCGTGATTCCTCTTGATGCCAATAGCTTTGAAACTAACAGTGATGAATTCTTGTCTATCACTGTGACGGTGAATGCGACTTCGGATCCATCAGGGTTAGTTGGGCTAGATCGAATTCGAATTGGATCAGAAACTAGTTCTTTCACTAGTGTTGGTGGCATCATACAGGCGACGATCCTCGTTAAGGCAAGCTCTGTTGATGAGCTCGAATTCTTTGCGGGCGATGCGTTTGGTAATCTCGACATTACGATTACCGGCCGAACGGTTGATCAAAATACCGTACTTGGCGAGTTAGTGGTCGACACGGGTGACCCAAGCTCACAAGACATGACGCTTATCATTACACCAGAACCTGATGCGCCTTTACTAAGCGTTGAATACTCTTCAATTGTGGCTGAAGCAAGTGGCACGATTCCTCTTGGTTTAGACCTTTCTCTTGTAAACCCTGCCGATTCAGAAGTGGGCTTCATTACAATTTATGATATTCCCGCAGGTTTGACGTTCTCACACGGCTCTATGGTCGATGGTCAATATGTGGTGGACTTGGCAGATGTACCTAATCTAGCGATTACGGGTGGCTATGATGGCGTTGACCCATTTGAACTCACCATCGAACCTTCTGCTGAAATAGGCAACAACCAATCGGTAGGATTACCTCAAACGGTATCGGTTGAATTTGTTGCGGAAGGGGACTCTACGATTACCGCGACAGATGATAACGACCTGCTGATTGGCGGGACGGGCTCAGATGATTTTGTGTTCGCATCTTCAGGCTTAGGGAGTGTAGAAGCCCCAAGCTACGATGTGGTTCAAGATTTTGATGCGTCTCCAGATACTGATGCAATTGACCTCTCGGGTATTTTGGGAAGCCTAGGGCTTAATACAGGGTTAGGGGCAACACAATATCTAGATTTAGAAGAATCTGGTGAAGGTGTGACCATTTCTATTAAACCTAATGGCGATGAAGACGTTCAACAAAACATCTTATTAGCCGATGTTACGTACGACGATCTGTATCAAGGCGACAGTAGCAGTGCATTAGAAGCACAAATTTTACAAAAAATGATAGAAGACAATAATTTAACGCTGTAAGTTAGATGTACAGTCTATAAAAGGAAGTTTAGATTGGTAGAACAAAAAGACAGCTGGCTAGGTTGTGTGGAATGGTTATGTGAGCATTTTAATGTTCGCAGCCATCCTTCCAAAATAGTGTCTGGCCTACCTTTAAATGAAGGAAGGCTCAATGAATCCCTTTTCCCAAGAGCCATTGAGAAATCGGGGTTAACTTTGAGCCACGTTAAAAAAGAATTACTGACTCAATGTCAGTTCCCCGTTGTTGCTGTTAATTCCGTGACAGGAAATCCTGTTGTCGTCACGCAAGACTCTGGTGATTACTTTCAAGTATTGGATTGCGAAACTAATTCAAGCCAACAAACATCGTTAAAAGACTTGGTTGCTCAAGTTGAATCGTATGTTTGGCAAGTTGGTGCTCAAGCTCTTGATGATGCACGTGTTCAATCCCATGAACGTAGCGAGAATAAATCCAACACCCGTTGGTTATGGCGTGTCGTCAAAGAAGTGAAACCTTGGTATCGAGACCTATTTATCGCTTCATTTTTGATCAACTTACTCGCGCTAGTCGTGCCTCTGTTTACCATGAATGTGTACGACCGCGTGGTGCCAAACCAAGCGTTTAACACGCTTTGGGTTCTGGCAGCAGGCGTTGGTATTGTCGTTATTTTTGATTGGGTGTTGAGAAGCTCACGCAGCTCTGTGACTGACATGGCTGGGCGCTATATTGATAACAAGTTGTCTTCTCAACTGTTCTCTAAAGTCCTTGGTATGAAGCTGGAAAATCGACCTCAGTCGGTAGGCGCCTTTGCCAGACAGCTTCAAGATTTCGATAGCGTGAAAGATTTCTTCACTTCTATTTCTTTGGTTACTTTAGTCGACCTGCCATTCACCTTGTTATTCCTATTCCTTATCGGCTGGCTCGGTGGTGCGATGATGTTCATCCCTGTCGCGATCATGTTGGTATTGATCGTGCTAAGCATTGCGATGAAAGGTAAAGTCGAGAAAACATTCGATGAAACCGCACGTTTGTCGACACAAAGACAAGCACAGCTGTTTGATTGCTTAACAACTCTTCCGGATATCAAGCAAAACAATGCTGAAGGTATTACTCAGAAACGTTGGGAGCAGACTATTTCATCGCTCTCTCAATGGCAGACTCAATCTCGCCACTACTCTAATATCGTGACACATTCCATTCAGTCGAGTCAGCAGATCGTCACCATTACTCTCATCATCTTCGGCGTGTATCAGATCTCTGAAGGCTTGCTGAGTATGGGTGGTTTGATAGCTGTGGTGATGTTGAGTGGACGTGCTGCAAGCTCGGTGAACCAACTTTCTCTTCTATTGCTGAGGTTTCAACAAACACGCTCAGCCGTTGAAGGCCTAAATCAGATCATGGACTTACCGCAAGAAGAGTCCAAGCATCAAGTGATTGATAAGGGTGACTTTGACGGCGGGGTTAGGCTGGATGAAGTTACGTTTACTTATCCAGAGACTCAAAGCCCAGCGCTAAAGGAAATCTCTTTTGAAATAAAACCGGGTGAGCGAGTTGGCCTTGTTGGTGCGGCAGGCGCAGGAAAAACCACACTTTTATCGATTGTTGCACGCCAGTATTTGCCAACAACAGGACAAGCTTTCTATCAAGAGATTGATGGGCAGTTATGGCCAACCAGTGTCTTGCGCAGTGGTATGGGTTGGGTGGGGCAAACCACCAATCTTATCTTTGGCAGTGTTTACGACAACGTCACACTGGGTGCGACCAACGTTGATGAAGAAAAGCTAAGACTAGCGCTGCAACAGTCTGGCCTTAACGGTTACATGGGGCGCTTAAACAATGGCTTAGAAACGCCAGTCGGCGAGGGTGGTCGATTGCTTTCAGGAGGCCAACGACAAGCTGTGGCAATAGCGAGAGCATTGTATCGCTGTCCAAAACTATTGATCATGGATGAGCCTACTAGCGCACTTGATAATCAAGCTGAGATACAGTTCTTCAATGCACTTCAAAGTATGCCAAGAGAAACTTCAATGCTGATCAGCTCACACAAATCTTCATTCTTGATGATGTGTGACCGAGTGGTTGTGTTGGATAAAGGTCAAATCGTAGCTGAGGGTGAGCCAAAAGATATCCTCTCTCTACAGAAGAAAAGTGTACCCAAAGGGGCGAGTCGATTTAAGACGGTTTCAGTGGTGAAGGGAGGCCGTCATGAGTAATGATATTCAATGGACCAACAACCACTTGGCATTCCGCTCTCGTAAGCTGATTTGGCTAAGCGCTCTACTCATTGTCTCGATTATCGGTTGGGCGACGTGGGCAACATTGGAAGAAGTGGTTATCGGCGAGGGCAAAGTCGTTCCTAGCCTTTCTGTACAAACCATTCAGAGTTTAGAGGGCGGTCTTGTCCAAGAAATCATGGTGCGACAAGGCCAATCAGTGGTGAAAGGGCAGCCTCTGGCTAAGCTCGAAGATACACGTTTTAAAGCGGCGTTTTTAGAGTCGGCTCAACAAGCCGATACCTTACTGGCCCAACAATTAAGATTGAAAGCGGAGCTGGCGACAGTCGTTCTAAATAATGACGCAAAAGAGTGGTTTGAACGAGTGGTTTTAGTACCACAAGATATTGTTGTCGATGTATCAAGCCATCCCGCGTTAATGAATGCTAAGGCGAACTATCGAGAGCGTTTAGGACAGTTAAAGTCTGAACTGGAAGAGGCGGCACTTCGCATCGAGCAGCAAGATCAAGCTCGTGTCGATACGCTCAATAATATTCAGACTTTAGAGAGCAGCCTCGATATCGTTATTCGAGAGCGCAACATGTTGAAAGATGTGGTTGCTAGCGGTGCGGTTGCAGAAGTTGAGTTGCTGAAACTTAACCGTGATGTGGTCAAGTTGAAAGGCGATATTGCCAGCTCAAAAGTGGCGGCTCAGAAACAGATTGCTGCTTACTCAGAATCGATAGCCGACCACCGCAGCATCGCGTTAGATTTTCGTGCCAAAGTACAAGGCCAACTGAACGAAGTTGCCAGCAAAATAGCACAATTGAATGAAAGCCAACAGGCCATCGCCGATCAACTGAAACGAACACAAATCTTAGCGCCTGTTGATGGAACAGTAAAAGAGGTCTTTGTGCGTACTATTGGTGGTGTTGTTCGTCCAGGTGAGCCGATTATTGAGATCATTCCATCAAACAGTGATTTGATTGTCGAAGCGAGGATCTCTCCGCAAGATATCGCGTTTGTTCATAACGGGTTAGGCGCAACCGTTAAATTCACGGCGTATGACTTTGTTATCTATGGTGGCCTGAAAGGTAAAGTCACTTATGTCAGTGCCGATGCCTTACAAACGGAAGACGGTAATGCCTATTATCGCGCCCATATTCAGTTAAACGAAGACCAGCTACAAAACTCTGCCTTTAGCATTATCCCAGGGATGCAAGTCGCGGTTGATATCTTGACCGGAGAAAAAACAGTATTGAGTTATTGGTTAAAACCTATTTTACGAGCTAAGGAAAACTCACTTCGCGAACGATGAAGTGGGTTAAAGCATAAATATAAAAGGAAGTGTAATGCATTCAAAATTCTTACTCTCTTCTTGCTTACTGATGAGCGGGTTGTCTCAAGCAGCCTCATTAGAAGAGTCCGTGGCCTTTGCCATCGACTATAGCCCAGAGATATTGGCGCAATACTCCCGATACCAATCGGTGGTCAGAGACGGAGACGCGGCGAGTGGTTTGTATATGCCACAAGTGAACTTGTACGCGGCAGCAGGTTATGAAGAGACACGCTACAACAGTGGCAGCAAACTCGATAGCGATGATCGTGGGTTAACGCGAACCGAGATTGGCGTTAAAGTCTCTCAGTTACTATTCGATGGTTTTAAAACGACGTCGAATGTCGACCGACTAACGTTCGAAGCTGAAGCTGAACGATTAACCCTGATTTCACGCGCTGAAAATGTCTCGTTAGATGTGGTGAGAAACTATCTCGATATTCTTAAGGCAGAGACGCTACTTGAACTGTCTAAGCGTAATGTAAAAGAGCACCAAGAGATCTATCAAGATATCCAAGATAAAAAGAGCAAAGGCTTGAGTAGCAACTCGGATCTGGCTCAAATCTCTGCCCGTGTTGCGACGGCGCAATCTTCATTAATCGCTGCTCAGAATAACCTGTTTGATTTACAAACTCAGTACCTACGTTTAGTGGGTAAGCCTGCTGTGAACTTGGTTTATCCACGTTTTGATTATGCTCTGTTACCAAGCTCAGCACAGGTCGCGCTTGAACAGGCTGTCGAGAATCACCCTGAAATCCAAGCCTCTTTGCTTGATATCGATGCCGCTCGTAAAGAAATGCGCCGCGAGAAAGGGGATTACTACCCAGAGCTAAAGCTCGAGCTTCATGCCAACAAGAATGACAATGTGTCTAACCCTCCGGGTGGTGTTGATGAAGATGCTCGTATCATGTTGACCATGGATTACGACTTGTTTAATGGCTTTTCTACCGACTCTCGCGTGGAATCATCTGCGTGGCGAGTGGAAGAAGCAAGAGCAATCAGATTAAGAACGGAGCGTGAGGTTAAAGAGGGCACTCAGCTCGCTTGGAATGCCTACAAGATGCTTGAACAGCAAAAGTCCCTTCTTCAACAGAACGTGGATGCAGCCAAAATTGCAGAGCTTGGTTATATCCAACAATTTAATGTTGGCAGACGGAGCCTACTGGATGTGCTTGATGCAAAAGTGGAAGTGTTCTTAGCTCGAAGAAATTTTATCAGCACTGAATACGATCAAACGTTATCGGCATACCGAGTGTTAAACGCGATGGGCATGTTGACTTACGCATTAAGGGTTGAACACCCAGAAGAATGGCAAGGGGAGAACAAGTAATGAGATATTTTAAACTAGCGCTACTTAGTTCTATCTTGCTGATGGGGTGTGCAGAAACGCCCGATACGACGATGACTCGTCATCAAATTGATGATCTCGCTGATGATGATCGTGACGGTGTAATTAACCAACGAGACCTTTGTGCAGATACGCCAGAAGGTGTGACGGTAGACATTAAAGGGTGTGCAAACTGGAAAATTGTCGAAGATGTTGAAGTCTTAAGCGTGGCATTTGATTTCGATAAATACGTTCTAAAACCTGAACACACGGCCGTTCTCAACGAGTTAGTGCGTTTACTTGGTGAACAGCCAGATGCATCCGTGACTTTAGTTGGTGATACGAGCTCAGAAGGTACTAACGTTTATAACAAAGCATTGGCCAAGAAAAGGACTGGCGTGATTCGAGACGCTCTGATTGACAGAGGCATCGATGGAGAGCGAATTTTCGAACAAGAATTTACTCAGATAACCAGCTTAACGCAGCATCTTCACAAGCGGAAGCGTAGAACCATTGCGGTGTTAAAAACAGAGAGTATGGCAGTAAATTCATCTTGGAATATCTTCACCTCAGAGATGCAGCTCGACAGCAATAGTGATGTTGAATCTAAGACATCGATTGATCCAGTAGGAGGCCAGTAATGAAACGTCTATCTAATAAATCGGGCTTACTGCTTGCGGCTGTACCTGCGTTTTTTTCTGTATCAACGTTAGCGAATGACGTGAGTGATATTGGTTTGGTCGCAATTGAACCGAACATGGAAAATCTTGTTAAAGATTTGCTTGAGAGCCAAGAGATCGACTTAGAAATTTTGTTGAGTGACAATGTCCCAGAGCAGATGATCATGCAACGCTCGCGTGTTGGTATTACTTCCAAAAAGTGGACTGACAAAGAGATGGCAAGGTTTGACATGCGCTACGGCTACAGACCGACTGAGCTAATGTTTACCGCCGACGTAATAGCTATTCTGGCGAATGAGAATAACCCCGCCACATCCATTAGTGTTGCTGAACTTATCGATGTGTTTGGTTGTTCTAACGATCCCAAGCACCCTAAATGGTTACCAAGCAGTGATATTCGTAACGGTGAAAGCCTAGATACTCATATGTTGCCTTTTGCCATCGATCACAACCTAAAAGGGCACACCACCTTTTCAAGCTGGGTCGAATGTGGAACGGAAGGAGAATATGCTCATACTCAATTCTTAGCGGATTTGCCTGACCTCATTAATAAGATTGAAGATGAAGAAGCTGCGATTGGTTACACGGTTTACTCAGACCAAATCTCGGATGTGAAATGGTTGAGTGTGGTTGATAATCTAGGGGTGAACTACGACTTAAATAAAGAAACGATTCTCTCTGGTCGTTATCCATTGGCAACGGTTTACTATATGTACCTGAATATTCCAGCGCATCGCAAAGGCTTTACGGAACAAGAGAAGTTCTTTGTTGGGCTTACCTTGTCACAAGATCATCAAGGTGTGTTGAACCAATACGGTTTCATCAGTTTGCCGCCAGAAGCTATTCAGCGTAACAAAGTTAGATTATCGCTTGAAGAGCCTGCAATAGAAGGTGGTTATAAATAATTGGCATGTCGTATTGTATATAGGTCGTCGGAATGGTATTGTTAGTTCCGTAATGGTTCTCAATGTGACGGATTACGTTATTCGGCGATAGAATTTATCTAACGGGCATGTATGCCCGTTTTTTTTGCCTAAAGTTTGTGGCTTGAGCGGTTGTTTATTGATTGGTCACGTATAATGAACGTTTCATACCGCGTGAAATAAGCACAATAAATGAGAACTCTTCCAGTCTTAATCCTACCTTTGTTATTGGCTCTGAATACCCTTTCATCCTCTGCGCAAGCGAGTGAAAGCTGGTGGTTGCGTACGGTATTCAACAGCAGTTCAGCTCAACCTAGTTCTCAAAATTATGTTAACGATAATGACCTAATGGATTGTGGCGAGATCGAAGGTGCTCTTCTGTGCAGTGATTTGACGCGGTATTACGATCTGGATGTTTATGTTGAATTGGAGTTGGGCGACTCAAGCGTCGAGGTGGTTCGCTTAAACCTGCCATATTCGAACCTAAGTTACACAAAGCTTCAGGCGTATCTTCGCCAAGATGGTTTTGCTCTTAGCTTAATTCGGATTGGCGAGGATGAGTTCGATGTGGTCGCTCAACTTGAGCAAGCGAAACGTGAGGGCGTTGGTTACGATAAGGTAGATAAACAACTCGTCGAATTCATCAACTCACCACATCATTCCTCTGAGCAAATGAGTGTATGGAATGTGCCTAGTTCTTCCTCATCTTCTTCTGGTTCTTCAGTTCCTTGGATTCAGCTGCATAGTGATGGTGACAACTTAACGGTTGAACTAAATCGCTTTTAATTGCTCAAATTTATAGATGGTTTCGTCATTCATCAGATTAAACAAGCCTTTCAGGAGAACGGTTGACGGGCAGACAGCAAGCTATTATTCATTTAAGTGTTCGTTTTTCTGTGGCTCTCACATTTTTAGTAAGCGTTTACCTTTGCCATTTGTTATACGTTGAGCCCTCGGTAAAACGAGCTTAGGATACGTTCAGTATTGATAAAGGAGACAACCCATGGTTGCAAGAGTAACGACAGCGCCACAAGGCCCAGAACTTTCTGAGTTGGTGCAAGGATACTGGCGTACAGCAGAGTGGGGCATGACCCCGCAACAACGCCTGACTTTCCTGAAGCAGCACATTGATCTTGGTATCACAACTGTTGATCACGCGGATATTTACGGTAACTACCAATGTGAAAAGTTGTTTGGTGAAGCATTGGCGCTTGAGCCAAGCCTTCGTGATGATATCCAAATCGTCACCAAGTGCGACATCAACTTGTGTGGTGACCACACTCCTGATCGCAAGATCAATCACTATGACACCAGCGCGCATCATATTTACCAATCGGTAAATAACTCTCTAGAGCGTTTTGGTGTAACCGAACTTGATGTATTACTGATTCACCGCCCTGATGTACTGATGGATGCAGATGAAGTAGCAGAAGCGTTCGCTGAATTACATAAGGTCGGTAAAGTTAAGCACTTCGGTGTCTCTAACTTTTCACCGCGTCAGTTCGACTTACTGCAATCTCGACTAGGTAAGCCACTAGTGACTAACCAAGTTGAAATCAATCCATTGAACTTCGAAGTCGCCCATGATGGTACGCTGGATCAACTGCAGATGAACCGTATTCGTCCAATGGCGTGGTCTTGTCTCGGTGGCGGTAGCATCTTCAGTGGTGATTCAGAACAAGCGATTCGCGTTCGTGATGAGCTAGAGGCGATTCGTCTAGAAGTGGGTGCAGACAGCATTGACCAAGTGATTTACGCTTGGGTTCGTCGTTTACCGTCTAATCCAATTACGATTATTGGCTCAGGTAAGATTGAACGTGTGAAGACGGCCGTTGATGCGCTGAAAATAGAACTGACTCGCGAGCAATGGTATCGCGTATGGGTTGCATCTAAAGGCCACGGTGTGCCATAGAGACCTTTGGGGTCTGGCATTTATCCACAGACTTAGATGTTTCAACGTAAAAAACCAGCACCCCAGCTGGTTTTTTTGTATTCGCCTAACATGTTGCTCCAAAACTGTGATTAAGGTGGAATAATTTTCAAAAACACTCATAATGCACTCTGTTTTTCACCAGTTGGATATTTCCATTGAGCACTTCAAAATTCTCTTCAATCGCCCTTAAGCCAGAGCTTCTAAATACGTTAGATTCTCTTGGTTATACTGAAATGACGCCTATTCAAGCGTTAAGTCTTCCTATTATTCTGGATGGCAAGGATGTTATCGGTCAGGGTAAAACGGGTTCAGGTAAAACAGCTGCCTTTGGTTTAGGCGTGCTGCAAAACCTACGCGTTAAGCGTTTTCGTGTTCAATCTTTAGTGTTATGTCCGACTCGTGAGCTTGCAGACCAAGTAGCAAAAGAGATCCGTACTCTTGCTCGTGGCATTCACAATATTAAAGTGCTGACACTATGTGGCGGTATGCCAATGGGCCCACAAATTGGTTCATTAGAGCATGGCGCACACATTCTTGTGGGCACTCCTGGTCGTATCCTGGACCACCTAGAGAGAGAGCGTATTGACCTGTCTGAGTTGAACACACTTGTGTTAGATGAAGCCGATCGCATGCTGGAAATGGGTTTCCAAGATGCACTAGATGCTGTTATTGAAGCAGCACCAAAAGATCGTCAAACGTTATTGTTCAGTGCAACTTTCCCTAAACAGATTAAATCTGTTGCAGACCGCATCATGAATAACCCTGAAATGGTGAAGGTTGAATCAACGCACGATCACTCAAGCATCCAACAACACTTTTATAAGGTTGAAGGTACTGAAGCTCGTGATGACGCACTAGAGCTAATGCTTCTTCATCATCAACCAGAGTCAGCGGTTGTGTTCTGTAATACTAAGAAAGAAGTACAGAACGTAAATGATGAGCTAAGCCACCGTGGTTTCAGTGTTATCGAGCTTCATGGCGACATGGAACAGCGTGAACGTGACCAAGCTTTGGTTCAGTTCTCAAACAAAACCATCTCTATCTTGGTTGCAACAGATGTTGCTGCTCGTGGTCTTGATGTTGATAACCTAGATGCTGTGTTCAACTTTGAGTTGTCTCGCGATCCTGAAGTACACGTGCACCGCATCGGTCGTACTGGTCGTGCAGGAAGCAAAGGTGTCGCAATTAGCTTCTTTAGCGAAAAAGAGATGCACCGTGTTGCTCAAATTGATGAGTACATGGATATGCCAATCGAACCGTCTCAGTTGCCAGCTAAACCAATTGCTAAGCCGTACTACTCAAACATGGTAACCATCCAGATTGATGGTGGTAAGAAAGCGAAACTTCGCGCAGGCGATATCCTTGGTGCGTTGACAGGCCAAGGCGGTATTGATGGTAAGTCAGTAGGTAAGATCAACTTGTTCGCGATGCGTGCTTACGTTGCTGTAGAAAGATCAATGGCTAAGAAAGCATTAGGTAAAATCGAATCAGGTAAAATGAAGGGTCGTCAATTCCGCGCCCGAATTCTGAAGTAGTTCGAGATTGTCTCCCTTTACTGCTAAGTCATGCTAGTGATAATGCAGTAAAGGGTGTTCCACAGTCAGTAACGTATCAAACGTTTATTCATCAGGTCTGATCGAATAGAAATCGTTGATATGTCTTCCTTCGCTAAGATACCAAGTCATCGCTTCCTGTCGATTATTAGCGGATATCGTAATTGTTGTTAGTCTTCCATCGTCAAAATAACAAAGCTCGTACTCTAACTCGCTTGTATAATGAGGAGTAGCGGCCATAGCTTACCTCCCAAATATTAATCATTTGAAAATAAATAAACCATTCGTTTATAGGATTCGTTTACATCAAATGAGCAATAAAAATCAAGTTACATCACTGCCATTAATTATTTTTAGTTTAATCATTTGCCGAAATAGCTAGATTAGCAAGTCTGAGTCTCAATTTATCTCAAAGTTTTTACAGCCACTGCTTATTAAGGCTACTTTTATAAGAGCTAGAATATAGCGTTATAAGAACTAGAGCTAACCTTAAAAGGGTGAGTTAATGGATTTGTGGATTTGCTGAATATCGTGAGAGGGTTAAATGAGAAAGTGTCGATGGTTAGTCTTATTAGTCTGTTTTGTATTCGCTGGTTGCGGGACTAAATTTGCCTACAACAATATAAGCTGGTTTGCGGTTAGCTATATTGAAGACTTTGTTTCTCTATCCAACAGTCAAGAATCAGAGCTCGAAGAGCGCCTCGACTTATTACAGCAATGGCACAAAGAAACCCAACTTCCGCTGTATATGTCGCAACTGCAAGCGATTCAAAACTTAGACCGTTCTGATATGAATTCTGCTTTTATCATTGATCAAAGTGAACAAACTAAAAATCATATTCGCTCGATCGTTAACAAGTTCGCTCCAGATATTTACGCGTTAAGTATGCAGCTTACCCCAGAGCAAGATAACGAATTCTTAAAGAACTTTAGGGAAAAGCAGCAAGAGTATTACGAAGAAAGATTATCATTGAATGATGAAGATTCGAGAGAACGTTATCGAAGTCGAATTGAAGATAGGTTAGAGCGATGGTTCGGGTCGGTATCGGAAGAGCAAAAAACGATTATTTTGACGTGGTCTCAAGAGTGGGTAAATACTAACGATAGCTGGCGACAATATCAAAATAATACGTATCAAGACCTAACGACACTTATGCAAAAGAAGACCGATTTACATATTGCACAGCCAATTATTATGAAACTACTTTTGAACAATGAAGATTATTATCCGCAAGAACTGGAGTCTAAGCTTGATAAGAATATGCAAACATCAGCGAAGTTCTTGGTGGATATCGCCGCAGTGAGCAGTGATAAACAATGGGCTTATTTTATGAGTGAACTAGAAAGCCTCAAGACGACGTTAGTGTCACTGCAGGAGTAGGGTAGCTATTTAAGGCTAGTGACTGTTTGCTACTAGCCTTCTGACAAACCCAAAGCCGAACGCAGAGAGTTAGCCTCTGTTACTCATTAGCAGCTTTGGAATCGAGCCTTTAGCTGTCTTAGATATTTTCTGCATCAGTTGAAAGCTCGGCTGTTGAATACCGTGATCACTTTGCAGTTCATCAATCATTAATAACCACAACCGTGCTGTCATTTCTGAATCGGCTAACGCTCTGTGGAAAGTACCGTCGTTGTCGATATTCTTAAAACGCACAAGGTCGCCTAGCTTATGAGTCGGCGCGTCTTGGATTAGACGGCGAGCAATCAACATTGAGCAAGCGAACTTGCCAGTATAGTCTCGGCCAATAAAGTCTAATTCCGCATCAAGAAAGCGTTTATCAAACGACGCATTGTGAGCAACAAGTTGGCTGCCTTGGATAAAGTCTGCAAACTCATTCATCACTTCGCTGCAACTGGCCGCCGTGCTTAACATGCGGTTATTGATTCCGGTATAGCTTTCAATGAACCCGCTAACACGAAATCCTGGGTTCATGAGTTGCTGGAAGGTGTCGACGACTTCGCCGTTAACGAGTTTCACCGCACCGATTTCAATCGCTCGGTCACCCATGTTTGGTGATAAGCCTGTGGTTTCGAAATCGAGAACGATAACGGAGTCTGCGGAGTTTGGAGCCATCGTGTTTCCTAATACTATTTGGTTGTATCGCTTTATATGGGGCGCTTAGTGTTGCTATGGGGCGATCTATTGCGTGGTGTTGTTCTATTGCGTGTTTTCGCTGATAGTGAGCTCACTGTAACCCGTCGAATCGTCATGCTCTCTGTTGAAGGTCAAAGTATCGTAGCAGTGAACAATCAATTCAGCGGTGGTTGCGATAATCGTCCCTTCAAGCAAATGCCCACCAATCACATTTCCATTTTCATCAGCAACGGATATATGAACATGCTGGTGGTTTGGGGTTAGCGTCGCCATAAGTGACACAATTTCGAACGGATCTGTGATTAGCTTGGTTTTGTTCGCATTAGCCAAACGAATATTGAGTTGAGAAACACAACCGACACAAGACGCGACAGAGCCCGCTGAGATATTGTGCGCTGTCACAAGCTTTTGGAGCTCAAGTTTTAGATCTTGCCCACGGGTTAATCTCGTTGCGATAGGAGTGATCATCTAGTTACCTGCCTTGTATTCGTGTTTCAAAGAACAAAACGAAGCCGTATTGGGCTTCGTTTCATTTATATTTTGATTAACGCGACTCTCGCATTGTCTAAATTTGAAATTACTCAGGTTGCTGCAGGTCTCTTTTCTTTTTAGGCACGAAGTTCAATACAGAGATTGGTACTTCTTTACGTGGTTCGAAACCTTCAACTACACGTCGTTCAATCAAGTGACCAAGACGTTTTTCAATAATACATAGGTTCTTGAAGTTGTCTTTCGATAGGAAAGAGATCGCTTCACCAGACGCGTCCGCACGACCTGTACGACCAATACGGTGAACATAATCGTCCGCAGGGAATGGGATGTCGTAGTTAACTACGCGGCTTAGGTTATCGATATCGATACCACGCGCAGCAACACCAGTCGCAACCAAGTATTTTAGGTTACCTTTCTTGAAATCAGCTAAGATTTTTTCACGAATCGCTTGGCTACGTCCACTGTGGAAAGCCTCTGCTTGGATACCACGTTTTTCCAGTTGAGCAACTAACTTCGCCGCGCCGTGCTTGGTTTCAATAAAGATAAGCGCTTGGTCCCAATCACCATCAGTAATCATATGGCTCAATAGTGCCGACTTACGATCCTTATCTACTGTCACCAACCACTGTTCGATGTTCGCTTTAGAGGCGTCAGTTTTGGCAATAGAAATCTCTTCCGCTTCACTGATTGCGCTTTTCGCTAGGGCACGGACAGGCGTTGATAGCGTCGCTGAGAACAACAGGTTTTGGATGTTTTGTGGTAAACGCGCGATGATCTTGTTGATGTCTTCAATAAAACCCATGTCTAGCATGCGGTCAGCTTCATCAAGAACCAGAACTTCAACTTCATCAAAGTGAACGGCACGTTGTCCGTACATGTCGATCAAACGGCCTGGTGTTGCCACAAGAATATCTACGCCTTCAATAAGACGATCTTTCTGGTGTTGGTAAGACACGCCACCGTACATCGCTAATGATGTAAGGTTTAGGAACTTCGCGTACTTAGTAATGTTCTGTTCAACTTGAACCGCAAGCTCACGCGTAGGTGTAAGAATAACGGCGCGAATGCGTTTTTTACGCTGTGTTTCACCTTTACTTAGCATTTCTAAGATAGGGAGAACAAAGCTCGCAGTTTTACCTGTACCTGTTTGTGCAGCAGCAATAAGGTTCTTACCAGAAAGTACAATCGGAATTGCTTTTTCTTGAATAGAGGTTGGCTTTTCATAGCCTTGTTTTGCAACGGCTTTAACAATAGGTGAGCTTAATCCAAGCTTGGAAAATGGCATAAGTTTCTCGGTATGATTTGGCTAAATAGCGATGGAAAGGTTTAACAATCTTATACAAGGATAAGATTAATGGCGGCATTCTACCATGTTGCTTGTGTACCGCTAGTAACATAGACACTTTAGTTGGATAATACTGGCTCAATAAGACGACGATAAGACAGGGATGTATGGAAATTACGCCGAATGAACGCGATGCAGTATATAAAACGATTTTTTCTCGCCGAGATGTTCGTGGTCAGTTTCTTCCTGATGAGATCCCAGAAGACGTTTTGATGCGTGTGCTAACCGCAGCGCACCATGCGCCGAGTGTTGGTTTTATGCAGCCTTGGGACTTTGTCGTTGTCCGTGATATTGAAACCAAGCAACAAATCAAAGCCGGCTTCAATCAAGCACATGCAGAATCCGCGGAAATGTTCCCCGATGAAAAGCAGGCGATGTATAAGCGTCTAAAGCTCGAAGGTATCGTCGAATCACCTATCGGTATCTGCGTCACTTGTGACCGTAATCGAACCGGAAAAGTTGTTTTAGGTAGAACCATCAAACAAGAGATGGATCTGTACAGCACCGTGTGTGCGGTTCAAAACTTATGGCTCGCGGCAAGAGCTGAAAACCTAGGGCTAGGTTGGGTGAGCATCCTGCATGACTCAACACTGCGAGACGCATTAGATATCCCGGAAGACATCGATATCGTGGCGTACTTATGTATCGGCTACGTTGAACACTTCAAAGATAAACCCGAACTTGAAACCATGGGCTGGTTACCAAGAAGAGACGTCAATTCTGCGATTCATGAAGGGAAGTGGAATTCAGACCAAATAACGAATTCAGTCAAAGACTAAACGCATCTCTTATTTTGATTACGACTATGTATCATCATTGGTTATTTTGTTTGCTAAAAGAGGTGTTTATAAACTAAATTGGGTCTTGATAATATTTATATCAACAGTTTCACAAAGCATATTCCAATTTTGAACGAGTAAATAGAGACCATATTTTTGTGATAGCTATTCTCGTTCCTTTAGACGCTTTAATTTGGATACCCATTGAACGACGCGAACTTACGTAGATTCCAACAACTGCTGGTCAAATATGAACTAGGTGAAGAGTACCACCTAACGATAGATGATCTGGAACACTCGCTTTCTACTTCTCGTAGAAACACATCGATCGTCCTGAAATGCCTATCTGAATTCCAGTGGATTTGTTGGATTCCGTCCAAAGGACGAGGGAGGCTTAGTCAATTTAAAATTTTGCTTAGCTTCCCTGAAGCATTAGAGCAAGTTTTAGCGCTTCAGTTAGAGCAAGGTCGCTTTAACGTAATTCCTCGCCTTTTAGAAAGCTATGGTGATACCGCAATAAAGGCACTGACGCTAGCCACTGAAAAACATAACCTTTTCAATCAACAGCATGATCATTTGTTGATCACTCAATACCCCTGGGTTGATAATCTTGAGCCCGCCAAAACCTATAGAATCGCTGAACATCAAATTCTGAGAAGTATCTATAATACTTTGTTAGTTCAAGATCTTAATGGCGAGCCTCAAGCCAGTCTTGCCCACCATTGGAAGATAGAAGGTCGCTTTCTGCATTTTTGGTTAAGGCCTAATGTTGTTTTCCATGACGGTGAAACCTTGAGTGCAAAAGATGTCGTTCAATGTTTGTTACGGTTAAAAAACATAGATGGCCCGGTACAGTCTTTATTTGAGCAGGTGAATGATGTTCATGTGGTGGGTGAGAAAAAACTAACTATCGAGTTAGCGCGCGCAAACCCAATGTTTATCTATGCGCTGTGTAGTGCACACGCGTCTATCTACCGTTGCAAGCGTAGCTATTTTGCTAGTGGACGCAGTGCGTATATTGGAACGGGACCTTTCTCTTTGGATGATTGGAGCGAAGAGCGCCTTATTCTAAAACGTCACCGTGGTTACTTTGCTCAACACTCACTGTTAGAGCAGATCACGCTGACGGATATTGATGGCTTAAATGATCATACTCTCAGTTTCAATAAGTCTGGTGTAGCGGAAGAAACCACAATCAATGCACTTTCGTATCTTGCAGTTAATCGTAGAGAAAACGCAGGCATAACCCCTGAAGAACTCGACAGGCTGGTATCGTTTATCAAGTCCAGCAGTAAAGAGTTTGATGCTGATATGGTGACGGATGATCTCTCTTTCTCGCCTAGTAAATTAACATGCAGCAATCCCATTCCTATTTTGACGGGCACTGTTGTGTTAACACGACCTAGAATGACGATTCCTTTACTTCAAGAGATGGCTGACTGGCTGCAACAAACGATTGTAAAGACAGGTGTCATTATTGAAGTTGTTGAGCTTCCCAATATCAGTGACCCTAGCTCCATGAGTGAGTCGGCAGACCTGTTATTCATTGAAGAAGTTATCGAACAGCCAGCCGATTATGGCCTTTACGATTGGCTACTTGCTTCATCTGGCCTCAGATTCATTTTCAACAATTTGGAGATGAGGGCGCATTGCGAGAGAGTTAGAGCCGCTGTGAGTGGCGAGAAGCCAATGAGCGACTTGCTAGAAATTGAAGATTCGCTTTATCAACAGAAGTTACTTTGTCCGTTATTTCACGGCAAAGAGAAGGTTTTTAATAGTGTTGAGGTTCAAGGCGTAGAGATCAATCAAACTGGCTACAGTGATTTCTATAAACTCTGGATATCTTCAAGCGATATGTAATTAGTCCATTTAAGACCTTTCGTTAGAACAAAACATGCATAAATTGCCTAGCACCCTTTCATGTTTCTTTTGAATACCAATCGCTATTATGACTGACCATGACTATCACAGTCATTCTCGGTCATCCCCCCAATGACAACCCTACTTATTAATGTATTTCATTAGGATCTCATCGAATGAAACTTAAGCTTATTTCTATCGCACTTATCGCTGGTGGCCTTACGGCTTGTGGCGGAGGAGGCGGTGGTAGCAGTACCAGTGCTTCCGCTCCTCAAACAAAAACCTTACAAGGTGTGGCTATCGATGGTTATATTTCAGGGGCGACCGCGTTTTTGGACATCAATTATAACGGTGTGTTAGATGAAGGTGAGCCAAGCAGCATCACAGACGATGAAGGCAGCTATCAGTTATCTTTAACGGGTTCTAATTCTGACTGCATGGACTACGCTCCAATCGTAGTGAACGTACCGGTCGGCGCAATTGATGCGGATAGCCCAAACTCGCCGATTACTGAACCTTATCAGTTAGTATTTCCGCCAGTCATGACGGTGAGTTCTGATTTAGAAATCAAGTCAACGACACCATTAACCACAGTGTTATGGAACGAGATTCAAGCTGATTTGCACAAAGGTGGCTTAAACAGTTGTTCAGCTTTGAAGCAAGCCGTAAACACCCAAAATAGCATTATCCAAAATGTGAAAGATCATGACTTCCGCATTGCCAATCGATACAACATCGCAGTTGAAGACTTGTATGGAGATTTCGTTAAAGATCAAAATACTGAGCTCTATGACTTAGCGCAAAAAATGATGCCGGCTATCAAAAAGTCGTATCAAGAGACCAAAGAGATTCAAAAAGAGAATCCAAAAGCCCAACAAGCTTATGTTGATTATTACTGGGAACATTGGGATTACGCTAAGAAGAACGAAATAAATAAGTGGTATAAAGTTAAAACGGTGATGACCGCAGACAAGCTGATTGTCATTGAACATGAAGTGTCCGCTGATCTGCAGACTGAGCTGGCTTTAAATAAACATATTGAGCGTAATGGCCAAAAGAAAAATGGCTTAGAGTATGACAAAGAAGCTTGGTTCTCATTGGATAGTGATGGAACTGAATATTCATGTTCGGTGCAAGAGACGATCAAGCAGCAGGTTTTGCCTAACTCACTCGCGACCTTTGGTGTGTTGAACCGTGGTTGGTCTAAACAACCTGATTGGGAAAGTTGTTCACGTCAAAATATCGGTGCTGGATTCATGCAAACCTTGTCGGCAGATGTTGTCGGTGACTACAAAGATCAGTTTACCCAAGTACAAGCGAAATTTAATTTTGAAAATAACGCACCACATCCAGAGTGGGTTAATCTAGGTGATTCATTGGATAGTGTGTCGCGCAGCGACTTTGATGCGCTCAATTACCTATCGGTAGATTTTAATGACAACAGTTCATATGGCTCTGACAGCTGGAACAGACATAAGTATGCGTACATTGAAAATACGCCGTTTGATTATACTCAAACGATAACGTCTAAATATTCTCAAGGTAACTGGACTAAAGGTTATTATTACCAGAATGGAACAAGTCGATTTGAGTGTTCAGATGATGGTGTGACCTGGTCAAAAGACACTTGTAAGTAAAGCCAGAGTCGATACCGACTAAATCTACATAATCCGTACGCAATAAAAAAATCCAGTGTCTACAAGACACTGGATTTTTAGTTTTAGCTGACCGCTATTTAGCTTTGCTTTATCGAAAGCGCCTAAGCGATCTCAATTTTCTCAGCTTGGTTCTGTTCGGCCATTGATATCGCTAGCGCTTCTGCAGCCTTAATACCATCGATACCAGCAGATAGGATACCACCAGCATAGCCTGCACCTTCACCTGCAGGGAAGAAGCCCTTTAAGTTGATGCTTTGATAGTCTTTGCCACGCTTGATGCATACAGGAGAAGACGTACGCGTCTCAACACCTGTTAGTAGGCCGTCTGGAGTAGAGAAGCCTTTGATCTTCTTCTCGAACGCTGGGATTGCTTCACGAATTGCTTCGATAGCAAAATCAGGTAGTGCTTTTGAAATGTCTGTTAGGTGGATACCCGGCGTGAATGATGGTTTTACTTCACCAATCTCACTTGGATCGCGACCTTTCAGGAAGTCACCGATTTTCTGTGCAGGGGCGTCGTAGTTCTCGCCACCTAGAACATAAGCGGCACTTTCTAACTCACGCTGTAAACGGATACCTGCTAGTGCGTCACCTGGGTAATCGCGTTCAGGGTCGATACCCACAACGATGGCACTGTTTGCGTTACGTTCTGCACGAGAGTATTGGCTCATGCCATTGGTTACTACGCGGCCTTCTTCAGAAGTCGCTGCAACCACAGTACCACCCGGGCACATACAGAAGCTGTATACAGTACGGCCGTTCTCACAGTGGTGTACTAGTTTGTAGTCCGCAGCACCTAGGATAGGGTTGCCCGCGTTCTTGCCGAAGCGAGCTTCATCGATCATAGCTTGCTTGTGTTCGATACGGAAGCCAACAGAGAAAGGCTTAGCTTCCATGTAAACGCCACGTTCGTGCAGCATTTCAAACGTATCACGAGCACTATGGCCAACAGCCAGTACTACGTGGCGAGATTTAATCTCTTCACCGTTAGAAAGCGTTAAGCCAGTGATTTGGCCATCTTCCATGTGAACGTCGTCTACGCGAGTGCTGAAGCGGATTTCGCCACCTAGCTCAATGATAGAAGCGCGCATCTTTTCGATCATCGTAACCAGTTTAAAGGTACCAATGTGCGGCTTACTTACGTATAGAATTTCTTCTGGTGCGCCTGCAGCAACAAACTCTTCGATTACCTTACGGCCGTAGTGCTTTGGATCTTTAACTTGGCTGTATAGCTTACCGTCAGAGAATGTACCTGCGCCACCTTCACCAAACTGTACGTTTGATTCTGTGTTTAGAGTACGCTTACGCCAGAAACCAAAGGTATCTTTCGTACGTTCACGAACTTCTTTGCCACGCTCAACGATGATTGGGTTGAAGCCCATTTGAGCAAGCACAAGGCCAGCGAATAGACCACAAGGGCCAAAACCGATAACCACAGGGCGCTCAGTTTGGTTCTCAACCGCTTTAGCCACGAATTTGTACTCCATGTCAGGAGTCACTTTTACGTGCGGGTCGCTGATGAATTGTTCTAACAACTCAGCTTCGTTTTCAACGAGAACATCAAGCGTGTAGATAAGTAAGATTTTTGATTTCTTACGAGCATCGTAGCCACGTTTAAAGATATTAAAAGAAAGTACCTGATCAGCGTTAATGCCAAGCTTTGCTTCAATAGCGTCTTGAATGGCTGACTCTTCATGGTCTAGTGGGAGTTTAATTTCGGTTAAACGTATCATTTTGATGTCTCGTTTTTATAGGTGTCTTAGCTAGATCGTTTCTTAATACAGAGTTTGATAAAACGCTGATGTTGAAAGAAGCGATAAGCTCACAATGGCGCGCATTTTACGAGAAATTGATTTATCTGTCATACTAATTTGGAAGCATCGAGCAAATAGACACGATATTAGAGTCGTATGATGTTGAATTTTGCCTTGGGATGAGTATTATCCTCCATTCTTCAATTTTGACTAACTTATAGAGCAGAGCATCATGGCATTTGTCGTAGGCGATAACTGTATTCAATGTAAATACACAGACTGTGTGGCGGTATGCCCCGCAGATGCGTTCCATGAAGGCCCTAATTTCATGGTAATTAACCCAATCGAATGCATTGATTGTGGTTTATGTGTACCTGAATGTGATGCTCAAGCGATCTTCCAAGAAGATGAACTGCCAGAAGATCAAAAGATCTTTATTGAAGTGAATGCCGAGCTTGCCGAGATTTGGCCGGTACAAACGGAAGTAAAAGCACCGATGGATGAAGCTGAAAAGTGGAATGGTGTGTCTGATAAGTTGGCAATGCTAGAAAAGTAGTTGTTGAAAAGAACTCAAATAAAAAGGCGTACTGATTTAATCAATACGCCTTTTTTAATACCTGAACACTGTCGATTGGCTCGTTAGCCTATGAAATCTAGCTATGCTGACGACGCATGTTGTCGAGAATAATACCGGTCGCCATTGCTACGTTCAAAGACTCCGCGCCCCCGAAAGCTGGAATCGTAATCTTGTCTGTCACGAATTTAGCCGCATGTTCACGAATACCGTGAGACTCGCTACCCATCAGCAAAATGCCATTGGCAGTAAATTCTGTCTTATGAACACTTTCGCCTTCTAAGAACGCGCCGTAAACCGGTAGGTTCGCTTGTTCTAAATAAGCCGGTAAGTCTGTTTGGCTTACGTGTACTCGGCCAAAGCTACCCATAGTTGCACTGATGGTCTTAGGGTTGTATGGGTCTGCACAATCGCTGCTCGCAACGATATGCTTAATACCATACCAGTCTGCTACGCGAATAATGGTACCTAGGTTGCCCGGATCAGATACGCCATCCAGTGCAATCATCAACCCAGTTGCTTTTGGCAGTTCAAATGTTGGGATCTCAACGACAGCAATCGCGGCATTGTTACTCACCAAAGTACTCGCTTTGGTTAGGTCATCTAGCGAGGCTTCAACACAATCAAACTCAATAAGTGAAGCGTGATTTTCAGATAAGAAATCAGCGGTAGCAAAGACGTTCTTCACGACTAAGTCACTATTGAACAGCTCAAGAACGTTCTTTTCACCTTGAACTAGAAACAAGCCGTGGGCTTTACGTTGTTTCTTTTGGCCCAAAGCACGAAGGAGTTTTAATTGGTTTTTTGAAATCATGTTTTTATCCTAGATATAAGCCCGCGCATTATAGAGCAAAGGTTGGAGAACCAAAAGCGTGATAGCTCAATGCGATCCACATAAAAAGCAAAGCGACCCACTTACAAAAAGAAAAGCGTACTAAATAGTACGCTCTTATCTGATTTACTTACCAAAGATTAAGCTGAACAGGCTAGACAAACTGAGAAGGCTGGGTGAACTACAGCTTAATATGGAACAGGATAGCGCTTAAACACTGTGTTGATATCGGTAAGAATCTCTTCTGATAATGGCTTACTGAAAGCAGCCACGTTCTCTTTTAGCTGCTCCATCGTGGTCGCCCCAATGATGGATGAGGTAACACCATCGACTTGATTACACCATGCTAATGCAAGCTGGCTCGGCGTAAATCCATGAGAGTTCGCAACTTCGACATATCCTTTTACGGCTTCATTGGCAGACTCAGTGTCGCGGAAAATGCCTTTACGCTGCATGTAAGTCCAACGGCTTCCTTCTGGTCTCGCACCATCAATGTATTTGCCACTGAGCATTCCTCCAGATAACGGTGACCAAGGCAGGTAAGCGACATCTTCATGCACACAGTTCTCAATCAGATACGGCCAGTCTTTTGCGTGCAGCAGGCTGAATTCATTCTGAATCGAGACCATGCGTGGCAAATCGTGTTTTTCGCTCAGCTTGAGATAAGTGTTGATGCCCCAAGTGGTGTCATCAGACAAACCAACATGACGGATTTTTCCTGCTTTAATGCAGCTCGCTAGGGCTTGAAGGATCTCCAACATTTCCCCTTCATGCTGCTTTCGGTCGATATCACTGAAGCGAATTTGATTTGGGAACTGTTTTCCAAAGTGAGGTGTATTTCGATTTGGCCAATGCAGTTGATATAGGTCGATATAATCAGTCTGTAGACGCTTTAATGACGCATCAACCGCTTCGATTACGGCTTTACCCGTTATAGGACCACCATCTCGAACCCAAGGAAGACCTGGGCCTGCAATCTTACTCGCTATGATCAGTTCTTGGCGGCGCTGCGGGTGGCGCGATAGCCAGTTACCAATAATCGCTTCTGTTTTGCCGTAGGTCTCTGGAGACGGGGGAACCGCATACATTTCTGCAGTATCGATGAAGTTAATACCTTGGCTTAGTGCGTATTCGATTTGTTGGTCGGCTTGCTGTTGCGTATTTTGCAGCCCCCAAGTCATGCTGCCAAGACAGATGCGGGAAACGGGAATTTGACTACTTCCTAGTTTTGAATATTCCATTGAATTCGGGATTCCTGTGGTTAAGTTCTCTGGTACTCGCATTAGAGTTTTTGAAAAGAGAGCGAGTGAGGAATGAAAACGAATATAAATTATTAGCACAAAATGACACGACAAGGTATGGCTGAGGGAAGTTTAATGAGTCATTTCTCAACGTAGCGAATGAGCTAGCTGCATAGTCGTGGAGCTATAGATATAAAGTAGGGGAGTCACAAAACGTGAATGGGTTCGACGCCTGAATAGGACATCATAGAAAGAGAGAAGAAGAGTCAAAGACAAAAGAGCTCTACATCATAGAGAAGTAGAGCTCTTTTATTAGGGGTTCTTAAATATGTTCTGAGTATTGATTAAGTTACGAGGTCGCGTTGGTGTCAAACCCACCTTGAGATTGCGCCTGTCTTAGAGCTTCCTGCCTTTGAACTTCTTTCTCAGTTAATGCTGGTTGAAGCGTTTCCTCAGAGGCTTGAGGAGATAAAATGAAATATTTATTAATCGTCATAACTGTGTCTCCGTGTAACGTATGACAGATTCTGCATCAAGGATAAATTGTGATCATCATCCACTTTGTACTTTTTTTAGGCTGAGAGCGGAGGGCGTAGAATGCGTACAAAGCGATCTCTTATCATCCGTATGCAATGTTGAACTGACGAAACCCTCTTATTTCAAGTATAGGAAGCTCGTCTAATTTCGCACAATAATGATGTAGAGCAATTACATACATGGTCAGGGGCGTAAGATGAAAAACCTCGCTACTGACTCTATGTTCGTCTTAATTTAACGATGTATCGCTTATCGACATAATAATTAAGTCAGTAAATCAATTACTTAATCCATGGTGAGATGAATTATGGAAAAGCTTGTAGAACGTTTTCTGAATTACGTTACTTTTGATACTAAATCCGATCCTTCTAATCAGCAGTGCCCAAGTTCACCGGGTCAAATAACATTTGCTGAAGCCTTAAAATCAGAATTGATCGCATTAGAGTTAACTGATGTCTCTTTAGATGAAAATGGCTATTTGATGGCGAAACTGCCGTCGAATGTCGATTACGATGTGCCTGCCATTGGCTTTGTCGCACATATGGATACCGCTCCTGATGCTTCCGGCGCTAACGTGAAACCACAGGTGATTAAAGATTATCAAGGTGGAACGATAGAATTAGGTGCAAGCGGTGAATGCCTGAATCCAAGCCAATACCCAGATCTTGATACCTTGCATGGCCATGACCTTATTACGACTGACGGTACGACTCTGCTTGGTGCCGACAACAAAGCGGGCATCGCTGAAATAATCAGTGCAATTGCTTACCTCAAAGCGAATCCAGAGATCAAACACGGCGATATTTGTATTGGTTTCACACCAGACGAAGAGATCGGCCGTGGTGCGAACCTGTTTGATGTTGAGAAGTTCGGTGCTGAGTGGGCGTATACCATTGATGGTGGTCCAGTCGGTGAGTTGGAATTTGAGAACTTTAATGCCACGAGCGCCGATGTTGTCTGTCATGGCGTAAATGTTCACCCAGGTACCGCAAAAGGTAAAATGGTGAACTCGATGAACATCGCGGCGCAATTCCAATTGATGATGCCAACGCAAGAAACACCAGAGTGCACAGAAGGTTATGAAGGTTTCTACCACCTGAAATCAGCTGAAATGGGTGTGGCGCGTTCTGAACTGGGTTACATCATCCGTGATTTTGAACGTGAGGGTGTAGAAGCGCGTAAGGCATTCATGCAACAGAAAGTGGATGAGCTGAATGAGCGTCTTGAGAAAGGCCGTGTTGAGCTGGTGCTAACCGATAGCTACTTCAATATGAAAGAGATGGTTGAACCGCATCAACATATTATTGAATTAGCGAAGCAAGCGATGATTGAGTGCGATGTTGAGCCCATGATCAAGCCGATCCGAGGCGGTACAGACGGCGCTCGCTTATCTTTCATGGGGCTACCATGTCCGAATATCTTCACTGGCGGCTATAACTTCCACGGTATTCATGAGTTCATTACCATTCAAGGCATGGAGCAAGCGGTAAAAGTGATTGTCGAATTGTCTCAGCGTACGGCGACTCATTACCAAAAATAGGATATCAAAGCGTTATATCTCTTTGTATTTTTAAGAGTATTCAATAATACTCTCTTTAAGCATAAGGGAGTACGCGATGAAAAAGTTAGTTTTACTTTGCACCCACTTAGCCGTGGGTGCTTTTGGTTTTGGGCTTGGTGTCTATGCACTACCTATCTTGATTGAGCCTGATTCTCCTTCCTCAAGTTCTGTTGAAGCGATCAGTCAGCAGGCTATCTACACAGGCGAGTTCACTAAAGACCGACAAGACAGTGACTTTTTGCATTGGGGAGAAGGCATCGTTTCTGTTTCTGAAAGTGCGATAGCTTTTGAAGGTGAACTGGCACCGGGACCGGATTATAAAGTTTACCTATCACCTAAGTTTATTGAAACCGAACAAGCCTTCAATGATAGTAAAAGCGATTTACTGAGAGTCGGAGATGTAAAAACATTCGACCGATTTATGGTTGAGCTGCCTGAAGGTACTGATCTTAATCGATTTAATACGGTTGTGATTTGGTGTGAAACTTTTGGTCAATTTATTACTTCTGCCAAGATAAAATGATAGCCTTACCTAAGCTGAATTAATCATGAAAAGGAGCGCTCTATTTTTGAGCGCTTTTTTATAATGCGTTTTTTGGGTTGAGTCAGTCGCTGTAAAGCTCGTCGTTATAAAGCTTAATTGTTGTAATACAAAGGAATACGTAATGGAAAAGTTGTGGCAAGTGATCGATTTCTTACTCGCTAATAAGTTTATTTTTAGTGTGCTGATCATCTGCATTATATTAATAATCCGACGAATCACTCTGTCTCGAATCCGTGGTGATGTCGCTTTTCTCAGTGAAGATCAACGTAACTGGATGTCACGTACCAAGAACGGTACGTTTGCCATTATTATGGTCACTTTATTTGTGCTGTGGAAATCTGAAATCAGCGAGTTTGCGCTGTCAGTAACGGCCATTGCTGTTGCTATAGTCGTTGCGTCTAAAGAGATCATTTTGTGTTTCACCGGTTCTATTCAGCGTGCGAGTTCTCGCTCATTTAGAATCGGTGACTGGATCGAAGTGGGTAAAATCAGCGGTGAGGTGATTGAGCACAATTTGATGGCGACTGTGATTCAGGAAATCGACCTATATCACGGGCAATATCACTTCACTGGCAAGACAGCCACGCTGCCCAATAGCATGTTCTTCACCTACCCGGTCAAGAACCTTAATTTCATGAAGCGCTACGTTTATCATAACTTTTTTGTGACGGTCAAAGACTTCGTTAACCTATATCCAATGGTGCCGGGCCTTATCGTTAAAATTGAAGAGCATTGTGAAGAATTTATCGATGTTGCCCGCCGTTATAACGGTGTGATCGAAAAACACGCTGGCGTTGATCTTCCGGGATCTGAGCCTCATATCCATATCACGAGCAGTTCGACGGGTGAGCAAGAAGTGCACTTTATGATCTTCTGTCCGACCGAAAAAGCGATTCACCTTGAACAGGATATCCGTAAGGATTTCATGGAAGCTTACGCTCTTGCATTCCCAAGCAACGATTAATTTACTCGTCAGTCTATTGCGACCAACCTACAGCGTCTAAACTATAGTGTCCAAACTATAGCGCCCGAAAAAAAGAAAGCCGAGAGCGATATATCGACTCTCGGCTTTTTTGTATCTGAAATTTAGCTTTGATATTAGTCCAGGTCAGCGAGTGGTAACCAGTCTACTTCGACACCAGCTTGCTCAAACATATCTTGGCTTATCTTGATTTTATCGCCCCAACGAGAAAGGAAATCTTCACTTTGCTCTGGGCAATGTACCGCTGAAATCCCAGTTTGGATGATTTTTGCTGCACAGTTCGGACAAGGGAAGTGAGTCACCCAAACTTCACAACTGTCTAAATCACGTTTAGCAAACAAGATTGCATTTTCTTCAGCGTGAAGCGTCTTAAGGTACTTCATTTCTCTGTCATCAGTATCCGCACTATCAGACACGCCATGTGGGTAGCCATTAAAACCAACGGAAACAATACGGTTGTGCTTAGTGATTACGGCGCCGACTTGAGTTGAAGGATCTTTACTCCAAGAACCGACCAATTCCGCCATTTGATAGAAACGTTTAGCCCATTTTGAAATCATGAGAATTCCTTAACAATTAAATGTGAATGCTTATCTGTCTGACCATACATTATGTTAGACAATATCCATAGAGAACAAAAGCTGAGAGGTTGATTTACTTAGGAATTGTAACGCGTTTGTAATCACTTTATAAGCACTTGGTTTCAATTAACATATTGATACACTTTGGCTAGTTATAATTGATATTCCTCGGACAATGGTGACGAGTGTGTTACGTAAATTTTATGCTGTTCAAATACTAATAAGTGACGGTATAACCATGCGTAAAAAGTTGATCCTTACGGCTCTTGCAAGCTCTCTTATTCTTGCTGGGTGTGGGCAAGATGCTCAAAATGCCAAGCAAGCGCCTCTACCTCTCGTAGCTGTACAGGATGTTAGCGTTGTTTCTCACCAGCAAAGTAAGTCGTACATCGGTCGTATTGAAGCCGTTGAAGACACGGCTATCACCGCGCAGGTTTCAGGCTATCTACAAAGCCGTCATTTCAATGAAGGTCAAATGGTCGAAAAGGGCCAATTGCTTTACTCGATCGAACCATCTTCGTTTGAAGCTGAAGTTGCAAGTGCAAAAGCCTCTGTTGCTCAAGCGAATGCGAACCTTAAAAAAGCCGAACTTGATTTTAACCGTGGTAAAAATCTTCTCCCGAAGGGCAGCATTTCTCAATCGGAATTCGATGCGTTGACGGCAAACTTATTAGGCTCTCAAGCACAACTTGAAGCTAGCCATGCTCAGCTAAACGCAGCCAATGTTCAGCTTTCCCATACCCAAATTACCGCGCCTTTTTCTGGAAGAATCAGCGACACCAAAGTGAGTACGGGTGATCTGGTTTCGCCGTCTTCAGGTGTATTAACTACGTTGGTTAGCCTAGACCCAATCCATGCGTCGTTCAGCATCAGTGAACGTGAGCGTATTGAGTTAGGGATGGATCGCATTGAAGGCGACGGCAGCAGTGACTCTGCAGGGGTTGAAGTTCAGATCATACTTGAGAATGGTGAAGCGTTTGAACATCTAGGTCAGCTTGATTTCTTGGGCAACCGTATCAACCTTAATACTGGTACAATCGCGATGCGCGCCATTGCTGATAACCCGAATCAGCAACTACTTCCAGGCCAACACGTTCGCGTTGATCTACGTGAAAAACAATCTATTGATGTTGTGACTATCCCGCGACGTGCAGTTCAAACCGACCTAGAAGGTGACTTTGTAATGGTACTGGTTGAAGGCGAAGCTGCACCAGTCGCTGAGCGTAGAAATATTGAGATGGGGCGACAAGTTGAAGGTGGCGTGATTGTTCAATCTGGATTAGAGAAAGACGACGCGGTGATCACTCAAGGCCTACAGCGTGTACGTAATGGTATGTCCGTTCGTATTCAAGCTTCTGCTGAACAAGCTGAGTAAGAGGGCTATTTATGTTAAGTCGTTTCTTTATTCAAAGGCCTAAGTTTGCCCTTGTCATATCCATAATATTAACGCTGGCGGGTGCGATCTCTCTCGCTATCTTACCAGTGGCCGAATATCCAAAAATTAGCCCACCATCGGTCAGTGTATCGGCATTCTACACGGGTGCCAGTGCTGAAGTGGTGGAACAGGCGATAGCCGACCCCATAGAGACGTCGGTGAATGGCGTGGAAGATATGATCTACATGTCTTCTAAAAGTGCTAACGACGGTTCATACAATCTTAATGTGACCTTTGATGTCGGTACTGATGCTGATATGGCTCAGGTCAACGTTCAGAACCGAGTAGCCCAAATCGAATCGAAGCTTCCACAAGAAGTTAGAATGGTTGGCGTAACGGTTAAGAAACGTTCACCTGACCTTTTGATGGTATTGAACTTTTACTCTCCAAACGGTGAGTATGACGACCAGTTCC
This sequence comes from Vibrio splendidus, assembly GCF_003345295.1. NCBI lineage: Bacteria > Pseudomonadati > Pseudomonadota > Gammaproteobacteria > Vibrionales > Vibrionaceae > Vibrio > Vibrio splendidus. The sequence continues at coordinate 733,056 of NZ_CP031056.1, forward strand.
TGATCAACTACGTAAACTTAAACATTAAAGATCAACTGGCACGTGTGTCGGGTATTAGTGAAGTAAACGTGTTGGGCGGCGGTGAGTATTCGATGCGTGTTTGGTTAGACCCTGAGAAAATGGCTAACCTGAACCTAACAACATCTGATGTGTATGGCGCATTGGCCGAACAAAATGTTCAAGTCGCTGCCGGTCGTATTGGTGCTGCACCATACGCCAATCCACAAGAAGTACAGTTCAACTTGGTGACAAAAGGCCGCTTAGAAACGGCTGATGAGTTTGAAAATGTTGTACTTCGCGCAAATCAAGATGGTTCAACCGTTTACTTAAAAGACATTGCACGCGTTGAGTTAGGTAAAAAATTCTACGATGGCAATGGTAAATACCGAGGACAAGACGCTTCAATCGTAACGCTGTCACTTCAGTCAGACGCAAACGCGTTGGAAAGTGGTAAAGCGGTCATGGCGATGCTCGACAATCTAAGTACTAACTTCCCTGAAGGTGTGGCTTACGAGGCGAGTTATGACACCACAGTCTTTGTTGCAGAGTCGATTAAGGGCGTAGTGAAAACGCTGATCGAAGCTATCTTGCTGGTTATCGCGGTGACGTATCTGTTCTTGGGTAGTGCGCGTGCAACCCTGATTCCTGTGGTTGCGATTCCGGTGTCGTTGATTGGTACCTTTGCCGTCATGCAGATGACAGGATTTACCATCAACACGGTAACCCTGTTTGGTTTGATACTGGCGATTGGTATCGTGGTAGATGATGCGATCTTGGTTATCGAAAACGTCGATACGACGATGGCCAAAGACCCAACGATTTCACCGCGTAAAGCAACACTGATTGCGATGAAAGAAGTAACGGGTCCTATCGTTACATCAACACTGGTACTTCTTGCCGTGTTTATCCCTGTGGCGATGTTGCCGGGTATTACTGGCATCATGTATCGTCAGTTCGCTCTGACTATCTGTATTGCGGTTGTTATCTCTTCTATTAACGCTCTAACGCTGTCACCAGCATTGTGTTCATTGGTTCTTAAACAGGGCGGTGGTAACACAGCACGTTGGTACCAAGCATTCAACCGTGGCCTAGAGTCTGTTACTAACAAATACGGCCAAATCGCGGGTTTCCTTGTGAAAAAAGGTGTTCTGCTGTTTACCTTCTTTGTTGTGGCGCTAGCAGCGGTTACTTACTTCGCGAAAACGACGTCAACGGCGTTTGTACCTCAAGAAGATAAAGGTATTTTGCTGGTTAACGTGCAGCTTCCTGACGCGGCATCACTGTCTCGTACAGAAGATGTGACTGAGCAGTTGCTAGAGATGGTTGAGCAAGAGCCGGGTGTTGATGGTGTGACACTGGTAAACGGCTACGCATTCATGACAGGCGCTTCTGCTTCGAATGGCGCGTCGCTATTTATCAAACTGCATGATTGGGATATGCGTAACGCACTGGATGGTCAACATTCCGCACAAGCTATCTCACAACGTATTAATGGTCGAGCGGCCACAGAACTGCCTCAAGCTATTGTGTTTGCAATGGGACCTCCAGCAGTTCCGGGTATGGGTGCTGCTTCTGGTTTCGAATTTGTTCTAGAAGATACATTAGGTCGTAGTCGTACTGATCTGGCGATGGTAATGAATGACGTGATTGCTGAGGCGAACAAACAGCCTGAGATTTCACATACGTTCAGTACTTTCCGTGCCAACGTTCCTCACTACTATGTCGATATCGACCGTGAGAAAGCGCAACAGTTAGGTATTCCGTTGTCGGAAATCTTCCAAACACTACAAGGTAACCTAGGTTCTCTGTATGTGAACGATTTCACCATGTTTGGTAAGAACTTCCGCGTGACCATGCAAGCTGACAGTGAACACCGTAGCAGCATGGATGATCTCCAACGATTCCACGTACGTTCGTCTAATGGTGAAATGATCCCGCTAAGTACATTAGTAACGTACGACCAGATCTTTGAACCAGATGTAGCATGGCGTTACAACATGTACCGCAGTGCCGTGATTCAAGGCCAACCAGCACCGGGTTACTCAAGCGGTGATGCGATTGCTGCAATGGAACGTGTAGCCGCTGAAGTCTTACCTCAGGGCTATCAGTACGAATGGACAGGCATGGCCTACCAAGAAGTATTGGCAGGCAACCAAGCGATCTTTGCTTTTGCACTGGCTCTGATCTTCATCTACTTGTTTATGGTGGCTCAATACGAGAGTTGGACAATACCGATAGCGATTATCTTAGTGGTACCGGTTGCAACATTAGGCTCCTTCTTAGCATTGAATCTGACGGGCACACCGCTAAACCTTTATGCACAAATAGGTTTGGTTCTCTTGATAGCCTTGGCCGCGAAGAACGCAATCTTGATTGTAGAGTTCGCAAAAGTGGAGCGTGAAGAGAAAGACGCATCAATTGAAGATGCGGCAGTGAAGGGCGGTACGCTGCGTTTCCGTGCTGTGAACATGACCTCTTGGTCGTTCATCTTAGGTATCTTCCCGCTTATCTTCGCAGCGGGCGCAGGTCACGTGAGCCAGAACTCGTTGGGTATTTCACTGATCGGCGGTCTGCTATGTGTGTTGTTAGCGGGTACGTTCCTAATCCCAGGCTTCTATGCATTCGTGCAACGTAAGCGTGAGAAGGCACACGGTGGCACGACTAAGTTGATTCCACTTGATGACGAATAGGAGACTTAACTCCGGTAAGATTAACGCCTTGCAAGGCTAATCCCTTACAGGATTAAATCCTTATAAAAACTGAGGCTTAGCATTGCGCTAAGCCTTTTTTATTCCGCTTGTGAATAAAAACGCCATTTATATAATCAAATGTTCGTTTTGTGATGGAGCTAACACTCTAATTTAGGTTTTGTAATAAAATGATGTTTTATTATTAAGTGTCTGTTTACTATGGAAATAACAGTGTTCAGCTAACGAGTGTATGCTCGAAAACATTTGCACAATAGTGTGAAGTGTTTCAAAATTAACTAGTTATATTGAAATTTTTTGTGCATTGAGGTTCTTATGAAAGTCATTGATTTATTTAAACACCGAGGCGATAGCGTGTCTTCGCAACACTCAGAGTTTATGCAATGGATGTCTCCAGCTCTTAGAGATTACTGGGGTGACTTTCTGAATCGTACGCAAAATAGCCATTTCTTTGCTTGGGTTCGTGATCACCACAAACCTGCTGTAAATGAAGATGCACCAGAGATGCCAATAGAACAGCCGCTCGTATTAACGCGAGAAGCACAGCTTGTGTTTGATGAGCTTAATCAGCAGATCGGTGAAGTTATTCATACTGGCGACTGGATCAATGTTAGTCAAGACCGTATCAACCAGTTCGGCCTTGTTACTGAAGATATGCAATGGATCCATACTGAACCTTCTAAGGCTGAAACAGATTCTCCGTTCAAAACAACCATCGCACATGGTTTTTTGACTTTGTCTCTGCTTCCTAGACTGACTGACAGTGTTGATCCTGATAAGTCTCAATTCCCAACAGCGAAGATGGTTGTAAACATTGGTCTTAACCAAGTACGTTTCCCATATCCTGTCAAATCGGGCAGTAACGTTCGTGCTAAAAGTACGCTAATAAAAGTAACGCCAATTAAGAAAGGCCTAGAGATTGAACGCGAAATTCGCGTAGAAATCGAAGGTATTCGTCGTCCTGGCGCTGTGATTGTTTCGGTAATCCAACTGCACTTCTAGAGCTTTTTTATAAGTGGAACTGCTTTTAAGCGAAGATTATAGATTCAAAAAAAAAGAGAGAGCTTAAGGCTCTCTCTTTTTGTTTGTGTCTATCAAGGCGACATCATCAGCATCCTAATAACATCACTAAAAGTACTTATCTTACTTCATTCGTGAATAGCTACTTAATACGTGTGTAGCCGTACTCTTCGATAAGATCTTGCCCTTGCTGTGACTTCACGAACTTGATGAAATCTTTGCTCTCGTCAGAAACTGATTCAGTTTTGTGTAGCAACAAGAACGGGCGAGCCAATTCATAGCTGTGGTTAGCAATGTTCTTTGATGTTGGCTCTATGCCTTCAAAGGTAATGGCTTTAATCGAACGGTCGATAGAACCAACAGAGATAAATCCAATCGCGTGTGGGTTATGGTTAACAATCGTTTTAACCATGCTGTTGCTGTTTACAACCAAGTTGTTTGGGTTGATGTCAGAAACCAGACGGTCGTTAATGATTTTTGTTAAACCAAGCAAGCTTTCGAAGCTGTAGCGTGAACCAGAAGAAGCTTCACGAGTTACAACTGCGATAGGCTGATCCGCACCACCCACGGCTTTCCAGTTTGTGATTTTTCCTTTATAGATATCGAATAACTGTTCACGTGTAACGTTGCTTACACCGTTTGAACGGTTAGTTACGACTGCTAGGCCGTCAAAGGCAATTGGAAATACCTTCAATTTTTCGTCCTGTTCGCGGTCAGTTAAGTAACGCGAGCTCATACCAATATCAGCGACACCTTTATTAACCATGGTAATACCCGCTGTAGAACCGATGCCCTGAACCGCAATGTAGTTATCAGGGTGAGTCTTGTTGTACTCCTCTGCTAAAACATCCATCACTCGTGATACAGAAGTGGAGCCCGAAATATTGGTTTCTTGTGCTAAAGCAGCTTGAGAAGACAGGGCTAAGGATAAAAGAGAGGCAAGCGCGACTCGTAACATAAACAACTCCTAGTTAATAACATTTGCTGGCTATGATAGGTCGGTTATATGACACTTTTGTGAAATTCTATACGGATACGTTATAGCCGTTAGTCTGGTTAGTGAAAGACAGTGTGGCTGCCAAAATGGCACTGGTTAATGAAATTTAGACGGCTTTGCCCTTTTAGAATGTGTTTACTGAAGAAGGATTCGTTTCTGGGAGCAGGGCGGGTATTTTGTTTGCACTTGTTCGCTAAAATGATCGTTGAGTCCTAAGCTAAGTAGAGGAATTCACTACTTAGAAGTTTCTATGAAGTTACAAGGGGTGTTATGTCCGTTATTCATATAGAACTGAATCGTCTTTTAATTGGAGCTGAGAGGCTCTGTACTTCACGAAATCGTAGTTTACCTGTAGAGCTAGGAAAATCCCTTTATGAAGAGTGTGAGGGTGGTGTGCTGTTTTCTCAGGCGCATTATCTACTCGACTCATCTCATAGTGATTATACCAACGAGATCGCCTGCGTTACCTTTGATGAGTCGTTATCTTGCTGGGTGGTGATGGTGCCACTTGAAGATAATGCGGAAACCGACTCTGTAAATTGGGGACCTTACCCTTACCTTCCTCAATCCAAGGATCTTGATGCTATTTTGGCTGAAATAGAAAAAGACCCTAAATCCTACTTCTGGTCGTGACCATTTTACTTAGGTGTTCGCTGGTGGTTTGATACCAAAAACGAACGACCTTCGTAAACTCCCACCAACACATTTCAGATTTATACTTTTATCTGCATGTGCATGTGCACTCGTACTTTCTAAGACTGTTCAACCAATAAGACAGTACAGCCAATAAGATTGTGCAACTAATAAGACTGTGCAACCAAAGAGCGGAAGTCTTTTGGAGTCTTGCCATGATAGGTTTTAAAGGCTGTACTGAAGTGTGCCGCGCTTTTAAATCCAGATTCATAAGCGATTTGAGTAATAGATTTATTCGATGTTCTGAGCTGTGTCGCTGCATGGGCGATTCGCTTTATCTTTAATAGATTTGAAAAGGAAAGGTCTTCAGCCGACAAACGGCGCTTAAGTGTGGCTGGTGACATCCCCATATAGCTGGCTAGGGTATCGAGTGAGATATTATTTTCAATGTTCTGTTCAATGTAATGAATGACCTTTTGCGTCACGGTTAACCTTGACGCTCGGGCAATAATAACTAACAGAGCAGGGTGCTGCTCGACCATTAGAGAGAGCAAACCTAAACCTAATTGAGTGAGTGCGTAGTCATTCTGAGTCGATGAATGAACGAGCGACATGATGAGCTCTTTCAATTGGCATATTTCGGTATCAGTTTTATTAAACTTAATGTATTTGTCTGGGACTCGTGTGGGTTCTAAATCACTGAACTGATTAATGAATTTCTGAAAAATAGCTAAATCAAAATCTACACAGGTTGCGCTGAATTCGCCATTCTCAGTGTCAACGGTGATGTCTTTAATCTGACCAGAATTGTAAAGAGTAAAATCTCCGGCTTGCAATGAGGCTTCAGTCCCATCAGGTAGCACGAAAGAAATACTGCCTTTAGAAACGATGAAAATACCGTTTTTAGAGGCGGGGTAACGTTCCCGTTTCCTGGGAATGAAGTTTCTGAATTGAGTAACTGTGATTGATGACATAGTGCGCTTCTTTGACGTTGTAAACTGATTGCTTATTGATTATTTTTTTAAGTATTGTTTAAGCATGAGACATTTACAAAAAAGGCGCTAATAATTAGCGCCTTTAGAAGTGAACCTTGAAAGCCGTAACCTTTAAAGCTCTTAAGCTTAGGTTTCGTTTGTCGTTTCAGGCTCGCTAGGCAAGTCCGCAAATACTTGAGTAGGTTTTGCTACTAAGTTACGGTTTTCCTGATTAACTTCGAAGAGAACTACTTCTAAAACGTCTCCCAGTTTGTATACCATTTCTTTATCGATAGATACAGTACCCATATCACCGTTGCACTCTATTCTCTCTTTATTATCAATAATGAGAGAACCAGGGATAAATGCAGCTGCACCATTCTCAAGCAGACGCACACGCATACCAGCACGGTTAATGTCGAAGATCTCTGCTTGGAAGCGAGTCTCTTCTACAGGAGCGTTTGCTAGAGTACGAGCGTACAACCAATCGCCAACATTGCGCTCAGCCATACCGTGGTGACGGCGGTGCAGGGCAAGTTCATCACCAATAGTTTCGTCTGGTGTTTGAATTGGCGCTTTACCTAAGATGTGTGCTTTAAGCATACGGTGGTTAATCATGTCGCCGTATTTGCGAATTGGGGAAGTCCACGTCGCGTAAATGTCTAAACCCATCGCGTAGTGTGGCGCAGGTTCATTGCTGATCTCGCTGTACGCTTGGAATTTACGAATACGGTTGTCGTAGTAGCTGTTGTCTAGAGAGCCTAACCAACGACGCAGAGTAGCAAAGCCTTCTAGAGAAACGATCTGCTCTTCTGTAAACGGTGTTTCGGCTTCTGGGTTAACCAGTTCTAGAACGTCTGTTAATTTCTCAGCTTTAAAACCAGAGTGACAGTTAAAGACACCTTGGTTGAAGCCCTCTTTTAATACTCGGCCTGCACAGATGTTCGCGCTGATCATAGACTCTTCAACCAACTTGTTTGCAGTGCGACGCATGTCTGCGTGGATAGCGACAACATCGTTATCTTCGCTAAGCTCAAAGCGGTAGTCAGGGCGGTCTGGGAATACAACAGCGTTTGTTGAGCGCCATGCTGAACGTGCTTGTGCAAATTGGTGAAGGTCAGAAACAATCGCAGCGATCTCTTCTGATGGTTGCCATTTGTCTGATACACCGGTTTCTAGCCAGTCAGATACGTGGTCGTAAGCAAGACGAGCATGAGATTTGATGTTCGCAGCGAAGAAGTTAATGTCATCGCCGATAACACCCTCTTTAGATACTGTTACTGTGCAGCAAAGTGCCGGGCGAACTTCGTTCTCTATTAGTGAACATAAGTTGTCAGCTAGATCACGAGGTAACATTGGGATGTTACGACCTGGAAGGTAAATAGTGAAACCGCGCTCACGAGCCACTTTATCCATCGTATCATCTGGAGAGATGTAAGCGGTAGGATCAGCAATCGCAATAGTTAGCTCAAAATCACCGTTCTCTTTCTTCTTAGCGTAAAGCGCATCGTCCATATCTTTTGTGCTTTCGCCATCGATAGTCACAAAAGGGACGTGAGTCATGTCGATACGTTCAAGATCAGCGTCGTCTTTGATCTGCCAGTCGTCAATGCCTTCAGGTTCGCTGTTTGGTAGGTCGTTTTGTGCCAGCGTTACCCACCAAGGTGCGATCTTGTCGTCAGCATCTGTGATTTTTTCAGATATTTGAGCCAAGAATCCGTTGTCACCTTTTAACGGGTGTTGAATGATATGAGCAACAACCCAGTCGCCTTCTTTTAGCGTTTCAGGGTTTAGCCCCTTTTTCGCTTTCGCTTTAAGTTGCAGCTTTTTCAGTTGCGGGTGATCAGGAACTACATTCAAACGACCTTTAAACAACTTCACGCGAGCAATAAAACGAGTAAGGCCTTGTTCAATCAATTCCTCAGGCTCTGCTACTTCGCGATCTTTCTCGGTGCGAATGATGGCAATTACCTTGTCACCGTGTACACATTTCTTCATGTATGGAGGTGGAATGAAGAAGCTGGTCTTGTTATCGACTTCGAGAAAACCAAACCCTTTTTCAGTGGCTTTGATTGTACCTTCCTTTTTAGGGAGGGTTTCTTGGATTTGCTGTTTGAGTTGAGCGAGTAGAGGATTATCTTGAAACATTTTGACTTTTATCTATCGAGGACAATTGAGCACACTATAATCATTGCGAGGCTTGATTACTACTTAAAGGCGAAGTGAGCGTTAATTAATTGCCCTCTTATTTAACTAGGTCAATTTGCTAGAAGATGGGTGCTGTGACGAGATATTCATCAAATTTTGACGATATGATAACCAGTATTGATGTAAAAGCGAAAAATATGTGATGTATTTCAATTTTTTCTGGATTTTTTTATGCATTTAGGGAATAATCCGCCTCCCTTAGACGTCCCTAATGGCTTGAAGTGTTTTATTACTGCTTCGTAACTCTGAATGGAATCAGTATCTGATTGGATCAGTATTGGAATTGATAGAGCTCCCGGGACCTTTTGTTTACTTATATATAGTGGGATCCCAATGTCCGAATCTGTAATTCAATTTAATGAATTAGCCCTTAACGATAACATTCTTTCAGCTCTTGATAGCATGGGTTTCGTTTCTCCGACTCCAATCCAAGCAGCAGCTATTCCTCTTCTTCTTGAAGGCCGTGACGCACTAGGTAAAGCACAGACTGGTACTGGTAAAACAGCAGCATTCTCTCTGCCTTTACTTAACAAAATCAACCTGAACCAACACAAACCACAAGCAATCATCATGGCTCCTACTCGTGAGCTAGCGATTCAAGTTGCTGCGGAAATCAAAAACTTAGGTCGTGACATCAACGGTCTTAAAGTTCTTGAAATCTACGGTGGTGCTTCAATTGTTGACCAAATGCGTGCTCTAAGCCGCGGTGCTCACATTGTTGTTGGTACTCCAGGTCGTGTTAAAGACTTACTAACTCGTGACCGTCTACACCTAGATGAAGCACATACATTTGTTCTTGATGAAGCAGATGAAATGCTAAAAATGGGCTTCGTAGATGACGTTACTTGGATCCTTGAGCAAGCTCCCGAATCTGCACAACGTGTACTTTTCTCTGCAACTATGCCTCCAATGGTTAAGACTATTGTTGACCGTTACCTACGTAACCCTGCACGAGTTGACGTTGCTGGTACTAACCACACAGTTGACAAAGTAGCGCAGAATTACTGGGTTGTTAAAGGCGTAGAAAAAGACGAAGCAATGTCTCGTCTTCTTGAAACTGAAGAAACTGACGCGTCAATCGTATTCGTACGTACTCGTCAAGACACTGAGCGTCTAGCTGATTGGCTATCTGCACGTGGCTTCAAAGCTGCTGCATTGCACGGTGATATTCCTCAGTCTCTACGTGAGCGCACTGTTGATCACATCAAACAAGGTGTTATCGATATCCTAGTTGCAACTGACGTTGTAGCACGTGGTCTTGATGTTCCACGTATCACTCACGTATTTAACTACGACATCCCATTCGATGTTGAATCTTACATCCACCGTATTGGCCGTACTGGCCGTGCTGGACGTAAAGGTAAAGCGATCCTACTAGTTCGCACTAACCAAATCCGTATGCTTCGCACAATCGAGCGTGTAACTAAGTCTCAAATGGAAGAAATCCAACTTCCACAACGTGACGAAGTTGCTGCTGCACGTGTTGCTAAGCTTGGTGCTGAGCTTGAAACTGAGAAAGAGAGCAAAGCTCTAGAAAACTTCGCAGGTTTAATCTCTACACTACAAGAATCTCTAGAAGTTGATGCTGCTACTCTAGCTGCAATGCTTCTTAAGCGTCAGCAAGGTAAGAGCCCACTATTCTACGTTGGCGAAGACCCAATGATCGCTGCTATTGAGCGTGATAAGAACCGTCGCAAAGAGCGTCGTGAAGATCGTGACAATGGCCGTGACGGTGGTGGTCGTAACTTCAATACTCAAGATTGGGATACGTACCAACTACAAGTTGGCCGTGAGCAAGGCGTTCAGGTTAAAGACATCGTTGGCGCACTAGCAAACGAACTAGGCCTAACTAAAGGTTCTATCGGTGCTATCAAGCTAGACCAAGGTTCTACTTACGTTCAACTGCCAAAAGCAATGAACTCTGAAACTGCTGGTAAGCTAAGCAAACTTCGCATTCGTCAAAAAGAAGCTGGCGCTGTAGTTGTTGATTTCAACGACTTCCGTGAGCCTCGTCGTGGCGGCGGCGGTCGTGATGGCAACCGTGGCGGTCGTGATGGCGGTCGTGGCGGTCGTGATGGCGGCGGCTACCGTGGTAACCGTGAAGGCGGTAATCGCGAAGGTGGTAACCGTGAAGGTGGCAATGGCGGTCGTGGTGGCTACCGTGGCAACCGTGACGGCGCACGTGATGGTAACTCTGCTGGTGGTCGTGATGGCGAACGTCGTTTTGACCGTAACCGTGGTGGTGATCACCGTGGTAACCACCGTGGCGAACGTGGCCATGGCAACGCAGCAGCTGGCAATGGCGGCAACCGCGGTCGTCGTCCAGAGCGCAGCGAAGGTTAATCAACCTTTAGTTTAAGTTGAAATTTACAAGCCAAGTGCTTATAGACGAATAGCTTAAACAGTGAATTTAAAAGCCGAGTATTATGCTCGGCTTTTTTGTGCCTGCTATTTTATTCTTTGTGCTTGTAGCACGTCCTAAGCCCTGATTGAAATAGTGCCTCGCATTATAAGGCTGCCACAGTGACATGTGCGTAAAGCGCCGTTTAGCGTGTCTAGTCTAGAGGTATGGGAGTCGAGCGATGTCTAGCAAAGGAAACCCACAGCTATAGTGAAAAATGAAAATGGATTTTGAAGTAAGATCTATTCAACCTTTCGATCCAAATAAGTGATCTATTTATAGTGCTGAGGCGAAGTTAAATGCCTTGAAGTCTATTAGCGGGTATTGGTAACCAACTGCTCTATATTTAAGTGTCGTGCTGTATTTTTTAAGTCGCAGCGTAGAACGCTAGCTGGTTTATTGGCTTTATGGGCTTAATTCTTGAATTGGACTCTTGGGTAAGATTTCAATCCAAGATGACTTTGCTCTCAATGTGGTTTGTATGAACCTATCAGTTTCATAACTGCATTTACTTCATCTAATTCAACTATTTTTTAATTTTCGTTCTCGAAAGAAATGAATTGATGACTAAGATCAACTTAATTGTGTTCATTTGGTGGTTTTTGCAAAACAAAAGTTGAAAGATTCAAAAATTATTGAATAATAGACTTAACTAAAATTGAAGCGCAAACTTCACTAAATTCGTACTGAAACAGGATCCATATCCAATGTCTAATTCGTTTGTTCTGGTTATTAACTCGGGTAGTTCTTCCCTTAAATTTGCTGTCATCGATTCTGTTTCTGGTGACGCTGTATTAAGTGGCTTAGGGGAGTGTTTTGGTCTTGAAGATGCTCGCATGAGCTGGAAGCATCAAGGTCAGAAAACAGAAATTGCTATTCAAGGTGAGGGTAACCACCACAAAATTGCCATTGGCAAATTGGTTGGCCTGATGGAAGACTTAGGCTTCACAGCTGATATCGTGGCGATCGGTCACCGTATCGTTCACGGTGGTGAGAAGTTCACTCAAACCGTTCGTATTACTGAAGAAGTAACGAGTGAGATTGAAAGCCTATCTGACTTAGCTCCACTTCATAACCCAGCAGGTGCTATCGGTATCCGTGCTGCGATTGAAGCTTTCCCTTCTCTACCTCAGTTCGCTGTGTTTGATACTGCTTTCCACCAAACAATGCCACAACGTGCATTTACAGGTGCAATCGCAAAAGAGCTATACACAGACTTCGGCGTTCGTCGTTACGGTTTCCACGGTACGAGCCACTACTTCGTTAGCCGTGAAGCTGCGAAAATGGTCAACAAGCCAGTAGAAGAATCGAGCTTCATCTCTGTTCACCTAGGTAACGGCGCATCTGTATGTGCTATCAAAGACGGTAACAGTGTTGATACTTCAATGGGCTTCACACCGCTTTCTGGTCTTATGATGGGCACACGTTGTGGTGACTTAGACCCAGGTATTATCGAATACCTACTTAAGAAAGGCTGGTCACAAGAGCAAGTATTTAACTCTCTAAACAAGGAGTCTGGCTTCCTTGGCGTGTCTGGTCTTACGAGCGATGCTCGTGGCATCTTAGAAGCAATGGAAGAGGGCCATGAAGGCGCTAAGCTTGCATTTGAGGTGTTTACTTACCGCGTATCAAAGTACATTGCTTCTTACCTTGCAACGTTAGATTCTTTAGACGGCATCATCTTCACTGGTGGTATCGGTGAGAACTCTCTACCAATTCGTCGTGAAATCCTAGACAACCTTAAGATTCTTGGTTTCGTTGAAGATGTAGCGGGTAACGAATCGGCTCGCTTTGGTGCAGAAGGCATCATCGGTAAGTCTGAAATGTTAGACGCAGTAGCAATGGTTATCCCAACCAACGAAGAGTTCGTGATTGCTCAACAGTCGGTAGAACTTTTGTAATCTGAACTGAAGTCTAAGCAAGAAAAAGACAATCAAAAGCGAGCCTAAGTGGCTCGCTTTTTTTTGGACGTTGAAATGTTTTAGTAGCTAATAATGTGCAAACAACATGTGCTCACCTTAAAATTTGTCTTACTAACTGAGCGTTCATTATCTTACTCCTATTGTGTAGTGGGAGAAATAATATGAGTTTATTCGATTGTTATCTGAGGTATGCGATAAAGCGCTTCGTGGCCGAGTGAATGAACGTATTTAGGATAAATTAATGGGTTCATTGCTTGTTGTTCTAAGTTTTTGATCAATATTTCATCGCTATTGTTAAGCTTGGTGAATGATTGGTGTTGGCGAACTACTAAATGGTTTTATTCAACGATATCTAGGTTAACAAATAAAAATGATAATAGATAAGAAATTGTTTTACAGCGTGGATTGTCAATAAAAGACGGCTAAATAAGCCTTATAAAGTCTGCATTACTAATAAATAAGGAATGCAGTGATGAGTGTTTATTTTAAATTGTTCGTTGTCATTATATTGGGGACACTATTGAGTTTGTTGATTTTCCCTGAGCTCTCTTCCTTTTCTTTTACGCCTGATGTTGAACATCACTATCCAATAGGCAGTTTTGAAGTTCATGCTTTTTTTGAACAGCGCTGGCATTCCTTATAGTTAAAAAATTCATATAAATCATCGTCTTTATCTTTTTTTATATCGCAATTTTATTTCATCATTTTATTTCATTTTAAAATTCTCGAAACGAAATACAGGTTAAGGCAAGTTGAAGAGGAACAAAAATTACAATGAACCCTACACATCTGGAGTTTAACTATGACAACTAAAACAGCTCTTAAGCCTGGTATTCAATACAACGCCGAAACCGTCCTTTACACAGGCAACTTTATTACTATGAATGAAGAGCTTCCAAAGGCAGCAGCGACCATTGTACAAGATGGGAAAATACTATTCGCAGGTACTAAAGATCAGGCTGAAACATTTTTAACCGATAAAAGCTTAGAATATCTCTTAGATGCTCAGTTCGAAGGCAAAACAATTGTGCCAGGTTTTATTGAAGCGCATATGCATCCACTGATTGCAGCATTGTTTACAGGTATGTTTGAATATGGCGGACAATACGACCGTCTAGGTGTAGAAGGTAAGTTACTAAAGGGGTGTGCAACTGCTGAAACATTAAAAGCGCACTTACAAGATCTTAAAAAAGAGCACGACAAGGCAGGTAAAACAGGAGAATGGATCAATCTTTGGGGTTTAGACCCACTGTTGATGACTGATGGGACCATTGTGAATCGTGATTTCTTGGATTCTGTTATTGATGACTCTCCGGTGTTTTTTATGCACGCAAGCTGCCACTTAGCAGGACTCAATACATTAGCGCTTGAAATGTCAGGGTTCAGCTTGGACGACAATGCTGAATTTGTATTACGTGAAAATGGTCGATTGACAGGCGATATTGCCGAAATGAAAGACATCTACCGTGCACTCAATGTTGGAGCATTTAACTACGGAACTGACCCGGCCGTGATCGGAAAGACCTTGATCGATTACGCGAATATTGCCCACTCATTGGGTGTGACGACAGTCTCGGATTGTGGCATGGGCTTGCCGTCGAATCCATATCCGCTTTACCAAGCATTGAGTACCAACCCAGCGTTTAAGCTTCGTATTACGGCTTACCCTTTGGTAGGGCCTTTCAATTTGGAAGACGTAAACACCATGAAGCAGAACGATACAGACAGGCTTTGTATCGGTAGCGTGAAGTATGTGAATACCGATGGCTCAATTCAAGGTTTCACTGCGAATCTGTTAGACGGCCAAACTTATTATAATGGCAAGCCGAGTACCTCGCTGACTCGCGACGTAGAAGAGATCTACGAGTCTGCTTTGCCGTTCCATAAAGCGGGCTACAACATCTCGTTCCACTGTAACGGTAATGGCACCACAGAAAAACTGCTAAATATTATCGAACGCATGCAGAAAGACACACCAATGCCAGAAGCTCGTCACTGCTTAGAACATAACCAAATGGTGACTGATGAGCAAATGGACAGAATGGTCAAGTTAGGTGTGTGTCACAACTTGTTTGGTACTCATATTCCGGTTTGGGGTGACGTACACGCAACACAAACCGTTGGGCCTGAGTATGTCAATCGATTAAACCCGTTCCAAACTTCGGCGAAAAAAGGCATCCCGTTCTCTATTCACTGTGATGATGGCGTAACGCAGGTTAACCCGTTGTTTATGATGTGGGGTGCAATGAATCGTAAGTGCATTTTCTCAGGTAACGTGTATGGAGAAGAAGAGTGCCTAACCGCTGAGCAAGCTCTGCACGCTGTTACACTTGGTGCAGCTTATCTAATGGGGCACGAAGACAGTAAAGGCTCGATTTGTGCTGGGAAATTGGCTGATTTTGCTGTGCTAGACGCAAACCCACTAGAGACGCCAAAACAAGAGATTAAAGATATACGAGTACATGCCACGGTGTTAGGTGGCGATGTTTCAGTACACAAAAATGCAACAACGTCAGTGAAAGAACCAGAAATGGCTTAATCATATAAATACAACTTTCACATCAACTCAAAGAGCACGTAAGTGCTCTTTTTTTGTGTCTATAGAAAGCCCTTAAAAGTATTCACTATAACGTGAGGGTTTCACGGTACCTTTTAAAACATGCTGTAAGAAGCCGCTTCAGAGCCAGCATTGGTGGCAAGCAATATAACCAAGGTCTGTAATGGCAGATATTAGCGCCGCTATGGATTACTTATAAGTGGACAAGAATACAGCTGAAACCCTAAATCTAAATTTTCGATTAACGAGCTGAGGGTTATAGAACGCCATTATTCACAAATGTATTTTCTAAAGTTGGATGAGTTGCCAATGGAGAGGGGAATGTCGAGAGAAACAATATTAGGGCGTTGATACTGGACTATAGTTTTCACAGTGTTTAAGGCGCTTTAATCGATGAGTGGAGTTGTCTCTAAAGGCTTGATAGCTGATGACCTGAGGAGCAAAACTTAGAAAGCCAACCCGTTAAGGTTGACCTTTCACTAGATTTTTAGAGAGTGTTTGAGAGTGGGGGGACGAGGCTGAAGCTTCGGTGGACCGATTCGAGAGCTGATATATCCACCGAGGAGTGAAATCGACACCAGAACCATCATCGCTAAGTTGAAACCAAAAACGCGAGCGTTTGCATTTTCATTTAATAGATATTCAGCTTGATGGTTATCTAACTGATAATTTTTAATCAATGTGTTAACACGGCTATCATCAACATAGGGTACATGAGAAAGTTGGTTCAAATCCGAAACGAAATCTTGAGGGTAGTAGGTCGCGATCTCATGGTTAGAGCGAATGTTGTGGTCCATTGCACCTTGGTTTAATCCGCCAAATAGACTGATACCTAATACCAAACCAATGTTTCTTACCGTTGCTTGTAAGCCACCAGATTGCTCCGCATCTCTTTCACCTAAGGCGCTTGTAATGATGACGGGACATTGGGAAGCCAAAATACCCATCGCAGCCCCTAGCAACGCCATGCCCAAATAGAAAGGGGCTAATATTTGCTGGCTTTGGCTCGATAATATCAATGTTAACCCGGCGAAAAACATTGTGATGAAAGCAATTTGGCAGAGTTTTTTCTGTGATTGCTGTTTAAATATGATTGGAGTCGCCACTGATAGAACAATCATACAGGCAGAGAACAGAAGAATAATGCTACCAGAGTGAGCAGAAGAGAGCGAGATGGCGACTTGCAAGTAAGTGACGGTGACAAAGCTACTTCCGCCTAGTGCGATGTACATCAGTGAGAGTACGATAAATCCCGTTCTTGACGCACTATTTTTGAACCAGCTAAATGGTAAAAGCGCAAAGCCGTGCTTCCGTTCAAACCTAATTTGCTGAATAACAAACAGCGTAAATAGCAAAACGCCTAGGCCGAGCAAAAACAGAGCAGGGCTTAATGGGTAAATTACGTTCAGCCAGTAGGGAACCTTTGCGCCGTTTAAGACTGTGAATACGCCCCAATAAGGCATCTTAATTAGCCCTAGAAAAACAGCGACCGTGCTTACTGCACCGAGTATTGCACCAACAACATCGAACTTAGTCGGGCTGTTAGTATGAATAGGACGAATAGCAAAGATGGCCGCCATTAAGCTTGAGAAATAGCACACTGCAATAATAACGAAAGACCAATACCAATCGGTGTTGTCGTGCAGCCAACCGCTCAACAAAGGGATGATGGCTGCTGCTAATCCGGTGGCGGCGGCCATAAAGCCGAATCCAACAGCGCGATTTTTCCCCGGGAAATGCGCAACCACAAGCGCCAGAACAGCGGGAAGTATGAGCGCAGAGGCAATGCCTGCAAGAGGGCGGACTAAAAGGGATAGGGTGGTTATATCATCGATTGCGATAAAACCAAGTGTGGAAATAAAGCCGATGCTTGTGCCAAGGATCAATAATCGTCGCCAACCAATAATCAAACCGAAAATGCTTGCAGAAAGCATCAAAGCCGCGCCAACAAGTGGTTGAACACTGCTTAGAAACTGGATGTTCGAAATGTCTGTTTGAAAAACATTAACCAGTGCGGAGGTGGAGATAGACAGGTTGGCGACATCTGCCGAGAGTGTGAATTGTGCTAAGCAGAGCGCGATGAGTAACCAAGTTGTTTTGCTATCGTTTTTCTTATCCATAAAATCTCATTAGGTGATTGAAATTACGTCGGGTGAAACGAATAAAGCCCCGGCATTGCCGAGGCTTGAAATGTTACTCTTCGCTCTTCATTAATGAACGTTGGGGAAGTTTAGAGCACAAGGCTAACCCACCAAGCATTAATCCAATCAAAGTAAATAGCGCATAGTGAACCGACTGTAAGCGAGACTCCGCCATGACTTCGATGACAATGCGTTGCTCTTCTTTATCTGCAATCAGATTCTCCATAAGGTCAACTGCCATAGCGTTTGATACGAATGGTAGCGAAGGTTGCTCAATAATGATTTGCTTCGTTTCTGCTGATAGCGCCTCATGTTCAGCTACGTTTGACTTAATCGCACCAGTTAAAGAAAACAGCATCACTGAACCTAGGATAGCCACACCAAACGCTTGTCCTACGTTACGAGACGTCGCTTGAATGCCACCTGATTGTTGAGCCTCACGCTCACTTAGTGCAGACGTTACAACAATTGAAGCTTGAGAAGCCAGTAAGCCAGCACCTGTGCCAAAGATGGTTAGAGAAATGTATTGCCAGAAGGTGATACCTTCAGTGGTAAAGCCTAAGAACATCAGCGCAGTACCTGTCGCAGCAATACTGAAGCCCAATTGGCAAATACGCTGACACGTTAAGTGAGCCAATTTAACTGGAGCACCAAGGGAACCAATCATCATGCCAAGAGCGAACGCACATAATGCCATGCCAGATGAGAATGCACTCATACCCGCGACAAGCTGCATGTAAGAAACGTTGATGAAACCCGTAGCGCCAAACAGTAAGAAGATCGTGGCACACAAGACTAAGCCGACCACAACTTGTGGATTTTTAACATAAGAAGAAGGAAGAAGAGGTGTGCCACCTTGCTCTTCAAAACGGCGCTCCCACACCATCAGCACTTTAAGTAGTGTAGCGCCTAATAGTACTGTTGGAATCGCTGGAGACATGCCCAAAAGGTTGAAGTCAGTTAGGGGCTTGATCAATCCCCAATCAGAGATTTTAAGCAAACCAGTCACGAAACAAAGAAGGCCAACACCTGCTAAGGCGATACCGATAGTGTCGAGTTTACCTTTGAAAGGGCTAGACTCAAGCGTAGGTAGTTTCATGCTACCGAACATCACAAATAAGCAGTAAATGCCTAAGCCACTGAAAGCGACTTGGAAGCTCGCGACATCCAAAATAAAGCCAAACAACAATGGCGTAACTGCACTTGCGAGGCCAACCAGAGCTGCAATCGCAGAGAACGCGATCGCTTGGTCTTTACCTTTGTAAATACCTGCCACGTTTGCCAGCACTGCAGGGATCAGTAAACAAGCACCTAAACCAGAACCCACACGAGCTCCATAATTTAAGACTTCCATATTTGGAGCGAATGCGGCTGCAAATGACCCCACAGCAAGCATGCCTGCTCCGATGATCATTTGACGCTTCCATCCAATAATCAGACCGATCAGGCCACCAGCGATCATGCCGGCGCCTGCAATAAGCGGGTACATTGCATTAGCCATTTGAATTTGCGGCATGCTTGCACCGTGAAGGGCTATAAGTGCCTCAGTAGAAATAGCCAATCCAGAGTTATCGGCCATGGTTGAAAATTGGGCTGCGAGGAGAACAATCAGAGGGAACCATTTGGCTAACCCTGATTTTTCTTCCGGAGTAGGGAGT
Source organism: Vibrio splendidus (assembly GCF_003345295.1). Taxonomy (NCBI): domain Bacteria; kingdom Pseudomonadati; phylum Pseudomonadota; class Gammaproteobacteria; order Vibrionales; family Vibrionaceae; genus Vibrio; species Vibrio splendidus. Next base: position 752,275 of record NZ_CP031056.1, read on the forward strand.
GTGGTTGCGGATACCGTCATTGTAGATACCTTTATGTTGAAGAGCGAAAGCTCAAGTCGTTATAGTTATGAAATAATCTTCATCACCATTTAACCCTGTGAGCTCACTTACTCTCCAACCAAAAAAAGTATCTTTAGAAGAAAAAAAATTGTATTTGTAAATTGAGAGGTAAAAAAAAGTAAATTAGTACTAACTACCTGATTTCTTGTCTAAAATATAAGATACATCTAAGCCTGCACTTTGCTCGACCTCAATAAAAATTCGACCTTCATCGAGGTTCCAAGCATTCAGACGGATCAAATTACTACCCAGTGGTATGTCAATATTGGTATTTTCGATAAAGGCTTCTAAACCTCGCACTTCTCTCTTCTTTATCTCGAAATCGGTACTGACGTGATCAACACGTTTCAATTCTAATGTGACATCGTAGGTGTAGTTAAATTCGTTGTACCGATTGCTTATTGAAAGTCGAATCCCATCGTTTGCGACTAACATCATTGCATTACTGTCAATCCTTGAGTCATCAATATAGACAGCCCCTTTCCCTTCCCATGCCCCTTCATTTAATCGGAGAGGATTATTTAAATATTGATAAGCTTGTGTGCCAAGTACGCCAGAAACGACAATGGCAATGACTATGGATAAAAGGGTTAAAGTTCGACTTGCTGGCATTCCAAAACTCCTCTTATCTCTGAACAAATTCGATAGAACGACTTATTCCTAGACACATATTTTGTCGAGTCTCCGGGTTGTATAGGTAACGAGCTGAGCTCCTGCTCTGTAGCATTGAAGAGTATCCAGTGATTGCCATATTGGTGGCTAATACGCTCAGGTTGATCAGTAAAAAGGCCAGATGCGCAGAGGGCGAAAGTAGCGATAGAGATAGCCAGTAATAGAGTGATTGAATTAACGATACTCCGTGGTGTGGCTTCTGTTTTGGTATTATTAGTAGTTACTGAGTTGCTCTGTTCGCTGGTGGTGTCAACTGTCTCTACCTCAGTACTTGATATTGTCTGGGCAGTTATTGATACGTCTACGGTCAACTCGTTAGCGTTTGACTCGTTGAGTTTTGGTACTGTGTTGTTGTCAATCTTTGGTGCAACTGCCAGAACATAGCCTTGCTTGGGGATGGTTCTAATCAACGTTCTATCAGTGTCTTCTAAAGAAAACCTCAACGCTTTAACTGTTTGATTAATTGTTGCGTTTGTCGCGTAAGAGTCTTTCCAAAGTGTTTCTTCGATCGACGAACGTGAAAGGACTTCAGGGAATGTCTTGATGAGTTCGTGAAAGAGGTTGGATTCTCGTGCTCTTAGGCGACTTCGCTCTCCCTGGCTATCTATCACAGCAGAAGTTGGTGAATAATAGAGTTCACCAACTTTATATACTGGTGGCTCTAGGCATAGTTTGAGCATTTAGTCTTCTCACTTACGTAACGTCTTTAAATATGCTAACTGGTATATGTGGTTTTTCATTTTGATCCACAGCAATAAATGTTTCACATCGAAATGCGAATATTAAAAAATGAGAATTTAAGCAGAAATAAAAATAACCATGTGTATTTAAATATTAATGAAACTATATCTAGTGAATGTGTTTTGTCTAAATATAAATTTATTGAATATTAAATTAGAGGAGGACGAGTTTCCTGTATGGGAAAGAGTGACAAAGTTAACGTTATTTAAGGTTTTGTCATTTGATACTTTTAGCCCTACTTTTTTTTATTTTTTGTCTCTTTATTTTGTTATCTAACGGGATCGAATTTCTCTAAAGTGTTTTGGAACTTGGCTTAACTAGGCTAAGAGCCCAATAACGTATAATAGGTTTTTGATCATGACTAATTATAAAAACATAACACTCAGTAGTGCCCTTATTCTTTTCTCATCTCATGCATTGTCAGATGACCACATCACACCAGGTGATGCCCCAGACCCCGGTGACCACACCAAGGTTTCATCGGTTATCAACGTGACTTACGGTAAGCAAAGTTTCAGAGAAGAAGATAACGACTTCGCGCAAATCCAGGCTCAGATTTCAGGACAAAAGAGCAATGAGAATTTGTTTCTTGGGCAGTTAACAATACAAGGTCAAGATAACGGAAAAGTGGGAAGTGAAGACTTTAACTTATCTCAAGTTCGCGCTCGTTATTTTGAAGTAAGCCGGACCGATTGGCAGCATGCGCCAATGGTTGGTGTATCACTTGATTATATAGAAACCAGTTTTACCGATGCTATTTCAGATCGTTTGTTCGCAGTCGGTGGGTTGATTCGTGTAAATACTCCGTTTGATAACTGGTTATCTTTCCCAATTTTGGCCGGTGCAGTAGGGCAAAACAACAGCGATTTTAGTCGCTTAGGCCTTACCGATGACTATACTTATGGCGTTCAATTTAATTTCTTGAACTCGATTTATTTGCATGAAAACGGCACTCATGTACAAATAAATCCGCAGTTTAGCTCGCTTGATTTCGGTGGCAGTGTTGGGACGATAAATCAGTTGCAACTTGACCTCGCATTTCAAGGCCCACTATCGGACAACCGCAAGCACTGGGGTAAAGTGACGTATACGGAATTCTTCGATGATACGGAGCAAAGCTTTGGTCACAATAGACAGGGAACAGAATTAAAGTTTACCTACAGCTATTACTTTTAACTGGGTATAAGGTAAGTCTTAGTGAGCTATTTACTTCATCTAGTGCTGTTTCTAGGTTTATTTAAATAATGTGAGATCGCAAGACTTCATTCTTGTTGTTCCGTTTTCCTCACTGAATTTCAAGACCATAAACAAATTGCTCTAGTTTTCTTTATCGCTAGAGCATCTACATATGACACATTATATCGTGGCAGTTACGAGGCTTCGTTTATCGTCTTACAGTAAGTTTACGAAATGTATTGGTCGTCTAAAAAACAACTGAGTTACTTCACTCATTACCTTGTTATGTGTTTAGTATAAATTATCAACGACCAATCCGTCTTCGTTGTTGATTGAGATAGTATTTTGCTACAAAACGCGCATAATCTTGCTATACAACACTTAACGAAGAAATTACCTATGACTACCTTTCAATACTACTTCCACCAACTGCCTTGCTTCGACTGTAAAAAAACAACAGTAAGTACTGATCTTGGTTGGTTAACGCCTGCGATGAAAGAGGATGCTCTCGCTCAACTGACAGCGACTCTTGCGCAAGGTGAGATTACACCAGATCTTTCAGCAAACGTGGTCTGTACTAAAGAGGAAGCTCGTGAGTACCTATTGCTTAACTTCTTCGGTTATTCAGAAGAAGAGCTAGCAAGCGAAATTGAAGCGGATGATGAGAAAGAAGTCGCGGATGAAATCGCAGAGCTACTGGAAGAAGGCGAAGACACCATCACCTTCGAACATGAAATTGCTCTTCAGTGCTGTGCAGGTTGTGACGTTGTTGAAGACGAGTCAAACTAAACTCTTGTATTAAGGTTATTAAATCAAGTACTTGTAATAAAGTCAGTATGTTCATCATACCCATATGATGTTCAAATGATTAAAGGCGTTAGCGAATTGAAGTTCGCTAACGCCTTTTTTGTATCTCTACTTCTTATCTCTAAGCTGCATTAGATCCTATGATATTTTGCTTTCTATAATGCCTTTTTCGCTAAGTTGCGAAAGGATCTCTGCGGTCTTCTCTCTGAATAAATCTCTCAGTAGACGCACAGTAGGGGTGATGGATTGACGACTTGGGCATACTAACCACAACTCTGTAGGTGTTGGTTTAAATTCAGGAATGACTTTAACCACTTCGCCTGAAAGCAGATGAGGAGACATGTCTAGACAAGATTTTATTGCCACTCCTTTACCCGCGATACACCAACGTCTTACAAGATCAGCGTCGTTCGAGGCGCGGTTCCCTTTTAGTTTCACTTTATGATCTTGAGTGCCATCGTTGAATATCCACTCGTCTTGCAATATGTCATGAAGTTGGTAGAGCAAACCATTGTGTTGAGTTAAGTCACTCGGGCGTTTTGGTGTTCCCATTTCAGCCAAGTATTCAGGGGCCGCACACAATATTCTGGGTACATCGCAGATTTTAAAGCCATACATGTTGGCATCAGTCGGGGAGCCATAACGCAACGCCATATCAACAGAATCACGGTAAAAATCGATATTGCTATCGCTGATGCTAGTACGTAGTGCGGCGTTAGGGTATTCCAGTAAAAACTCATCAAGCCAAGGTGTGATTAGATTTCGTCCTAGATCAGAAGAAAGCGCGATGCGAATTTCACCGTCAACAATACCAAGCTCTTCTCTCATGTTGAGTTTCGCTTGCTCCAACATTTTTAAGGCTTGTTCACACTCAGGTAAATAGCGTTCGCCTGCTGAAGAGAGCCTTAGGTGGCGCGTGGTTCTTACAAATAATTCCGCCCCCAGAGCCGCTTCAACACGTTTGACGGCAGCACTTGCGGTAGCTGTACGCATGTCTAGGTTGGTGGCTGCTGCAGTAATACTGCGAAATTCTGCCACTTTCAAAATGACCTGTAAGTCTTCAAGAAGCATGTTGTTTACCTGTATTGAATTATGTTCTAAACATGGCGTTGGAATATTTCCCCATCACAATCTGCAGATGGGTTATCTCTAATTATCGCTTCTAAGTTAGCTTCAAACACTTAATTGTCAAAATTAATTTGATAATAATTCAAATATGAGGCTGTTTTTCATTAGTAATTTTCTCACTATCATTTCCCCTATCGACAACATAGCGCAGTACACACTGTATGAACGAAGCCTACGATCTAGGGGGACAAGATGACTAAGAAAATCATAATGGGTGTAACGGATTTGTCGTTCCACCGTACGACCGCATCATTGGTTGCCAATGTATTGAAAGCCATGGGCTTTGAGGTAGAGCGCATTTTCTCTCCACATCAGGAGAACTTTGAAAAGCTGAAAACAGGCCAAGTGGATATGCTTTCTTCTGCGTGGTTGCCATCAAGTCACGGTATCTACAAAGCGGGCGTTGAAGAAGTTGAGCCGCTTATCGAGCTTGGGCTTCATTATGAACCATACGCCTTGTGGGGCGTACCAGACTATGTGCCTGAAGAGGCGGTTTCTGAAGTCTCTGATTTATTAAAAGCCGAAGTGATCGAGAAAATGAACTCGACCATCCAGGGTATCAACCCCGGAGCTGGTATCACACGCTTCTCTATCCAGATGATGAAAGACTATGGCCTGAGCGATGCTGGTTACCAGTTCTTTCCTGGCAGTGAAGACGATTGTTTCAGAGCTTTTGAAAGTGCGGTCGCAAACAAAGAGTGGGTGGTAGTGCCACTGTGGAAACCTCAGTGGCACTATCGTTACGATATTCGTGAGCTCAAAGAGCCAAAAGGCTTACTCGGAATCGTTGACAGAGCGGTACTGCTTTTAAGAGATGACAAGAAGCACTTGTTTAACGAAGAGCAGATTCAGAAGTTGGATTCCCTACGCTTCTCGAATGACATTATCGCCGAGCTGGATTACAAAGTTTGCCGTGAAGGTAAACCACAAGATCAAGTCACACATGATTGGTTGATTGAGAAAGGTCTGATTTAACCTCTCAGCCCTTGGCAATGCAGTTAGATGTCTGCATTACCCAGATAGCGGTAACACCATTATCAAAAATTATTTGAGAATTATTCAAATATTAGGCGGTTTATCTAGAGTGAGAATTGACTAAGATTAACCCGTCTAATTCAAGGAGAAAGCACAATGTCAGTACCATCAAAAATGAAAGCTATCGGATTTACTCAATCACTTGCGATTACAGAGCAAGACAGTTTATTTGAGTTTGAAACGAGTCTGCCAGAACTAAAAAATAATGACTTGCTGGTAAAAGTGAGCGCGACTTCTATTAACCCTGCTGACGCAAAAATTCGTATTCGTAGTGCCAAAGACAAAACACTCGAACAATCAAAAGTCTTGGGTTATGACGCAGTCGGTGAAGTTGTTGGCAAAGGTGCTGACGTTGAAGGCTTCGAAGTCGGTGACCGTGTCTACTATGCAGGTGACGTAACTCGTATGGGCGCTAATGCCGAATACCAAGCTGTGGACTACCGTATTACGGCTAAAGCGCCGAAGAGCCTTTCTGATGAAGCTGCGGCCGTTATGCCACTAGCAACGCTTACGGCATGGGAAGCGTTGTTTGACCGCCTTCGTGTTCGTCCTGAAGAGAAAAAGTCTATCCTGATCATTGGTGGAGCAGGCGGTGTAGGTTCAATTACGATTCAACTGGCTAAGCAACTGACCAACCTAAATGTTATCGCAACAGCTTCAAGACCTGAAACTGAACAGTGGGTAAGAGATATGGGGGCGGACTATGTGGTGAACCACCGTAACCTTGTCGAGTCTGTGCGAGAGCAAGGCATTCAACATGTCGACTACATCTTCAATGTTGCTGATACCAAAGGGCACTGGGATGCGATGGTTGAGCTGATTGCACCACAAGGCCTGATCAGTTCGATTGTAGAGTTCGATGGCGGGATTGACTTATCAGCGCTGCAAGGCAAATCAGCAGGCTTTATTTGGGAACTGATGTTTACACGTTCACTGTTCAACACCGACGATATCCAGAAGCAGCAAGACATCCTATTCCAAGCCGCGAATCTGATTGATGCGGGTCGTATTAAATCGACGCTGACCACGACCTTAAATGGCTTTAGTGTGGATACAATTAAAGATGCACACCAACGTATTGAAAGCAGTGCTTCTATTGGTAAAACAGCCATCAAATACTAATCGTTGACGGTTTAAATAGAAGAAGCCTTTGATATCTTGTTGTTAGTCAAAAAGGTATCAAGGGCTTTTGTTTGTTTTCGGTTTAGTTAGCTTCTGGTGATGGGATAGGTTGTGATGTTTTGAATTGAAGCTGTATTAGGTCTAGCTCAAAAGGCGAGGGCTGTTTGTCTGCAATCAAAAAGCCAATTTGCTTGATGTCTTGTGCCTTAAGTTCCGGGGCATCGCTCAGTAGCCGACCTCTGAACACCGCTTGAAAATCATTGAAGTGGAAGACCTTGTTTAGCTGCTCTCCCTTTATGGTATCGAAATCGTGTTTGTATTGAACTCGATTACCCTCCTTCCAAGTGGTGAACCTCAGTTGGTAGGTGCGACCATCACCAACGAATATCAGCTCTGCACTATCTATTTCATGGGCAGGTGATTCAATGGAGCGCTTTACAGAACTGAAACCACCATTATTTTCTAACGAGAGCTCTCCCCTAAATCGACTCATGTTATTAAGATAAATGAGCTCGCCTGTTGAGATGCCGCCCATTACATCGTCGTTAGTCACTGTCCAGTTTTGATGCTCACTAACTTGTGTAAAGTCGATCATGTTTGTCCCTGTTGCATCTGCCTTAAGACTTAACGAATGTAGGCTGAGTAGAAGGAGTAAAGGTGTCGTTAACCTAAGGTGTAACCGCGTTTTACAATTGGTTCCGTTCATGAATTTCTCCACTCTTTCCCTGTAGACTATGCGTTATTTACTCGATAGCGATGGGTAACTTATGAAGAAGGTTCAGTTTCAAGCATAGCTAAACAACGCTTGATGAAGTCTTCATAGTTCGATGCTTTGTCGTATTCGATCTTCAATGAGCCGTGGAACATTAGGGTCACGGTAACGTCTCGGTAGCTTAACCAACAGGTGTAGCCGTCGTAATCGTGCCAGGCTACCATCTCGCCAAATTGATATTTGTTATCCAATTGCTCGCCAGATGAACGAATGCAATCGAACACTCTAAGAAACTTAATAATGGTGATTCTGTTGTCCATGTACCACTCCCGTTGCGCAGTCGATGAAAAATGCTAAGTGCTTGTATTTGAATTAACTACGGTTTGGTTCTACATTACGATCACTGTGGGGAGTCGAGTGTTCAATCACCTTAGCTGTTTGGCAAAAGGGTTACGATAAACATAAGAAAGGCGTGAGCAGACCTGAGTTTGCTAACGCCTTTTTAATTTAGCGCCTTTAGTTAACTCTATGGCGTTTTGACTCAACCCGTAAGTTAGAAATCATAGAGCACTGGAGAGCTTTAGAAGTAATGAAACACCGGAGGTTCATGCATTAAAAAGTTTTGATGCGAGATATTCCATGCGTAAGCGCCTGCTAGAGTGAACACCACATAGTCACCAATATCGACCTGCTCGATATGTTGATTTCGTGCCAGAACATCTTTTGGCGTACAAAGCTGTCCAACCAACGTGGCTGTGGCATGGTTTATCGGATGTGAAATCGTGGGTTGCTGATTACTTTTCACGATTGCAAAAGGGTGGTCATGGCTTTGCGCTGCCGGAGTACGGAAATGATGCGTGCCACCACGGGCAATCACAAAATGCTCGCCAAGATTTTGTTTAATATCCAAGACCTCCATTACGTAATAGCCACAAGGTGCAGAGATGTAGCGGCCACATTCAAAACGCAGCTTCCAATCTTGTAAATGTTCCTTGGAAATCAGGAACTCCAATTTGTCGCAAAACTCCATCCAAGGAAAATGTTGTTTAGGGTTTTGGTAATTGATCCCCATGCCACCACCGAGGTTGATGATCAACTCATCGAGTGAGAACGTTTTTTTCCACTCTTTGACCACTTGGAAATAGCGTTGCATCAAGGCGAGGTGGCGATCAACGTCGAGTTGATGTGACATCAAATGGAAGTGAAAGCCTTTCAACTTTATTAAGGGGAAATCGCGTAGGTACATCAGCGCGTTGTTTAACTCATTTTCATCTAAACCAAATGGGGTGGGCTTTCCGCCCATGGCTAATTTGCTAAGTGTGATGTCACCAATGTCTATGTTCATACGCAGGAAGATCGAAGCTGGTCGATTCAACTTTTGTGTTAAAGAACCAATGCGTTGCAATTCGGTGAGGCTCTCTACATGAATCGCATCAACATCGAGTTCAATTGCTTGCTCCAGTTCACTGGGCATTTTCCCCGGGCCACCAAAGATCAGTGGTTTATTGAGTTGTTGCTGGTGGAGGTGTGTAAGCTCTCCGCCTGATGCAGCTTCGAAACCATCAACATAAGGAGCTAAAGTTCGCAGTATCGGCGCTGAAGGATTCGCTTTCGCCGCGTAAAATAGCTCTACGTTTTTTGGCAATACATGTCGCATCTGCTTAATGTGCTGCTCCAATGCATCGAGATCATAAAGATAAGCACATAATGGCTGCGTTTGTTGCTTGGCCAATTGCTGGATTTCTTGATGGATAGAGGCTGAAAGTTGAGGAGAATTAAGCATGGTGAACTCCTTGTGAATGAGTTGGCCACGGTGCTACAACTTGGGTGTAACCGGACTCTTTATCGGCATTTTGCATCAAACGTGTTGTGAAGTTATTTTTGCTTGGGAAATGACCATCGTTAAGCAATGCCATTAGTTCGGGTTGCTGGCCATTGATAGACGTCCAGCGGACGATAGCGTCTTTTAAAGTTCCCCATAACGTATTCTCAAGTGCCGAGTTACCCTCAGCGATAAAGAAAATGGCCTCGCTGATATTGTTAATGAAGGTGCAATAGCCAATACGGTTCCAACCTTGCTCACGGCTGTAGTACACCGATTGACGAGCACGTTCTGAAAGTTGCTGAAGTGTTTCTGATGGCCAAAACTCGCGTAGTAGCTTGGTACCTTCTAAGTCTCGAATCCATACACAGCAAGGCATGCCTTTTTCAAATCCAATCAACGTATTTTGTAAATGAGGTTCAAACGCAACCCCATGTTTGAAGTAGTAGTTAAAGACGCCCGGAATCAAACAATGCAGATAGCGCTCAAACCACAGCGTGGCGACATTTTCATATTGGCTTTGGGTTGTTTGCGCTTTTTGTTTGAGCTGAGTGGCGATGCAACTGTTCCCGTCTGTATCGTAAGCAAAGAGGGCACCCGCTAACGTTGGTTGCAAAATATCGGTTTCGCTTAAGGTGAAATTCTCTCGATACAAAATACCAAACGACTCGCGAGCTTTAATAACATCAGTTTGTTCCTGCTCGGCAACCGACTCTAGATCCAATGTGGTCGCGTAAGGTTCAGTCATTACCTTGAATACTGGATTACGTAACTGTTCGCTTTCTTTGATTGGATGCAGAATCGAGGTTAATTGAACGGCACTATCGAGCTCATACCATGCGTTTTTACGTACGCAGTTGGTTAAACGTACATTGATAGAGAACTTAGCAAACCAATCCATATCTGGGTGGTACAGAGTGCGCACGGATGAAGTGGGTAAGAGTTTTTCACCACCTAATCCAAGCGGGATGATTCTGCCTTGTTCAATGGCCGTTTTGACCACTGGGTTTTGCAAAAGTGTGTAACTTTCCCAAGGGTGGCAAGGGTAAAGCATGGTACCTGCTGAATTGTTTTCATCAGGTGCAAGTTGTTCAAGCATGGTAGTTGGTGAGGTACGGTCATCTGAACTCAAGACATCGAGCAAAGTGGTGTCGACCTTAAACCAATAGAGAGGAACTTTAGCGCCAACCTCAGGGGAACACGCGAGCAGATCATCGATACTGACACCTGATCGACTCTTTGGCGTTGGATGAAAAGTATGTCCCCAAAGTAACGATTGCTCTGATGCGATAAACGCATTGTGATGCTGAGGTGAGTTGTCTGAGTTTAGGAACTGCTCGGTAATCAACAAACTGTTTTCCATTTGCTCGACTAACTCGTGATTGAATGGAATCGTCAGCATTTCTTTTAGGTAACTGAGTAGAAGCGTCAGGGTTTGAGTTGCGTCCAATTTGCACCAAGCTGCACCGGGCATTTTAGCCCAAGGTGTATCACTGAGCTTCACTTTCCCCAGTTTACTGGTGTACTCAACGGGTAAAACCATCAGACCATTTTTCTGAGGTTGATCTTGGTGAGGTAGGTGAATGGCCACACGTTGGTGAGCGTTGTAGTTTCTTTTCAAAGTTTGAGGAAGAGAGGCCGAACTGTAGCACCAATTAACCTGTTTCTTTGGTATCGCGTATTCACGTAAGTAACAGTTCACCACGCCCATGATGGTATTGAGTTGGGCTTTTTCTCGGTTTAGCAGTGCTTTTTTACGATTTTGAAGAACTTGGTCTTCAGCGGAATATTCACTTGGAGATAATTGAGTCTGTAACATGTTGATGTCCAAATTTTGAATGGATGATCAGCGCGATAGCAGCAATGCCACTGACCAACATAGAAAGTATGAAAGGAACCTCAAGCCAGCCCAGGCTTGATATAAAAGAAGCGCTCAATCCAGCCGCAACGCCACCCCATTTAGACATAGCGTCAAAGCGCGAAAACACTTTGCCGCTTTGTCGTCGATCAATTTGGTTTGCTAACGCTTGATGCAAGCCGTGATAACAGCAAACCATGCCAAGTCCGAAAACAATACGAGCAATAATCAACACTTCTTGATAAGGAGTGAGATGCATTGCTGCACTGAGTGAAAGCAAACCAAAGCCTAGCCATAAAGTACGCTGCGCTTGATTGCGTTCAAGCTGGTGGCGATCAACCCATTCTGAGAACAGATGAACTTTTCCTGCAAAGATCAGATAAATACCATGTGGGAGGGCATATAAAAACCCAATCCACGCTTGGCTTGTCACGCCATATTGCTGCACATAAGGCGAGAAATAGGGGAACGTGACGACCATGGCGAAAGCAAAGCTGAACTGCGCGCCAAACACCCAATAAAGCGTATTTAACGAATTGGTTTGGCTGCTTTGAGCTTTATTCGACGCCTGATCTTTTACAATCCCCTTAGATTTCGCTAAGTCATCGATGGGTAATGTTAAGGTGATCAATAGCGCGAATAGCGGTAAAGCGGACAGCCACAGATACGCGTTCAGCGGGTTTGTTTCTGATAAGCTCCAGCCAAGCCCTATCGGAGCAATAATTAGCGCCAGACGAGCAGAAAGCTGAGTTTTATTGAGTGACTTACCGAGTGATTTTGCATCGTTGATTTGGCTGGATAAGTAGCTGTTTGAGGCGGCCATGGTGCCACCAAAGGTTCCTTGAACGATAAGACCAAACACAAACATTGAGAGATTATCGGCTAAGCCACACAGCGCGAAGCCTGCTGCAAGCCCGAGTTGAGCACGTAATAGAGAGCGACGTCTGCCATATTTATCAGCAAACTGCCCCCAAAAGCGCGCCGCAACGGCAGTGCAAAAGGTCGGCAAAATGAACAGTACCCCCGCCCAATCCGAAGTAATGTTTGCATCCAGTGTTGGCAATACCATTGGTAAAAACAGCGGCATGCCTAAGGCTGCAAACGCGGCGATAAAGTGGCTTAAAAGTACACAATAGATGAGTTTGGTCATGATGGGTTAACTCACGCTCTGCTTGATGTTTTCAAGGTAAGCGTGTTGTGCTTCTTCGCTGGTTAGCAATAAAAAGTTCGGTGCCGACAAGCCATAGAACTTATTGATATCGCTTGCGCCAGACGCCTCTTTAGACAATAAGCTACCCGAGCTCAATAGATACTTAGCGTATAGGTTAGGTGATTCAAACAACATCTCGTTTGCGAGCTTGGTGTTGTGTCCTTGTTCATCCAACTGGTTAAGTTGTTGGGAGAGGCTATTGGCGACCATTTCATACAGATAAGCTGAAGTGGCGATTCCTTTCGTCGCCATTGCTTCCACAATCGCGGCAATGTCTAACTGCAAAGTAATAGTGGTAAACATCTGACCAAGAGCAAGCTCGTTATCTACAGTGATACGTTGATCTAAAAGGTGATCGCATTTTACGGGCGATTGTTGCTCAAACGTTTGGAAACGCTCTGGCCAAATACGCGCTGCATCGTTGTCTTTCATGGCTAAGGTCATCTTACCTTGCTCATCGAATGCAATGATGGCGTTTTGTTGGTTAGACTCCAAAGCGATACCGTAACGAATCCACAATGTAAGGTGCACTTTGCAAAGCAGATCAACGTAATCTTTAAACCAAGTCAGTGTATCTTGCTGATAATACTGTTCGGCGAGGTGTTCCAAGAACAAGCGTCCATCAGGCATTGGACTGGCAAGGGCGGCCACAGGCACCAGTGCTTTGTCTTGGAAGTAACTCTGCGGGTATTCGCGCACAATGTAAGCAAAGGTTTTATCGTCTCCAACATGGCCGCCATGTTTCTCATAACAATGGAAAAACGTGCCATGTAAGTCTTTATCTGTTTGCTCTAAGTGCGTCAACAAACGTTCAAACCAATGCCCATCATAGAGCGTAGATGGTTTGATTAGGCGAATGTTTTTAGTACCCAAAGATCGCATGATCAGCGGCACCTTGATATGGACCTGTGGTGCTGTGTTCACGACCACAGTGCGCACTGACAGGGTTGGAGTTACCTCAAGATACGCAACCGGTGCTTCAATGACACCGTCAGGAATGCCATCAAGACTTCTTAGTGTTAATGGGTGTGCGGGGAATAGCTCATGGCTAAGAGCAAAATCGGCGGGCAGACCTACTTGCTCCATCGTTGGCCAACATTCTGGTTGTGGACTGGTCAATGTAACGAGTGACTTCTCGATTGCGAGCCAACGAAGTTCAAAGTTTTGTGCAAATTCTGGCGCGAATTGCTCTAGGTCGTGATCGCTTAAACCGAACTTAGCACGTGCTGTCGGGTAGTAAGGGTGGTCAAGATAGGATGCGATTTGATCGGCACGTAATAACTTTTTCTCCCAACGTTCTAGTTGAGAAATCGGCTGCATGAGTGATTCGGATTGCTGACTGAAGGCGCTATCACACAATCCTTTGTGTTTTTCTGCGCATTCGAGTTCTTGCAAATAACCATCTAATAATGAATGCGAGCTTTCGTGAGCACTTGCTTTCAATAATTCGATCCAATCTTGATAGTGCTGCTGGGTTTCAACGACACCATTTCTCTCGATGAACCAACCATCACCTTTCGAGCCATCTGGTTGGCCGTATACCCAACGCTGCATGTAATAGCTGGGAGTAACGGGCAAGTAGAGTGTAAAGTCTGAACCCGCAAAAATAGCCCAAATTTGATTACGAGGATAAGAAGATAGTTTGAGTGTATTTGGTAGCTGAGATTTAAATTGGCTTTGGGAAACTAATCCAAACAAATCTTCACGCAAGCAAGTATCGATTAGTCGCTGAGTGAGGTATAACGCGTTTTCATTCATGCTGTTACCTCGCTTGTTGCTGTTAGATTGAAGCGAGAGATTGCCTGTTGTAGCGCGGGTTCTAGTGTTCGACCAGAAGGAGAAACGACCGAAATTCTCGCTAAGTAATCCTTGTTGGAATAGCTTTGTTGGAACGTATCACCAACCTTTTTAAGCACTTGCTGCTGAATGACAATATCGCCCTCTTGGTGAATGAAAGAGGTTGATGACCCTTCAATTAAACCGCTTTGTTTGGCCACTACATAGTGCACAAGGGCACTGCCATCAATACGAAATGTAGGATCAAGCTTGTGACCCAAGTGAAGGCTTAAGATGGTATTGAACCAATTCCCACCACTAAGGTTATCAAGTAAAAACTCTCGTCCATCACCAATACTTCGATAGTTGATTTCGACAAGTACAGGCCCCGAATCTGTGATGATGAATTCGCTATGACAGACACCAAACCCCACCCCGAATTCTTGAAGCTGACGTATACATTCATCACGGTAGTGAACGCTGTTAACACCATTCCAACTCGCCGCTGTTTCGATGAAGTAGGGTGGTGCTGAGAGCTCTACATCAAACCCACCAAGCGCGACCAAATGATCCCCGTCGCCAATGGTTTCGACAGTAATCAATGGGCCTTGCAAAAACGCCTCAACCAAGATGGGAGTAGTAGGGTGCCTTTGCCAAAAGGTATCGCAATAGTTATCCAGCTCAGCCGCAGAATCGCAGCGCTGCACGTCTAAACTAGCCACGCCTTCCTTGGGCTTCGCAACGACAGGAAAATCGAAATCGAATACAGGAGCGCTCTCTCGACTTAACAAAACACTTCGAGTATTAGGTAACGATTTTTCGTTGAGAACCTGACGAGTTAAGTATTTGTTTTTCGCCTTAATCGTCACGTTCCAATCTTTAGCGGGTAAACCAAAGAACTGTGCACAGATTGCAGTGGAAGTTTGTAGGTGGTCGCTATTACTGAAAACAGCATGAGGTGCTAGATTTTTCTCGGTGATGATTTCGATGAGTTCAAGAGGGTTGAAGACATCGCATTCTAAAATTTCATCGGGATTAAAGCGTTCATCATCACTGCTCAATTTCAGGTGATTGAGCTTGTGATCTGTGATCAAAACGACGTGAAGACCCATCGCCTTTGCGGTAGGTACGAAGCCGTGAGTGACTGCATCATTCACGACGTGACTTACGATAATAATCGTAGATTTCATGGGGCTTTCCTAATTTTAAAACGTTGTTGTCGCCTGCTCACAACTCGCTTTCAAGTGCTCTCTTTCGGGGTTAAAAGAAAGAGAATTTTTCTATCTTATTGTTTTTATTGATTCTTATGTCATTAGTAGTGTTGCATATTGCAAAGCAAATATAGATCAAAAAATATATATTGCAAATATAAATGATATTTGTTCTTATTCGCAATATTGTTATTTTATAAACTAAAACGGAATTAGAAAATGAACATGAGATTGACCTTGTCCCCTCTTGCTTTGGCAATTGGCGGAGCCTTGGCGGCGGTGGCTGGTGTGTCAACTGCAGTGGCGGAAGAACAAGCCACAGTAGATGAAACAGTGCAAATTATTGGCCATCAATACGAAGGTTATGCAGAGCATATGCCTCAGTCAGGAACCAAAACGGATGTCGAGTGGTTAGATGTGCCACAAGCGGTATCGGTTGTTACAAAGACAGAAATGGAAGACCGTGGCGCGGTACGTTTAGTGGATGCACTTGATGGTGTCGCAGGGGTTAACAATACCCTGGGTGAGGGAAGCCGAGACCAATTTGTGATTCGTGGTTTTGATGCACTCAACGATATCTACCGTGATGGTATGCGTGATGACGGGACTATGCAATCGTACCGAAGCCTAGCGAATGTCGAACGTGTCGAAGTGGTAAAAGGCCCTGCGGGCGCACTTTATGGCCGAGGCTCCGCGGGCGGTATCATTAACTTGGTCACCAAGCGAGCTAACGGTGATAACTTCACCAACGTAAATGGCAGTGTTGGCAGCAACAATTTGTTTGTTGGTCAAGTTGATAGTTCGATGGCGTTTACTGACAAGGTCAGTGGTCGTATCAACGTGGAAAGTCGACAGTCTGATTCCTATGTAGACCATGTCGACTCTAATGATTTCTTTATTGCGCCAACAATTCGAGTGATGCCTTCTGATGGACACATTATTGATCTCGATGTCGAATATGCTCACCAAGAGTTGGTGCCATATCGTGGTGTTCCATCAAAGAATGGTAAGCCTGTCGACGTCTCTGAAAGCACGTTTTACGGTGGCACGAACGATTATCAAGAGTCGGACAGCATTCGTGTTGGCGTTAATTATGAATGGCTTTTGAATAGCGAATGGGCATGGACAAACCGCGCAGCATACAACCATATCGAACTTGAGCAAAAGGGTACACGCCAAGGGACGGTAACTGGGAATGGAGTATCTCAGAGTGTAAATAACCTCGGTTACGACCCTCGTACCACGACGACTCTTCAATCTGAGCTAGTTTGGGAAACGGATTCGAACCAAATGATGATCGGTGCGGATTATAATCAGATCAATATCGACCTAATGCTCGCAAGAGATGAAACCTTACCTCCGAAAGATATCTATAACCCTGTAGCAGGCCCAACGCCTGATCCGGGGTTTAAACCTTCCCGCGACAACACCACAACGACCACTGGCGTTTACATTCAAGATGTTTATACCTTTGGTGATCTTTCAGTGATCGGCAATGTGCGTTACGACTCGATGGAGCTTGAACAGCAAAAAGCGGGCTCAGCAAAAGAGAATCTAGACGATGACAAAGTGAGCTACCGTGGTGGTTTGGTCTACCGTCTCAACAATGATATGTCAGTGTACGCAAGCTTAGCTCGCTCATGGCAATTGCCTTACTCGGGTATTTATATCAATCCTAAATTGGCTGAATTCTTCCATACGGATCTAAAAGAAGTGGGTGCAAAAGCTTACTTACTAGATAACGCCTTGATGCTTAATGCCGCGGTCTTCCAAATTGATCAAGAGCAACCAGAAACGAATATAGACGGAGACGTTGTTAACAAGATCGAAGCTCGCCACCAAGGTATTGAGCTAGAAGCTCGCGGTCAATTTACTGAGCAGTGGGATATTTCGGTGGGTTATAGCTACCTCGATGCAGAAAACAAAGAGACAGGCAAAAAGCCGAACGATGTGTCTGATCACCTGTTTTCGCTTTGGAGCACTTATCAGCTAGACGATAACTGGCGTTTAGGTGGTGGCGTGAAATACGTAGGTGACCGTTACGCGGGTAATGATGAAGCTGTAGCGCTGGGTGACTACACCACGGTTGACTTGATGGCAGCGTACACCACGGGTCGTCACAAAGTTCAAGCGAACGCTTACAACGTGCTTAATGAGAAATACATTCTGGGTGCAACCAACGGCACGTCTGGTACTAATCAGATTGGTTACGGAGCACCAGCCGAATTTATGCTCAGCTATGGCTATCAGTTTTAAAAGTTAATTCAGTTCTAAGAGCGAATTCAGCTCTAGGAGTTAGTTCATTTCAAAGAGCTATTTCAACTCTAAAAACGATTGTTTTGTTCACTACGAATTAGTGAAAAGTTGGCCTTATTTTGAGGCCGTTTAGCCCATAGGATCAAAGCGCCGATATAACCGCAAACACGGCCTTTGATCCTAACCTGCCTACTTAGGAGATTTTCATGCCTTACCAGAATTTGGATGGTAAACCCTGTACTCAATCACATCAAACGTTGCGTCTAAGTACCCTTGCAATGGCCATCGCTTCAGTGACTTCCATTAGCGCATTTGCCGCGTCAGATCCACAAACGACGACCATGGAAACGGTTGTCGTGACAGGTAGCTTGATCGGTAATTCAGAGCTTGAGGATGTGAAAGAGTATCCGGGAGCGCGTACCGTTCTAACTAAAGAACAAATTAAAAAGACTGGCGCACTTTCGATTGATTCGGCCTTCCAAAGTGTACCGGGCATTAAGGTTCAAGACGAAACGGGTACGGGTGTATTGCCTAACATCTCGGTGCGAGGCTTGAAAGCCAGCCGCAGTGGTCATGCTCAATTTCTAATGGACGGTGTGCCACTGACTCTTGCGCCTTATGGTCATACCGGACAATCTATTTTCCCTGCGACTCTGTCGATGCTTGACCGAATTGATATCGTGCGTGGTGGCGCTGCTGTGCAGTATGGGCCAAACAACGTGGGTGGTGTGATTAACTTGGTGACTAAGCCTATTCCACACGAGTGGCAAACGGAAATAAGTAATCGCTTTACTGTATTCGAGGGTGGCGATACGCCACTTAATGATTTTTACCTGCGCACGGGTGGCTGGTTAACCGATACGCTTGCGCTTCAAGTCGAAGGTAATTTTCTAAAAGGTGAAAGCTTCCGTGAACATTCAGACACCGATGTCAAAAACTTCCAAGCTAAGTTGCAGTGGTTACTGAGTGATACTCAAGAACTACAAGCTTTCGTGCAGCGTTATGATGCCGACACGCAAATGCCGGGCGCTTTATCGCCAGAAGATTACGAGAATGACCGTACCCAATCTAAGCGCCCTTATGATGAGTACCAAGGTAAATCGACACGTTGGAGCTTAAAGTACTTACATGATTTGAATATTGCTGATAGTGCAGAGCTAGAAGTACTGACCTTTGGCCATCGTTCTGAGCGTTTCTTCCAGTGGGGTTACAACAGTACTAAAGGTGTGGAGTGGTCTGATCCGTCGCAGCCATCTACTGATATTCGTACGTCACCACGTGAATTTAAGGTGTATGGGGTAGAGCCGAAACTCGCGATGTATTTTGACGGTAATACCGTGACGCAAAATGTGATTGTGGGTGCGCGCTATGTTAACGAAGACATTGATTACAAGCTCACTCAAACATCAATTTCTAGTGGAGTAACCACAACGCCACGCGATTGGCATTTAGATACTGACGCTTTCGCAGGCTATATCAGCAATGAAATTGGCTTGTTTAATGATGTATTAAAGGTAACACCTGGTATTCGCTATGAATCAATAGATATGGCATTTTACGATCTAGGTAAGGCAGAAAAGACAAATAACAAAGTGACAGAATGGTTGCCTGGTTTAACGGTGGCGTACCATCTAACTGAACAATGGGTAGGTTATACCAATGCTCAGAAATCTTTGCGAGCACCACAAATTGCTTATATCCGTGGTAAAGGTGAAGAGGGCAGTGAACTGGCATGGAGTTATGAGTTGGGTGCTCGCTACAACCAAGATTCAACCAGTTTCAATGTAGCGCTTTACCGAATCGATTTTGAAGATCAGCTTCAATGGCAAAAAGCGACTGAAACTTTCGACAATATTGGTAAAACCCTCCATCAAGGTGTTGAACTCTCTGGTCGTTATATTCCTCAAGCGATGCAAGCTCTGAGTTTAGGCGCTGGCTATAACTACTTAGATGCAACGATCGAGGAAGAGGGCGTAAACAAAGGTAATCAACTTCCTTATACGTCTAAACATCAATTTAGTTGGGATGCGACTTACGCCTTTAGCAAGGTAGATACGACTTTATCTGGTTACTACTTTAGCGAATCTTATTCTGACAATGCGAATACAAGTGCCGAAGATGCAACGGGCGCGACAGGTAAAGTGCCTGCCTACATGGTCTGGAACTTCAACCTAGGTTCGGATTTGTACAAGGATGAAAACAGTAAGCTGCGCATGAACTTTGCGGTGAACAACTTGTTTGATGAGGACTATTACTTCCGTGGTATTGATACCAGCCCAGTTGGTCGTTATCCAGCACCAGGACGTTCTTACACTTTGGATCTGAATTATCAGTTCTAATACGTAATTTATTGAAAGTAATAACGAATAAAAGTCGCCAATACTCTTGGCGGCTTTCACGGTTCTAGCGTTTAAGGAAAATTAAATATGGAAAACAGCTCCCGAATCTTGTTTTCGAATCCATTGCAGCTGTCGAACGGACTGCTGTCATTTAATCGGCCGTTTTTATTCAGCAGGATAGCAATAACCTTAGCTTTGCTGATCTTAAGCTTGTTCTCATACTCCAGTTCAGCACAAACCAGGGTCATACAAGACGAGCAGGATCAGTTTGAGATAGCGACTACCCCGCAACGTATTGTGGTGTTGGAGTTTTCATTTGTAGATGCACTCGCTGCGGTGGGTGTTTCTCCGGTTGGTGTCGCCGACGACAATGATGCTTCTCGAGTGATTCCGGCGGTGCGTGAATTGGTTCAACCATGGGAGTCGGTTGGTATGCGCTCTCAGCCAAGCCTAGAAGCCATTGCGATATTAAAGCCCGATCTGATCATTGCCGACGCTGAGCGCCACCGAACTGTTTACCAAGATCTACAACGAATCGCGCCAACTCTGTTGTTGAAAAGCCGCGGTGAGACTTATCAAGAAAATTTGGAGTCTGCGCTCAAGATTGGCATCGCTCTCGACAAGCAATCGTCAATGGAACAACGAATTCAACAACATCAGCACGCCATGGCTGAATTTAAAAGTCATTTCTCGCTCAAACAAACCGTCCAATTTGCTGTCGTGTCGGACAAAGGTATGTGGTTACATAGCCCTGCATCTTATGCCGGAGGAGTGCTCACTACATTAGGTATTGCTAGCCCTATTGCGAAAATAACAGAGAAGGCGTATTTGCCAACCAGCTTTGAGTTGTTATTAAAAACCAATCCGGATTGGTTGCTGATTGGTGCTTACTCTCACCCGAATATTATTAATGATTGGCAGAAAAATCCGTTATTTAACGTACTGTCATCAGCGAAACGTAAACAAGTGGTAGAAGTATCACCAGCGCTTTGGTCATTGAATCGAGGCATGTTAGCGGCAGAACAAATGGCGAAAAATCTTGAGCAGATCTTGGACCCATCATGAGTACGATGTTGTTCTCTAAAAGTAAGAAATTCTGGCCAATACTGTCGTGGCGAGTCACGTTATTTACGGCATTCGTGTCGTGTTTGGCACTATCTGGTTACGCGGCCTCTATGACCGGGTGGTCTAATTTCTCTTTAACATTGAGTGATTTGATTCACTACTGGTTCGCGTTTGATGAAAGCAACATGACTCATCAAATATTGGCGACGCTAAGAGCGCCAAGAGCTTACGCAGGGCTATTGATTGGTGCGAGCTTGGCCGTCGCTGGGTTATTGATGCAAGGTTTGACGCGCAATCCACTGGCGTCTCCGTCGATTCTTGGCATTAACGCTGGCGCAGCCTGTTTTATGGCGTTAGCTGCAATAGGTATACCTGTGGTTAGCGAGCTAAACCCTATCCTTAATGCGGTTCTTGGTGCGTTGCTAAGCGGCGGTGCCGTGATGCTCCTCGGTGGTTTTTTCTCCGAACGTTCTCATCCGTTACGTTTGGTTCTCGCGGGTATCGCCATTACAGCGTTATTGATTGGACTGACACGAGCGGCGCTGATTCTTGCTGACGACATGGCTTATAGCGTCTTGCATTGGCTTACTGGTTCACTGTCTAGTGTGGATGATGGGCAATGGCAACAGCTTTGGCCGCCTGTAGTGATTGGTTTGGTGTTGGCAATGAGTCTTGCTCGCAATCTCAACTTACTGGCACTTGGCGAAGAGGTAGCCGTGGGGTTGGGCAGTAACATCAGGTTAACCCGCCTCGTGAGTGGACTGACGATCGTGTTGCTTGCCGGAGCAAGCGTCGCTATCGCAGGGCCAATTGGTTTTGTTGGATTGTTAGTGCCTCATTTGGTTCGACCTATGGTTGGGCACAATTACCATTTACTGATTCCTATTTCAGCATTGGCAGGCGCAGCATTAGTGTCTTGGTCAGATGCGCTGTCGCGAGCGATTGCTTTCCCGACTGAAACACCCGTTGGTGTTATTACTGCTTTGCTCGGGACACCTTGTTTTATTTTGATTGCGACGAGGAGATCTTAATGCACCATCACACCAAGATAGTTTTGTTATCTGGGATTCTCATATTAGTGGCATCTGCGGGTTTGTTTGTCGGCGCAGCTTCGCTTTCTGTTTCTCAAGTCATCGAACATTTGGTCGCGTTTTCCAGTGACGACTTTGTTATCCATCAGTATCGGCTACCACGTATGTTGCTCGCGATAAGCGTGGGCGCAGGGTTAGGGCTTTCAGGGGTATTGGTGCAAGGCGTGATACGTAATCCGTTAGCATCGCCTGATCTTATGGGTATTAGCGCCGGGGCTGGCCTTGCTGCGACAGCGAGTTTAGTTTGGTTCCCCAATGCACCTGTCAGTGTGCTTCCTGTTGTGGCGATGTTTGGTGGGGTATTGGCTGCAGGGCTGATTGCTGCATTGGCATGGTGGTCAAGGCCAACACCCGCCAAGTTGGCGCTGATTGGTATTGCGGTGAGTGCGTTTCTGGCCAGTTGTATCGACTTCTTGCTGGTTACCAATCCGATCGAGATCAACACGGCCATGGTGTGGTTAACTGGCAGCCTTTGGGGACGAAACTGGCAGCAAGTTCCCTTTATTTGGAGCGTACTGCTCTTGTTGTTACCCATGGCATTGTGGCTTGCTTGGCGATTAGATGTGATGGGGCTTGGCGAGGAAAGTGCGACCACATTGGGTACTAAGCCAAAACAGATTCAGGCTCTTGCGCTATTGGCCGCGGTTTTGCTTGCCAGTGTTAGCGTTTCTGTTGCTGGAACGATCAGTTTTGTGGGTTTATTAGCACCTCATTTAGCCCGCTTGTTGTTTGGGCATAATCATAAGTTGTTAATCCCAGCTTCTGCACTGGTGGGGGCAATTCTGGTTACCAGCGCTGATGGGTTAGCCAGAGGTCTACAACCACCTATTGAATTGCCAGCAGGCGCTCTCACGTCTGTGATTGGCGCGCCATATTTCATCTTTCTTCTCTATCGTTATCGAGGTTGGTAACCATGCTTAAAACGCAGAATCTTTCCGTCGCGTACGGCAAACAAACGATCATACCGAACCTGTCGGTTTCTATCCCTAAGGGAAAAATTACCGCATTGATAGGACCTAACGGGTGTGGTAAATCTACCTTGTTAAAGACGTTAGTCAGAATTAACAAGCCAGTGGATGGAGAGGTGTTGTTTGAAGACAAACCGCTATCAAGCTATGGCGATAAAGCGCTCGCTCGTTCGTTGTCACTTCTTCCGCAAATCTTGGTCAGTCCTGAGGGGATCACGGTAAGAAAGTTGGTCGAATATGGCCGTTCGCCTTATGTCTCTCATTGGGGAAGGTTAGGGCAGGACGATCAAAGGATTGTTGAGCAAGCAATGCGAGATACAGGTGTGCTTGAGTTTGCTGATAAGCCTGTTGAGTCACTGTCTGGTGGGCAGCGTCAAAGAGCATGGATCGCGATGGTAATTGCACAAGATACGGACGTAGTGATGTTGGATGAACCGACCACATACCTTGATATGTCTCACCAAGTGGAATTAATGAACCTGATGCAACAGATGAATGCCAAAGGAAAAACGGTGGTTGTTGTGCTGCATGATCTTAACCAAGCCAGTCGTTACTGCGACCATTTAGTGGTTTTGGAAAAGGGATGCGTAATAGCAGAAGGCTCGCCTGATGAGGTGATGACCGAAACTATGCTCAGTAACGTGTTTGATCTCAAAGCGAGCGTGTTTCGTGACCCTATTTCAAATACGCCAATGTGTGTTGCTATTTAGGAGACTATCAGGCAGCTGGAAAGGATGGATACTTATTCCTTAATACCTTTGGTTTTTGGTAATAAGTATCCGGAAACTTTGTTCTTACTTATTTTCCATTCTCATGTATTATGCCTGCCCATAATTGTATGACAAATGTGTAGCTCTGTTTCCGTATGAATAAAGTCACCAACCACGCCATCTTGCTTTTGGTATTTGCAAACCTATTGGCGTCTTTTTCCGATGTCTCACTAAAAATACTTAATGGTGAAGTTCCCACATTTCAGTATGTGTTTATCCGCCAGCTATTGAGCGTGATCTTACTGCTTCCTTTTTGGCTAAAGCTCCCTAAAGAAACTCGCATGCAAGGCGGTTGCCGCATCAATTTTTTACGGGCTCAATTTATATTAGTGGGCAGTGGTTGTGCGATGATTGCCATTACACACCTTACTTTGGCGACAGCGAACGCGATGTTCTATGTTGGGCCAATCCTGATGCTTCCTCTGTCTATTGTGTTGTTGAAAGAAAGGCCGACATCATCAAAAGTGATCGCGACACTGATAGGCTTCGTGGGTGTGCTAATTGTGTTGCGTCCAGAGCAATTTCACTGGGCGGCGATTGCAGGGCTAGGTAGTGCGCTTGCAATGGGTGTTGGTAATATTTTGATCAAGCGTCTGAACGCCGAACAACACATTATCTCGACCTTATTTTGGACTAGTGTTATGACTCTGCCACTTGCACTGGCGTTTGCATTGCCGGCATGGGCCGAGATTGAATGGCGTCATGTGGGGTGGATCATGGCAATCAATCTATTTGTTCTTGGTTATCATGCATTGGTGGTGGTCGCGTATAAAAAGGCTCCAGCAAACCAAATTGCGCTCGCAGAATACTCGGGGTTAGTGTTTGTAACCTTGTTTGGCGTGATGTGGTTTGACGAGATCCCCGACATTCTGACACTGGTTGGTATCAGCCTCATCGTTATTCCAATGATGCCGATTAAATGGAAGAAGTTCTTTAGTCTAGGGAACAGAGCATCTCTCGATGTAGAGGTGAATCAGCCCAAGTCATAATATCTGCGGCTTAACCGCCGCGTATTGCAAAGACGAAACGTGCTAGATGAAAGAAAAGCGAACCTAAGTGGTTCGCTTTTTGTTTTTGAATCATTAAAGACTTAAGAAACGAGCTTAACAAGCCGCATGATCAGGAAGTCAGTTTGGGGTAGGTCGTCTAAACTTAACGTCTATTGTTTAAAACTTAGGTGATTAAAGTTCTCATGCTTAAAGTTTGTATAGCATCAAAAAATAGAACAATTTGGACTCTAAAAACGTTCTTGAAAATAAACGTAAATTAACCCTTTACCTCAACTTAACTTGAGGTATTAGCATGTACAACGTTGCTTATGAGAATACTTTAAGGAGAGAAGAATGATCCAACTTGAACATGTAAATTTAGTCGTCAAAGACATCCCTGAAATGCTGACTTTCTACAAAGCGGCGTTCCCTCATTGGTATGTCCGTAATGAGGGGAAAGGGGAGTGGTCAGGTAAGCCACGTAACTGGCTGCACTTTGGCGATGAGTATCAATATATCGCAATGAGTGATCATGGTGAGGGTGAAAATAGAGACTTAGCCGGACACTCAGTTGGTCTCGCTCACTTCGCTTATGTGACCCATAATATTGAGAGTGTGATTGAACGCCTTATTGATGCGGGCTTCCCAATAGCCAAACCCGGAGCCGAAGAACCTTATCGTAAAAACGTCTACTTTGTGGATCCGGCAGGTTTTGAAATCGAGTTCGTAGAATACCTAAGTGATGATCCTAAACTGCGCAATGCTACGTAATAAAACTCATTAATCGAGTTGGTGTGTTAGAGCGAGTTTGTTCGAAATAAAACGTCTGAGAAAAGGTGCTAGGAAAGACTTACAGAAAAGGGCATTGTGGAATAATCCGCAATGCCCTTTTTAGATCTATTTAATCGCTGATTGGCTAACTGGTATTCAGCTCTGTTATTTGGCTATCTACTTAGCTTTAAATGGCACCAATAACTGTTTACCAAACACATTGATTAGTGCGCCTGTCACGATCAGCCCACCACCTAGATATGTCCAAACCGATGGAATCTCATTGAACACCCAAACACCTAATAGTGCTGAGAATACGATCTGAACGTATGAGTAAGCTGAAGCTTTACCAGCCGCTTGAGTTTGCATTGCTTTGGTCAAACCGTATTGGCCTATTTGTGTGAAAATCCCCACCAGAACTAGCATCATGGTTAAGAAAAGGCTAGGCCACACAAAGTCGTTCCAGATCAGGGCGGTCGATATTGGCAGAGCGACCAGTGGGAAGTAAAAGATGATGACTGAGCTGTCTTCAGTTTGGCTAAGCTTTCTTACAATCACATAAGCAATTGAGCTACCAAACGCGCCACATAACGCCAGCATAATACTGAATAGCGGCAACTCGCTGCTCGCGCTGCTGCTCATGCTTGGCTGTACCATTACCGATAATCCCGCTAGGCAGAATACAATGCAGATCATGGTCGACTTTTGGACGCGTTCTTTCAGGAACAGTACGCCAAGTAACGCAGTAAATACGGGATGCACGTATTGTAGAATGGTGGCTTCTGCTAACGGAAGAGTGGTTACAGCATAGTAAACACACATCAAGGCTGCGGTACCAACAGCGCCACGAACAAACAACAGAGGTTTGTTATTGCCCCAGATAGAAATGCCTTTTCGTTTAACGTCGATGTAGCTGATGATCAAAGACACCAAAGCCCTTGCTGCAACAATTTCAAATACAGGTATGCCGTAATTGCTAACGTATTTCACACAAGCTGACATCAGTGCGAATCCAAAAGCGGAAAGGATCATGAACCGAACCCCTACAGGGATCAGTGAAAAAGAGAAAGAAGGCATAAAAATATCAATTGGTTGAGGGGAAAAGGAATCATAACGTAGTTTAGAAGAGCCGACCAAAGTCTTTGTCTTGTTCCGGTCAACTTGATTCAATTAATTCTCATTTCAGTTCTTTTCAAAATTCATCCCGCATAACATCGGCGATAGCTCAGTTTTATAAAATCACCATCAACAGAAGGTGACGCTAATTCAACTCTGATTTATCCGTCGTTTTAATTGTCTTTCTTATTCATATCATTCTTGTGAATTTATAATGAGAGATATGTTCTATGAAACCAATCAATACCCTACTCATATCCGCACTTGCCGTTTGTTCTTTTAGCTCAGCCACTTATGCTGACACTATTTTGCATGCTTTCAATTGGAAGTATTCGGACGTAACGGCCAACGCTAATCAAATTGCACAAGCTGGTTACAAGAAAGTACTCGTTGCTCCGGCAATGAAATCGAGCGGCAGCCAATGGTGGGCGCGTTACCAACCTCAAGACCTTCGTGCCATTGATTCACCTCTCGGCAACAAGCAAGATTTAGCCGCAATGATTGCCGCACTTAAAGGTGTGGGTGTTGATGTGTATGCCGATGTGGTGTTGAACCATATGGCGAATGAAAGCTGGAAGCGAAGTGACTTGGATTACCCTGGCACAGAAGTGCTAAACGATTATGCGAGCCGTTCAAGCTACTTTGCTGACCAGACTCTGTTTGGCAACTTAGCGCAAGGTTTTGTCTCGGCTAACGATTTCCATGCCGCAGGTTGTATTTCAGATTGGAACGATCCTGGTCACGTTCAGTACTGGCGTTTGTGTGGTGCCGATGGCGATGTAGGTTTACCTGACCTTGATCCGAATAACTGGGTGGTTTCACAGCAACGTTTATATCTGAAAGCGCTAAAAGATATGGGGATCAAAGGTTTCCGTATTGATGCGGTAAAACACATGAGCCAGTACCAAATCGATCAGGTATTCACGTCTGAAATTACTGCGAACATGCATGTGTTCGGTGAAGTTATTACCAGTGGTGGAGCAGGGAACAGCGGCTATGAGTCGTTCTTGGCACCTTACCTGAATAATACTAATCATTCCGCGTACGATTTCCCGCTGTTTGCGTCGATTCGCTCGGCATTCTCAATGGGCGGTGGCTTGAATCAGCTGCATGATCCTAAAGCCTATGGCCAAGTATTGGATGATAATCGCTCAATTACTTTTGCGATCACACATGATATTCCAACCAATGACGGTTTCCGTTATCAAATTATGGATCCACAAGACGAGCAGCTTGCTTACGCTTACATCCTTGGTAAAGATGGCGGTACGCCGTTGATCTACAGTGATGACCTTCCTGATTCTGAAGATAAGGATAACGGTCGTTGGGGCAATGTTTGGAATAGCTCAAATATGAAGAATATGTTGAGCTTCCATAACGCGATGCAAGGTAAATCGATGACGATGATTTCCAGCGACCAATGTACTTTGCTGTTTAAGCGTGGCAAAGAAGGCGTTGTTGGTATTAACAAGTGTGGTGAAACCCGTGGCGTGACGGTTGATACCTACCAACATGAATTCAATTGGAATGTTCAATACAAAGACGTATTAAGCAGCGCGACAGAAACCATTTCTTCTCGCTACCATACCTTCAATCTACCACCACGCAGTGCGCGTATGTTTAAGCTTTAATGCTCACTAAATAAAAGCAATAAACGACTGGTAGAAAGCATAAGCCGCAGCAAGTTCTGCGGCTTAGTTGTATCTGGGCTTACAGCTTACCGTTACTGATGATCGCTAATAACACCAAACCAATGATTCTGGTGAGCTAATGATTTCAGCAACTCGATCTCTTTTGTTGTCTCTTCCCTAAGCCATTCAATCAGGTCATTTATTACCGGCGAATGAGTACGCTGGTGGCCAAAGTAAGTCCAAGCACTGTGTTGGATCTTGGCGTTTTTAGGACAGTATAAAAATCCTCGTTGAAGTTCTTGTAATACCAAAAGCAAATCAGTCACCGTGACGCCTTCCCCCGATAAACATGCACTGAGCGCTAAATCTAACGACAAGAAGCTGGTGTTTCTGACGGGCTTTTTCGGCGGGAACTCGACATCGGCTAGCCATACTTTCCAGTCATGGTGATCTAAGGTGGGATGGAGCCTTGGCATGGTTAAGATCGAGTCGAGGTTGGTGTCTTGCGTCGTTAAACTGGCAGAATTCGTTAAGCTAGTAGAACAGACTGGCGCCATGAACTCCTCACGCAAGAATGTGATATCAGGTGTATTGTCGTATCGTTTTTTGAAGCGAGTGTGGAAGATCAACAAGTCATACTCGCTGCTGTTGATCGCTTCATCTTCTTCAATCACAGGAACAATCACGATCTCGTAATCGGGGTAACGCTCGTTTAATTCTCGAACCTTAGAGATCAACACTCGCGTCGCAAAGCTCAGAGTCGCTTTGATCACAATCCGCTTCTGTTTTGGCTCACTCCAAGATGCGATCACCGATTCGATATTGCCGTAGCTATCACGCAAAGCTACATACAAATCATGACCTTGTTCTGTTAATTCAATCGCTCGATGCTTACGAATAACCAATGATGCGTTTAACTCATCTTCAAGCTGTTTGATCTGACGACTGATCGCACTTTGTGTCACGTTGAGTTCATCGGCAGCCAAGGTAAAGCTCATCAGCCTTGCAGCCGCTTCGAAAGCTTTTAAGCCATTATGTGAGGATGGTAAGCTAGGATATGGGGTCATAATTCGTTCGCATGAGTTTATGGAATGTTAGAGTCGCAAATTTATCAATTGAACGCCAGCCTCATCGATCGTATTTTGGGCGGAATTAACTGAGGCGCTCATGAAAAAAATACTCACTCTTGCATTCCCTTTGATCATTTCACAACTGATATCCATGGCTTTAGTCCTTACTGATGTTTGGATGATGTCGCGTATCAGTGTGTCAGCCCTAGCGGCTGGTGGCTTAGGCGCCTCTATCTACTTTTTCATCTTCATTATTGCGAGTAGCACGGTAGGGTGTGTCGCGAACTTGATTGCGATCGCTTATGGTCAGCGCGTCGCTCGCCCAGAGTTTGGTAATACACAAATTAGGTTGGCGGTGAAAGGCGCAACTATGCTGGCATTCGTGCTCAGCGTAACCTTAATGGCGAGCTTCTGGTTTGCTCCGTTGGTATTGGAAGCAGCAAAACAGCCGCCAGAAGTGATCACCTTGGCTATGGAATACGTGCATGCCTTGAAATGGGTAATGCTGCCTTCGCTTATCTTGCTAGTACTTCGCGGGCTAACCAGTGCGTTCGGTAATGTGCAATCCATTCTTGTGATGTCTGTTATTACCGTAATTCTGAATGTGCCAGTGAGTTATTTGCTGACGTTCCAGTTAGATATGGGCTTAACGGGTCTAGGTTTAGGAACCGCTATTGCTGCGTTGATCGTGATGCTTGGATATACGGTGTGGGTGTTTAAACGCGACGAGTTCAAGCAATTCGCACCATGGCTTCATACCGAAGAATATTCGATTAAGTTGATGAGTCCTTTATTGATGATGGGCTTGCCGATTGCAATGGCGGCTTTACTTGAGCATGGCTTAATCTACGGTGGCACCTTAATGGCGGGCACGATCAGTATTGCTTCGTTAGCTCTGCACCAAATCCTTTTGCAATGCTTAAGTTTCACTTGGAACTTCAATTTCGGCTTTTCACAGGCTGCCGCTATTTTGGTTGGACGTGACTACGGTGCGGGCAACTACGAAGGCATCAAAAGAACATCCATTCTAAGCTTTATTTTGGTGTCGGTGCTGAGCGTGGCGCTGTCTGCCGTGTTTATCATATGGCCTGAAATGATCGCTTCTCTCTTTAAGCTAGACGACGGCACTGGCGCGATGACTTCGTTATTGGCTTCTGTTATCTGGGTAGTCGCGTTGTGCTTCATCGTTGATGCTTGGCAGTTACTGGCAATTAACCTATTGAGAGGCATGAAGATTGTTTCAATGCCAACCGTGATGACAGCTATTGGTTACTGGGTATTTGGCCTACCTGCTGCTTGGTATTTGATGCATAAGTTCCAGCTTGCAGGGATTTGGGGCGGAATCGGCGTCGGTTTAGGTGTAACGGGTATTCTATTGCTTATCCAATTAATGCGTGTCATTCAAAAGAACAACCAATCTCCAGATTTGTCGAATCATGCTTATACGTGATTTGCTAATGGCGCACTGAACAACAAAAAGCCGCAGTCATTAAGGTGACTGCGGCTTTTTTGTTGTCTATTCCGATTCTTCTCTTTTGGGGGAGAGGGTAAGAATCAATATCAGGATTAGGGGCAGCTACTTTCTACCAAACTGCTTTCTACCAAACTACTTTCCACCAGAGAGCGCAGACTTCATCATGGTTTTGAATTGCTCTTTCTGCTCTTCAGTCAGCACGTTATAGATGTTGTTCTTAAGACGCATCTCTTGCATCACCATCGACTTCTCTGTTGCTTGAACCGTGTCGATGACCTTTTCCATTTCGGCTTCATCAAAATCTGGTTGAGTCACAAGGCTGATCTGTTTCTTCTTAAGCTCTATGGCTTTATCCATATCAATCTCTGTTCTATCGGATTGATACTCTTGTACAAGAGAGAACACTTCCGCTTGTTGCTCTTCGGTTAGATTCAAAGAAGCAATAACCATTTGCAGTGGGCTAAGCGCTGGCTGTGGCGGTTGTTGTGGTGTTGAAGCACTCACAAACGGAGCGGTAACGAGTAAAGCTGAAGCAGTTAATACACAAAGCGACTTTTTCAGTGATTTCATTGAGTTTCTCCTGTTAGTGGAAACAAGAGTATAGACGGCGGAGCTGAACTCGATATGAACACGCTGTTCAGTTAAGTGTGCTCAGCGATTTACGTTCACTTAAATTCGTTCAGATAAGTACCTTCAAGTAAGTAGAGAGTGGGTTAGACCTTGGTCTTACAGAAACCGAGCGCAAAGGTGACTAGAATGATTTGAGTTGCTCACCGTTTTATCAAGGAATACACAAATGGAAGTTGGATTGTTCTGGGCTGAAAAAGGGATGTTAGTGCTTGGCGCGCTGTTTGTTTTGACGAGCATGATGCAGTACGGAAGACGCAGTAGCGATTGGAAAGGCGTGATTACGATGTTCTACAAACGTATCCCAATGAATATTGCAGAATACAAATGGTATCGTTTGGGCATTGCTTTGTTGGTGTTTGCTGTGGTTATACGTTTCGCATTACTGATCCTATGGCCTTCATACCAGTTTTAGTCCTTTGTATTCGCTCTTTTATATAGAGCAGGTAAACCAATACATTCATGACGAGATTGAGCCTTAATAAACTCACTTATTAAGGCTGTCATTTCATAAATTAGCGCTGTTGTTCCATGAAAAAGTGCTATTACTCTATAATGACGAACGGTTATTACCTTTGTAGCATATTGTTTTTCATGAAGAATAATGTCGGATAATAGCTTACCTGCTTGTTTCATCATTCTTACTAATAATCTACACATAAATCCATTCACCCCGTACCTGATACCATAATGTTCTGTTACACTCGTCCGAATTAGCTTTAATTTGTCGGTGGTGCATTTATGTCGTTCCCAGTTCTTATATGTGATGATTCTGCGTTAGCAAGGAAGCAGATGGCTCGATCACTGCCTAGTTCTCTAAATGCAGATATAACTTTTGCTGTTCATGGGCTTAATGCACTTGAAGAGTTAGCTCAAAACCAATTTAAATTGATGTTCCTCGACCTCACCATGCCGGAATTAGACGGCTATGGCACATTGGAAGAGATGCAACGTTTGGGTGATACCACGCCTGTTGTCGTTGTTTCTGGTGACATACAACCAAAAGCACAACAGAAGGTGATGGATCTCGGCGCTAAAGCATTTTTGCAAAAGCCGATCGATAAAGAAGCGTTAAAAGCGATTTTACGTGAGCACGTCGAGCCACCAAAACAACCTCAACTGTATACGCCTACTGCTCTCGAACTTCCAATATTGCGCCGACGCGATATCTATATGGAAGTGGCGAACGTAGCGATAGGCCGTGCTGCTGATGCACTGGCTCGTCACTTTAATGTATTTGTCCACTTGCCACTGCCGAACGTCAACATCTTCGAAGTGAGCGAATTGCACATGGCGCTTCGTGACCTAGCAGACAACGACCAAGTGTCGGGTGTTTGCCAAGGCTTCAGCGGAGAAGGCATTGCAGGCGAAGCATTAGTATTACTGAGTGATTCCAGCGTGAGCGACCTTAAGAAGCTCATGAAAGTGCCAACCGAAAGCGAACAGCTTGAAGAACTAGAACTGCTGATGGATGTATCGAATATCCTAGTTGGTTCTTTTCTTAACGGGCTAGGGGAGCAATCTGAGGTTCGTTTCTTCCAGAGTTCTCCGGTTCTGCTTGGGCAACACATCTCAATTGATTCCGTGATTGAGAATACCAGCGGCTCGTTTAAGAAGACCATGACCTTTGAAGTCAGTTACAACATTGATGGCACTTCAATCCGTTGTGATCTTCTGTTTATGTTCGTTGACGAATCTCTGCCTCTTCTAGACAACAAATTGGCCTACCTAATGGAGGAGTTTTAATATGCTGAATCTTCCTGCTGAATTTGAACAGTTCCACTGGATGGTGGATATGGTTCAAAACGTCGATATGGGGCTGGTGGTCATTAACCGTGACTTTCAGGTACAAGTTTGGAATGGCTTCATGACGCACCATAGTGGTAAGCAATCGCACGATGCTATTGGTAAGTCTATCTTTGAACTGTTCCCTGAGATCCCTGAAGAGTGGTTTAGGCTGAAAACCAAGCCCGTCTACGATCTCGGTTGTCGTAGCTTCATTACATGGCAACAAAGGCCTTATCTGTTTAAGTGCCGTAATGTTAGGCCTGTAACCCAACAAGCCGACTTTATGTATCAGAACGTGACGCTAAACCCAATGCGCTCGCCAACAGGGCAAGTCAGCTCATTGTTCTTGTCGATTCAAGATGCGACCGCTGAAGCGTTAGTCTCTCAAAAGAACTAGCACTGTTCTATTTACTAAACAGCACTTTTCTATGTGTGTATTAGCATCAGTCTAATCAGCGAATAAAAATGGCTAAGGTTAATTACCTGAGCCATTTTTTTGCTTTTTATTCTTCATATCTAATCTTTCCCCTAGCTTTTCACGTCAACCAATCTTCTTTTTCTATGCGCTTTACTCAATATTCCAGGTTACATGAACGACCGGGAAGTCACGAAACGTACTTTCGGAGCGGCAATGCTACGGGTGAATAGAAATTGGATTTATAAAGTTCGAGATTGAAAGCTTCATTTAATGGAGTGCGAGGTCTGAATTCTCAAACCCAAGTGAATCTTGGTCTCTAGATCGAGTCGTTATCACTCTACTTTTCCAAGTGACCACAAAATAAAAAAGTCACGAGATTGGCCAATTTGGTCAAAAACAGATAAAAATTAGAAAAAAATCGAATTTATTTAAGAAAAAAGGCATTTTTTTGTTGGAGAAAAGTGTGGTTTTTATGTGATTTCGAGGAACTTTCTTCACATTATTGCTTTATGAGGGGGACATTACGTAAAAAATGGAGGAAAACGATTGCGCAATAAACCAACAGCGTTTGCGTGAATGGTTCGCTAAGTTATTAATTAGTAAGAATTTAGTGGGAAAGTGTAGCTAGGGAAGTTTTAGCGGATATGGAATCTTTGAGAGGATAGCATAAAAAAAAATGAAATATCAGACTTGCTGTTACTAAATCACGACCTATAATGCTGAAAACCGGAGCGTCTGCCAACGCTCCGGTTTTTTTGTGTCCGAAGAAAAGTAAACTCGTCTGCCAACGGTTTTACTACGCATTTCGCGAGAGACACATAATTTTATGAATCAAGGAAAACACCATGCGTATCGAACAAGAACTTAAGTTAGGTTTCAAAGATGTACTCTTCCGTCCGAAGCGTTCTACCCTTAAAAGCCGTTCTCAAGTTGAATTAACCCGCGATTTTACATTCAAGCATAGCGGTCGTCAATGGTCTGGTACTCCAGTAATTGCAGCTAACATGGATTCGGTAGCAAGCTTTGAAATGGCAGCTGCTCTAGCAGAGCACGGTGTTATGACTGCAGTACACAAGCACTACACAGTAGAGCAGTGGGCTGAGTTTGCTAAAACAGCAGACAAGAAAACTCTGAACAACGTATTTGTATCAACAGGTACGTCTGAAGCTGAGTTCGAGAAAGTTAAGAAGATCATGGCTCTTAGCGAAGAGTTCGTATTTATCTGTATTGATATCGCTAACGGTTACTCAGAGCACCTTGTTGAGTTCGTACAGAAAGTACGTGCTGAATTCCCAACTAAAGTTATTTCTGCGGGTAACGTTGTAACGGGTGACATGGTTGAAGAGCTAATCCTAGCAGGCGCAGACATCGTTAAGGTTGGTATCGGCCCTGGTTCGGTTTGTACTACACGTGTTAAAACAGGCGTAGGTTACCCTCAACTTTCTGCAATTATCGAGTGTGGCGACGCGGCACACGGCCTTGGCGGCATGATCATCGGTGACGGTGGTTGTTCATGTGCGGGTGACGTATCTAAAGCGTTCGGCGGCGGTGCTGACTTCGTAATGCTAGGCGGCATGCTAGCTGGTCACTCTGAGTCAGGCGGTGAAGTAGTAGAGCAAGATGGTAAGCAGTACATGAAGTTCTACGGCATGTCTTCACAGTCGGCTATGGACAAGCACTCAGGTGGTGTTGCTAAGTACCGTGCTGCGGAAGGTAAAACTGTTTTACTTCCATACCGTGGTTCAGTTCACAACACAATTTCTGACATCCTTGGTGGTGTACGTTCAACTTGTACATACGTAGGCGCAGCAAAGCTTAAAGAGCTAACTAAGCGTACGACTTTCATCCGTGTACAAGAGCAAGAGAACAACGTATTCGGTAAAGAGTAATCTGAACGAGTTCGAATAGTTTGAAGATCAAGAGCCGCTTTTTAGTGGCTCTTTTTTGTTTAGGACTTGCAAACACATTATTGCCCCTAACTTTTCTAGGGTTAGATCGAACTTAATATCAAATCGTGCGTTGTAGATTATTTCTCTTCATGCTTAAAAGTCTAATTATGTGGTTAAATGTGCTAATCCACTATAACCCTACCTCAGACTTCTATCTTAAATACTACTTAAAGTGTAAGTCTCTTAATTATATGAAATAATACTTATATTATTAATTGATCGAGAACTCTATGAACGGACATCTCAAAGCTGTGAACCACTCTTTTGTTGATCAAGATTTACGAACACTTTTAGTTGGTCAAGCTTTAGGTGAGTATAACTGTGTCGAGGTCACAGAAATATTTTCGATAATAAGCAAGGGAGCGCAGCCAACAAACGTTTTTACTCTTATGGTCGCCGAGCGCCGAAGTCCTGAATTTCTTGAGCTTGATAAAGCTTCATTCATAACGCCAAGAGAAGGGATAGTAGTCCAGCAATTGAAAGGTTGGTATGTAGGAATAAAAACGTATTTAGTATCTATTAATAATGCTATTGAGATGTTTACTACTGCAAAAAACAACAGCGAATGGAATAGCTGTGGTCAAAAGGTAAAAACATCTGAATACAATTATAAAAATAGAATATTCACTCCGCCAGACTCTTTTGAAACTGTGCCGTTAAACTCAGTATTAAAGAACAATTTTAATAATGGCTCATATATCGTCGAACTTATAAATCAGCATAAAATCGAATTATCGATGTTTTTTGAAAAAACAACGATATTGCAAGAGCTTTCTGATGGGATTTTGAAATACTTACCAATAGATCTTTCATCCTTATCTGACAAGCTAGGTAGTATAATATTTCAAGTTCCAGTCAATGCGGTACAAACGAGTACAACATTACTCTCTGACAATTTATCGGTTGAATGTAAGATTGCATGGCACCCAAATATACAGGCAAGAGACCTGATGGTTTGTGGATATCAAGAGGATGATGATTTTAACAAGAATGATTTTCATATAGTAAACTGCTCTAAGTCATCTAAATCGGTTACAATACCATTCAACCATAAAGGGGCTTATAGACTAACGATATGGGATGCTAAAAGTGAACTAATACTTTATTCGTTGGCACCATCTTCCTTTATCACAACAATTGGATTCTCATCTAATTTTATGGGAAACGAACAGAGAGTAATATATCACGATGATGGAAGTCATTCTATTGTTCCTGTGATCACTCATTCAGACACTGGAATTGTTGGAGATAAGAAAAATAAAGCTACTGATTGGACAAGAACCAGAATTTATGAAAATAACCGAGAAAAGCTCAGAGATAGTCGAGATTTTGTTCAATATAACCCGAAGGGAAAAAATAAAGAAGTTGAACATAAAAAAGCTCTTGAGGATTTGAGGTTTTTAATCAATAGATACGGTGAAAATGGCGTTTATCTATGGGACCCGTATTTATCTCCATCTGATATAATAGAAACTTTGTTTTACACAAAATTCAACAACGCCACGTTGAGAGCAATTACTTATCTTAAAGAGCCTCCAAATGAAGAAAAAGATATAAGTGTTTTTGATAAATACAATAGTGAACTCCAATCTTTAACACCAGAGATGACTATGGTGATCAATCTGGAGCTCAGAAGCCCAAGAAATAATTATGGGTGGGGTTTTCACGATAGGTTTTTAATTTTCCCCAATGTAAATGACTTACCAATGGCATGGTCTTTGGGTACATCCGTTAATAGCTTCGGTCAAGAGCATCATATCTTACAAAAGTGCGGTGATGCTAGATTAATTTTGGATGCCTTTAATGATCTATGGACTGAGATTGATAAAAACGATTGTTTAGTTTGGAGTTCTAAATGACTACAAATACAAAGTTTGAAATTGATAACCAGTTGAATGAATTGCTTCAAGATGCTATCAGGTTATCTCAACGTGACAATACTGTGGATTTGTATCGAAAAGCAGAGTCCATTCAAGGTCTAGACTTCCTTTTAAAAAGTAGAGAGCTAAAAAGTACAGTTTTAAACCAAGATGCGATTTCCGTATTGAAATGGTTGAATAATAGAATAATAAACTTAGGAAACACAGATATAGAAACAACAAAAGGCATATTTTTCCTTGTTGGTCTAGTATCAAATCATTCTGATTTTTGGTCTTCTCTAAGAGATTTTTGTGATAAGTCATCCAAACAATTAATTGAGCATTCGATATTAATTATTAACAGCCTTTCAACTACTGTTCGTTTTGATTTTATTACAAAATATCATGAGGACGAAAGAAAAGAGCATCTTAGAAAGATAGTTTCTGACAATAACTGGTCGAAAATATATGATGAGTATCATCGTAATCATGAAAATTATAAGTATTACATTTGTTATAATTTAAAGAGTGCATTTACTTTGCTGTACTATTTGGATGAGAAATCTCTCATGTCAATTTTAGACGTTAAGAGAGATATTCCTTTCATGTGGGGGATGATGGATCTTATGGGTAAATCTAAAGCTCTGGATATTGCATTAGAAACTACCAATCAAACATTAAAATTCTGTGCTCTTTCATCTGTACTTCCATTTTCAGGAAGGGAACCACTTAGTGAGTATGAGAATGATAAGTTAGTTAAAGTATTCTTGGCTTTCATGAAAAATGAAAATATCTGGCAACACTGGATGAGAATATTAAACACCTATCCGTCACGTTATCCTCAAATACAATTGAGCCTTGGTAAGGCTATGGCTCAAACTACTTCCGATAATGCTATACAATGCTATTTTAAAGCAATTTATCTCTATGCGGTTGATTTCCAAGATATTGGAAGAAATAGTGTGGCGGAATGCCTTGAATCATTTTCTAAGCTCGCGAGTGAAGAAGAACAAAAATCAGCTTGGAGTTTCGCCTTTGAAATTTGGGATAATTGGGATTTCGGCGTTAAAAATAGAGATGGATACTTATTTGAAATTAAAGCGAGCACGCTAGACTATGCAGTAACCAAATACTATTTAGAGTGTTTTGACTCCGAGGGACGAAAACTTCTTATCGAAGAACTGTATAGCAAACTAAACAATATTGATAATGTTTGGCATCAAACATCATCTAAACACACCACATATTGGTATCTTCAAAACTCTAAGTTTCAACCACTATACCACGCAGAAGAAGTGAGTCGAAATACAAGCTTACCGTGCCTAATACAAGGCAAATTATACAAGCATAACTATGGAGAGTATGATAATTATATCCAATATATGATTAATTAGTTATGTAGAGAGTGACTAATTTTGGCCAATCAATTAGAGGATTTTCAACACTTTAGATAATTCGTTAAATACTAATTTAGTGAAATCTATAGCTCATTTTTGTCCATGAATGTGTTTTAGAAAAGTGGATAATTACGAATACTGAATCTTAGTATCAATCCACAAAAAGATTATCAAATAGTCACTTTTTAATACAATTTGAACATAAAGAGCCGCTTTTTAGCGGCTCTTTATGTTTGAGTTCTAGCTATCACTCAGTAGAGCGTTAACTTTCCATTTTTCTACTTCGCATAATTCGAAGGAAACAGTGCTCGTTTTGCCTCTTCATCACGTTCGGTTTTAAATTCAACGTCTTTACCGGTTTCGCGGGCGCGCAGTGCAGCAGGGCGAGTGTTGATTGCGTTAAACCAGCGCTTCAAATTCGGGTAAGGTTCTAGGCCTTCTTCACCAAGCACGAAAGGTGCTTTATCAATCCAACCCCATGCAGCGACATCGACAATGGTGTACTCATTTCCGACGAAAAACTCACGACCTTCCATGTGCTTTTCTAACACTTCGTAATGACGTTGTGCCTCACGTAGGTAACGGTTTACAGCGTAATCTAAGCCTGCTGGTGCAGCATGACGGAAGTGTACTGATTGGCCTGAGTATGGACCAAGTCCGCTGGCGATAAACATCATCCAAGAGAGCAGTTCAGCTCTGTCTTCTGGTTGCCCCCCAAGCTCACCAGTCTTCTCTGATAGGTACAAAAGGATAGCGTTAGAATCGAACACGCGCT
Source organism: Vibrio splendidus (assembly GCF_003345295.1). Taxonomy (NCBI): domain Bacteria; kingdom Pseudomonadati; phylum Pseudomonadota; class Gammaproteobacteria; order Vibrionales; family Vibrionaceae; genus Vibrio; species Vibrio splendidus. The sequence continues at coordinate 791,958 of NZ_CP031056.1, forward strand.
GTCCATCGTCTTCAATGGCTGGTGTTTTACCGTTCGGGTTAATCAAACGATATTCCGGAGTGTGTTGCTCGCCCTTTAAGGTATCAACAGGAACGAGTTCAAAATCTAGGCCTGTCTCTTCTAGAAACAGAGCGATCTTCATTGGGTTGGGTGTTTGGTGAAAATAGAACTTAAGCATGGGGTAACTCCTTGTATTAATAATTCATTAAAACACCGCTTGAACGATCGTTCAATAGTTGATTTTGAATTATTTGAAAATATGTCGATTCGCATTTAGCGGCCATATGTTTAGAGCTTCGTTATCTGTGGGTAGGATCAACATCGAACAATTCGGTGTGTTGGATTTTAAGTTGTTGAAAAAATGAGCTTAAAGTTGCTGTTTGGGCGTGTTGTTTTCTGCGGAGTTCGGGTTTGTGATGGGTGGTTTTCGGTGGAATAGGGCGTATGAAATCCGCAGTCAGATATTCCAACAAAAACGTTGAGCACTGGTTCAAACCAGAATTATCTGGATACACAGGCTTATTGGTAAGTTCAAAATCGTGATCTGTTGCCACACCTTATGCAACAAATGAATATTAACCTCGGAGATTCTGGTGTGGTTCACAGTTTTTTAATCTTAGGGACTTACATTGGTGAGCAAATCTGATGTGAACACTTAACGACACAGGATCTTTCCATGAAAAAGAACATTATCGCCCTCGCTCTTGGTGGCATGCTCGCTTTTGGCGCAACACCTTATTCTTTTGCTGCTAACGATGGCGCAGTACAGGCTTCAGCGGATTACGCGCAGTTGGTGACTAAGCGACAAGTTGTCGACCAATTACTTCTTGATGCGTTGCAGGCGTTTAAGTCTCCGGCAAGAATTTCACACGCGGGCTTCACGGCTAAAATGCCAAGCAACATGGAAATTGTGACTAACCGATTGTTAGAAGCTTACCAGCTAGAACCTTACCGTACTGACTTGTTGATCTCGGCAGCGAACGCTCAGATCTACAACAAGAACGCAGAACGCGCTATTGAGCTGTTTGAACAAGCACTGACGGTTGCGCCAGACGATGTCGACTTGCACGCATATCTTGCGGTTTGGCAAAGATTTGAAGGCAATGACAGTGAATCCAACAAGCACATGGAGAAGCTGGAAAGCCTGAATAAAGGCAAGGCAGAAGACATCAAACGTATTTTTGCAACGGTCGACCGCGTGTTAGAAACACCTCTTAAAGAGTCTGCAGATAAGGGACTGTTGAGCGACCACGGTGCCATCGTCACTTTGGGCTACGCGCTTAACCCTGATGGCTCTATGCATGAAATCTTGATTGAACGTCTTGAAACGACATTAGCAATGTCGAAAGCGAACCCAGACGCGATGATCGTGTTAACCGGCGGCGTACCTAAGAACCATAAGACTGAAGGCAAGTTAATGGCGGATTGGCTTATCTCAAAAGGGGTAAGCAAAGACCGCATCATTGAAGAGAACTACGCGACTAGCACGGTAGGCAATGCCTTGTTCAGTAGCTATGCGCTTGCTCGTCATGATATTAAGCACGCGACCATTATCAGCTCGGCAAGCCATGTTCGTCGTGGTCAAACTCTATTTGAAATTGCTAGCTGGCAAACTGGCCCTCAGGGCATCACCTTCGATACAGTTTCTTACCCAGATAAGCCGCTAGAAGATCTTAAGAAAGCGAGCAGTGGTGAGCTTCTAGGCATCTACCGTGACGCACTGAGAACCTATGGTATGTGGAGCTACCGCTCTTACCCATTAGAGTCTCGCTAAGCCCAAGCATTATTTGCGTTTGGGAAAAGCACAGTTCGTGTTAAACCAAAGCTTCACTTGCTAGTACAATCGAGCACAGCTAGATGGTATGCTGTGCTCCTACTTAATTTAGTGTTTCAAAGGCAAAAAAATGAACCCGATTTTAGCAATGTTGAAAGAGAACAATATTAGCGACGAGCAGATCAGCGAGATATTCAAGACGTTGACCGAAAACCCTCTTGCAGCAATGGCGACAATCAGCCAACTTGGTTTACCACAAGAGAAGCTTCAAATGCTGATGGGTCAGGTAATGCAAAACCCTGCGCTAATCAAAGAAGCAGTTGAAGAGCTTGGCCTAGATTTTTCTAAGGTTGAAGCCGCTAAAGAGCAACTTCAAAAATAGTAGAGTGTGAATGAGCGATTTTGTTAGGGAGTGATAGCCGATTCGGTTAACTGTTCTTGAGATCGCGAATTAGACTCCAATAAAAAGCCGTTTGAGTATCGATACTTAAACGGCTTTTTTGATCCGACTTAGAACAGGCTAGACAGAGGAGACGACAAAAGCACTAGCCCGATGTGACTCCCTCGCTTAAATCATGTAATTTCGTTTTAACACTCATGTTTCAATAAACTGTACTCCGGCGTTGCTCATGAAATCTAGCTTAAGCATTCGATCTTACACCAAGCAATTTAATACCCATGCTCATGATGACCATCATCAATTGGTATTGCCGATCCAAGGCAGTATTAATATTGAAATGGTGGGGTATGTCGGCAAAGTGGCCGTGGGCGAATGTGTGGTGATTCCGGTAACCACAGCGCATGCGTTTAAGGCGGATGAAGCAGCGCGGTTTATTGTCGCGGATATGGCGGAGTTGCCGCAGCACTTGTTAGAGCATGAGCTCTCGGTTTTCACGATAACGCCACCTTTAATGAGCTTCTTGCTGTTTGTTGAGAAGCAGCTGGAATATCAGGTCGATAGTGGCATTGAGTCATCAGTTTTGGATGTGTTTTCATTGCTGTTAGAGCAACAACAAGTCAGCAAGAGCATCGACCCAAGAATCCGTGCGGTACAAAGGCTGATAGCGGATAATTACGCCCAACCTCTCTCTATTCCACAACTTGCAGAAACGGCCTGTTTGAGTCCTACTCAATTCAAAAAACGTTTCAAAGAATGCTTGGGTATCAGTGCGCTTAAATACATCACTCGCTATCGTATGGAGAAAGCTCAAGCCTTGTTAACTCATACCGATTTACCGGTTCAATTGATTGCTGAAAATGTGGGCTATAGTGATGTGTCTGCTTTCAGTCGTCGCTTCTCTCAGCACTTTGGAATGTCTCCAAGGGCGTTTTTGGGTTCGATGAAAGAGAGTCTTTAGAAACAACAATAGCGTCCTTTCGGCAAACTAACCTTTATCAATCTTCACTATTATCTATTTCAGAACTGAAAATTGGATAATAGAAATGAATCTTGCCATCAATCGCGTTAACGAATTCCAAACGGGCACTTTGGCCATCTTGTTTGCTTCTATTTTATGGGGTACGACAGGCACCGCCGCAAGTTTTGCGCCTGATCTAAGCCCATTAGCGATTGGTGCTTTCTCTATGGGCGTCGGTGGTCTAATGCAAGCGGGCTTGGCGTATCGACAAATCCTATTCGCTTTCGACAAACTTTTGCAGAACAAGAAGCTGTTGGCAGTGAGCGCTTTGGCTTTGGCGGTCTATCCTTTAGCTTTCTATTCTTCAATGAAATTATCAGGCGTGGCGATTGGTACCGTGGTTTCGATTGCTACCGCACCTTTCTTTTCGGCACTATTAGAGTGTCTGATTAGCAAAAAGAACAATATCAACAAACGTTGGCTCACTAGCTTTGCGATTGGTGTGGTAGGTATTGGGTTGTTGGTGTTTTCAGAATCTTCATCGGCGAATGAATCCGGTGATGATCTCAAGCTGTTAGGTATTGGCTTAGGTTTGGTCGCTGGGTTGTGTTACGCCATTTATTCTTGGGCGACAAAAGCATTGATCGATAAAGGGATTAAGTCACAAGCAGCGATGGGCAGTATTTTTGGCCTGGGTGCGATGCTGTTGTTGCCAACGCTCTGGTTTACGGGTGAGAACCTGTTTTCCTCACAGATTAACGTATTAGTCATCAGTTATCTTACGTTAATCCCGCAATGCTTGGGCTATATCGCGTTCAGTTTTGGTTTACGCCACGTGACCGCGAGTAGTGCCAATCTGCTGACTCTGTTTGAACCAGTAGTTGCAGCGGTGCTTGCCGTCTGTGTTGTCGGTGAGCTTATTCCTTTTACAGGCTGGTTAGGTATGTCTCTGATTGTGTTGTGCTTGTTTATACAGTCGAAACCATCTAAAGGAACGTTATAAGTATTTGTTTTGTTTTGCCTAATTGAAATTTTTTCATGTGTAATTCTTATAATTGAATAAAATCAGTATCTCAGTTGTGAGAGTGCTGTTACTATCGCTATCAATAGTCGGGGGGCACATACCTTATTTGGTGTTTGCTGAGATCGTTAATCGAGACCCGTTGAACCTGATTCAGTTAACACTGGCGTAGGGAACTATAAGCACTCGATCTACGTCTGCACCCATGAAAGCTTTCATGAGCCTAATGCGACTTCTCCTTCGATCAGTGTTCGTTCTCCTACGTCTTGTAAGATAGTAGGAGCGACAATGACACACAGTTCTATTTCAAAAGATTTAACGCCAAAAGCCTCAACTCCAAAATCCTCAACACAGCAGCACTCTGCTGAAGACACGATTCGCACGAATACTCCGATTGTTTTAACCATCGCGGGTTCTGACAGTGGTGGCGGTGCCGGTATCCAAGCTGATATTAAAGCCATGTCTGCTACCGGTAGTTTTGCTTGTTCTGTGATTACCGCTATCACTTCCCAGAACACTCAAGGCGTGTCAGCCATTTTTCCTATTCCACTCGACCATGTCGCTAGCCAGTTAGATGCGGTTTTTACTGATCTCAATATCGTGGCAGTGAAAGTCGGCATGTTGGCCGATTCGAAAATCATCAAAGTCGTCGCGGACAAAATCAAACAATACCAACCTAAACACTTAGTGATTGACCCTGTGATGGTCGCGACAAGTGGAGACCTTCTTCTAGAAAACTCAGCAATTACGACGCTAAAACAAGAGCTGATTCCGCTGGCTGATATCATTACTCCTAACTTACCAGAAGGCGCAGCACTGACAGGCAAAGCGGTACCTGAAAGCGAAGCCGAAATGCAGGGCATGATTGAAGACTTACGCGCACTAGGTGCTAAAGCTGTCCTGCTAAAAGGCGGTCACTTAGAGAAGGATGAGAACAGTAACGACTTACTGATTCTGCCAACCACATCTGCTCTGATTAGCGCGAAGCGCTTTCCTACTAAAAATACGCACGGCACGGGTTGTACGCTTTCTTCTGCTATCGCTTCTTTCTTGGCTCAAGGCAACACGCTTTCAGAGGCTGTTGACCTAGGCAAACAATACATTTCGCGCGCAATTGCTCACGCTGATGAGTTGCAAGTCGGCCAAGGTCATGGCCCGGTAAATCACTTCTTCGCTGGGCACGGTAATGTCTGTTAATACGGTGGGTGTTCAACTCAGCAATGCCTCCTTACGCTATAACGACAGTAAGCACGCGACCTTGTCTGGGTTGTCGCTTAGCTTAAATGCAGGTAAGTGGACGGTATTGCTGGGTCGAAGTGGCTGCGGAAAAACCACGGTCTTACGTTATCTGGCAGGCTTGTTGGACGACAAGGTGGAGTGGCAGGGCACATTGGCAACCTCTGATGAATTGCCTTTAACGGATCGCATCGCTTACATGGCGCAGCAGGATTTGTTACTGCCATGGCTGTCGGTTATCGACAATGTATGCCTGAGTCATCGCTTTCAAAATCCAGTTTCTGATAAAGCACAGCAAACCAATCAAGCACTAGAGTTGCTCGCTGTGGTTGGTTTGGCTGATTACGCGGATGCTATGCCGGATCAATTGTCTGGCGGTATGCGTCAGCGTGTTGCTTTGGCTCGCACTTTAATGCAAGACAAACCTGTTGTGCTGATGGACGAACCTTTCTCTGCGCTGGATGCGGTAACAAGACACAAGTTACAGACCTTAGCGTGTGAGCTGTTAAGAGATAAAACCGTTGTGTTGATTACTCATGATCCACAAGAAGCGGTGCGTTTGGCGGATAACTTGTATGTGTTGCAAGGCACGCCTGCGAGTGCTCACTCTTTATCTGTGCCTCTCACATCAACACCACGAGTGTTAGACGGTGAATGCGCTGAGTTACAACAAGCGATTTTAGATCAGTTGGAGCGTGATTATGAATGATCTAACGCGAAGCGAAGCTGCGGCTCGTTCAGCTAACGTACAGACTACCACTACACGTCCTCGTCAGATGAATCCCGTTATGCGTTTGCTGATCAGCAGTGCTGTGATTCTCGGTTTATGGCAACTGGTGGTGGTTATCTTCGAGATGCCAAGCTTCATTCTTCCAGCGCCTGCAGAAGTCTTCATCAAGCTAATTGAACGCTACGATGTGTTACTCAAACACACTTGGGTGACTGCGCAGGAGATCTTACTTGGTCTATTGCTCGGTTTATCCATGGGGCTGTTTTTCGCCCTGCAGATGTTGATGTTCGAACCACTGAAACGTTGGTTGTTGCCTATCTTAATTGCTAGCCAAGCGATTCCTGTATTTGCGATTGCGCCAGTACTTATGTTGTGGCTTGGCTACGGCATCGCTTCAAAAGTGGTGATGGCGGCAATCATAATCTTCTTCCCCGTGACGACCTGTTGTTACGACGGCCTACGTAATACACCGACAGGTTACCTTGATCTTGCCAAGACCATGGGTGCATCGAAATGGCAATTGTTGCGTTATATCCAACTGCCTGCTGCATTGCCAACACTGGCGTCGGGCATTCGTGTGGCTGTGGTTATTGCCCCAATTGGTGCGGTTGTCGGCGAGTGGGTGGGTTCGAGTGAAGGGCTAGGTTACTTAATGCTGCAGGCCAACGCGCGCATGATCATTGATGAGATGTTTGCTGCCTTATTCATTTTGGCGGTGCTGTCTATCTCGCTCTACTTCATCACAGACAAATTACTAAAAAAAGCTATCCCTTGGGAAAACCAGTAATGGTTCGCTCTATAACACTTTGTTTAATAAAGCTTCGCTCACGCTATTTATCTAAACAAAACTTCGTTAAAAATTAGCTCGATACACACAATAATAATATTCAAAAGGAAAGGTTAACTATGAAAAACACCAAATTGGTAGGTGCAGTGGCACTGCTTGCTTCGCTAGTTTCAGGTCATGCATTGGCGGATTCTGAACAAAAGAAACTGACATTGATGTTGGATTGGTTTGTGAACCCGAACCACGGCCCAATTGTGATTGCTCAAGAGCGTGGCTACTTTGCTGACCAAGGCTTAGAGGTGGAAATCCAAGAGCCAGCTGACCCAAGCACACCAGCAAAATTGGTTGCGGCAGGTAAGGTCGATTTAGCGGTAACTTACCAACCAAGTTTAACCATGGATGTAGCGGCAGGTTTGCCTCTCGTTCGTGCATCTACTCTTATCGCAACACCACTGAATACGTTGATGGTTTTAGATAATGGCAAGAACGATTCACTAGCGGATCTGAAAGGCAAAAAGATCGGTATTGCGATTGCGGGTAACGAAGAAGCAACCATCGGCACCATGCTAGCTCAAGAAAATGTTGCATTTACCGACGTGCAAACCATCAATGTCGGTTGGGCACTTTCATCTTCATTGGCATCGGGCAAGGTAGATGCAATTTGGGGTGGCTTACGTAACTTCGAAACCAACCAGCTAGCACTTGAAGGCTTTAAAGCGAAAGCATTTTTCCCAGAAGAGCACGGCGTACCCGCTTACGACGAGTTGATCTTTGTGGCGAACGCTAAGAAACACGACGACGAAGCAATCAAAGCGTTCAATAAAGCATTGGAACAAGCAACCACTTACATTGTGAACCACCCACAAGAGTCATGGAGTGAGTTTGTGGCGTATTCACCAGATACGTTGAACAACGAACTTAACCAACGTGCATGGAACGACACACTGACTCGCTTTGCACTTCGCCCTTCTGCTGTAGATATGAAGCGTTACGATGATTACGCACAGTTTATGTTCGACAAAGGCATTATCAAATCACTACCAAAAGCCGCTGATTACGTACCGACTTTTGACTAAGGAATCTCATGAAATACCAAGACTTAATTCAAGCCTGTCAGCAAGATTGGCAAGACTACACCGAGCATGATTTTGTTAAAACGCTGGCGAACGGCACTCTTGCTCAGCCGTGTTTTCTACATTACTTGAAGCAAGATTTTTTGTTTTTAAAGCAGTATGCCCGTGCTTATGCATTGGCAATTTACAAGGCAAAGACACTGGCTGATATGCGCCGTGCGCTGCCAAGTGTTGATGCTCTGCTAGATTCTGAAATTTCACACCACGTAACTTACTGTGGTCAATGGGGTTTAACTGAGTCGGATTTAGAAAACGAACCGGAAGATTTCGGCACAGTTGCCTACACGCGCTACGTTCTAGATTCAGGTATGACAGGTGATCTCGTCGACTTATATGCGGCACTGGCTCCGTGTTCAATCGGTTATGCCGTGATTGGTAAAGCGCTGTTAGAAAGCAGTGATACAGTATTAGAAGGCAACCCATACGCAAGCTGGCTACAGCTTTACGGCGGTGAAGAGTTCCAGTCTGGCGTGGCAACGGGCGCAGAATATTTCAATCAGCTACTGGCTGAAATTGATATTAACAGCGAGCGCGGTCAGAACATCGTCCATATCTTCAAAACCGCAACGCGTATGGAAGTAGCTTTTTGGCAACAAGGTCTGAATGCACTTAATGACTCAACCGCGGCTTAAAGCGACTTTCACGAATAAGGATTTATCCATGCTAACTGAACAAATCATCCAATCGTTGCGCGCAGTACGAGAGCAAAAACCACTGGTTGTGAACATCACCAACTATGTAGTGATGAACAACACGGCCAATGCGTTATTGGCGATTGGCGCTTCGCCTATTATGGCGCACTCACAACAAGAGCTTGCAGAGATGATGTCTTTCTCTGGCGCTTTAGTGATCAACATTGGCACCCTCGACAGTGTTTGGACGCCAAGAATGTGTTTTGCTGTTGAACAAGCGAATGCGAACAACAAGGTTGTGGTTCTTGACCCTGTGGGTTGCGGCGCAAGCACGCTGCGTACCGAGACTTCTCGTGAAATTGCACGTTTAGCGGATAAGCTAGTCATTCGTGGTAACGCGTCTGAGATTATCGCGTTAGCGGGTGAGCAAGCACAGACCAAAGGCGTTGATGCGCTAGATAGCAGTGATGCTGCATTAGGCGCAGCGCAATGCTTAGTCGCTGAATACGGTGCGAATGTGGTGATTTCTGGTGAGACAGATTACGTTGTCACCAAAGACAGCGTGGTGACGTTAAACAACGGGCACCCAATGATGCCGTATGTGACGGGCATGGGTTGTACCTTAACGGCATTAACGGGCGCTTTCGCTGCTGTTGGAGATGACAGTGGTTTGGCTGCTGCTGCGGTATTAGGTGTGGTTGGCGAAATTGCTGCTGAGAACTCACGTGGCCCGGGTAGCTTACAGATGAACTTGCTTGATGAGCTGTATCAACTAGATGAAGAGACGTTGATCCAACGTTTGAAGGTTCAGTAGATTCAATCTAGATCTGCATTCGTAGCTTATTAAAAAGCCCTCAGCACATATGTGTTGAGGGCTTTTCTATTATTACTTCAAAACCGTATTAACTCGTCGTCGTGTTAGCTATCTCGTTATATCAGCAATTGGTTTAGTTAGGTTCTAAATCGATTCACTTGGCTTTCTAAGTGATGAGCAACTTCGGTTAAGTCGCTCGCTGCACCTGAAATGCTGCTGACAGACTCTTGGTTGCTCTGCGCGATGGTATTTGCACCTTGCGCGTTTTCACCCAACGACTTGGTTAAGCAATCTTGTTCGTCAACAGACACTGCAATCTGGCTGTTAGCCTGATTCAGATCTTGGATGTGTTGGTTAATCACATGCAAGTTCTGAGAAGCTTGCTGCGCCTGAGTTGAAGCATCGGAAACCGTGCTGTGGCTCTCTTTGATCGACTCTAACGCATCTTTAGCGCCACGCTGTAACGAGGTGATGAGTTCATCAATTTGGCTAGCAGAATCTTGGGTACGCTTAGCGAGCGTTCTCACTTCGTCTGCTACCACGGCAAATCCACGGCCTTGCTCACCCGCACGAGCAGCTTCAATAGCGGCATTCAATGCCAATAGGTTGGTTTGCTCAGATACGCCTTTGATTACTTCAAGAATAGCGCCAATGTTCATCGACTCTTTGTGTAGGTCCGTTACTTTCTGGCTACTCACCTGCATGCTTTCATCGGCGCTGCCAATTTCATGCAGTGTTTTATCGACTTCTTTGAGGCCCATCGCGACATTTTCGGTAGCTTGGTTCGCCACTTTAGAGGCGTGGTTAGCACTTGAAGCAATTTCTGATGTGCTGGAAGCCAATTGATCAACAGCAGAAGAGATATTGATCATCTCATTGTTCAACTGTGTCGCGTTGGTCGAGCTGTTATTGGTCACTTGATTCAGCGACTCCGACATCTCACCAATACGCACACTAGAGCGGTTCACTTGACCAACAATATCGCGCAGAGACTCGATGGTGATCTCCATGTTGGTCAGCAGTTCGCCAATCTCGTTTTTGCTCTCAATGTTCACTTCAACATTTAAGTTGCCTTGAGAAAGCTCATTGGTGATCTGTTTAACCTGTGCGATGCCTTTGGTAATAGAACGAGTCACCAACACAGCGCTCGTCATGCCAATCACCAAAGCCACACCCGTTAGCAAGAAGATGATTTGAACTGAACGTTTTTCACTGGCTTGCAGTTCTGGCGTTAATGCTTGTTTCTGTTGCTCTAGAATACTTTGAGCATCCGCTACTGCGATAGCCAAGCTGTCACCAATCGAGGCAAGCGTTGCAGTTCTTTGAGTGTTTTCAATCATCTGCTGATGAACTTGCTCAAAACCTTTTGCATACGCTTCGCGTTGGTTAGAGAAGTCTTCAATCAGTTCACTTTGATAAGGAGATGATTTAAGAGATTCAATATCACCTTCGATACCTGGCAGAGCATATTCAAAAATGTCTTTACCGGCTTCATAGGTTTTAAGGTCGTTGTTGTTTGAGTAACTCAGCACAGTGATCTTAGCGGCGAGGAAGTTCTCCATCAACATGCCAGCGTACAAGCTCGCGTTTGGATCATTGTTGTTGTACGACTCATACAACAAGCTCTGAGCGGCTTTGAGGGCGTTGGTTTCTCGTTTGACCATCTCGATATTCACCAATTGGTCGATGAGCAGCTGGCTCTGTTTCATTGAGCCATAAGCCGTGTCAAATGCCGCTACGCTGTCTTGCACTAATTGCAGGCTAGCTAGGCTATCGGTTTTGGTGGTGGTTTGGATTAAGTTGTTGAGCAGTTCATCAATCGCGAGTTTGCTTGATTGATAATTCGTTTCGTATTGCTCATCCAATGACTCTAAGTAACGTTCAGAGGCTAAACGCATCTGAAGAAAGTGCACTTGAATGTTGCCTGACAGCGTCGCTTTCTGGCTGAGCTCACTGTATTGACTAAAGCCGTTCGACAAGGTTTGGATACCTTTGTAACTCACAAGGCCTGAAATGACGAAAAAGAGTAAGCAGATGGCATAACCTAGCTTGATCTTAAACGCTATAGAAAGGTGGCGCATAACTATCCCTATATTTACCTGATTCCTTCATAGCGAAGTATTCCATAAAACAGCGTTCTGGGCAGGCTTAAGTGAATAGTTTGTGTAATAAGTAACGCTTTCGTTAAAAATTTCAGGATTTTCGGTATGCTTTCAACGAGTTGTATATTCAATGGTGCGCGCTTAATTGAGCTAATTCAGTATTAACTTCCATGCACATGATGCGAATTGTCGGTAAAATGGTAGCAACTCAATTTAGACTCCGACTCCAAAGGCACGATATGAACCCTTATAAGCTTTACTTAGTAACGGATGACCAACAAGATTTAGAAACGCTTAAGTTTGTGGTTGAACAAGCAATCGCTGGTGGTGTCACTATGGTTCAAGTAAGAGAGAAGCATGGAGATGTGAGAGCTTTTATTGAACGAGCGCAGGCCGTTAAGTCGATTTTGGCTAGCTCAGGAGTACCGTTGATCATTAATGACCGAGTGGACGTTGCATTGGCTGTGGATGCTGACGGCTTGCATTTAGGTCAATCAGATATGCCGGCTGAGTTAGCCCGTCAGTTGATTGGCCCAGACAAGATTCTTGGTCTGTCGATTGAAACTGAACAACAGCTTCAAGAAGCCGATAGTCTGCCTATTGATTACATTGGCCTCAGTGCGCTTTTTGCCACACCGACCAAGACGAATCTTAAGAAACATTGGGGTTATAACGGCATTAAAATGGCGTTGGAGACAACGAAGTTACCGATTGTCGGTATTGGTGGAATTAACGAATCGAATATCCCGCAGTTAGTTGAGAGCGGTATTCATGGATTAGCACTGGTATCTGCGATATGTCACGCTGAAGATCCAAAACAAGCGACGCGGGATCTGTTGTCTCTAATGGGGGAGTGAAGGGGTTATAGACTAGAAAACAAATGAGGTTAACCATTTGTTTTCTAGTTAAAGAACAGGCTCATAGAAAGGCTAAATTGGCCTGTCGCTTGAGCTTTTAAGACAATTTATTGAATACACAGTTTTGTTTACTGAGCGCATAAAGCAACAGTACCGATGATCATAAGAACGATCGCGGCATACCAGCCGTATTGTGCGGTCTTATCAGCAACAAACACCTTAATGTAGTTAAGTTCTTCATGCGCCATTGCAATGAAGTCCGTGTAGTTAATCGATAACTCGCGGCTCGCTTCTTTCAAGTCTTGCTGAAGTTTGTTGAAAGCCTCATCGATGAAGCCTTTTGTTTCTGAAACAGACGGAGTAACAACCAAAGTTAAGCTATTCCAAACTGCCATACGCGATTCATATTCGCTTTCACTGACACAATTAAGTACGCGTAAATCATACTCTCGTTTGTTACGCTCTTTGCCCATTTTCTCAGGGCAAATATTTCTTAAAACGTTCACGACAAATTTTCCAAAAGGTTCATTTAGATATAAAAAAGCACTCGAAGAGGGCTCATAAACTGGGTGCGAATCAATATTCAAAAGTGATCTATTTGAAGCTTTCACAAGTGGTTGCAGGGCAGGGGCACTTATGTGGGAGATTTGAAGTTGGGTCAGTGGTGTTAAAGAGCGATTTGGTTTTGTCGATATCAGTTTGATAAGACAACCCCTTTGGGATCGCATACTAGTTATGTCACTTTGGGATATCAACTAGGGTGTTTTATCCACACGACAAAGAAAATTATCGGCACGAAAAGCGGAAATGAGGTAGTGCTGGAGAAAACACCACCGTCATTGATTTAGGATTCAGTTGCTGAAATTGGCTGAACTCAAGAATTGGGGAAGATTAGTTGGCTTGCCATTGATTGTTCTCTAATGAGTGGCCTTTTAGTTTTTCAAGTAAACTTGTTAACACTGGGCCATTGATATGGCTGCGAGACACTAAGCAACCCACTGGAGTAATCCAACCACCATGCTCGTGTGCCACTGGCAGTGCAACGAGATCGCCTTTCTGAATTCCTTCCATCACCATCATTTCAGGCACATTTGCCCACCCTACGTTCTGTTCAACGAGATCGATGATCGTTTTGTGGTTGTTGGCATACCAAAGCATGGAGCTGATACCATAGGTGAACCACAATTCGCGCTGCTTCGAACTGCGATGCACACATTGGCGGTAGCGCTTTAGGTCGGAGTCTTGAACGACGGGCATTTGGCTCAGCTCGTGCGTGGCAGAGCTGACAGTAAGAAAGCGCGCTTGGCCAAGTAGGAAAAAGTCCATATCCACCTTAAGCTCACCATCCGCATAGATGATGCCAATCTGTGCTTTTCCGCGCCTTACTAAGTCTTCAACATCGAAGGTAGATGTCGTAATAATATCGAAGTGTGTGATTGGAAACTGATCGGCTAGTGAGCTGATTATCTTAATGAAATTCTTATCTATGATGCTCTCATCAATGGCAATGATCAGTTCGTGTTCATCTTCTTGCGTCAGCGATTCTACTTTTTGGTCGAAGTACTTTTGTTGGTCGAGAATCGACTTGGCAACAGGCAATAAGGCTTTGCCTGTGTTGGTCAAAACGGGGATGTTTTTCTCGCGGTTAAACAGCTCTTGGTCGATGGCTATTTCGAGATTGGCGATCGATTGGCTGACGCCGGATTGAGCGCGTTTCAGCTTGCGTGCAGCAGCAGAAAAAGAGCCACTTTCACACACGGTGACGAAGACTTTTAATTGCTCAAAACTGTACATTCTATCTCTCGCTCAATACCAAAGGGGGGGGATAACTCCTAGGCTATCACTGTTCGTGATGGCTGTTAACTTTCTCTTATTATTTTCGATGACATAATCCGAGCTAATCCAACATAGACTAGATTATTTAGAGGAATGTATGAGTACATTAGAAAGAGTGTTCCACTCAGTGTTATTCGAAGTTTTGGCCGTAACACTTTCAATTATGGGCTTGGCGATATTTACCGATCACGATGTGAATGCCTTATCAGGAACCATGATAGTTGTTGCCACTATCGCGATGATTTGGAACTACTGTTTCAATCGCATTTTTGACCGTTATTTCACGGGTGAAAAATCAAAGCGTTCGCTCAAGTTACGTGTTTTTCATGTCGTGTTATTTGAGGCAGGCTTGCTGGTGGCGACGATCCCGGTGATGGCGTACTTGCTCAACGTCGGGTTATGGCAGGCATTTTTGATGGATATCGGCGTGACCATTTCTATTACCATTTACGCGTTTGTGTTTAATCTGATTTACGACCATGTGCGAGCATTTTGGGTACGAAAAGCCGATTTAGCGGTTCAGTAAACTACCAAGTCAGTAAATGTAATTTGAGCGACTAACCGTTTGTTTATTCGTTATTTTGACGGGTATATTCGGTTAGTAACTCTAGGTAACGCGGCGTTTGTTCTGCTATCTTAAAGAAGGTGATAATTTGAGTTCGTGAACGGATAGATAAGAGGAAAGGATGCCAAATACCCCTCAGGCAATGACGGTTGTTGATAAGAAAGAAGTCGAATTGTTCGCGGAACTGTTCAAACATATTGATGGTGAAATCTACACCTTACTACGCAGTGCCCAAATCCCTAATGATATTCTCACCAGTAATGACCATTACGATTATCTCCCTGAGACCACTATTAAAAACGTGGTCAAGATTATGGGGGAATCTGCGTCGAGAGAAGAGTTTTCGCTGTTTATGTGGAGTTTTTGCAAGCAAACCTATGTGCCAAGGTTTGTGGCTAAGCTAAGCCAGCAGGGTTCATTGAAAATCGCGCTAGACCAATTTGGTGAGCAGCTTAAGCTCGTATCCAATGGTGCGAATGTTTATACCAAGCAATCCGGAGGCAAGTGGTGGTTGGTTCGTGAGAAGCCATTTACTAACGCACCTTGGTTTAAGTTCGCTGAGCTGTTTTCTGTTATTTTCATTAACGAGCTACTTTCAGTATTAACGCAAGGTCGTTGGAAGCCGTCTGAGGTCGGAATTCAGAATGGCGATCTCGAATGTTTTCAATCTCTACCACAAATGGGCAGTGCTCAGTATTACACGCATAGGCCAGTGACTGCTTTTGAGATCCCTGCAGAGATCATGCTTTCGCCTATCGTGCTGTCAAAGCGCGGCCATACACCTGAATTCACCACGCCTCTACCCAGCTCATTTCTGAGCGCATTCAAACTTGTGATTAAACCTTATCTCACGATGGGGAAACTCCCTATTAGCTTGGCATCTGAAATTCTGAATATTCATGTCAGAACCATCCAACGCAGACTAGAAAGCGAAGGTGTCATCTATAAAACCTTGATAGAAGATATGGTGCTCGAGCAGGTTTTGGAACTGCTCACGGAGTCGGATTTGTCGATTACTCAAGTCGGCACAAAGATGGGCTACGCTGACTCCTCTCATTTTACACGTGCCTTCAAACGACAGATGAACATGACACCAAGACAGTATCGAAAAGAGCGGCTACAACGATAATAGAGGTTGTCTCCGAAATAACGACAATATCGAAATAGTCGCTGTTTAGAAAAAAACGGCTGTATCAAAATCATTAAGTAAACAGGACTTGATCCGCATAATCACTCATTGTCACCAAATGGCCATTTTTCAACATTGAATACTGTCAGTATTGCTACTAAGTTATTGAATGTTGATAGGATGTTTTTATTTTGTTATTTGCGAGTGTCGCGGGTAATGAAAAACACCTTTGAAACCTCATAACACTCATTAGTAGTTACGGAATCGTTATGGGAAGTGGATTCCACTCATTTATGGATAACAAGGTGTAAAAATGAAAAATACTGGCTTAAAGCTCTCTGTTGTGGCTCTTTCGTGCGCGTTTGCTCTTTCTGCAAATGCGGCGTCAACGTTGTTTACTAACGTCGACATATTCAATGGTACAGAAGATAAACTGTACGAAGATCATCACGTATTGGTTGAAGATAACCTGATCAAGCAAATCTCCGCAACGCCAATTGAAGCAGGTGAAGCTGATGTGATTGATGGTCAGGGTAAAACCTTAATGCCGGGTCTAATCGATGGCCATGCTCATATCATGATTAATTATAATTTTGGTGATATCGAATCTAATAAAGACCTGACTGACATTTCAATTCATGCGACTCAAGTTGCTAAACGCTTCTTAGATGATGGTTTTACTACTGTTCGTGATATGGGCGGTCCAGCCTTTGGTCTAACTCGTGAAATTGAGGCGGGTAACGTTGTCGGCCCGCGTATTTACCCTTCTGGTACATTTATTTCTCAAACCTCCGGTCATGGTGATTTCCGAGACCGAAGTGACTCAGGTTTTTCTCCAAATTCTGTGGGTGACATTTCTAACTTTGAACGTATGGGGATTGGTGCAGTTGCCGATGGCGTTCCTGAAGTATTGAAAGCAACACGATTGAACCTACGAAATGGCGCGACTCAAATCAAGATCATGGCTGGTGGCGGTGGTTCATCTCGATTTGACCCAATAGATACGACTCAATACTCGGTTGATGAGACGTGTGCGATTGTTGAAGCCGCTAAAGATTGGAATACCTATGTCGCGGCACACACTTTTAACGATCGATCGGTAAATCGATTATTGGATTGTGGCGTTAAAAGCTTTGAACATGGGTTCTTTATTAATGATGAAACGATGAAGAGAATTGCCAAAGAAGGCGGATATGTTGTTCCTCAAATGTGGGGATTATCGCCAGATTTAGCGAAAAACCCCTTAATGCCAGCTGAGAAATTGCCAATGGTCGCCCAACTTCAAGAAGAATACGGTGATTACGGTAAACGATTGTTAGAAAACAATGTGAAGGTCGTTTTTGCCTCTGACTATGTCGGAGCAGATTCCGATGCAGAGAGAGCTCGTCGTTACGAAATTTACTGGCGAACACAAGCTTTCGGCAGCAACTTTGAAGTATTGAAACAAATGACTTCAACGGCCGGTGAGATGTTGGCGATGTCAGGCCCTAGAGGCACCACACAAGGGAAATTAGGCGTTATTGAAAATGGAGCGGTTGCAGACATCTTATTGATTGAGGGTAACCCATTGGAAGATATGGCAGTGATAGGCGCGACTCCGGAATGGTTCGACGCTGATCCTGAATACAAGACTATCGATACTATTAAATTGGTAATGAAAGATGGTGTTGTATACCGCAACGAAATGTAATTTACGATTCGATTTTTAATCATTTGGTAGAGGAGCTTTTCCTCTACCTACTTCCTTTTTGTTGTGTTTGGTTGGAGTAGATTTTGATGGTTGATTTAAAATCAATAGGCTCATTTTTTATGTTCTGTTGTTTGTCATTTTCATCATTGGCTAGTGAAATAAAAGTGACGTACTGGGATGAGTTAGTTCCGAATATGGAGTTAATGGAGGATCCATTTCAAAAGTTAGATAGAAATCAGATGTTTGACATGGCGACTATTGCTCGCTTTAAAGAGGCTCAGGCTGAAGACGGTTTTGTGGCAAGTGATAAAGCGAGACAAGAAATCGTCGAAGTTACTGAAAGATTAAAAAAGCAAGATATAGATGTAGAAGCATTGTTCGTTGCTCGTGCTCAGATCATGAAGCAACGCGAAGCGTTAGGTTCAAAACCCAATACAGAGGTAGTAGGTAGTAAACATCGTATCCCTGGTTACATCACGCCGATTGAAATGGATGGAACTAAGGTGACTAAGTTCTTTTTAGTGCCTTCTGCTGGAGCGTGTATTCATACACCACCGCCTCCAGCGAACCAGCTTGTATTGATTGATTTTCCTGAGGGCATTGAATTGGTCAGCTTAATGACACCAGTTTGGGTTGAAGGGCAGTTAACGGGTCATCAATCGAAAGAAAATGTGAATTACTCTGACGGCGCAGCCAATGTGCAGTCGGTGTATGCGATGAAAGCGGAAGGTATAGAACAGTATCAACCTTAGCTAGCGCATTTAGTTGAATCCAATCTCTTGTTGGAAGTATCTAAATCACTCAGTGTCATCAAATGACAATTTTCAATGTGAGTAATGAATAAAATAAAACTAACTTAAAAAGCACTGGTGACATGATGAACTCAAGATTCTCTAAAGTAAGTATGGCTATTGTTATGGCGGCTAGCCCAATGAGCGGCGTTGTTTACGGCGCTAACTTTGAAGGCCCAGATTCTGTTGAAAATACAATTGCAGAGCAGAAAGCACAAAAGAAATCTTGGAGGGAGTCATTAGCTGAAGATGGATTTACATTTGGTGCAGATTACTTTGCTTTGGGGCTGACCTCTGGGGATGGGGTTGGCGGCGATAGCGTTGATGCATCGTCGGGTGTGGCACGATTATACGGTTCATGGCATCTATTAGGAAACGGCACACAGAACTCAGGTAGCTTAGTTTGGAAGGTGGAACATAGGCATGCCTATGGTGATACTCCGCCAAAAGACTATTCATTCGGCCCGCTTGGCTATGTCGGTGCAATTGGTCCGGCATACAGCGACCAAGGGTTTCGTGTTACGGACTTAAATTGGAAGCAAAAAATCAATGATGGCAAAGGCACCATTATTGTCGGTTGGCAGGATGTAACGAATTATGCGGATGTTTACGCTCTAGCAAGCCCGTGGTCTGGCTTTACTAACTTGGTATTCTCGACAGGCTCAGGTGCGATGGGCTTACCGGATGACGGTGTATTGGCCCTTTCTGCCGGTCATATGCTAGGCGAAAACTTTTATGTGGTCGGTGGTATCGCTGATGCAAATGGTCAGTCAGATGATATTTTTGATGGCTTTGATAGCGCTTTTGGTAGTGATGCGTCTTACTTTACAACACTTGAATTAGGTTGGACGGCTTCACAAGACCTGATTTATACAGACAACTTCCATGTGACGTTCTGGGATTTTGGTGACGATACTCGCCACAGTAATAGCCTTGCAACTGAAGGCGGCTCAGGTGTCAATTTCTCATGGAGTCAGTTTATCACGCCGCAAGTTATGCCGTTTGTGCGAGGTGGTTTCTCAGAAGGTGATGTTGCCCTTTACGATAAATCAATCTCTGTTGGTATGGGATATTTCGGGTTAGGAAAACCGACGAACAACCTTGGTGTTGCGCTAAACTGGGCGGAAGTGAATGGCGATTCTTTTGAAGCTGATGCGAAGGCGATAAGTGGCAGTACAGAGCAATGGACGGCTGAAATTTACTACAACATGCAACTCAACGATTTCATCCAAGTGACACCTGATATTCAATACATTAAAGATCCAGCTTTCTCCAATGAAAGTAGCGCTTGGGTGTTTGGTGTTAGAGCGAGAGTCTTTATCTAACTTCTCTGTTTGTTAATCGCTGAAACGTAAAGAATAGATGTAAAAAGTGAGCCTGTTTGGCTCACTTTTTTTGTCTTAGGTCTGTATCAAAAGCGGCTATGCTTTTTCGGCTTTGGGCGTGTCATCGAGTGCGAAGTAGATTTTTGAAACAATAATCTCTGCGACCAAAATCGTGAATACCACAGCGAAGAATGCCACCACACCATTCCATGGGCCTGTGAAGTCTACCTTGTCGCCAAACAAGATATTGATGGCTTCCAACATCACAAACTTAGAGCCCACCAAAATCACGTAACTGGATAAACCGCGATAAATCTTAGGCGCTGTACCCGGTTTAGATTTGAAGTAATCTGCGAGCTTATGTTCTAAGCCAATAGACAGTTTGAGCAGGAGTTGTAGCAGAATCGCAGCTGCAAATGAGATGGTGAAAGACTCGATATTGACGAAGTCCCAGTATTCATCAAAAAAATTAAGAACCGTTAAATCGACGAGTACCGCAAGCGTGTATCCGACAAAGAGTCGTTGGGGCGTATTAAATCCATATACTTTTTCTATATTGCTCATCTACTTCTTCCTGAGTAAAGGGTTATAAAAAACTTAGAAGATAATCCTATAATTTTCAATCGCTTATTGTTTTATATGCGAAATAGGTCTTAAAGTCAGTTTGGCGCATTATGGTAAGTAAGCGTTTTAAGAATGATTCAAGATAAGACTTCAATTTAGACAGAGGCGCATATGATTATTCATTTTAGAATCCAAGACGTAGAAGAACTTTGGGGAGCCATCGATTTAGCAACGCTCTTGCAGCTGGAACTGAGAGCAGTATCAACCACACCGTTAACTCTCTGATTGAATTAGTTAAGTTACCAATTACACTTGAAGCATAAGTTTGAATGGAGTCAACTTAATGCTTTCACCCCTATCGCACTATCCCCGTTCTATTATTCTGCTCTTAATGGGCCTCAGTTCTTCCTCGGCCTATGCATCCAATGAATTGATTCAGAACCGCTTAGAGAAGATATTTTCTGTGTCAATTGCGCTGACTGACAGCGATGCCATTTCAATTGGCTTTGTGGATTTTGATCCTAATTCGTTTATCAATTTAAACGACAGTGGTTTTGGATCCGATAAAACCATCGATACTCGAAGCCAAGTGAGTGTGGGCTCCATCCCTTACTCTTCCGTGATTAAAACGGATGACCCTGACTTCGACCTTATTTGGTCTGTGCGAGGGTCTTATGCGCTTTCTGAACAGGATATTGAGATCTCATCAGATGTGACTCCTGACCGTCGTGTTAACCCAAATGAAGACTCGGTATTGGGCCTGTATGGCTTTTTCGGAGGGCAAAACCATTTAAACCAGCATTGGTCTATCGCCTATGGGTTAGGCACTCACTTGCTCTATTACCGCAATAAATACGAATACAACAACAGCTACTCTCAAGCATTTCAATCTCAGCTAGATGGCTACGCATTGAATACATCAGCATGGGCGCTTGTTGCTGAACCTTCAGTCAAACTTCAATACTTGCAACCAAAGGAGTGGGGCAGTTGGAATGTGTCTTCCAGAGTTCGTTACTTTTATGGAACAGGCTGGGGCGAAGCGAACGATGGCGATATCGGTAACCCAGAAGGGATGCGATTCATTAATGAACTAGAGTTTAGGCAAAATGTAGCGCTCGATGCTTGGTCGCTTAATAACCCTCAAATCCACTATAACTTAACAAGAATCGATGTCGCGGGTGATTTGACTGCTCCTTTAGATACGCACTATTACTATGAATTCGGGGCCGGATTAGTATTTGATGTGCCTTACGATTCTTACTTTTTTGACAATTTCGGGATTGGAATTAACTTCAATTATGGCAGCTCACTCAGTGGCGGTAGCTTGCTATTCTTACTCAATAATTAGCATAAGTTGTTGATCTTAATGGTACTCATATAATTTGAATTTGTATGTGTCGTAAAATGGTAAATATCTTAGTGAAAACTTAGCCATCATAGTCATTCGCCCATCACTAGAGCAGACTATGAATAAGTTAAGTTTTGACCGAAAAATGCCGCTATACGTGGTGTCTACACTTGCCCTTAATATGGCAGTTAGCTTGTGGTTATTGAGTATGGCTTCTTCGGCAGTCATGGCTTTTTCTGTGTGCGCGTTGTTTTTGCTCAGCACCCTCATTACTGCACGCCTATATCGACATGAAATGGCTCAAAGCAAGAATAGCTTGTCTGAAGCGATCATTGATGGCGTCGCTGGTTTTATCATCCTCGATAGTCAATTGAGGGTAATACAAGTCAATCAACAGTTCTCTAGAGTTTCAGGCTATGCCTTTAATCAAGTCGAGTCTCGCCCGATTTCTGATCTCTGTTTTATGAATAACAGCAGTTTAATATCGACCATTACTCGCTCACTCAAGGAAAACCAGAGATGGAAGGGGGAGTTGAGTGGAGTCAGTCGACTTGGCGAACATTTTACTGTGAATGTGGTTGTCGAAAAGTTAGCTGAAATACTGTCGCACAATAATAAATATGTGGTGACCTTTACGGATATTAGTCGACGCAAAGTATTAGAACGTCGATTAAGAATGTTGGTGGACACAGATTCTCTCACAGGGTGCTGGAACCGCCGCCGTTTTGATAAAGAACTTAACCATTATTCAAACTTAGCGGAGCGTTATGGTTATACACACTCTTGTTTGGCGTTGATCGATTTAGATCATTTCAAGGCCATCAATGATAATCATGGTCATGACCAAGGTGATTCAGCGCTGAAAGAGGTCGCTGAACTGTTGAGAAATAACAGTCGAGAAACCGACATCGTCGCGCGAGTAGGCGGCGAGGAGTTCGCTATCTTAATGCCCGAAACTAATTTGGCAGAAGCGTTTGAGGCGATGTATCGATTGAAAGAAGTGATTGCCAAAGGAACAACACTGAACCTGACTGTGAGCAGTGGTGTATCTGAAATACAGGCACAAGCTGAAGCGACCTATCGCAGTGCGGATAAGGCGCTTTATCGCGCTAAAGGTAATGGGCGAAATAGAGTGTGTAGCTCTAGCTCTAGCTCTAGTTCTAGCTCAGGCTCAGGCTCGGGCAGTGCAGCGCCCATTGTCCTTGGTTAGGCGTGTGTTGCAATTAACTAATCGGTGAGAGCGGTATCTAAGCCGAAATCGAGCGTTGATAGATCTTGGGTGTTAACCCTGAAACGCGCTTAAACGCACGAGAAAAATGCGAGATGTTGGTGTAACCGAGCTGGCTAGAAATGTAGGTCAGCGTGTGGCCTTCTTCCATCAGTTCGCAAGCTACCGAAAACATCAGGTTTTCTTTGATCTTTCGATAAGTGGTGTTTTCGTTCTTGAGTTTGCGTTGGAACGTTCGCACCGAAAAGTTGAGTAGCTCAGCGGCTTCTTCAAGAGAGAGGTCTTGTTCTTTCATGTACGGCTTTAGAAGCTCATAAACGCTATCGGTAAAGCTGGTGTGCCACTCAATCAGTGTCGGTTTAGCACTGAGTTCTTTAGAGGTTAGGCGAATTGGGAGTTGTAAGATTTCTTCAGGAATAAGCACAGCCGTCGACGACTGATCAACAAACAGTTGGCAGCTACTTGGCACCAGTGTTTTGACGACATCGATGTCATGTCCTTGAAGACGAACCTTATTAGGTAACCATGGGGATTGGGATAAAATGGTTATTAATTCAATGATATATGTAATCGCAAAAGCTTCCCCCCATTGAAACATAGGGGAATTGTCTTCGGGGGCAGTTCGGCAAAACCAGCTCTGACCGTGTTCTTGAATAAACTCGACTTTGCTGCCTGGGGAGTCATAGGCAAAGATTGAATTGATCTGTTTTAGTGCATCACCAATGGTTTCGAATTCGGTAAATTGATGCAAGACATTTGGGATGATTCGACGTCGAAATGCGAGTCCAAGAATATCGGTGAACCGAGATACGCCGAGTTGTGCTGATGTCAGATAAATCAAACGCTTAATGGATTCCGATGGCACAAAATCACTTTCTGATTCGATAAGGTCGGGTGGTAAACCGGAATCTTTGAGCAACAGATGTAAATCAAGACCATAGTCAGAAAAAACCTGAACCAGAATTTTAGCGTAGTTCGTTTGAATTACCGGGACTTGGTAGTGACTAGAGGTCATTGGAATACAATCCTGTATATATTGTTGCATTATTAGACGTGCATATCATTTGCAACGTTTTGTTTACTAAATCTAACCCTATTTACTTGAGTTTTCCATCGCTGGGTTTATTTTTAAAGTATTAATTTTGTTGATGTTAGTTATCTAGAAGGGAGTCCCATGTCAGAAGCCAAAGGGAATAAGCAAGAAGCCAATGAAGAAGTTGGCCAGCAAGAAAATGGAAAAGACAAAGTAAGAAAGGTCACAAACTACCTATTGTTGTTTGTTGCATTCATGTTGATCTTCAGTGTCATTTCAGACCGCATCATCCCTATTACTGATAATGCTCGTGTAAAAGGTTATATCGTTCCAATCAAGCCAGAGGTGTCGGGTAAAGTACTCGATATACTGGTTCAACCTAACCAACTGGTTAATCAAGGCGACAAGTTAGCCATTTTAGATGAGTCTGATTACAAAATTGCAGTACAACAAGCCGAGCAAAATTTAGAGATTGCAGGCCAAAATGTCGGTGCTCAAACCGCGAGCATTGCTTCAGCTCAAGCGAAACTCACTTCAGCGATTGTTGAAAGACAAAACACCAAACTGCAAGCCAAGCGTGTTTTAGAGATGGCCGATAAAGGTGTGGTTTCTAAATCAGACGCAGATAAAGCGCGAGCAGCATTAGCGACCTCTCGGGCGGCTGTTGTGAATGCAGAGGCTGATCTTGAAGGTGCGAAGCAACAAATGGGTAAAGAAGGCCAAGAAAACAGTCAAGTGAAAGCTGCGTTGCTGGCTCTTGAACAAGCTCAATTGAACCTAGAGCGCACCGTGATTACCGCGCCGACACAAGGTGGGGTTTCTAACTTTAGCCTGTCTGAAGGGTTTTATGCATCGGCAGGGCAAGCAATCATGACCTTTGTTTCAACCGAAGATATTTGGATTGAAGCTTATTATCGAGAGAACAGCCTAGGTAATGTAACGGTCGGTGATGAAGTTGAAGTGGCGTTAGATTTCGCACCGGGCAAAGTGGTAAAAGGGCGCGTAAGTAGTATCGATTGGGGTGTTGATTGGGGGCAAAATGATCAAGCAGGTAAGCTTGCGCAAGCTAGCCAACAAACGGGTTGGTTGCGTCAAACACAGATGCTTCCTATCACTATTGAATTTGAACGAGATGAGATGCAAGGCATGCTTCGAGTGGGTGGCCAAGCGGATGTGATTGTTTATAGCGGCGACAACTTTGTGTTCAACGCGATAGGCAAAGTTTGGATTCGTCTGATTAGCGTATTGTCTTATGTCCGATAAGCCGATTCTTGACCAGCAAATACAGCAACGGATCCTGAGGTATACGGTTGGGGTCACGTTGGCTGTTTTCTTGGCGGCATGGATAAACTGGCCACTTGCGTTTGTGGCGCCAGTGTTCACTGCTAAATTCCTAATTGATAAACCAAATCTCCATAAGGAAACGGTCTACGAATTGCTCTTGGCAGTTGTGGTGACTATGGGGTTAGGTTTATTGCTATCGCGAGGAATTACCCATTACCCAATCCCATTGCTGATTTTAGTGGGGCTAATGATGCTTTGGGGTTACTACTTGTTTGTCGACCCTAAATGGAACCTGTTCGCCACCATATTGTTGATTGCTGTCTTGATGTTGCCATTCATGGCGATTGATAACCCTGGCGTTTCGGTAATGCTGGCATCTGGCTTAGCAACTTCTGGTGTGGTTTCAGTGATGATCTTTGCGTTAGTGCATGTATTTTTCCCTGAGCCTAAATCGGAGTTCTCAGGTTTTGCTGCTGCACCACTCGAAAAGAAACAGCGTTGGTATGCGGCCTTTAGGGCGATGATTATCTCCTATCCAGTGGTATGTTTTTTCTTTATTTTTCAAATATCTGAAGCTTTATTGACAATGATGTTCATTGCGCTGTTATCGTTGATGATTACGTCAGAGAAGTCGATAAAGTTGAGTGCTTTTCTAGTGATAAGTAACGGTATCGGGGGATTGCTCGCGATAGCGGCTTTTTCAATCCTTTCGATTGTTCCTAATATTATCTTCTACTCTTTATTCATAGGCTTGGTCGCTATTGTGATCGCCAAGAAGATCTACACAGTTCCCGAAAAAGCGCCGATTTTCGCCACTGCATTTAGTACGTTGTTAGTACTTGTCGGTAGCACTTTGATGAGCTCAGGCGACATCGATAGCAACACTCTTATACGCATATTCCAATTAGTGTTAATTGGTATATATATGATTTTGGCTTCTTTATTCCTAGAAACTCGGAATTGGAAGTTCCTACAAAATCAGCCTTAATTATGTCTTACAAGGACGTCTCATGAAGTTAACCGATGATTTTTCAAAACAGGCGATAGACGCTGCCATCAAAATCGCAGCGATTGCCATGCTCGTGTATTGGTGTTTCTCGATTTTGCGCCCATTCATTCTATTGGTTATTTGGGGGGCGATCATTGCAACTGCGCTCTATCCAGTTGCTGTCGCCATTTCAAATAAGACGGGAATGTCGAAAGGAAAAGCCAGCGCGTTACTGAGCTTTATCGGAGTACTGTTACTACTCATTCCTTTAGTCGCGCTCTCTTCCGGTATTTACACCAGTGCTTCGGACCTAATGACAGGGCTACAGGACGGAACCTTGTCTCTGCCGAAACCCAAAGAGTCCTTGCAAGATATCCCATTAGTTGGCGAAAGAGTCTATGCCGCCTTGGTCCATGCTTCTTCGAATATAGAGGGCGTGTTTATCACGTATGCAGACGAACTTAAGGTATTTGCTTCTAAAATGGCATCGATCTTAGGCTCATTGGGCGGTGGTTTTGTCCAATTTATTATCTCAACCATCATTGCAGGTGCGTTCATGAGTAACGCCGATAAATGTCAAACCGGTGTGACTCACTTAGTGGTTCGTTTAACGGATGGCAAAGGCGTAGAGCTCGTGCAGTTATCTAAATCGACTGTGCGCAGCGTTGTGCAAGGTGTGATTGGTGTTGCTGTGATTCAATCTATCATGTCGGCAATTGGTTTGGTTATCGCGGGTGTTCCAGCCGCGGCATTGTGGGCGCTAGCGGTGTTACTGGTCGCTATTATTCAGTTGCCGCCGATTCTTGCTTTGTTACCTGCCATTATTTACATGTTCAGTGTTGAATCGACACTGGCGGCGAGCTTGTTCTTAGTGTGGTGTATTTTGGTAAGCGGCAGTGACGCTATCTTGAAGCCAGTACTGCTGAGCCGTGGCTCTCACATTCCAATGTTGGTTATTTTACTCGGCGCACTGGGCGGAATGGCGATGTCAGGAATCGTCGGTCTGTTTGTTGGTGCTGTGATACTGAGTTTAAGCTATGAGCTGATGATGGCGTGGCTTGGGCTTGAAGAGAAAAACCAAGAAGAAACTGAGAAAAAACCAGTAGAGGCAGAGGACAAATAGATGAAGCCAGTCTCTAAAGACGACAACTTCTACTTCTTATTCTATGCACTGTTGGTGTTGTTTTTTGGTTGCGCGGTGATGCAGCAGTTTTATCCTCAAGGCCAGAAAACAATACTATTTCTCATCATCATTACTCTGGCGAGTTCAATTGTTGGTATCCATAAAGAGCGAGCTTTGTATCGATCTTGGTATGGGATGTTGTTGATTACGGCATTGGTGTCTGGTGTGTTTTCGTTTTTGGAAGGCTATAATCTGTCGATAGTGACCCTATCGGCGTTGGCTGTGTTCTTGTTTTCACACATTTACTCGGCGTTAAAACAGGTGATGAAAGCAAAAACGGTAACACCCAATCACATTATCGGCTCGATCTGTATTTACTTGTTGTTGGGGTTCGCTTGGTCGACCATCTACTTGTTGATTTTAGAAATATTTCCCAACGCCTTTAATGGGTTAGAAGAGCAAATCTGGCTAACCAATTTGTTTAATGCGATGTACTTTAGCTTTATCACGTTGACTACGGTTGGTTATGGTGACATATCACCGGCATTACCTATTGCTCAGTTCTTCGTGTTTATGGAATCCATTATCGGCAGTTTTTACTTGGCCATCATGGTGGCGAGTTTGGTGAGCATTCGACTTACACAGTCTCAATCTCAATAGGGCATTTACAAATAATAGAGCACATACGAAGAAGCCCAGCAGTTGCTGGGCTTCTTATATTTTGTGAGCTTTAAAGTCTTTTTAAGTTTGAACTCTGTGTGGGCGATGAATCTTACGCTTCAGTGCCTTGTATCTTCTCTAATTCAGCGATGGTCGTTTGTGACACAAGCTGACCATCCATGTAATAGCTAACATTTTGACCCTCTTTGATACCTGTCAGAGTTGCCGTTTCACCAGAGGTATAGACGATGTCCATTTGAACCGTGTTTTCGTCAATCTTAATCATCTCACCCGTTTCAATCGTGCGATTGTTTGAAATTGGCCCAACAGGTGCTTCTTTCAAGCTTGGGTCTAGGTCGTCGTTCACTTCGAAGTGTGTATCTGTTTTTGTATCAAATACGTGTGGTGAACCACTGATTGGGTTTTTACCTGTCCAGAATTCGAGTGAGTTGAATACGACATAGTCGGCTGCGGTTGTAATACCGTACACAGGCGCTAATAAGAAGTTTACACCTGCACGAGCATAGCGGTTATCGACAACTTCAACGTTAAATTTCATCACTTTCCCTGTTACGGCGTTGCTGCCGATACAACCAGTTAGCGCAGAAGCCAAAACCGTTAGTCCTACAATTTTAAGTGCAATCTTTTTCATTTTAGTACCTGTATAAGTTAGAAGTCTGTTTTGTTGGAACAGGTGTAGTATGGTTTTTATTCGATTCAGAGTTTTACCATTTAGCGCC
The DNA here is from genome assembly GCF_003345295.1 of Vibrio splendidus. Lineage (NCBI taxonomy): Bacteria > Pseudomonadati > Pseudomonadota > Gammaproteobacteria > Vibrionales > Vibrionaceae > Vibrio > Vibrio splendidus. The sequence goes on from NZ_CP031056.1 coordinate 820,706, forward strand.
ACTGACGATAGAAAATTGGTTATGTACTTTAAGTATCAAAAGCTAGATCTAGAAAACCTGGCTACAAAAATGGGAGCATAAAAAAAGCGCGACCTAACAGGGCGCGCTTTTGGGTATTTGGATAAGTCGTAATGAAAATAACGACTCCAATACAGAATTACTTCATCACATAAGAATAGGCCGATACGACAAGCCAGCGGAAAAATCGAAATAAAAGGGTAGTGGCTTTAACGGTAAACTTGGCGATTGATACCGTTGCTTCTGCACCAACGCTAACGCACTTATGCAGATCGGATTCTTTGTATTCGGAATAGGTCATATGGTTTCTCATTTCTCGCTGTTGTCTTTCATATGTAAGTAATGACTCCTGTCTGGCGATATACCCTGTACGACTAATGTACGAATATTCATCGATAGAAACTTACCATTTAATGCCAAGTAGTGTGAAAACTAGCCAAAAGATAACGTGTTGAGAGAAATTAAGTACGTACCTAGATGTAACCTATCAAGTTACCGAAAAAACGAGGTTATATAGTGGTATGATCGCGGGCTCAGCACCATAAGTGATAAAGAATAGGAAACAGAATGACTCACCTTACCGATCAGCAAGAAGCTGCAATGGCGACGTTTAAGGAAAACTTACACCTTCCAAATGGTGGTTTTCATAAACTGATTATCGATCTAAGTAAGGAATATCAGCTGCCATTTCAAAAGGTGCGCGCCGTTTTAAAGAAAGCTCAAAAAGACGTCGAACGTCAAATACGCGAAGATTTTGCGAGTATCGATGATAGGGTTCTTAGCCAAGAGAATTGGGTGAACATCATTAAGTCAAAACTTGTCGAACTGGCGGAAGATAACCAAACGGTGATGGATAAGCTGCAACTCAATCTGAAATATCAAAAAGTATTGTCGGCAACCAATGGTTCAATCGCAAGTGAAGACGAGCGTGACGAATTGATTGAAGAGTTGATTCAAGCTTATGAAAAAGAGGTATTCAAACCTTTATTGGCGATGCTGCATACAACAAAGCTGTATTGGAAATTAATGCTGGTGGATGAGACATGTAAGATGAATGAGGAGAATCGTGAGAAATTTAGTGATTACCCTCAACACATGCAAGCTGCAGAACACTTATATACTCTTGATCAGAAGTTAAGGTCGATGCCGTTAACTTATTAGTCCATGAATGCACTGATAATGACTCATTGGTGATTCAGAGTTTGATATAAGTTGGTTTCAATAGAAGTACGATAACCTAGCTAGCGTTAGCCGCGCGTGAAATGCAAAAAGGGCTAGGTTTCTGATCTGTTTTACTTCTACTCTATTTTGTTCTGCTAGAGCGAATTGAGGGTGACATCTTTTACATCTTTGGGACTAAACGGTGTTTCTTTTTGTAGCCTATGGGAAATGCTATAGGAGTGTGAAATGTCCTAGGGTGTTTCCGTTGCCTGAAACAATAGTTCCGATGCTTTCTCGTTCATTAAATTCAAAGTCGATGAGATAACTGTGATGTTGTAGCTTGGGCAATATGTGGCGGTGGAGTATATCGCTATTGAGCTGTCGAATCTCTGTGACCCATGAAATTTCTTCTTTGTGTAAGTCTATTTTAATCTTGAGCATTTATTACCTTTTAGTTTATTGACTGATTTGTCGCGTGATAGTTGGTACCAATGGGTTTGTCGTGTTGTTCTGCGTGACATAACTGTGCCTTGTGTTTATTACATTTATATTTAAGTGATCGATCTATTTTGACTTCGCTAGCAAAAGAGCGAATGACGATAGATCGGTAGTGAGGATCGAATTTAAAAGCTATTGAATGACTATCTAGGTGAAAGCTGACGCAGAGATGGTGTAACGAGGAAATCGAGAACTGTCTTTGAGGAACTTGGACTTACTTTAGCATTAACAGCTCTATAGATTAGAGCCAAGTGGCGCACTATACGCCTAGTTTTTTGAATTGCAACTCTATTTTTAATTAAATTTAAAAATATTTTTGAATGATTTGCCGTCGCTTGTTGAGAGTTAAATGAGCGATGGGCAGGTAATTCACCATGATACCTGACCGATGTTTGGCTTTGCACCGCTTTGTGTTCTTTGTCATTAGTGGTTTTAATTGTTCAGCTAATTTATTTATGATTAAGTATCTGTTGTATATAGTCTTTACATTGTAAATTACAAGTCGTGACTCTGAGGTTGAGCGTTGTAATTCTGGAGTTTGGCGTCGTAATTCTGTGATTTAGCGTTGTAATTACAGGATTTTCGGGCACTTTTCCCCATCAGTTTATTCTTCAGATTGATGATCATTTTCCTCTTCGCGTCTTTTTGCTATTTCTGATCCCGAGTATCTCTCCTGACTACGCAAAATATGAATACTCACTTTTACATTTCTGAATAATAAAGTTGTTGTGTCGCCAGTTTAACGCAAATATAATTGATAATAGTTCTCACTTGCGTTACGGGTTTGTTATCAAAGCAATGACAGACTTTAAATTATCGTTATTTAGCCGTTGTGTTCGCCCCATGCTCGCCTATGAGTAGTGTGACTTTCATTGTCATGAGTGGTGGTTAGTATCAATGGCAAAGGAAGAAACATGAAGAAAACAATCAATTCAGTTCGCCAGTTGTTAAGCGGGTTTGCCATCATTCTTGCATCATCATTACTGATGACCGCTCAAGCGAAAACCGTGACCATTGAACACGTAAAGGGCACGGCGCAGTTTACTGAAGTACCACAGCGCGTTGTGGTACTTGGCTTTGGTAGCTTGGATGTGCTTGATCAAATTGGTGTACAGCCAGTTGGTGCGCCTCATAGCTTGCTGCCCGATTACCTAGCTTCGTACAAAGAAACGACAGCAAATACAGGATCATTGAGTGAACCGGATTTTGAAGCTATCTACATGTTGAAGCCTGACATCATTATCGCGGAAAACCGTATGCTTAAGGTTTACGACAAGCTGGCACAAATCGCTCCAACGGTCATGTTCTCTATTGAAGGTGATAAATACTGGGCTGATGCTCAGCAAAACTGGCGCGCGCTAGGTGACATCTTTGGTAAGCAAGCTGAAGTAGAAGCGATAATCAAAGAGACTCAAGCGTCTATCACGGCGGTAAACGACAAAGTTGCGTCTGACGAAACGTCTGCAATGATGCTGATGAACAACGGCAACAACATTGCGATGTTCAATAAGGGCAGTCGCTTCTCGATCATTTTTGATGATTTTGGTTTCGAGGAGTCAAAGAGTGCGACAGTGGCTCCAATTAAAGGGACTCACGGCAACCTAATCTCGTTCGAATACATTGCTGACGCAAAACCTGAAGTGCTTTACGTTCTTGACCGCGAAAAAGCGATCGGTAAATCAGAAGGGCGCGCACAACAGCTGTTTGATAACCCATTAGTTGCGGCGACACCTGCAGCGCAGAAAGGCAACATCGTTTACCTTGATTCAAGTGCTTGGTATTTGGCTGGTGGTGGCGTGACAGCGATTCACAGAATGTTGGGTGATATTGAACGAACGATTCAATAGTCATCAATCATCAGATTTTTGGGCTTATAAGAGCGTTCTTATAAGCCCTTTTTCACTTTTCATACGGACTCAAAGAGCCCTACCTTTAGTATTATTTCTATGTTGAAACCCATTGCCGCTGCTGTATTTCTTGTTGTGTTATGCATTATGTCATTGATGATTGGAGTCGCTGAAATCAGTTTTAGCGACTTCTTCAATGGCAACCAACACGCCAACTCTATTTATGTTGTTAGTCGAATCCCTCGACTGTTCGCGATTGTACTTGCCGGTGCGGGCTTGAGTGTCGCTGGCTTGATCATGCAACAGATCGTGCAGAACAAGTTTGCCGCGCCTTCGACTATGGGTACCATTGACTGCGCCATGCTTGGCTACATAGTCGGTATTCTGGTTCTGGGCAATGCAGCGCAATGGAGCTACTTAGGTTTCATTTTCGCGTTTGCGGTTTTCGGAACCATGCTATTGGTCCGCTTTCTACAACACCTTAAGTTTAAGAATGCGGTGTTGGTGCCTTTGATTGGCATCATGTATGGCAACGTTGTTTCGTCTCTAACAACCTTTATTGCTTACAAGTACGACTTAGTACAAACCATGTCGGCATGGACAATGGCGAACTTTGCGAGTGTGTTGCAAGGCAGCTATGAAATTCTTTACCTCGCAGTGCCTGCTTGTGTGTTGGCTTACTACTTCGCGAGTCAGTTCAGTGCGGCGAGTATTGGCGAGAGCTTTGCGAAAAACATCGGCTTGAATTATCAGAAGATCGTCTTCATTGGTGTTGCATTGGTCGCTATCTGTGCCTCTTCTGTAGTGATGATTGTCGGTGTTATCCCATTCCTTGGCCTTATCGTGCCGAATATCGTGTCGCTAATGATGGGCGATAACATGAAGAAGATTCTGCCTTGGACAGCCTATTGGGGCGTGATCTTAGTATTGGTTTGTGACTTGTTAGCTCGAATCGTCATCTTCCCTTACGAGATTCCAATCTCGATGGTAATCAGTGTCTTTGGCGGCTTGATTTTTATCTACCTAATCATGAGAGACAAGTCGAATGCGTGATTCAGTAAAAATTGCGATTCTGGCCATCGCGTCTTTGTGTATGGCGGCAGTATTTGTGGGGCAGGGACTTACGTGGGATAACTATGAGTTCTTCTTGTCTCTGCGACTACCCAAACTGCTGTCGATTGTGCTGGCGGCGGTGGCGATCTCGGCGTCGTCATTGGTTTTCCAAACCATCACTAATAATCGAATTCTAACCCCATCCATCTTGGGCTTTGATAGCTTGTATATGCTGGTTCAAACGGTACTTCTGTTTGTATTTGGCAGTACCAGTTTCTGGGTGATTGATTCAATCGCAAACTTTTCGATGTCTGTGACTGTGATGATTTTGTTCTCGTTTGCTCTGTTCCATTTCTATTTTAAGAGCAAGCGAAATAACGTATTCACACTGCTTCTGATTGGTATCGTATGTGGCAGCGTATTCTCGAGCTTAGCGAACTTCCTTGCGATGTTGATTGATCCCAATGAATTTGCGGTGTTGCAGAATGTGATGTTTGCAAGCTTCAATAACGTGAAAGGCGAACTGGTTTACCTCAGCCTTATTCCATTAGGTTTGAGCTTGCTTGGCCTGTGGTTATTAGCACCTAAGCTTGATGTGCTTTGGCTTGGTGTCGATAACGCAACAAGCTTGGGCGTGAATACCAAGCGACTGACTCAGATTACCTTGGTTATTGTGTCAGTGATGGTCGCGGTATCAACTGCCTTGGTTGGCCCGGTACTTTTCTTCGGTTTAATCACAGTAAGTTTGGCTCGTCAGATATTCAGTTCTTATCAGCACCGTACTCTAATCATCGCTAGCAGCTTGTTAGCGGTAGTGTTGCTCGTGTCTGGTCAATGGTTCATCGAAAAAGTAATGGCGTTTGAAACCACAGTGAGTGTGATCATTAACTTGGTCGGTGGTTTGTATTTTATGTTCTTGTTGTTACGCACCAGAATTCAGTAAAGGTAGTAAGTAGTGATTAAATTAACAGGTTTAACTAAGAAGTATGGCAAGTCACTCGTGGTTGATGATGCCAGTGCTATGTTCCCGAAAGGAGAAGTGACTTCTATCATTGGCCCAAATGGTGCGGGTAAAAGTACACTGCTTTCAATGGCAAGCCGTTTAACAGAAAGTGACGCGGGTGAAGTGGTCATTGGCGATAAGTTATTGGCTGAGTGGGATACCAAAGAGCTAGCCAAGCACCTTGCCGTGTTAAGACAGTCAAACAACATCAATATGCGATTTACGATTCGTGAGTTGGTCTGTTTTGGTCGTTTCCCACATTCTCAAGGCCGCTTGAAAGACGAAGATCATAAGATCGTCGATACGGCACTAGAGCACCTTGGCATTACCGACATCCAAAACAAATACCTTGATGAATTGAGTGGCGGTCAGCGTCAAATGGCGTTTATCGCGATGGTTGTGGCGCAAGATACAGATTATGTGTTCTTAGATGAGCCTCTGAATAATCTAGATATTAAACACTCGGTTGAAATCATGCAGACACTGCGTCGTTTAGCGCATGAGTTCAATAAAGCGGTGGTGATCGTGATTCACGACATCAATTTTGCTTCTTGTTACTCTGATAACATTGTCGCGATGAAGAAGGGCCAAGTGGTTAAGTCGGGTAAGGTCTCTGAAGTGGTTGAAAAGTCAGTGATGGAATCGATCTACGAGATCCCATTTGAGATTCGCGAGTTCGATGGCGTTCGAATCTGTATGTATTATTCAGGTCGTTAGATTACTGGGTCTCTAGTCTGCTTAACCCCTTAGTTACCGAAATGAAAAGAGCTCCCATATGAGGAGCTCTTTTCGTATGGTTCATATGTCCAAGACAGCATATTCCCTCTTGTGTTATACGCTAATCTCTGCCGTATTTTTGACATCAGACGAGGATCAAACCGTTAGTTTGATGTCACTCGAAGATCGACTCTTCATTTTTAACAATCATTTGTCATTTTCATGTTGAGAGGTACGAAAACCCATCTACACTATGTTTATAACTGTTTGATTTTTATAAGAGGTGTCAATGAGTCGTAAACCTATAGTGTTAGTCGTGGATGACACCCCAAGTAACTTAGATGTGTTAACGGCAATCCTCAAAGATACCTATCAAGTTAAGGTCGCGATTAACGGTACTATCGGTATCAAAATAGCGAAGATGGTGCCGCAGCCAGATCTTATTCTCCTTGATATCATGATGCCTGACATCGATGGCTACGAAGTGTGCCGTCAATTAAAAGCTCAGCCAAATACTGCGCATATCCCCATTATATTCGTTACCGCAAAGATTGGCCCTGAAGCCGAAGTAAAAGGCTTGTCCTTAGGTGCTGTTGATTATTTAACGAAGCCAATTACACCTGAAATTGCACTACAACGTGTAAAAACCCATATTGCTCTTTATGACCAGCAACGAGCTTTGTTTAGTCAGGTGAAAGAGAAAACCCAAGAGATCAATCTCGGCAAACTAGAAACGCTCAACATATTGGGTAGAGCCGCTGAATTTAAAGATAACGAAACAGGCATGCATGTTATGCGCATGAGCCATTATTGCGAGATATTAGCCAAAGCCTTGGGCATGACAGACGAAGATGCCGAGACCTTACGTGATGCAGCGCCGATGCATGATATTGGCAAGATTGGCATTCCTGACAGTGTGTTACTGAAGCCAGGCAAATTGGATGCCGATGAATGGACTACAATGCAGAAACACGTCGAGTTCGGTGTTGAAATCCTTGGTAGGCAGGGCGATTCCAAACTGATGCGTATGGCCATTCAAGTCGCGCAGTATCACCATGAAAAGTGGGATGGCAGTGGTTACCCAAACCAGATAGCCGGCGAAGATATTCCATTGGTCGGACGAATTGCGGCCGTTGCTGACGTATTTGATGCCCTGACAGCAGAGCGTCCTTATAAGAAGGCTTGGAGTGTCGATGAGGCGCTGAGCTTGTTTGAAGAACAGAAAGGCAAGCATTTTGATCCGACTATCGTCGATCTTTTTTTCGTCAACTTGCCCGAAATACTAGCGATTAAAGAGAAATTTAAAGATGAATAAGCGCTTTGTTATATGGATTAAGCAGTGCTTTATACTCATTTCCAGTTTGTTGTTTCTTCTCATTGGTTTACCACATGCTCATGCCGTGAGTGTTAGTGAAGATGATTTAACCCGGTGGTTAGAAAGTAAACCTAAAGTGACCTTTATCGCGCTTTCCAGTCATTATCCTTATTCGTTTATTGATGATAGAGGGGAGGTGTCAGGTATCATTCGGGATTGGGCGAACGAGTTTGAACTTAATTATGGAATTGAGACGGATTTTATAAGCGTAAACTCTAATTCTGACGCGAAACAAGCGCTACTTGATGGGAAAGGAGATGTTTTCCCTTTCCAACAGTTTGATCCGAGCGAAGGTGGGCGATTTCTCGCTACTAATCCTTACATCCCTTACCAAATCGCGGTGATTCTTCCTACCGACGACCCTACCACCGACAACATTGAGCAGTCCGATAAGCGGCGTATCGCCATGGTTCAAGATAGTATCGATCTAGAAAAGTCGGGGGTACAACTCAGCTCAATCGAAAGAGTCCAATTTGATACTGCGATTGATGCTATCCGAGCACTGGAAGATGGTTCAGTCGATGGGATGCTCGCCGAGCCCGTTACAACATTAAATCTTGCTCACAAGAGTGGTGTATACAGTTTAGCGGTCAATTACGTTCTCGACCGCTGGAAATACATAGAAGCTGCAATGGTTGTTCGAACTAAGGACACCGAATTGCTTGCTTTGTTAAACCAACAAATTGCAACGTTTGATATTGGGAAGAAAAACCGGATCCTATCGCATTGGTTAAAAGACTCACCCTACCGAACTCCAGTTAAAGGGGTGTTTGGTTTTGGTAATCCACCATATATGTACCCGGATAGCACTTCTGTCGGTATCGAACACGACATTATGCAAAGGGCTCTAAACAACATGGGCTACCGACTTGGTGACGTTGTCACGTTGCCTCGTAGTGCTGCGAATCAAGCCATCGATAACAATAGTTCGATATCGTTTGTCTCAGGGATACAGGCTGACGGGTCTTCAGTGCACTTTTTGAGTGACAAAGTCATGGATGTTGAATTCGTGCCAGTTTCGTTAAAAAGACGTAACTTGAACCTCAAATCTGCCAAGAACCTATCTTTAGGTGCTTTGTTATTCGATGAAACATCACCAATAAAAAATTCTGTCGAACTACTTAAAGATAAGGTGAGCATCGATCGAATTGAAGATATTGATAGCTTAGAGTCTGCATTTTCTCAACTACGAGCACAAAATGTTGATTTGTTAATGGTCGAAAAACGGGTATTAAGATGGTTTGTGACAAATACTCGTTTCATTGAAATGCGTGAAATCGAACTACACGAAGATTTTAAAGTCGATTATCCAATTTATGTTGATTTTAGAACGCCCAAGTTAAGAGACAGTTTTAACGAAGCGATTAAATATTTAAAGCAAACTGATGATGAGTTTGAACAGATACTTGAAACCCAAGTTAAGAATGATCTTACTCCTGTACTTAGAAAAGCCGATATTATCGCTCAAATCTCCGCTTACTTTATTGTGAATGACCGCTTCGAAGAACTCCCTAAGATCTTTGACATATTCGATGCTGAGCACACATTCAAGGTTATTTCTGCTCAAGCGGATAATAATAAAAGACCGATTGAATCTTGGTATTTAGGCGAAGTATTAGATTCTTCGCTGAGTAAAAAGAATACGTCTGAATTATCGTCTGTTACCAAAGGTGCTGGTTATAAAACGCAAACAGGAAGTATTAATGCGGGCTTCATGACATTTTATTTTGATGTCAATTCGGTTGAGAGTAATTATGTGTATTTCCCTTCAATTGACCAATTTGAGTCATTTGGTGAAGGAGCTCAGCGTTATATCTCAGATGTTTACCAATCGAACAGCCTGACTGGTGAACTTCTTAACCTAAGTCAGAAAGAGCGTCAATGGATCAAGGATCATCCCGAACTAAAGATAGGTATCGATCCAAACTCATTACCTTATGAAGCTTTGTCAAACAAGGATGAATATATAGGGATGATTGATGATTACCTCAAGTTAATTGAACAAAAAACCGGACTGCGCCTTAGTCATGTCGACGTTGAAAGTTGGCAAGAAACTCGTCGCCTCGTTGATCATCGACGAGTACATTTAGTGTCAGCTGCGGTTGAGAACCGCTCATTAGGCGAAAGTGTAAAGCCAGCAAAAGCGCTATTCTCTAGTCGCCTTGCGATAGCTTCAAGGCGTGATGTAAATAGTATTGTGCTTAAAGAGGCTAAAGGTTGGAAGCTTGGAATATTAGCCAGTGGTGCTAATACCGAAGCCATTGTTGAAAGTTACCCAAATATTGAATGGGATCTTGTCGAATCCACCAAAGAAGGGTTGGATCGAGTTGAATCTGGTGAGCTCGATGGATTTATTGATACTGTCGATGTGTTGAATTATTTGATCAATTCATTTGGTTATCGAGGTATCGGAATTATTGGTCGATTGGATTTCTTTTTATCGCCGACCTTACACGTCATTAAATCAGAGCCGTTATTACTGTCTATTGTTAACAAAGCAATAGGAAGTATCTCTGCAGAAGACCACCAAAAAATATCCGCTAAATGGGCGGCACCTAAAGCGATTGAAAAAGTTGATTACCAACTCGTTTATACCATCTCGGTATTTTCCGTAGTGATAGTATTGTTGATTGTATTTTGGAATAGGAAATTATCTAAGCAAATCACTATTGCTAATAACGCTACCGAAGCACTTCGTAAAGCACAAAATCAGCTTTACAACATTTTGAACACGTCCCCTATAGCAGCTAGTGTTATTGTCGACGAACAAGTTCGTTATGCGAATGATACGGCGAAACGTCTTTTTGGAGTAGAACGAAGAGAGCTTTCTTCTATTGATGTTGAAGTCGTTTATAACACTTTATCCGATCGTGATGATTTGTATAAAGAACTGAGTCTTAACGGTAAGGTTGTGAATAGGGAGTTAATGCTTCGGAAATTTGATGGCAGTCGTTTTGTCGCCCTTGTTAGTTACTACCTACTCGAGCTTGATGGGGAAGTCGCGACTCTATTTTGGGCTTTTGATATTTCAGAAATGAAACGCCTAAATGAACAACTAGAAGAAGAGAAAAAGCGAGCCGATTTGGCGAGCCAAGCCAAATCTGAATTCTTAGCTAACATGAGCCATGAAATAAGAACGCCGATGAACGCGATTATTGGTTTATCTTATCTAGCGATTGGGGAAATATCTAATCCGGTCGCTCGAAACTATATTGAGAAAGTGCATCGTTCGGGTCATTCATTATTAACTATCATCAACGATATTCTTGATTTCTCAAAGATAGAAGCGGGTCAGCTTGTTATCGATAGTATTCCATTTGATCCTGTAACGACATTCAAAGATGTGATTGAGTTGATGGAGTCGAAAGCAATCGAAAAGCAGCTGAATTTATCAATGTCGATTGCGCCGGAACTAGAGACGCCAATGCTTGGTGACCCATTGAGGCTATTTCAGGTAATCCTGAACCTTATTGGTAATGCCATTAAATTTACAGAGCATGGGCAAGTAACCTTAGCCGTTGAACTGGTCAAATCTGACGAGAACAGTGTGAGTATGAAGATCATTGTTTCTGATACCGGGATAGGCATATCAGAAGAGAACCTACATAAACTTTTTCAAGCGTTTAGCCAAGCAGATAGTACCACCACACGTAGGTTTGGTGGCACAGGTTTAGGGCTTAATATCAGTCAAAAGCTTGTACAAGCCATGGGCAGTGAAATTTCAGTAGTGAGCATATTGGGACAGGGCAGTGAGTTCTCTTTTCCTTTGACGCTACCTCGGTCGAACACAGAGGAACTCGCGGACTTTAAGTCGCAAGAACTTAAACTGGATTATCATATTGAGTTTAAAGGACAAAGGGTGTTGTTGGTTGAAGACAACGAGCTGAACCAAGATTTAGCTCTGGCATATTTTAGTCGTGCTAAATTGAATGCTGATCTAGCCGAAAATGGCATAGAAGCTGTGGCGTTAGCTCAAACTAACGATTATGAAATGATTTTTATGGACCTTCAAATGCCGATTATGGATGGCTTCGAAGCGACACGAAAAATTAGAGAGTTTGATACGAAAGTTCCTATCATTGCGATGTCGGCCAATGTATTCGCTGATGCAAAACAGAGAGCAAGAGACGCAGGGGTAACGGATTTCTTAGATAAGCCAATAATCATTGATAAAGCGACCTCTTTGCTTATCAAATACATCGTGCCAGAGGTGATGGTAGAAGAGAAGGCAGCGCCGTTAGATGGGCAGGCAGAGCAACTCGAAGGCCTAACAAATCAACCTAACAGCATTAATGTGATCAGTGTGTTTTCTCAGCAACGATTTGAACAGCTCACTCATCATGATGCAGAACTTCAAAACAAACTGATTGGGAAGTTCCATAGCAGTGCCCCAAACATGATGGTTGATGCGTTTGATAATTTGGCACAAGACGATTGGATTACGCTTGAAAGAAACCTGCATACTTTGAAAAGTATGGCAGCGTCGATTGGCGGCCTCCGGTTTGCTGATTTGATGGGAGAGTTAGAAGATAAAGCTCACAATCGTTTGTGTGATGATCAAGCCCTCAGAGAAGGTGAGGCGAGGTTAGTTGAGCTTATTGCAGCAACGGAAAGCCAGATTGTGAAGCCACAAGTAGAATACATGAGTGAAGCAAGTGCGATGGGAACCGTGGTCAAAGAAGATCAAAGGGTTAAGCTACTCTCGCTGCTGGAAGCTTATGATAACGATGCAACGCAATACGTGGCCGAGTTACTTAAAGAGTATCCAAATTCTGTTGCGCTTAACGATGTGCAAAGTGCGTTAGATAATTATGACTTCGAGCGAGCCTGTCAGGTTCTCAGTACCTTGGAATAAGCCGCTTTGCTTAGTCGGCATATAACAGTTGCTGTCTTATCGCTATTACTGTCTGAATAATAAGTGCTTCAGTACTAAAGCCTTTAATCTTCTGGGTTAAAGGTTTTAAATTTAATCAACTAATCAACTAATCAACTAATCAACTAATCAACGCTTCTAACCACTCACGTTCTGTTTGATCAGATCGATAACCGTATCGTATCGGTGCGGCAGTTTTCGGTTTCGTTTTTGAACCAGATACAGTATTTCCTCAACCTCTATTTTGGGTGGCACAACGTGCAACTTGTCTCTTTCCGGGAAGTGCTCAACTGCACCTGCCGGTAAGACGGTAAAGCCTAACCCTTTCGATACTGGCAGCAAGATCTGGTGAAGCTGATTGATGTAGCCAGATCTTGGTATTTCATTAACGTTGATGTTCGCGAGATCCTTGTCTCCACACAGATCGAAATACAAAGACAGGTAGTGAGCAGAATCTGGATGCGCAATCAGGCCAATGTCGTGCAGTACTTGTGGAGTTATCTCTAAGTGAGCCAGACTGCTGTGAACGATGAGGCAGAGTGCTTCTTTACCAATGACTTGGCTCTGATAGTAACTGTCGTTTGGGGAGTGCCTAACAATGCCGATATCGGTGGTGCCTTGGATTAGGTCGTTCAATATCTTTTTGTTTGGAGCTGCTTCTAAGTTAATGCTCAGATCTTGGTGTTGCTGCTGAAGTTCAAGAAGCTTGGGATACAGACGTAAAGAGAGTGAACCCGAACAGGATAGATGACATTGCCCAGCATAAGGATTGTCAAAACTCAGAGATTCGAATAAATCTTCTTGGTCTTTTTCTAGCTTGAGCGCATAGCGATACATAATCCGACCCTGTTCGGTCAGCTCGAAGCTTTTATTTTCTCTCGATAACAGGTCACAATTGCAAGCTTGTTCAAGCTTCTTGATGTGCTGGCTGACCCCTGGTTGTGTCATGTACAACTTTTCAGCCGTTTGGGTGAAATGTCCAACTTCAACCAGAGTCTTAAATGTATTGAGCCAAAGTGGATTGATCATACTCACCTTCAAATGCTAAAGCCTATAAATAACAGAAAATTATTATTATCTTAAGTAATGATAATTTCAACTCTAGCGTCTTAAGTAACGCTAATCAAAGTCATATGGTGGTAACTATTGATATTGGTCTATTGGCCGCTTTGTAGAGTTGCTATGAGTAACAAAGTGTTGCGACTTTGTTGATTATTTGGTCTATTGACCAACAGTGCTCATATTTAGGAACGAAGATGAATAGAAATGTTTGGCTGCTCTCACTGTGTCAGGCCTTGTTGATGACGGGTAATATATTACTGATCTCGGTGATTGGCTTGATCGGTAAGCAGATTGCGCCCAGTGTCAGCATGATTACCTTGCCGGTTGCACTGCAGTTTTTGGGTTTAATGGCAGCCACTATTCCTGCGTCTCTAATTTCAGGCAAGTTAGGGAGGAAGCGAGGATTTAGCATTGGTAATGTGGTTGGCATTACAGGGGCTAGCCTTGCGACTTACGCACTGTCTCAGCAAAATTTCTATCTGTTTTGTTTCGCCACGTTCTTACTTGGGATAGGCATAGGTTTTGGCACGCTTTATCGCTTTGCTGCTATCGAAGTGTGTGACGAAAATGCGCGCCACCGTGCGATTTCAATATCAATGGCTGGTGGAGTGTTAGCGGCGGTACTCGGGCCTAACTTAGCGATAATGTCTCAACAATGGTCAGCAGATGGCTTGTACATTGGTGCTTTTGCTTCTTTGATTGGGTTGAACATTCTTGCGTTACTCATTTTACAAACCATTCAGTTTCCTAAAGTCTCTTTTAATAGTCAGGCTCCCAAAGCCGATCCTTTAGGTGTGATCGTTAAAGCGCCGAACTTTATTGGTGCGGTCTTTGCAGCCATGGTTGCTTACGCTGTAATGAACATTTTGATGACTGCAACGCCATTGGCAATGATTGGCTGTGGTTTTGACTTTACTAAAGCTGCTGGCGTGATTGAGTGGCACGTGTTGGGGATGTTTGTACCTGCATTTTTTACCGGATCACTTATCGAGAAGTTTGGCTCAAGAATGATGATCTTGGCGGGCGGGATTCTGTTCGTCGTCTGTATCGCGATTAACATTCATGGCGAATCTATCTGGCACTTCAGAGCTGCTCTAGTTGTGCTTGGTGTGGGTTGGAACTTCATGTTTATCGCGGCAACAGGTTTGTTTAGTCAGTCCTACCAATCGCAGAATAAAGCTAAGGCACAAGCGTTTAATGAATTTATTGTCTTTGGCTGTGTGACTATTACAGCGATGCTCTCTGGCTGGCTAGAATCGACCGCAGGGTGGCAGAACCTCAACATCTACGTATTACCATTCGTGTTAGCTGTTATCTTGCTGTTCGTATTTAGTGCTCGTAAATCGCGTATTCAAAAGCAGCCTGTGTAATGGCTCATCGAATGGTGGTTCAGTAAATTCGTTACTGTGATTAGAACCCTAGTATCTCGAACTGCGACCAATAAAAAGCCCTACCAAATCGGTAGGGCTTTTGCTTACGGCTTAAATAATAACGTTTCCTTAAAACTGCTGTCTTGGCTCATGCTCGAAGACAACAGTGCTTAAGCTTGCTTGTAAGTACGTGTGATAGAGCCGCGTACTTATTTTTATGGTCTATCGTTTAAAACCTAAAACCTAAAACCTAAAACCTAAGACCTAAGATGAGCTACAGGTCGACCAAAATTGTCTTAGTCGTAATCCCACCTTGGTCATCGATTATCTTCAGGGTCACCTCGTGCTTTCCGTATGAAGGGAAGATAGAAGTGAATGTGCGACCTCGTTTCACCTTTCCGTTTGGAAGTGTCCACTCGGTATCAACAATACGACCATCGCTATCTGAACTTGTTGACCACATGGTTACCCAACGACCTAAGTGAATGTACTTTGCACTTGCTTCTGGAAGGGCGTTTGGAGATTCAACACTCACTACGGAGCTGAATGAATCGGTAGCACCTTTGTCGTCAACAACAGTCAAGCTCACCGTGTATTCACCGGCTTGTTCGTAAGACCAAGTTGGTGCCACTTCGTTACTTGTTGTGCCGTTGCCAAAGTCCCATAGATAACTGGTGATCTCGCCATCTTGGTCAGAACTGAAGTTACGTGCAGACACGTTCAGGCCAGTAACATTAAGCTCAAAGTTCGCAGTAGGGGCGACGTTGTGTTGGCTTACTTTCGATAAGCGAACCACGCCGTATTCGTTGTTGTCACTCTGATTCACAATATCAACGGCTAAACCAAACTCCGTCAGGATACGTCCTGAATCAGGCGCTTGAGGAGACGTGTAGTCTTGGTCGTCAGAGAAGCTAGCGTTACCAAGCAAACTGGTATCTTCAAGTACATCATTGTCGCTGTTCACAAGACGCATTGGGGTATGATCTTTGAGTGAGAACGCAGCATCACGAACTTGGTAACGAGTTTGAGCGACTTCACCAGATTTTTCCCAAGTCATGGCATTCTGGTCTGCATCGACCACACCTAACCAACCTTCACCTGGGTGTTTGCCTACCCAGTTATCAGTCAGTGACTCGTCTACGTACCAAATGATCAAACCCGGATCGAATGAGATAAGTTGCCCCATACGTTTGATGTTGGCTAGGCCTTCATCAACATCCATGTGGCTACGCCATTGCAGCAGGTAGTAGTGTTGCGCTTGGTGGAATCCATTGCTCAGCTTGTAGCCATTTAGGGCGAAGGTGGAGTTGCTTTCACCATCGTCTATTGAGGTCACTTCACCATCCACGACCACACTGAGGTTATCCAAATAGAAGCCTTCCATCGCTAAGCCACCATCGGTGATGTACTCAAATGACAGTTCTACTTCTTGGCCTACCCATTGTGAAACGTCAAACTCAGCGTCAATCCACCCGCCAGATTCGCCGCCAATAGCAGGAACGAGGCCAGTATTGTATGGGTCATCCATTGAGGTGATGTTGCCAGCTATTGCTTGTCCGTTGATTAGCACGCGAGCGAAGTCGTAGTCTTTCTCAATTTCAAACCACGTTTTGAACGAAAGCAATGCAGAATCACCGGCTGGAATCACAAACTTGCGTGTCATGCTGTTTTTCAGGTCATCGCCTTTTTGAGAGTGGAATGAATACTCACCAGCAAACGGTTTTAAACCTTCGATCTGTTTTTCTGGAAGGTCCACTTTAATCATGTTCGGACGGCTGTTATCCGTCGTTTGGAACAGCGTATAAACCTGTGGGTTGTCTTCTAGGTCATCAATCGAGATTTGATCATCGTTAACCCAACGACCGCCAATCGATTTTTGTAAGAAGTGTTTTGCCCAAGAGCTGAATGCTGTTGGTTGTGTGCCACCGATTTGACCAGCCCAGCTGCCTGAGGACATGATTGACCAGTAAGATACTGGTTCACCCTTGCCTGTGTATTGTGTGTCGTATTCGTCTGGCAGACCTAAATCATGGCCATACTCGTGAGCACAGACACCCGCTGCCGCGTCAATCGGTTGAATGGTGTAATCAAATGCTGCGTATTGGCCACCAAAGCGGTCAGGAAGAGAGCTAGAGGTGCCTTCAAGCACATGTGTGCGACCAAGGTTGAATCGGTGAGACCAGATAGCATCTGGGCCTAATACGCCACCACCGGCTTCTTCGCCAACAGATGCGTGGAACACCATTAGGTGATCAATCACACCATCGGGCTCACGGAAGTTTCCGTCACCGTCGTAATCGTAACGATCTTCGATGTCGTAATCGGCAAGGTTGATACTCGGATCTTGAGCCAGTTGATTTAGCGCTTCGCGAACCAGTTCTTGTGCGTTGAGATCGTTGTCGGTCGTCGGGGAGTTACCACCATAGAAAGACGCAGGCTTAGAGGCGCGATACCAACCAGCAGCTTGACCTGCAACGCTGTAACTGTCACCCGATTCGCTTTGGTAATACTGACGCATCGAGATTAGGTTTTCGCCGTTTGGCCCTGTGTAGCCAGAGTTTGAAAACAGCAACTCTTGATAATGTTCTGGGTTGTAGCTCTCGTAGAGCATTTGGGTGTGCTCTTCGGTCAGCTTGTTGTCATCCCAGTTCAAATCAGGGAAATCCACCAATAGAGCCAGTACTTTATCGGTACGCTTGGTGCCGACTTCCAAAGCAAAGACGCTGGCCTTTTTAACGCCAGCTCCTTTCTCAATGGCTTTGAGTATTTTCGCTCGTTGCTCAAGTGCTTTTTTACCGAATTGAGCGTCGCCTTTAAAACCGGAATTGATCTTATTTTTTAAGTAACGGTCAAGTGCGTCGTGTTTTGCCACATCGGTTGCATCTTGGTCGACTAAGCCTTGTCTAACTAGCATTTCAATGAGTTTGTATTCATTAACAACGCCTAAATCAATAGGTGTTTTTGCATAACTACTGACGCTAAATAGAGTAAGCATTGCTGAAGCCAACAATGTTTTTCTCATCATTTTCATTGTATTTCCTTTTTATATTTCCATGTCGATATCAGTATCAACTGCCTTATTCGAATCAGTTGTCCGAGTCTGGCCTAATACACTCTTGTGGTGTCTTATTTAACTGACGTGTGTTTGCTGTATGTTTCGTACTTTCTATCTCTTTTATACTTTCTATTTCTTTTGTCTTGGTTGTCTCTTTTCTATTTTTTGAATCAAACGGAGTGCTCTTTACTTTCTTGGCGTTTAGATAGATACGCAAAGCTTCTTGATTGCCCTCATAGGTTAAGCTAGGACAGATAACGCCTCGTTCAATCAATGACTTCAGCAATAGTTCGTCGTTCTCAATAGTGGAAGCCTGTGACAGTGAGGAAAAAATGAGAACCATTAAAGCCATTGTTTTGTGTGACATTCTTATATCAAGCCATCAGTTTTGATTATGTAACAAAATATATTTATAAAATTAACCAATCAAATGAATAATCATTACAAATCATTATTCGTTCCGGTTTCAACATTAAGAGTTAATATCAAATAAGGATGGTTATTTATTTTATTGTCAGCTATTTAATGGGTTTTTTTGAATGAATAGCTGATAGTTTGGATTTTTAATAACATTGGTTGGTAAGTGTTTATTATCTTGAGACCGCTTTATACAAGGTGTGGGGTGATAAATAATAAGATACGTTTTTTATTATCGGTGTTTAAAAATTGCATTTAATAATTGAGTGTTTAGTAACTACCCATACTGAAATTATTTTCACTCTAAATATCAATAATTGGGGTGTTGAGAATGATTTTCAGTGTTTCAAGGGCGTGAAATTTAACAATAGCGGAGGTGATATGAGCACCAAGTCGTAAAAAAGAGCCCGTATTTGAGCTCTTTTCCTTTTATTCTCGTTGGCGATTTACTTATGACTGAGAGACATCACGATAAAAATAACGTTCACAAGTACGTGGATTCATGCGCTTAATGACGTTTGATATTAAGGCGATAACCAGCACTGAGAATACTAACCTTCCCCAAAATATGGTGTAAAAATCAGCCCCAATTAACATGATCAAAAGTGTATCTTCAATCAAACTGTGGAGTAGATTGAGCAGCATGATTGCAGTGAATACATCCCTCGCCGAGATATGTCCCTTTTTAGCTTCATTGATCAATAAGCCGCCGCCAAACGAAAGACCAAGCGTGATTCCAATAATGGTTAGGTTAGTCGCGTCTTTGCTGATTCCGAGTAGTCTCAAGAATGGTCTTAACAATATTGCCATGAGCTTTTCAACGCCTAGAATTTTTAAAATCTTGAGTAGCAGTAATAGTGCTGATATCACCATGAAGATAACGGCAAAGCTCTTTAGCTGCTCAATAGCCCATCCAAGATAGCTCGTGTCTCCAGATACTTCAGGCTGCCAAAGCACGGTTGCTGGGTAGTTGAGCAAATCCCCGTATTGATAACTGAGATTGAGTAACCATGCCAGCACCAAGCTACCACCGACTCTCACTGATAGGGTAGCCAGCCAACTCACACCCGCCTTTTTAGCTATTGCACCCTCAATCGGTAATGAATGCGCTAGTAGCATCATGCTGCCTAAAACCGAGGCTTGAGCAACCGTTAAGGGAGCATCGGAATTAATAAGAATAATCAGCCCCGCATAGATGTTAGTGAGTATGGTTGTTGCCCATACCAAGCCCATTTCTTTCGGTAATCCGACGCTTTCCATTATTGGGCTTAGCCATTCGCTAAGAATTACGACGCCGCCAAGTTCTTCAACGACCTTTATCACGATGATGATTGGAATCATGATTCGGAAAAGAGTCGAGGTGACATCGAAAATCTCTCTGAGGAGTTCTTTAAAAAATTGATAGATTGATTTCATAGTTACGACCATGGTTCGATTGTTTGGAATGAGAAGATCTTACCTTGATTATTGTGATGGTTATTTCAAAATCTATATCAATATTCGACTGCAATTTTTTATTTGTCGTAGTATTCGAAATTATTGGTCACGAAATTAGAGCTTTGAGAAATTATGGAAATTGATCGTATAGATAGGAATATTCTCGTTGAACTGCAGAAGAACAACCGAATCCCAAACCTCACATTGGCTGAGATGGTTGGGTTATCGCCTCCGGCTTGCTTAAAGCGAGTGAAACGATTGAGAGAGGAAGGCGTGATTGTGAATGATGTGTCTATCATCAACCCAGAACTTACAGGCAGTAAGATGACTTTGGTTGTGTCCGTAGAAATGGAACGAGACCGAGGGGATATTTATCAGATCTTTCGCCATTCTATTTCGAAGGCGTCAGAGGTCACGCAGTGCTATCAGATATCGGGCAGTTTTGACTTCATGTTGATTGTCACGGTCAAAGACATTCAAGCCTACGAAGATTTTGTTGAACGAGTACTGCGCAAAGATTTAAACATTCGCAAGTTCCATACCTCTGTTTCTATGAGAACCGTGAAATTTACCACTGCAGTTAACTTAGATGAGTCATGACCGCTAATTTGAGTAGAGAAGAGAAGAGAAGAGAAAAGACGTGAAGCTCTGAGCTTTGTGAGGTGTCAGGCGTATTTTTGTATAAATAGCAGGCATTTACATAAAATGTGACGTTCACATTTTGTCATAACTTTAATAATTGTATATATTCCTCGCCTAAAACAATAATTAACAAAAGTTAATATAAATGACTGTCAGTTCATCTTCTCAATCTCGTGAAACGCTTCTAAGCGAAAACGAACAACTTGTCTCGACTACCGACCTTAAAGGTGTGATTACTTACAGTAATGATGCTTTTTGTCGCATCGCAGAATACAGCCAACAAGAATTGCTAGGGCAACATCACAATATCGTGAGGCACAATGATATGCCCAAAGCGGCTTTTGCCGATATGTGGGTTAACCTAAAGCAGGGTAAAGCGTGGCGCGGTATCGTAAAAAATAAAACCCAATCTGGTGGTTACTACTGGGTTGATGCTTACGTTACCCCTATTTATGATGGCGGGAAGGTGAGTGGCTACCAATCGGTTCGTGTTAAGCCTAAAAACGAATGGGTACAAGTCGCGGATAAGGCTTACCAAAGCTTATTGAAGGCTGAGAAGTCGGGGCGTCAATGGTCGTTACAGATCAGTGACAGTGTTCGTTACGCAGTGTTACTCGGTTCTTTAGCAGCCCCTTTGATTTCAAACCTAATCGAAGTAGGGCAAGTATCGCAATGGTTATTGAGCTTACTTCCTGTTTCCGCATTAGCATTGCTTTTCCGACAAGAGCTCATTGATACTCCATTGCAGTTAAAAAAGCTGCAATCTAAATTCGATAGTGTCAGTCGCCTTGTCTATTCAGGCAATAGTCAGTTCTCTGTTGCCGATTTTCACTTAAAATTATTGTCTGCAAGAATCCGCACGGTACTAGGTCGCATGACAGACTCAGCCAAGCCACTACAGGATTTGGCGGACAACCTGAATGCCACGTCATTTGAAGTATCAGAAGCCTTAGACCAACAAACAAAAGATATCCTTCAAGTACGAGAGGCGACTGAAGAGGTTGAAGTAACCGCGAATGAGGTCTCTTCTCGTACAGAAGAAGCGCACCAGATTGTTGATGTGACTTTGCAAACCTGTGCTGGCGCTAAAGAGAGTATTAATCAAACCCATCTAAATTTAGAAAGCTTAGCTTCACAGGCTGAAAAGGCGACTCAAACGACTTACCAATTGAGCGACCAAGCGCAGAGCGTAAGCAAGATAATGGAAGAGATTGGTGGAATCGCCGAACAGACCAACTTGTTGGCACTAAACGCAGCAATTGAAGCGGCTAGAGCGGGCGAGCAAGGACGAGGCTTTGCGGTGGTTGCCGACGAAGTACGTGCGCTATCGGGTCGCACGTCAAAGGCGACGGTTCAGATCAAAGAGAGTATCGACACCATGCTAGCGACGATTGAAGGCTGGCAAAAGGATATTCTGGCGAACCGAGAGCAAACGGACGCGTGTGGTGATGTGGCGAAGGTGAGTGCAGAGCGCTTGTCTGAAGTCGAAACTTTAATGCAATCGATGAACGATTTGATGCAGTCGGTTGAAAGCTCCGCGCATAAACAGCGTCAGCTATCGAGTGATGTAAACCTGCATATGCAGTCTATCGCGTCGACCGCCGAGCAAAACTTAGTGGCAACGCATTCCGTGAAAGATCACTCCACTGAGCTAAAAGAGCAAGTGAATGAGTTCTATCACTTGGCGAAGCGCTTCGAAGAGAAATAACCGTTAAAGACAAGCTGAATGAGAGATAAGAGAAAGCCTTGCGAAATTTGCAGGGCTTTTTTATAAGTTAGTATTATCGGTTTGTAAATCTTTGAAACAAAAATAGAACACCGTTCAATTACCGTTGAGTTACACTTCTAACATCCTAATCAAATTTTGAGTTACCGAGATGCGCCCCCTTATTTTTACCGTTTTTTGTTTCAGTCTTATGAGTTTCCCAAGCTTAGCTTCAAAGGGTTCTCACTATCTCTATACGGGATATCAGAATACACGAGTCAGTGACGATGGCTTTCAAGATTACTTTGAAGGTTCTTACAATAACTCAGGCAGTAAGCAACTTTACGGCGGCTATTTCGGGGGGAATTATGCTGTAACGGATTCTCTGTTTGTTGGTTTCGACTCTTCGAAGACCACACGATCTTCAACGACTTTGTCCGATATGTCTATTCAATTGGGTTGGTACCAGTCGATCACTCAACAGGTTGAACTGTACGCTTCTGTAGGCGTTAACTGGGTGAAACCTAAGAGACGCTCTTCGTGCCGAAATGATAGCATTCTTGACCCATGTAACAGGGAAACCAGTAAAAACTACGATGAAGGGTTTATCGGTGAAGTAGGCTCTGTGGTTTCGATTAACGAACGTTGGTCGCTACAACCGTTTTACAGTTATACAGATACCTATGAACATGGTTTAAATAGCTTGGGGGTTGTTAGTTCGGTTAAGATTATCTCATGGCTTGCCGTTGATGCAGGTTATGACTACACCTATAGCAAAAACCTAAAGCAAAACACCGTTAGAGTCGGTGCGCGGTTTAGCTTCTAGTCTCTAACAGATAACAGATAACAGATAACAGACAACAGATAACAGCCAACAGATACAAAAAAGCCCCGCATTTTTATACGGGGCTTTCAGTATGCATCAACCCATTTAAGGGTGAGGCAATTTAATCAAGACTAAGCAAGAATCTCTTTCGCTGTGTTTACTACGTTTTCAGTAGTGAAACCAAACATCTTGAATAGCTCGCCTGCTGGTGCAGATTCGCCGAACGTTGTCATGCCGATGATCTTGCCACCGAAGCCAACGTACTTGTACCAGAAGTCAGCGATGCCAGCTTCTACTGCGATACGTGCTGTTACGTCAGCTGGAAGCACAGACTCACGGTATTCAGCGTCTTGCTTATCGAAAGCGTCAGTTGCAGGCATAGATACTACGCGCACCGCTTTACCTTCAGCTGTTAGTTCAGCAGCAGCGCTAACCGCTAGCTCAACTTCAGAACCCGTTGCAATGATGATTAGCTCTGGCTTGCCAGCACAATCTTTCAGGATGTAACCACCCTTAGCGATGTTTGCTACTTGCTCAGCGTCACGATCTTGTTGTGCTAGGTTTTGACGAGAGAAGATAAGTGCAGAAGGACCATCTTTACGCTCGATTGCCAGTTTCCAAGCAACAGCAGACTCAACTTGGTCACATGGGCGCCATGTGCTCATGTTTGGAGTCAGACGTAGAGATGCGATCTGCTCAACCGGTTGGTGAGTTGGACCATCTTCGCCAAGACCGATAGAGTCATGTGTGTAAACTTGGATGTTCTGAGTTTTCATCAGAGCAGCCATACGCATTGCGTTACGCGCGTATTCCATAAACATTAGGAACGTTGCGCCGTATGGTACGAAACCACCGTGCAGAGCGATACCGTTCATGATAGCCGTCATACCGAATTCACGTACACCGTAGTGGATGTAGTTACCAGAGAAATCATTTGCTTCAAGAGACTTAGAACCAGACCACATAGTCAGGTTAGAAGGCGCAAGGTCAGCAGAGCCGCCCATGAATTCAGGTAGCATAGCACCGAACGCTTCTAGAGCATTTTGAGATGCTTTACGTGATGCGATGTTTGCTGGGTTAGCTTGAAGGTCAGCAATGATTGCGTTTGCTTTCTCTTCCCATTCAGCAGGAAGATCACCGTTTACGCGGCGTTTGAATTCAGCTGCCAGCTCAGGGTATGCTGCTTCATAAGCTGCAAGTTTCTCGTTCCACGCTGCTTCCTTAGCTGCGCCTGCTTCTTTCGCATCCCACTCTGAGTAAACTTCCGACGGAATTTCAAAAGGACCGTGCTCCCAACCTAGTTGCTTACGAGTTGCTGCGATTTCGTCAGCGCCTAATGGTGCACCGTGACAGTCGTGCGTACCTGCTTTGTTTGGAGAACCAAAGCCGATTACTGTTTTAGTACAGATTAGAGTCGGACGAGGATCCGCTTTAGCTGCTTCGATAGCCGCGTTGATAGCGTCAGCATCGTGACCATCAACTGCTGGGATTACGTGCCAGCCGTAAGCTTCAAAACGCTTAGGTGTATCGTCAGAGAACCAACCTTCAACTTCGCCATCGATAGAGATGCCGTTGTCATCCCAGAAAGCAACCAGCTTACCAAGACCTAGCGTACCCGCTAGAGAACATGCTTCGTGAGAGATACCTTCCATCAGACAGCCATCACCCATGAATGCATAAGTGTAGTGGTCTACGATGTCGTGGCCTTCTTTGTTGAACTGTGCTGCTAGCGCTTTCTCAGCCATCGCCATACCAACAGCGTTAGTGATGCCTTGACCTAGAGGACCAGTCGTTGTTTCGATACCTGGTGCGTAGCCGTACTCTGGGTGACCTGGAGTCTTAGAGTGCAGTTGACGGAAGTTCTTAAGGTCTTCAATTGAAAGCTCGTAACCTGCTAGGTGAAGCAGAGAGTAAATCAGCATAGAGCCGTGGCCGTTAGACAGGATAAAACGGTCGCGGTCAGCCCATTCTGGGTTTGACGGGTTGTGGTTTAGGTGAGAGCGCCAAAGTACTTCAGCGATGTCAGCCATACCCATAGGTGCGCCAGGGTGACCAGAGTTTGCTTGTTGTACGCCGTCCATGCTTAGAGCACGGATCGCGTTAGCTAGATGTTTGCGGTTCATAATTGCTTCCAAAATTGATTCGAAATTAAAAATTCGTGGATAGATGTAAAAGAGGAACGAAATTCGTTCCTCTTATTTATTCGGTAGTGATTACAGCTTAGCTGCGATCATGTCTTCTAGTTTGCCTTGGTCAACGGCGAAGTTACGGATGCCTTCAGCTAGCTTCTCTACAGCCATTGGGTCTTGGTTGTGATCCCATAGGAACTCAGCGTGAGTCATTGCAGCAGGACGCTCTTTAGTACCGTTAGAGTCGATTAGCTTTTCTACTACTTCGCCTTCAGCTGCTTCTAGGTCAGCTAGAAGTTGAGGAGCGATAGTTAGACGGTCACAACCAGCAAGTTCAAGGATCTCGCCGATGTTACGGAAGCTTGCGCCCATAACAACAGTCTTGTAGCCGTGCTCTTTGTAGTAGTTGTAGATCTCTGAAACAGAGATTACGCCTGGATCTTCTGAAGCTTCGAAATCACGGCCTTCTTTCGCTTTGTACCAGTCCATGATGCGACCAACGAAAGGAGAGATAAGGAATACGCCAGCTTCAGCACAAGCGCGAGCTTGAGCGAAAGAGAATAGAAGCGTTAGGTTACAGTTGATGCCTTCTTTCTCTAGGATTTCAGCAGCACGGATGCCTTCCCAAGTAGAAGCCAGTTTGATAAGGATGCGGTCGTTAGTGATGCCAGCGTCGTTGTACATTTTGATAAGTTGACGAGCTTTAGCAACGCTGCCTTCCATGTCGTAAGAAAGACGAGCATCTACTTCAGTAGAGATACGGCCAGGTACAACGTTAAGGATTTCTTTACCGATGTTCACGTTAAGCATGTCACAAGTGTCTTGAACTTGTTGTGCTTTATCAGCGCTTTGCGCTTTAGCGTATTCGATAGAAGCATCGATTAGAGGTGCGTACTCAGCAATTTGAGCGGCTTTAAGAATTAGAGATGGGTTAGTTGTTGCATCTTCCGGAGTGTACTTGCTGATAGCTTCGATATCGCCAGTGTCAGCTACAACAGTTGTTAGTTTACGAAGTTGCTCTAATTTATTGCTCATTTTGATCATCCTATGTATCGCAGAACACCTCTTTAATGGGAGAGGTGTGGGCATTTGCAAGCGAACTAATGAAGTTCCTCATGGTTGTACCAGTGAGCCTAACTTACATTAATTTAAATTTTTCTCCGAACGAACATTTGCACAGAACATTTGTTCGCTCGATGAGTAAATGATGTAGCCATATTTATCCGATCTAGCCCCAAAGTCAACGGTAAATAGTGCCGTATGGTGACTTCAGTCAAATATATTTCGCTCTAGTAATCATGGGGTATGCAAGCAAACGTTTAACGAACAAAGTGAGGTGAATTAATCAACAACGAAACTATGGTTATGACGCTGAGCAAATGTTCCTTGTTGTTACATATGTTCAGGGTGTAAGCTTGTGTATCACTTACTGAGCTCTCCTATATTAGGAAGTACAGCAGGTAAAATAATTGTTAAATATTGGTTGAGTGGTATATGAGTAAGAATATCCAAGATGTTTCCGAAGAAAACACTGATCTCCTCACTGAAGTAGCCGTTGCTTACTATCAAGATGGTGCCACCCAGGAAGAGATCTCTAAAAAGTTCTCTATCTCTCGTGCAAAGGTTGGTCGAATGCTCAAGCAAGCCCGCGATGAAGGGATTGTCGAGATCACCGTGAAATACCACCCAGTATTCAGCGCGAAGATCGAACAACGTTTGATCGAACGATTTGGTGTTAAGCGTGCACTTGTTGCATTAGACCAACCGAATGAAGAGAAGCAACGACTGCAAGTGGCTGGTTTAGTCTCTAACTATCTGACGAGCACCTTAAAAAACGGCATGGTAGTCACGGTTGGCCAAGGTCGAAACGTATCGTCTGTTGCTCACCATACTGGCGTAATTACCCCACGTGACTGTAAATTCGTATGTGGTATCGGCGGCATTCACCCAAGAGGCGGTATGTTTAACGCCGACCATATATGCAGACAGCTAGCTAAGAAGTACGGCGGATCATCTGAAACCTTGTACGCGCCTGCTTATGCTGAAAACAAAGCACAAAAATCCGCGTTCATGGAAAACAGTACTGTTAAGCAAACACTCGATCTAGCTCGTAAAGCGGATGTCGCATTAGTGGGTATCGGTGATATGAGTGAAAACAGCTATATGGTCGACTTAGGCTGGTTTACCGCGGGTGAGGTAGTACAGTCTCGTTTACTACAAGGTGTCGTCGGTGACTTTGCGGGTTATGACTTTTTCGACGTTCACGGTAAAGCTGCAAATACAGTAATGAGTGACCGTGTGATTGGTTTGGCCTTGGAAGAGTTCCGTCCTATCGCTGATGTAATCGCCATCGCTGCCGAGAACAGTAAGCCATTAGCTCTATTAGGTGCGTTAAGAACTGGAGTGGTTGACGTGATTGCGACCAGTGTAAGTAATGCATTAACGGTACTTAACTTGGATGAGCAAATGAAGCATGTTGAACTGATTGATAAAAACTAAAGAGAAGACAAAGGAGATATACTTTATTGTCCTATCCCTTGTTGTTCTTACGAAAATGAGCTTCATTCGTTACTAAAACGGGAATCTATCTAGGTTCCTGTTTTGCATTTCTGTTTATAATTTAGATGTAAAACACTGATAAAATTAACTTTATTATAGTCAGGGAGACCTCTAACCTATTGAAATACTCTGTTCTAAATTGAGCTTGAATAAGTCGATAAAGGAACGGGTCTTTTTTGATAAAGAATTGGCAGACGGGTAGAGCATAGTTAAGCTCAATTTTGGGAAAACAACATCGGGTAATACATGTACTAGGCTCGAATCGTCAACCGAACGTGTCAGGTATATATCAGGTAGAAAAGCAATACCGCGGTGTTGTAAGGCTAACTTGAGTAAGAGGTTTAGGTCATCAGATTTTAAGTGTATTTTAATGGACTTATCAAGAAAGTCTGCACTGTATCTATTGGATAAAATGCGATGGAGTTTTAGGTCATTTAACGTATCACAGAATGGGTGAGATTCTAGGTATTTTTTGGTTGCTACGAGCCGAGATCCGTACTGCAGTAAGTTAAACTGAATATAACTATCATCAATGACTTCAACAACATTAGGTAGTATTTGTAGATCAAAACCATATCGTTTTAAATCTACACTGTCTTGGTGATTTTCAATTTCTATTTGTACGTTGGGAAATTGTGCTGAGTAGTCGTCAATAGTTGAGTTAAAGATGCTTGAGCTCATCAAAGCCGAAGGAATCGCAAGACGTAAAAGACCATTAAAATCTCTCTGGCTCTCCTGTAAAGCTTCTACTCCTTGTTCGATATGATAAACCTGCTTAGCCACCAATTCGTAAAAATGTCTCCCAGATTCTGTCAATTCAATATTGCGTGTCGTGCGAATAAGCAACTCTGAACCCAACGAAAATTCTAAAGCTTTTAGGCGACGACTGACCTTGGAACGCTGCATATCGTTTGCTTTAGCTGCAGCACTTATTCCGCCATGAAGTACGACTTGTGAAAAAAGTCGGATATCGTCAAAATTTGCTTTCATTGTTCTATTTTTAGCTCAAATGGGGGCTTTTTATGAGCATACCAGAATGACCTTGTTATGACTATAATTGCACAAAATCTTTAGGCTTAGGATAAATCATGCAGCAAAAGCAAGTATTTCAACGCGTCATGAAAATTTTGGGTAGCGTGTTTATTGTCTCGTTTGTGTATTTAATTGTCGCTGATCGTCGAGCTCCTTTTACGACAGAGGGACGTGTTTATGGTCAAGTTGTGCAAGTCGCGCCTGAAGTGACTAGCAGGGTCACAGAAGTCCTCGTCAAAAACAACGAAGCGGTAGAAAAGGACGATATCTTGTTTGTTCTTGACCCTGGTAAATATGTTATAGCACTAGAGCAAGCTGAACTCGCATTGAAAGCAGCTCAAGAGCAGGAAAGATCTCTATACGCTCAAAAGAAGATGGCGATGGCCAGTATCTCCAGAGCTGAAGCAGGCTACGAAAACGCGCGTGCAGATTACCAACGAGTTGCTGAGCTTGCTAAGAGCCAAGCCGTATCAAAATCGAATTTGGATAATGTGTTCAAGCAGTATCAAGTGGCAAGTTCAGTTCTTGAAATTGAGCAACATCATCTTGGTACTTTAGTTGCGCGCCTAGGAGAGCCGGGTATACCAACAACAGATGTCTTGTTAGCTGAAAACCGTGTAAGACAAGCAAAGCTTGATTTGACTAATACGACGGTACGTTCACAAAGTGCGGGGGTAGTGACTAACTTGCGTTTAGAAGTTGGCGCAATGGCGAACGCGAATATGCCGCTGATTACCTTAATCTCTGACGGTTCTATGTGGGTCGCTGCAGACTTCAGAGAAAAATCAGTAGCTCACGTTCAAGAAAGTTATCGAGCGCTGGTTACGTTTGATGCTCATCCCGGGAAGATCTTTGACTACAGCGTAGCGAGTCGAGACTTAGGTGTCGCTTCTGGACACCAAAATCCAAATGGTACTTTGACTCAGATTGAAGGGAACAACCGTTGGGTACGAGATGCACAGCGCACTCGAATTAACCTACAAAGCGATGATGCACTGCCAAGCCCGTTATTCGTAGGTTCGCGCGCAACGCTTGCTTTATATTCAAACGACAACCGTTTTTGGCGATTCGTAGCAAAAACGCGTATCCGTTTGATTAGTTGGTTTCATTTCATCTATTAGGCGGTTGCGATGAAGACACTTCGAATATGGTTTGGTTGTTCTTTTGGTCTGGCTGTTAGTATGGCCATGGGTTGGGAGCTGGGTTTCTTGGCAATTTTGCTGCCTCTTTTTGTCCTTAGTATCAGCGATAGCTTGAACTTGCCATTGTTACTGATCATTTTCGTCAGTGCTATTTGGTCAATCATTCAGGCCAATGTGTTGTGGGGAGTATTAGGTAGCTATCCCCCTATTTTACTGACTGCTGTGGCCGTGATGTTCTTGTTTAAATGTATCGCCATGACAAAAAAGCAGACTTTTGTCGTCGGTTATATGGGCTTAATTGTTGTCTCTATATTACTGCATCTAAGTAGCTATGATTTTATCGATGTCGAGCAGATCTCTATTACTATTGGGGTTTATTGCTTATTGAATATTGTTATCTGTTCAATAGCGTATTGGCTCTTTCCTGATCCGATTTGTGATGAGCAATATCAGCAACGGCAAGAAGTACATCAACAACAGCAAGATCAACCCGCTGATAATCTGAAAGGTGAGGTAGAACTCCCTATTCAGTATGACGTCACGCAAATCATGGTGATTTGGGTTGTCGTGATGCTATCTTTTATTGTTTTCCAAGTCGTCGATCTGTATGACTCATCAGCGGCTTACGCATCAATATTGGTGATTTTAGCTCCTTTAACTTGTACTGGCGCGGTCGATATGGCCAAAGTGAGAGTGATTGGTACTGCCGCAGGATGTGCTGCAGGCTTAGTGGTGCAGTTAACATTAGGGCAATGGTACGAAAATGCATTTTTATACTGGCTTTTATTCACGATTGCGATGGGACCATTTTGTTATTGGCACACACAAGGCAAGCTCAAGTCGGCCTTAGCATCTTCTGCGATGGCTTCATTAACGGTGCCGTTGACAACCGTGCTTATTCCCGGTGAACAAGATGCCTTTTTCTCGATTTTATATCGATTTAGCTCTATTTTTATCGCAGTAGTGATCAGCGCTCTATTTATCTTATTGATGCAGAAAATACTCGAGTATAAGGTGGTAAATCGTGCTGTATAAGCCGCCTGAAAGAGACACTGCATTGATGACACCAAAACCTGCGTTGTTCATGATCGTAATATTCGTGTTGTTGGTATCGGGTTGCGCCTATACACCTGAACGTAACGTCTTATTAAATTCCGAGCAGTTAAACCCCTTAGACACGCCGGGTTTGAGGTTTTGGGATGAGTCCGTTATCTCGACTGATAATTACGACTTTAGTCACGCTATAGAATCTCTTGTTGAACACAGTAACAAGTCCGGGCAGGTAAACCATCTTGCGCTGTCAGGGGGTGGGTTTAATGGGGCTTTCTCCGCGGGCGTTTTGAACGCTTGGAGTGAGAGTGGAACTCGACCCGAATTTGATGTTGTTACAGGTGTATCAACGGGTGCGATTGTGTCGATATTTGCATTTTTAGGCAGTGAATACGATCAAAAACTGAAGGGTTACTATACGCGAACGACAGCCGATGAAATGTTTAAACGTAACTCAATTTTTCAGTTACCTTTTCGAAATTCAATGGTGGATGTTAGTGGTTTTGAATTCAAAGTCCGTGATGCTGTCGACGCTATAATGGTCAATCAACTTGCTGTTGAGAGAAGCAAAGGGCGGATATTACTTATCGCGACAACAAGCTTAGACAATGAAAAAATGGCGATTTGGGACGTTGGAAAAATTGCCCAGATCGGAACGCCTCAAGCCCAACAGTTGATACAAGATATCATTATTGCGAGCAGTGCCGTTCCTGGGCTATTCCCTGCCACTCGAATTACATTGCCATATCGAGGGGGAACGGTCGACGAATTGCATGTGGATGGAGGTGTTTCAAGGCAAGTCTTTCTTATTCCACAGGGTTTCCAAAAAACCTTTGTTCCCAAAAATATAGAAAAGAACATTTACGTTATACGTAATGGTTTTCTTAAACCTGAGTTTGAAGAGATAGAGAATGGCTTAACATCAGTTTCTTATCGTGCGTTATCAATATTGATTCGTCGTCAAAGTATCGGTGATATAGAGCATATTTATAACTACAGTGAGCGTAACCAAATTGGTTTTAATCTTGCCTATATCGATGATGATTTTTCGAAGGATGATCTAAGTTCATTCAGTTTAGAGTATGTGCAGAAATTGTATGACTATGGGTATCAAAAAACGCTAGATAGTGACTTATGGCGTAGAAACTTACCGAATCCAGGTTGAGTTATATTTGAATACCTCCATGCTTTTGAGGGGGCATGGCAGTAAATTCACTTTCTTGGTTCATTAGACTCTGAGGTCGTAATAGCCAGGGGTAGAAATAGTGGTGCTATTGGTTAACTTGCGGTTTATGCCAGTTCGACTTCCTTGACTGAGGCTGGAGATAAAAATTCGTACAACTCACCGTAAGGAATAGGACGAGAGAAGTAATAGCCTTGCATTAAGTCACATCCACATGCCTTTAGAATCGCGAAGTGCTCGTTCGATTCTACGCCTTCAGCCAATACCACCATGCCGAAATTCTTACCTATCGCGATGATGTTTTGAACCATGGTAAGAGACTGTTGATCGACTGAAATGTTCTCAATAAAGCTCTTATCGATTTTAAGCTCATCGATAGGGAGTGCTTTTAACATGCTTAGTGATGAATAGCCTGTACCGAAGTCATCTAAAGATATTTTAATATTCTTTTCGTGTAAGGCCTCAAAAATAGGTTTTACTATGTCTAAGTCTTCAATGAACAGGCTTTCAGTGATCTCTAATGTTAGACAACTTGCGGAGAGCTGATACCTCTCCAGCGTTGTAAATAAATGCTCAGAGAAAGATCGGTGAGAAAACTGTCGAACAGATATGTTGATCGAAAGCCCGATTTTTTGTTCCGTCGTTCGGTGCAAATGGGCGATCTGCATAATGCTGGACTCAATAATAAAAGTGCCGAGCTTTTGCATTAAGCCAGTGTTTTCAGCCACCGGTATAAAGACATCTGGTGGAACGAAACCCAGCTCGTCATCAATCCAGCGAACGAGTGCTTCTACACCGTGAATACTTTCATCAGCACGGACCAGTGGTTGGAAAACCATGAACAGAGTTTGTTTTTCGATCGCGATACGTAGCCTCTGTTCTACTTTCATTTTGTAGAGGTGAGCGTCTTGCATTTCTGTTGTAAAAATACTGTACGAGTTTTGCTGCTGCTTCGCTTTGTACATCGAAATGTCGGCAGAGCGTAACAGGCTATCTAAATCTTTTCCGTGTTCAGGAAAACGTGCTACGCCAATGCTGCAACCTAACAAGAACTGCGCGCTTTCGACTTCATAAGGTTGAGACAGCACTTCAATAATCCGCTTGGCGAGTCGTTTAATTTCAACTTCATTCGATAAAGGCGTTAAGAATAAAAACTCATCACTGGATTCGCGCACTAAAAGGCTGACTCGAGAGCGGAATCTCATCAAACGTAAAGCGATTTGCTTGAGCACCTTGTCACCGAAGTCGTGTCCGTGGGTATCGTTGACGCACTTGAAGTTATCGATATCGATGAACAATAGTGAGAACGACTCTGACTCATCTTCAATCCATTTACCAATGTTTCTACGCATGTATAAACGGTTGGGTAGAGAGGTTAACGGGTCATGATTCGCTTGGTAGATGAGTTGGCTTCGAGTGTGTTGTTCGTTTTTGGCAATCGATTTTACTAAAAAGTAGAAACCAAATTGAAGAAAAATAAAGGCAACAAAAAGAATGCCAAACTCTTTTACGAATATGACATCGACGTGCGATAGGTCTGTACGGCCGACCACCCAAAGCTTGTAGTCTGGAATGTATTTAGCGCTAACGAGCGAGTGGTATGTGTCGTCACTGATACTGAAAGAGTACGTGTCTTTACCGGTTTTTGCTTCTTTGACACTGA
This sequence comes from Vibrio splendidus, assembly GCF_003345295.1. Classification (NCBI taxonomy): domain Bacteria; kingdom Pseudomonadati; phylum Pseudomonadota; class Gammaproteobacteria; order Vibrionales; family Vibrionaceae; genus Vibrio; species Vibrio splendidus. Next base: position 854,523 of record NZ_CP031056.1, read on the forward strand.
CATTCACTTGTTCTAAAAAATTTTTGGTAATGCGTTTCATCAGGTCGTTAGCAACAGGTTTCAAATAGGCGTCAAGAGATTCGATGTCGCTAGAAAAGAACTGACGATAGTTGTCTGTTCTAAGCAGGGTTAACGTGTTGTAGCTACCTGCGTGTGCGTTGCTTTCGAATACGATCGTACTGTCCAAACGCAAACCCGCAGTCATGACTGCATCGACGTGCTTGCCATCGATTGAAATCGACTTTCTTAGCGGAATTACTAGGCTGTTAAGTGAGTCCTGGAAATAGGTACGTCCCAACACCATTTTTTCGCTAGACATGGCCTCGAGAAATGAATCTCTGGTGTATGAGTCGTTAAGCAAATTATGCTGATCGGATAGCTGTAGGTTCGAGCTAATTGCAAGGTAATCACCTTCAGGATTAAGTAACCCAAATGCGGCTATCGCGGGGTGAGTATCAAGTAGCTTATCTAATATTGGTCGAATCTGGATAGAAGCCGTGCGAGTAAAGTCAGATTGTTGGGCTAACTGGTGCCCAACAACTTCAAGTAGTGCTTCTTGGCTGGTCATCAGCGAGCTAACAGAGCTAGAAAAAAGTTCTACCTGAATGTGCTGTTGCTCAGTGAAATCGTCTCTGTTTGCTTGCCACTTACTTATGCCCAACACAGCGAAAAGTATCAGGGTAAGCAGTACGATCAGAACATACAGCGACCAGATATTTTTCTTAAATAGAGCCATGAGATGCCTTTTGTTAATTACTACTTAAACAGAGAGCAAGTGACAAACTAGTGGATTGTCAGCGTGATTCATGCAACGAAGGATACAAATATCAATAATGAAAGTATTAATGATTAAATAGTGTAACGACTACGAGCAGAGATTCTTGAGCGAAATATTAGTATTCAGAATTTTGATGACAAATAACCCATGGTTAATCACAGTTTATAGTTAGCAAACAGTCGTCGTTTATAGCAGTAACGCTAATCGAGCTCTGGCTTTAAGCGGAGGTAGCCGTTAGCTACAGAGTAAAAAGCTTACTCCATGAGGTTTTATTCTCACTGTGAATAAGCTTCTTATGCGCACGTAGTATGTTCTAGCAGTAAGATTAACAGTGGCACTAAGTGAAGTTTAATTACTTTTCAGTTATGGCGATAGGTAGCTTCTCGTTAGCGCCCCACTCAGTCCATGAGCCATCGTAAACGCCCATTTCACCTGTATAGCCAGCGAGTTTCGCGGCCAATAATATGATGCAGGCTGTTACTCCAGAGCCACAGCTAAAGAACATAGGTTGAGAAGGGGCGATCTCTATGGTGGAAAATATCTCAATTAACTCTTGTTGAGTTCTTAATTTGCCATCATTTAATACCTGAGCGAACGGTAAGCAAACTGAGTTTGGGATGTGGCCACTGCGTAAACCTTCACGTGGTTCAGGAACTTCTGAATCGAAGCGAGCTTGAGAACGCGCATCGACAATGTTTGCGCTCTTGTTAGTTGAGTAACTTTCAATCTGATGAGCACTTACAAAATAGTTGTCTTGAATATTGCCTTCAAAGTTGCCCGTTTTCACTTCGGTTCGATAGTCAGTCTCTGTCGCGTAACCGGCTTCGATCCACGCTGGTAAACCACCATCTAAGATGTATACGTTGTTGTGTCCCATTGCCATAAACATCCACCACGCACGGGGCGAAGCGAAGGTTCCGGCGTTATCGTAAACCACGATCGTACTGTCTTGATTGATGCCAATTTCTTGTGCACGTATGTTGAATTGTTTTTCTGTCGGGAACATGTGAGGAAGCAGAGTGTGCTTATTACAAAAGTCTTTGTCGTAATCAAAACGAATCGCGCCAGGAATCATTTGTCCTTTGATCTTTTCTGACTCACTTGGAATCTGAAATTCGATACTGGCGTCGAGGAGGATGATGTTGTCTTTTTCTAGCAAACGTTGTTGAAGTTGTTCTGGTGAGATGAGTGGCTGATTCATTATTGTTATATCCATTCTTGTTGTTATAGCGATTCTTATTGTTAGAGAGATCACTGCTGTTTTAGCGAATACCGTGTTAGAGAGATTACTGTTGCTTTTGCGAATACAGTTGTTGCGTCGATTACTACTGTGCAGCTCGACAGTGGATGAACTGATAACTGCTTTGTCCGGTTATTTGATTGTTTAATGTATCAAGCGCGACCACAGAATCAATAGGGCAGTCTGTGGTTGGAGTAATAGAGACGCGAAATACGTCATTATCTTTTGTCTGAACCGTAAGATAACGCCTGTGTCCATCTAAGGACTGAGTGAGCGTGTTCGAAATTACTTTGGCTTGAATGCGTTGTCCCGTCTCAGATGTTAGCGGTAAATAGGTAAGGGCCAATAGCACCCCCACACCGCACATCAATATAAAGAGACCTATTTTTAACTGTTTCATGGGAGTAAGTCTTTGAAGGTAATCTTGAAAAGATAAGTCAGATTGGCAGTAAAGTGAATGTAATCAATCAGAAAGTTTGAGTGGCTATCCATTCTTATACGACCAAAAAGTGAGCATCGCTGCTCACTTTGGATTGATACAGAATCAGTTTTTCATCTGTTTACGACCAAACTGTCTCCGCCGATTACCAAACGATCTGGGAATCACTGCTTGATACCACTTGTTGTAATGGCGGTTGACCATCATAAAACCAAATTTCGACTAACAATGAGTCGTGATTGACTGGAGCCGTAAAGTTAGACGCGAAGACTCCGTTGTTTAATGAGCCAGCAATCACTTTACTTGAGTAGTCTGGTTTTAAGGTAGAGTCATCTCGTGTGCTGAAACGGCTATAAACAGTGACAAATGAGCGAGCGGTAGAAATGCTACTGATGTCGATGTCGAGATCAAACTGCTCAACAGAGCTGTAATCAAAGCCATCGGGCACAACCACATCACTCATTGTATAGATTGGTGCCGCTGCTGCACTTGTCGCTGAAGATGTCGTTCCTGTTACTGGATTTGAAGGCGCTGCTGGCGTCGACGGTGTTGCTGGAGATGGTGTCGATGCACTGCCGCCACCTCCACCGCCGCCTCCACACCCAACCAATATCAGTGGAGTGGCAGCGAGAATAACAGCCAACGATTTTTTCATGTTCCAAGTTCTGTGTGCAGACATACCATCTTCCTTAGCTAGATTGTGACTCGAATCAACGTAGTGAGTTTCTCGATATTGTTTATTGTGAGTATTCATAACGTTTCTCCTTATGGCACGTAGCATTGGTTGTCTGCAGGTGATTCATACCATGTTTGGTTCGTGTCACCACCGGACTCAGCGTATTGTATGAACTCAGGGTAAGCGGTAACAATATCCACATACTCTAGCGGCCACTCCCACTCATCGGTTGACGTAATGATGAGTGCCCAAGGGTGATTCTCTGCTGTTTTGAAATATTTACCTGTTGATGGGTTACTGTCATCGACACCTAATCCTGCCTCAAAGAGATTAGCCGTATCAAAGGCTTCGGTTGGAGCTTGGTCTGGCAAGTGAACCTCCCAGCTGCGCCCTGGATGTAGAGGTAGGTTTTCACCGTGATAATACCCAGGCGTTGCAAAAATGAACGGGTCGTAAGGCATATCGGTCCAACTGCCAGTACTCACACCGTCACCGGCTAAAGTAATACCAATTTGGAATGAGAACTGCTCATCCTCTTTACATCCATTACTGGTGCGGTAGAAGGTACAGCCAGTGCTGATTTTTTCTGTCAGGTCATTGGCGATTACAAATATTGCTTCGCTACGTCCATCTTCTAAGTCGAGGTCAGTGAATACACCGTTGTGTTTCATGTAAGAGTTACCACTACTTACTAAGCTCGGGTCTAAGTTAGGAAGTCGAACAGCAAAACCATTTCTGTACGATGCCCCGACAGCAGCTAACCGTCCGTCGATAGTGGATTTGACGACTTTTCCATCTTTAAGGATCTCGGTAATACGATACATAAGAACAGCATCGTTCATGTCGTAATCTGCTTTATATGGCCAGTTATCTTCGTACGCGAGCGTTGCGTAGCCAGAAGCACTTGGGAAGTAACGAGCGGTGGCACCATCGTTAAGGACATCGACTTGAATATCGACCACCTCACCAGAGGTTGAACCGCCAAAGTAACTTAGGTTGGTTTGTTGGCTGAATCTAAATCGAGCCCACGTCGTACCAGTCAGTGCGTTAATATCAACATTAAGGAACAGTGCGTTTTCACCAGCATCGAGCGCGTAATCTGTAAACACCTGCTCGTTGGCGCCATCGAAGCTGCCATCTTGGTTCCAGTCGATCCAAGCTGAAAGGTAACCGGTCGTTGAAGCTTCAATCACAACTTTTGAATCAAGTCCGGCTTCAAGCGCGGTAACAAAACCGATACCTCCGTTTGCCCATTCATCATCCACTCCAACGGTTTCGTCTGATTGTGGTGTGACATAACCATCCAAATCCGCATCTGGAGGTGTTGTACCTAACCATGTGATGCCATCAAGTTCATGTCGAGGGCCATTACTTGCTAGAAGAGTCAGGTAGCTATCTGGCGCGTCACCGAAGTCGATATTTGAATCTTCATCAACAACTGGGGCATTAGCACAGCGAGCACCATCGTTTTGGCCAGAAGCTGGGCCATTCGATACAAACTCAACGGCAGGAACAATCCCAGCTGCGATGTTGGCCGCGTTGTCTGGAGATAAGTTGATACGGTATATTTTACCGTCTTGATTTCGAGATACGTAGTAGTAGCCGTTTACATCGAAATAACCTGCGCCGAATGTGCCAGTTTCTCCAGTATCACCGATGTAGGTTTCTGCACCCGTTGTAGGATTGAAGCTGTACAAACCACCAGAGTTATTGTCGATACCATATAAAGAGCCATCACTTGGGTGGAAGGCAAAATCAGTCAATCTTACAGTTGCTGGGCTTCCTGCGATTTTGTTGACCGTAACAGTTGCATTAGGATCTGAATCGAGAGGGGATAGATCAACAGTGAACAGCCCCTTACCGGTGCGGTAGAGGTAGTAAACATGGTCGTAGACATCGCCTACATAGAAGGTATGGTCGGTTGGTAAGCCGCTAGCGTTAATTACTTCGGCTTGGAAATCCTGTCCAAGGCGCACTAAGCGTTTGTTGGTTGTGTCATAGCCATAGATATATCTGTCTTGAAAGTCGAAACCGACACCATTGATGTTAGCGCTCATTCCCGTGTCGTCTTCCAGCAGAGTTGTTGAGCCGGTAACTAGGTTAACCCCCCAAACTTGCACTGGGGTCGATTGAAAGAGGTAAGCCTTACTAGGGCATGTATCGAAGGGCGCTGCGTTGGCGACCAATGGCGCGCTTAATAGCAAACTTAACGTTGTAATTCTCATATTTACATCCTTGTCATGGAAGGTCTAAATACTTTTACAAGTTACGTGCCAACTTTAAGTTGTTGATTTTTATTGTTTATATTTTTGGGTGCTGGGGTTTTTATTGTATTCTCAAAATGAGAACTCAAATGAAATTAATCTCTCATAGAGTCTTTCAAATTGATAAAGCGATTTGAGAAGTTGATGTTGATCTCTAAAAAAGCCCTGACTTTTAGTCAAGGCTTAGGTTTTCGATAAGAGGGGATAGGACTTAGCTTATCCACACACCGAACAATTAGGCATCTTCATTAAATTCATTTCACGCCAGCTATGAGACATGGCATCGAGAATTAAAAGCTTGCCTTGTTTTGGTTGTCCAAACTTAGCAATAACCTTGATAGCTTCCAAAGCTTGAGCCGCGCCCACCATACCAACAACAGGCGCCATCACACCAGCTTCAACACAGCTTAGTGCAGCGTTGCCAAATAGGGCGCTCAAACACTGGTAACACGGTGCATCTGCGTCTTGATACGTGAACACACTAATCTGACCTTCCATTCGAATCGCAGCACCTGATACGAGTGGCGTTTTAGAGGCGTGACACAAGCGGTTGAGTTGATTGCGCGTTTCAACGTTGTCACTGGCATCAAGAACAAGCGAGTGTGTTTCAATCAACTTGCCAAGTGCTTGGTCATCAAGCCTGTGGTCAACAGTTTCAATCGTCAGGTGAGGGTTCAGTGCCTGTAACGATTCAGCGGCTGAATCCACCTTCTTTTTACCAATATCTGCATCGGTGTGAAGCACCTGTCGCTGCAGGTTTGAAAGCTCAACAACATCATCGTCGATCAGTGTCAGCTTACCAACACCCGCAGTCGCAAGGTATTGAGCAGAGGCACAACCTAAGCCTCCAGCCCCTAATACTAAGATTGAGCTCTGCTTTAGCGCTTCTTGGCCTTCAAAATCAAACTGTTTAAGGATGATTTGACGGTTGTAGCGAAGCATCTCTGCGTCAGACAGTATTTCCATCAGTAAGCCTCGTTAGTAAAGCGTCGAGTTAAACAGTTGGATCTGAACCGTTTCACCGACTGCAACACGGCCACGTTCACGCTCTAGAACCACAAAGCAGTTTGCTAAGCTCATTGAGCGGAAAGCGCCTGAACTTTGGTTGCCTGTTGTTTCTACAACAAATTGACCGTTTTCAATCGAGTAAATACCACGTTGGTAATCAGTACGGCCTGGGCCTTTTTTGAATGCAGATTTAGTAATAGCAGGGATCGACTCTGGTGCCGTCCATGCGGTGTGACCTGAAAGCTTAGCCAGCATAGGTTGAACCAAAACATACATGGTCATCATTGCCGACACTGGGTTACCCGGTAAGCCACAGAACCACGCGTTATCTAATTCACCGAATGCGAACGGTTTGCCCGGTTTGATTGCCAGTTTCCAGAAGCCGATTTGGCCGATCTCTTCCAAAATGTCTTTGGTGTAATCCGCCTCACCAACACTCACGCCACCAGAAGTCACAACCACGTCTGCTATTTGCTGTGCTCTTTCGAAGGTTTCTTTAAGCGTCGCAGGACAATCTGGGATGATACCCAAGTCGATAGCTTCACAACCAAAGGCTTCGATTAATGGTTTAATACCGTAACGGTTACTGTCGTAGATCTGACCGTCTTCAAGAGGTTGACCTAATGGCTTTAGCTCATCGCCAGTAGAGAAGAAAGCGACTTTAGGCTTATGTAACACTGTCACGTGGCTCACACCCAATGAAGCAATCATTGGAATGTCACGAGGTGTTAAACGCTCACCGCGGCTAAGAACGATATCGCCTTGTTTGATGTCGTCACCAGTAGGGCGAATGTTATTGTTCAGCTTGATGTTGTCTTGTTGAATCTCAATACCAGCCTCAGTTTCGGCCGTATTTTCTTGCATGATAACGGCGTCACAACCTTCAGGGATCTTTGCGCCAGTCATAATGCGAATACAGGTATTGCTTGGCCATTCACCTTCGAACGGTTGGCCTGCAAAAGATTTGCCTGCTAATGGTAGTACTTTACCGTTTTCTAGATCTGCTAAGCGCAATGCATAGCCATCCATTGCTGAGTTATCAAAAGGAGGGACGAAAATAGGGGAAAGAATATCTTCAGCAAGGACATAACCTAATGCTTCAGCAAGAGGTAGAGATAAAGTCGTTTGGATTGGTTTAATTGGTGATAGCAGCTTATCTAGTGCTTCTTCAATTGGCATTAAGCCCGGAGCGTCGCAACAGCCCATAATTGAAATCCTTTGGTCGTTATTATTTTGATTTAGTGGTTGGCAATGGTGGCTCAATAATTATCAAATCACGGTTGTTCGCCAACGAAATTGCAGCCACTTTAGCATAGTTTAAGCCCCGTAAATAATGACCTCCCTTAAAATATGGGTGTATTTATTCAAAATTCCGAGTATCCTTGTTTGCCATCCAGAAGGGGCAATAAAAGAGGAAGTTCAATGTCAGGTCTTAGCGAATCAGCGAAGTTGGTTAAAGATGCGCTAGCAAGCCGCGGATTAGAGACACCAATGCGTCCTAACCAGGTTAGCCGAGAAGAGAAAAAGGAACGAATCGAACACCATATGCGTGAGATTCTCACTCTCCTTGAACTTGATCTTGCAGATGACAGTCTGGAAGAAACACCACAACGTATTGCGAAAATGTATGTGGATGAGATTTTCTCTGGTTTGGATTACGCCAATTTCCCTAAAATCACCGTGATCGAAAACAAGATGGGTGTTCGTGAGATGGTACGAGTAAAAGACATTACCGTAACCAGCACATGTGAGCATCACTTAGTCACCATTGATGGTAAAACCGCAGTAGCTTACATTCCTCAAGGTAAGATCATTGGTCTTTCGAAGATCAACCGAATCGTTCGTTTCTTTGCTCAGCGTCCACAAGTTCAAGAGCGCATGACACAGCAAATCCTTGTAGCATTGCAAACGCTACTAGAAACGGATGATGTTGCTGTAACCATGGATGCGGTTCACTACTGCGTTAAATCTCGCGGTGTAATGGACGCTACTAGTGAAACGACGACAACCGCATTGGGTGGTATCTTCAGATCAAATCCAGCAACGCGCCACGAGTTCTTACACGGCCTGCGTTAGAACTAAACCTATTAAGAACAAAAAACGGAGCATTATGCTCCGTTTTTATTGGTTGCTTCATAAACCTACAGATTGACTATTTTCTTAAATTCTTCCTCTGAGTATTTCTTCTCTGTGCTTTTAGTCAAATCTGTAATCATTTTGTATCTAAGCTCAGTTGCCATATCCAATGTACGCATAAGCTGTCCGTATGAGTAGTCGGCAGCCATGTTCAGAGCCGCTTGTTTATCTACTTTATACATGTCTGTTAACGTTTTATCTAAGTGTGCGACCTGCTTGTATAGTTGAGTTTCTTCTTTGTCCCAAGTTGCTTTTAGTACTGGTAAATACTTGTCTGGGTTTGCAGAAGCGAGGGCGGTTAAGCTACGGAACTGCCAATAAGCAGAGTCATCGCTGTAGTTATCATCGCCTACTTGGTACGCTTTGGGGTAATCTTGTAGGGTTGAGTATAACGGCACTAAAACAGATTCTGGTAACACGCCGAAGCTTTGCCAAATAATACCTTGAAGCTCTTCTGGCATCTCAGGGCGAAGCTGAATAATATGCGACTCTAGTTGACGCTCAACTCTAATTGGTCGTTTCGATTTTCCTTCCAAAATCGTATCTTTATAAGTCGCGCTAAGTACTTCTGCCACATCTTCAACTGAGATTTTTGTATCTGGCTTCATAAACAAAGGGTATTGCGTCATGCGACTTTGTTGATGCAGCGAAGGTGTAAGCATTTTTTGGCCTAACCATTCACGATCGATATTATACTCATCACCAATAACTCCGAATGCTTTAGCAAAATTGAAAGATTTTTTATCTGCGTTATCAAGCAGTTTGTGTTGTTCTACAAACTCGAATATATCTTTTGAATGCAGTACTTCTTTGTTTGCCAAGTTTACATCATGTACACGCAAGCCATTTGCAATCATGGCGTAACTGTCATCTGGCACTTTTACAGCAATCCAATGGTGACCTGAACCAATTTCAAATAACCACGCCTCATTGGTGTCTGCAATATAGAGACTGTTACCTTCGCCAGCACCATAGGTTTCGATGTAATGACCGAGTAACTCTACGGCTTGTTTTGCGTTTTCTGCCTGAGGAAGGATTAGCGTAGGTATAATGGCTTCGATTACGCCATTATCGATTAAAGGATCTATTTTGGCGACTTTGTCGTTTATTTCTGCGCTGGTTGTTGCTGAAATGGCAACGTTGTGTTCATTAATCCCACGTTCTTCATAGAACTTTCCATCGCGATTAACGGTATCCGCATCCCAGTCTGGTATCGCTGAGTAAGCAAAGAAGTGCTTTGGCATTGGAACAATTAATCCGTTACCTAACTGCCAGTCACCTTCTTGGTTATCTTGCGCAGGTCGATACTTTAGGTATTTGTTCCAGTTGTTAATGCCAAAATCTTCATTACGAGCAATCATAATGCTACCGTCGCTCGAGGCTCCTTTACCAACAATAAGCCCAGTACAAGCTATCGCATTACTGCTTAGAGCGACAGCTACTGCAGTTGCAAGAAAGGATACAGACCATATTTTCATTTTAATTCTCCGCTTATAAAACAAGATAATTTAAAGTTAACGTTAGTTGTATTTGCAGGTTTTTTATTATCATTTTATAAAAGTCAGTGTACTTATCATCATAGGAAAAAATGCTTCCGCTCGTCACATAAATGATCATTTCCATTTGAGAATAATTATCTGAAAAATATGCACTTTTTGAATAAATTGATAAGTTATATTTGTAAAATAACCTTGTCATATACGTAGCTTTAATTCGTCGTTTTATGGGAAGGATCATTATCACAACAAAACTTTGTTCGTTTCTAATGTATGGTTTTTGGATTGTAATCGGATAAACAACGATGCTGAAACGCGGCATCTTGTGGGGGCTTTTTTGTGCTTGTAATGAAGTGTCGTCATTCCCTAAAGTGAGGAACGAGCGTAATAGGGAATCTGCATTTTCGATGTGGGTTGGTTGGAACGGAAATTAGATGCGCTCTACAGAATCTATAAAGCGCAAATTTGGGTACAGCCGCTGGTGGAATGCTTAAGTAAGATTAAACAAACGCTTAAAGTGGTGAACAAAACCGGACGGCTTATTCTCAGCTTGATAGAGGTTCAAACCATCATAAAAACTGGCCATAAACTCAACGCGAATCTCATCATCACTGCTTCTCGATATGCGAGACAACAGCGTAGCGGCTACAGCAGCATGATCATTGGCAAGGCTGTAATCCATTCCTAGTCGTCCTTGAATGAACAACCACAAATGAGTGATTAACTTTAACTGCTGAGCGTTAGAGTTTTGAAACTTGTCGCTGTGCTCAGTGCTCACTGTATTATCGAATACATTTTGCATCGCCTCATTCGCTTCTTTATTGCTTTCAAAGCGATAGCTTGCATCGATATGTACCTTGGTTAACAGACCAAGCAACGTCTGACGTGCAGAGTTGTCTGGCTTGTTCTCGCAAGCGTGCTTAAACAGAGCATGGTTGTCATCAATAAATGACTTTAACTCTTTTTCATAGCCCGTCGTCAGCGCTTTGACTGAATCGAGACCTGCGAGCTGCAAACACGCTTCGAGCTTAGTTTGGCGCTGAGGTTCAGTCTGAGTTTGGATCTCAGTCATTACTCTGTAGCTCTTCCCACGTTACTTCTGCAGATTGAGTGTCGCTGTTTACGAACGCAGAGTTACCCGACAGCATCACTGAAAGATCCATCGTACGTTGTGTCATCGCCGCTAGCTGCTCAATACCATCGTTGTCTAGACGAACGATCTGAGCTTTCAGGTAACCGAATTTACCTTTGTTCTGTTCCCACCAAACATTCGATTTAGTGTTGAAGCTGAACACGCTCACAGACTTAGATAAGCGAGTCGCTTTCTTAACGCGTTCTGGATCGGGTTCGCCAACATCAATCCACTCTAAGATTTGGTCATCTAACGACTTCTGCCATAAATCGGGTTCTTCAATGCTAGACAACCCTTTAGTGAACTCAAGTTCAGGAGATGCATTGATACAGAAAGCAATAATACGAGCCATCATGCGCTGTTCTGTTTCAGAAGGGTGTTGTGCAACCGTTAGATTAAAAGAGTCGTAATAGTCGCGATTCATATCGGTTAAAGAGATACGAAACTTATAGATTGTCGGTTTGAGGGCCATGTTATGTAAGGGTTCCAATCGGGTGAGGTGTACTATAGGTGTACCAATGAGTTTTTTGAAATCACAGCCTATAGATAAGTTGTGCCTAGTATAAACGAAGTGGGGCAGTTAGCTAGCAAGATGGTTTTTTTGGTACACCCCAATTATTTTAAGCACTTATGATGAACTAACAAGAAAGGGATCACATGACAGTAAGGTGCACTTCGTCAATCAAGTCTTGGTCTGAAAGTAGTACTTCTGACTTTTCGGCGCTTAGTGGCGTGTTTGCTTGCGGCAGCGCATACAAGTAATCGAATTTTACGAAGAAGTCATACAGTAAAGGAGTGAGGCTTTGTTGCGTAATTCAGTTTAAAGACAGAGCCACCCGTTTCGTGTGTTTCTTAGTCAATACGATAAGTTTCAGGCATACCTAACCCAGTAAGCTTGTTCAACGCTTTTATCATCGCGTAAGTTTCACCCACCTGGGCATTGTAATCTCTTAAGCTCAATTGCCCTCCTAGCAACTGTTTAACTCGATACATCGCGGTTTCTGAGAGTGAACGTTTGTGGTATCCATACCGCTTTTTCCAATACTTATTTGAGCCGTATAACTTCTGACAACCCACGGCGAGGTTTCTAGGGTGACCCCGGTCCCAGAAGGCTGCCCCTTCTCTTGGGGGGAATAAGCGCAATGGCTCCCTTAATCTTAATAGCAACGTGACACGCTCTCGTGTCATAAGCCCCATCAGCAGTTACCTCGAGGATACTTCGGCGTGTTTGTTTCAGTAAATTTGGGAGAACTTCCCCATCCGTAACCGTCGATAAACTTAGCTCGGCTGCAATAATTTCATGAGTGCTTGTATCGACGGCAATATGCAGCTTTCGCTAGACTCTGCGCCTGCCATCTGTCCCGTGTTTTTTGACTTTCCATTCTCCTTCACCATAAACCTTAAGGCCTGTCGCATCAATGGCTAGGTGCTGTATCACACCTCTCGTTTTAGTCTTAAATGAGACCTCAATTTGCTTGGCTCTACGGCTGATACAAGTGTAATGCGGACAACTTAACGGTACATGGGCTAACCTAAATATCGAGTCGATAAATCCTTGTAGCGCTCTTAGCGGCATAGAAAAAACTCGTTTCACCATGAGTGCTGTTGTGATGGCTAAATCACTGAACCGACGCGGCCTCCCACGCTTATTCTGTTTGCTTTGCGCCCACCCACTTATCGCCTCTTCATCAATCCAAAAGGTCAAAGAGCCACGGTTAATAAGTGATTGGTTGTATTGCTTCTAGTTGGTTGTTTTGTAAGGTGGTTTAGGCATGGGGCTACGAGAGATAGTGGACGTAGCAGATCAGATCGTAGGTTCTGAATTTAGTTCCATTGAATTACGCAACAAAGCCCCGCATTTCATTTCGGTAGTTGTATTGGAACACAGCCCTCGATGTATCTACATCAGGGCTGTTTTAGATTGGAAATTTAGAGATCGTCCGAGATCGTTTTTGTTCGTTTATATAAAAAATCAAAGACGTACAGTTCAAGTAGTGTATCATTCCCAGTTCGATTATCACTTTGTAACGTCCCTATGCTATTCAGTTCTATAAATTTCATATTCATCTTTTTACCCATCTGCTTTTGTATATATTTCATACTAGCAAAGTATCGACTATATACTTGCGCGAAGATGTGGTTAGTGGTCGCTAGTCTTATATTTTATGCTAGATGGGAGCCATCCTACCTTCCCATTATTCTCGGCTCATTGGCGTTCAATTTTGCTTTAGGAAGTCATCTAACCAAGAAAGATAAAGGCATTAAAAAGTCGTCTCTTTTGGCTTTTGGAGTGATAACAAATATAGCTTTACTTGGCTACTTTAAGTACACTAACTTTATCATTGGGAATGTGAATTTATTATTATCCCAGCCATTTGAAAATACTAACATCGCTCTTCCACTCGCTATTAGTTTTTTCACATTTCAGCAAATAGCGTACTTAGTTGACAGCTACAGAAAAGAAACTAAAGAATATGACCTCTTGAACTACTCGCTATTTGTGACTTTTTTTCCACAATTAATTGCGGGTCCGATAGTTCATCATAAAGAAATGATGCCGCAATTTAATTCAAAATGGAATCTTGCTCCTAGAAGCAAAAATATCTCGCTTGGTTTATTTATATTTTCTATCGGCTTGTTTAAGAAAATTGCCATAGCTGATACATTTTCTATATGGGCTGATGCAGGATTCTATAACTCCGCGACATTATCATTCTACGAAGCTTGGCTAACGAGCTTGAGCTACTCTTTTCAGTTGTACTTTGATTTCAGTGGTTACTGCGACATGGCGATGGGCGCTGCGTTGCTATTCAACATAAAGCTACCAATCAACTTTAACTCGCCTTATAAATCACTAGATATCCAAGATTTTTGGCGTAGATGGCACATAACATTAGGAAGGTTCCTTAGGGATTACATATACATCCCTCTTGGTGGGAGTAAGAAAAAAGAACTAGCGACTTACAGCAACCTTTTCATTACATTTCTAATTGGTGGGTTATGGCATGGTGCTAGCTGGATGTTCGTTATCTGGGGAGCGTTACATGGCATGGCTCTCGTATTGCACAGAATGTGGAAATCTGTTGGCGGAAACATGCCAACATGGTTAGCTTGGCTGACAACGTTTATATTCATCAATATGACATGGGTCTTTTTTAGGGCGGAAAACCTTACAACCGCCGTAAACCTATTATCTAGTATGAGCGGGCTCAATCTAATAGATAAACCAATAGAGGGAATAGCTTCTAACAAATTGTCATGGATTGGCACTAATTTTGACCTTCTATTTGGTATTCTTCCTAATATGGTAGCCGTAAATGCAATCCCATTCTCTGCTATCTCTTTTTCTTTTTATCTATTGTCTAAAACTAATTCATATGAATTGATACAAAGAGAAGTTGGGATAGGAAAAATGATTTCAGCGGCCTTTTTGTTTGCAGTATCCATTTATATTATCAGAAGCTCATCTTCAAGTGTGTTTCTATATTTCAACTTTTAATAAGGAAAATCTCATTGAACAATAGAGCCAATATTAAAATATTTTTCTTATTAATCAGTGTTATTTTATCAATACTGCCGATTGTAAATGTTTATTCAGGTGGATTTACAAAGGAAAATCTAACTAACACAAAGTTCCTTTATTCACTTGATGTTATTGAAAGGAAAATAAACCCATATTTAGTTCCTCTAGGGATAAGCATCAAACCTAACTCCGTTGTTGTTGGAAAAGATGGGTGGTTCTTTTTAGGCGATGACCACCAAAAAACAATTTCAGCTTACCGTGCAGGTTTTCAGACTGTAGAAGTTCAGGAACGCTCAGAAGCAATCATAGAATCACAGATACTCTGGGATAAGTACTTTCAAAAGAACGGTGTAAAAGACTATAAAATATTAGTCGGGCCAAATAAGAGTACAATTTACAACGAATATCTACCTCTATGGGCAAAAACCAGTAACGAATCGATATCGCAAACGCTGTATGACAGTGGAATCTACATTGACGTTAGGCATACAATATCTGACGTTATAAATACTCAAGATTTATACTACAAGACTGATACGCATTGGAATTATTACGGTGCGGGAGTTGCTTTCAATGAGTTTATGTTACGAATCAATAATGAAGGCCTAGTTTTACCTCCTCTTAATTGGAGTAATGTCATACGGAATGATTCATATGTCCATGGTGACCTTACAAGATTTCTCCGAGTTGGCAGTCTATATTCTGATCCTAATCCAATAACAGAAGCAAACAATTTGCAGTTAAGTCATGTCATAAGTGATTACAACAAAGATTCGGTGGTATACAAAGGCACTGCACCATTATACGGGAATAGGGATGACCTGTACTTAATCACAACACCAAAGGCACTCAATAACAAAAAAGTACTATGGTTAAGTGATTCATATGGGAACGCTTTAGCTCCTTATATGACAGCTACCTTTGGGCATATCTTGAAGCAAAACTGGAGTAAGCTTTTAGGTACACAAGCGCTCGAACAGTTAATTCAAGAATGGAAACCGGATTACGTTTTTGTCACAGTTGTTGAACGCTATTCACTTGATGGTTTATTCCAAGCATCTCCTCCAATACAACCGTAACCAATCTTGACTGGTACTTTCACAAGCCCCACTTGTGGAAGTACAAACAACTTATTCAAAGATGTCCATCTGGTTCAATTCACCTTTACATAACTCTGGCTGCAGGTCTGGATCTGGTTTTCTCCCGTAGACTCGATTACATGTGAAAACGAAAGATGCGAAACAAATGCACTTCCGCAATGTAAATTTAAGCACTGGCAATACAGCTCTCGCGTTTCTGAACTGATGGAACGTGAGGTCGCAATACGAGTTTTGCTTCCACATTTCGGGCATGTCACTAGCATGATTCTAATCTCCCTTTTAAATAATCCGTTTTGGCACTTGGCTTTGTTGCGTAATTCAGTTTAGAGACAGAGCCACCCGTTTCGTGTGTTTCTTAGTCAATACGATAAGTTTCAGGCATACCTAACCCAGTAAGCTTGTTCAACGCTTTTATCATCGCGTAAGTTTCACCCACCTGGGCATTGTAATCTCTTAAGCTCAATTGCCCTCCTAGCAACTGTTTAACTCGATACATCGCGGTTTCTGAGAGTGAACGTTTGTGGTATCCATACCGCTTTTTCCAATACTTATTTGAGCCGTATAACTTCTGACAACCCACGGCGAGGTTTCTAGGGTGACCCCGGTCCCAGAAGGCTGCCCCTTCTCTTGGGGGAATAAGCGCAATGGCTCCCTTAATCTTAATAGCAGCGTGACACGCTCTCGTGTCATAAGCCCCATCAGCAGTTACCTCGAGGATACTTCGGCGTGTTTGTTTCAGTAAATTTGGGAGAACTTCCCCATCCGTAACCGTCGATAAACTTAGCTCGGCTGCAATAATTTCATGAGTGCTTGTATCGACGGCAATATGCAGCTTTCGCTAGACTCTGCGCCTGCCATCTGTCCCGTGTTTTTTGACTTTCCATTCTCCTTCACCATAAACCTTAAGGCCTGTCGCATCAATGGCTAGGTGCTGTATCACACCTCTCGTTTTAGTCTTAAATGAGACCTCAATTTGCTTGGCTCTACGGCTGATACAAGTGTAATGCGGACAACTTAACGGTACATGGGCTAACCTAAATATCGAGTCGATAAATCCTTGTAGCGCTCTTAGCGGCATAGAAAAAACTCGTTTCACCATGAGTGCTGTTGTGATGGCTAAATCACTGAACCGACGCGGCCTCCCACGCTTATTCTGTTTGCTTTGCGCCCACCCACTTATCGCCTCTTCATCAATCCAAAAGGTCAAAGAGCCACGGTTAATAAGTGATTGGTTGTATTGCTTCCAGTTGGTTGTTTTGTAACGTGGTTTAGGCATGGGGCTACGAGAGATAGTGGGCGTAGCAGATCAGGTCGTAGGTTCTGAATTTAGTTCCATTGAATTACGCAACAAAGCCGTTTAGATCGGCCAGTATTGTCCCAGAGGTTTTTGTTTTCAATGAACATGTCTAGCAGCTGGCCAATAGGTACAGAACGGTCTTGAGCTTCACCTTCTTCTATCTTTCGGACTTCATTTTTCGCCCAGGCAGTAGCGAGTGTTTTCTTCTTATGAGTTTTGGAAAAACGTTGAGCAATTTTGCTTCGATGTTTCACCGTAACAGTGGCTTTGTAGCGAGATTCGCCGCTTGCTAGAGTTCGCTTTTCAATACTATAAGATGCCATGAACGTGTGCCTCTGAGGTGTACCAAAAGGGTGATTTGAGGGGTACAAAAGGTGTACCAAGGTTCAGAGATTATAGCAGTTTATTAAAGTTCTTCTAGGTTGTTACTTACATTAAGTGTTTGAAAATAATCGTGTATGTGGCTATTACTAGGTAGGGTGGGGAGTGGCGTATTTTAGTGAAACTTATAGATTGTCGGTTTGAGAGCCATTGATAGGGTGTCTGTAGTGGTCAACAAATTCCGGACACTGACTTAAGCCGATTTTCGGCATTTACTGGCGACAGCCCATCATTTGCTTGGTGAGGCCGTTGCCGATTATAGTAACTCATCAGGTAATGGCTGATGTCTTTCTTAGCTTGAGCTTGTGTCAGGTAACCTGTTGCTGGTATCCACTCGGTTTTCAAGCTTCTAAATAGCCGCTCCATGGGAGCGTTGTCCCAACAATTACCACGACGACTCATGCTTTGAGTTATACGATATCGCCAAAGTCTTTGGCGATATTTACGGCTGCTATATTGGCAGCCTTGATCTGAATGGAACATCACGTTCTTCGGACATCCTCGTTGCTCCCAGGCCATCTCCAAAGCTTTAGATACTAATTCGGTATCGGGCTTATCGGATAAAGACCACCCCACAACGCGTCGGCTAAATAGATCAAGCACTACCGCTAAATAGGTCCACTTCGAACCTGACCAAATATAAGTAATATCGCCACACCAAACACGATTCGGAGTACTGACAGAAAACTCACGCTTCAGTAGATTTGGAATATCTAGCCTTTCTGCTTTTGCATGTCTATATCGATGCGAACCTGGCTGTTTACTCATTAAACCAGCTTCACGCATTATCTGGCGAACCTTGAATCGTCCGGCTTTTATGCCTTTTTCGCTCAGCATTGAGACAAGAGTACGACTGCCAGCAGAGCCTCGACTCATGTTGAAGAGTTCTTTAATTTGGCTAGCTAGACGAATGCGACTGGCATCCGGCTTGCGTTGCTTAAACTCGTAGTAACAAGACGAAGCTACGTTGAACAGTTCGCAAAGCATTTTGACCGATTCGTGCTCCCTCAACTTGTCTATTAACGAGAACGTTCGAGTTCGTCCGACATTAAGAGAGCGGTGGCTTTTTTTAATATGGATTTTTCTCGTTCTAGCCGGTTAATCCGGGCTTCTAACTCTTGGGTTTTCTTTTGCTCAGGCGTGAGGGCTTTAGTCGTTGGAGTCATCCCTCCTCGCTCAACTTTGAGTTGGTCGACCCATCGCCGTAAAGCCGTTTCACCTACGCCCATAGAGTTAGCGGCTTCAGGTATGGAGTACCCTTGATCAAGAATCAAACTTGCAGCATCTATTTTGAACTCAGTAGAAAATGTACGTCGTTGTCGTTTTGTCATTGAACACCTCATTTATGGTGGAGACTTTACCACCTAATTTGGTGTCCGGGATCATTAGACCACTACATACTGAGATAGAAATAGTGGGAGGATGTTACCTTAAATCTCTGAATAGCGGGTAAAAAAATAGCCAGCAGAGGCTGGCTATTTTTAGAAAGCTTTAAAATACTAAATTAAAGTACTTTGATGCTGTCAGCTTGAGGGCCTTTTTGACCTTGAGATACAGTGAACTCAACTTGTTGGCCTTCAGCAAGAGTTTTGAAACCGTCGCCTGTGATTGCCGAGAAATGTGCGAATACGTCTGGGCCGTTTTCTTGCTCGATGAAGCCGAAGCCTTTAGTTTCGTTGAACCATTTTACTTTACCAGTAACTGTGTTAGACATGATGATATCCTAAAATTAAATTTTTATTATGAGCCAATTGTGGCACTGATAGCGTGGAAAAGTTTATTGCTATTGCGTACAACACAACGGGGTTACTAGTAATCCAACGAAATGTTTATATACAAAGAACTTTCTTTCTAGCCGAGATGAAGTCTAAATCAAATCAGGGGATAGTCAATCGAATCCATAGTGAAAGGTTGCAGAAACTTGGGGGTAGTCAAACTTTGCATTCCTTAAATATCATGGAGTTACAGTTATATGGTGATTTGTTGTCATTTTTGTGAAAATGGTGGTCGAAATTGATGACGAATTTGGAGTGAATGCACTGTTTTAGCGCATTTCTTTTTGCAAATTAGAAGCCGCTAACTGGGTGTTGAGCCCACTTTTAACGGCTTATATTTATCACTGTCGTTATAAGGAAAATGTCTTTACTTGAACGAGAACTAGACTACTTTTTCAAGCGGTACAGGTTGCCATTATCGGTACTGAAAAAGATGTCGCCGCTTGGTGAAGTTTCGATGTCTCTTATCCTTTCGCCTAAGTCTTCTAAAATACGCTCTTCCTTGATTGCCTCACCTTGTTCATTGACTGTCACAATATTAATGTGAGTAAGCTTAAGAGCGCCAGCCAGCAGCTTTCCTTTTAACTCTGGGTATTTATCGCCTTGGTAAACAATCAAGTTCCCCGGAGCGATTGAAGGAACGTAGACTTTTTTAGGCGCTTCAATACCATCTTTGGTTTTAGACTCGCCAACGCTAATTGGGCCCCAATACTCTTTTCCGTGCGATGTGACTGGCCATCCATAGTTGGCGCCTGCTTTTATTAGGTTGATTTCATCACCACCGCGCGGGCCGTGTTCAATCGACCAAAGCTTTTGAGTCGGGGCATCATAGAACAACCCTTGTGGATTACGATGGCCATAGCTCCAAATCTCATTGAGTACCTTGTTGTTGTCAGTGAATGGGTTATCGCTTGGCGTGCTTCCATCGGCATTTAATCGCAATATTGAGCCAGCATGAGTCATGGTGTCTTGGCCGTTGTCCCTGTCACCACGATCGCCGATTGAAAAATACAGGTGGCTCTCATCAAAGGTGATACGGCTACCAAAGTGACGCCCTGTGTCCGTTCTGGATTTCGACACGAACACGTCTGTCCAATTAGTGATTTCATTATTACTGTAATTAGCAGAAGCCAGTGTCGTTACACCTTCACCATCGACGTCTTTACTATAAGTGACGTAGAACCTTCCGTTTTCAAAAGGGGAGAGTGCGATATCCAATAATCCACCTTGGCCTTTCGCCCAAACATTTGGCAGCCTGAACAATGTGTTTTGATCGCCGGTCTTTAAATCAATGTGTTTAATGACGCTTGATTTTTCTGTTACTAGCATGGAGTTGTCGTTGATATAAGCCAACCCCCAAGGGATCACGAGTCCGTCGGTGATCTTCTCTGCCTGCCATGCAAAGGCTGACGTTGTAGGAGCAAGGGAAAGCAGCGCCAAAGCACATGAAAAAATACGGTGATGAGTGTTCATTGAAGTCCCTTGATTATGAGCATCTAGTGTTAGTCTAGCGCTTGTCGTGGGCAGGCGGAAAGCTGAGGTTGCTGAAAAGTGACTATTCACATATTTAGTTGAACGCCTATTGTATGATTATACAAGCTCACGTATGTTTACTGTGCCTTTCTCTATTTGATCCAGTCGGAGCATTATGAACAACTCGCCAGCAGCGTTTCCGCTATTTTCTCTGTTTTTATGTTGTGAGTTAGATACGCACGTTTTTTCTTCGAACGGACGTATTAAACGATGAGTCGTCGATTTGATTTTAAATCGATCTTACTTGCGTGTTTGGTCATCAGTATCGGTCAGCTCAGTATGGGTCTTGTGTTCCCATCACTACCTTGGATCGCCAAAGACTTCGATGTATCACTAGAGCAAGCTCAGCTTTTGGTGAGCGTGTACCTATTAGGTTTTGGGCCTTCCCAGTTTATTTATGGCCCTATTTCCGATGCTCTCGGGCGCAAGAAAGTACTGCTGAGCGGATTACTAATCGCCATGCTGGGACTATTGATGATCATTTTCTTCAGCCATTCGTTTACCAATATGGTTATGGGGCGATTTCTGCAAGGCCTAGGAACCGGCTGTTGCGCTGTACTTGCTCGCGCTTCGACGCGCGATAGATTCAACGGTGCAGACTTGCCTTTGGCGATGTCTTATATTGCGATGGTTGCGTCTATAACACCTTTGATCGCGCCTGTTATCGGTGGGTTTATTAACTTCCACTTTGGCTGGAGTATGGTGTTTATCTCACTACTTGGCTATGTCTCATTGGCTTGGGTGGTATTGGCGTTCAAGTTTAAGGAAACCGTCACTCAGGTTTCAGCTATTCCTTCACCGAAGAAAATGGTTTCTCAATATAAAGAGTTACTTACTTCTCGTTATTTTATGAGCTTTGCGAGTATCGGTTGGCTTAACTTTAGCTTGATGATCACCACCGTATCAGTGATGCCATTTATCATGCAAAACCAGATTGGCATGACGTCAGATGAATACGCGATGTGGGCGGTGATTCCTGCATTAGGCATGCTGGGCGGAACAAGCTTATGTAACCGTATTCGCCCTATGCTGGGCAACAAGAAAACTCTGTTATGCACACCTGTATTACATGTTGCTGCGGCGTTATGGCTTTTCTTTTGTCCACTTGAGCCACTGTATTTAATGCTTGGCCAGTTCTTGATGATTCTTGGCAATGGTATTGCGTTACCTTGTGCTCAGGCCTTGGTGATGTTGCCTTATAAGAAGAACGCTGGCGCGGCTGCTGCGATGTCCGGCGGAGGGCAGATGGTGGTGTCTTCAATGGTGAGTATGGGGCTAGTTCAATTAGGGCTAGGAGAAGTGTGGCATCTATCGCTTGTCATCATGTTGTTCACACTGATTACCCTGTTTAATATTTTACGTGGTTTCAGTAGCCAAGAAGCGAGACAGTCCCAGCTTAGCTAGTTATTTGGTTATTTAATTATTTAATTATTTAATTATTTAATTATTTATTATTTAGCTAGCTAGCGAGTGAAAAACGAAAAGGCCATTGAAGTTTATGATTTCAATGGCCTTTATTATGCTTAGAGCTTAGAGCTTAGAGCTTAGAGCTTAGAGCTTAGAGCTTAGAGCTTAGAGCTTAGAGCTTAGAGCTTAGATTTAAACTGAAATACCAGAACTATTCACAGACGACTGCAACCTTCTCACTTGCTGCAGTATTGGCTGGAACTGGATGATCGATCAGTCGGATAGGGGACTCATACAAAGCCGATAGCGCTTGTTCATCAAGCAACTTATCCGCGCTGCCTTCGAACGCAATCTGACCTTTTTTCAGGGCGACAATATGCGTCGCGTAACGAAGCGCTAGGTTCAAATCGTGCAAAATAACGATCACCCCAACATCTTCTTTTTTGTTGAGTTCAGACAGTAAGCCCATTAGCTGAAACTGATGATGAACATCCAATGCAGAGGTCGGTTCATCAAGGATCAATACCGGTGACTGCTGAGCTAGTAACATAGAGACCCATGCTCGTTGACGTTCTCCTCCAGACAAATCATCCGCCAAAGCTTGTGAGAATTCAGTGACACCTGTTCTTTCCATCGCTTGTTGGATAATCGATTTGTCTTCTGAATTCCAACGACCTAGTGCGCCTCTCCATGGGAAACGCCCTAAACGAACCAGCTCTTCTACGGTTAAACCTGCAGAAGCGGGAAGTTTTTGCGGTAAATAGGCAATTTTCTTTGCTAAGTCTTTGCTTTGGAGTGAAGAAAGAGAAGAACCCTCGAACTCAACGGTGCCGTGATCCGGTGACATTTGTCCTGATAGCAAGTTAACGAGCGTGGATTTGCCAGAACCGTTATGACCAAGAACTACGGTCAGTTCATCGGTCGGAATAGTGAGATCGTCAACTGAGAGAATGGTTCGGTTGTCTCGAACGATGTTGATGTTTGAAAGCTGGAACATGTCGGTCCTGTATCGAGACCAATAGCGATGCTTAATGAAAGCAAATTTGTCGCACTGGTCTTTAAAGTGGTGGTTGTTATTTAGCCGTTTTTTTGTTGTCAGGGTGCCTAGGACAATCGTCACAGTACTTTCTTGAATCGCACTTATAAACGAGGCAGCAACTGACTCTGATCAGTTTTAGCATTCCTGAATGGGCATCGACCTTAAGGCTGTCTAAATGACTTTCAGGCAATTGGCATGCTTCTAACCAAAGCTTAGCTTGCTCAGTGATATAATCATTAGTCAGGCTTGGTTCGTGCTGCTGAAGTTTTATCAAGCTGCCTAGTAATAGATCAGCAAGTAGATGATTGGTAAACCCCGGACGAATACGTGTCCATTCGCTAATCTGGCTACGATAAAACTCTGTTAGTGCAAGAATAGCTTTGCCCGCTTGTGGAATCAGTTCTTCTGGTGAACCGTGTTGATGATCACCATTAAAGAAACGGTAGCCTGTGACAAATTCTTTGTACCTAAACTGACCGATGTTCTTGATATCGGGCAGTGAATGAAGCCCATAGATAGAAATGAAGGTCACATAGATAGGCTGCCAGCACACGAGATCCCACGTACGCGTTAACCAATACGCTTTGCCTGCTTCAGGGTGGCTTTGCGCAAGCCCATCGTAAACTCGTTTGAGTTCTTTATGGCTATTCTCATTTGTTATCGCAATGCTCTTGCTATTAAGTGCGCCAAAGCTTCCGCTTAAATACGGGGTAACTTCTTTTGAGTAAGCGAAGATTTTCTGATGTAGAGACGGGGCTTTCCGACGAGTGATAATATTGTGCAGTTGGGGAAGCATCTTAAATCAATAAATGAGAATCAGTTGCGTTATCATAACGGACATAATCTAGGATAACCATACAAAATGGAGCATCTACTCGGTGCTTTTGACGTTTTTGAGATTTATAAAGTGTGGGCAGGCTGTACATTTTTAAGTGATAAAAGCCGTTTTAAATGATAAAAGTATTGGTGAATCGAATATGTCGCTGTCAACTATAGAGAATATGAAAGCTTAAATATGAACACACCTGCATTTGGTCGTATCAGTCGCGTTTTGACCTATATCCATTCGAACCTTAGCTCCTCGCTATCGTTAGAAGATATTGCGACACAAAGCTGTTGGTCTCGTTGGCAGCTTCAAAGAGTGTTTCAAGCCGAAACAGGGCTTACTGTGGCTAACTATGTGAGAGAGCTAAAGTTAAGCCAAGCTGCAGAACACCTGCTTGATGGAAAAGAGCGCGTGATAGATATTGCTCTTGGGCTCGGGTTCAATTCAGAAATAAGCTTTAGCCGCTCGTTTAAGCAGATGTTTGGGTCTAGCCCAAGTCAGTATAGAAAAGCAGGCAAAAGAGTTGGGCTAAGAAAGCCGATACAAGTATCTGAAACAGCGAGTACTTCTGAAAAAGGGGCGTTAAGCTTTGTGGAAGTGCGCATTGATGAAAGAGAGTCTTTCCTAGTGAAAGGTATGACATCAGAAATCAGTGGTTTGTTTTCACTCACGCAAGACTTCGCTCAGAAAGTCCCTCAGCTATGGTCACGTTTAGAAGGCGAGGTTGAGATCCCTGACGACAACGTGCTCCAGTTCATTGGCGTGGTTGACCTGACTCAGTCTTGCTTTGACGGCACGAATATTCACTATTGGGCAGGGGTTGAGCTTCAGGAAGGAATTTCAATCCCGCAATTACCGAGTATTATCTCTGAAAGGTTAGAGGTACTGACGGTTCCTAAGCAAACTTATGCTGTAGTGAAGCACTGTGGTCCAATTGAGAATTTACGACACACCTTGAGTTGGTTTGTGCTGAATTGGATGCCAAGTTCAGGTTATCGTGGCGTTGATGGATATGAGCTTGAAGTGTACCCGTTTGCCTACCAAGCAAATGCCTCTGACGCTGAAATGGAGTACTGGGTTCCTATTATTAAATCGTAGTCATATTCCCGCTTACTATCTTCTAGCAAAGTCTTCCTATCAATAGGGTCAATTGTCTTTTAAATCACCAATTGACCGTTTTCTGCTAAAAATAGGTCAAGTTCTTTTTGAATTTGCACCAAATTGTTAATTATCCCACCTCTAGATACATACAATGCAAATGAGATTTATTATTATTTATATTAAGCATTGGTACCGAGGGAATTATGACCACTCACACTCGTTTTAAGTATTCATCATTGGCAGTAGCGTTGCTGACTGCGTTCGCAGCGCAAGCGTTGGCGGAAGAAACCGTTACAGCGGCAGACTCGAACATCGAGACTGTCACTATCATGGGTAAAGCCTATCGTAATACAGCAACCAAGTCGGCACTTGAGCCAGAAGAGACGCCTCAAGGTATTACGGTTATTGATGAAGAACAGTTAGAGCAACGAGGTGTTCAATCTTTGAACCAAGCCCTTCGTTATGCACCGGGTGTTGTAACTGAAAACCGTGGTGGTTCTGTAGCCATGTTTGATTCTTACTCTATCCGTGGTTTTAACACGAACAACGTTAACTACTACGATGGCCTTTCGCTTCAGTTCTTGAATGGTTGGAACTTGCAGCCACAGATTGACCCTATCGCAATGCAACAAGTTGAGATTTTTAAAGGTCCAACATCAGTTCTGTACGGTGCAATGCCACCAGGCGGTATGGTGAATATGATCGCTAAAACTCCACAAACTGAGCAGTCAACGAAGGTTGGCGTTGCAACGGGTTCTCGAAACCTACAAGAAGCTTCTATTGATACGACGGGACAATTTGGTGACAGCGATTTCTCATACCGCTTAATAGCACTTGCTCGTAAACAAGATAGCCAAGTTGATAACGCTGAAGAAGAGCGTTACTTAATTGCTCCTTCTGTAGATTGGCAAGTAAGCGACAAAACACTAATCAATTTCAACCTTTACTACCAGAATGATCCTTCAATGGGCATTAACTCAGCAATGCCTTTAGATGTGTTAAAAGCGAGTGATCCATCGGTTTCTATGGGAGATAAGAACTGGAGTAAATTTGAACGTGAAGTGTTGATGGTTGGTTATAAAATTAACCATGACTTCAATGATAATTGGACCTTCTTACAAAATGCTCGTTATACCGATGCATCTCTGTACCAAGAGAATACCTACCATCTTAGTTATGATCCGAGCACCCCAAATCAATTATCTCGTGCGTTGTACTCAACGGACGAGAGCTTTAAAGGTTTTGTTATTGATAACCAGCTGAGTGGTGTTATTAAAGCCGGTTCGTTAGAGCACAATGTGTTAGTTGGTGTTGATTACCAAAATATGGATGGAGACGTTAATTACTCGTCTTATAGTGCGAACGGAAGTGGTTTCAATAGCTTCGATCCGTTGAATCCTAATAATGATCTCCTCGATCGCAGCGATGTAACAAAAACGGGTGAATATCTTGATGACACCACATCAAGTCAGCTTGGTTTATACCTTCAGGACCAAGTTCGTTTAGATGCTCTTGTCTTAATTGCAGGTGCTCGTTTTGATCACTACAAATCAGAAAGCGATTACTACGCTCATGAATCCGATCATAAGCAATTTACTTATCGTGTAGGCGGCTTATACGAACTTGATAATGGGCTATCTCCATTTGCGAGCTACGCGACCAGTTTCGAGCCAGCTCCGGGGGTTGATAAGAGTGGCAACGAATTTGATCCTGAAATGGCGCAACAAGCTGAGATTGGTGTGAAGTACCTGTCTGATGATATGTCGAAAGAAGCAACGGTTTCTCTCTTCCATATCACTAAGCAAGACATGCTAATGACTGACCCTAGTAATGTTTATGGGCCAAGAATTCAAGTCGGTGAAGTGGTATCACAAGGTGCTGAAGTATCTGGTCGTTGGTTTGCTACTGAGAACTTTGATATTGCCGCAGCTTACACTTACGTGGATATGGAAATAACAGAAGATACGAGCAATGGTCTAGAGGGCACTACACCAATCTATGTACCTGAACATACTGCGAACTTATGGGCTAACTACAACGTATTTACAGGGATGCTAGCTGGTTCTCGACTAAGCGCAGGCGCTCGTTACGTTGGCGAAATGCAAATGGATGCGAGTAATACACAAGGCAAAGTGCCGTCTTACACTGTGGTTGATCTATCTGTAGGTTATGACTTAGGTGCCGCAAGCGAGACTTTATCTGGTGCGACTGCCAACCTAGCCGTGAACAATATTTTCAATGAAGAATATTACGCGTGTTACGACCAATCGAACTGTTGGTTCGGTGCTGAGCAGTCTGTAGAGCTAAGCGTCAACTATGAGTTCTAACTAAGTTAGTGTATCCAATTTAAAGCAGCCTAGTTAAGGCTGCTTTTGTCGTTTGAAGAAATATAGAATTTAGATTGAGTAGGCAACAGTATGAATTTACAACGAATAGCTTCCCATTTTTCTAAAGTAAAGAGCTTGAATGCAAAGCTGGTGGTATCCGTGTTGGCGAGCGCTTTATCGTTTAATGCGATGGCCAATTTTCAAGTTGAAGACAGTGAGGGTGTTAAAACCCTTGAAGCTCAGCCTGTTAGAGTGGCTGCGTTGAACTGGGACATAGCCGAACAAGTGATTGAACTCGGTGTCACACCAGTAGCGGTACCTGATATTGCAGGTTATACCGATTGGGTTGTTCAACCTGCTATTCCAGAAGGCGTGGCGGATATTGGCACTCGAACTGAGCCGAATTTTTCTGCTTTGAAGAAGCTAAACCCTGATGTGATTCTTATCGCTTCTCCTCAGAAAGATCTTCAGGAACGACTTTCTGAAATTGCGCCCGTGCTTTACTACCAAACGTACAGCGAACAACACAGCAATGCAGCGGCTGCTATTGAGAATTTAAAGAAGATCGGACAGTTGCTTGGTAAAGAAGAACAAGCGAACCAAAAGCTGGCCGCAATGGATGAGCGTATCGCTGTTCTAAAAGCTGAGTTAGATAAAGCGTATCCGGGCGACAAACCGAAAGTTACCTCTTTCCGTTTTGCGAGCACCACATCGGTGTTCATTTATGGCGATAACTCTATTCCACAATACGCACTTGAACAGCTAGGCTTTGACAATGCGATGGATCTTCCTGCAAGTCAGTGGGGCATCAGTCAAAAACGCATGACCGAGCTTAAGAACGTGAAGAACGGTATTGCGCTTTACTTTGAACCTTTCCCATATCAAGACAAGCTAGACCGTTCTCCGGTTTGGAAGAGCATGCCTTTCGTTCGCAAGGGTCAATTTAGCCCAGTCGCGGCAAGTTGGAGTTACGGCGGTGCAATGTCGATCTTGTATAACGCAGAAGCCATGGCGCAATCGTTGTTGACGCTAGCGGAGCAGTAATGAAATCCAGTGGTTTTATGATGGGGGCTGCGCTACTTTGTGCTGCCCTTGTTCATTTATGGTTAGGGCAGTCGGAATTTGGCCCTATTGGTGAGTTGCTTCAACAAGCCTCACAGATCAGTGACATCGTTACATTCAATAAAATGGTCGATGATTCATTCGAGTTGATGGCGTTAGCCTATGTCAATTTACCTCGCTTGGTGATGGCGATCTTGGTCGGCGGAACACTTGGCACTATCGGCAGCTTGTTTCAACAATTGACGCAGAACCGCATGATGTCCCCGTTAACTTTGGGTACATCATCAGGGGCGTGGCTTGGTCTGGTTATTCTGAATGTGGTAGCGCCGATGTTGGTCGCTCAGTATTCAGTTTGGTTTGCTCTAGTTGGTGCGCTGCTTGCGATGGGGCTGATTGTTTCGATTGTTGGCATCAAAAACATGAGCGGCTTGCCAATTGTATTGGCGGGTATGGCGGTCAACTTGTTGCTAGGGGCATTTGCGACAGCGATTATTCTGCTCAACGATCAGTACGCACAAAATCTATTTGTGTGGGGAGCGGGCGACCTAGGACAGAATGGTTGGGAACAAGTGCTTTGGTTGATGCCTAAGCTGTTGCCGATTTTTGCCATATTCTTCTTAGCTCCGCGAGTTCTGACTTTGCTTTCCATCGGCACAGAAGGGGCAGCAGCGCGCGGGCTCAATATTGGCACCACATTCTTTGTATTGATGGTGGTTGGCGTTTGGTTGGTTTCAGTATCGATTACCTCAGTGGGCGTGATCAGCTTTATCGGTTTGATTGCTCCGAACATTGCTAGACATCTAGGTTTTCTAAAGGCGAAATCTGAACTCATCGCAAGCTGTGTATTAGGTGCGTTACTGCTGTGTGTCACTGACAGCTTGGCGATTTTCTTGGCGCAATGGTCTTTGGACATGATTCCAACAAGAACGGCAACTGCTGTGGTTGGTGCTCCTGCGTTGATTATTATTGCGAGAAAGCAATTATCGGCTCAAGATCAGCTGTTTTTCTCGATGCCTAAAGGTCCAAAGTCTATTTCACCTGTGGCTTACTTCTTGTTGGGGACGATGATCTTGGGGCTGTTGGCGTTGAGTACATTGTCTCAGCCTTCTTCTGATATGGGCTACTTTGTTATTCCAGACGCATTTGAATGGTCTATTCGTTGGCCGAGAATGTTAACCGCGATATTCGCTGGTGGCGGCTTAGCGGTGGCGGGTGTGATTTTACAAAGATTGGTCTACAACCCGCTCGCAAGCCCAGATATTCTTGGTGTGTCGGCGGGTGCAGTTCTGGCGTTGATTTTCAGTAGCTTATTCATGGGCTATTCGATTCACTCACTAAGCCCGTGGGTTGCATTTTTAGGTAGTGCGATTGCACTTTGTTTATTGCTGTTTCTTGGAAAGAAGCATCAGTTTGCTCCGTCTATTCTAATTCTGACAGGTATCTCGTTGACCGCGGTATTGGAAGCTTTGGTGCAATTCTCTCTAACGCGAGTGGGTGAGGGGAAATACACTTTATTGGCTTGGTTAGCAGGGTCTACCTATCGTGTTGAACCTGAGTCAGCAATGATTATGGCCATAGTGATAACGGCTTGTATTGGTGTGGCTCTGCTGTTGAGTCGTTGGGTGACCTTAATTGCGGCGGGACGTCAGTTCGCGAGTGCCAGAGGGTTGAATATCAATATCGCCTACGTGGCATTGTTGTGTATTGTTGCGATCTTATGTTCGGTCGTGACAACCACCATGGGACCAGTCGCGTTTGTCGGCTTGTTGGCTCCGCATATTGCCGCAATGGTGGGTGCGCGTTTGGTTAAAGAACAGATCATCTTGTCGTTTTTAATTGGTGCTGCACTCATGTTATTTGCTGACTGGTTAGGGCAAGTGGTGGTGTTTCCGGCGCAGCTTGCGGCAGGGACGTTAGTTTCCATTATTGGTGGCAGCTACTTCATCTTCTTGTTACTGAAATCTCGAAGAACATAGGTTCTCCCAAAACTGAGAGTCCTTGATTATCAAAGCTACTGGTATTCAAAGCTATTGGTATTCAAAACTACTGGCGATCAAAGCTATTGGCAAAAAAGCTATGAATGAAAAGCTATGAATGAAAAGCAGTGAATGGAGCGATCCATCACTGCTTTTTTATTTATGTCGTTTGTGTAAAGGGGCGGTGTTAAGCAACACAGGTCTCGCTTCTTAATGTGCAAGTTTGGCATATGTTAATAAAATGTATAATCTAAAGGTCTGACCACTTATAAGGTAGCCACCATGCCAAACCTCGATCGTATTACTTGTTCTATCGATGGAAACCAAATTGCGACGGTTGTGTTGAATCGACCCGATAAGCTCAATGCTATTGATATGGCGATGTTTGAAGCCGTTAATGACATGATAAGTGAGCTCAAGAAGAGCAGAGATATTCGAGCTGTTATTGTTAAAGGCAGTGGTTCCGATTTTTGTTCTGGTTTAGATGTTAAATCGTTATTGAACAGTAAAGTAGGGGCGATGAAGCTTTTGTTCAAATGGTTACCGACATTACCTAATGCTGCGCAGCACTTTTCGCTTGGTTGGCGAGAGATCCCATGTCCTGTCATTTTTGCGATTCATGGTCGTTGTTGGGGAGGAGGCCTTCAATTAGCCAGTGGTGGTGATTTTAGGATGGCCAGTCCAGACGCGACTTTCTCGATACTGGAAGCCAAATGGGGTTTGATTCCTGACATGGGAGGCGCCATCGCATTTCGAGAGTTAATGCGTAAAGATCACACCTTAGAAATGGCGATGACCGCTAAAGTGATCGACTGTGAAACAGCGAAAGACTATGGGCTGGTAACCAAGATTGCCGAAGACCCTTACGCTGAAGCTTATGCGTTGGCACTTGAATGTGCGAATCGGTCGCCAGATGTCGTCGCAGCTAATAAGAAACTTTACAACAAGACTTGGTGGTCAAGCACTGGCATGGCCGTATTTTACGAGACCTGGTATCAGATAAAGGTAGGGTTAGGTAAGAACAGAGCAATTGCTGCTCAACGTGAAATTCATCGAGACAAGCCACGTTCATACGTCGCGAGAAAGTTCAAATAGCGTTTGTACAGGAATAACGGATATTCCATTTGTTTATGGGGCTTTGCGGTAACCTTAGAGCAATTTAATGTCTAAGGCTAAATGAGCAATCTGATGAACAAAACTTTTACTTACTCGCTAGCTGCCACCGCAATTTTTACAAGCTTAAATGCTTTCGCAAGTGGTTTGTTTTTGCAAGAAGCTGTTGTCGCCAATGCCGGTACTACTGGTGCCGGTGATGGTGTTTACACTCGTTCGGCTGCGGCGATGTGGACCAACCCAGCCACCATGTCACACATGGGCGAAAGCAAGACTACCATTAATACTATGGCGTTTGATCTTGAGATGAAATATCAAGATAACCAAGATTCTAGCGATGATGGAAAAGGGCACTCAGTTCTTCCCTCATTTGGTGCCTTTCATGCTCATCAAGTCACAGACAAACTACACTTTGGTATTGCGCTTGGTGCTGTTGGCGGTTCAAGCCTCGATTATGGCAGTGATTGGGCGGGTGCTGCACTTCTAGAAGATATCACTCTCACAGCAATGCAAGTGAATCCATCACTGAGTTATAAGCTGAATGACCAGTGGTCAGTAGGCGCGGGTGTGCAATTGAGCTGGGCAGCATTTGAGCAGTCAACTTCTGGGTTTACAGCTAAACAAGATACCGATTGGACCTATGGATATAACCTTGGTGTGATGTATACACCAACGGATAAACTTAAGTTGGGTGCCAGCTACCGCTCGAAACTAGAACATGAGTTTAAGAATGAGTTAAAAGGCCCATTACCTGGTAGCAATCGTTCTTTATCTACGGATATTGCGTTACCTGAGATTGTCGATGTCAGTGCTAGTTATGCCTTGAACCAACAACTTGACCTATTGGCAAGTATTCAGTTCCATCGTTGGAGCGCGTGGGACGAGACAGTACTAGACTTTGGTGCATCAGTTGGTGGTGACCCTACAGGCGGAATTCCAATCAAGCGTGACTGGGATGATGTTTGGAAATTTGCGGTTGGTGCTGATTATCAATTGAATTCAGACTGGCGTTTAAAAGCGGGCTTCTCTTACGAGACCTCGCCACAAGATGATCCGTCAATGCAATGGGTTGACCTCCCTGTTGGCGAACAGTATCGCTACTCAGTAGGTGCTTCAACGTATTGGGATGATATCTTGATCGACGTGTTCTACGAATACGCTGACTTGGGTTCGGTTGAAATGGATCGTCTAATGGTTGATGGTTCGTTCGACGGCCGTATCCACTTTGTTGGCGTTAGTGCGACCTTCTAATGACATTACGTAATCTATTACTTGTTGCTGTGGCAACGTTCGGATCGATGGATGCTTTGGCTGAAGAGAAGCACCCTGATGATCCGACTAAAATCGTGACAAAAGCTGGCGTTGCTTATAACGAAGATTTGCAGTTTTCAGGCTCTATTGGTTTAGATGAAGCGCGAATGATCAATGCTCGTGTCAATGCCGACGGTGAAGAGTGGCGATTAGGCGGTTCATGGCTGTTGCCTATGGGTATTGTGAACTTCAACTTTAGCCGTTCTGAATATGACAACGATGCTTATAAGAACAACTACAGTATTGGCACATTTATACCACTGAGCTATTTCGATATTGAGCCGTTCGGTTGGCAAATCTTCCCTATGGCTGGTTACAGCTATAATGACGGCGAAGTAGCTGTTTTCGATGATGATAACGTTGGTTCTGACTATGTGTTGATGCCGAGCTCAACACACGGTGGCTACATTGGTGCGTTTGGTTTAAAAACGATTACTGATGAATGGTCTATCATGGGCTTCGGTGGCGGTTCAATGGGGTCTGATGATTATTCAGGGTATTGGGCAGGCGTCGGTGCTAGCTACAAGTTGAGTGATGCTCAATCATTCAACTTCTTCACTATTTTTGCTGAGGATGACTTCGGTGAAAATAACAGTGTTGGCGCTTCTTATACCTATGAGTTCAAATAGCTTTTCTAACATATCGTCTTAGATAAAAAGAACTGAGTGTAGGCTCACTAATTTAGTGAATCTACACTCAGAACTTATCGCTCTTCTATGAGCTTTCTAGTGTTGAGGTCGTGTTAGCAAGCCGCTTCGTAACGTTCAACATAGCTTTGCATTACCGCGTTCATCGCTTTGGTGATATTTGCGTATTGTGCTTCCTCTAGATTCGCGAGAGACACACGCAGAGACCACGTTGGCGCATCAAAACCTGCCCCAGGCATCACAATCACACCATGTTCTTCTGCAAGGCGTACCAAGAAATCAAGCGGCTCATACGTTTCTTCTAACCATGCGAAGAAATCGTTGCTATGAATCGTTTGAGCAATCTCTTTCAGATCAATCTCCACGTAATAGAATGCACCGGTTTGATCGCCTTCAGCAACGATTGGCGCGGCTAAGTTATTCTGCATTAGAGTGTGGTAGCGACGACGCACAATTTGTTTCGCGAGTCGTTTGTATTCTTCACCATCCTTCATCAAAGACAGTAGCGAGAACATTGTCATCTGAATCTGCTGAGGTGTTGAAAGACCGGCCGTATGGTTCAGTGCTACTGCACGGCTGTCTGCCACTAAACGATCAATGAACTTAATCTTACTCGGCTCAAGTGCAATGCCTTGGTATCTTGCCGTTAGTGTGCCTCTGGTTTCCTCTGGAAGATCAGCAATCATACGGTCGAAGTTGTTGTCTTCATGTACGCCAATCACGCCTAAACGCCAGCCTGTTGCACCAAAGTACTTAGAGTATGAATACACTAGAATAGTGTTCTTCGGAGCCAGCATTGCTAATGATGTGAAGTTATCAGCGAAAGTGCCATAAACATCATCAGTAAGAAGGATTAGGTCAGGGCGACGGTTAGCAACCTCTGCAATCTTATAGAGTGTCTCATCGCTTAATCGAACCGAAGCAGGGTTGCTTGGGTTAACGAGGAAGAACGCTTTAACACTTGGATCGTTCAGTTTTTCTAATTCAGAGTCTGGAATTTGCCACGCAGACGCTTCATCCGCCATGATTTCTACTTTGTTGAGCGCGTAATCTTCTAGCTCGGGCATTTCGATATACGGAGTGAAAATCGGAGTACCAATCGCGATGGTGTCACCAGGGTTCAATAGTCGGTTGCTCTTTAGCGTGTTAAAGATGTAAACCATGGCCGCTGTGCCACCCTCAACGGCGAACAAGTCAAACTTTCCTGCAGGTAATGGCTGTGAGCCCGCCATTTCTTGCTCAATGTATTTGCGAGCAATAAGTTCTGAATATTTGAGCATGCGATCAGGCACTGGGTAGTTGTTACCTAGAATCCCCTCAACCCATTCATAAATAAGCGCATCACCGTCTACCTGATATTGATCCGTAATAAACTGGAAGGCTTCAATGAGGAATTGCACACCTTCTTGGTCTTCGTATTTTTCACAAAACTGAAGAAAGCGCAGGCTAATATCTTGTTGAACTCCCATTCCACCAAAGCCTTCATATCCTGAGAAATTCGATTTTGATTCTTCTAGTGCAAACATACCTAATTGGAAAAAGGCTTCACGTGGCGCTGTCGCGACCCAGTTTGGGTTACCACGACCAGCGTTGATCATGGTTTTTTCATGTGAATGTTGAGCAAGGTCGATCAGTGTGTTTTTTACTTCGAATGGGCTTAGTGTTTCTAGGCGTTTTTCATCTGTGCGTTTCATAGTCGTTTCTCTTTAAATTTGTTTAAGATCCAAGTTTTTTGGATATATAAATGAGTTAATTTCTTTGAGCAGCTAGCCTGCTTGGCTAGCTACTGTGTTAAATCGTTAATTAATAAGTTGAATCATCAATTGGCTGATTCGGTGTTGATTACGAGATTTTGGTAATTAGGTTGATGATGATCGGACCCCATAAGGTGAGGAAGATATTGGCAACCGCATAAGTCATCGTGAAACTCGGTACTGGTGTGCTGTTCTGTGTTTTTTCTAGTAGCGATGCGAATGCAGGGTTTGCACTGCGGCTACCCGCGACAACAGCAAGTGCTTCCACTGGGTTTTTGATTTTGAGTACGTAGTAGTTAAATAGGAACGTCAGTATTTGAGGAATCAGAGTCACCAATACACCGAGTAGTAATAGCGTTATGCCATTCTCTTTGATTGCCGTCAGCGCTGGAGCGCCTGCATTAATACCAACAACCGCAACAAATACTGCAAGGCCGAATGTCTGCATAAAGTTGGCTGCGCCGTGGTTAACACTGCCTAAACGAGGTGTACGCATTCTTAGGTAGCCCACAAGTAGGCCGGAAACCAGACAACCTAAACCTGAACCTAGAGCGATATGAGAACCACCGATAGTGAAACCAATCTCGCCAATCAGATAGCCAAGCACCATGCCGAAAGACATTGTTACGAAGTCAGTAACACTAGGCAGTGGGCTGTTGTAACCAATTTTTTTGATGACTTTAGTTATGTCTTCTTTTTGTCCAACTAAGGTGATTTCGTCACCAATGTGCAGTTCAGTTTCTGGCAATGTCGAAATATCATGGCCCATGCGTGATAGCTGAGTGATATAAACACCACGACGAATACGTGCGTTCGTTTCATCGTGAAGCTTACGTAGCGTAATACCCGCTAGTTTCTTATTCGTGAGTACGACCTTCTGTTGTGTTTGGACAACATTGCTTTTTTCACTAAATTCACCGAGTTCGATACCCAATGAGGTCACTTTAGGAAATGCCTGAGTCAGACCAGTAAGGTAAACTTTGTCACCCGCCGCTAAAATAGGGTTCTTCGCCAAATCTAACGTTGATTCTGTGTCTTGGTGTGAGCGGTAAATAGCTTCAATTGTGAGGTCAGCATCGAATGCTTCTTCTAACTCGACAACACTTTTCCCAACAAACATAGAGTTCGCGGTCACTTGATAAGCACGAGAAGATACGCGGTTCAATGCAGAGAATTCACCCTCGTTTAGTTGCTTGCTGCCAGCGCCCATTTTTTCCGCAAGCTTCTTCGCTTCTTTGGTTATGTTCCAACCCATTACCATTGGAATGAGTGACATCATTAGAATCGGACCAAGAGAGCCGAAGATATAGGTGATTGAGTAACCCACAGCCACGTTTGTTTTAAGCGTTGAGGTGACATCTGGCGCCAGGTTCAACTGATCGATAGCATTACCTGCAGTACCTATGATTGCCGATTGTGTTAAGCCACCAGCCGCAAGGCCCGCCGCTAAACCTTTATCTAGTCCTGCCCATTTAGAGAGCAATACAACCGTGATTAATCCTACAAACGTCATCACAAACGAAGCGAATAAGCGTGTTAGCGATGAAAGGCGGAATGACGAGAAAAACTGCGGACCGCCGTTGTAACCCACCATAAAAATAAATAAAGCAAAGAAGATGCTTTTTACTTCGTTAGAAATCGCGATACCGCCGATCTGGCCAAGTGCTACAGCAACAAGCAGTGAACCTGCAATTCCACCTAATTCAAACTTACCGATTTTAATTTTACCGATTAAGTAACCGAGACCGAGTGATAAAAAGAGCGCTATAAACGGATAGTCTCTAAGTTGTTCAATAATAAATGACATAGTAATCCTTGAATGAAATAGCATCATCATTGACTTGCTATTTCATTTTTTAATTTGGTTTAACGTTTGATTAAGCATTAATTCATATTTTGTGGAAGAACTGATTTAATGCTTTATTTTTAATAATCTGGACTTCATCCAGTCTTCTACTTTTTATGATGCAGTCGCGATGATTTTTTATGGTCATGAATTTTATCTTTGTGATGTTTATCATGATGACCATCAGAATGGTGATTGACTAAATGCTTATGACCTTCTGGGGCGCCACCATGTTGACCAGAATGAGAAGGTTGATGCTCTCTATATTCTAAATGGTCTTTATTATGTTTATGGGTAACATCTTCTCCATATATACGTTTCATCTTTTCTTTAATAGCGACTTTAGTATTGTTAATTTGATTCGACATAGTTAACTCGTTTATTTGTTTAAGGAACGATGAGAATTATATCGATCGAGAAAATAGATAAATCATGTTCAAATAAAATAGCAATAAAACAAAAATTGAGTTTCGATTGATGTTTTAATTATAAGTGTTTGATTTTTAAAGTTTGATTTTTATTTTATATAAGATTGGGTGGATGTTATATGAGTTTGATTTATTGGCAGTGTCGATAGGTAGAATGACCAGACTTAAAAAACAAGGTGAACACATGAGTAAGTATAAAGGCGTTATCGTCGGGTCAGCTCTTTTTATATTACTGTCTTTTGTATTTGGTTTTCATTATGTAAAAGGTGAAATGATCAAAGAGAAGGTCGCTAATTTTAAATTGCCATCTATATCTGTAACAACGGAAAAAGTAAACCAAGATACTTGGGATAAAAGTTTAAAAGTCATTGGTAACATTCATTCTAAGCAATCTATTGATGTGACGAGCCAAATGTCAGGCCAAGTAAAAGAGATTCTCTTTACTTCAGGTCAGAAAGTAAATAAAGGTGATGTTCTTGTTAAATTGGATGATGCGTTATTGAAATCCAACTATAAGAGCCAGCTATCCAAAGTTGAATTGGTAAGAGTCGAATTGATGAGAAATAAATTGCTCCTTATAAATAACAGTGTTTCAAAAAATTCGGTTGATAAGCTACAAGCTCAATTTAATGCTGAAGGTGCAAAGCTGGAATATATTGCTACGCAAATCGACTACATGAAAGTGAAAGCGCCTTTTTCTGGCAGCGTTGGGATTCGTCATATCGATGTGGGTGACTTTATTAATTCAAGCACAGCAATTGTCGAGCTGGAAGACAAATCAAAGCAGTATGTCGATTTCTCTATTCCAGAGCTTTATTTACACGATGTGAAGGTAGGGCAAGATTTACAGTTTAATTCAGAAGCAACGAACGACGAAGTCTTTCACGGCACTATTTCTGCCATTGAACCGAGCTCAGACAGCAACACGCACAATATCGAATTGAGAGCCATGGCTAACCAAGCCGTGCCGTTAGAGGCGGGTATGTATGTCGACGCTACGTTAATCACATCAGAATCGGACACTATCGTGGCGGTACCTTCTGTTGCGATCAGTTACACCTTGTATGGGAACACCGTGTTTGTGTTGGATACGTCCACTAAAAAGGCCAGTGAACATTCGAGCAACGATGCATCACCATTTTACGAGTACAAGGTTGTGCAGCGCACTGTTGAAGTCGGCCCCAAACAAGGCGGTTATGTTGGTGTGGTTTCGGGCTTGAAAGCAGGGGATGTGGTTGTGACTTCAAACCAACACCAACTCAAGAATAGTGGATGGGTTCTGGTTAATAACCAACATCCGTTGATTACTGACAAAAGTACTAAGCAAAATAACTAGGAAACTCCCATGACATTTACTGATGTATTTATCAAACGTCCAGTTTTGGCTACGGTATTAAGCCTTGTACTGTTGGTGTTAGGCCTTAAAGCCTTCACCTCACTGCAAGTGCGTCAATATCCAGAAATTGAAACAGGCGTTATTACCATTACAACGAGTTATCCAGGTGCCAGTGCATCCAGCGTTCAAGGGTATGTGACGCAGCCACTGCAGGCAGAAATTGCTCAAACAGCGGGCATTGATTACATGACATCGGATAGTGCTCTGGGTAAGTCGGTTATCACGGTTTATTTGAAGCTAGGGTACCCGTCTGATAGTGCTTTGACCGAAATTTTGTCTCTCGTGCAGCAAGTGAAATATAAGCTGCCGTCGGGTGTATTGGACCCGAGTATTCTTAAATCGACGTCTCAATCTCCGATCTTATATGTTTCATTTTCGAGTGACACATTGAAGACGGAGCAAGTCTCGGACTATGTGAGCCGCGTAGTTAAGCCGACTTTCTCTACTGTTGAGGGGGTGTCAAAGGTCGACATATTGGGGCAAGAAGATTTTGCAATGCGAATCTGGCTGAACCCTCAACGACTGGCTTCATATGGTCTGACGGCTGAAGATGTTCAAAACGCGCTTCGTGCAAATAACATTGTGAGTGCGGCGGGCAAGTTGCAAAACCCTTATATCGAAGTTGATATTAACGCCCATACCGATTCAAGTTCGGTAGACGATTTCAAGAACATGGCTTTGAAAGCGCATGACGGGCAACTGGTGCACTTAAAAGATGTGGCGACGGTTGAACTAGGCGCAGCAAACTATGACTCAGACGTTGAGTTCAATGGTGTGACTACCGTATCAACGGCGATCAGCAATACGGCAACATCTAATCCATTGACCGTTGTTGAAGGCATTTACGAATTGCTTCCACAGATCCAAGCAGGCTTACCTGAAGGTATTAAAGCGGATGTAATCTATGACTCGACTAAGTTTATCGAAACCTCAATTGATGAAGTAGCGAAAACCTTAATCGAAGCCGCACTGATCGTTGTCATCGTTATCTTCGCCTTTTTGGGCTCAATGCGAGCGATGTTGATACCACTTGTAACGATTCCTTTGTCATTGATTGGCTCTATGTTCTTCATGTTGAGCATGGGCTTCAGTATTAACCTGTTGACGCTGCTTGCCATGGTATTAGCAATATCACTGGTGGTTGATGATGCCATCGTTGTTGTAGAAAACACCTTTCGCCACTTAGAAGACGGCACTAGCCCAATTAAGGCAGCAATAGACAGTGCTCGTGAAATTGCAGGCTCGGTTATTGCGATGACCATTACATTGGCCGCAGTGTATGCGCCGATTGGTTTCATGGGTGGACTCACCGGTAAGTTGTTTACTGAGTTCGCATTCACTTTGGCGGGTTCAGTACTAATTTCGGGTTTCATCGCCTTAACGCTAACGCCGATGATGTGTTCAAAACTGCTTAATAAATCGGTTCTCGACGGAAAACTGGTTAAGAAAATCGATGCGGTAATTGAAGGCGTAACAGAGCGCTATCGTAAAGTGCTCGAACATGTGTTGAATAACCGTGTTTATATTTGGCCTGTGGTAGGAACGTTGCTGATCAGTCTGGTGTTCATGTTTATGAATACTTCATCTGAACTGGCACCTGAAGAAGATCAAGGCGTGATGATTGTGATGGGACAAGGTCCTGCACAAGCGAATACCGATTACATTCGCCACTTTACTCCGGCTCTGATTGACTCTATCAGCAAGAACGATGAAGTCGAAATGACCATGCTAGATAACGGTTACATGAACAACAATGCGTTCTTTGGT
The DNA here is from genome assembly GCF_003345295.1 of Vibrio splendidus. Taxonomy (NCBI): domain Bacteria; kingdom Pseudomonadati; phylum Pseudomonadota; class Gammaproteobacteria; order Vibrionales; family Vibrionaceae; genus Vibrio; species Vibrio splendidus. Next base: position 895,301 of record NZ_CP031056.1, read on the forward strand.
TTGGGTGTATTGAAAGATTGGGATTCACGTGACGCAACGGCAAAAGAGGTAATGCAACGTTTCGAAAAAGAGAGTTCTGTATTACCGGGTTTGCAGGTGTATACCTTCTCTCCACCGGATTTGCCAGGCACGCCGCAAGGTCTGCCATTCCAAATGGTTCTGAAAACGCCAACGGGTTCTTATCAGGATCTCTATCAGTACGCTGAAAAACTGAAAGAGTACGCACAGAAGAGTGGCAAGTTCATCTATGTGCAAAACGACCTGAATTTTAATAAGCCACAGGTAGAGATTCGCATCGACCGCGATAAAGCGGCTCAGATGAACGTGAACGCACAAGACATCGGTACCGTGTTGTCTCGCTTTATCAGTGAAGGCTTCGTGAATTACTTCTCGATGGATCAGCGCAGCTATCAAGTTATCACTCAGGTACCTAACGAGAACCGTAACTCTTGGGATGATCTGAAGAGCTACCACGTACGCTCTAACACCAATGAGATGGTCCCGCTGGCGTCATTGATTGAAATTAGCCAATCAGTACAGCCATCGAAAGTGGATCAGTTTCAACAGCTTAATAGCGCCATGATTGAAGCGAAAATGATGCCGGGAATCAGTATCGGTGAAGCCTATAAAGTGATGGAAGAAGGGGCAGCGAAGATATTGCCTAAATCTTATACGACGGATACTTCAGGCCAATTGAGACAGTTCCTACAAGAAGGCTCTTCACTGGTTACGACGTTCTTCCTTGCTCTTGTGATTATTTACTTGGTTCTGGCTGCTCAATTTGAAAGTTTGCGAGACCCACTAGTGGTATTAACCAGTGTGCCATTGTCTATCTTTGGTGCTCTGATGCCACTGTATTTAGGCATTGATACGCTCAACATATACACCGAAGTAGGGCTGGTGACCTTGATAGGCTTAATCAGTAAGCACGGTATTCTGATTGTGGAGTTTGCAAACCAAATGCAACAGGAATTGAAATGTAGCCGACGCGAGGCCGCTATTCGTTCAGCGACTGTTCGAATGAGACCGGTATTGATGACCACAGCTGCGATGGTTGTCGGTGTCGTACCGCTGCTCATTGCAAGCGGAGCTGGTGCTCAAAGCCGTTTCTCGATTGGTTTGGTCATCACGGTTGGTATGTCGGTGGGCACATTATTCACTCTGTTCGTTGTACCAACGATATACACCTACTTGGCTGCGGATCACCGCGGGCAAGAGCAAGAAGTTTAGTCCGTTATCCAGTTTGTTATTTTATTCACTAGTATTTAGCTCACAAGAAGCACATCGCCTGTATGGGCTGTGTGCTTCTTAATGATCGAGAATTATAAACTCATCAATGCTTGATACCCAATTTGGATTCAATCTCGGTGATGTTACTTTTGAAAAACAGTGTTTGAGCTACTTTCAAAACTACAGGGTGGCCAGATTCTAATATCGCTTCATAGTAATACTCTTCCGCCATTGAAGGGTTGCCTTGAGATTCTTCAATTTTTGCCAAGATAATCATAGACATCACACTGTATTCATTCCTCGGGATCAAGCTCAGATAGTATTCGGCTTGGTCAGGGTTATCTTCAGTGAGGAAGTAGGCTGCTAACGCGTCATAGACTCGATAAGAGTTAGCATTGTTCTGAGCATTTAGTAACTGTTTTTTGAATTTCTTATTGAGCGCTTCAACCTGCTTATTCTTATTCTTCGATCTCATTATAAAAATGTCGGCAAGCTCATACATGTAACGGTTCGACATAACGAAGTGGTTGTCGGGTTCTAGCTCATTGGCTTGGGCGATCTTAGACAATGTGTCGGTTCTGTCTAATGTCATGAAGGTGAGTCCGAGCGCTTCAAGGGTGAGCTTTAAGGCTTCTTCTTGTTTGGGTAACTCAGAGATTTGTTGCTTTAATATCGATTTTTGAATATCCAAACTAAATGAATCCAACAGGTCATCGAGCATTGAACGCATGGTCGTGTGGAGTGAAGCTGGGTCAATCAGGTAATCTCGACCTAGGTGTCTGAAGTTAGAAATTCGGTTGAAGTAGGTGATATCAAGGTATTCTCTATCACCATCAATTTCACTCTTGAAACTGATCACGTTGGCTGAATTTGGCACCAAGGTTTCATCGATTACGACACGAAAATCGCGATAGGTGGTCAAGTAGCTCATTAATTTATGGATGATCCCACGCTTAAAGGCATCCGTCTTCAAGTTGTCATCGATACTTACGTAGATGTATCTAGGCTCTAAAGACAAGTAGTGCACAGATTCGTGTGCTTTGTGGGCATCTAGATTTTGGCTGTCTGCTGTTTGATTAAGACGATTTTGTTCCGTTGATTGATTGGAGTCAGCGAGTGGTTGGTTTGATTCATTAGCGGCGGTATTTAAACTGCTCAAATCGAAGGCGTCCGATGTAGGGCTGGTCGGTTTTAACGTCCACCAAATAAGTCCAAGCGCAATAACTATAGCGCCCCCAAACATCACAGCACGAGACGTTCTTTTCTGAGGTTTATTGGCTGCTATAGGCGCTTGTTTGTCGTTTGCTGTTTTATTTACAGGTGACTGTTGAATGAACTGTGCTGTACTCGAATCGGTATGGCTTGGAGCGACATAGCTCGAATCGCTAGGTCTCGAAGCGCTAGGTTGCGGATCAACAGGCTGAACAGGCTCTTGTGAAGCAGGTTTTTTTGAGGTTGCATCGATTGAACTCTCTTCAGATTCTTCGAGTACGGTTTTGGCCTCTGAGCCTTGATCGCTTATTAGGTTCTCACCAGTAACCGATTCTGCTTTTGGTACGACTTGTTGTTTTTTATCCTCATCCAAAACTGGCGATGTATCTGGTGCGTCTAATTGAGTTGAAGGAAAGGAACCAAAAGCATTAGGTGCATGATTCATGTCTGCAACTGACACGGTATCTGTGGTGACACTTGCAGGTACTAAGATGGTTTTGTGTACATCAACATCGAGTTTATAACCGCGTTTGGGCACGGTGATGATGTGTCCCATGGAATGTCGTTCAGCCGCTTTGAGTATTTTGCGCAGTTCAAAAATGGCTTGCGTGATCACCTGATCTGTCAAGATTGAGCCATTCCAGACTTCATTAATCAGCTCATCTCGTGAGAATACTATCTTAGGATTTTGGCAGAAAAAGTTGAGTAGCTTGGACAAGCGATTGTCGATGATCACGTCTTCATCATTCATGATGAGTTTGTCTTCATCAGGAATAAATAACCACACGTCGAAAGAGTATTGAATGCGTTCTTTTTTCATAACCACCGAGACTAAGTCATTGTATTAAAATTACTTTAGTAGACATGTTTGGGCAATTCAATCAACCAATGTCTAATTATGATAAGTGGTCGTGCTTTTGAGCGGATTAGTAAGATCCAGCAAAAAATAAAAATAATACTGAGACTTATTCTCATTTGTTGGTCTGAACGTAAGAACCGATTAGATTGTGTCGTTAGTATTAAGAGCAACATGAATATTATGAGGTTTTTTATGAGTACGGTCGTTGTATGGGGAGCAGGAAGTGGATTGGGTGCTGCAATTGTTGAGCATTTTCACAAACAAGATTATCAAGTGATAGCGATTGCGAGAAGCCCAGAGAACAACACGCGCTTGGCTGAACTTGGTATCACCACACTGCGTTGTGATGCTACCGATAAAGAACAGGTTGAAGCTGTGGTCGCTCAATTACTTAAATCGGCACTGGTCGTTTCTAGTATGGGCAGCTTCAGAGCGGATGTTCCCGTTGATTACATTGGACACCGACATCTGACTGATGCGCTTGAAGCCAATGGTATCGCTCGATTTGTACTGGTAACGTCGTTAGGTTGTGGTGACTCTTGGCAGTATTTGTCTGAGCGATCTAGAAAAGGGTTTGGCGCAGCGGTTCGTGAAAAGACGTTAGCTGAAGCTTGGTTAGCCTCGAGCTCTTTGGATTACACAATCTTACGTCCGGGTGGCTTGTTAGACGGCGAGGAGACTGGCAACGGTGAGCTGTCCCAGCAGGTCGAAGTTCATGGTGTGATTTACAGACAAGAAGTGGCGTGCCTTATTGAAGCCTTGTTAACCAATGAAGCGAGCATTGGGCAGATCTATCAGTGTGTTGATCCTACGGTTAAATATGGGTAACACTGTTAAGTCTGAATTTTAGTAAAGCCTTCAAGCTATAAAGCTATAAGCTTATAAATCCCTGAAGTCGTTTAGCTAAACTAAGCGGCTTTTGTTTGCTTCCTTTGTCTTCTCTAATTCCTGTCTTTCTGATCTCTTTCTGCCTTTTTCTCATATGAGAATGCCGCTCTCTTAATCTAGATTAAGTTTTCCCTAGTTTATTCTCTGTAGTATCCGCCTGAATCAGTGCCCATGCTTGATGGGTAACTCGCGTAACACGATTTTGAGAGGAAGACACTTGAGCACTTTGTTTACAGAAACCCACATTGGCAAGATGACACTAAAGAACCGCTTCATGAGAAGTGCAACGTGGGAAAATATGGCCACCGAAGACGGGCATATGACAGATAAACTGTACGCTATCTATGAAGAGTTGGCTCAAGGTGAAGTCGGCCTGATCGTGACGGGTTACGCGAACATCGTTGAAGAAGAAAAGCCGAATGCGGGCATGATGGGTATGTATAACGACTCATTCATTTCAGAGTATCAGAAGCTGACTCAACTGGTGCACGACAACGACTCTAAAATCGTGATGCAATTGGCTTATGGTGGCACCAAAACCACGCATGATCTTGGCGAGCGAGTAATCTACGCACCAAGTGAGGTTCCAGAAAAAGGAACTCAAACACTAGGCAAAGCGATGACCAAAGATGAGATCGACTACATTGTTGATGCCTTTGCTCAAGCGTCATTAAGAGCACAGAAGTCAGGTTTTGATGGAGTTGAAATTCATGCCGCTCACACTTACCTAATTAACCAGTTCTTAAGCCCTTATTACAACCAACGTGAAGATGAATACGGTGGTAGCCTTGAGAACCGCATGAGATTTTTGTTAGAGATCTATACCGCGACTCGTAAGTTGGTGGGTGATGATTTTCCTATCTTAGTTAAGCTTACAGCTTCTGAGTTTTTTGAGGGTGGCGTGACGTTTGATGAAACTCGCTTGGTGTGTAAGAAGCTTGAAGAAATTGGTGTGGATGGCATTGTCGTGTCAGGTAATATTCATGGTAAAGCCGATACTATGATTGGCGAGTCACACGATGGTTTTACCATTCAAGCGGAAGGTTACTTCCACGAATATGGTCACGCGATCAGCCAAGACGTCGACATTCCAGTGATCACCGTTGGCGGCTTAACGGATTTTGATGCTATCGAAGCGATTGCAAACAACACGGGCATCGAATACTTCGCGCTTTCAAGGCCTCTGCTTTCTGAACCCCATTTAGTTAAGCGTTGGAAGGAGGGGGATAGAAGTCCTGTAGAATGTGAACGATGCTCTAAGTGTCGTACTAAGCGCGGTAACTTCTGCGTGGTGAATAAAGACAGAAAAGTACAACTTGCTCGCATGTAACCGCTGATCCTAGACCCAAGCGTAAGCCTAAATTTATAAGCGAGTCTAAGTTTGAGCCTGTGTAATCGCGCAGGCTCTTGTTCATTCCGTATTCTACGAAATGATATTTGTAACCTTATTAATCACATTCTTCTGTCAAATGAGTGTGCATTAACGGATACAATATACCTGTAAATTATCTAACCAAGTTATCGATAACAAACTGAGCAAACTTTGAAATTACTTCCTCTTCTTAAGCAACCTCGAATCCACTGACGTCTCTTTAGTTTTAGCGACATTACGATTATTTTAACTGTGACTACACTATTGATGTATCAGGGCACCCAGTGCTACTACGTCAGCGAAGCTGTGCACGTTGAATCTGTATTGTCGAATATATTGATATTTAACTAATAAAGATTAATCAGAGGTAAAAATGCAAAACAAGCATTGGTCTAAATTCGAATTGCTGCATGAAGTAGTCAGCAACCCCAACATTCACATCAAAGGTCAACACAGTTACTACAGCGATTGCTGGGACAATGGGTTTGAAGGTTCAGTTGTCCGTTATCTTCATGGTGACGAAGTCAGTCGTCAGTGGGAGCCTCGTTGGGAAATCGACGAACTCTATATCGGTGACTATGTTTGTATCGGGGCTGAAGTGGTCATTCTCATGGGCGGTAACCATACCCACAGAGTCGACTGGTTTTCACTGTATCCATTTATGGATGTGATTGAAGACGCCTATATCGGCAAAGGCGATACTCACATTGAAGATGGGGTGTGGTTAGGCATGCGAGCGATGGTGATGCCCGGCGTTACGATTGGCGAAGGCGCTGTGGTTGCAGCGAATAGCGTTGTGACAAAAGACGTCGCACCCTACAGTATTGTTGGTGGTTCTCCTGCGAAAGTCGTTAAGTACCGTTTTGACAAGTCCGTTATCGAAGAACTGATTTCGATGAAAATATACGACTGGCCTGAAGAGAAGTTTGAGTCATTAAGAAAGCACTTGTGTGATTCGGATTTTACAAAGTTAAAGCAGGCGATTGAGGATTATGACAACAGATTGTAGAGCACGAATAGAACGGAAGATTTGTGTAGGAAGATCTGCGTCATAGTTATATTGAAAAACACGTTAAATCAGTCCGTTACCTTGCAATACTCAACATGGTGTACCAATCTTATTTCATCAGCATGGATAAGGATTGTGTATGCCCGCAAGTTCAATGAAAAACAAAGAGGTGGTAGGAAAAGTCCTACTGCCTTCTTTACTCATAAATCTTCTCTCTCTCGCCGTTCCGTTAACGGTTTTACAAATTTATGATCGTATTTTACCTAACCAAAGTTACGGTACTGCCACTTTGTTGTTGGCGGGTGCAGCGTTGGCTGTTGCCATGGAAGCATTAATCCGGTTTGTGCGTACTTGGCTTTTGTCAGCCGCGGCCAGCAATACCGAGAAAGCGACCTATCAAACCTTGGTTGAAAGAGTAACAACGGCTTCATCAGGCCATCTTCGCCACATTGGTGTTGGCGGTGTGGAAGAGGGGCTGGGCTCAGTATCAAAAGTCAAAGATTGGTATTCCGGTGGTGTGATTGCAGGCTTTATTGATTTACCTTTTGCATTGATCTTCTTGGGCTTAGTGGCTTACATCGGCGGTGAGCTGGTGGCGATACCTTTGGCAGTTTGGCTTATTACGCTCGGAATCGTTTGGTTATCTTCTATTCGCGTTAAAAGCTTAAGTGAAGAAGCCTCTCAAGATGAGCAGGAGCGAAAAGCGTTCTTGATTTTGCTGAGCCAAACCATTCAGGGAATCAAACGTCAGGCCGTTGAGTCTCGAATCTTCAATCAGTTTAAATCCCTCAATAATGTTCGCTCTCAGTCTAAAGCGAGAGAAGAAGAACAGAACGCCTTCGCCCAAGAGTGTATTCAACTTGCCGCATTAGCGACGTCAGTTTTACTGGTGATTACGGGGAGCTTGTGGGTGTTGGATGGGCAGTTAACTACTGGTGGATTAGCGGCATGTTCTATCTTGTCGGGCAGAGCCGTCGCACCTTTAAGTGCTTTGGTGGGAGTTCGAATTAAGCTTAATTCAATACACAGTGCTAATCAGGCAATAGAAAAGTTGAGTGACTTATCACTATCTGAGCCTTCAGATTCTGAGCAACCTAAGCTCCCTTTATCTGACTTTGAGACGTTGGGAATTAAGCAAGCGACCGTTGAAAGATACGGTGAACTCTCTCATGTTGATGTCACACTGAATAAAGGTGAGTTGGTATTGTTAGAGAGTGAGGATCGCCACACCAACAGTCATTTATTGTCGTCGATTGCAGGTATTGATGATCTAAAAGCGGGTGAGTGCTTCATTAACGGAGCTGCCGTTTCAATCGCATCGGTAACCAACATTGCTGCCTACTGTGGCGTTAAAGGACAGTTGGTGTCGGGGACCATTCTTGATAACTTGTGTGGCTTTGACCCTGAGAAAACGCAAAGCGCCAGTGACTATGCAAAGCGTTTGGGTTTAACCAAGGAAATTACTCGATTACCTGATGGACTAGAGACACAAATCGGCCATACGAGTGCTTCTTTGTTGAGTATGGGTAACGTGAAAATGCTCAATATCGCGGCTCAATTGGCAAGCGATAAACCCATAATCATGTTGGAAAGGCCGGATTCTTCACTTGATTTAGATGCCCTTGGAAACCTAGCTAAGGTTCTGGAAGAAGAAGTGACGGCAGGACGCACGATACTGATGGTGAGCTACCATTCTAAACTTCGCGAATTGGCTAATCGAATCATTATAGTGGAAAGTCGAGCTATTGCGGTCGACAACGAGAACAACCAGGAGGCTATCGTATGAATCGTTTAGATATTGGTAACCCTTCAGGTACGAACAACCGTGCAGATACCAGCGGTCGACAAGAGGTGATGAACCATTTAGAAACCGAGAGCCTTTCGGTTCTTAAGCAGTTGGAAGTTAATGCTAATATCCAGTTGTTCGCACATCAATGGGTTGATGAGAATGGCATTGAATCAATCGACGACATGTTCGCTATGTTCGATAGGCTTGCATTACCTTATCGCTTGGTTGCGAGCCTAGATGAAGTTGGTGAACACAAATTAGTATTACTGGTTCTTGGTGAACATGAGTTGATCTCCGGTCATTTAGAATCGAAGCAGTTTGTTGCCTTTAACGCGAATGAAGATATTACCGATGTCCCGCAGTTTTGTATTGTTATAGATGGTCCGCCATTAGAGAAGGCTTCTCCTGATTGGGTTGGCGAAAGATTACATGCATTTCGCCCCATTATTCCTAAATTACTGCTAGTCAGTTTTATCACTAACTTATTTGCGCTTGCCGTTCCTTTCATCACGATGTCAATTTATGACCATGTGATTGGCGGTGATGCAGGGCATGAGCTGCAAGGTATCGCCATTGGCGCGGCGTTGTTGTTTGTGATGATGGGTTGGTTAAGAACATTGCGTAGCCGAGTGTTTGCTTCAGTTTCCAACCGAGTAAGTCGTGAGATCTCTCAATCCCTCGTGCAGCGTCTGCTTCGAAATAGCTATGCTCAGAATCAGCAAACAGCCTCTTCTAGTCAACAAAACCAAGTAATGTTGTCGGAGCGTATTTCAGGTGTGCTTTCAGGGCCATTAGGAAATGCGCTGTTTGATCTGCCATTCATTCTAATTTTTGTACTTGCGATAGGTGTGTTAGGTGGGTGGTTAGTACTGGTTCCTATCGTTTCTTTGGTTCTTTATTACCTATTAGCTAAGCGTTCGATACGCTCAAGTAACAAGCGCTCAATGCAATCGACGGTAGCAGGCACGAATCGTCAAAATATGACCAATGAATTGTCATCCAAGCTTGCCTTTATTCGCAGTGCCGGATTCGCAGAGCACTGGATTCAACGCTTCAAAAAGGCCAATCTTCTTGCTTCAACAGTGACCTTTAATCAATCGGTTCTCCAGAGTCGGTACACCTCGATTTACTACTTCATTGGTGTGGGGTCGACACTCGCCGTGATGGGATTAGGTATAGGACTTATTTTTGAACAAGTGATGACCCCTGGTGGTTTGATTGCTTCAATGATGTTGATATCTAAAGTGACGGGTCCTGCTCAGGTGTTGGCAAACAGTGCGATGCGTTTTAATAGCTTTAATCAATCCAAACTGCAAGTGAACCGTATTTTGTCTCAGCCGTCTGAGCGTGAATTCAGTTACCAGCATCACCCATTACCTGTGGTAGCGCCTAATTTGAAATTAGACCAAGTGACACTGCGCTATCCCAAACAGAGTCGCCCTGCCTTGAATGGTGTCAGTTTTGATATTGAAGCCGGTGAAATTGTCGCGATTACCGGCCCTTCTGGGAGCGGTAAATCAACATTAATTGAAGTGCTGTCTGGCTTGCAGCCTATCCAAAACGGCATGGTCGAGCTTGAAAGCGTTAACCTCGTCCAATACGACCCGCAGCTCTATCGTCACTGGTGTTTCATTCGAGCCGCTTATCCTGATTTGCTTACGCTGAGTATTCGAGAGTGGCTAAACGACGGCCATAAAGTCGAAGATCAGAAAATGATCTCTGCAATTGAAATGGTGGGCGGAAAGCGTTGGTTCGAGACATTATCAGGTGGGCTCGATACTTCCATCAGCAGTATTCAGCCGGACAGCCTTTTTGACATGTTGTCTGGCAGCGTCGCGCAGATCCTCATTGACGCGAAAGCGCTGGTTTATGACTACCCTATGTTCTTAATGGATAATCCTGTGCCGGATGCTCACCCAAATGCTAAACGTATATTTGGTGAGTTTGTGCAGTCGAAAAAAGGAAAAGCAACCGTGATCTACACGTCCCACGATCCGGATTTAATCAAGCTTGCCGATAAAGTTGTGGTATTAAATGAAGGTGCAGTGGTTTATGCCGGTCCATTAGAGCCGGAGCAGTCTTCAGAACCTCAAGCTTCTCAAGAACCGCAGTTATCTGAGCAACCGTTATCTCAAGAGCTACAGCCGTCAACTCAAGATTCGTCTGCTCAACAAAATGCAGCCCAACAAGAACAATCAGAGTCTAAGCAAGGAGTCGCTAATGACTAAACAATCTATCGAGAAGGGCAAGCGCTACGGTGAACTTGTTGAATCACAAAATACGGCTCGTACATTGGCGCTGGCCACATGGTCGGTTGCCTTATGTGTTATTGCTTTTGCCACTTGGTCTGTCGTCACTCAAGTTGATGAAATCGCCAAAGCCAAAGGTGCTGTGATTCCGGAAGGCGAGAAGCAAGTATTACAAAGTGCGATTGGCGGTAAGTTAAAGCAAATTCTCGTAAAAGAAGGCCAGTTGGTTGAGAAAGGCCAGCCGCTTGTTGAGTTTGATGCCACTTTCCAGCGTACCGCCCTTGAAGAGCTCAAGTCTCAACAAGTGACGCTTCTAGCCAGTGTGGAACGTATGAATGCGCTGCTTGAGCAACGTGAGCCTAATCTTGCTGAATTCGAGGTCGATTACCCAGAGATCGTCAGCCAACAAAAGGCGCAGTTGAATGCGCAAAAAGCACTCTATTTTCAAAAGCGAGTGGTGCTTGAGAAAGAGAGTGAGCAAATTGCAGAACAGCTTCGTAGTGTAAAAAATGCCTTGCCGAGTTATGAGAAAGAGTTGAATGCGACTAAGCAAGAGTTGAACATACTAGAAAAGGGTTATAAATCGGGCAACATTTCACGCTTACGTGTGCTTGAAATGCGTCAAAAACTGGCCAGCATTGAGCAGAAAATTGAAGAAGCTCGTGGTAAGAAGTCTGTATTGATTAGACAAGCTGACAGTAATGATCAAAAAATCATACAGCTTCTGGCGGAGGCGAAAGCTAAAGTGAGCGATGATCGTTCTAAAGCTGTCTCTGACTTGTCAGCCCTGAACGCCAGAGTACGTTCAAGCCAAGCGAAATTGACGAACACCATGTTAGTGTCGCCGCTACAAGGTTTGGTGCAAAGCCTGCCAAGTACACAGAACGGAGGTGTTATTCAGCCGGGTGGCACTGTGGTTGAAATTGTTCCTGTTGGTGGGAAAGCCGATTTTAAAGCCCGTTTGTCGCCAAGAGATATTGGTTTTGTGAGTGTAGGGCAGCCGACTCGTATCAAGATTGATGCGTTTGATTACAGCCGCTTTGGGGCGCTAAAAGGGGCGGTTGAGAGTATTTCACCGACCACAAGTCAAAGCGAACGTGGCGAGATCTATTATGAAGTAGTCGTCTCGGTGGATGTTCCTTATTTCCGTGATAATCCTGAGAGCTTTTCTATCTTGCCAGGTATGACGGGCGAGGTAGATATTACCACTGGTGAGAAATCAGTATTCCAGTATTTATGGAAACCGATCTACACCAATGTGAGTGTCGCATTTGGTGAAAGGTAATCGTTATAAAGAGTAGCTGGATAGTCAACGAATAAGAAAGTAGAAAAGTATAAAAGGGAGCACATCATGTGCTCCCTTTTTGGTTTTCATATTCTCTGTTTTGTATGTTGTTTAGAGAGAAACAACGGGGAGCAAGTAATGCTCCCTGTTGTGTTGGCTTTGAGTTTAAGCGGTAAGTTGCAAGCACTAAGCACTAAGCACTAAGCACTAAGCGTTAGGCAATAAGCACTTGATATGTGGAGTTATGAGTTAGGATCTATGTCCGGTAATCCATCGATATCGTGGTGGTGATGCTCATCATCCTGGTTATGGTTGATGTTTGCATCATGGTGTTCCAGCGCGTCTGACATATCCAAGTGCGCTTGGTCATGTGTCGTTGCATCTTGATGGTCAACTTGCGCTAGTACGATGTCCATGTCCGCAGGTTGATCGTGGACAGTTGTTGATGTCGCATCGGGTTTAATCCCCAATGCATCCAGATAAGCAGCTGCACCGTGGTGGCTGGTTTTCTGATCGGGTTCTTGGTGAGTGTGCTGAGTCAAATCTAGATAACTGTCATCGCTTTGCGTAACGGTAAAGTCCGCTTGTGAAGCCATGTCTGGCTCATCATGTAGTACCGGAGGTGGAGGTGGTGGAGCAGGGTGTGAAGCATGTGCGATAGGAGTGATTGTCATATCAACCACTTCGGTACCAATATTTAGTTTGCCACTATTCCCTGGCCCATGGCTTAGTATTTGAATGTTGACATGTGCGACCACTTCATCTTGATTCGTACCTTGTAAGGCAACTTCGAACTTGTCTTCATGTTGACCGATGCCAGAAGCACTACCATGTGGCCCTGTGTGAACATTTGCTTGTTCTTGATAATGTAAATCACCGGTTTGAGGATCAATGGTTAGTGTTCCATATTGCCCATGATGACTGGTCACATATTGTCCATTTGGTAGATGGATTCTCCAACCGTGTTGTGTGGTGGGTACTGGTGTTAAAGATGGCAATTGTGGTGGTATGCCAAGCGTGCCAGACACTTGATGGCTTCCCGATGGTGGTCTGACAACGATCGGTTCAGGTATAGCACTTGCAGCAAAACCTTGGCTACCTGCGGTATTACCGTGTTCGTCAGTCATTGTTGCTTGCACATTAGAACCTGGATGAACTTCAATTTGTATTCCATGTTGAAGAGTGTGAGCATCTAATACATGATCCTGACCGTTAACAACAAGATGCTCACCGATTTTAGCATCACCAGGAGGCGTAACGGTTGCTGTAATCGTATTTGCATGGCCTCGGGCGATTTCAGCTTTGCTGTACAAGTTGTCTGCCCCTGTGTTTTCAAAAGTGATAGTAGGAACGCTAACCTGAGTGTCGACTTGATAAACAACATCAGTGGTGGTGTGAGCGCTGTTACCTGCGCTATCTGTTACCGCGATTGACGCTTCAATTTTTTGGTCAGCATCTGCAGTTAACTCGCTACCAGGAACGGCAATGGAATAGTGTCCTTGTGAGTCTACAGCGCCAGTATGTTGTGCCCCATTGACGTTCAAAGTAACAATGTCGCCGACATTGAAATCACCAGAAACGGATCCAGTGACATCAACGGATGAATTGGATTCTTGAGAGTTAATCACATTATCAGCGGTTATAGGATCGGTCTGAATACCGATGTGTATTTGTGTATCAACGGTGAATACTTGCGATCCTGTGGTTGCACTGCCCACATTTCCGACAACATCTGTTGTTTGTATTGTTGCTTCAATAGAGTGTATCGGTGCTGCCTGGCCACTTGCATAGCTAGTGTGAATGTTAGCATGCTCCAACACTCTGCCATCAACTGGAATTGAGAAGTGTCCGCTAGCGTTAATAGTGCCCGTGAGAGACAGAATATGCGTCCCGTTTATTTTTAAGCTTACCGTGTCACCTGCGTGATAATCGCCAGTAACCGTACCTGTTATCGGAATGCTTTGACCCGATTCAAGGGCATTAAGCACGTTATCTTGTGTAACTGAATCGACGGTTATATGTGGAATAGGGTTCTGTGTATCGACTAATAAATGAGTTGAAATACGAGGCGTTGAATTTCCAGCAGTATCTACGGTACCCACTTGTATTGGGTAGTCGTGATCGGACGCCAGAATGTTTTGGTGAACAGATGCACTAAGGGTCAATGACCATGAACCATCCGATTTTACGGTCGCGTCATAAAAATGATTATTACCAACGACAACATACACGACATCACCAGGGTCGATATTAGAGGTGGTTCCTGTTATTACCAACGGCTGATTATTCTCAGCAGCATTTAGTGCATTATCTTGCGATATCGGATTCACAGTCACCGTGCCGGGGGTTGTATCTAAGGTGAAGCTAAAGTTAGTCACTGGAGATAAGTTGCCTGCGATATCAGTTTGTCTTACCTGCAGGTTGTTTACACCTTCTACTGGGTTAAATACAGCAGTCCAAGTGTGTCCGCCATCATTTGAATATTCTACTTTTGCGCCCGCTTCCGTTTGAATTGAAAGCTGAGAGTCTTTAGTGATTAAGTCTGGGGTGTTGACGGAGTGTGGCCCAGTATCGTTGCGCAATGAGACAGTCGGTGCGGTAATTGTATTGTCGAGGGTGAAAGTCAGTGAAGTATTGGTCGACACATTTCCTGCGGTGTCAGTTTGTCTCATACTAACGGTATTTGAACCTTGTTGTGGCGTAAAGCTCGATGTCCATGTATGCCCGTTGTCAATGGAATACTCAACAGTTGAGCCTGCTTCTTGTCCGCCAATAGTTAGTGCACCATCACTGGTGATTAAATCGGAGTTATTACTTCCCGTATCATGAGTTAATCCAATGGTAAGTGGCGCAACCACAGTATCAACATGTACAGAAAGTAGTGACGATGTTGCAGGTTGCACTGATGAAGGAGCCAATGCTTTGGCGGATAGATTATGATCGCCGTCCGATAAGCTGCTTACCGCAACACTATATTGTCCAGATGCATCAGACACCGCGTGTCCAACGAGTATTGAACCATCATAGACCGTGACTTGTGAATAAGGGATATCCGTATGTCCCGTGATGGTTGGTGTGGTTTCTTTGGTGACATTATCGGTATCTGATATACCAGTATCACTAGATGCGGCTAGATCTAGGGTTACTGCATTACTTGGTGGTGTGTTTGTTCCAGTAGGTAAGCTCGGTTGAGTTGTAGTAATCAGCGGATTAACAGGCACCGTTGTTGAAATCGTTGGTTGTTGTCCGGGGACAACGGAAACATGACCATTGGTATCAAAAGTAATGAACTTCGATGATTCACCACCATGATTGTCAGCCACTTTCACTTCAAACACATCGGTTCCGTGATACGTGTGTGTAGCTGAGTTATAAGTCATCCCTGCAACCGAAGAGTTTGCCGTGTACACATAGGCACCGGTATCCGGATCGACGGAGAGCGAACCAAATTGGCCTGTTGAACTGACGACAGAGAAAGTATGCATATCTTTAACGTCAATATCGGTTTCAGTGAGGGTTCCCGTTGTTGGGGTGGTTTGGGTAACGGATAGTATAGGGTCATCATTGGTACCAACGACGGTGATGACTATTTGGTGTTTATCTCCTCCGCGAGAAACCACTTCATATGTAACTTGATGTTTTTCGCCTTCAGCAAGCCTATTTAAATTGTTGTTCGGAACCGAGTAAGTCCAGTCGCCGGCTCGGCCAATACTTAAATCACCACCAAATTGGTCACTCACAGCATGTACATTTCGGTTGGCGACGAACTCACTTTCTCCTGCGTCAGGGTCGGAAACAATTAGTACTCCCGATACTGCTACAGTATGTTGTGAGTCTCCTTGAACGTGGACATCTTCTTTTACCGATCCGGTATCGTCTACTGAAAATACAGCTGCATCATTGACGGCGGCTAGTGTGGTACTTGCACCCGTGTGTGTCACTCCACCATGCCCATCGATGACATCGTAAGAGAAATGGACTTGTCCGTTATAGTTGGGTTCGGGATGGAAGTTAAATGTCCCATCTTTGTTATCAACAATGACGCCGTGATCAGCGACTAAGTTGGTTATGTTTAAGTGCCCTATGTCGTTGTGATCGATGTCTGTAGCATTTGAAAGAAGATCAGACTTGTTTAGCTGAATATCGGTATCTTCTATTCCTGGTGCTAATTTAACTTGCGCTGAAACTACTGGTGCATCGTTGGTTCCCTGAACTGTCACTGTAAGTAATTGACTGGCGGTGCCATCTAGGGAATGGACTGTGTGGGTCTCGGTAAATGATTCACCAGCACCGAGTTTTTGTACTTCATCGATGGAGTTATCAATGGTGTAGTTCCATCCTCCATCAGCGCTAATTTTGAACTGACCATGGTGTGTGGTATTGATGGTTTCAGCTTGCAGATAAGATTGATCATGGTCAGGGTCAACCACATGCAAACGCCCGCCAGCATAGAGATTTGTTGTACTCGCGGGAACAAAATGTTCTTCAATAACAGATTGATTAGCAGGCAATGAATTTGGCATCGAAACATGGATTTGTGCGTTACTATCTTCACCGGTTACCCTGACCATAATGGTCAGTGTTTGTCCGTCACTGGTTTTTATCTCATAAGGAAAATCAATGGACTCACCGGCATGTAAGCTTTGGATATCATCATTGGCGTGTCGGTTAAGCGCTCCTTGGAGCCGGAATTGATAGGAACCATCAGGAAAAACATTAAGTGAACCGGGTGAGTAATGTTGGCCGATATATCGCCCGCCAAATAGAAACTGTGTATTATCTCCCGTATCAGGGTCGACTAGTTGTAATGAACCTTTATAGGTATGTTGCGCACTATCAACGGCTTCTGTTTCACTCATTTGAATGATGTTTGAGGTTAATCCTGCTTTATCATCTGTACCAGCAATAGTAATAGTTGCTATGGCAGGTGTTTGCCCTCCATGATTATCGTCAATCATGTAATGGACAACGACATCTGATTTTTCACCAACTCTTAGGTGCTGAAATACTTGAGCATGGCTATCAATGATCAACGAATGACCATCGCTCGCTATTGTGACACCTTGAGGTAACTTGCCAGTACTGCCTTCAAACGAAGCCTGTATCTGACTAATAGATAAGGCATCACCATCAACATCAGTGGCACCTGCAAGTAAATTTATAATATGGTGCGTATCTGTGTCTTCTGTTACAGAATCAACAACAGGAATATTATCAGGGTTATCGTTGATCGCGCCTAGTGAGGTGATTGCTCCTGTATGGGTCACTCCACCATGTGCATCCCTAACATCATATGAAAAGTGGACATTACCGTTATAATTTTTCTCTGGTGTAAATGAAAAGCTACCATCTGAATTAATTGCAATTGAACCATGATCAGCATGCAAATTTTCTACAGTAAGTAGCCCAGTATCATTATTATCGACATCAACCGTGTTGTGTAGTAATTGTTCGATAGTGATGGTTTGGCGGGTATCTTCTGTGCCCGCGTTAAGTTGCACTTCTGATGAACAATACGGGCGGTCATTACTGCCATGAATAGTGATAACAATGTTATGAGCTGTACCGTCCGCTGACTTGATTGTGATTGTATCGGTTAGGTTTTGCCCCTGACCGAGTTTATCTATTGCTCTACCCGTTGAATCTTGGCCAATTGAAGCGTAATAGTTCCAATCACCGTTTTCTTGCAATATGATCTGACCATAATGTCCGTGGTAAACACCATTTTGGGCGTGCGCTTCGCCACTATCGGCATCGTGGATATTAAGGTGGCCCTTGGTATGGATCTGATCGTTCCATAATTTGCCAGTATTGTGATGCTGATGATCGGGCGATCGATCGTTCACCCTAGAACCCGACATACTGCCGTCTGGCGCCGTAAAAGTGTGTCCTTCATGCACATCACCAGTATCTGTTCCTGTAATTTTTGCGGTGTCGCTAACGGCATCTATGTGAAGGGTATTCGTCGCTTTCTGCGAGTTTACATGACCATCATTGACAGTGTACTTAAATTGAACATCACCATTGAAATCTTGTGCGGGGACGAATTGAAGTTTACTGATGTCTGCGGTGGCAATGCTCTGACCTGAAGAGATGTCATGCCCGTCAAGAACAAACTTACCTTGTGTCGCTGGTGGTAGGTCTGTAATCGAAATCGAGTGCAACGTGTCTTTGGTGTCTATATCGGTGAAACCAAACTGACTTGCTTGCATTTGGTAATGTGTGTCTTCTGTGCCGTTGCTGAGAACAACTTTATTCACCGTAGGAGCGTCGTTGGTTCCTGTTACATCAATATGCAGATCGTAAGCAGTCCCATCATAACTATGAACACGATACACCACCGTTTCAGTCTGTCCTTGACCAAGGTGTTGTAGAGCCGCGTTGTCAACGCTATAACCCCAATTTCCGGCGCTGTCGATTCGCAACATGCCACCAAATGGATCGTGAATAGAGGTTTCACCAAACTGACTGTATTGGAATTTATTTTCACCGCTATCAGGGTCGATAACTTGAAGTTTCCCATATGCTAGCTCTGTAGTGATTCCGTTGTTGTGAGTGGCATGCGTGCCATCTTCAGTCACGCTTCCTGTTGTCACCTCAGTAATAGTGGCTTGATCTGGAGTACCAGTAATCGTTGTATTTGCACCAGTATGAGTGGCGCCACTATGTGCATCGACGACATCATAGGTAAAATGGATGTTACCGTTGTAATTATGGTTGGGAGTAAAGGTGAAAGTACCGTCGTGATTATCCCGAATTGAACCATGATCGGCATGAAGGTTAGCGACAGACAGCTTACCTGCATCGTTTGCATCAACATCTACGCTATTCGAAAGCAGTTCACTGGTTGTTATGGTTTGAACTGTATCTTCTTTGCCTGAATTTAGTTGTACTTCGGATGAACAATACGGGCGATCATTGCTACCGTTTATGGTAATTACAATATCATGCGTAGTGCCATCTATAGAATGGACAGTGATGGTGTCAGTTAACGTATCACCTTTACCAAGTTGGTCGATGGCGGTCCCTCTGGTGGTTGGTCGCCCACCAATATGACTGACACTGCCTGCATCGGCAACGTAATGCCAACTACCATCAGGGTTTAAAATTAAATCACCATAAGTACCATGGTAGTTATAGGCATTGGTGTGGGAAGCAAAACCTTGTTCGCCTTTATCTGGGTCAACAATGGTCAATTGTCCATCGGCGGATAAAACACTGTTTCCCAGTGTTGCCATTCCGGAATGAGCAAAATCGGGTGACATATTATCACCCGCTGTTTTTTCAATGACAGAACCCGTATCCACACCACCAATAATGGCGGCATCACCAGTACCAGTAATAGTAATGGTTAGGTTTTCTGTTGAGCTACTGTTGTGCTCATCAGTGATTGTGACTGGAATCGTAAGGGTTTGAGTTTGTTTATCTGCTAGATGTTGGTAGGTACTATTCGAAGGATCAAAGCTGTAGCTACCGTCTTTATTTAGG
This sequence comes from Vibrio splendidus, assembly GCF_003345295.1. Lineage (NCBI taxonomy): Bacteria > Pseudomonadati > Pseudomonadota > Gammaproteobacteria > Vibrionales > Vibrionaceae > Vibrio > Vibrio splendidus. Next base: position 914,682 of record NZ_CP031056.1, read on the forward strand.
GTCAATCCATCTACAGGATTTGCTACTGAATAAGTTAACTGGGCACCATTATCGATATCTGTGCCGACCATCTGACCTTGGAGTAATTGCCCATCTTCGGTAACCGAGTGCGATTGCGCAGCAATAGTTGGTTTATCGTTGGTACCATTTATCGTGACTTTTATGGTCGAGGGTGTGCCATCAACGGACGACACAGTAAAGGTTTCTTCAACCTTATCGCCCACATTCAACTGATTAAAAGCGCTGTTGGCAGTGAACGTCCATTGACCATGGGTGTCGATGTTTAGGTTACCGTTAGTGCCTGAAATGGAATCCGGTGTGAACGTATGGTCTGGGTTGTCGACGTCGGTGCTGGTTATTGTGCCTGAGGTGGTTATCGCTTTGTCAGTCTCATCCACACTTACCGTTGCGGTACTGACCGTCGCTTTATCATTGGTGCCATTGATCGTAACTTTGATGGTTGAGAGGGTGCCATCAACAGACGATACAGTGAAGGTTTCTTCAACCTTATCGCCCACATTCAACTGATTAAAAGTGCTGTTGGCAGTGAACGTCCAATGGCCATTAGCATCAATGTTTAGGTTGCCGTTCGTGCCAGTGATGGAATCGGGCGTAAACGTGTTATCTGGATTATCGATATCGGTGCTGGTTAGCGTGCCTGAGGTAGTTACCGCTGTATCAGTTTCATCAACTGCCACATTTGCGCTGCTAACGGTCGCTTTATCGTTGGTGCCGTTAATCGTCACCTTGATGGTGGACGGTGTGCCATCTACAGACGACACCGTAAAGGTCTCTTCGGCTTTATCGCCAACGTTCAATTGATTAAATGCGCTGTTGGCGGTGAACGTCCAACGACCATTAGCATCAATGTTTAGGTTGCCGTTGGCACCAATAATTGAATCCGGTGTGAACGCATTATCTGGATTATCCACGTCAGTACTGGTCAATGTTCCTGATGTTGTTACTGCTTGGTCGGTTTCATCGATGGCAACGGTCGCACTGCTTACCGTCGCCTTATCATTGGTGCCATTAATCGTAATTTTGATGGTGGATGTTGTGCCATCGACCGAATTGACGGTGAACGTCTCTTCGACTTTATCGCCAACGTTTAATTGATTGAATGCGCTGTTGGCGGTGAATGTCCATTGACCATGGGTGTCAATAGTCAGGTCGCCGTTAGATCCAGCAATGTAGTCTGGCGTAAACGTGTTGTCTGGGTTGTCTACATCGGTACTTGTGAGGGTTCCAGAAGTTATTATAGCGCTGTTCGTTTCATCCACACTTACAGTTGCGGTACTGACTGTCGCTGCATCGTTAGTACCGTTAATCGTCACTTTTATGGTTGACGGTGTGCCATCAACAGACGACACCGTAAAGGTTTCTTCGATTTTATCGCCGACATTCAATTGGTTAAACGCGCTGTTGGCGGTGAACGTCCAATGACCATTAGCATCAATGTTTAGGTTGCCGTTGGCACCAATAATTGAATCCGGTGTGAACGCATTATCTGGGTTATCTACGTCGGTGCTGATCAACGTACCTGATGTGGTTACCGCTTTGTCAGTCTCATCGATAGCGACGGTCGCACTGCTAACCATGGCATTATCGTTGGTGCCGTTAATCGTGATTTTGATGGTTGATGGTGTGCCATCCACAGATGACACCGTGAAGGTTTCTTCGACCTTATCACCGACGTTCAATTGATTAAACGCACTATTCGCAGTGAACGCCCAATGACCATTAGCATCAATAGTCAGGTCACCGTTGGTGCCTGAAATAGAATCCGGTGTAAACGTATTATCTGGATTATCAACGTCGATACTGGTTAGCGTTCCTGAAGCTGTTACCGCTTTGTTAGTCTCATCGATGACGACAGTTGCACTGCTGACAGTAGCTTTATCGTTGGTTCCGTTGATCGTCACTTTGATTGTTGATGGGGTACCATCGATGGAAGAGACAGTGAACGTCTCTTCGACTTTATCGCCAACGTTTAATTGATTGAATGCGCTGTTGGCGGTGAAGATCCATTGACCATGGGCGTCGATGTTTAGGTTGCCGTTCGTGCCAATGATGGAATCTGGCGTGAACGTATTGTCTGGGTTATCAACATCGGTACTGGTCAATGTTCCTGATGTTGTTACTGCTTTGTCGGTTTCATTGATAGCAACGGTCGCACTGCTGACAGTTGCTTTGTCATTGGTGCCATTTACTGTGATAGTCACTTGATGCGGCGTGCCGTCAGCGGAATGAACGGTGATGGTGTCGGTAGCGGTTGCTCCTTTGCCCAATGATTGAACGTTAGGATTTGTATTATCAAGATCGTACGTCCAAGAACCAGTATCGGTCAGATGAAGCGTACCAAACGAGCCTACGATATCGGTGTTGGAGAAGTGTGCCTCGCCAGTATCCACATCCGTTACCGCAAGTGTGCCCGAGGTCTGAAGTTGGGACTCTTCGGTTACCACGCCGGTACTAGTTCCGCTTATCACGGCTTTATCATTGGTGCCGTTAACGGTAATAGTGATTTGATGAGGAGTGCCGTCAGCGGAGTGGATGGTTATGATGTCTGTTGTCGCAGACCCTTTACCAAGAGCCTGAACTTGTGGATTTTTATTATCTAGATCGTAGGTCCAATCACCATTGTCTTTAAGGTGTAAAGTACCCAGTGTCCCCTTGAGGTCGGAAGTAGAAAAATGCGCCTCTTTTGAGTCGATATCGGTGATGTTGAGTTGGCCCGAAACCGTTAGGTCTTTATCTTCAGTAACTTGGCTTGAGCCATTACTTTTCCCGATAGCGAAAAACGAACTTGGTGAATTTGCTGTACTACTCGTAATTACCGCATGGTCGTTGGTGCCATTAATCGTAACCGTAACTTGATGTGCTGTGCCATCGGCAGAGTGAACAGTGACGATGTCTGTCGCAGTTGATCCTTGGCCAAGCCCTTGAACTACAGGGTTATTGTTATCTAAATTGTATGTCCATGCACCGTCTTTGGTGATGCTTAGCGTACCGAAATTACTAGTCACTTGTGAGGCTTGAAAGTGGTCCTCTCCAAGATCAGAGTCCGTTACCGAAAGCTGTCCTTGGATTTGTGTCGTTAAATCTTCAGTTACCGTGCCAGCATCTACACCTGTGATAACGGCGTTGTCGTCGTTGCCGCCAATTGTCATATCGATTGTTTGAGGCGTGCCATCTTTGGTGTGAATAGTGAAGCTTTCGTGCAATGAAGTGGCTGCGGTTAACGCTTGAACATTCGAAAGAGAGTTGTCAACTTGATACTGCCAGTGTCCATCAACATCGATAGTTAATGAACCATATTTTCCTGAGATAACTTCCGGCGTAACCGAACTTTCATTTTGGTCAGGGTCTATGACATCGATTTTGCCGTTCGCATGTAACAAACCTTGTGAATCAATATTGTGATCTTCTGTTACGACACCTGTTAGGTCTCCAGAAATATTTGGCGTGTCTTGCTTACCTGTTACCGGTATCTGAACAATGATGCTCGAGCCATTAGATAGATGTAACGCAAAATGGTCAGTACCTGGTTGGTGCTGATTTAACAGGATGTATTGAGGAGAATTTGGATTCAATATGAATGTGTATTGACCATTTGCATCAACATGAAGCTCTCCGTACGTACCTTTTATGACTTCTGGCATGAAGGTGACGGGTAAAGCGGGCGTCGTAGGCGCATTCGAATGAGTCGGCTGACCGTTACTTCCTGAGGAGATAGTCGGCATCGATACCGAAGGAATGTAATGGACTTGCGGGTGAGAAAGCGTCGACAAATGATGAGAAGGAACCAAGTGAGAGCTCGAACCATGGGGGGCATGACTTGCACTCAAGGTTGAGTTTACATCGCTGTCACTTGTCTGAGCTTCTTGATGAGCAACCGCAGATGAGTCCGCCTTGCTATGGTCATCGGTGACATCTTTTTCGGTCACGTTATTTGCGGTTACTTGATCTGCAGCGTCGCTGGAATTGTCTATACTTTCGGCAGCAGCGTGTTTAGCCAATGATGGCAAAATCATCATGAGTGACTGAAAAAGTGGGATATTCACTTTTAGATGTGAATGCAGTCTGCGCTTCTTTCTTTGTGTTGGTTTCTTTTGTTCTAGCTCGTTACTTTTTTTATTTTTGATTTCTGTATTTTTCTTGTCTGTTTCGACGTTTCTTTTGTTAGCCATTTTTATCATCCGTGAATCGTGGTTGCACTATTTTAAGTAAAATACACAGATAGAGGTTTCGCTAGCTAATTGGATAATTTTTAAAGAAAAAACTGCAAAGTCGAAGAATTATCTCATTTTGATGAAAGAGAGGATGAATACTTTTTCAACGGTCAGATAAATATCGGCACAATGGCATTGACCTTACCCTAAGGGTAACGTTTATAGTTGCGGTGTAAATTCAAAGGTAAACTATGACAAACACATTCCGAAAAACTTGGATTATTGTTTTCAGCATCATTGCGATGTTGATGTCTAGCTATGCCTCAAGCTCCTCAGCCTTTATGACTGAAGTAATGATGATGGAAATGGGGTCGAGCAAATCGGCTTGTTACCACAGCGGTACTTCGGTTAATGATTCAATGGCAGGGTGTCATGTGATGAGTGAAAAAGTACACGCTGAAGACTCTAACATGAGTGCCCATGCTTTGATGGCTCAATGCGATATGTCTTCAATGAGCGAAGACGGCAGTTCGATGATGGGTAACCATTGTTCGAGTGCCGATTGCTGTGCCTCAATGTGTTCTGCAAGTCCCTATCCAATTCAGGCTGTTCAAGCCGTTGATCAACTTTCCTTTTCATTAGCTCGTTTTCAATCGGTCACGATTGGCCAGAAAGTCGCACGTGCTCAATCTTTGTTACGCCCGCCCACTGCATAAATCTATATCTAAAAATACAGCTCTATCAGTTAGATAAATCTGATAAGCCATTCTTTTTTATGCGCTAATTAGCGCTAGATATGGACATTCATTGTGAATATGAAACCAACAACCTATGTGTTTGTTATGAACACGAGCTTAGTGGTTGCTGCTGCCTTGCCTATGGCCTTGTTTTCAAGTGCTACGCTCGCGGCTAACACTGCGTCAGCTTCAAATGCTCAACACATTTCAGCATATGACCAAGCAAGCTCGACGCAGCAACTCAATACACTGATTGAGATTGCTTTAAGCGAAGATGGAAATCGCAAACAGTACTTTGCTCAGTCTCAAGCGATGCGAGAAACGGGCATTGCCAACGCGACCTTAATGGACCCGAAATTAAAAGTTGGATTTGGCGGTTTGCCTGTCGATAGCTTTCAATTCGACGAAGACCCGATGACTAATATATCGGTAGGGGTGATGCAGCAGTTTGAGCGTGGCGATACGCTTAACCTCCAACAGAAAAAGGCAGGCCAACAGGCTGATGCTTTAGCTTTGCAGGTGCAAGCAAGAGAATTGACGGTTGCGAATAGCATGACGCAGCTTTGGCTTGAGTTAGGTTATCAACAAAAAGCTGAGTCGGTGATTCGTCAAAATCGTCGTTTGTTGGTTGAGCTTGAAAATTATGTACAAACCAATTACTCGATTGGTAAAAGTGAAGCACAAGATCTGCTTAATGCTCAGCTTCAAGTGAGCAAGCTTGATGAGAAACTTCAGGCAAACCAACAGGTTCAACGCCGTTTAATCTCTCAGTTTTCTGAATGGTTGGGTTCTGATTGGCTAGGCTCTCAGGTTCTTGATTCTCAGGGCACACTGAATGCAACTAACCAAATCGATTGGTCATTGTTAGAAAGCAAATTAGAGACCAATACCGATTCAACCAAGCACTACCAGCTACTGACTGACCATCCTTTGGTTAAGATCTCCGATGTCAGTATTTCTTCTAATCAAACTCAGGTTGAGTTAGCCGAGCAAGCTTATACCCCGCAGTTTGGGGTAGAAGTGATGTATGCGCACCGCCAAGCCAATAACATGGCGGGTGAACCTGCTTCTGATTTGGTGAGTGCTTATCTGACAGTCGACATTCCGCTGTTTACGGGGAATCGACAAGATAAAAACTTATCGGCTGCTCAGTATCAAGTTGGTGCGGCTAAATCTCAAAAAGACACCTTACTTTCCCAAATGAACGCGCAAGTGAACGCATTGCTGGTGGACAGATCAAATCTGATCCAGCGATTAGATCGCTATCAAACGTCCTTGCTTCCTCAAACCGCAGCCCGAATCAGCGCGGTTGAAAGGGGTTATCAAAACAATACCGCTCAGTTTAACGATGTCATTTTAGCAACGACCGATGAGCTAGCGCTTAAGTTAGAGCAACAACGTTTGATCACCGATCTCAACATCGTTAACAGCAAACTGGCGGCGTTAGTCAGTGGTTTTGAATACCAAGTAAACCAACCACAACTCAACTCAAGCGCAACTCAACACAACAGCCAATCAATAAAGGAATAGACAATGAATACAGTAAAAGTAGCGACTATCGCTTTGTTGGTCGGTGGTGCATTGGGTTTTGGTGTGAATCACTTTGTCGTTGGGTCAGCACATAACATGTCAGCGATGGCAACGAGTACAGACGCCGAAGTAAGTAAACAAACCAAGGATGAGCCTCTGTACTGGGTGGCTCCGATGGACCCAAATTATCAGCGAGACAAACCGGGGCAGTCACCAATGGGGATGGATTTAATTCCTGTTTATGCGGATGACTCAAGTGCGGGAGCAGACAAGGCGGGAACTGTGTATATCGACCCGTCGGTAGAAAATAATCTTGGTGTCAAAACAGCAAAAGTTAACTTTGAAGCGTTGTCTCCTCGGATTGAAACCGTGGGTTACGTGGCGTTTGATGAAAGTACATTGTGGCAAACCAACGTAAGAGCAGCTGGCTGGGTTGAGAAGCTTTATATCAATGCTGTCGGTGAGAAGGTCAATCAGGGCGATGTGTTGTTCACTCTTTACTCTCCAGAGCTGGTTAAGGCACAAGAAGAGTTACTTAGTGCATACAAAACGGGTCGCAAAGGGTTGGTCAAGGGCTCCACTGAACGCTTGATCACCTTGGGTGTCGATAAAGCTCAGATTCGTTCGATCACTCGCCGAGGTAAAGCCTCGCAAACCATAAAAATTAAAGCACCTGCAGATGGCGTTATCGCTAGCCTCAATATTCGTGAGGGTGGTTATCTTTCGCCTGCGCAAGCGGTAATCAGCGCAGGCCCTCTAGACGAGGTGTGGGTTGATGCCGAAGTGTTTGAGCGCCAAGCTCACTGGATCTCATCGGGCAGTAATGCAGAGATGACACTTGATGCGATTCCGGGCAAAGAGTGGCAGGGCAACGTTGATTATGTGTATCCAATTCTTGACCCGAAAACTCGAACTTTACGCGTTCGTTTGAAGTTCTCGAATCCTAATGGCGAGCTAAAACCGAACATGTTCGCCAATATTGCGTTGAAGCCAATAAGTGATGAATCTGTTCTTACTATCCCAAGATCGTCGGTGATTCATTCTGGTGGTATGACACGAGTAGTGTTGTCCGAAGGTGAGGGCAAATACCGTTCAGCACGCATTGAAGTCGGGCGTGAAGCTGACGAGAAAATCGAGGTGTTGCAAGGGCTTGAACAAGGTGAACATATCGTGACTTCTGCGCACTTTATGTTGGACTCTGAATCGAGCCAATCGGCTGATCTGTCACGTATCAATGGTGTTGAGGAAGAAGCTGAAACCGTATGGGCAAACGGTGAAATTTCCGATGTTATGAAAGGCAGTCGCATGGTGACGATTAACCATCAGCCTGTTCCTGAATGGGATTGGCCGGGCATGGTGATGAATTTCACCTTTGCGGAAGGCTTGGATATGAGTGACGTGCAACGTGGTAAGGCGATTGATTTTGAGATGAGAAAGACAGAGTCAGGGCAGTACGAGGTTGTTAATTACAAGGTCAACAAACACAAGATCGCTGGCGAAGTTTGGGTAACAGGTGACATCACTATGTTGATGGCAGATTTTGGCATGATCACCGTAAAACATCAGCCAGTCCTTGAGTGGAATTGGAAGGCGGGTGAAATGAACTTCCAAGTAAGTGATGACCTTGATTTATCCGAGTTTACCGAGGGTCAAAGCATTCGGTTTCTAGTGGCGAAGCAAGGTTCTGATTATGTGCTCAAATCTCTCGAACCGACGAATAGCACGGGTGAGGGCACATTATGATCAATGCAATCATTCGTTGGTCCATCAGTAACCGATTCTTGGTTCTGGTTGCCACTGTAGCCATCGTATTTGGCGGCTTATACAGCGTTAAAAATACGCCCGTCGATGCTATCCCAGATCTTTCTGATGTCCAGGTGATCATCAAAACCAGCTATCCGGGGCAAGCGCCTCAAGTAGTCGAAGATCAGGTGACCTATCCGCTCACAACGGCGATGTTAGCCGTTCCGGGTGCAGAAACGGTTCGTGGCTACTCGTTCTTTGGTGATTCCTATGTCTATATCATCTTCAATGACGATACCGATATGTACTGGGCGCGTTCACGAGTGTTGGAGTACTTAAGCCAAGTTGCACCTAACTTGCCATCGAGTGCCAAGCCAACACTAGGACCAGATGCAACTGGTGTAGGCTGGGTTTACAGCTATGTACTGCAAGACAAAACCGGTAAGCACGACTTAGCAGAGCTTCGTAGTCTGCAAGATTGGTTCTTGAAATACGAGCTGCAAACCGTAGAAGGCGTGTCTGAAGTGGCGACCGTTGGCGGCATGGTGAAGCAGTACCAAGTACAGATTGATCCTGCCAAGTTACGTGCTTACGACCTAACACTTCAGCAAGTCAACAAGGCAATCCAAGATGGTAATCAAGAAACCGGTGCGTCTGTCGTTGAAATTGCCGAAGCCGAGCACATGGTTCGTACAACCGGCTACCTCACAAGCATCGAAGACATTCAATCTCTGCCGCTAAAAGTGACCGACAAGGGTACTCCTCTGTTATTGGGCGACATTGCCGACATTAACCTTGGCCCGCAAATGCGTCGTGGTATCTCTGAACTCAATGGTGAGGGCGAAGCGGTTGGCGGCGTTATCGTGATGCGCTTTGGTGAAAATGCCAGTGAAGTGATCGACTCAGTTAAATCCAAACTCGCTAAACTGCAAGCGGGCTTACCTGATGGTGTCGAGATTGTCGCGACTTATGATCGTTCTACTTTGATTGATTCAGCCGTTGAAAACCTTTGGAAGAAGCTTGCTGAAGAGTTCATCGTGGTCGCCGTCGTGTGTGCGCTGTTCTTGTTCCATATCCGTTCGTCGTTGGTTATCGCTCTAAGTCTGCCTGTCGGTATCTTGGGTGCATTCATTGTGATGCATTGGCAGGGTATTAACGCCAACATCATGTCTCTTGGTGGAATAGCGATTGCGATTGGCGCAATGGTGGATGGTGCCATAGTAATGATCGAGAACGTTCATAAACATATTGAACGGACTCCGCTCACTGACAAAAACCGTTGGCAAGTGATTGGTAAAGCGGCAGAAGAAGTTGGCGCACCACTGTTCTTCTCGCTCATCATCATTACCTTGAGCTTTGTACCTGTGTTCGCGCTAGAAGGGCAAGAAGGCAAGATGTTCTCGCCACTTGCGTTTACCAAGACGTATGCGATGGCCGCAGCAGCCGGTTTGGCTATCACGCTTGTGCCTGTGTTAATGGGCTACTTTATTCGTGGCAACGTGTTACCTGAAAACAAGAATCCAGTTAACCGCAGTTTAGTGGCGATGTACAAGCCGCTTCTAAACTTCAGCCTAAAATATCCAAAGGTGATGATTGTTATCGCACTTGGCTTAATGGCGTCTGCCTATTACCCAACCAGCAAGCTTGGTAGTGAGTTCATTCCTCCTTTGGACGAAGGGGATTTGATGTACATGCCAACCACGTATCCGGGTATCTCAATAGGTAAGGCTCGTGAGTTGTTGCAACAAACCAACAAGCTCATCAAAACCATTCCAGAAGTCGAAACCACATGGGGCAAAATCGGACGCGCAGAAACGGCAACCGATCCTGCGCCACTGACCATGATTGAAACGGTGATTCAGCTTAAACCACGAGATGAGTGGCGTGACGGTGTCACTACAGAGTCGCTGCGTAAAGAGTTTGATGATCTGATTCAGTTCCCCGGTTTAACCAATGCTTGGGTTATGCCAATCAAAACCCGTATCGACATGTTAGCGACCGGCATTAAAACCCCAATCGGTATCAAAATCGCAGGCCCGGATCTGAGCGTAATTGAAGATATTGGTTCTCAGCTGGAACCTATCTTAAATGGTGTTCGCGGTACGGCTTCTGTGTATGCCGAACGTGTTGCTGGTGGTCGTTATGTGACGATAGACATTAAACGCCGCTCTGCTGCGCGATATGGCTTGAGCATTAAAGAAGTGCAACAGGTTATCTCGACTGCGGTTGGTGGCATGAACGTGGGTGAAACCGTTGAAGGGCTAGAACGTTACCCAATCAATGTCCGCTATCCACAAAGCTATCGTGACTCTGTCGTTAAGTTGCAGAACCTGCCGTTAGTGACACCAAACGGTGCGCGAATTGCTCTCTCTGATGTTGCTGATATTCGTTATGAAGATGGCCCACCGATGATCAAAACGGAGAACGCACGCCCTAACGGTTGGGTATTTGTCGATATCGAAGGGCGTGACCTTGGCTCTTATGTCGCAGAGGCGCAAAAAGTTGTTTCTGACCAAATCGTCTTGCCTGCCGGGTATTCACTGGCATGGTCTGGTCAATACGAATACATGGAGCGTGCCAAAGAACGTTTAAGTGTCGTAGTACCAATCACCATCGCCATCATCATGTTGTTGCTCTACCTCAGCTTCCGCCGTGTCGGTGAGGTGATGATGATCATGCTGACATTGCCACTCGCGATGGTTGGCGGCCTATGGCTAATGCATGTTCTCAATTACAACTTCTCCATTGCGGTGGGTGTGGGCTTCATCGCGCTTGCCGGGGTTGCCGTTGAGATAGGTGTGATCATGTTGGTTTACCTAAACCAAGCTTGGCACTACAAAAAGTTGGATGCAGAAGAGAACCAGCAAGCACTTCAGAGTGAAGACTTAACGGATGCGATCCGTGAAGGGGCAGGACTGCGTGTGCGCCCTGTGATGATGACTGTACTTACGGTGATTATCGGCCTAATTCCAATCATGTATGGCGAGGGTACGGGCTCTGAAGTGATGCAACGAATCGCAGCACCAATGATAGGCGGTATGGCTTCTGCGCTGTTGCTCACCCTACTGGTGTTGCCTGCAATCTTTAAGCTCTGGAAACAGCGTGAGATTACTCAGAGCCAAAACGAGACAAGTAAATAACGCACTGACTATAAGGCCCTTACTTGCGAGACAGGAGTAGGTAAGGGTGCACCACATGAACATATGAAACTAACAAATAAATAACTGAATTAATCTAAGGAACGATCATGAAAAAGACACTAATTGCTATCGCTCTAACACTGACCACTGCAACGGCTTTTGCTGAAATGGATCACTCAGCTGTTGACCATTCAAGTAAAGATCATTCAGGCATGGATCACTCGATGATGAAGAGCGGAGAAATGGATCATTCAAAAATGGATCACAGCATGATGAAGGGTGGAAAGATGGACCATTCGAAGATGATGAATATGGATGGAATGATGAACATGGAAGGTATGTCAGAAGTTGGGATGCCAGCTCAAGGCGTAAAGCCGGATAAAGTGGTTCATGTCCTACTGAGCGATGACATGAAAATCACCTTTAAGAACAAGGTCGATATAGAGCCAAATGACGTAGTGCAGTTTGTTGTGATGAATACAGGCAAGATTGATCATGAATTCTCGATTGGTTCTGCCTCAGAGCAGCTAGAGCATCGTGAAATGATGAAAAAAATGGGTAATCACGCTCATGACTCGGGCAGTACAGTCACGGTTAAGCCGGGCAAAGCGAAGCAGATGCTTTGGCATTTTCATGGTGATAATAACGTAGAGTTCGCGTGCAATATTCTTGGTCACGCTGAAGCGGGTATGGTCAAAGCATTAACGCTATAAGGTGATACACAAGCCATATCTAGTTCAAAGGGATGAGTGCTAGGTATGGCTACCTTGTTTTAGTGCTATTTAGGTATTAGCTTTAAAAGACTATAGGAATAGGAGTTTAAGGATGAATAAGACAGTTCTAGTACTTGCAGTTACGGGTGCTTTGATAACGTGGTCGACCCACAGTATTGCTGCTAAACCTGAGTGGACTGGTAAAGGTAAGCCCGATTTAGAAGAAGTAAAAACATTCGCTGAGGCAAAAAAAGTTGAAGGCGAAATGGATGATCGTGAGAAGCAGCTTGATTCGATGATCGAAGAGAAAAAGAAGAAAACGAAAAAAAGTAAGAACAAAAAAGATAAGCAGAAGTTAGATAAAGAGCTTGATGATTTAGAAGACGAGAAAGAAGCCCTCGAAGAGAGTAAAGAGAAGCTCAAAGATAAGAAAGAGAAGCTTAAAGATGATATGGATAAGGACGAAGAAAAGTCGGGATTAGAAAAGCAGAAAGACAAAAAAGCGGAACAAGAGCGTAAAGAAGAGGGGAAAGGTTCAGAAAAAGGCCAACAGCAGCGTGAGGAAAACAGCAAAAAATGGTGGAACTTCTGGGAGTAATGCGAGGGTCTTACATCACCAATTCATTTCAACCTATCAGTACAGCTTTGTGTAACGGATAAGTCATTGGTTAAACGCTGTGACCAGTTAAAGATAAGTCTCAACCTGTTCAGGAATACATGAACTAACTTGTATTGGCTGAGGCTTATCTGTAGCTAGAATCACTGTAGCAAGATAGAAGTTTCAAGCAGATGATGAGCTTCGCCACTGAGGTGTGGTAGCTCTGACATGATCTTCTTAAGCTTGTCGTCGATCGATTCCACTTCATTCAAAGAACGAAACGCAAGCACGGCCTGTTCTGGTTCGCTGCTCACATAACCTTTCAACGTATTAAGCTGAATCTTGTTCGCATTTTCAACTTTTGACAGTGCGACATTGATTGCTTCGATGTTTATTGTTAACTCATTGCTTTTAAACATTTTTAATTATTTTTGGTTGTTGCTAATACGCGCACATTAACACAACTGTTTTTTCGGATATTGACCAAGATTATTAAACCCCCACTTTTATGAAATTTGAGTTTAATGAGAAGCACTAGCACAACATCGTTTTGTCTATCCATGCAATTGATTCATGAGCTTGTTCCTTAGTGTTAAACATCACAAGAAATCATAATATTTATTTTTACGAGTCTATTTTTTGCGAATGTTAACTCTCTATTATTGAATCTATTTCGCTAGTTTCCTTGGAGATATGAAACATCTTTAAGGAATAATGATGCAAAAAGGAACGTTATCTCTCGCGGTTGTCATGATTTTATCTTCTGGAGCAACTTATGCAGAAGAGCAGATTAGGAATAGTCACTTTAAAGGCAATATGGATGGTTGGTGGAATGCTGGCGCAAATGTAGAAACAGAACATGAAGCGTGTATTGATATTAAAAACCCAGGAAAGAATTCTTGGGATATCATTTTTGGTCACAGTGGCATTGGTCTAGAGCAAGGTCAGAAATATCAGGTATCGTTCGATGCATATGCAAATATTGATACTGAGATGAAAGTCTTGATCCAACATGAAGGGCCTCCTTATACGCATTATTTTCTAAGTGACGTGGGTGTATCAACAGACAAGCAAAGCTATACGTTTGATTTTGTACAAGAACTTGATAGTGACGCCGATACAGAATTCCAGTTTCAATTAGGCGCACAGAAAACGGGTGTCATCTGTGTAGACAATGTTTCTGTCGTGGGTAAGCCATTTGTAAAAGTGGCGACTAAGATGCCTATTCGAGCCAATCAAGTAGGTTTCTTACCGAAATCTGATAAATATGTCTTTGTTGAAAACACCTCGACGACACCTTTGAAATGGACATTAGTCTCTCAATCAGGGATCAGCCTTGATCTCGGTAAAACAGAAGTATTCGGCCTGAATAAAGCGTCGGGTGAGCACATTCACCGAGTTAATCTTTCAAACTATACAGACACAATGAAAGGTTTAAAGATCGAAGTCGGCGATGATGTCAGTTATCCGTTCGATATTCGAAACGATGTTTATAGTAAGTTGAAGCTCGATGCGTTGTCTTACTTCTATCAAAATCGAAGCGGCATTGAAATAAAGCCTGAGTTCGTTCAACGTGAGGATCTTGCGAGGCCCGGTGGTCACATGTCCGACACGGCGACATGTTTTGATAAAATCGATAGTTGGGGGAATAAATGGTCTGGTTGCAACCTGACTATTGATGCGACCGGTGGTTGGTACGATGCGGGCGACCATGGTAAATACACGGTGAATAGTGGTATTTCAACTTGGACACTCCTGAATTTATTCGAGCGAGGTAAGTTCTTAGAGAACAAATCACTTCCTTTTTCAGAGAGCAAAGTAAAAATCCCTGAAGCAACCAATGGCGTTAACCCGCTGTTGTCTGAAGCTCGCTGGAACATAGAGTTCATGTTAGCGATGCAAGTTGACTCTGACACGCCTATCGCCGTTCCTGTTGGTAATCAGTCTGCGAGTAAAAACCTCAAACTTACCGAAATTAACGCGAGAGGGCTGGCATTCCACAAGATCGCAGATGAGTCTTGGACAGGCATGCCATTACCACCACATAAAGATACTCAGAAACGTTATGTTGGTTATCCCACTACTGCAGCTTCATTGAATCTGGCGGCAATCGGTGCTCAGTGCGCACGTATTTGGAAAGATATCGACAGTGATTTCTCGCAGTTATGTTTGGATTCAGCGACCAAAGCGTGGAACGCAGCCAATCAACATCAAGATATCTATGCTTACGACAACTTCACCGGTTCTGGGCCGTATGATGATATCGAATTGAGTGATGAGCGATACTGGGCTGCGGCCGAGCTCTTTATCACAACCAATGATGAGGTTTATAAAAAAGTATTGATTGATTCTCCGCACTATCTTGAAGTGCCGAAGGGGAACATTAATGCGAATGGTGATATGTATTGGCAGTATATAGCGCCTGCGGGCACCGTGAGTTTAGCCGTGGTACCTAATTCATTGGACAGCCAGGTTATTGAACAAGCACGTAAGAACATCATTAAAACGGCAGAATCTTATACCAAGCAAGTTGCCAATGAAGGCTACAACATTCCTTATACCGTCGAAGAGTATTCGTGGGGCTCAAACTCCAACCTTGTAAACCGAAGTATCTTTTTGATTTACGCTCACGATTTTTCTAATGATGTTCGATACATCAAAGCGGCGGCTAGTGCGATGGATTATATCCTCGGGGGTAACCCGATGAATATCTCTTATGTTACTGGTTATGGAACGAAACCTGCTGAGAATCCTCATCATCGATTCTGGGCTTACGCTGCTGATGAAAGTTCACCAAAACCAGCACCGGGTGCGTTAATTGGAGGCCCAAATTCGGTAAGTTTTAGTGATCCTATTGCCGCTGTGATGAAAGGCAAGTGTGTTGGACAAACGTGTTACAGCGATAATATTGGAGCTTGGACGTTGAACGAGATAACCATCAACTGGAATGCGCCGCTTGTCTGGGTCGCGTCTGCTTTAGATGAAGGACAGCTTGATTGAGGTAACCAATTAAATTAAGAATATTCAAAGAGTAATATCATTTGGTATTGCTCTTTTTTAATACAAAAAATCACACAATGAAGTGCGCAGTTTTAATTGTTTTAGGTTTTGAAGCTAAGAGGAGATGGTGAATCTAAAGAGATATTGTCACTAACGAGAATTTGAAACTAAACAGAAGTTGGAGCGTGCAGCGGGAATCGAACCCGCATCATCAGCTTGGAAGGCTGAGGTAATAGCCATTATACGATGCACGCACACTGTCTTAAGAGTAAGACTGAGGCATCAAGAAGACTGGAGCGTACAGCGGGAATCGAACCCGCATCATCAGCTTGGAAGGCTGAGGTAATAGCCATTATACGATGTACGCACATCATCTTAACGAGTTTGATAATGCCACATCTAACTGAAAACGAAACCTTTTTCTTTCATTTTTATTCTAAGTGCTCGCATAACCACCACTCCGCTAGTTTTTCAATCATATCTGGCGTTATGAGAGTGAATAAAATGTGACTAAAATCTCGTTAAAAGGAGGGCGAGAAATAATAGTAAATGTCATGCCGTTTTTTTCGATAAATCCACCTTAATTTATAAACCTGCTTTGGTGGTGCTCAGTTGTCATAAATCTAATGAAAATTAAGGTATTTGGAGTGTTAACATAAACTGATTTTTATTCGTGTTTCGGCGTTCGTTAATAACAATCTGAATGCATAAATTTAACTTATTAGTCGGTCAAAACATTCAGTAAACTAATCCCAAATGAGTAGAGTTATAGAGACTTCTAAGCCTTTGCAGAAAAAAGTAACGAGTTCAGTTGATAATTCACGCAAAAGCCTCGTCATTCCGTCTGTCGTTTGGTACATTTGCCGCACATTTTGTCTCCCCTAAAATACCCATGCCTTCTCAGTTCCGAATTAACAAAATTGTTGAAATTGGTGATACTCTTCACCGCAGTGGTTGCGCTCCGTATAAGCTTGAAAAATATACACAATATTATGCTAAAAAGCATGGTGTGGATGTGATGATCCAAGCAACGCCAACCGCGATTAATTATCAGTTTCCAGACGATAACAACGCTGTGATTCTAAAGCGTCTAAAGCCTGCTTCAATTAACCTGAGTTTGTTGGCCAATACGATCATTCGTATTAACCAACCGAGCAGTGAGCCTGTACCAGAGCCTGTCGGTTACTCTAAATTTGTGACTGCACTAGCCAATATGGGTATTCCGCCTGCGTATTTGATGCTGGTGGGCAGTACGTTGGAAGCAGTGGGCTTTTCTGCATTATTGGGTTTGATGGTTTGGGTCTGTCAGCAAGTTCTTCATTCACGTCGCGCTATCGCGGTTGAGTTCATCTCTGCATTGTTAACGGGTATCTTTGTGGCGTTTCTGGCAAGTACAGGGTTGCCGATTCCGGTGTGGGCGTTGTGTATCGCCTCGATCGTCTTGTTTGTCCCCGGGTTATCCATAGCCAACGCATTAGAATGTTTGGCGTTTAATGATCTCGTCTCTGGTACCAGTTTATTAGGGCAGAGTGCCTTAACGCTGATCAAGCTGTTTGTTGGGATTATCATGGGTCTCAATATTGGTGAAGCAATATGGGGACAAGCGGTTTCTATCGACTATACCAATGCGGTACCGATGTGGATGCACATATCAGGCTTGGTGTTGATCTCAGTATCTATCGGTGTGATGTTCAATGCGCGCCCTAAAGACATCTTGCTTGGCTTGCCAGTCGCGGTTCTGGGTATGTGGGGGCCGTTCTATCTAGGTTTTGATAGTGGTTGGGTTGTGGGTACTTGGGTTACGACGGTTCTTATTACTTTGTACGGAACTTGGATTGCCAAGAAGATGGAACTCACGGGCTCTATTTATATCGTGCAAGGCATTATCATTTTGGTTCCGGGTAGCCGAGTATTAGTGAGTGCCAGTCAGTCTGTGTTTGAACAATCGATTCTGCCTATTCCTAGTATTGGTTTGTCGGCGTTATTCATGTTCTCTGCAATCGTGGCAGGGCAAATCACCGCTTACTCGATTTACTCGCCAAAAGTAGAACGTTAATCCGTTCCGCTTCCCAAGCCTTTAAACAAACACAGCTTAACGGCTGTGTTTGTTCGTTTTAGGTGCTGTTCTTTTCTACGCTAAATTCTGCTACCGAAAATTGGTTCGATTTGTGCTCGCTAAGCCTAACAAGAGTCATTAAAATGGAACAAATTCTATTTAAATGAAGTATTAACGTATGTCTTTACCTCCTTGTCCGCAATGCCAATCTGAATATGTCTACCCAGATCAAAACAACCTAATCTGCCCTGAGTGTGCCTATGAGTGGAACCCAGAAGAAGAGCGTTTAGAAAGAGAAGCCGCGCGTGTTAAGGACGTAAATGGAGTTGTATTGGAAAGTGGCGATAAAGTTACCTTCATTAAAGATTTAAAAATAAAAGGCAGTTCTTCTGTACTGAAAATCGGCACTAAAGCCGTAATCAGACGAATCAATGAAGGCAAAGACCATCAGTTAGATTGCAAGCTTGATGGTGGCGGTGAAATGCTGGTTACGGCGAAGTACGTTAAGAAGCAATAGCGGCCAATGGTATTGTTCTATCATTGCCGTTCAATAATTCTGACTGAGACATTGTCGTAAATCTTCAATAACTTTACGTGGCTTCTCGGCATACTTGTTCGCCTATTAAACAGCATTAATTGCCTGAGAATTAAGATGATTAGAGAGTACAACCCCGCTGATATTGAAGCCGTTTTAGATATTTGGTTAACCGCCTCGATCAAGGCGCATGACTTTGTGGCTCCTGAGTTTTGGGAGTCGAAAGTGGGTAATATGCGCGACATATACATGCCTGCATCAACAACTTACGTGTATCAAGTAGACGGCGAGGTTCGTGGCTTTTGTTCGCTTTATGAAGGTATCTTAGCTGCGATCTTTGTTAGCCCGCAGCATCAAGGCTGTGGCATTGGGAAACAGCTCATGCAACATGCCAAGCTTGAATGCCCTAATTTGTCTTTGAATGTGTATAAAGAGAATCAAGCGACCATTGATTTCTACCTTTCTCAAGGCTTTAACATCGTAAGTGAACAAGCCGAAGAGCACACAGGGCACCAAGAGTATACCATGCATCTAGCCTAGCGTTGGGCTTAGTGAATAGTCAGACAAGTATTAGGTAGGAATAGAAGTTATATGGATATAGTCAAAGCAGACATGGCGCACTCAAATGCGTTCCACCATTATGTAAAAGCTTGTATCGATGATGGACTCGAAATCTATACCGGTATTTCTGATGGCAGCGATGCGTATTTAAAAAGGCGAGTCGCTTATTCAAAAGGTGAGGAACTGCCAGAAGGTTGGACGCCTGCTTCTACGTATTTTTGTATCGACTCTGGTCAAATCCTTGGTGTGATAAGAGTTCGTCATGGCACCAGTGAATACATTCATGACGTTATCGGACATATAGGCTACGAGACTTTGCCACAAGCGAGAGGGCGAGGTATCGCAAGTCATATGTTGTCTTGGGTTCAACGTCACGTACTGACTGAAAACGCTATTATTACCTGCGAGTACGGCAATATTGCTTCGCAGAAAGTGATTGAGAAGTGTGGTGGGCAGTTCTTAAATACCTTTTACTCAGAGCAAGATAAACACGAAGTTCTACGCTATCAACTAAACCCTAAATGAACACTGAAGCATGGCACCTTCCAATTCTCACTTGCTTGTAGATAGCGATCTTTTGGGAAATGAAGCCATTGTAGATTCTGATTCATTGATTATTGTTGGAGATATTTTGAAGTATTCGACAAGACCCGCTCAGTCATCAGATTATGAATTTTTGTTCGTGCTAAAAAAGGCGGCTGAATTTGAGCCAATCAAGGCTGTTTTTGGCTGGGATGAACAAATTCAACGAGATATACACGCCGAAGAGTGGGCAGAAGAACGCCCTGAAATCATTGAATATCAAGATAAAGCGATTGGCAGTGTGTTGTTGCAAGACAAGGGCGATCACTTCTATTTTTGCCGATTCTTTCTATTACCTGAATATCATGGTAAAGGCATTGGTAGCCAAGTATTGAAAGATTGTTTAACTAAGGCTGACAGCCTCAATAAACCCGTCGAACTTTGTTATCTACAAGGTAATCGAGTTGGGGAGTTGTACTTGAGGTTTGGCTTTGAAATCACCTCGCAAAACGACCAGTTTGTCTATATGTGGCGTCAGTAATTCCAAGCATTAGTTATTAACCTCAACGGCACAGTTCGCCATTGAGGTTTTTTGTTTTGGTTTTCAATTTAAAATTTAACCGCCAACAATGCCCCGAATGTCACTAATCCAACCCCACACGCTTGATTGAGTCTTTTCTTTGCTCGCAATAAATGCTTCTGCAATGTCTTTGAAGTAAACAGCATAGCGACAACGCCAAACCACAAGCCGTGAAGAACGATCATATAAAGCCCATAGCCGAGTGCGACATGTTGGTTCTCTGCATCAGGTGAGATGACTTGGCTGAAGATGCTTAAGAAGAACAACATGGTTTTTGGGTTGAGCACGTTACAAAAAAAACCTTGGGCTAAATAGCGCCAAACACTGGTGATTTGCTTTGCACCTTCCATAGGTGCAAGCTTGTTGTCCGCACTCAAGATACCTTTTAGTCCTAGATAAATAAGGTAGGCTGCACCTGCGTACCTGATCATGTCAAACAGCTGTTCATTCTGTGAGATTAAGTAACTGATCCCAAGCATTGAATAACTGATGTGAACACAAATGGCTAAACTCACACCTATTGCAGTCCAAATACCGGCTTGTCTACCTTGATTAACACTGTTCTTCAAAACTAAAACGAAATCAGCACCGGGGCTTATAACAATCAATAGTCCCAACACCGCTAAGCTCAACCACTCCATAAATACTCCAACTCTCTTATTTGATGAGCTGTCATTGTATGGTTTTTAATTGCTGCCTATAATCGAAATGCATTCCACCTATCTGTGAAAAAAAATCACACATGAGACATTTGAAAGCATTCCATATTTTCCACGTAGCAGCGCATTCGAGAAGTTACAGTGATGCGGCGGATAAACTCAATATCACACATGGCGCAGTGAGTAAGCAGATCAAGGTATTGGAAAATCACCTATCTCGCGCCTTGTTCTATAAGCAGGGTAGGAATGTGTGTCTCACCAAAGAGGGGGAATTACTCAAAGGTTACACAGAGCAAGCGTTCCAAGCCTTGGAGACTGGAGTCCATAAGCTTAATCAGCTGAATCATCAAGCGTTGGAGGTTTCATGCGAACCCACATTGACCATGCGTTGGTTAATGCCTCGACTTGGTGATTTCTATAACGAATCTGGAATTGATGTTCGCTTGTCTACGGCGGGTGGGCCTGTGACATTAGGCGCAACTGGATTAGATATGGCGATTCGCCGAGATGACTTTAAATTAACCGAGAGTTACAAACAGATACCGTTAGTCGAAGAGTGGGTAGGCCCTGTGTGCTCGCCGGATTATTGGCAACAGGTTAAAGATAATCTAGCCGATGTAAAACTGCTTCACAGCAGTACGCGGCCAGATGCGTGGAGTCATTGGGCGTTTATCACTGAAGGCACAGTAAATAGCGGAGAGTTGTCAAAAGCTCGAGCGAACCAAACATTTGCACACTTCTACTTTTGCTTTCAGGCGGCTGTTGATGGCTTAGGGGCTGCGCTTGGGTCTTATCCTTTAGTTGCCGATGATCTTGAAAGAGGTAACTTGATCGCGCCGTTTGGTTTTGTACCTTCTGGTCACCAGTACATACTGCTCACACAAAACGGCGAGTATGGTCAGCCAGAAAACCCGTTTGTGACTTGGCTGAGGGGTGAGTTGTCGCAGTGTGTTCCAGTTATCAAAAACACATAGACTCCTTACATCAGGAGCTAGTTACCCCTTGATACAGAGTGTTTAGCAAGCGTATGAGGTGGAACACCGAACGCTTTCTTAAATGCATTGGTGAAATTTGAAGGGTGTTGATAACCCGCTTCATAGGCTGCCTCGGTTATTGAAACCAAGCCACGCTCTAAGTGTTGACGCGCGATATCTAAGCGGCGGTGGCGAATGTAGCCGTTGATCGTCAGGTTGTAAGACTGCTTAAATCGACGTTGTAAGTTAGAGATACTCATTGAGAATCGATTTGCGATGCTTTCAAGGCTGAGTGGCTTATCTAGATTGATTTCGATGTAGCTGATGATGTCTTCAATCTTGGCATCGAACCCTTTTTCAGTCGAAACTTGGTTATCGTTTTGGTCAAAGCCAACGTTCTGCTCCGTGCCGTTTGGACTAGCGTTAATGCCCTCAGAAGTGCACTCGTGGCAACATTGAATCGGCATCTGAGACAAGGTTTGAGCGAGCAATTGTTGGGTTAGCGTCTCGACGACGAGTTTGTCTTGAAAGTTAGTCGGTGTCGCTTGGCTGGTTAATCTGTTGGTGAGTTGAATGATGTCAGCGTTGAACTGCACATCGTAAAACGCCTTGTGCGAATCTAAGAATGATTTGCTTGAACAGTGGTCACTTAAACGTGGTTTTACCCATTGTGGCTTAACCAAGATGTTGATCTTATTCATCTTGTTATCTTGAATTAACGAGCGCCTAAAGTTGGCAGGCTTGGCAAGGTTCACCACCACGCCTTGTGGCCCATTACTGGCATCGAGATCGAACTCAAGATCGTCATAGCCAAAGGTGAGTTTCCCTTCGAGAAGAATCGTAATCAAGATCGCTGAGTGAGCGGTTGAAACGATGTTACTGTCGACCAATTCAATACAGCGACCGCCATGAACAAAGATTTGGTCATTGTATTGGTAAGAAAGGAATTTGCCCTCAGCAAGTGATGTCTGCTTGGTTTGGCCTTGTGTCACGATGATCTGCTTTTCAGTCTGTTCTAGCTTCTTGGTCAGAGCCACTTTTTTAGTTAACGTAGGTTTGTTCGTTAGCATAGGTTTGTTTGTTAACGCAGGCTTCTTTGTTAATACTGGTTTGTTTGTTAACACAGCTTTCTTGTTTAATTCGACTCTTGCAGCCACAGCCGTTTCGGCAAGTTTAGTTTGCTTTGATGTTACTTCACTCATTTGACCGTTCCTCATAACATCTGTGCGTTTTTGCATAAGAAAATCATCTGTGCATTCATAAATTACAACTCTATCATGTTTGATAATTATTATCATTTACATCTAGGATTGAATTTATGGAAAGCCCCGTCAGCTCAACAATCAAGCTTTCAGCCCTCTGTATTGCTATTGCCAGCGTGTTTAGCAGCCCTGTAACTGCAGAAGAGAACACATCGCACTTTGGTGAAGTTGTGGTGTGGGGAACGAGAGTATCAAGCAACACTGAATCGATCATTGCCGATAACATGTCACTCAAGCAAGCTGACCATATGTCAGATCTTCTGCGTGAGATTCCCGGTGTTGATGTTGGGGGAACGCACTCGGTGAACCAACGAATTACCATCCGTGGCTTAAGCGAAACTGACTTAGACATTCGACTCGATGGTGCTTCTCAGCACGCCAATATGTTCCACCATATCGGTAACCTCACTCTTAATCCTGACATCTTGAAATCAGCTGATATCCAAGTGGGTAACAATTCGGTGACGCAAAATGGACTAGGCGGTTCAGTATTGTTTGAAACCAAAGATGCCAAAGACATGCTTCGTTATGACGAGAGTTTTGGCGCTCGTGTTTATGGCGGTTACGCAACCAACGCAAGCCAGCAAGGTTCACTCACTGTGTATGGTTTGTTGTCAGATAACGTCGATGCGATGCTTTACAGTCATTACATGAGTCGTGATAACTTCGAAGACGGCGCCGGCAATGAAACCTTTGGGTCAGAAGGCGATGTTTACAACATTCTCGGTAAGATTGGTTTTGAACCGAGTGACTTACACCGCTTTGAACTCTCTTATGATCTCTACCGTGATAGTGGTGATTACAGCCCGCGTCCAGATATGTCAGGTGGTGCTAACGAAGGCTTGTCTAGCGACATCCTGATTCCAACTGATTATGACCGTGACACTATTACTGCAAGTTATGAGCTACGTGGCGAAAGTCATCAAGGTAACGTCATTCTGTACAACACAGAGACCGAGATTCAGCGTGATGAAAGTGTTATGGCACCGCGTTGGCCATCGAACCGCTTATCTAACAATACAGCGAAAAACCAAAACTTTGGCCTGAATGCTAAGTTCCAATCGGACTATCGCCTGATGTCGTTTAATAATATCGCGACTTATGGCTTTGACTACATGGACAAGTCATCGAGCAGCTATTACGGCAGCAGTAAGTTTATGGATGAGTCAGCAATTTCTACCGCACTTTTTGTTGAAGACCAGTTCTACTTTACTCAAGCCTTTTCGATCACTGCAGGTGTTCGTTTTGATGATTACCAGCGTAAAGCCGAAACAGGAAACGATGACTTTGACGACGTAACATGGTCGTTGGCAACGCAATGGGATGTGACCCAAGATTGGACGCTGTTCGCGAGCACCCGTTCACTGTTCAAAGGACCCGAGTTGATGGAGACCTTTATTGCTTACCAAGACGCAGCGTTCTTAGCTGACGACATTAAGGCTGAAACCGGGCAGAACACGCAAGGTGGTGTGCGCTTCGGTAAACGTTTAGATAACCACTTTATTGGCGCAAACCTAACTGTATTCCAAACCAATATTGATGATTACATTGCCGAAGAGTATCAACCCGTAAACCAGAGTTACTTGATTTACAACTTAGGTGACGTCGAGATAAAGGGCTTTGAGGCGAGCTTGTCTTACGGTTACGAGATGTTTAACAGTAAGCTTTCTTATGCGCTTTCAGAGACTAAAAATAAGGAAACAGGCGGTGCAGTCGCGGGTGGTAATGGTCGCAGCATTGATATGGGTGACAGCATCACGCTAACACTCGATTATCAGTCTGAAGCTCTTGAGACGATCTTTGGATGGAACTCAATGTTTGTTAAAGACGAAGACAATGTATTCGATGGTCAGCCGATGAAAGAAAGCTATGACGTTCATAACCTGTATGCTCAGTGGGTGCCATCAAATGTGGATGGATTGTCTGTCACCTTTGGTATCGATAACGTGTTTGATGGGCAATACACCTCACACGCGTCTCGTTCGGGTACAGCAAGAGGCTTTACCTTGGATGACTATGAACCAGGTCGTAACTACAAGCTTTCCGCTGCGTATCAGTTCTAGAGAAGGTTCTAGAGAAGGTTCTAGTTCTCAGGGTTGGTTAGCTCAATAAACTGGCGGTCGTAGGGATCCGCAAAGTTTATTGACCAAAACTGAAGCTATTCCTTTAAGTCATTCTTTTAAGTGATTACTTTAGGTGGCTAGTGAAAAGAAAAGCGCCTTTCGAGCTCTTGAGCAAGAAAGGCGCTTTGCCTTGTTCGTTATTACGGCAAATCACTCAATAGGCAAAGACAGCACGCCGCCATTGAGTTCGACTTGTTTTAGCCATTCGGATGGAATTTCGCCATCTTCTTCGTAGAAACACGCCGCTAATACAGCGCCAATCACAATCGCACGCCCGCAGCTGTCACCGCCACATAAGATATTGTCTCGAATACCTTGTTTATAGCTCTGAGCACCCGCAATGATGCGAATCAGCAAGGGAAATGCGGCACTCAGTTCACAATGCAATCCGAACTTCTTCGCGGCATCTGTTATTGAAAGTTCGGGATCAGCCAAAGCCATGTCGATTTGGTCGTGTACAAACTTGCTACAGGTTTGTCGCACCATTTCTACCGACTGCAATGGCGAGTTGCCTTGAATTGCCGCTTGAACCAATAGGGTGATGGCTTGCGCCCACTCCACTGCTTTGTCGTTATTGTTAGTGACTCGCACCGCACTCTCTACCATGGCTGGTAAAGTGTGAGAGGTGTAAGTACACGCCACCAATGGGATGATCTTTGAGACTGCGGGAAGTTGCGTATCGTCTGCGCCACAGGCAGTAATCGGGGCGTCCTCTAGTTCTAATTGATGGATGTTCAGCAAGCTCATGCGCGTCGCTTTATCAATGTAGCCTTGCCAACTGCCGCCAAAATCAAACCAGAAGCGGAAATGTTGAATATAGTTCGCTTCATCGTATTTTTGGTTTTCGACTAAGCTGTCGACCATCGCCAGTAACTGAGCACCATATTGCGATTGCTCACCTGCGGTTTTACCTTGGTGCGCAAAGTAGCCTTTGTCTTGATAATCGAACCGATTCGGTGAGCGAAACTCAGGCTCAAAACCAGCCACGTGTAAGATCCTCTCTTGGTCATACAGCCAGTGCAGCCCCATTGAAGCTGCGTCTCCAACCAATGCGCCAACAACGGCGTAAAAAGCTCTTTCTTTATGATTGTCCATGTTGAGCAATGTCCTTGAGATGAATCAACGTAGTTCGGTACGTTAAGTATAGTGATTAGGCGAGTATTTTGCTGTGTTTCTAAGAAGAAATATGAAGGGATAAATCCTGATTGGTCAACAGCTTAAACCAATCAGGTAAAATTGATAAGGGCAATGAATGGTCGGGCGATTTGGTACTTTTGATTAATGACGTTACTGGTGGTTAAGGTAAGCACTAGAACGTTGCTCAATCACTTTGAACAGACGCGAAAGTGCAAAGCACAAAGCAAAATATACGAAGCCTACAATCAGCCAGATCTCAAAGATCAAACCTGAGGAGTTTGCCATCTCAGTGCCAACAAACGTCATCTCTTGGATCGAAATCAGAGACACAATTGACGTGTCTTTAACCAAGGAGATTGCTTGGCCAGCCAAAGGCGGTGTGATAGCCGTTAATACCTGTGGACCGACCACAAATCGATACTTAGACAATGCAGACAGACCGAGTGAATCGGCCGCTTCCCATTGGCCTTTAGGAATACCTTCTAAGCCAGCTCTAATCACTTCAGCAATATAAGCAGAAGAGAGCAAGCCAATACAGATAACACCAGACGCCAAGTTTTCCCAAAGGTTAGCTGGGCCGAACAGGAAATCTTGAACAGCGTTAATCTCGCCATTGTGTTCACGTAAAATGCTTTCTAAACCAAGCAATGGGATCAGTTGGTTAGAAACAAAGAAGTAAAAGATAAAGACAAACACCAGCGGCGGAATATTACGAACCAACTGAATAAAAATCAGTGCCGGTGTTTTGAAAAAAGCGATCTTTGAGTGTCTTGCTACACCTAACAATGTGCCAAAAGAGAGTGCTAACACCATACTCCATAAACTTAAGCGCAGCGTTGCGATCAAGCCTTGGAAAAAATAGGGAATACTGCCTTGAGAAGGCGGAATAAAAATTAGTGTAAACGCATCTTCCCAGCGCCACTGGTAATTAATACCAACAGCAGAACGATAATAAAGCCAGCCTGCAAACACACAAATAACAGCGAGTAACACGCCATCTAAAAGATTAAGGCGTTGATACCAAGGCTTCATATGAACGTTGGGCTTAGGTGTTGTCAATGCGCTAGTACTACTCACGTCATTCCTGTTTAAATAATAATTAGTATGCTGTTTTGTTGAGTTTTAGATCATCAATAAAGCGAATCAAGTTGCCGAGTCGAGGCAGTGCAGACAACGCACAGCCTCGATTCACTAGCAAAAGTTTTGATTACTGACCTTGAGCAATCTGGTCTTGCCAATCTAGAGTAGAGAACCAGTACTCGTAACGCTCTTTCAACCAACCGTCTTCAGTGCGTGCTTTGATCCATTCGTTGAAGAATTTTGCCTTGTCAGTTTCACCTAGGCGAACTGCAAATGCTTCGTTACCTTTTGATAGACGTTCTTCAAATGGAATAAATAGCGTGTCTGCGTTTTTGATCGTTTCGTGTTCTGGTTTCGGGCTAGACGCGATAACCGCGTGTGCGTTGCCGTTCAACACTTCTTGGAATGCTTGAGCATCGTCATCGAACTGTAGAACTTTCGCTTTAGGGAAGGTTTCACGAGCGACTTGAACCGTGAATGCTCCACGACGTGCTGCAATTTTTACGCGGCGAGAATCAAAATCAGATATCTGAGTAAAACCTTTCGCTAGCTCTTTATTAGCCGCCAGTTGAACGCCAGAGTGCGAGTAAGGTTCAGTAAACAATACGCTTTTCGCACGAGCTTCAGTGATAGACATACCGCCGATGATCACATCAAATTTCTTCGATAATAGAGAAGGGATAATGCCGTCCCATGCCGTAGGTACAAATTCGACTTTCCAACCAGAATCTTCGGCAAGGCGTTTCGCCACGTCGATTTCAAAGCCAACGAGATCGCCTTGTTTGTTACGCATCGCCCAAGGAACAAATGTCGACATACCAACGCGCAGTGAGCCACGTTCGTTGATTTTATCGAGGTTAGGCGTTTCAGAAGCAAGTGCAGGCAAACTTACGGCAAGCGCAAGTAGGGCTGTAATCGCGGTTTTAAATAGCTTCATGCTGATAAATCCTTATTGTGTTCGCCAGTTAGCTCCGAGCTTATGCTCAAGCCAAGCAGCAACGGCAGAAAGTGAAAGTGTAAGTGCAAGATAAATGATCGCCACAGAGAACCAGATCTCAAATGGCATCGCGGTTTCAGAAACAATGTTTCTGGCTTCAGTTGTCAGGTCAAAAATAGCCATGACACTCACAATTGAAGAGTTTTTAATAAGAGAGATCACTTCATTGGTCAAAGGTGGCAAGGTGCGTTGTACCACCTGAGGAAGAATCACATCCCAGTAAGTATAGGTCTTTGATAAGCCCAAGGATTGAGCTGCTTCAAATTGTCCTCTCGCAATACCATTTAAACCGGCACGAAATATCTCAGCGGTGTAAGCGCCTTGGAAAAGTGCCAAGGCTAAAACGGCAGTACTAAAGCGATCCAGCCCTAATACGGGGCCAAACACAAAATAGAGCAAATAAATTTGTACTAACAACGGCGTGTTACGAATCAACTCAACATAGCTGGCTGCTAAGGTGCGTCCAACCACAGAATTTGAGTTTCTCAATAGCGCTGTCGTTAAACCAATGATCAGCGTAGCTAGCAAAGAAATCAAAGAGATATTGATGGTAACCAGTAGCCCTTCAACTAATTCGGCAGGCCACCATTCACCATCTTCATAGAAAGCAATATAGTCCGGCACACGCTCCCATTGCCAGCTGTATCCCATGGTTTGTGCGCCAGAATCAAGGATCCAGACAACCGCAGCCACGAGCACAATAATTTGTACCAAAGCGGATAGGGCGGGTTTAATAATTCGAATCAACATCAATAAGTCAGGATCTGATTTAGGAACGCTTGAGTACGTTCATGTTGCGGGTTTTCAAAAAGCGCTTGAGGCGTATTAGATTCCACAATTTGCCCTTCATCCATGAAGATAACGCGGTCGGCCACTTGTTTCGCAAAGCCCATTTCGTGGGTCACACACACCATGGTGATACCTTCGCTCGCCAGTTCAACCATCACGTCGAGCACTTCGTTGATCATCTCCGGATCAAGCGCTGAAGTTGGTTCATCAAAAAGCAGCAATTCAGGCTTCATGCACAGTGAACGTGCGATAGCCACTCGTTGTTGTTGGCCACCAGAAAGTTGTACAGGGTATTTGTTGGCTTGTTCTGCAATGTGTACGCGTTCGAGATAGTGCATTGCAATCTTCTCGGCTTCTTGTTTGCTTTTTTTAAGCGTACGAATCGGCGACAGAGTTAGGTTCTCAAGCACAGTAAGATGGGGGAATAAATGAAAGTGCTGGAACACCATTCCGACTTGACCTGGTGTGCTGAACTTGCTCGGAAGTACTTGCTCTAGCACTGAAAGATCGCCACTTTCGAAAGGTTCTAGCTGATTGATACAGCGGATTAAAGTTGATTTCCCCGAACCTGATGGCCCGCAAATCACCACTATTTCTCCCTGTTCAATATTTAAATCGATATCCTTTAGGGCATGAAAATCACCATACCACTTGTTAAGTGACTTAAACTTAACCATTTCCTTGAGATTGTTCAAATCGTTGTTCATACCTAGTAAAGAGACAGGTTTACCTTACCAATATAGAAATCTGAATGCACATAAAATTAAGGACTTATGAGAATTTAATAGCATCTTGTAGGGCAAATTAAAAAGCAGCGCCTGATTTGGACGCTGCTTGAGGATATACGCAAGGGCAAAGAATTTGGTTCAGTTTCACGGAATAAATTTTTAGATTCTGGTGATTTTCTTTAGAACCTTGTTTTCCTTGCTCTAATTTTGACCGCTATTGAATCGCAGACTCTAGAATCTCGCGTGTTTTCTGAGGCGTGATTGCTTTGTTCTCGCCAAGCTCTAGGTAACCGTGTGATTCAAGTTGAGCAACAACGTTGTCGATTGCTGCCGCTTTAGTTGCTTCGTAACCGTCGAACATGGTTGGAACGTCTAGGCTGTGGTAGAAGGCTTCGATTGCATCAATAGTGCGCTCTGCTAAATCCGCACCCGCTTCTAGGCCAAATACGTTACGACCCATTTGCTCTAGCTTGCCACGCTTCGCTTCGATTTGATTACGAAGTAGTGAAGGTTGAACAATCGCAAGAGAACGTGCGTGGTCTACGTGCCATAGTGCTGTGAATTCGTGGCCAATCATATGTGTTGCCCAATCTTGAGGAACGCCGGTACCAATCAGGCCGTTAAGCGCTTGGTTTGCAGTCCACATTAGGTTTGCACGCCATGCGTCGTTGTCACGCTCGTCGTATTGCTTACCCAGTACAAGTAGGTTCTTAAGCAGTGTTTCTGCGTAACCGTCTTGAACCATCGCGTCTGTTGGCATTGTGATGTATTGCTCACATACGTGAACCCACGCATCAACTAAGCCGTTGATCAGTTGGCGCTCTGGCAGAGACTTCATTACATCTGGGTCCATAACCGCAAACTTAGGCTGTACCGCAGGGTTCATGAATGCCAGTTTCTCTTGAGTTTCTTTACGAGTGATTACCGCACCCATGTTAGATTCAGAACCTGTCGCAGGAAGTGTCAGTACCGCACCAATTGGTGTCGCTTCTGTTACTTGGTGTTTACCCGCTAGGATATCCCAACCGTCGCCGTCATATTTAGCCGCTGCAGCAACGTACTTAGAGCCGTCGATTACTGAACCACCGCCAACAGCGATAATGAATTCTACGTTTTCTTCTTTAACAAGAGCGACGGCTTTGTCTAGCGTCTCTTTGGTTGGGTTTGCTTCAACGCCAGCGAACTCAATCCAAGCGTGATCCTTTAGAGAAGCGACAACTTGGTCGTAAACACCGTTGCTTTTGATTGAACCGCCACCGTAGATGACTAGTACTTTCTTAGAAGTATCAACCGCTTGGTTGATAGCGTTGATTTGGCCTTGGCCGAAGTGGATAACGGTAGGGTTAACATAAGTGAATTGCATTAGAGATTCCTTGTGTAAAGCTCAATTTGTTATTTTATTTGATTGCTCAATTTCTATATTTGCATATTAGTACAGTAATCTAGGGTGATGAAGAGCTGATCCTCCAAATAAATTGCCTATTTCTACAAACTTGATATTCTTTCTCCGCTTTAGCTTGCTTACTCTTAGCACTTGGAATGGAAAGTCGCCACTTATGAAAACACTCGCGCAGTTATTACAGTCTTATGTAGAACACAAAGGTTGGGATGATCTCGAAGGGATCAGAGAAACTGAAATTGGCGGTGTGTGGTTGTATAGAAGCAGTGGCGGGAATCAGCGTCAGCCATTCACTTACCAGTCGGGTATTATCATGCTCGGGCAGGGAAAAAAGAATATCTACATTGGCGACAGACCCGTTACTTACGCCGCAGGCGATTACCTTGTGGTAGGTGTACCAATGCCATTGGAGTGTGAAGCCTTGCCTGTAAATGGCGAACCATTGCTTGGTTTATCGATCAGTATCGACTCTCAGCGCTTACATAGCTTAGTCAAAAAGCTAGAAGACCAAGGCTTTCTAGAGAGCTACTGCAACAAGCACAAGCAGAATTCGAGCGGCTTAGAATCGACGCGAATGGAAGAGCAAATGCTGGAGAGCCTTACTCGATTGGTCAAAACTCTACATTGTGACATTGAAGCCAATATATTGGGAGATGCCATGGTGACGGAGATTGTCTACCGTGCATTAACAGGTTCAGAAGGGCGTGTGCTGTTTGATTTAGCTCATCATGACGGACACTATGCGCGTGTCGCTAAAGCGCTGTCTAAAGTGCATGAAGAGTACGACCAAACCATCACTGTTCAATCGCTTGCTGACGAAGCCAACATGAGTGTGTCTGCGTTCCACAACGCCTTTCGTAACGTAACGTTCGAATCACCGCTGCAATACTTGAAGAAGGTCAGGCTCAACAAAGCCAAAGAGCTGATTCAGCTAGAAGGCCTTCGCATCAGCGATGCTGCTCGCCGAGTTGGCTACTCCAGTCCATCTCAATTCAGCCGCGAATTTAAGCGCCACTTCAATACTACTCCAAGAGCGGTTTAGTCTTTACTCAATATTTATGTCCCGAAACGTGCGGCATTTCATGTTATGCAATATTGTTTGTATATTTTAGTTGCCCGAAAAACAGATGTTTTATAAATATCTGTTATTAAACAACAAAACATAGTCGTCATGAGTAAGTTGTTAGGAAGGAATTTGCGTTCAAGCGTTAAACTTTTTGGACTAACGGCGATTATTCTCACGTGAGGAAATATGGACGTTCATTGTAAAATACTAGAAAGCAAAGATAGCCTTAAGTATCGCGCACTACGACTTGAGAGTTTGAAATTACATCCAGAATGCTTTGGCTCTGGTTACGAAGCCCAGTCAAAAATGCCAAAGTTATATTTTGAAGGACTAATTGAAGGTGCTTCTCAGGAAAGTGTCATGATCGGTGCATTTATCGGGGAAGAACTTGTCGGCCTATGTGGGCTAACACCTATTGATGATTCTTCTTTAGAAGTCATTCAAATGTTTGTTACTTCAAGCTCTAGAGGACGTGCTATCAGCATTAAAATGCTAAGTCTCGCTAAGCTTTTATTGGAGTCGCGCAATGAAGAAGAATTAAGACTCACAGTTTTTACTAATAATACTCACGCGATAAGCACGTACAACAAATCAGGTTTTGAGTGCTTGCAAACTTTAGGAAATGAGTCGGTAATGACTTTTAAACCTTGAACTCGAAAGCTTCACAAAAATGATTCAACACATATGGCGTTCTGAGCTTGACCGTGAGTTTATGAATTGGATGAGAAGTGAGGCTGGGTTGACTATGCGTGTTGTTTTTCAAGAATACACCAAAGTTGGAGTCTGTGATGACATTAGAAGATTTCCAGTCACAGCCGCTTAAATCATGTTGATACTCTAGGAGGTCTTTTGTTCGATTTATTGAAGAAAGTAGCATTGATTAATTTAACGGCAGCATTGGTTGTTCTGGCCTTATCTCAGTTTTTTCCTTTCTTTGCCACTACAAGAATCGTCGATTTCTTGTTTTTCGTGGTTATCGTCATTTGGGTTCTAGCCAAGTTAATGTGGGAAGGTGGTGTTCATAGTAAGACCACACGTCTTGATGACCCTATAACAGATAAAGTCTACAAAATGGTCGAAGGCCATGATTTTGATACAGACCAGCAAGAACATTATCGAATGAATTATCAAACAGGCCTAGTGTTATTTATTGCAGGCTTACCTGCTTTTATTACTTGCTTAGTTCTTCAATTTCTTTGAGTCACAGCAGAAAAAATGCGTCGCAACGGTACTTAATGCTTGGAATTTTTAGCTTGAAGTGTGTTTTGTGCATCCATGATATTTAAAGGTTCACCATAAGATGTTAGCTAACAAGGAAGTAATGGAAGAGTATTTGGAACTAGATATGCTCACGTTGGAGTCAATTTCTAAAGAAGCCGGGTTTCCGATCGAAAGAGATGTTTATTTGGCGTCACGTGCTGAATCAATTGAGCAGGGGTTACTTTTTGAATATCGTAGAGGCGACAAGTTAATTGGTTATACGACACTGCGTGATTTAGGCGATGGTCAGTGGTTTGTACCTATGTTTGTGGTACACCCAAACTATCGTAGTAAGGCGGCTTTCCTTTCTTTGTTTCGCTCCATTGCTGATAACCTAAAAAACAAACACTCAACTGTGTTAGTGAGTAATGTCCTACGTCTTAATGAGTTGTCGGTGCGGTTTCACAAGCATCTAGGTTTTGAGGTCACACGTGAAAACCATTTAGGCTACGAATTCTCGCTAGATTTAACGCCTGAAGTAAAAGACAAATGGTCAAGCTTCTTAGGCGCTCGTCGTTAATGTTTTGAAAATTACAGTGGCTACTTCTAGGCCGACTTATCGGATACCTTGAACGAACACAGTTGTCTTGTTGAATTAAGTGAGTAAATGTATCTAATTGTGGGCATTTTCAGTGTGTTGGTATTTGATTGTCGAGTATATTATTAACGTATTTATATAAAAATAGCTCTCTAAAATAATTAGTTAAACAGCCTAAGAGTTTATGCACGTATATAAGAGAGTAAGCTCAATAATTAGGCTAGTAAAAGAGTTATAGGACTTTTAGTGTGAACAACCTATCAAATATTATCTAAAATTTAGGAATTACTCATCGTATTCTCAGAGAGAGTATTCAGGATTATTGAATAGACTTAAAATTAAAGAGAATTTAGCAGTTGATAAAGCCTAGTGTTACGGATAATTAGTCGTTCGATGACTAATTATTCTGTAACTTGCTGATTTATAGTCAACTGAGAGTCTGATGGATATCACGTTTACCTTAAAATAATTCACTTAACATGGCGCTACTTTAATCATTCTTTCCAATACGATTGTTAAATATAAATACATATGCCTATTTTATTAAAAGGATAATACCGATGAGTAGCGATATCATTAAGATTTCAAGAAATACTGAAAATGCACCAATTAATTCTGTATCTACACAAACGGTCGCTTTTTCTCATTATAATAACTTTTCTGCTCAATTACCTGTTGATCCTAAATCAGGTCAAATAGTAACTGGTGATATTAAAGACCAAGCAACGCAATGCTTAAATAATATTAAAGCGATTGTTGAAAGCATCGACCATGTTATGGATGATGTCGTGAAGATTAATGTTTTCGTTAAGAATATTTCTGATATCGATGCTATTGATGAAGTTTACAAAAGCTTTTTCCACAACAGCCTTCCTACACGAACAGTCGTGGGTGTCGCTGCGCTACCGAACAGTGACGCTTTAGTTCAAATGGATGCTCTTATTTCAAACGGCGAAGGCACTAAACCACAAGCACCTTGCGCACTAGTTAAGGTATCAAGAAATACGGATAATGCGCCTCAAAGTGCTGTATCGACGCAGACTGCGGCTTTTTCTCACTACAACAATCTTTCAGCTCAGTTACCGATAGATGTAACCACAGGTGAGTTGGTTGATGGTGGTATCGAAGCGCAAACGGCCCAATGTCTATCAAACATTAAAGCTATTTTAGAAAGCATCGGACATGTCATGAATGATGTGGTTAAAACGACTATCTACGTAAAAAATATCGCAGATGCGGAAGTGGTAAATGAAGTATGTGCTAAATTCTTCCCAAGCTATGTTCCTGCTCGTACCGTTGTTAATGCCGCTGAATTACCAATGGGTGCTCTAATTCAAATTGATACATCCGTTTCACATGGCGACGGTACACCGCCGCAATTACCAGAAGACACTCGCTTACTGGTTATTGAAACCAATAATACTGCTGCTGCACCATTCGTGCCTTATTCGCATACTGTTGCTTTCTCTCACTACAATCATATTTCAGGCCAATTACCTTTAGACCCGAAAACAAATAAAATTGTTGCAGGTGGGGTAAAAGAACAAGCTGAGCAATGTTTAAAAAATATTAAGGCGATAATTGAAAGTGTTGACCATAGCATGGACGACACGGTGAAAATTAATATTCAACTTAAGGATATTTCAGATATTGATGCGGTAAACGAAATCTACACCGCATTCTTTAATGCTGATTTGCCGGCAAGAACCGTAGTAGGGGTTTCAGAAATCCCAATGAATGCTTTAGTACAAATTGATGCTGTTGTTTCTAACTGTGAAGGCACGCCTCCACAAGACGGTGTTGCTTAGAACCATTGAACCCCTTCGATAAAAGCAATTAAATTAAGGCTCTAGTTCCTAACAAGGAACCAGAGCCGATTCTCTGATTCGCGAACTCCATCCCAAGACGTAACCCCATCATTAAGCCTTGCTATACAGTTCATTCTAAACAAGCTTCTGCCCGACATATGGTGTTTATTGATGTGAAGTGTTTTAATATGAAAAACAGACGCTTAACGTAAGAATATCAGTTTATGCAATTTCGAGTTATTTTAATGCTGTGCCTAGCCCTGATGGGTTGTTCATCCAAACCTGAGCTAGCTCCTGACCCAAAAACTATCACTCTTTTTTATGGTGACATTTCGATTTCTTCGGGTGTTTTAGAAGATAAAACATTTAGTTCAGTGCTCGCGGATAGGGTTGAAAGCGTGACTTTTTCAGGGGCAATACGTAAGCAAGATTCTGGCTACTTCGTCGATATACTCGTGATTCGAGAAAAGAAAGAGCCGCGTTCAACACGACAACTAAACGCTTCGCTTGTTATGAAGCAGGGCGAATTAGTGGATGTTGGCGGCGTGAACAATGATGTATTTAGAGTAATCCTCGAGTAACAAAACTAAAGTGTTCAATTAATTTGAATTTTTGCTTTACCTCAACCTAACTTCAAGTCTTAAGCTTCTCTTACTCATTGAAAAGGAGCTTATTATGCAAAATAACTACGTGAGAGAACTCGCTGTTAAAACTTATCAAGAAGATCTTCAGAAAGAGTATGTAAAATCTAAAGCTCGCCCATTTCATGCCCCAAGTTTTATCGGATGCATACTGTTGTCAGTCGTGTTGGCTGGCTTGTTTTAACTGATGCAGAATCCTTGATCCATTACCAACTCTCAACATCTCAATTTGCTGCGCTTTAATGCTTACGGCACAATCGCTTAGGTTGAATTGTGACGCCAATGTCGAGAGGAAGTATGGCAAGTCCTAGAGTTTTAAAAGTGAAGGTTACTGATATTACGTGTGGTGAGAATGTCACCATCATCGAGCCGAGCAACGTTTATGGTTGTGAGTTTAAAGATGACGTGTTCGTTGGCCCTTTTGTCGAGATTCAAAAGAACTCTGTGATAGGCGAGAGGAGTAAGATTCAATCTCACACCTTTATTTGCGAGTATGTGACTATCGGAAGTGACTGCTTTGTTGGGCACGGGGTGATGTTTGCCAATGACTTGTTTAAAGATGGCAAACCAGATCCAAACCCAGAGAGTTGGGGACGCACTGTTATCGCAAATAACGTTACCATTGGTTCCAACGCGACAGTGTTGTCTGTCAGTGTTTGCGAAGGGGTGGTGATTGGTGCGGGAAGCGTTGTGACCAAAGACATCACCGAAAAAGGTATTTATGCGGGTAATCCAGCTAAGAAGCTAAGAGACTTACCGTAAATTTAAAACTGGTTATCTGTATGAATCGCAAGACGTGGCGTTTAGATAAATGTTA
Source organism: Vibrio splendidus (assembly GCF_003345295.1). Taxonomy (NCBI): domain Bacteria; kingdom Pseudomonadati; phylum Pseudomonadota; class Gammaproteobacteria; order Vibrionales; family Vibrionaceae; genus Vibrio; species Vibrio splendidus. The sequence continues at coordinate 951,847 of NZ_CP031056.1, forward strand.
TAGGGTTAATTATGGAAGTATTTCTACACTTACTTCATTCAAACGATGCCGATGATCTATTGGAGTTTGAACTCGAAAACAGAGAGTGGTTTGAGGCATTTGTTCCAGCTCGGGATGATAGCTTCTATTCTAATGCGGGAGTTGCCGAACAAGTCACGAGCTTTCTAAGAGAGTATGACAATGGCGAGATGATTCCTATGTTGATCAAAGACGCTAATGGCACTATTTGTGGGCGAATCAACGTTCGTGATATCGACCAGAACGCTGAAAGTGGAGAACTAGGTTATCGAGTAGGCCACGCATTTGGTTCTAAAGGTATTGCGTCTAACGCGGTGAGGACGTCACTTATCTACTTGGCTGAGCACTCCTCCCTTAAATATGTTGATGCCTATGCGTTAGTGGGTAATGTTGGATCAAATAAAATCTTATCCAAGGCGGGTTTTGACTTGGTTGAACGCGTTGAAAGTTACGCCGTGTTCAAAGGGAAGGATCAAGATGCTCATTATTATCGTAAGGCGTTATCTGCTTAAGTGAATGCTATCAATGCCGATTCTATCCTCATATAAGGAATTACTTGGTTTATCGTTGTGCGTATCTAACTTCTACCTGAGTCTTCTTTTATACTTTTGATACTCAAAGTTTAGTGCTCACTTATCGCTCTAACTTGTTAATTCTACGTGATTTATTCATATCTCTCTTGTTATACGTATCAGTGCGACTAATATTAGCCAGATTCTAACAAGATAGACTCGATCGTTAACCTGTCTATCTTTTTTGTATGTATTACATGGTGTTATATGAAGTATTTAATAGGTGTTTGCTTAGGTGCCTTATCTCTTTCTGCGACAGCGCAGTCTATGGTCATTGTTGATTCGGCAAGAGATCGCTCTATCCCAATAGAAGTTGTTTTGCCGCAGGATTCTGACAGTTGTACAACAACAGAACAGTGTGACGTAGCTTTTATCAGTGCGGGTAATCGAGTTCCATTCACCAAATATAGTTTTGTTGGAGAAATGCTGAACGATAGGGGGTACATGACCGTCTATGTTGATCATGAACTGCCAAGCGATCCTCCTTTATCGAAGACTGGTGACTTGTATAAAACACGAATTGAAAATTGGACGCGAGGGGCAGAGACTCTCAATGCACTTCAACATGAGCTAGCAAGTCGTTTTCCTGCTTATGATTTTGACAAGTTAACCTTAGTTGGGCACTCGAACGGTGGCGATATTTCTACATGGTTGAGTAACGAAAATAAAAGCTATGTTTCTCAGTTAATTACGCTCGACCACAAACGAGTCACTCTACCTAAAAGTGAAGATATCCGAGTGCTTTCCATTCGAGCAACTGAACACTCTACCAAAGAGGGGGTACTGCCGACTGAATCAGAGCAAAAGCAATATGGTAGTTGTGTTGTTGAGCTTCCAGACTCTAAACATATGGATTTAAGTGATTATGGCTCTAATCTCGCGAAGCAAAGTACGAATGACACTATTATTGGCTTTTTGGATGGCTTAGCGTGCGAAGAGTTGAGAGTAAAAGTTGAGTAGAAGTATCGAATTAATTAGGGCGTGATATCTGTATTCGGAATAGACGACCGACTTAATCGATTATCGCCTTATACATTAGAAGCTGGCAGCGTCCTTCTAGCCAGCTTCGAGTCTTTTTATTTCAAGGTTTAAGGTTACTTCTAGTTACGGCCACTTATAGATTTACGGTTACTTCTGAGGTTTGTTACGTTCGATTACGCTAATAGCGATCGCCAAAAACAGGATGTCTTTCACTAGGAAGAAGTTAGTGACTAAGATGCCATCTGATACTTTCCAAGCATTTGGCGTTGTAATCAGGAAGCTAAGTGTCACAACAAAGATAGCCGCTGCTGCAATGCCTGAATAGAATGCGACTGTCGGCTTCTTAAATCCAACGATCAATCCAATCGCGACAATGATCTCCGCGCCACCCACCATGTTAGACACGGCTTGTACTGAGAACAGATTGTAAAGCCAGTTCATTGCAGGATGATTTGCGATTAGCGGTTCAATGAGCATCGCTTCGGTTGGCGTAAACTTATAAATTCCAATCCAAGCGAGCACCAATGCTACGCCAATCACTCCAAGGTTATATCCCACATTACTCTGTTTTAAATCATAGGTTTGAACATGCATAAAAGTACTCCATTTAATAAAATCCCTGAATATGACCGCACTAGTGCAAAATTAATTTCGCTGTGAGAGTATTAGTTTATAAAATGAATCATAAACCTTGGTACTTTTGACATTCCTTATGCTAATGATTTATGTAAAGAAAATGAAACTAGAGCTTTGAATGAGAGCTTTAGATGACAGAATAAGGAGATAGGTTATCAAAGCGTTTATATATGATGTATTTGGTGGGGAGTCGGCGAAAGGTAACCCTTGTGGGGTCGTAGAACTTGGCCAATGGTTAGCTGACTCGGAATTACTAGAAGTAACGCATCAACTGGCATTGCCAATCACTGCTTTCATCGTGAAATCAGAAAATGATTTCGATATTCGTTGGTTCGCCTTAGATGGTGAGATAAACCTTTGTGGTCATGGTAGTTTGGCTGCAGGCACTAGTTTGATCGAAAAGTATAAGCTCAATGAGGTTACCCTAAATAGTGATTATGGACAGGTCGTGATCTCTAGAAAAGAAGGCTTATCTCAAATAGAACTGCCAAGCTGGAAGGGTAAATCTTACTCGCAGGTAAGCGATGTTCCTATTGATTTAGCGGCTTTAAATCAACCTGTTATCGAAGCTTTTTCTACGAGAGATTTAGTGCTGATTTTGGATTCAGAGGAAGCCGTAAAGAATTTTTCGCCTGACTTTGAACTGTATAAAAAAATTAAAGATCTGCATGCAGTGATGGTGACAGCCAAAAGCTCAGATGACAGTTATGTTCTGCGCTATTTTGCGCCAAAAATCGGTATTTCGGAGGATTTAGTGACAGGTTCGGCACAATGTTCACTGGCTCCATATTGGTTTGATAAGTTAGGGAAAGATAAACTTTCAGTTCGTCAGCTTTCAAGCTCTGGCGGTTGTTTTGAAGTTGAGAGAAAGACAGACTCTTCAATTGCGGTGTTGGCACGAGTTGAGCGCCGTCCATAACAGAATGGTGATCTCACTGGAGAGATGGAGCTTTCTAATTTTTGTTTTCAATATTCACGATTTGGATTAGATTACGCTGATGTTCACCCTAATTACAAGAAGAGTATAACCAGTGAAAATTCATAGAATCAACCCGACCAAGCGTTGGTCTGATGTGACTGTTTTTAACGGTATCGCAAGCTTTGTGGAAGTGGCTGAGACGGATACAACGGCAGGAATTAAGAGTCAGGTACAGCAAATATTCGAACAAGCGGAAGAAATGATGAGTTTGGTAGACAGTGATAAATCTCGCGTATTGTCAGTGACTATTTACCTAACAGATTTTGCCAATTTTGACGCACTAAATGAAGTTTGGGAAGCGTGGTTCCCTGAAGGCTGCGCGCCAAGCCGTGCATGCGTGAAAGCTGAACTTGCTAATCCTGAGCTACTGGTTGAGATGTCATTCATGGTTGCTGCAGGTGAAAAGTTTCAATAAGCCGAAATATTGGTAGATACAATCGCTAGACATCAGTACTGATAAAGTCGACAGCGAACAGATAAAACAGAGCCACTCAGGTGAATTACTTGAGTGGCTTTTTAGTATCCTACGTTATCCGAAACTAAATCGGATTAGGCATTAAACGAGACCTTGATCTCTGGCCATCTGTTTCGCGATCTTCGGTGCGTGCCATAAACACGGTAACAAGATGAACGATACAGGAACGGCTGTTATCACAATGAACGACTGTAGGGCAGAGATGCCGCCTGCGCCCATTGAGATAAGTGCAATGGCTACTGCACCCATGATGATACCCCAGAAGGTACGTACGGCTGCATTAGGCTCTGTAGTGCCTGTCATTACCACACTGATGGTGTAAGTCATCGAGTCACCTGTTGTCACGATGAACGTGGTCGTCAGGATCAGGAACAGAATCGCAATCAAAGTAGGGAACGGCAGTTGAGCAGTAATTGCCAGTAGCACAGCAGGAAGGTTAAAGCCTTCGAACGCGCTAGAAATTACGCCTGGGTTCTCTAATTCAAACGCTAAACCACTACCACCAACGATGCTGAACCAAAAACATGTTACTAGCGGTGCAACGATGCTGATAGAAACGATCATTTGGCGAATGGTACGGCCACGTGAAATACGAGCAATAAAGATTGCCATCATCGGACCATAGCCTAAGAACCAACCCCAGAAAAATACCGTCCAGCCACCTAGCCACGCTGTATCTTGGCGGTACAGTGCCATTGGGATGAAGTTATCGACCATTTCGCCCATACCTTGCAGGTAGCCATCAATAATGAAGCTTGTAGGGCCTACTAACAGAATATAGCCGATTAGGCACACTGATAAGATGATGTTGTAACGGCTTACCAGTTGGATGCCTTTGTTAACGCCACTCAATGCAGACAGCGTGTACATAGCAATAGCAAAAATGATCACGACGCTTTGCGTTGCGAATGTGTCTGAAATACCAAACAGTTCGCTCAGTGCGTAGCTGATTTGAAGACCAAGGAAGCCGATAGGACCGATAGTACCCGCAGCGACTGCAACGATGCTGCACGCGTCGACTACGTTGCCGATCCAGCTGTTGATTGCTTTGTCGCCAAGTACTGGGTAAAGAAGAGTACGAGGCTTAAGGGGAAGGCCTTTATCGTAATGCAGGTGCATTAACACGATGGAAGACAAACCGCCTAAGATTGCCCATGCAAGGAAACCCCAGTGCATGAAAGATTGTGATAGGGCGTTGAACGCCATCGCTTGTGGATCAGCGTTGCCATAAAGAGGTGGAGCTGAAACAAAGTGAGCAATAGGCTCTGCCGCTGCCCAGAACACACCACCGCCGGCTAGCAGCGTACATAGGACGATAGACATCCATTTAAAGGTGGTCATTTCAGGGAGAGCAAGCGTTCCTAAACGAACGTGGCCTGTGCGCCCTAGTGCAAGCACTAAGCCGATAATGAAGTTGAGTAGTAATAGGACTTGCCAGAACGCACCGAACCACTTAGTTGAGTAACTAAAGCCGATGTTAACAAGTTCGGACAACACGGAGGTGTTGGTGAAAGCAAGGACGACAAAGAGGGTTAAAAAACTCCCACTAAGCCAAAATACTGGGTTTCCGAGTTCCAGTTTTTCACCCAAAGATTGAGCTTTATTGAAATCGATAGAAGTAGCTTCTGCGTTGATGTTTTCGTTGGCGACTTGCGTCAAGTTGGACATTATTTCTTCGCTATATTTGGCTCTTTCAAGCCTATGTATTTCTCCCACACTTGCATAGAAGTGTGAGGTTCGTCAAAAAAGCCGCAGATACTAACACATTTGTTATCAAAAGGTGGGCGAATTCCAAAAAGAAAGCCAAATCGACTGTAAATCTCTACTTTTTGGTCAGTTTTGATACGAATTTTTTTCCCAACGCTGAGTCACATTTCTGATTTTTGAGACATTATTTTTTAGCTTTCCGAAATAAATTAATATTAGTTGTTGGTGCAAAATAAGTGTCGACTCATTGCATGCTATAAACAAATTAATGCGAGTCATTTTATAAATAGAGAATATTTTAGGTGTTAAATTTGCGTTGTTACCTACAGTTGTTTTGCGAAGAGATTTAAGTGGTGAGTAAAGTCTCATTTAAATTAAACATCTTGAAACAACAACTTAAGGGATAGCTAACATGCACCTAAACCAAGGAAGAGTGGCCAAGAAGGTTTTTACACTCAGTACTCTCACTGCGTCATGCTTGATGGCGTTCAACAGTTATGCGGCTGTTGATTGCTCAACGTTAGAAACGTGGGACTCTGCCACTGTTTATACCGGTGGTGATCAGGTTTCACATGACGGCAGCGCGTACTCAGCAAACTACTGGAATCAAAATAACAACCCAAGCCAATTTGAAGGTGATTACGCACAATGGAAGAAAGTCGATGTGTGTAGTGGTAATGGCGGTGGTGGTACACCAAACGAAGCACCAACGGCTTCATTAACAACGCCTACAGCATCAGATGTGATTGTTGAAGGCGACAATGTCGTATTAAGCGCAACAGCACTGGACGCTGATGGTAGTGTTGCTTCCGTAGAATTCTTTGTTGATGGTTCTTCGGTCGCGGTTGTGACAGCGGCACCATTTGAAGCAACGTGGGCTGCAACGTCGGGTAACCATCAGGTTTCTGTTGTCGCGACAGACAACGAAGGTGCGGCAAGCCTTGCTAGTGAAGTTTCAGTGGTTGTTGATTCAGCACAACCAGGAAATGAAGCACCGACAGTTTCGGTTGCGCTTTCAGCAGCTTCGGTCGATGTTGGTAGTGTAGTAACGCTTACCGCAACAGCAGCAGACAGCGATGGCACGGTTGATAAAGTAGATTTTTATGTGGCAGGCGCTCTTATTGGCACAGCTGCAACTACCCCTTACACGCTTGATTACACAACCACTCAAGCGGGTTCTTTAGCGGTTTACGCAAAAGCGACTGACAATCAAGGCGCAACGACAGATTCAGCGCTGGCTTCTTTGACGGTGAATGGCACACCAACGGTGAGCACTTGTCGACCTGATGGCTTATATCAAACTCAAGGTGTCGATGTTCCTTACTGTACTATTTACGATGATGAAGGCCGTGAGAAAATGGGCGCGGATCACCCACGTCGTGTCATTGGTTACTTCACCAGCTGGCGTGCAGGGGACGACCCACAAGCTGCTTACCTAGTAAATGACATCCCTTGGGAACAACTCACACACATTAACTACGCTTTCGTGAGCATTGGCTCAGATGGCAAAGTAAACGTGGGTGATGTGAACGATCCGAATAACGCAGCGGTTGGTAAAGAGTGGCCGGGCGTTGAAGTTGATCCTACCTTAGGCTTCAAAGGTCACTTCGGTGCATTAGCGACAGCTAAGAAAAAACACGATGTTAAAACGCTAATCTCTATTGGTGGCTGGGCTGAAACGGGTGGTCACTTCGCGACTGATGGCAGTCGAGTAGCTGATGGTGGTTTCTATACCATGACAACCAACGCAGACGGTTCTATTAACCATCAAGGTATCGAAACATTCGCCACTTCCGCGGTTGAAATGCTTCGTAAATACCAATTCGATGGCTTAGATATCGATTACGAATATCCAACCTCTATGGCGGGTGCTGGTAATCCGTACGACAAAGACTTCATGGAGCCGCGTCGCCAATACCTGTGGGCTTCGTACCAAGTCTTGATGAAAGTGCTACGTGAGAAGCTTGATGCGGCGTCTGCGCAAGATGGTAATCATTACATGTTAACGATCGCGGCGCCTTCTTCTGGTTACCTGTTGCGCGGTATGGAAACGTTCGATGTGACTAAGTACCTCGATTACGTAAACATCATGTCTTACGACCTTCACGGTGCGTGGAACGATCACGTAGGTCATAACGCTGCGTTGTTTGATACAGGTAAAGATTCAGAGTTAGCACAGTGGAACGTTTACGGCACTGCGGCTTACGGTGGTATCGGTTATCTGAACACGGATTGGGCTTACCATTACTTCCGTGGTTCTATGCCAGCAGGTCGTATTAATATCGGTGTGCCTTACTACACTCGTGGTTGGCAAGGTGTAACCGGAGGCGAAAATGGTCTTTGGGGCCGAGCTGCACTTCCAAACCAAGCTGAATGTTCAGCAGGTACGGGGAAGGTGAGAAGAATAACTGTGGCCATGGTGCAATTGGTATCGACAACATGTGGCACGATACCGATCCAAAAGGTAACGAAATGGGCGCGGGTTCTAACCCAATGTGGCACGCGAAGAACCTAGAGAAAGGCATTTGGGGTTCGTATGCAGAGGCTTACAAGCTTGATCCTGTGAATGATCCGTCTGATGTTCTAACGGGAACTTACACGCGTAACTACGACAGCGTGGCGGTTGCTCCTTGGTTGTGGAACGCAGAGAAGGGCGTATTCCTTTCAACGGAAGATAGAGATTCTATCAACGTGAAAGCAGACTACGTTATCGACAAAGAGATCGGCGGCATCATGTTCTGGGAACTGGCAGGGGATTACAACTGTTATGTACTCGATGCAAGTGGCAACCGAACGTCTATTGATACTACTGAACAAGCGTGTAATAGCGGTAACGGTGAGTTCCACATGGGTAACACAATGACGAAAGCTATCTACGATAAGTTTAAGTCTGCAACTCCATATGGAAACAAGGTAGCGACGGGCGCTATCCCGACAGAAGCTCTAGATATTACGGTATCGGTTGGTGGCTTCAAAGTCGGTGACCAAAACTACCCAATCAATCCTAAGATCACGTTTACAAACAACACCGGTCAAGCACTTCCGGGCGGTACCGAGTTCCAGTTCGATATCCCAGTGTCAGCACCTGATAACGCAAAAGATCAATCGGGTGGTGGTTTAACGGTGATTGCTTCGGGTCATACTCGTGCGGATAACATTGGTGGATTAGATGGCACCATGCACCGAGTGGCGTTTACTTTGCCTACATGGGAAGAACTTCCAGCTGGTGGAGTGTATGAGCTAGATATGGTGTATTACCTGCCAATCTCCGGCCCTGCTAACTATGCAGTGAGCGTGAACGGAGTCGATTATGCCTTTAGCTTTGAGCAACCAGACCTACCATTAGGTGATATCAGTTCAGGTGGCGGTAACCCTGGCGATGGTGGCACAAACCCGGGTACATGTGATACAGCTGGTTTAGCGGTTTACCCAGACTTACCTCAGAAAGATTGGGCGGGTAACCCAAGCCATGCAAACACTGGCGACCAAGTGGTTCATAACGGTAGTATTTACCAAGCGAACTGGTGGACAAGTTCTGAACCGGGTAGTGATGGTAGCTGGACTCAGGTTTGTTCTTAATTTAATGCTAACTAATCCATTTATAGACAATAGATCGCAGTAATAGCCAGTAAATACGAATGCTTTTAAGTCTATTTATCAGGGTTTTAGTGTAATTTAAGTCATCAACTTCAACGTAAAATTAAAACGCCGAACTGAATCCAGTTCGGCGTTTTTGCTTTAAGTCACAGATTGCGTATAGAAACCCTTAAAAATATCGACACTCGTTCAGTAAAAAATAAAACCATGATATAAAACAGTCTGTATATAAGAGAAGTCACAGCGTTACCTAAAATTATAAATCTATGGGGTAATCTTGAAAGTCAGACGTAAATACATTCTTAGTTTTTCCATTGCGCTCGCCATTGTGTCGATGATTCTTTCGGCCTTTCAATTTAACCGAACTGAAAGGTCACTGTTGGAATCCAACCAGCTATTTTTTCGAACGATTGTGAATGCGAGTTACGATATTGTCGACACAACAGTTAATGAGGCGATAAAGACATATCTCAAAGGAATTACCGATACCGTTGCGTCCCATGTATGGCATGCCACTCCGGAACAAGAAATTGAACAAGTAAGCCAGATCGCCAGTGAACTGCACATTGGACAATCAGGTTATATCTATTTGATGTCACCACAAGGCGTTCACCTCTACCATCCTTTCTTGCAAGGCAAGAAGCGCGGGCATCTTATTCATATCCAAAAACAGCTCAGTATCGACTCTGGTATGATCGAGTACTTTCACGCTAATCCTCATGAGATAAGTCGGCGTGCAAAAGTTGCCTATTCGATGACGCTACCGAGTGGCAATACTTTGGTCGCGACGACCTATAAAGAAGAATTGATGTATTTGGTCGATCTTGAAGGCTTAAAAGACAAGCTGAGAAAGTACGCGTTCGGTGATAGCGGATATGTGTACATTATTGATCTTCAGGGTAACTTAGTGCTTCATCCTGATTATGAACACAAGTCATTGAAAGCCTTGGTCGGCTACTCGTCGGAACTGCTAATTGACCGAATCGCAACCAAGCCAGAAGGTCACTTTAGCTATTCAATTTCCAGTGACAATGGTACGACCAACAAAAACGTCTTCTATAAGTTTTACCCCTATCTGAATTGGGTCATTTCCGCGGGTATTTTAGAGCAGGAGCTCAATAGAAATCATAGTTTGCTGTTCATTAGTTTGATGGCTTTAGTCGTGAGCCTATTGAGCATTATCATCGTGTTGGTGCTTTACCTGCGACATCGTCATCTCAAAATCTTGGATGTTGCGAGCCTCGATTACCTCACTGGTCTTCCTAGCCGACGGAGTTTTATCGAGCAGTTAAAGCTGAAAATTGCTCAAAGGTCGCCTTATCCGCTAACAAATGTCGGTGTCACTTTGCTTGATATTGACCATTTCAAACGGGTGAACGATCAATATGGTCATGCTCAAGGCGATAGGGTTATCTGTGAGGTCGCAAAATCACTGAAGAGATTTGTTAATCGTCGTCGCTTGATTGCACGCTATGGCGGTGAAGAGTTTATTTTGGTGACGTTTGATTGTGATGAGCGTGAGTTATTCGAATTGTCTGAGGAACTAAGACGAAGTGTAGAGCAACTGCAAGGTTTGGTGTCACCCGTCACAATCAGTGCTGGCTGTTGTCACGATCGAGCGCTCACTGATATTGAAACAGCGATCGATAAAGCTGACAAAGCGCTTTATCAAGCAAAAGAGAGAGGACGTAACAACACTCAGACGTATCAAAAGAACGATTATCGCGTTGCTTATATGTGATCAGTTGAAAGAATCGATGTATTCAAAGGCTGGAATATTGGAAATCATGCTCTTGAGAACGACAGACACAAAAAAGCCCAAATAGATCACTCTATTTGGGCTTTTTCAGAAATATTTGAAATGCTAATCGCTAATTTAAGCTTTCGCTGCTTTCATCGCTTCCGTTTTTTTTTCCTTTTGCATTTTTGCAAGGAAGTAGATGTTTACACAAGCGATGAAACCGTTGGTCGCGACCACTGGCCATGCGTCAATCATAACGCCGTATGCTGTAAAGAGAGTACAGCCAATAAAGTTAAGGACACGCAGACGAACGATATCTTTCATTGTTAATGAAATTGCGACCATAATAGATGCCGCGTAACCTAAAATTTCAACCATATTGAATTCCATTGTTTGACCCTCTTAAATTTGCCGATACTTTGTCGGTACCAATTCTTCTCTTCATGAGATGATTGAGGAAGCTCCGTGCCTCGAATGGTCTGGTTATGTTTAACGAGGTAGACTATACCAACTCTGTTTTTGTGATTAAACCCCCAAAACGGGCAGAAGTGAAGGTTAGCGATTACGCAAACGTTTAATGACCTTTCTATTAACATAATTACTATTTATGTTGGGAGGCTAATTGATATTTATTCTTATATAGGTAAGGAAGCCGCGAATGATAAAACGATCCATTTGTGCAACAAAAAGCATAAAAAAAGCAGCGTTATTGGCTTTGATAGCGATTGGACTGACAGCATGTACCACACAAGAAATGCCGCCAACGCACAATTATGGTGTGGTCACCAGTGGTGATTTTGAGTTCATGGAACACGGAGTAACGACGTATTCGTGGCACCCTGAATCAGAGCAGGTTTATCTTTCTCAAAAATACGATGAGACCGTAGTAACCGATCTAGTGCGTGATGCGATTGAAGATCAACTCGCTACGAAAGGTTATCAACTGAATCAAAATGGTGCAGTTGGTGATGTTGTTGTCGGTTTTGGACTGGCCGAAGAATCAGAGTTAAATGATGACTCGATTTTCGATGCGATTAAGCTTTCAACAGGGGTGCCATTTTATGATGGTGACGGAAAAGTCGCCGAGAAAGGATCTCTGTACATTGCTTTTTTCGTACCTAACTCTCAGGTCGTACAATGGCAAGCATTGGCACAGTCTGGCATTCAACCTGATTTAGAGCCAAGCGAGAGCAAACAGCGCATTACTGGCTTTGTTGAAATGTTATTTAGACGCATGCCTAAGCGATAGAATAAGGCGTTGGATGCATTCGTTGAGTCAATATTGGGTGTTGAAAATATGGTCAGATCGCAGATTATACTTTTTTATTTGTAACGAATGGTACAAATACGTAAAGCAACGTAAAGTTCGCGCTTCTTTTGCTAGCATTTGTCTATACTGCTCAAAACGTTAACTTAGGTTTGATTCAATGAAACTGTTTTCCAAATACTCTCTCCCTCTATTAAGTATATTCATTGTAAGTAACGCAGCGATGGTAAGTAATGCAGCTATCGCAGCACCTTCTATAGTACCAAGCCCACCTAGCCTAGGCGCAAAAGGGTATGTGTTAATTGATTTTAATTCTGGTGATGTGCTGGTAGAGAAAAACGCACACACTAAGTTAAACCCAGCGAGTTTGACTAAACTAATGACCAGCTATGTGGCTGGGCAAGAGATGAAGCGAGGCAACATCTCTGCTGACGATCAGGTACGAATCAGCGAGAACGCGTGGGCGAAGAACTTCCCTGACTCTTCAAAAATGTTCATCGAAGTGAACACCGATGTAGCAATGGTGGACCTTTACCGCGGCTTGATTATTCAATCAGGTAACGATGCGAGTGTTGCGATTGCGGAACACGTTGCGGGCTCACAAGATGCATTTGTGGATCTTATGAACTCTTGGGCTTCGTCTCTGAAACTAGAAAACACCCATTTTGCGAACGCGCATGGTTTAGACGCTGACGATCTTTATTCGACTCCTTACGATATTGCATTACTAGGTCGTGCGATTATTCGTGATTTACCGGATGTTTATGGCTTATACAGCGAACGTTCGTTCAGTTACAACGGCATCACACAACACAACCGTAATGGCTTATTGCGTGATAGAAGCTTGACGGTTGATGGCATGAAAACGGGCTATACCTCTGGCGCTGGCTACAGTTTAGCGAGTTCGGCGACACAAGGAGAGATGAGACTTATCGCGGTTGTTATGGGCGCATCAAGCGTTAAGAGCCGTGAGTCAGACAGTAAACAGTTGTTGAGCTATGGCTTCCGCTTCTTCGATACGCTAAACCCACATCAAGGTGGAGATGAAGTCGCTGAAGAGAAGGTATGGTTTGGTGCCAAAGATACATTGAAGCTGGGTGTTGCAGAAGATACGTTTATCACACTGCCTAAGTCAGACAGTAAAAAGCTAACGGCATCGATTGAGCTTGATTCTGAGTTGAAGGCACCGATTGCAGAAGGTCAAACACTAGGTGTGGTTCATTACACAGTCGATGGTGAAGATGTGCAAACTCAGCCATTGATTGCGCTAGAGGCTGTTGAACAAGGTGGAATATTCAAACGTCTGATGGATTACGTTAAGTTGTTTTTCGCGAGCCTATTCTAAATAGAGTCTTTACCGAGCTAAAAAATAAATTAATGGGTGTTGTGAGTGAATCATAGCGCCCATTGTTATTTCTACATCCATGAAAACACCGTCATCTACTTTCTTTATTAGCCGTAGCGGACGGTTTCGATTACTATACGCAAAATTTAGCAGTGTAGTCACTTATGACCATAGAGATAAAGAACGTAACCGAACCTGAAGTAACATGTGCCAACTGCCAGGCATGCTGTTGTCGTCTAGAGGTTATGATCATCACAGATACAGGCGTTCCTGAAGAGCATATTGCTTATGACGAGTGGGGTGGAGAAACCATGCTGAGATTAGACGATGGCTGGTGTTCTGCAGTAGATAGAGAAACACTGATGTGTACTATTTACGAGAATCGACCTTGGATCTGTCGTGAGTTCGAAATGGGCTCATATGAATGTGTAGAACAACGCACCGATGTGATGGGCTAATCGCTCGTAGAGCTTAGATGCTCCGCAAGAAAATCGATAAAAACTCGAATTCGTTGGGGCAAATATTCACTCGCATGATACACCGCGTACATGGGTAAGTAGTTGTTGCTCCATTGTTCTAATAACTGCGTTAATTCCCCATTCTCTACAAATTCTTTGCCCATCCAATCCGGTAAAGCAACCACACCTAAACCTTGTCTAGCCATTTTAAGTAACATTTCTGGGCTATCTGATGTGAAGATTTGATTCACTTTCACACTGCTGAATTGGCGGTTTTTATCCGTAAAGCGCCACTCGTTAGCGGGGCTCATTAGTGAATAAGTTAGACAATGGTGTTTATTAAGTTCTTGTGGGTGTTTCGGTATTCCGTGCTTGTGGAGGTAGTTTGGTGATGCGAAATATTGAACGTTGTTATTGAATAGGAATCGAGCCTTTAAACCGGAATCTTTGAGCTGTGATGCTCGAATCGCAACATCAATATTATGTTCATTGAGGTTAATTATACGGTCGTCGACGCTAAGGTTAATGCGGATACCCGGATGTTGCTCAATGAACGCTTGGAGCAGCTCGCTAAGTAACATTGATGAAAAGGCGCTGGGCGCGGATATTTTCAATTCACCTTCTACAGACTCGGTTTCTCGCTTGAGCTGACTTTCTATTGCTGACATTTCTTCTAGGAAGCGGACACAATAAGTGAGGTAGTCTTTGCCTGCATGGGTTAGGGATATTTTGCGACTGTTTCGCTGAAACAACGTCATTGCCAAATCATTTTCTAACCACGCAATCTTTTTACTGACGGCACTTTGTGTCATGTCGAGTTTATTGGCAGTAGCAGTAAAGCTATTCAGCTGCGCAGTTTCCACGAAGATACGAATACACTCAATTTTATCCATTGTACTTGCCTTATGTCTGCTATCTAAACTTAAACATTCCAAATTGGAATCTTAAGTATCATAAAATTAGCATTTATCGTTCGATTTATGAATGCTTAAATAATCCCACTGACGTTAATAACTCTTAAGAAAGGTGGCAATATGATTTCGGTGGTGAGTGTATTACTAGTGGCGTTCTTTTTATTGGCAAGCTCAATCAAGATACTTGCTTGGCAGCGTAAAGTGTTTGAAATTCAGCTTGGTTTCTTTAGAAGCTATGGCTTGAATAGAATGATCATGTTTCTCGTGGGGTTAGTCGAATTGACAGGAGCGGCTCTTTTGATTTTAGCCCTATGTGACATCTCACCAGAACATACTCAATTGATGGGTGGTGCAATATTGGGGGCTACTTCGATAGGGGCGCTTTATTTCCACTTACGCTTTGATACTTGGAAGGACGGTATTCCCGCGATGGTCACTTTATTGTGTTCAAGCTTTTTAGTCTTAGATTTCTGGTACTAATGTCTTGGTCTTTCGACCGAGGGTTGAAAGCTTATTTACAGGACATTTGAGAAGCGTAGGGCTCGAAAGCCCCACGCTAAAGATTGGATTAAAACTCAGAAGGCACTTCAAACTCGATCCACTCGCCAGTTGTAGGGTGAATCAGTTTTAGGTAGCCCGCATGAAGGTGTAAGCGCTCACGTTTGTAACCATAGAGATCATCACCTCGGATTGGTACACCAAGGCCCGACGGGTGAGCGCAATGCACGCGTAGCTGATGGGTGCGTCCTGTTTTCGGATACAGATGAACCTTGGTTTTGCCATTGTTGGTGCTGACCGCTTCCCAATGAGTTTCAGCGTTACGTCCATGTTGATGGCAAACCAGTTGTCTTGGTCTGTCTGTGATGTCACCGCGCAAAGGCAGGCTAATATCGCCAGATTTGCCGTCGATTTCACCATCTAACAGAGCTGTATATCGTTTCTCTACGGTTCTATCTATGAATTGCTTCTGGATGTGTTTATTAGACTCTGCGGTCAGTGCCAAAATCAATAATCCAGACGTCGACATGTCTAATCTATGGATGATCAAAGGCCCTGTCGCATTCGGGTAACGCGCTTTAATGCGTGTATAAACCGAGTCTTCGATAAACTTACCGGGAACCGACAAGAACTCTTCAGGCTTATTTACTACTACGATTTCTTCGTCTTCATAAACAATATCAAAAGACTTACCTACAGCAGGGTTCACGATAAGCGGGTTATCTTCTAGTTCAATACCACTCAGCTGGTGGTCGAGGACCTCAAAGCTTTTGCTCTGACAAACAGGGTAGAGGTTTGCGTGTTGTCGAATGATATCTGTAGGTGGTAATCCCCACCAAAACTCAGACAATGCTAACGGTTTAAATCCGTGTTCAAACGCAAAGTTAAGCAGCTTAGGTAGGCAACAGTCGCCAGAGCCTTCAAGAGCGTCTTTGCCATCTAACAATTCAAGCAGGTTCTTTGATTCGAGTGCTTGGTTGATAAAGCGATAATGGAACAAACGTTGCGCTTCTAATTCGGCTGAGATCGCTTGGTACTCTTGCTTGCGGCTCTTAAGTTCGCTTTCGATAGCATCAACTTGCAACTGGCGTTCTGCGATCTTTTGTTTCCACTCGATACGGAGCGCTTTTAGGTCGCGCTTCTCTTGGCTGCTTTGATTACCTAATTGTTTAAGCAGGTCAGCGGCTGAATCAAGATTCCCCAACGCTTTCTCTTGATTGGCTTTTTCTCTTAGAATCGTACGCTCAGCCTTGTTAGCAGCCATTGCGATCTGAAATGCTTCAACTGCTTTACTCGCATCGTTTTTGAGTTCATTTAGGCTTGATGTCAATTCATCTAGGTTATGCGATTGTTTTAGTTTTTCAATGTCATCCGCTAGTTGCGATTGGCGAGCGAGGTTTGCACTGTTGTGAGATTGAAACTGTTCTGAATCGAAGGCTGGTGGAACAAAGTTAATGTTGTTTAACTGGGAGTCCAAAGACGAATCTAACTGCAAACCTGAAAATGCAGAAAGGTAGCCTAGCTCCTGAGTTGTTGGATCCTGAACAAGAAGTACGGCATAGAGGTTGCCTTGCGATGTTTCATTCACACCACAGTCGAGCAGTGACTGTTGAAGCTGCAGCATTGCTAAATTACACATTGGGTGCGGAGTATAGTAATACGGAAACGTAAACCGAGTGGGTAGCGATAAGTCTTGGTTCGCTGGTTGGTTTAAAGCGTGCAGTGGTGTGTATTGAGCAAGGTTTGCTGACATGAAAATCAAACTCTATGGCTGTTCAGTTAGAGTTCGGTATTGTTGTCGAAATGAAGGCAAATGAGAAGCCAAAGCGAAAGATAAATCGGCTTTGGCTTCATTTAGTTGCTTGTGCTTATCCTAAGCGCGTCCGAGCTTGATTGAAACTCGATCAGCTCGAGTGTTCTAGCTCTACTTGCTCTGCTTTTTGGTAAGCAGGGTGGTCAGCCAAAAGCTTACCGTATTTAGCAATGTTAGGGTAAAGCGCAGTTGCACCAAAGTTACCAACGATTTCTACGATGAACGACATCATAAAGTCTGCGCCTGTTAGTGTGTCTGCAACCAAGTAGGTTTTACCTTCAAGAGCATTATTCACGTAAGTTAAGATCTTTTGGTTTTCATCGTCAGCGTAGCCGCCAAGGAAATTAGTCTCGCAACCGTCTTTCATTACAAAGATCTTAAGCAACATTGGCAAAATACCTGAGCTTTCAGCGAAGTGAAGCCATTGAGAATATTCTACGTAGTCTGCGGTGCCGCGTGTAGGTGCGAACTTACCCTGACCGTATTTGTCGATTAGGTACTCCGTGATCGCGCCAGATTCAGTGATCACGATGCCATCGTCTTCAATGACAGGAGATTTACCCAATGGGTGAACGGACTTAAGCTCTGGTGGCGCAAGAAAAGTGACACTGTCTCGTTGGTATGGTTTGATTTGGTAATCTACACCAAGCTCTTCCAACAGCCAGATGATGCGCTTTGAGCGTGATTTATTCAGGTGATGCAAAGTAATCATGATTCTACCTAGTTAACTAACGGGTTCAGTTTTTGAATTTATTTAGCTTCGTTTGTTTTGATAACAAGCTTACCGAAGTTTTGGCCTTCTAATAGACCCATGAATGCTTGTGGCGCCTCGTCTAGACCTTCAATTAGGTGCTCACGATAGTGCATCTTGCCTTGAGACAACCATTCTGTCATTTGAACAGCAAACTCGTTATAACGGTGCGCGTAGTCATCAAAGATAATGAAGCCTTGCATCTTAATACGCTTGACCAGCAGCGTACCCATAAGGCTAGACATGCGATCCGGGCCTTCAGGCAGTGATGTCGCATTGTATTGAGAGATAAGGCCACATACAGGAATACGAGCACCGGTGTTAAGCAATGGCATTACGGCATCGAAAACCTTGCCGCCAACGTTTTCAAAATAAACGTCGATGCCGTTGTCACATGCTTTAGCCAGTTGTTCCGCGAAGTCGTCAGCTTTGTGGTCGATACATTCGTCAAAGCCAAGCACGTCTTTCGCGTACTGACACTTCTCTTGACCACCCGCAATGCCGATAACACGACAGCCTTTTAGTTTGCCGATTTGTCCAACGGTTGCGCCTACTGCACCTGTTGCCGCCGCAACGACTAGCGTGTCGCCTTGTTTAGGTTGGCCGATATCAAGCAAACCCATGTAAGCCGTAAAGCCAGGCATACCCATAATGCCAAGTGCATAAGAAGGGTGCGTTGGTTCTTTGCCTAGTTTGATGAGGCCTTCACCGTTAGACACACCAAGATCTTGCCAACCAGTGTAAGCCAGTACCCACTCGCCAATTTCGTAATCAGCGTGGTTTGATTCTTCAACCTGACATACGGTTGCACCAACCATCACTTCATCAATCGCAACTGGGTCTGCGTAAGATTTAGCATCGCTCATACGACCACGCATGTATGGGTCTAGAGAAAGATAAACTGAGCGAAGTAACATCTCGCCATCTTGAATTGTTGGTGCGGCTACTGACTCTAAACGGAAGTTATCTTGAGTCGGTGCGCCAACTGGGCGAGAAGCCAATACGATGCGGCGATTGTCTTGTTGAGTCATTGGATATCCTTAATTTTATATTATGTTTATTTGGAATTAGACCAGTCGTCTAGTCTTGTTGTCTAAAAATCCCGCCGTCATCAAATTGATAAGAGGGCGGGTTATCTGTCGTTAATAAAGACTAAACACAGTACGTGGTTAGTTTTTACCTTTTAAAATCTGTTGGGTTAGGTTTAAAGCTGATTCTAAGCTGCTTGAGCTCTGGCTTAGTTTGCTCAACAAACTTGCGCCCAACCACATAGAATATAGATTTTGAGCGGTTTCTTGGCTGTCTTCAACTTTAATGGAGCCATCTTCAATACCACCAGCAACACAGTGTTGTATCGTAGAGGTCACTTTTTCAGCCCCTTTTAGTAAGGCTTGACGCATAGGATCAGAAAGATCAGAAACTTCAGCGCTGAGCTTAACGACTAAGCATTTATGAGCGTTACAGGTACCGTTTTCAATCTGTGACCATCGAGTGAAATAACTGATGATTCTCTGGTAATGGTTTCCTTCGCCATGAACCAAAATAGTTTCAACTCTGCTGATGTAGGTCTCAAAATAGTGTTGGATCAGAGCCTCGCCAAATTGCTCTTTCGATTTAAAGTAGTGGTAAAACGACCCTTTCGGCACGTCCGCTTCTTTAAGCAATTGCGATAAGCCAACGCCGTTAAAGCCGTTGTTCACTATTAATTGGTAGCCAACATCTAAAACATGCAGGCGTGTGTCATTCGTTTTTTCGTTCATGGGCAGTACTATAATTTAAATTAGACCAGTCGTCTAGTGGTCGATTTTTGAGGGTATATTTGGTCGTTGTTAAAGTAGCTAAATAGCCAAAGTGCCAAAGTGCTTTCAAATGTTCACATATAAAAAAGCCCCAACATAGCTTGTATGTTGGGGCTTATATCAGTCACTTCGGTTATTTGATAGAGATTAACTCAACATCAAAAATCAGAGTTGATGACGGTGGGATAGGGCCTGAACCGCCCTTACCGTAAGCCAATTGGCTCGGAATAAACAGGCGAACTTTTTGGCCTTCAACCATGTAAGTCAAACCTTCTTGCCAGCCTTTGATTACTTGCTTAAGAGCAAATGAGATTGGCTCGCCGCGCTCAACAGAGCTGTCGAAAACAGTGCCGTCGATAAGTGTACCGTGGTAGTGAACCGTTACTTTACTGTTCTTAGTTGGGTGCTCTGTGCCTGTACCTTCTTCAAGTACAAGGTATTGAAGACCGCTTTCAGTCGTAACAACCCCTTCTTTAGCACCGTTTTCGACAAGAAACTGTTGGCCTTGCTCGATATTTTCTTCGCCAGATTTATGATTCATCCAAGTGCGGTAGATCATGAAGCCAGCCAAAATAAAGACAATGACCGGGATGATAAATTTAGACATAGTAAAACCTATTTATAGTTAATGCTGTATTTCATAGTTAATGCAGAATTTCGCAGTTAATACAGAGTGTGTTAATCAATGGGCTAAAGCCGTGATTAGGGTTGAGTCAAAAGGTAGTTGATCGTTTTTGCGATGCCAGCAACATCTTGGTGACCTGCAGTGAGTACTTGGTATTTACCGTTGATGATAAATGTTGGTACTGAGTTGATTTGACCTTTTACTGAGATCTCTTCTGCTTTCTTAACGTAGTCAAATAGAGCAACTTGCTGTTCTTTATTCAGTTGGTATGGGCTAACCAAACCACGAGAAGTGAACGCTGTCTCTAGTGCTTGTTGACGCTGTTCTGGCGTTGCATCTGCACCCATTTGAACGGCACCAAATAGGTCGTCCATGAACGCGTGGTCAGGTGTCGCGTCAAGTTGCATCACTGCTGTGTAGTAGATCATTGCGCTGATTTGAGCACTTTCATTGAACGTTACGTGCATCTTGCCAATAGTTTGGTCTGTTAGCGACTCAATCTCTGGAATTGCACTTTCCATTTGACGACAGTGACCACAGTTTAAAGAGAAGATTTCAGTGATCGGAGACAGGTTAAATTCAGTTAGAGCAGTAGGAAGTGCTTCGTATTGAACGCCTTTCTGTGGCTCGTCTGTTTCACTACAACCCGCAATAATAAGTACGGCAGCGAGTGCTGTGATGAATTTAGTAAATGGTTTAAACATAATGTTTGCTCTAGCGTTGAGAAGTCGTGAGATTCTAACTATTTAGTACGAATTGGAAAACAATTATAAGGTAAATAAATGCAAACAGTTGGAACTAGCGGGTGATGACAGGCTAGTTGACGGTTAACTGTGATCAAAAGCACTTTTTTGGGATGTGCTTTCTTTTCGTATAAAGTTTTTGTCTAAAGTTTTTCCCTCGGTGCCGATATAGACATTAGTGAATGGTTTATCTGCATGAGTGGTTGGTGAAGTAATGAGATATTTAGCGATAATGTTAAGCATAGCTTTGGCAGGGTGTGAAACGACGTTACCAACGGGTATGTTAGGTGACGATCTGCTAGAAACTGCTCCGCAAACCGATTACGACCTTATGCATCCTGAATGGGGTGTGGTTCAAACGACATCTGTAGCGAGCAATCGCAGTTACTCAGTCCAGAACAGCACTCATCAACAAAAAACCATCACAACCAACTATGGACGTGGTGTCTCGACTAATGACCCACTGGAAGTTTTTTTAAGACAAAACCGTATCGACTTTGAAGTACTGCCGGGCAACCATGTGATGGTAAAGCTGGAACAGCACGTGAACTTTAAAACGGGTTCGGCATTCCCTGAACCAGCCTACAATCAATGGCTGGATACTTTAGGCAGTTACCTTTCTCAACGCCAAGACATTGATGTGGTGATTGAGGGCCATACTGATAACACGGGCAGTGATCGTGTTAATGATCCGCTT
Source organism: Vibrio splendidus (assembly GCF_003345295.1). Taxonomy (NCBI): domain Bacteria; kingdom Pseudomonadati; phylum Pseudomonadota; class Gammaproteobacteria; order Vibrionales; family Vibrionaceae; genus Vibrio; species Vibrio splendidus. The sequence continues at coordinate 973,463 of NZ_CP031056.1, forward strand.
TCTGAGCTACGTGCAAAAGAAGTGAAAGCGCGCTTGGAAAGTAACTATGTTTCGAGTCGTGCTATTTACACTCGCGGCTTTGGCGAATACGTACCTGCTTGTACTAACGCTTCTCCGCAAGGCAAGGCGTGTAATCGCCGTGTAGAATTGATGCTGATTGTGTCGAAGTAGTCATTTGAGCTTTCTTCCCTAAATTGAAAGCGACGAGTTCCAAATAATAGACATAAAAAATCCCTCATATTTGAGGGATTTTTTGTATCTGACTTTCGTTACGCAGGTTAGCTTATGCGAACTGCTTTTCTAAGTAAGTAACGATATCCGAAGATTCATACATCCACTCAGTTTTGCCGTCTTTTTCGATACGTAGGCAAGGCACTTTAACGCGACCGCCACCAGCTTCAAGCTCTGCACGGTGTTGATCATTGTTCTTTGCATCACGAAGTTCAAATTGAACCGATTGACGTTTCATCGCGCGGCGCACTTTTACACAAAATGGGCACGCTTCGAATTGGTATAACGTGTGCGTCTTTGCCTGCTCATTCACTTTGCTTTGCTCTTCTTGAGAACGCTTCACACCACGTGGGCTGAATACAAAATTCAATAACAAGATGACACGACCTAAGAACCAACGGATAAACTTCATAACTCTCTCTACATATTTAAAATTAGCGTTACAATTTGCAGCATTATATACACAAGTTTTGCTAGATGCTCGCAACAAACCGCTAATATCTATTTTGTCCGTTCGATCGTGTGAGACTTAGCCACATTTAGTCCTAAACGCTTAGACAGTCGAGTCAGATTTGCTCGGTCTGTTTTCAGAACTCGTCCTGCTTGCGCCCAGTTAAAGTTAGCATCTTCCAACACTTCAGTAATGATGCTGCGTTGAAAATCGTCCGTCGCGCCACGTAAACCAGCGGATAGGTCGATCGTTGGTGTCGATAATGGTGTGTTTTTTACCTGTGTCGTCGCAATCGGTTGATCTTGGTCGAGTGGACCACAATCTTCTTTAGTGATTGTAACGAGGTTTTTGTTAGTGCTGCGAGCCAATGCTTTCAGTGCTGAACGGCTGATAACGTGTTCAAGCTCACGAACGTTACCTGGCCAACCGTAACGGTTTAGGAATACCAGAACATCAGAACGGAACTTAACTTGGTTGATACCAAGCTTACGGCGCGCTTGTTCTAGGAAGAAACCAGCTAATAAGCTGATGTCGTCACCGCGCTCTTTCAATGCAGGTACCGCGATAGGGTACACACTAAGTCGGTGATACAAGTCGGCTCTGAATCGACCGTCTTCAACTTCTTGCTTTAAGTCTCGGTTGGTTGCAGCCAGAACACGAACATCAATGGTTTGGATGTTGTCTTGGCCTACAGGTTGGATTTCGTTGTTTTGCAGCGCACGCAGTAACTTACTTTGTGCTGCCAAAGGCAATTCACCAATTTCATCTAAGAACAGAGTGCCGCCGTCGGCTAGGGCAAACTTACCTAAGCGGTTTTTGTCTGCGCCAGTAAATGCGCCACGAACGTGACCAAATAATTCACTCTCTACCAAGTTCTCAGGAATAGCAGCACAGTTCACGTAGACCAGCGGATTACGCTTACGTTGCGATTGGTGGTGCAGGGTACGAGCAACGAGCTCTTTACCAACACCAGTATCACCATGAATCAGAATATTAAACTCAGACGGTGCTACAACCGCGATGTCGTTCTTAAGCGCGACCATGGTGTCACTGTTACCAATTAACTCGCCGCCGTCACGTTCCCACGCTTCTACGTTCAACTCTTCCAGTAATTGCTTTGACTGTTTTGCTTGATGCTCAAGTTGCGAGAAAGTCATCGCCATCTGCATGGTTGAAGCCGCAATAGCAGCGAGAACTTCTAGGTTACGAGCAGGAATATTCGCAAAGACATCAGGTTTTAGGCTGTCTAGGGTTAGCACTCCTAACAATTTGTCACCAAACAGCAGAGGTAAACCCATGCAGGCATGCATTGGTAAATCGCCGTCATGGTCGATTAGTAAGCCGTCGAAAGGATCAGGCAATGAGCTATCAGCATCAAAACGAACAGGAGAACGTGACGCGCAAATCTCATCAAAGCGTGGGTGTTCCGAAATGATAAAGCGGCGACCGAATGTATCTCGACTGAGCCCTTGCATTGCGATGGGTACTAGCGTGTCGCCTTGAAGGCTTAAAAGCGCGACGCAATCACACGTTATGGTTTTACGAATGGCATCGATTAGGCGATTAAAACGGTCTTGATCGTTCACACCGCTGGCTAAACCAATGGTCATTTCCATGAGAGTGGATGCTGAGATGTCTTGCATAAAGGGCTCATACTGTTTGTATTTTTATACATGGTAGAGTCTTTATGACACAAAAAAAAGGTCTTTTTGACTAAAGTTTGAAGTGAATTTTTGAAAGGATGTCAGACACAGCAAGCTTTCGCATGTTGGCACCGTTTGTGCTATGTGTCCATTACGTGTTGTCTATATGACTGAATAACTGACCTATAGTTGATTTGAATCAATTAATGCCCATTTATCAGTCCACGTGATTCTCATAAAAAATGCAGTCAGAGAGCTCATTGAGAATGAATTGGTATAAAGTCATCTTTAAATAAAACTAGTCAATTTGACTCAAGTGGTCAAAAGACTAAGTGTTCGGAGTAAATCAATGCTAAACAATCTACATATCAACATCATCAAATCGACGATTCCTCTTTTAGAAAGCGCAGGCCCTGCTTTAACTCAACACTTCTATCAACGTATGTTCACGCATAACCCTGAATTGAAAGATATCTTCAATATGACTCACCAAAGAACAGGTCGCCAAGGTGTGGCACTGTTTGAAGCTATCGCGGCTTATGCTAAAAATATTGAAAACCTAGCGGCGCTAACCACCGCGGTTGAACGTATTGCACAGAAACACACAAGCTTTAACATTCAACCAGAGCACTACCAAATTGTTGGTTTGCACCTGATTGAAACACTACGTGAACTAGCCGCTGATGCGTTTACTCCAGAAGTGGAAGAAGCATGGACAGCCGCTTACCTATTCTTAGCGCAAGTATTCATCGATCGTGAAGCTGAACTTTACCTACAGCGTAAGCAAGCTGTTGGTGGTTGGGAAGCAGCGCGTGCGTTTGTGATTGCAGACAAGATCGAAGAGTCAGCGCTAGTAACTAGCTTTATTCTTCAGCCAAAAGACGGCGGTGAAGTTCTGGATTACACGCCAGGTCAATACATTGGTATCGAAGTGAAACCAGAAGGCTCTCAATACAGCGAAATTCGTCAATATTCTCTGTCTGATAAGCCAAACGGCAAACAATACCGCATCTCTGTTAAACGTGAAGGGCAAGGCCAAGATACACAAGGTGTTGTATCTAACCACCTACACGATACCGTTGCTATCGGCGATGAAGTTAGCCTATACGCACCAGCGGGTGACTTTATGTACCAAGAACGCAGCAAGCCAGTAACGCTTATCTCTGCGGGTGTTGGTGTAACGCCAATGCAGTCTATGCTTGAGTTCCTGAACAACGAGCAGAAAAACGAACCGGTTCTTTACCTTCATGCTTGTGAAAACGTAGGCCAACACTCTTTCACGACTCGTGTAAAAGACATTGTTGCCGACAAAGGTTGGTCAGCGAAAACGTGGTACATGAACAAAGACGAGTCTGCATGTGAGAACACACATGAAGGTCAAATGGATCTAGCGTCAATCTCTGATACTAACGGCTTTGAAGAGAGCGACTTCTACATCTGTGGTCCTGTTGGCTTTATGAAGAACATCGTAGAGCAGTTAGACGCACTTAAAGTGGATCGTTCACGCGTACATTACGAAGTATTTGGCCCACACGCTGACTTCTAAGATCTCCCAGCAGGTCTAGTAATACTCGCCTGATCGATTAACAACCTTGCCTATTCAAAGGTCTCACATTGTGAGACCTTTTTCCGTTTTCATCCCTTCAAATAGTGTTGGTCATGACTATGTAACCTGCGATTTGAATTGGTCGCAGCAATCCCAAATTTTATTTAGTCGAATCGTATTACGCTGATCTTATTGACCTACATCTCTTAAATGACTTTTTTCATTCGAAATAAATCATTAGAAAATCCGTGTTATTGAATGAAACAAATTTGTTTCATAAATCAAAGTGACGCCATTTGCTTCGAAGGTGCTTTTAACGTTGGTTAAAAGTGTAGATATTGCCTAATTTCATTAATAAAACTGTCACACCTGTCATCTAGTCTTGCGTTCATCAATTAACGGGATGAGTAGGGATAACGAGTGAATATCAAGGATGTGGCAGTTCTCGCGGGAGTTTCCCCAGCGACAGTCTCTCGATTCGTTAACACACCAGAATCTGTGGCTTCTGCTACAGCTCAAAAGATCGAGCGTGTCATCGATACAACCGGTTATCGAATAGACAGGAAGTCGCGTGCTCTTGAGTTCAATAAAAACCCAACGATTGGCGTATTGATTCCGAGCTTATTGAATCCTGTATTTTCAGAAGTTGTTGCAGGTATTCAGCAGCGTGCTCGGCATTTTGGCTACTCGACTATAGTGCTGGACACTCAATATGATAGTGAACAAGAACAACAAGCAGCTATCGATCTGATCCGTCAAAGAGTGGAAGGTGTGATCTTAACGATAGCCGACGTGTCTGATAATGCTGCACTCGAATTATTACGCAGTTTTAAGTTTCCTTATTGTTTGCTTCACAACCAATCTGTTGAAAATGAACCTTGTATCTACGTTGATAACTATCAGGCAGGCAAGGATGTTGCACAGAAAATTCTAGAATATGGCCATACAAAGATAGGAATGATTACAGGGCACTTCGCCTCATCCGACCGAGCAAAAAAACGTTATGAAGGATTCAAACAAGGTCTCTATGAGAAGGGTGTTGAATTAAACCTGCTTCTTGAAGTAGACCAAAACAAACTTGTTCCGTTCACTGACTCTGAGATGAGGTTACTAAGTGGTGAGTGTGGTCCTACGGTTTGGTTTTGCAGCAATGATTTGCTCGCGCTAAAAACAATAAATGCATTGAAGAGTAAAAGTAGACGAATCCCAGAAGACGTTTCAGTTGTGGGTTTTGATGGTATGGGGCTTGGGCAGTTGGTTTGCCCTAGCTTGGCGACGGTTGCTGTTCCACATGTCGATATGGGAAAAATGGCTGTCGATATTTTGTTTAATACGAAAGCTGGCTCAATCGCACAGCGTGAATTTTCGCTGAAATATGAATTACAAATGGAGGGATCGCTTGGTGCGGTTCCGGTTATCACCCAATTTAGTTAACGGACGATTTGTTGGAGAACATAATGACACAACATCATTTAATACAAGCTGGAAAGTTATCAAAAATGAGAAAACTAGCTAGCTTATTCATTGGCTTTGCTGGAGTCGCTTTTCAGGCTCAGGCATCCAATGCTATTTGTTACAACTGTCCGCCAGAATGGGCGAACTGGGGGGGGCAACTTCAGTTGATCAATAAAGAGCTAGGAATACGAGTTCCTATGGACAACAAGAACTCAGGCCAGTCCTTATCCCAACTCGTGGCAGAAAAGAATAGCCCAGTTGCTGACGTGGTTTATTACGGTGTTTCTTTCGGTATTAATGCGACAGAGCAAGGTGTTGTAGACGCTTATAAACCAAAGAATTGGGAGAAGATACCTGAAGGCATGAAAGATCCTAATGGGAACTGGTTTGCTATTCACTCAGGTACGATTGGCTTTTTTGTAAACGTAGACGCACTTGATGGTGCTGACGTACCGACAAGTTGGGAAGACCTTTTAAAACCTGAATATCGTGGGATGGTGGGGTACTTAGACCCAACGAGTGCCTTTGTTGGCTACGCGAGTGCGGTAGCGGTGAATGAAGCCATGGGAGGGAGTATTGATAATTTTGCCCCAGCAATTGAATATTTCAAGAAGTTGGCTACTAACCGTCCAATAGTTCCTAGACAAACCTCTTATGCTCGTGTGATTTCTGGAGAGATTCCAATCTTAATCGATTATGACTTCAATGCGTATCGTGCCAAATACAATGACTTTACTAATGCTGCCTTTGTTATTCCTAAGGAAGGCTCAATTGCTGTTCCCTATGTAATGAGTAAAGTGAAGAACTCTCCAAACTCAGAAAATGCCCAGAAGATTTTAGACTTTGTATTGTCAGATAAAGGCCAACAACTGTGGGCTGAAGCATACTTACGCCCGGTTATCGATGGCGTTATGAGTGAAGAGGCACAGAGTAAATTTCTTCCTGCAACAGAGTATGAACGAGTTGGGTCTGTAGACTTTACAAAAATGTCCGAAAATCAGTCTACGTTTGCGGATATGTATATCCGAGAAGTGAATTAATAGCTTATCAAAATGTTGGATGGCGGGGTTAAGCCCGCCAATATCTCTATGAAAAATAATCGTATTTCCTTATTTCTGATTTTACCAGCCATCATCGTTAGCTGTGCATTTTTTTTATTGCCTGTCGCCCAGCTAATCAAGGTGTCGTTAGTGGATGGTGGCGCTATAAGTTATTGGCATATTTTAACCAGACCTATTTATTTCAAGAGTCTGGTATCGACGGTTGGACTCTCTGTTCTTGTGACTTTAGTTAGTTTAACGATAGCGACCATCACAGGACTATTTTTAACTCGCTATGAATTTAAAGGTAAACAGCTCTTGGTTGCGATGTTGAGCTTTCCACTGGCCTTCCCGGGCGTTGTTATTGGATTTTTTGTCATCATGCTTGCGGGAAGGCAAGGGCTCTTTGCCCAGTTAGGGCTGATGTTAACGGGTGATCGTTGGATGTTCGCATACACAATGGCAGGGCTATTCTTGGGCTATTTATATTTTTCTATTCCCCGCGTGGTTTTGACAGTAATGGGAACGGCTGAAAAGCTTGATCATAACCTACTTGAAGCCGGTCGTTCATTAGGTGCAAATCGTTGGCAGATCTTTAAGGATGTGACACTTCCTGCTCTAACCCCAGGGTTAATTTCCTCGGGTTCGATATGTTTTGCTACGTCAATGGGCGCATTTGGTACCGCGTTTACGTTGGCAACGAACATCAACGTTCTTCCTATGACGATATATACAGAATTTACGCTCAATGCCAATTTTGCCATGGCAGCGGCGCTGAGCTTGATCCTTGGTTTAGTTACTTGGATTTGTTTAGCGTTGGCGAAGCGTCATGGTAACGCATCAGTTGCGATGGGGGGCTAATCATGAAGAAAGACAAATACTTCTACATTCAACTTCTATTCACACTGACCGTCTGCGCATTCTTGATTGTGCCCGTATTTATGTCGGTAGTCGCTGGCCTTACAAATAACTATTTTGTCGGTATTAAAAGCGGATTTACGTTTAGGTGGGTTGAACAGGTATGGGCATTGTACTCAGATACTATTTGGCTAACTTTGCAAATAGCTATCGCTACCACGCTAATTAATGTTGTCGTAGGTGTGCCTTGTGCTTACGTACTTGCGAAAAGTAAAAGTAGATGGGCTTCTATTTTTGACGAGCTACTTACACTACCCATTGCAATTCCGGGGATGGCTATTTCGTTAGGTTTAATTCTAGCCTATGGAGGATTCACTGACTTCCGATCAAGTTGGATGTTTATTCTCGTTGGACATGTGATTTTTACACTGCCGTTCATGGTTAAGTCGGTGCTGTCAATTTTGCAGAGCATTAATTTCCGTGTTCTTGAGGAAGGAGCCGCAAGTCTTGGCGCGACTTTTTGGCAGCGATTTTTTGATGTGATAATTCCCAACTGCAAGGCCGGTATTGTCGCAGGCATGTTGATGACTCTCACTTTGTCAATTGGTGAATTTAACCTGACATGGATGCTACACACGCCATTAACTAAGACTTTACCAGTGGGTTTAGCTGACTCATACGCTTCAATGAGGCTTGAAATTAGCTCGGCTTACACACTAATTTTCCTTTGTTTAATCCTCCCTCTATTGGTCTTGGCTCAAGCATTGAACAAGAAACCAGTGACAAATAATTAAGATCAAAATCAATATGTTAGAACAGCAAAATGGCGTAGAAATTTCGCTAAACAATATTACGAAGACATTTCCAGATGGCACACTGGCGCTGAAGCCAACGAGCCTAAAAATCGAGGCGGGCGAAATCTTAGTTTTGCTTGGACCATCAGGATGCGGAAAAACAACCACATTACGTATGATTGCGGGCTTAGAGTTTGCTGATGACAACGGTGGAACCATTGTGTTTGGTGACCACGATGTTACTGGTTTGCCTATCGAGAAGCGTAAAGTGGGGATGGTATTTCAGTCTTATGCGCTATTCCCAAATATGAATGTAAGTGAAAATATCACTTATGGTTTGAAAGTTCGTGGTGTTGGTGAGTCTGAACGAGCAGGAAGACTCAAAGAAATGCTTAAGATGTTCGATTTGGAAAAGTATGCCAGTCGAAACGTACATCAGCTTTCTGGCGGACAGCGTCAACGTGTTGCGTTAGCTAGGGCTATCATTACTGAACCTGATGTCCTTTTACTGGATGAACCGTTATCCGCGTTAGATGCTCTACTGAAGCAAAGGTTGCGCGGCGATATCCGAGACCTTCTAAAAAGGTTGGGAATAACAGCGGTTTATGTGACTCATGATCAAGAAGAGGCAATGGCTATGGGCGATAGAATTGCAGTTTTAGACCATGGAGAAATTGCACAAATTGGCTCAGCAAAAGATATCTATTTGAGTCCGGTTAACAATTTTGTTGCCGATTTCATTGGTCAAATGAACCGTCTCGGAGGACAAGTGAGTGAGGGATGCCTGTTATTGGATACATGTAAGCAGATTATTTTGCCCGATCAGGTTCTCGCACAAGTATCTACTCACAAAGAAATTAGCGTAATGCTAAGGCCTGAAGATATTTTATTAACGGAAGTGACTGATAAAAACAACGGACTAACGGCAACGGTTATTAGTACGGTCTTTCTTGGTGATCGTACACGTGTCACTCTCTCTGGGGTACAGAAAATGAGCACTTTGATGGTTGATTGCTTTGCGCGCGTTGATTACCAAACTGGTCAAGTTGTCGCGGTCTCTTTTGCCCCTGAACGGCTCATCCCTTTGAAGAAGTAATACCATGTTAATTGCACAACTGACAGACTTGCACATCAAGCAGGGTGGCAAGCGCGCCTATAAGAAAGTCGATACGTTGAAATGTTTGTATGATGCCGTCAATCATATCAATGCCTTACATCCAAAACCTGATTGTGTTGTGGTGACGGGAGACTTGGGTGATTTCGGAGTGCCTGAAGAGTATCAATTGATCAATAAGGCTCTCGCAGAATTTGAAATGCCATTGTATGTTATTCCTGGGAACCATGATGATAGACACAATCTGCGTCAGGGATTGTCGAATCTTGTTTCATTTGATCACGATGAATATTGTAATTTTGTCGTAGATATCCATGACGAAGTACTTATTGGCTTAGACACTTCGGTCCTTGGTAAACCTTATGGATATTTAGCAGCGGATACTTTGGAATGGCTTAGTTTGGTATTAGAGCAATATCGAGATAGGCCAATAATGTTGTTCATCCATCACCCACCGATGGCCGTAGGTTTAAATCATATGGATGTGCAGAACTTGCAGAATGCTGATGAATTTTACGAAATAATTAAGCCTTTTAGCAATATCTTGGGTATTTGTGCTGGCCACCTACATCGACCAATTACGGCAGTTTGGAATTCAATTCCAGTTTGGGTGGGGCCTTCTCATAGTCATTCAGTCACATTAGATCTGGATCCAAAGGCAAACTCGTCATTTTCATTAGAACCTAAAGCTATACAGCTTCTGACCATAGCTGAGGATTCTGTGGTTTCTCATATTAGCTATATAGAAGATAGTGATGGTCCCTATCCATTCTTTGACCAATATGGTGCTTTGATCGATTAAACCATTTCGATCGTAAGTTGATTCAGCGCGAACCAATAACGCCATTTGTTACACGTAACAAATGGCGTTATTTTGGGAGCTAAGAGCTAATTTTTTGTTGGTACAGATAAAACAACTGAGTTTTACCAAGTAAACTCTAAGAACGTTTGACCTTTTTAGACATGTAGTCAGTATCAAAAAACTCCGGCCAGTACATTTTCACGTAACCGCCAGCGACCCAAATAACTAAAATGGTGGCAATAGTTAGTTCAAAGAAACCGAATTTGTGCAGCCAATACCATTGTGGGTATTCTGCGCCGAAAAACGTAGTCAAACGGTGCATAGCTATGGCACTGATCACTGAAGGGAAGGTGACGGCTGCAATCGAAGGTTGGAATTTCAGACGCATCAACCGGATATAACACAGATAGATTAACAGTGTCATGGTGATGGCAATACCTGCCAACGCGCCTGTCAGAATCGGGTCTGGATTGTCGAAGTTAACTAAGTAAGCGGCTAAAGACAGGTTTACAGGAGCCGCCATAATGGCCAGTGTTGGCCTTGCTCGACGAGGAAGGTTTCCTTCGAATACCAAGCGGTACAACACCACTGGCAGCATTAGGAAATAGATACCGATACAAGTGGCCGCAAGTGTTTCTGAAAAAACGGTGTGCCCAAATTGTGTACCTGCTAAGGAGCTGCTGATTAACCCCACCGGATACAGAAACCAACTCGGTACAATGTTCGACATTTTGAAGTTGATGATCTGGAAACTAAAGAACAACACCATCATGGTAAAATGCAACAATAACGCGCAGAACCAGACTGGATAAGCAATGACTGGAGAGATTTCGGCTAGATAGTCACACAGAATTAATAAAGCCATGCTCATCGGTGCCATTAAGCTACCACTTAACGGGTGACGTATATCATTTAAGAAGGTATTAAAACTCGTTAGGTAGCGAAGTAAAACAGGAAGTAATAATAGAGCGCCCAACGAAGCGAGGTAGGGGCGAGTGATTTCACCAATACCTGGTACATATAAAGCCCACGCCTGTCCTAATCCAATTACTCCAAGTGCTAAAGACGCCTGAGATGGCGGCACATTTTTTACTTGGGTTAATCTTCTCCAATTCAACGACTTGCTCCAACTTAATTATTTATAGAATGCGGGTTACTAAAGGTGTATGAGTTAATTATTGAATGTTTGCTCTAGCTAGAGCGTTCAGTTATGCCATCAATAGATGTTAAGAGCACTCAAATAATTTTGAGTGGATGATAGCAAGTTTAACGTTTGCTTTTTTGATTTTGATGCGGAATCGGGACATTAAGCACGAGGAAAGTGTGCTTTATTTTTTTGAGTTATTTGTAATTAACTCACTTTTCGTACTGACGTAGTAAAGGAACTCTATACATTCAAAGTAGTTAACGTACTTCCTCTTGCTGAGGAAGATCTTGCTGTCGTAGCTTTTCGTTCTTAAGCGTACGATTCAACAACTGACTGTAAATCGGCTGACCGCCTAGCATTTGAGCAATGATAACTGCCCCTAAGCAAGTGATGATCAACGGTAGAATGAGATAGTAGTTATTGGTCATTTCAATAACCAATAATATGCCTGTAATGGGTGCTCGAACAGTCGCAGCAAACAAAGCTCCCATACCAGCAATCGCAAACATACCCGGCTCTATATTCAGTTCAGGAAAGAATGCCGCCGCGATAAGCCCAAACGCGTAACCAAAGAGTGTTCCTAGAGCAAGCATTGGTGCAAAGATACCACCCGGTGCACCAGAGCCGAAACAAAGTAGCGTGGTGAGCACGCGGCCTAGAAAGATTAACAGCAGCACGTTTGCGCTGTAGTTGCCATTAGTGATGTTCGGGATGATACCAATACCACCGCCAGTCAACTCCGGTATATAGAGCAGCAATAAGCCAAAGCAACCGCCCAACAGGGAGCCTGTCATTAAGTAGCGTTTACGGTCATTCTTGTGTATTGCCACAAAAAGGTCTTGCGAAAGTGTAATCAGCTTATTGAAAATCACACCAAACAGGCCGAACAACACGCCTAACAACAAGAACAACCACAGAGCATCCAGTTCAGGCGGTTGGTATTGAGGCATTGTGATAACGGCAGACTGTCCGTTGATTGATCGAAAAACGATGTTGGCTGAAACCGCGGAGATGATGACGGCTTTAATTGAGATGAGTGAGTAGCGAAACTGTGGTCTCATCTCCTCGACTACAAACATGATGCCAGCCAGTGGTGCATTGAATGCGGCGGCTAAACCACCTGCGGCACCCGAAGCTAATAGTGAGTGGCGAGTGTCGTCATCTTTGACTCGAAAGATATCGGTGACCATGCGACCAATACTGCCGCCCATTTGAACGGTTGGTCCTTCTCGACCTAAAACCATACCAGAACCTAATGCGCCCATACCGCCAAAGAATTTTACTGGCAATACTCTCCACCATCGAACAGGGCGCATACCGTCCATCGCCCCTTCAATTTCAGGGATGCCTGAGCCTGCAGCCTCTGGAGCAAAGCGGTGCACGAGGAAATAACCAATAAAGGCAAATGCTGCACTAATTAGGAAAGCGGCGAGCCAAAGGGGTAAATGACTACCGATTTCATCTTTTAGCCAATCGGTACGAGTTTCTGTGATGAAATGAACCGCGACTTCGAAATAGGTACCTACCACACCAGCAAGTACACCAACAATACAAGAAAGAAAGAGAACAGAAGCGGGTGTCTTATCTCTTGAGAGAAATTGATTAATAGCATCCCTTGGCATTTTGGCGAGTAGGGACTGCTTAATTTTCTCTCTTCTGGTCATTGAGATAAGGCTCCTGAATGGGTTAAGGCGGGGTTGTCGTAAATTATACGCGTCCTCTGGATATCCTATAGCAACAAAGATGAAAAGTTGAATTTCATTTATGGAATGCACGTGTTACATAAATGGAATCTATGGGCAATAGTTGAATCGCCGTCACAATTTTGATCGATTCTCTGGTGGTGGCTTGAATATCCTCAAAAATGAACCATAGTTAAATCGTAAAGCAACATAACAAACCGCAAGGAGAAGTGAGGTTTTACACACAATTTGGATGGATTCAGAATAAAGTTTTAGTTCCTCGTTAAATGTTCAGGTCGATATTTAAGGCTTCCTGATTCGCGAACTCACGATTGAGTAACGAGGGTGAGGCGTACTGAGTAAGTACGCCTTTAGTTCGTCTGGAGCGTCCAAACTTCGCATCTACCTATCTATTTACCCTATATTTATTTCTACTCTTATCTATTCTGATTGTATTTTCGCCATATCTCTATTAATGAATCTCAGTATAAACAATCGATTGGGGTCAACTTTTCGGTGATTGAGTATATACTCCCTGAAAAAGGAGAACTGATATGACCAAAAAAGTTCCTACAAACATAATTACGGGTTTTCTGGGTGTCGGTAAAACGACCGCTATTTTGAACCTGCTCAAAAACAAACCTGAGAATGAAAACTGGGCTGTTCTGGTTAATGAATTCGGGGAAATCGGCATTGATGGCGCATTGATGACAGATCAAGGCGCTTTGATTAAAGAAGTGCCGGGTGGCTGCATGTGTTGTACTGCGGGCGTGCCTATGTCGGTGGGCATTAATGCTTTATTGCGCCAAAAGCCAGATCGTTTATTGATTGAGCCTACAGGGCTTGGTCACCCTAAACAGGTTATTGCGACGCTAACTTCAGAGCAATACACACCTTATGTTGATTTAAAAGCGACGCTTGGCTTGGTTGACCCACGAAACCTATCCAATGAAAAATACACCTCGAGTCAGAATTTCAATGATCAACTGGGCAGTGCAGATGTGATTCTTGGTACTAAAGTTGACCTTGTTCATTCTGAAGACATCGATGTGTTCAATGATTGGGTGACGGATCAAACGCCAGCGAAAGTCTTCCATAAGCTAATTCACGATGGTGAAGTGCCATTGGAAGTGTTGGATATTGAAAGAGTATACGGCAGTGCTTCATCTCATATTGAAGCTCACCATCACGATCACGCTGAACAAGAGCCACAATTCCAACTTCCTCCCGGTGAAGCTTTCATCCGCAAAGAGAATAAAGGGCAGGGTTACTTTAGCTGTGGCTGGTTGTTTGGCGCTGAACACAAATTTGATTTTGATGCGCTATTCTCAATGTTGTCTGATTTGACGGCTGAGCGTGTAAAAGCGGTGGTGAATACCGACCAAGGTTGTTACGCATTCAATGTGGCGAATCAAGTTGTATCTGTAAACGAAATTACGCTCGATGGTTTTGAATCTCGACTTGAAGTGATTGACTCACAGCTCATGCCTTGGGGCGATCTCGAGCTGATTCTACTCAAGCTGTGTGGTATCAAATAGCGCTATTTTTACTGTTTGAACTGATGATCTCGGTGTTTACTTCGTTGAAGGTGGGGTAAACACCAGATTAAATGAGAAAGTTTGCGTTATATCACGATAAATGTGAGATAAATCACTCTAATTACTTTATAGTGCTCGGCTGAAATAAGAATGTAGGCTGTCTGCTTAAGGAACCCGTAACAATGTCATTTTCCTCTCAAGGTTTTGCTCCTGAATTAGTCAAAGCGTTGACTGAGTGTGGTTATGAAAAACTCACTCCAATTCAACAAAAAGCGATTCCAATGGCTCGTAAAGGCCATGATATTTTTGCTACTGCTCAAACCGGTACGGGTAAAACAGCGGCATTTTCATTGCCTGTTATCCAACACCTTTTGAACAGCGGTAAAAAGGCGTCTAGAGGAACGGCTCGCGGCCTTATTCTTGCTCCAACTCGTGAGCTTGCTGCGCAGATCGCTCAAAATATTAAAGACTACGTTAAATACACTGAACTAAGCGTTTCAGCGGTTTACGGTGGTAACAAAATGTCTTCACAAGTTCGTCAATTAGAACTGGGTGTGGATATTTTGGTTGCAACACCTGGTCGTTTAGAAGAGCACTTAGAAGCGGGTAACGTGTCTATCGCAAACCTAGAGTTTCTAGTATTTGATGAAGCTGACCGTATCCTTGATATGGGCTTTATCAATGCCGTTCGTAAGATCATGTTGGATGTGGAAACCTCTCCACAAATCATGATGTTCTCAGCTACAACATCAACTCAGTTAAACCAACTGTCTGTTGATATTCTACGTAAACCAAAACGTATCAGTGTTGAGCGTGAAAACTCAACGGCTGCAACTGTTGGTCACGTGGTGTATCCTGTGGACCAAGAACGCAAAACTGAACTGCTTTCTGAGCTTATTGGCCGTAAAAACTGGCGTCAAGTTCTTGTGTTTGTGAACTACAAAGAAACAGCGAATGACGTCGTTAAAGAGCTTAAGCTAGACGGCATTAAAGCGGTACTTTGTCACGGTGATAAAGCGCAAAGCGCTCGTCGTCGTGCTTTGGATGATTTCAAAGAAGGCAGAGCACGTGTGATGGTTGCAACCGACGTTGCGGCTCGTGGTCTTGATATCGAAGACTTACCACACGTAATTAACTACGACATGCCTTTCCTCGCGGAAGATTACGTTCACCGTATTGGCCGTACAGGCCGTGCTGGTAAACAAGGTCATGCGATTTCTTTCGTTAACCGCGAAGAAGAGCTGACTGTTGTTCAAGTTGAAAAACTGATCCAACAACGTATTCGCCGTGTTGAACAGCCGGGTTATGAACCGAAGAAGCGTGATGCTTACATTGAGAAGCTGAACACTAAATCGGCTTACAAAAACCGTCAAGGTCGTAAGAACAACGCGAACGAAGAGCCACAAGATCAAGCAAGCGCTGAACGTCGTTTGACTATGATGAAGCGAATTAAAAACCGTCGTAAGTAATTACGGTTGGTGATTGAAAAGAGCCACTGTTATGTGGCTCTTTTTGTTTGTATTGTTCGCAATATTGGTTATTGTCATCACTACTTCGTTTCAATATCGCTTCGTTTCAAGTCCGATCAAGAAGCAAAAGCTACTAAATAAAAATAAGCCAGTAAGGTAATAATATGGATAGCGCACTACTTTGGGCTTTTATTCCCACGTTTTTCTTTGTCTCAATCACGCCCGGTATGTGTATGACCTTGGCTTTGACACTGGGAATGAGTGTGGGGTACAAGCGTACATTATGGATGATGATCGGTGAGTTGGCTGGTGTCGCTGTAGTTTCTATTGCCGCGGTATTAGGTATTGCTTCTATTATGCTTAACTACCCGTGGCTATTTACGGGCTTCAAATTTGTTGGTGCAGCTTACTTGTTCTATTTAGGCGTTCAGATGTGGCGTTCAAGAGGCAAGTTGGCGATCAGTACTGATAATCAAACAACCAAAGTCAGTAATGATTGGGATTTAGTGGTACAAGGTTTCGTGACAGCGATTGCGAATCCGAAAGGCTGGGCGTTCATGATTTCATTACTGCCTCCTTTCATTAATAGTAATAAAGACTTAGCGCCGCAGTTGTTAATTTTAGTGTCTATTATTCTGGTTTCTGAGTTTGTTTGCATGACTTTATACGCGACAGGCGGAAAGAGCTTAAAGCATATGCTGGGCAAAGCCGATAACGTTAAGTTAATGAACCGTATTGCAGGTACGTTGATGATGGGCGTTGGTGTTTGGTTGTTCGTGAGTTAACTGTGATTAACGGTATTGCGATCAACGATAACGGTGCGTGATTTGGTTTGGGGTGAAGAGCAGTTTACAAAGTCGCAGATCATTAGTTGAATCAAAGATCGTATAGAATTTAAAAAAGAGCGATAGGGCATTTGGCCATATCGCTCTTTTTGATTTTACTTAGCTAGCGAACAGAAACTAGATAACAGAAATGTCTCTGATCTGAGCCTGTCTACGTATTAGACTGCGATTTCACCGCCGTCTTCACGACGAATCACAACGGTAGATGCTCTTGGGCGAACATTGCCTTGAGTTTGAGCCGTTGCATCTTCAGACGATGGCCAGTTAGCTGGATGTTGAATGTTCACAAACAGTGATTTGTAATCTGGGCTAATGGTAAAGCCAGTCACTTCACAACCGTTTGGACCAACAAAGAAGCGTTTGAGCTGTGCTTGGTTGTTTGCATCAATCACCGCGCTGTTGCCGTTGTCATCCGTTAACTGAGACGGAACCACTGCCAGCATTTGGTCATTGGTGTAGCCCGTTACTTCGTCTGCGCCGTTATCTGTCTGAATCCACAAAATGCCACGAGCATCAAACGCTAAGCCGTCAGGGCTCGCGAATTGGTTCATGTCTGTTAGCCCCGAGCGGTTAATAGACTTGTCTTCCACTGCTGGAGAACCGAAGACAAAGATATCCCAATCGAATTCACCTGCGGTTTTGCCTTCATCCCAACGAATAACATGACCGAATTTGTTGTTTACGCGAGGGTTTGCTGAGTTCGCTTCTTTACGCTTGTTGTTATTCGTCAACGTTAGGTAAGCCGTACCTGTCATTGGGTCAACAGAGCACCACTCAGGGCGATCCATTGGCGTTGCGCCTACAAGGTCGGCTGCGCCTGCGGTATTAATGATAAGTGCTGCTTGAGAATCAAATGAATCACCTAGCTTGCCGCCGTTTGTGGTCTTACTGCTCAGAGTCAGTGGTAGCCAAGTACCTGAACCATCATCATTGAACTTAGCCACATACAGGGTGCCCTTGTCCATGTACTTGTCCCCCGCGTTTAGACGATTGCTTGGCTCTGCATCGCGTGCGTCCCATTTCTCTTCAGAAACGAATTTGTACAGGTATTCAAAGCGAGAGTCGTGACCAGAGTAGAACACGATTGGCTCGCCTTCGGTTAACTTACCGAACGTACAGCCTTCATGGCGGAAACAACCCAGTGCAGAACGTTTCTTAGCGCGAGAGTTCGCTGTGTATGGGTCGATTTCAACAATGTAGCCGTGACCATGTGCTTCGTTACGGTAGTCGTCCATCGGTGAATCAGCGCTTGGTGTTACATCAAAGCGTGCAAACTCGTCTAAGCGTTCTTGTTTGTTACCTGAAAGCGTGTCCCAACCGTAACGTGTTTTGTCGGTTGCGATACCAATACGTTCTTGTGCTGGCGTTGTTTCGCCTTTGTTCACGAAGTAACCCGGCCAGTTCTCTTCACACGTTAGGTAAGTGCCCCATGGCGTGAAGCCATTACCACAGTTGTTCAGTGTGCCACGAGCTTGGCTGCCGTCTTGTGAGAACTTGGTCTTGGTAAATTCACTGTGAGCTACAGGGCCAGACAGATCCATTACTGTAGCGCCCGTGTAGCGGCGATTCAGTGGATCGTTATCGACCATCACCCATTGGTTACCTTCTAGTTTCACGCGAACCACACTCACGCCGTGCGCGTTGATCTCTTTGCGTACTTCATCAAGGCTAGGGCGGTTGCCTTCATCGTATGTTGGACCATTAGCGTGCAGCGCTTTTTGGTCGATGTATTCGTGGTTGATCACCAATAAGCCATCATTGCTGTTGCCATCAAGCGGGAAGAAGTGCATGCCATCGTGATGCATGCCTAATGCGTTGGCTTGATCTTGTGCATTGTTGGTGCCGTCTTTTAACCAAGCATTGCCTTGCTTGTTAAGCGGAGTCCCCCAAGGAACTAATACCTGTGCTGTATAGCCTTTTGGTACAACGACACTGTCTGTCAATGAGCCTTTAACCGATTCGAAGGCAAGTGTTGCAGTGCTTTTTTGTGCGCCCGTTGCTTGCATTGTCGCAGCGTTAGCCGTGCTGTGACCCGCCAAACCAAACGCGCCAAATGCGGTCATTGCACTGATGCCTAAACCGCCTTTCAGAATGTTTCTTCTTGAAAGGTTCGCATCTAGAACTTCTTCGAAGGGCTTGTTGTTACTCTTGTTAAAACGAGTACTATCAAATGTTTCCTTGCTCATCGGGACTGCTTCCTATTGGCTGAATTTATTATTCGTTATTCATGACTTACCCACTAACTAATGAGTTAATAAGTTGGGTCAATGTGTGACCAATCGTGAAGCAGTTAAGTGACAGATTTTTATAGTTTTGATTAAGGTTTTGTTTCTGCAGCACGATTTTTCCTGTTAAGCCTCTCGTGTAATACAAAACTCTTGGGAATTAACGAGGAACTGTGTATAAATGCTTTATCAAACGAAAAGAGAGACAGTTATGAAATTAGATAAAATCGAAAACAAAAATCGTCGCCTACGCAAGAAGTTATACCTAGGTGAATTCGCTATTTTAGGTTTTGAAGTAAGCTGCACGACTTCGATTGCTGATTTTGACCAATACGATGTGTTCATCGATGAATTTATCGATTTTATCGACAGCATCGGCCTGTGCTTTGGTGGCGGTGGTTTAGAGCTGTTCGAAGGTTTCTTATGTTCTATTGAGCGCTACCGTTCAGTGACAGAAGCAGAGCAACTGCAAGTAGCGCAGTGGCTTGAAGCTCGCGCAGAAGTAAGCAAAGTTGAAGTAAGCGAACTTGTTGACGCAAACTACGCATTCTAAATTGGTGTTGTTCGGCTAGCTCAGTTGGAAGCGAATAGAGTCTTCCAGAGAGAAGCTTTATACATCAGTGAAAGGCCCAGTCGGTATATCGATTGGGCCTTTTTGCGTTTGGTCTACGCTATTCTAGAACCATGGTTTCTTGTGTGACTCTCATTTTTATAACGAGAGTTTCTATTTATATATCAATATCTTATGTCTATTTTTCTGGGTGGTGAGAAGTTTAAAGAAACTTGTGAGAGTTTTATGAGAATTCAATGAAGTTGCTGATAGATTTGATCGCCATTCTTAGAGTCAACAACACCACAATTCGTTCTGGCAAAGGTAACGGTATATCGCTGTTACTCGTTTTGTTGGCAACGATAGGACTCGATAAAGGATGGAATCAAAATGAATAAACGTACTCAAATCAGCTTAGTGATCAGCTCGGCTATGTTGGCCTTCGGAGCGGCTCAAGTTCAGGCTGCTGAGCTTGAAGTCACTGTCACTAATGCAACGAAAGGGATCTACTTTACGCCTATCTTAGCGGCGGCTCATGACTCAAGCCTGTTCATGTTTAGAACGGGTGAAACTGCTTCTGCGGAACTAGAATCGATGGCCGAAGGTGGCGATATTTCAGGTTTATCTGGTGTCATTGCTAACGCGGGCGGCGTGGTGGTTGAAAATCCAGCCGGCGGAATTCTCAATCCGGGCGTCGCAACTACATTTAATATCGACACTGGTGATTTAGCTTATTTGTCATTGGGTGCAATGCTGCTGCCAACCAACGACGGTTTTGTTGGCTTAGACAGTTGGAAAATCCCAACTCAAGCGGGCACCTACAAAGCGACCCTCAATGGCTATGACGCAGGTACAGAAGCCAATGATGAGCTGGCGGGCAGCATGCCGAACCCTCCATTCATTACCTTTGGCGCTGGTGGCTCTGGTGTAGAAACTGCAGTATCAAACGCTAAGGTTCATATTCATCCGGGTAACATTGGTGATAGTGACGCGGCGGGCGGTATCAGTGACCTCGATAGCAGTAGTCATCGTTGGTTAAACCCTGTTGCAACTATCACCATTGTTGTGAAGTAAGGGGGATGTATGAAAGCTAGAATTCTATTTATCGCTGCATCTGTGGCTGTGTTAGCAGGTTGTCCGGACGATGACGACGATTACTATCGTTATGATGTGAGTGTTACGAACCTCACGCCCAATCAACCAATGTCACCGCTCGCAGTGTTGACTCACAATAATACCTTCAACTTGTTTGAAGTCGGGCAAAGTGCCTCGGTCGATCTTGAATACTTAGCGGAAGGTGGCAGTAATGCACAATTGCTTGCACTCAGTGGCAGTGACGCCAATGTTTATCAAGGCATCTCTGGCAATGGACTGATTCTTTCTGGTGAAATCGACACTGTTTCAATCCGTGTCAATCCTAACCAAGAAGACTACCTCTCCGTCGCTTCCATGTTGGTGAACACTAATGATGCGTTTGTTGGTGAATCCGGTTTGTCGCTCAAGTCATTAGCGGTGGGTGACACCTTCGTCATGAACATGAATGTTTGGGATTCAGGAACGGAATTGAACGACGAGCTTGCTGCAACGATTCCGGGGCCTGCCGGTGGTGGTGAAGGCTTTAACACTGCAAGAAATGACACGGATGTAGTGAGTTTCCATGCAGGCGTAATAAGCCAAGATGATGGCCTGACGACGTCGGCACTAAGTGGCAACCACCGCTTCCTTAACCCAGGCGCAAGAATCACTATTACTCGAACTGAATAATAGGGTTGAAAGCACGATGAAATAATTCCTGTTCTGTTCCGGTCAATTGAAAGGTGGGTAGACTCCGAATAGAGCAGGGATCATGAATAATGCTGCGGTAAATTTGATGGCAAACATATTGTTGATTGAAGACGATGATGACTTAGCTGAACTGGTGAAGATGCATCTTAAGTTCCAAGGCCATGACGTAATCAGGACCAATGTGATTGAAAAGGCTCAGGCGCTCTATGAAGATGGTCATTTCGATTTGATCGTACTGGATCGTGGCTTACCAGACGGTGATGGACTCGATTTTTGTCGAATGTTACGTCAGCAAGAGGACTGGACACCTGTATTGATGCTAACGGCAAGAGATGCGGAGCTAGACAAGGTGTCGGGTTTAGAAGCTGGTGTTGATGACTACATAACGAAGCCTTTCAGCGTTCTTGAATTTCAAGCAAGAGTGAGGAACGTACTTCGCCGTTTAAGCCATGTTGAATCAGCGACTCAAGAGGTTGTGACAGCAGAATCAACTATGAATTTTGGCGGGCTTATTATTCAACCTGAACGCCATCAGGTGTCACTCAATAATCAAGACGTACCGCTGACTGCTACCGAGTTTACCTTACTTCATTTCTTAGCAACCCGTCCGGGACGTGTATACAGCAAAGACGAGTTGCTCGATCATGTTTGGAACACTCATCACTCTGGCTACCACCATACCGTCTGTAGCACAGTCAACCGCTTAAGAACCAAGCTTGCGATGCCGAATAGCGATGATGATTTTATCAAAACCGTTTGGGGTGTTGGCTATAAGTTTGAGTCAAAAGCTTAGGTCTATGTGTCGCGTCCTAAGCTTAAGATCCTTCGAGGAGAAAACATGAGTTTCAAATCGCGTTTAGTGCTGTTCACAAGCTTGTGGTTTCTACTCGTGAGTGTGGTGATTGCTTACACCTATCATTGGCAAAAAGAGACCATAGAACAAAGAACCAAGCAGAGCTTACATAAAGAGCTCGCGGTTCATATGCGTGATGATAATCCTCTCATGATTGGGACCGACTACAACCCTAAAGCACTCAAATCTATTTTCCATACCTTGATGTTGATAGGGCCAGATTTCGATATCTATTTTCTTGATAGTCAGGGCAATATTACGACTCATGCTGCACCGGAAGGCACTGTGTTAGCGAATCAGATAGACCTAGCACCCATTCAACAGTTCTTAAACGACGAGCCATATCCCATTTTGGGCGAAGACCCGATCAACCCAGGCTCTGCTAAAGTATTTTCTGTGGCGGCGATTGAAGAGTTAGGTTCAACCGTGGGGTATTTGTATGTGGTGATTGGCAGTAATCGCCATACTGTAATCACCAACTCTCAGGTTGATACGCCATATATCGCGCTAGCAGGGCTTGTGCTGGTCTCTATCTTGGGCTTTGCAATTGGTGCATATCTGTTAGTGAAACGCAGCTTGTTGAACCCAATAGAGGCGGTAACCAATAAATTGCAGCAACAAGCAGAACAAGATTTTAGGTTAGAACCTAATTTCACACACCAAGTACCAGAATTAGTGCCTATTGCGCGTTCTTATCAATTGATGGCGAAACACATTCAACAACAATTCTTGCAGCTTGAGTATCAGTCATCACACCGTAGACAAAGCTTATTACAGCTCAGTCATGATTTGAAAACGCCACTGTCGAGTGTGTTGGGTTATCTAGAAACGTGGAAGATTAAAAATCCGCAGTCAGACCCGTTGATTGACGTCGCTTACCGCAATGGCAACAAGTTGTCTGAACAGCTCCATTCACTACTCGATAGCGCCAAGAATGATAATCCTGTGCCTACATATCAATACACTTCAATCGATTTCAATATGTTGATGAACGAATGCTTGGAAACGATACAAAGCCAGTATCGCCACAAGAATGTTGAGTTGAACGTCAATATACCTAAAGGAATCAAGGCTGTAGGTGATGGTGATTTGCTTGAGAGGCTGATCTTGAATCTGCTAGATAATGCGTTGAGGCATAGCCCGAGCGGAACAATGGTGTCGTTAGATGTAGGTTTAGAATCGGATTCAAAACGGGTGAAGGTCGTTATCCATAATGAAGTTGAACGAGAAGCACCTAATGGTTCGTTAGGTATTGGCACCAAAATCGCTCAGTCGATACTGATGTTGCATCATAGCGTGTTAGAAACAACAAAGGCAGAGAACTCATTTCAGCAAAGTTTCTACTTGCCTTCGGTATAGTTCTGTCTGCCTTCGATTCGGAGATATTCGAGTCTATCCGTTTTCTTTGCCTTCATTTACCTCAGCATAGAAGTGCAGCAACTCTGTGAGTTCTTTTACCCAACCAAATGCTTCTGTCGGTGCTTTCAACAAAATCTTCTCGACTTTGTCACAGTGAATTTCAAGGCTGATCGCTTGCTCAAGGTTGAACGACATTGCATAGAAGTGCCAAAGCAATAGTCGAGTCATGCGTTCGATGTTTTGTTGTGAGTTATCCGACTCACTAAACGCAAGATTCACTTCACTCAGCGCGATTGCTGTCATTCGCAACATCGCATCAAACTTTGCTGATTGCATACGCTCTTCATTGGTCACTTCTTCCTGTTCGAACGTAAACAGTTCCGTCATTGCATCTTCAGGGACAAGGCGATGAATCATTCTTAAACTAAATTCTTCTAGTTCTTCACGAGGCATGTTGTTTAAGCAAGTTAAAGTGTAATCGCGTTGCATGGTGTTCTCTTGGATCTGCAAAAAGGTCGGACAGTTTAATGGAGAAGCGAGCTCAGAAAAAGCAGATTTTAGATAAGCCTACGTTTGTGGGCTTATCTATGTACTACAAGCCCTAAGATCGATGCTTAGGGCAACTTTACGTTGGTTCAAACGCAGCATCAGGCTTTGCTATGGCTTGGCGGTTGATACTGCATAGACTTGTCATGCTTCATGAAAATGTTGCTCGCGACCAAGCTGCCGATGCAAATCGAACCAAGCGCTAACCAAGTCATCGTATCCGGAATTTCGTTGAACAGTGGGATCGCCAACAAGGTTGCAACAGCGGGTGTTGCACTGCCAAAAGCAGCAGAGCGCTCAGCGCCTAAAGTATTAACAGCATATAAATATGTGAATGCCGCGATTAAGCCGGCGCCCACACCTTGCACAGCTGAATGCACTGCAAGCTCAGTAACTGGCCATTGTGAAATTGGTGTGTCCATCAAATGGCTAGGGAGGGTTCCTGTCATGATGAGGACCAGCAATAGTAAAGTGGAACCGAATGAAATGAAACCTGCACTCACAAGTGCATTAAGATTGGCAACACGTGCTGAGATGGTAAAAGTCGCCCACATCAGGCTGCCACACAAAAACAACAAGTGACCTTTGGTGTATTCAAAGTTGAAGCTGGTTAGGCTACTTCCCAGAAACAACAATATTCCAAGCAAAACCAGACCTAAACCAACGACACGGTGTCGGCTAAGTGGCTGCTTAAAAAAGAGTACAGCGATCCCTGTTACGAACAGAGGAAGCGTTCCCGGAACCAAGGCACTCCCGTGTGATACCGGAACAAACTGCATGGCTGTCCCTGCAACGAGTAAATAAGGCAACCCGCACCCCACAAACATACCAGCCAAGTATCGATTCGGGACAGCAACGATCGTGCTGCGCGCTTTCCACATCAAAGGCAATAGCACCAATGCAGGAATGAGGAATCGAGTCAGTGCGATGTCTGCAGGTGTTAAGTCTGAATTTGCGCCGCCTTTAAGAGAAAGGAAAAAGCTCGCCCAGATGAGCAGAGTGACAATAATAGATAGGTAGCCAAGCTTCATAATAAACAAGGAAAGTGGATGATGACTCATTATGGGGTACTTGGTGTGCCACAGGTTGGCAAATTTTGTTCTAACTTGAGTTATGGTTGATGATTTCTGCTAATATTTTCCTAATTGTTAATGAATTTAACCAATGATCGGTATTTACTATGGATAGGATTGATAGACATCTTCTTGAGTTGCTTCAGAAAGACGGTAGGCTAACCACGGCTGAGCTAGCTGATGAGGTTGGCTTGTCGGCTTCACCGTGCGCAAGGCGCATCAAAAGACTGGAAGAGAAAGGAATCATTGACGGTTATCGCGTGAGCCTGTCGCGAGAACAGGTCGGCATCGCAATGAGTGTGTTTGTTGAGGTGAGCTTAAACAACCACCAAGAATTGTCGATCGATAAGTTTGAAGGCGCAATTGTAGATATGGAAGAGGTGATAAGTTGCCACGTGGTGTCTGGCGCTTATGATTATCTGTTGGAAGTTGTTAGTCCTGACCTTATGGCTTACGAAGCGTTTACCCGAAAGTTACAACGGCTCTCTAACGTAAAAGATATACATACTCATCTTGCGATTAGGCAAGTGAAAGGCAATGCGCCACTTCCGGTTTATACTGACTAAGCTTATAGGTAGGGGAGACGTCTTTGGGGGAAATGAGCTGAAAACGAAATGACTTTCGTTGTTAAACTAGGGTGCCGCTGCTCTTAAAGACTGTCGTCAAATACCAAATGCGCAGCAATAAAAAACGGAGCGCCTCGCGAAAGGCACTCCGTATATGATAGGTGCAAAACTTAGTGATACTTAAAGTTAGAGATTGAACAATCCCCAGTTTGAGCGTTAATTCTGAATGAGAAAGCATGTGAATGATAATCCACACCGTCATTCCAAATCGTCTCTCCAAATATCTTACATAGCTCTAGCTCACTTACTGAACCGAACTCTTCCATGTGTTTAGCTACAGATAAAAGTTTACCTCTTATCTCCGCAGTCCATTCCGTGTTACTCAAGCAGTTGAAAGCCATAGTTTTTTGCATATTACCTAGCCAAAATGTTTCTTGTTATTAAGTTATATGAATAATCATGATAACAATTTCTTGGCGTTTGTAAACCTATTTTGTGATGAATATCTCATATGCTCGCTTGCATTGGTCGGAAATTGAACTTTATTGTTGATAGTTCGCACATTAGTTTTACAACTTATTGATAAAGCTTTGATTAACGACTTATCTGACTATTTTGGCTTGAGGGAAGCATATTTATCGGAAAAATCCAGTCGAGAAAGCGATGAAACCTAGTAATGTTTTCAGTTTGGGCCATCGTTTGTCGGTTGATTTGTGTGGCGTGCTTCGTCAATCATCGTGGCTTCTTTGCGGTATTTTGAAGATAGCTGACGGAACTTTTCACTGAGTGTATGGAGCTCTCGGGAGAGTGATTGTGAGCTTTGTACATGCACCAGCGCACTTTCTGTCTGTCGTGGTAGTTTTGCGTTGGTGCAATGTTTAGCCACGGCTTGCCAAGAATGCGTTAGAGATTCCGTCCCATCTAGCTCGGTAGACACAACGTATGCCTGTTTTAATAGAACCTCAGAGACATCGTAAGCGGTATTCATATGACTATTGAGCTGTAAATTAAACCTTTGTTCGTACTTTGCCCAAAGTTCAATGATCTGCTTTTTGGTGAAATGTTTGGATAACAGCGTTTGTGATTTATAGGTTGAGAGAACTTGGTTGAATTCTTTAGTGTATTGGTTGTACCGCCCTTCAAATGAGAGTTGGCGGTCCAACAGTACTTGCCAGTTTTCACGGTCACAATGGTTTGCTAGCGCGACATTAGCACTCAAAGGTACACTCACAATGATAACTTTCACCCAAAAACTCATGACTTTCCTCTACTTACTGCGTTCTCTATTGAGAGTATAGATGAGCAGCAGCATGAGTTGATGTACACTTAAAAGATACCTAAGACGGAAGAGCTGGTGGATTTGATGAAAAAAGCGCTGATCGCTTTACTTGTGTTGTTAATATTGGGCGGAGGAGGAGCAGCGTACTACTTCTTTGTTATGAAGAAAGACTCACCACCAGCAGACAAAACCGAAGAGTCCGTTGAAGAAGTTGCTCAGCCTGAAGCTGATTTAAAACCGATCATGGAACTTAAACCTGAGCCAGAACAGACAGAGTTTTACGTTCTGGATAGAAAGCTTGAAGTGGTAGAGCAGCCTGAAATTGATGGGTTGATAACAGATTACCTCTATAAAGGTGAAAAGGTCGAAGTGTTAGAGAAACAAGGCGAATGGGCTCGTATCTCAGATTACATCGTTCTAAAAGAAGGCGGGCCACAGACAGCCGAATGGGTTTCGATGTCTGGCCTATCTAATGATGAAGTGATTATTTCCGAGAAAGAAAGCATAGAGATATTGGATTCATATTTGGTTAAATCCGACGATCTTAAGATCCATAAAGAGAAGTTCCGCAATACGGTTGCTGAGCTGATCTCTGATGGCGAATGTGACCCAAGTGACTTCGAAGAATTGGGTGGTTGGGTGAAATCGGTAAAGTACAGTGACCGAGATGTCTATTTTATTTATTGCGGCGGACTATCGCTTGAAAATAAAATTTATTTAGATGTAAATACAAATGAAATATTTACGAAGTAGAATCCTGCGCTCTATTTATTAATAACATTTACTTAAGCCCACTCATAGATTGAGTGGGCTTTTTTTGTCTATTCATAATGTTCAGCTTTCCAATCCAGAACGTTAATTATATTGAGGTTTATATAGAATGATAAGGAACCATTTATTAATGGCTAATTAGAGTTTTGTTATTATTATCATGATCAATCATTTCAAATCCCCACATTGCATTCTTCTTGAAACAAGCTGAGAGATATAGGTTTGTCTCGTATTAACAAAGACTTATCTGCTTGGTGATAAAAGTAAAATTAAATAAACCTTATTAAAATCAAAGTATTGTGTGGTTTTACATCCATGTAACATTTCATTGGTTTTGGGACGAAAGTCTAGTTTTTAATCATGATACGAAAATATTTTATATTTGTAATAATAATTTTTGATTTTGAGCTGTAGGGTTTAATTAAAGAAAAACGTAAAGTTTAATTATCGACTAAGACATTATCTTATTAACATCATTGTTATTTAATCGCTTGTAAGGGATGGAACCATTAATGAAAAAGCTTGCTTTAATTACAGGATCAAAAGGCGGTATCGGCTCAGCAATTTCTTCTAAATTAGTCGCGGATGGCTATCGTGTTATCGCGACCTATTTTACTGGGAATTATCAGTGCGCACTGGATTGGTTTAATGAAAAGCAATTTACTGAAGATCAAGTACGATTGTTTGAATTAGATGTCACCAACACCGCTGAATGTGCACAGAGCTTAAGCAAGTTGTTAGAAGAAGAAGGCACGGTGGATGTTTTGGTCAACAACGCAGGTATTACTCGTGACAGCGTCTTCAAAAAGATGGATGCCGAAGCTTGGAAAGATGTGATTGAGACTAACCTCAATAGCCTTTTCAATGTGACACAGCCTCTGTTTGCTCCGATGTGTGAAAAGGGCAACTGCCGAGTCATCAACATTTCTTCAGTGAACGGTCTTAAAGGTCAGTTCGGACAGACCAATTATTCCGCAGCAAAGGCTGGAATGATTGGTTTTTCAAAAGCACTGGCGGCTGAAGGTGCAAGAAGTGGAGTGACAGTAAACGTGGTTGCCCCTGGCTACACAGGCACACCTATGGTTGAGCAAATGAAGCCTGAAGTCCTTGATTCAATTAAAAACCAAATTCCAATGAAACGTTTAGCGACGCCTATAGAAATTGCAGACGCAGTGGGCTTTTTAGCAAGTGAATCTGGCGCGTACATTACAGGCGAAACATTGTCTGTGAATGGCGGCTTGTACATGCACTAATTGGCGAAACTGAAGGGAATAGAATCATGGAAAAAGTATTTATTGTTGCGGCTAAACGTACTCCTATTGGTGCATTCACCGGGTCGCTAAAAAACGTATCTGCGGGTGAGTTGGCTGGCGTTGCGATCAAAGGCGCGTTGGAGTCCGTAGATCTTTCGTTGGATGCGATTGATGAAGTGATCGTTGGTAATGTGATTTCGGCAGGTCAAGGTATGGGGGTTGCTCGTCAGGCTTCCATCTATGCAGGGTTACCTGAGGAAACACCTGCATACGGTGTGAACATGATTTGCGGCAGCGGCATGAAATCGGTGATGGACGCAGCGTCGCACATCAAAGCACAAGATGCTGAAGTCGTTATTGCGGCGGGTGTTGAGGTGATGTCTCAGATTCCTTTTATTGTGCCACCGAGTATTCGCAACGGACACAAGATGGGTGACATCTCGATGAAAGACTTGTTGGTGGGTGATGGGTTAACCGATGCGTTCAATCACTACCACATGGGCATGACCGCTGAAAACATCGCCAACGCGTTAAATATTTCGCGTCTCGCACAAGATAACTACGCGTTAGAAAGCCAGCAGAAAGCGGTAGCCGCAATTGAAGCGGGTAAGTTCAACGAGCAAATCGTCCCTGTAGAAGTTAAGCAACGCAGACAAACCGTCACTTTTGATACCGATGAGTATCCGAAGTCAGACGCGACATTCGAAGCTCTACAAAAGCTTCGTCCAGCCTTCGACCGAGAAGGAACGGTCACCGCTGGTAATGCTTCGGGCATCAATGATGGCGCAAGTGCCATTATCTTAGCGTCTGAATCTGCGGTCTTGAAATACGGCCTGACTCCACTGGTAGAGCTGAGCAGCTACGCACAATCGGGTTTAGACCCAAAGATCATGGGATTGGGCCCAGTAGAAGCAGTATCTAAAGCGCTAGATAAAGCGGATTTAACTTTAGAAGAAGTTGAGCTATTTGAGCTGAATGAAGCCTTCGCTGCACAGGCGTTAGGCGTAATGTACCAGTTGTCTGAACAACATGATCTGCCGCTTGAAGCGTTCAAATCTAAAGTTAATGTCAACGGTGGCGCTATTGCACTTGGTCATCCTTTAGGGGCATCAGGTAACCGAATTATTGTTTCACTCATCCACGAGATGATCGAGCAACATACCAATTATGGTGTTGCTTCACTCTGTGTGGGCGGGGGAATGGGAACCGCTGTTTTGCTGAAAGGTATCGAGGGTTAGAACTCGATGTGCCGTAGGCGAGCCAAATTGGTTTTTTAAGCTATTTATTTTTTAACTATTTCTTTATTAAGCTATTTCTTCACTAACTATGTATTCACCAGGAGTTACTTATGTACACGGATATTTTCAAAACAATCACAGACCAAACTGAAAAGCAGTTCGAACCGTACTTGAAATTCAATAAGTTGGTTGCAAAGAACGTTCAAACAATGACTGAACTTCAAATGAATGCGTTGCAGACTTATACCGATATGGGTCTTGCACAAATGAAAGCAGTCAGTGAAATCAAAGACGTAAATAGCCTCACCGCTTTTAACGGCCAGCAACTAACGGCACTTACTCAATTGTCTCAACAGATGATGATTGATAGCTCAAAAATGCAAGCTGCTGCAAAAGAGTTCAAAGAAGATGTTGAAACACTAACAACTGAAAACTTGAAAACAGTTACACCTGCATAAAATTAGTCGCCTTCAAGTTGGTACAGGTTGGCCTGTGCCGCTTGGTGGCGATTTTCCGATTATTGGAGTCATGTTATGTTTCAACACTTCTTTTCGGACTACCTTGTTAAGCTTCAACAAACGAACCAGCAATGGTGGGAAAATTTTGAACAAAACAAGGAAGCCGCGCAATCTCCCCTAAATAAAGCGATGCAAGAATTGAATTTTAATGACGCATCGAAAATTTTTGAGCAAGCCGCAAACCAACCAGCCGTTCTACTTCAACTGCAATCCCAATGGTGGGAACAGCAACTGCAAATCTGGCAAAACGCTGCACTGATGGGTAACACCGAGAGCGTTATCGCTGAAGATCGTGGTGACAAGCGTTTTATCGATGATGCATGGAAGAACGACCCTTTCTATAGCTTCATCAAGCAATCTTACTTGCTGTTTAGTAAAAGCTATATCGATACCATCAACTCGATTGAAGGCATTGACGAGAAAACCAAAGAGCGTGTAGCGTTCTTTTCACGTCAGGCTATCAATGCCATGTCCCCAAGTAATTTTATCGCGACTAACCCGGAGCTGATGAAGCTGACTCTTGAGAGAAATGGCGAAAACCTTCTTGATGGGTTAGAGCAGTTGCAAGCGGACGTGGAAGCGAGTGCCGACATCCTTAAGATCCGTATGACCAACAATAATGCATTCCGATTGGGTGTGGATGTTGCGAATACAGAAGGTGATGTCGTCTTCCAAAATGATTTGTTTGAATTGATTCAGTATCACCCGAAGACCCCACAAGTCAATGCGACACCATTGTTGATCGTTCCGCCGTTTATCAATAAGTACTACATTCTCGACCTTCGAGAAAAGAACTCGATGGTGCGTTGGCTGCTTGAACAAGGGCATAGCGTATTTATGATGTCTTGGCGCAATCCGGGTGTGGCACAGAAAGACCAAGAATTCGGAGACTACGTCACGGAAGGTGTCGTTAAGGCGGTCACAGCTATTGAAGACATCACCGGCAAAGAGCAAATCAATGCCGCAGGTTATTGTATTGGCGGTACGGTACTCGCATCTACAGTGGCTTACTATGCGGCTAAGCGTATGAAGAAGCGCATAAAAACGGCGACCTTCTTTACCACGTTATTAGATTTCTCGCAGCCAGGTGAGGTTGGGGCGTACATCAATGAGACGATAATCGACGCTATTGAGAAACAGAACGACGCTAAAGGTTATATGGATGGTCGCTCGTTGAGCGTGACGTTCAGTTTGCTTCGAGAGAACAGCTTATACTGGAACTATTACATCGATAACTACCTCAAAGGCAGCAGCCCGATGGAGTTTGATCTTCTGTACTGGAACAGTGATAGCACTAACGTGGCGGCTAAATGCCATAACTTCTTGCTGCGAGAGCTTTATCTTGAAAACAAACTGGTTCAAGACAAAGGCGTAAAAGTAGGCGGTGTTTGGATTGATTTGAATAAGATCAAAATTCCAAGCTACTTTATCTCAGCCAAAGAAGACCATATTGCTTTGTGGCAAGGGACTTACCGTGGTGCATTGAACACTGGTGGAAACAAAACGTTTGTTCTGGGTGAGTCGGGTCATATTGCCGGCATTGTTAACCATCCAGAGATAAAGAAATACGGCTACTGGTTGAACGACAACCTAGACGACTCTGCTGACGAATGGCTAAATAACGCAAGTCACAACGAAGGCTCATGGTGGACACACTGGGATCAATGGTTACAAGGCTTTGAAGCTGACGAGAAAATCGAACCTTTCAATCAAGGTTCCGAGCTTCATCCTGTGATTGGCAAGGCTCCGGGTAACTATGTAAAACAGGTGCTGCCGATTGTTGATAAGGAAGATGTCGATAAAGAGAACGTCGATCCAGAAGCTTCGGAAAACCAAGCTTAACGTTTTGCCTCTTACTTAACAGTAGAAATACCTTACAGTAGAAGTAAGAAATGCCAGACAATAAAAAAGCCACTGAATTCAGTGGCTTTCTAGTGTCAACTCATCTCAAAAATAACTGGTAAAAGTTGACGCAATTTCGATTTCTAATCGATTTCTTTGTCTTTAGTCATAGATAAAAGCCAAAGAGATACGGCTGCAACACCTGCAAAGCCACCAAGAATGATAACTGGCATAGCACTGTAACCTAGGATGTGCCAAATTACGCTTTCTAAAGTACTCATTCAATCGCTCCTTATTGCCAGCCTTCAACGCCGTGCATGTCTGGTAGTTTATGTGCGATACCTTTGTGGCAATCTACACACGTTTTTTCACCAGAAGCTAGCGCAGTTGAGTGTTGTTTCGCACTACGAGGGCTCTGCTCTGAGAAGTCCATGTAATCGAACTGGTGACAGTTACGACACTCAAGTGAGTCATTGCCTTTCATACGTTTCCACTCGCGTTCAGCAAGGTGAGCACGACGTGCTTTGAACTTCTCTTCAGTATCGATGGTTTTTGCAATGAAGTGCGCGTACAACTCTTTAGATGCCTGAACCTTACGAACAATTTTATCTGTCCACTCGTGAGGTA
This sequence comes from Vibrio splendidus, assembly GCF_003345295.1. NCBI lineage: Bacteria > Pseudomonadati > Pseudomonadota > Gammaproteobacteria > Vibrionales > Vibrionaceae > Vibrio > Vibrio splendidus. Next base: position 1,006,563 of record NZ_CP031056.1, read on the forward strand.
CGTGACAATCTGAACAGATAGCACGAACGCCTGAGCGGTTAGAGTAGTGAATTGTTTCTTGGATTTCAGCAACAATAGGAGCGTGACAACCAGAACAGAACTCTTCTGTGTTGGTTGCTTGCATACCTGTGTTAAATGCACCCCAGAACAAAAGACCGCCTGCGAATCCCAAGAAAAGTACAACGCCTACCGCTGCTTTACTTGGTGTCGCGAGTCTTTTCCAAAACGCTTTAAGTAATTTTATCATATATAGCCTCTCTTACCGTCTGGCTACGATTAACGCAGTGAATCTACAGGTTTGAACTCGTTCTCAACTAGTGGTTTAGCATTAGCTTGAGGTACGTGACACTGTAGACAGAAATAACGACGAGGTGATACGTCTGCAAGTACCGCATCTTCACGGTTCATGTAGTGAGTTACACTCACTTTAGTAGCACCCATTTCTTTTGCGTTTTTCCAGCTGTGGCAAGAAAGACACTTGTTTGCGTTAAGAGAAACTTCATAGCTACGAATAGTATGAGGCACTAGAGGTGGTTGGTATACGTAGTCACTCTCGAGTACTTGGTCACGAGGGAACTTTTTGAAGTCATCTGCTGCACGAGTAGCTTCAAGTTCACTTGCACCACGTAGAGATTCTACGCCACCAATGCCGCCTGGGTTATCCAGCTCAGCTTGAGCTTGAACTGCACCAGCTAGCAAAAGACCAGCTGATAGTAGGGCAGTAATCAGTTTTTTCATGGTTAATTTCTCCGCCTAAAGGCTAATTCTTTGAGTGGACTACTTCTTTCAAAAAGTGATGAAAAAAGTAGTCGCAATATTAAATACGTTAGATCTTGTATCTAGGTTCCAAAAGCAATTGGCGCTTAAGAAACCTTAGTGATCTTAACTGGACACTTCTTGTAATCCGTCTGCTTAGACAGAGGATCCGTTGCATCCAAGATCAACTTGTTGATCAGAATTCTTGCATCAAAGAATGGTACGAATACCAAGCCTTGTGGTGGACGGTTACGACCACGAGTTTCAACACGAACGCGTACTTCACCACGTTTGTTTTCGATAAGAACTTCATCACCACGGCGAAGGCCACGAGCTTTAGCGTCAGCAGGGTGGATGTAACAAAGTGCATCCGGTACTGCTTTGTAAAGTTCTGGTACACGACGAGTCATAGTACCTGTATGCCAGTGCTCAAGAACACGACCTGTACATAGCCACATATCGTATTCATCGTTTGGTACTTCTGGTGGCGCTTCGTATGGAGCGTTGATGATCAGCGCTTTACCATCTGGCTTACCGTAGAAGTCCCAATCAGAACCTTTCTTAGCGTATGGATCTGAACCTTCTTTAAAGCGCCATAGTGTTTCTTTACCGTCAACAACTGGCCAACGTAGACCACGAACTTGGTGGTAGCGATCGTATGGTGCTAAATCGTGACCGTGGCCGCGACCAAAGGCTGCGTATTCTTCGAATAGACCTTTTTGAACGTAGAAACCTTGAGCTTGTGCATCGTCGTTAAGCTCTTGAGCTTCAGACAGTGGGAATGCATCAACGTTGCCGTTTTTGTAAAGCACGTCGTACATGGTTTTGCCGCGGTACTCAGGCATTTTCGCAACCAGTTCTTCGCCCCAAACTTCTTCAATAGTGAAGCGCTTAGAGAACTCCATGATTTGCCATAGGTCAGACTTCGCGTCACCCACAGTTTTAACTTGTTGGTACCATGCTTGTGTACGACGTTCAGCGTTACCGTAAGCACCTTCTTTTTCGATCCACATTGCTGTTGGAAGGATAAGGTCAGCCGCTTGAGCTGTTGCCGTTGGGTATGGGTCAGAACATACAATGAAGTTGTCTGGGTTGCGGTAACCTGGCAGACGTTCAGTGTTGATGTTTGGACCAGCTTGCATGTTGTTGTTACACATTACCCAGTACGCATTGATCTTGCCGTCTTTAAGCATACGGTCTTGAACAACAGCGTGAGCACCCGGTTTAGCAGGGATAGTGCCTTCTGGAAGTTTCCAGATGTCTTCTGCGATCTTACGGTGTTTAGGGTTAGCAACCACCATATCTGCTGGTAGACGGTGAGAGAACGTACCAACTTCACGAGCTGTACCACACGCAGATGGTTGGCCAGTTAGTGAGAATGGGCTGTTACCTGGAGTAGAAATCTTACCTGTTAGAAGGTGGATGTTGTACACAAGGCTGTTCATCCAAACGCCACGAGTATGTTGGTTCATACCCATAGTCCAAAGTGACATTACTTTGATGTTTGGATCCGCGTATTGCTTCGCAAGTTTGATTAGATCATCTTGAGAGACACCTGACATTTCAGACGCTTTCTCAACGGTGTATTCAGCAACAGAAGCTTTGTAGTTCTCGAAGCTGATATCAGTCATTTTGCCTGAGTTAGGGTTCGCAGCGGCTTGCTGTAGTGGATCGTCGTCACGAAGGCCATAACCGATGTCTGTCGTTGCTTGCTTGAAGTTAGTGTGTTTGTTCACGAAGTCCCAGTTAACGGCATCGTTTTGAATGATGTAGTTAGCAATGAAGTTAGCAATCGCTAGATCTGATTGAGGTTCGAAGATATAACCCGTGTCTGCAAGCTCAAAAGAACGGTGGTAGTAAGTAGACAGTACGTTTACTTTAACGTGTGGGTGGCTTAGACGACGGTCTGTAATACGAGTCCATAGTACTGGGTGCATTTCTGCCATGTTTGAACCCCACAGTACAAATGCGTCTGCGTGTTCAAAGTCATCGTAACAACCCATTGGCTCATCGATACCGAAGGTACGCATGAATGCACCTACCGCAGAAGCCATACAGTGACGAGCGTTTGGATCGATGTTGTTTGAACGGAAGCCCGCTTTCATCATCTTAACGGCTGCGTAGCCTTCCATTACAGTCCACTGGCCTGAACCGAACATACCAACGCCTGTTGGACCGTTTTTCTTCAGAGCGGCTTTCCATTTCTCGGCCATTACGTCGAAAGCTTGGTCCCAAGATACTGGTGTAAAATCACCATCTTTGTGGAACTCGCCGTCTTTCATACGAAGAAGAGGCTGTTCAAGACGGTCTTTACCGTACATGATTTTTGAAAGGAAGTAGCCTTTAATACAGTTAAGGCCTTTGTTTACAGGTGCTTCTGGGTCGCCTTGAGTCGCAACCACTTTACCGTTTTGAGTACCAACTAGTACCGAACAGCCCGTACCACAAAAACGACAAGGCGCTTTATCCCACGTGATTTTTGTTTGATCAGAGCTAGCAATCAGGTTGGTTGCTGTTGCTGGCAGAGTTACACCGGCAACGGCTGCCGCTGATGCAGCTGCGTTTGCTTTCACAAACGCGCGTCTTGTCATTTTCATACTTCACCCTCAAGTTGAGAATTGTTGCTTCCAGTTTCTAAATCCGTTTCGTCGAGCTCAGTTTCGATTTGGTGATAAACCAAAGCTGTGCCTAAAACGTTCGTAATATTATTAATTTCTTCGATGGTGTCCGTTACAAAACCTTGGTTTTCGGTTTCTAGGACTACTATGATTTTGCCTTCAGGGCTGCTGCCGTAAATCTCTGCGTTATCGAATTTCTCGATTTGTGCTTTGATCTCGTCTAGATGCTCTGGGCTCACATGCACGACTAAACTTGATATATGCACTTCATTTAGTGCCATAAATTGCTCTCGTTATTTTTGTTTTATGCATTACTCACAAGAATAGCTGAAGTAGGGCAAACTGCTACGCAGGCTCCACAACCGTTACACTCATCTAACTCGATTTTTGGTAGAGCAACACTGCCTGCTCTAAGTTGAAATTGAATAGCCATAGGTTCACACATGTCACCACAGCTTCGGCATTCAACATTTTGTTGCGCTAAGCATTTATCAGAGATACTTGCTTTTGCTTGCCAAGGTGTTTCTTCCTTGGGTTTAAAAATTGGTTCAGGACAAACGTCAGCACATTGATAACAAAAAGTGCATTCGTCTTTTGAATAATCGACAGTAGGAAAACCACCATCGCCTACAATGATTATCTTAGTCTCACAATTTTCGATACATTTACCGCAGCGAGTGCAGTCATCTGTAAAGCTTTCTAGGCTGTTAATCCAAGGCAATCGAATCTGGCTTGAATCTACTTTTCGCCTAGAAAATAGGCGTCGTCTCGATAGGTCTACCACTAAATGCCTACTAATGTTGCTAAGATGTTGTAATTGTAGATCATTGTTTTGTTAATATCTTGTCATTTATCCTCACAAGTAGTGTAGTTTTAGAAATATTTGTATAAATACCCCTTAAGGGCTAAATAGGATCCTATATTGTCTTAGATCAATAAATTACGAAGCGTTTGGTCACATATTGAATGGAGCTCTGTTTTTTGATGTGTGACAATAGGTTTCGGACAGCCACTTATATACCTTCAGGATTTTGATTTTGCTTATTAAACCAGTTTCATCTGTAACGAGTACAATAGCTAAATCACTATTGTCCATACTGCTCCTTTCGGTTGCCACTACTGGTTTTGCTATCTTCACATTGGCGTCAAGTCTCAACGACGCAGAGGCGGTTAACGTGGCTGGCTCAATGCGTATGCAAAGCTATCGTTTAGCGCATGATATTCAAATAGAATCAGCTGATTATGATTCTCATATTCGTGAATTCGAAAGTTCTCTTTATTCCCCTTCAATGGCCAACTTGGTCAGTTGGGAAGTTCCTACAGACATCACCGAAGATTACTATTTAATTATTGGTCGTTGGCACGAGCTTAAACAGGTATTAAGCAGCGAAGACCGGAAGCACTATCTCGTATTAGTTGAAAACTTCGTTGCTGAAATCGATGGCTTCGTTTTTAAGCTGCAAGAGTTCTCTGAAGATAAGCTGATAAAGTTGGCATGGGCTGGTGGTATTGGCTTAGGGGGAATTCTCGTCATATCTCTTTTTGTTGTTCACTTTGTCCGTAAACAAGTTGTTAAGCCGTTACATGCACTCGTTGGCGCCAGTCAGCGAATCAAAAATAGTGATTTTGCAGTCGAGTTGAAGGTCACCAATAACAACGAATTGGGTATTTTGACCAAGACATTTAACTCAATGGCGAAAGACTTGGGTGCGCTCTATCGAAATCTTGAAGACGTTGTGGATGCTAAGACAATAGAGCTACAAAACGCTAACCAATCACTCCAGGCGTTGTATCACTCTTCACAAGAGCTGACCGTAACTCGTATCGCCCCAGAGAACTTCCGAGCAATCCTGCAACACCTCGTGAGCTTAGAAGGCATCGAATCGTTAAGGCTAGAGATTGTAGACAACTCAGGTCGTTCACTGATTATGGATGAAGGGTACGATTCGAACTTAGATTATGAAAAATTTGAAATGAAGCTGGATGATAATGAGCTTATCTTGGGCTATTTATATTGTTCATATCATCATGGCCATTCAACCAGGACGCTGATTGAGAGTTTTATCCAACTCTTATCGCGAGCTATCTACTATAATCGCGCGCAAAAAAAAGCTGAGCAGCTTATTATTATGGAAGAGCGTGCAACAATTGCACGTGAACTGCATGATTCACTGGCTCAGTCACTGTCGTATTTGAAAATCCAAGTGACATTGCTGAAGCGTGTGATTGGCAAACTGCCAGAGCAACAACACCGAGAGCAGTCGGAACAAATAGCGTCGGAGATCGGTAACGGTTTGGCTGATGCTTATACTCAGTTACGAGAGTTGCTCACAACCTTTAGGTTGACGATAAAAGAGGGCAACTTCGGAGAGGCTTTGAGCACCATGCTTGAAGAACTCAGCGAAAGAACAGAAGCGAAGATTAACCTAACCAATAATCTTTCATCGATTGAGCTTGATGCGCACAGTCAGGTTCACTTGCTTCAATTGATTCGTGAAGCAACAATAAACGCAATAAAACACGCCAATGCCGACTTGATAGATGTATGCTGTATCGATGAGGAAGGTGAAGTATTCGTCGTGATTAAGGATAATGGAGATGGCTTTGACCCAAGTAGTTCGAAGATGAACCACTATGGGATGAGCATTATGCAGGAGCGTGCGGCAAGACTGAATGGCGACTTAACGATTGAAGCGGCTCAAGGTGAAGGCTGTACAGTCATATTGAAATATAAAAGTTTGAAGGAAGTTAAAGTTGACGATTTGTAAAGTAATGCTGGTTGATGATCATCCATTGATGCGCAGAGGTATAAGCCAATTACTGAGCTTTGAAGATGAATTCGAAGTGATTGCAGAAGCAAGTAACGGTACTGAAGCGGTCGCTCTTGCCCATGAAGAAGAACCTGATTTGATCCTTTTGGATCTTAATATGAAAGGCATGTCTGGCCTTGATACGTTAAAGGCACTTCGTACTGATGGCTCAAGCGCTAACATCGTTATTCTAACGGTTTCTGACAGCCCTGCAGATATTGAAGCAATTGTAAAAGCGGGCGCTGATGGTTACTTGCTTAAAGACACTGAACCCGATGAACTCATCGAATTACTGAAACAAGCGCACCATGGCGACAAAGCCTACAGCAGTGTTGTATCTCGTTACTTAAATGATGCTGAGAGCCGCAACGACATCTTCGACCAACTGACTGAACGTGAAATGCAGATCCTTCAAGAAGTTGCAAAAGGCTACCGCAACAAGCAGATCGCAGACCATCTGTTCATTTCTGAATCGACAGTTAAGGTACATATGAAGAGTTTGCTGAAAAAGCTACAAGTTCCTTCACGTACTGCAGCAACGGTTCTGTACCTAGAACGCTATGGTGACATGAAGTAGGGCTTGTTCCTTTGAAATAAAACTATTTCAAGCCGTACTGTTGGTTGTAAATATTAGGGGCAAATAACGTGAGCTTTTAACGACAGTTTCTCGTGATAACTTTTAATTTAGCATCAATAACCTCTAATGATTTTGAACACGTGACATGAAAAAAGGCGCTGAACTTATTAAGTTCAGCGCCTTTTTGTTAGGGCATTTTATATCCAAATAATCATGTCTGTTTTACTGACAATTAAGCTGCCATTGGTACTAGAACAAGCGTACCGAAGATAACCGTGATAAGACCACAGATTACGGGTACAGACGTACGTTTTACTACTTCAAATGGGCTGATTTTACCCATACCAGATGTCGCGACAATTACACCAGAGACTGGTGAAATGGTACGGCCTAGGTTCGATGCCTGAAGCATTGGGATGATTAGGAACGCTGGGTTCAAGCCCATTTTCGCCGCCAGTGACGGAGCCAGTTCTACGAATGCATAGAAAGGTGCGTTACCAGAACCTGTCGCGATAGCAGCTGCAACCGTTAGACCCGTTAGGATAAGCATTAACGCGATGCCGCCAGCACCAGCTGACTCAGCAAGACCGATTAGGTTATCAATAGCACCGATAGACATTAGGCCTTGAGCAAATACGCCCGCCGCAACCAACAGCATTACTACGCCTTTGAATGCTTCAGCCATGCCTTGGTAGCAAGAATCTAGGTCTTCTAATGTTTTCTCACCGTCGAACTTCTTCACAACGTAATCGATGATAGCACCCACGAAGATAGAGCCCACGACGATGGTGTAGATATCAAGTGAAAGGCCTGGAATCGTACGGCCGTTAAATAGGAATACACCGATGATAGGCAGGAATGGCAGTGCAGCGTAGAAAGCGGGTGCCGTTGTTTCAATGTCTGAAACGTCTACTTTTTCCATTGGTGTGTTTTCTTTCTTATCCAGATACTTGTTCCAGAAGAAAGCGGCCGCAGCCATCACGATGATTGCACAGATAGAAACAGGTAGTACCGTTTGAACGGCAAATACATCAAGAGACATGCCTGATTTTTCAGCTGCAATAACCACATCACCAGAAGTTGGTGAAAGAATGATTGCTGCAGGTGACGCACAAACTGCAACCGCTGCCGGGCGTGAAATACCCATTGCCGTCATCATTGGGAATAGGGTAGCCATCAATAGCACACCAAGGCCTGTTGCAGAACTTACTGCTAGAGACATTAGACACGCTACGATGTAAGCCGCAACAAGAAGTACGTATGGAGATTTGATAGCAGCAAGCGGTTTAGAGAATTGTTTCACTACCACGTTGTTTGCGCCGATGTGCGTCATATAAGAAGCAAAGCCACAAAGAAGCATGATTTGCATGCCTAGGCCGCCTCCACGGTACTGAAGCATGTACTTAACAAATTCTAGTGAGTCGGTAACCATGTTACCTGTTGAAGCGACCTTAGCTGGTAAGACTGTGTGACCAATAAGGCCAGTAATAAGAAGTAGGGCAAGGCCAGCAGTTAGTAATACGCCTGCCGCTTTATAGCCTTTCACAATAAAGTAACCAACAGCGATGGTAATCACTAATCCGATCAAGAGCTCTAACATAGAAATCTCCACAAAGTTTAAAAAATATAAGAAAGTGTTTCAGAATATGACAATGAATGTACAGAAAACTGCACTGTGGCACGAGGCATAGTTGAGGTTGATATGATCTAAGACAAACATTTTTTTCGATGTTAATTGTGGTTGTAAATCGTGATTAACTACTGTTGTTTAGATGTTAATAAACAAATTTTGTAGCTCGTTAGAATATAACTTGGATCACTTTTGTTTGTTCTAGTTGCATATGGATGCATTATTCTATAAATCGTGAGTGTTTTTTGTACTTTGGAAGGGAATGTGTAACGAAGTGGGTATTTATCGGAGTAAAGAGGTGAGAATCTTAGCTTTGACGCTTAACGCCTACTTATTTCCCTAAGTAAGCGTTAAAACACAAGCTGGCACTAAAATATAATTAGGGTGAAAATAGCGAGTGAGCTTAGTTCATATCAACGTCAGGAATGTCATTTGAATACGTTGACAGCTCAGAGCAGACTACCTTCTTACAAAAATGAATCATCCCATAGCGCGTCACCAGTAAAAACTCTTCTCTATTCAATGGAATGTAAGGCATCGCGTCAGAAGATAGGGTAGAACCTTCACTTATCATGACTTTTTCGTAAAACGACAACTGGCGATTCGGGATGATTTGCTGGTGTTGGTTCTCATCGAGTGAGATGTCGTGTTGAGTGACAGAGTAAGATCCCGATGACGTAAAACCGACTTGCTTGGTCGACACGTATAATAGGTCATAACTGTCATTCTTCTTAAATTCGATGTTAATAGAAGACTGGTTATGAATCATATTATTGGACGGGTTAATAATCGAAGCTGTATTTGCTAAATAATGCCCTGCAAGGTGTGACTTCGGAATAAAGGTAGAAAGCCAACCGATTAATACGCCAAGCAGTACCACAAAAATTACTGTATTCTTTTTGTTATTCACAAGTCACTCCTTTAAATCCTGCTGGAAAGCTCAGAGATTTTCCTGAATTATCGATGATGATTTTTCGTTCCTTATATTCATAAAGCGTGACGTTGAATAATTCATTAAAAGTGAATTCGTCGGATTCGATTTTACAAGAGATAAAATGCTGACCCACGAGATCTTCGCCTAGGTTATTTCTATCTAAATAAGAAAATAAATAATGGGATAAACCTGCAGTCACCAAAAATAATGTAACCAGCGCTACTACACTGTTTGTTTTTTTCGCTGCGGCCGTTGTCTCGGTTGTTGAATTTTCTGTCGCTATGCTATCTGTCGCCGTATTGTCTTCAGGTTGTTTCGTTTCTTGTTTTGGTTGCGATTGAATTTTACGCAGCGCGCTTTCTTTGTCTTGTGTCACTTGTCCTGCAAATCGGTAGCCTTTACCGCGTTCAGTGACGATGATCATCCCGCTCTTGTCTTCTAATGCTTTTCGGCAAATCGAGATGGTCTGCATTAGGCTACCATCTTCAACGTAGATACCTTTAGACACCCACACTTGTTCAATCAGAACTTGGCGAGTGATCACCTCATTGGGTCTCGAGATAAAAAACTTAAGCAGCTCTGATTCATTAGAACCTATTGGGTAGGTACGGCCCGTCTTAAAGTGATGGATTTCATTCTCTTCTAAATTGACCTGTATATCATCATTGATAATAAATTCAGCAGACATCTGGGTTCTCATTGTTATAAGCGTTCTAACCTAAATATAACAAATCTTACAACAAACATAAACTTACCGATTTCATCGTCTTTGATATTTAAGTAACTGAATTTATGTTGATTATTAATCTAATTAGATTTCCTTATATACCTTTTTTAGGTTGTTTAATGCGGTTTCAGGTGCTTGCCGTTAGTAGCTATTGGATCATTAACGGGTGACGCTGATTTAGTGGGTGTGGGTTAACTGCTCAAATTTCTTACGTAGTTTTATCAACGTGTCATTCCAACTCTGTGTTGCCTTGCTCTCTACGAATAAAAGTCGAGCTTACCTCCGACTCAATTGGCAACTCAAATAACGATAAATCGCATGGCCACACCAGTTGAATGCGAAAGCTACGAAGGAGCTGTTTTGAAAGATTTCAATAAGCCATATATATGTGGACTAATTACGCTTGCCTTACTCGGCTGTCAGTCTGAAGACTCGACTCAAGAACCTGTTTCAGTTTTGGTTCCTTACAACATTAACGAACTACCAAAACCGAACGATGGGTATGGGTATGACGAGGATAGAACCATTACCGGAGTCGGTGAACACGCTGTGACTATGTCATCGAAGAATGACGCTTATTATCAGGACTACAACAATTCATACGCAGCACTAGATGGCTGGGGCCTTTGTGCAGAACCGATTTTAATTCCTCTACAAAGTGTTAATTCTGATAAGCGTTATCCATTAGATAACAACTCTTTATTAAATAATGTCGTGTTAATTGATGAGAGTGGGGAATTAGTTGCAACTCGCGTCGAAGCTGATGGGTCAAATATTAAGATTCAATGTGAAGCTAGTCTCAAACCTCATGAAATTTATTCAGTCGTTGTAACTGATGGTGTGAAAACAGAATTTGGAGAGTCGCTTCAAGCTGCGCAATCTTTCAATGACCTTTTATATTCAGGTGTTCCCCTTGAAAGTGAAAGAGATATTGAATTACAGAAACAAGTACTTAGTGCTATGGACGCATACTACAAGCACTTTCCTGAACAAGGTGTTCCTGTGTATGCCGCTCAGTTTACAACGCAGAGTGCGTATTCGACTTTAGATGCGATGAGAGATAATCATATTTCTGAAGGAACGACTTTCTTACGAGAGCTCATCTTGGTCGCAGATAAAACGACTAAATATGATCTTTATAATCAAAAATTGAAGCTTCCATTTTATTTACCTTTTACTGAAAGTCGTGAGGCTGAATGTAATTATGATCAATACGAGCCTAAAGCATCATGCCCACCGTTATATGAATGGATGAAAACAAGCTCTGGTGGCTTTCCTACTCAAGATGACCCACTTCCAATTGTCGTAGAGTCACAAATTATCAATGCTGATATCTACACCCCAGCTCGTTGGGATGGAATCGAGCAGCTACCGACGGTGGTTTTTGTTCATGGCGTTACAGCTGATAAGTCTGCCGCTTCGCTAATGGCAAAAGATTATACAACACAGGGCTTTGCGGTGGTGGCTATTGATATGCCTTATCATGGTGAGCGCATGAGATACGATTTAAATGGACTTGAAATTAGTGCTAAAGCGAACAAATCTTTCTTCATCAATATCGACTCGCCTCTTGCTCTTCGCTCCAATTTACAACAGTCGGTTTCAGATTTTTTAGGTTTACGTTTTGCTTTGAATGGTCAGCCATGGGTTGATAAGAAAAATATTCACTTAGTCGGGCACTCTCTGGGCGGAATTATGTCGGTAATGGTCAGCGAGTTTAGCCAAGAGACTCGCGAGCTGCAGGCTAACTCTGACTTCTCATTTAATACCGTTAATTTTGTTGTTCCGGGACAAGGTTTAACCAATTTGGTTTTGTCTTCTCAAACGCTGGGGCCAGAAATGTCTGAAGGAGTGAAAAAATCCCCAGATGTACAGCGCAGTATTGCTGAGACAGTTGTTCCTGAAAGCTGCGTGACAGATACGAGCAATCAACAATGTATCGCGGTGTTGAACGAGTTTGTCAGTTCATCTTCCGAAAATGCTCTTACGGTTAGCCAGTTAGAAAATGATATTTATGACCTTCTTGTGACTGGTTTAAAGCAGGGAGTTCAGGCTGCCATCGACAGTTCAGATCCTGCGAGTTTTACATCCCGTCAAGCCAACAACGAACAACCAACGTTATTGTTGGCGGCTGTAGGTGACTGCGGTGACTCATGTGATGTCGGCGTTGATTACATTCCAGACAGTGTCGTTCCCAACTCAGCTCCAGACAACATAAGAACGGGAACTGAGCCACTTATTAAGGCTTTGGGATTGGCACCAATTACGGGCACGACAGGACAGCCATTAACTACTACTGAAACTCGCGGGGTCATTCGAACGACCACGGGAGGGCATGGTACTTATCTGTTCCCTTATGAAGGAACGATGGACGAATCGGGATTACCCGGATTTCCAGATTCAGAAGAGCTTAATTTTGTTTGGGATGCGACCAATACTCAGCAGGTTGCCGTTGCCTCGATGGTAACAACAAAGGGTGCCTCAATCGAGATAGTGAACGAAGATCATATCGAAACAGAGGTGCCTCAAAATGAAGAATAAACTTTTATTGGGTACTGCAGTTACTCTCGTTCCTTGCCTGATTAACGCGGCCGGTTTTCAACTTAACGCACAGTCCGCAACCGGGCTAGGTCGTGCATTCTCGGGTGATGCTGTGATGGCCGATAGCGCTGCGATTGTTGCTAAGAACAGCGCTGCGATGGCTTACATCGAGCAACCAACACTTTCTGTCGGTGCTATCTATATCGATAGTGGTATTGATGTGTCTAATGTTAGCTACACGCCAATGATTGGTGATACTGAAATGTTGGATGACCAATCATTAGACGCAGGGACATTAGTTCCAAACATTCATTATGTTCATCCTATCGAAGATTCGAAGTTCACATTAGGTGCAACGGTTCACTCCAACTTTGGTACGGATGTTGAGTTTGATGATTCGTTTGAAGCGGATGAGTTTGGAGGAAAAACAGCGCTCTCAAGTATCAATGTCGGCTTTGCTGTCGCTTATGAGTTGTCTGAAAAAATCAACTTAGGTGCCGGGCTGGATGTTATCTACGGTGAGGGTGAAATCTACCGTCAGGGCTTGTTGAATGTAGATGCGGACGGCTTTGGTTTGGGAGCCAACATTGGTGCAACTTATCAAGTGAATGAGCGAAACAGGTTCGGTGTTTCTTATCGCTACAGCCCTGATATCGAAGTTGAAGGTGACATCACTAAAGCAGGCGTTTCTGCTGACAAAATGAACGTCCCGTTACCTGATACTTTGGAGTTTTCCGGTTGGCACCAACTCAACGATCAGTGGGCTTTTCACTACAGCCTGCAGTGGGTGAATTGGTCTGAGTTTGATTCATTAACGTCTGACTCTTATGACGACTCTATTAAAGAGTATAAATGGAAAGATGCCGGACATGTTTCTGTCGGTGGTACATACACCATGTCGAAAGACGTCGTTCTAAGAGCGGGCTACATGTACGACATTTCCCCGACTGACGAACTCACATCTCTCTCTATTCCTGATGTTAACCGTCATTGGCTCACGGTCGGAGGGACGTATAACTTCACCGATGCCAGTTCTGTGGACATTGCTGTCGGCTTTATCATCGGAGAATCACAAGATATTGACGAAAACCTGACGACGATTCCAGGAACGAGTTCCAATATAACTGCTGATGTGACTGCCGATGCTCTCTTGCTTGGTGTTCAATATCAACATCGTTTTTAACTTTTACTTTGGAGTTCAGAACGTAAAAATTTAGGAATCATATAAAAATTGTAGGGCTCGACAGTGAGTTGAGCCCTTTTCTCATTATTAGCTGTTTTAGCATTATTTAAATAGCTGGAAGCTCATTAAGTAAGAAATAGCTGCTTAGAAAAACGTTTTAATTCAGACGAATTCAAACGGTTATGGTTATTAAAAATGAAATTTACAAAGCTTAGTAAAACAATCTGTCTGGCACTGTTTGCCTTACATATCTCTCCATCGTTTGCCCAAGACTCGAACTTGATTCCTGTGACTATCGAAAAAGCGCACAAACAAGCATTCACTTCTTCAATCAACGAGGTTGGCAAAATCAGGGCAACGGATTCTGCTGCATTGACATTTAGTGCCTCCGACAAAATTCTCAACATCCATTTCAAAGATGGAGATTCAGTTAAAAAAGGCGAGTTGATAGCTCAGTTGGACAATACCAAAGCGAAAGCTGATTTAGATAAAGCAAGAAGCTCGCTCGCGCTAGCAAAGTCGAAATTAAAGCGAGTACAAGAATTACTAAAGAAACAGCCTGACTCTATGTCTCAACAAGATGTGGAAGAACTGGGAGAGCAGGCGAATCTAGCAGCCGCGGATTACCGACAGAAAGAAGCGCTGATGAATGACTATTTATTGGTAGCGCCATTTGATGGGCAGTTAACTAATTTTACCCACTCAGTGGGCAGTAAGATTGATAGCGCAACCGCGTTGGTGAGTTTGATCAAACTCGATCCTGTCGAAGTTCAGTATTCCATTGGACAGTCGGATTTAGGTAACGCGCAGCTTGGACAGAACGTTTCCATCCAAGTTGATGCTTTTGTCGATGAAGCCTTTTCTGGCGTAGTGGATTACATTGCCCCCGCGGTGGACGAGAGTTCAGGCCGTGTAGAAGTACACGCGCACGTAACCAACCCAGACCATCGCTTGGTTCCAGGTATGTTTGCCAAAGTAAGCCAAATGACGAGCGAAGACACAACGCAGATGGTGGTGTCCCAAAATTCCGTTCAAGCAAAAGATGCTGAGCGCTTTGTGTGGGTTGTGAATGGCGAAAAGATCGAACAACGCATTGTTGAATTGGGCGTAAATACTAACGACGGATACGTTGTTGTCGAGAAAGGCTTGAAACTGGGTGATAAGGTCGTAGTGACGGGACAACAGAATCTCAAGAAAGCATCTCTAGTTAAGGTAATGAACCCTAATGCGGAGCAGAAAACGGTTGAGCTAATAACGGAACCGACAGACAAAGAAAACACTCAGCAGATTGTTGAGTCTAAAGTAGAAAAGAGCGTTACAAACGTGGGTGAACAACATCCGGTAGAGCCTTCGGTTGATTGGACAGATGCATCGAAAGGTGTGGACGAAGCGATCAACGAAAACACCGAGCAAGCAGAGGTAAGCGCGACTGTTGAGCCGTTATCGAGCGAAACCCTAAGCCAGGAAACTTTAAGCAAGGAAATCCAAAGTAAGGAAACCCAGAGCAAGGAAGCCGTAACGAAGGAGAATCTGAATGAAGCTTCCTGAGATTTGTATTAAGCATCCAGTTTTTGCTTCAGTACTGAGTATCGCAATTGTTTTATTTGGCATGCTGTCATTTCAGAAATTATCGATCCAATATTTCCCTGAACATAAAACACCGTCAGCGACCGTAACCGCGGCGATTAATGGTGCGAGCGCAGAGTTCATGTCACGTAACGTGGCCGACAAACTGATTACCGCTGCAACCGGTCTCGACAGTGTGAAAACCATGACGACGGACTGTCAGGAAGGTACGTGTAATCTAAAAATCATCTTTGAAGATGACATTGATGATGTCGAATACACCAGCTTAATGAACAACCTGCGCAGCAGTGTCGAAGCGATTGGCGATTTTCCACCAAGTATGACGGATAAGCCAACGGTAACGGATGACTCTTCTGACACCAGTATGCCCAGTAACATCATCACGTTTGTGAATACTGGCAAGATGTCGAAGCAAGACATGTACGATTACATTAGCCAACAGGTTGTGCCTCAATTTAAGCATATACAAGGCGTTGGCGGTATTTGGGGACCGTACGGCGGCAGTGAAAAGGCGGTGCGTGTTTGGCTTCAACCCGATCGCATGATGGCGCTTAACATGAGTGCATCGGATGTAGTTGGTACATTAAGTTCATACAACGCGACATTTACCGCGGGTACTATCAAAGGTCAGGTGAGAGATTTCTCTATTAACCCGGTCAACCAAGTGACCAGTGTTGATGATGTGCGAGATTTGGTGATTCGTGTTGATAACGGCAAGATCATTCGTGTCGGCGATATTGCAGAAGTTAAAATGGGAGAAGAAAGCTTAACCCCGAGTATTCTTCGAGTCGATGACAACTTAGCAATGTCGATTCAGGTACTGCCACTGAAAAGTGAAAACCCAGTCACAGTAGCGAATAAAGTTAAGAAACAAATCGATGTGATTCAGCCTCAGTTGCCAGAAGGTATTGAGATGAAGATGGTTTATGACCAAGCCGACTTCATTAAAACTGCGATTGATGAAGGTTTTATGACTTTGGTTGAGGCGATTGTTCTTGTTTCAGCCGTTGTCGTGTTGTTCCTTGGTTCAGTTCGTGTGGCGTCTATTCCTATTATCACGATCCCAGTGTGTGTGATTGGTGTGTTTGCAGTTATGCATGTGCTCGGGTTTAGTATCAACGTGCTGACTATCTTGGCCATCATTCTTGCGATTGGTTTGGTCGTCGATGATGCCATCGTCGTTGCTGAAAACTGTTACCGACATATCGAAGAGGGCGAAACCCCTTTTAATGCGGCAATCAAAGGGTGCCGAGAGATCGTCTTTCCTGTGATAGCGATGACGCTGACTTTAGCGGTCGTGTATCTCCCTATTGGTTTGATGTCGGGCTTAACCGCCGACCTATTTAGACAATTTGCTTTCACGTTAGCAGCAGCAGTGATCATCTCTGGATTTGTGGCTTTAACGCTCTCACCCATGATGTGTGCTTACTTAATGAAGCCAGTTACAAAGCCGGCAAGGTGGTACAAAAAAGTTGATGCGAAGCTGAATGTTCTGTCTGACTTGTACACCAAGGAACTTAGCAAATGGTTTGAGCGTAAAACACTGATGAGTGGTATTGCCTTGGCATTGATTGCTCTATCTGCTTTGGCGGTTTGGACAATGCCTCAAGTGTTGCTTCCAACGGAAGATACTGGTTTTGTTGAGGTCACTTCAACGCCTCCTACAGGAGTCGGACGTCAGTATCACCTAGACAACAACGAGCAGCTTAACAGTGTGTTCAAAGGTGATAATTCAGTAGAAGCGAATTTATCTTACATCGAAGGGACTCCGACCAATCACGTTTTATTGAAATCATGGGGCGAACGTGACCAGTCAGCCGATGAGTTGGTGAACGAGTTTATCGCTAAAGCGCAAAGTTCGGTCTCTGCCTACGGCATGTCTTTCAAGGTTCGCTCTGCAGATAACTTAAGCATAGCGACCAACATGATCCTTGAGCTGACGACGGTTAACCGCGACACCTCGGTGTTGTCTGAAACCGCAAGTGAAGTCGTTGAGGCGCTTGAGAGTTATGAGGGCGTGACAAACATTAAGAACTCAATGTTGCGCGACCAATTACGTTATGACTTGTCGATTGACCGCAATGCGATTGTGTTGTCTGGTGTGGATTACAGTAATGTCACCAATGCGCTATCTACTTTCTTAGGTTCAGTGAAGGCGGCAGATTTGCAAGCCGATGACGGTTATACGTACCCAATTCAAGTTCAAGTTAACCGAAAGGATCTCGGCGACTTTAAGGTTCTCGATAAGCTGTATGTGGATTCACAGTCTGGCCAAAGGCTTCCTTTGTCTCAGTTTGTATCGATTAAACAAGTGACATCAGAATCGAACTTCAAGACATTCATGGGCAAAGACAGCGCTGAAATTACCGCAGATTTGATGCCCGGGTATACGGCTAGCGATGTAAAAGCTTATATCGACGACACGGTGCCGAGTTTGTTAAAACCCGCACAGAGCTACGAGTTCAATGGCATAGTTAAAGACTTGGTTGATTCAACAGCCGGTGCACAGGTGTTGTTTGTATTGGCGTTAATTTTCATCTTCCTGATTTTGGCGGCGCAATTTGAAAGCTTTGTCGACCCAATGATCATCTTGCTAACGGTTCCGTTGTGTATCGTGGGTGCGATTCTGACGCTATCGATATTTGGCCAAAGCCTTAATATCTACTCAAAAATCGGCTTGCTTACTCTGGTTGGGCTAGTGACCAAACACGGTATTTTGCTGGTGGAGTTTGCTAACGAGAAACGTAAATCGGGTGCAAGTGCTCAAGAGGCGGCGATCAGCAGTGCGCGTTCAAGATTGCGTCCTATCTTGATGACATCACTCACCATGATCCTCGGTTCATTGCCATTGGCACTAGCGGATGGTCCGGGCTCATTAGGCCGTATCAATATTGGTTTAGTGTTGGTCGGAGGTTTGACTGCCGGAACCTTCTTCTCACTGTTCTTAGTGCCAGTGGCTTACGTCGGTATGGCGAACCTAAAACAGATGGACATACTGACTCGATTGAGAACGAAAGCAGCATAGCGATATACTTTAAGTTTAAGTTTAAGTTTAAGTTTAAGTTTAAGTTTAAGTTTAAGTTTAAGTTTAAGTTTAGGTCTAAGTCTAAGCTAGATACTTCAAGGCCCTCGTTGTGAGGGCCTTTGCTATAGGGGTTTCTAGATTAAGCGAAATGAGCGGTGCGGACGGTTAGAAATCGTAGTTTAGATTCATTGAACTGTAGATTTCAGCGTTACTTTGGTCTGACGCAACGGTGGTGTTGTAAATGTATTCGGTATCAAAAGTTAGCGCCAAATTGCCCATCAAAATATTTTTCAGATAGCCTTTCAAGTTGTAGTTGGTGTTCTCTTCACCGTAAGCCATGTTAGCCGTTGCTCCCATAGAAAACGTCTCTGTGAGTGTCAGAGAGCCATCAATATTGGCATTGACGATCAGTTCATAGTTCTCTTTGTTTGGAAACTCTTCATCAGAAGACTGTCGTTTACTGATTCGGTAACCCGGACCGGCAGATCCTTGGAGTTTGATTCTTTCAGTATCATAAAAATGGCGACCCAGTCCTGTAGCTGTTATGAATTGCTTACGATAAGTACCAAAGTGGTCGTGCTCAAAACGTGTTGTCGCGACCAAATAGGTGACTTCGTTCAAGTCATAGCTAATGCCATAATTGGTGGTATAACGATTAGTACCATCTTCATCGTTTTCAGCATCGGTATAGTACGTATCGAACTGAATACGTTGTCCCCAGTTTTCTTTTTTATAGCCTACCGATATACCTGAGTTGATAGATAAAGATGAGCTGGTATTTTGAGAGTAGATAAAGCCCAGTTTGGTTAACGTAGTGAAGGGCGACTCGTCTTCTTGTTCCGATTCCGACTTTTCTGCCAATATCGCTTCGCCTAGGAAGGCTTGCTCTTCTGTAAGCTCGTGTGGTTCTGTAAGCACAGGTTCTTCAATTGAGGCTGCTTCTTCCTTCAGTACCGTTTCTTCAGCGGATACCTGCACAGACAGAACCATCGCGACTAAAGGTAACGGGTTGCAATATCGTTTGTATAGAGCGGTCTTTCTTAATGGATGTGTTGTTTTTGAAATAGCGTTTGTCGACATAATTGTTAAGTATATAAAGTGATTTAACACGACCAACCAAAGGTTAGTCGTGATGAGTAGTCAATAATTTAACCGCAAGATCGAGTGAGTTACGACGCGATAGGCAAAGAAGAGAAGATGGTTTTAATCGCAGAAAACCCGTTGCCTCGATGAGGGTTGAAATCTTCAATATGCACAAAGAATTCAAGAATCTCAGAGGGCTTGTCATCTTCAATCAATAAGAATTCCAGCAACCCTTTTTCGATATGACACGAAAGAATTGTTTCGCTGGAATGGTCTGCTGAAACTTGTTCAACATTGATCACGACGCTTGTCTCGGGTAATACATTGAAAGAGTCCAGCGCACATTTAAGAATACAGCTGCACACGTACTCACGATATAAGGCGTTACTTTCAGAAAGGGATAGGGTCTCTAACTTTACTTCGCCTTGGCACAACACCTTTTTCTCTTTAGGGATGATGTTGTGCCTATTAACCTGAATGTTGACTTCTAAGAGGTGACCATTCTTGTAGGTATTAAAGTTGTGGTTTATCAGCTTGGTGTCGACCACTGTCGCGTTCATCGGGTTCTGCTGAGCTTCAGAAAGGGCAGACAGCTTTGCTTGGCTATCGTTATTTAAAACGCTTTTCGATAATTGATTGCCTTTTGCCCAGTAGTTGTAGCTCTGAACCCAATGTACAAATTCAGTTTTGTATTGTTCGATGTCTTTTTCTGCTGCTCGCTCAATATTCGTGGTGAGGGTGTGCAACTTAGATTTGTTACCCAACAGCATATCCAGCCAGTATGGTTTGTATTCATCAAGCGCTTCCATGGCTTTGACTTTATGGTCGAAGCGAACTGTTGGCATTGTCGGCGCGGGTTCCATGGCAATAGATTCCCAGTTTACTTTTGGTGTCGGAAGGGTATGGACTGATTGGATTAAGTGCAGATACTGGTTGAACAAAGTCACCTCATTTACCGCGCTCTCAAGTTGTTTAGTATTCATCTACATTCCTGTGACTGTTGTTTTTGTCATTCTGCGTTTATTTTATGGCCAAATGACACTCGGAATATTTCAATGAATGTGAATGATCTTTCGTGAGGTTGTTTGATATTGGTTTAGGAATATTTGTAGTGGTAGCGTTGGGGGTATCGGTTAGGGAATTAGGGTTTTCACAGAGGACGGGCGTCCTCTGTGTTAGTCATAG
Source organism: Vibrio splendidus (assembly GCF_003345295.1). Taxonomy (NCBI): domain Bacteria; kingdom Pseudomonadati; phylum Pseudomonadota; class Gammaproteobacteria; order Vibrionales; family Vibrionaceae; genus Vibrio; species Vibrio splendidus. Next base: position 1,027,219 of record NZ_CP031056.1, read on the forward strand.
CGTTACTTGATTGAGTTTTATCTTTGGCGTCTTGCGACCAAAGTGAATCGGTAATCGTTTGATGTGAAGTAGTTTCGGCTGTATTCAAATACCGTGTTATTGGCAAGGTAACCACGAGTGCGCTTTTCAATAATCGGTTGAGCTGGGTCGATATCTAATTGTTTAGCCACGTCTTCAGGTGGAAGAATCGGAACCAGTTCTTGCTCACTTCTATCAATCACCATGCCTTTGGTGTTTTCAATAAAGTCGTATTTAGATGTTTGCATTACTTGATAGGTAAGATCCGGGAATAGGGCAACTGGCAACCAGGTTTCTTCAACCGTGATTGGGCTGTTGTCTATGAAACGGACACGCTTTACGTAGAAAACCAATTCGCCTTCTTTGATATCTAGATGTTCAGACATTGCCAAAGAGCAGGGTTTCATTTCAAAGGCTAAAACCTCACTGTGCGTTACCACATCCAAATGCGCCCACTTTTCTTGAAAGCTAGACTGCTTATAGATGTCGTAATTGATTTTGTTCTCTTTCACGTAAGTGCCGCTGCCTTGAACGCTTTCAAGCTCATCATTTTCGATCAATAGCTTAAGTGCTTGCCTTACGGTGACACGGCTTACAGAAAAGACTTCACGCAACTGAGCTTCTGTCGGGAGTGCTTCGCCAACTTTATATTCACCTAAACTGATCTTTTCTCTTATTGCATCTGCGATTTGGCGATACATCGGGAGTCTTGCCATTTTTGCCTCATTTGTACGCTAGAACAACTAGACTTTGTTTAAGAACCTGTACCTTAAACGCGTAGATTTGCTCTATATAATCCTAATTCAAAAGGTTAGGGTGAGCATCGTGTCGGTATCTTGTAGTATATATAATACAAATTAAACGATACATAACAAGCTTTCTTAAAGGATTTACCAATACGATTTAGATACAAATTAAATACAAATATGTATTGATGAGATCGTGATCACGGATTAAATGTCTTGAAGTTGTATTATTCATGGCGTCGGCAGGGACGACTGTCGTACTAATCCGTGACTATGGGACAAAAGGTTATGAAACTTACTACTCTAACTAATAAGTCGCTCGTAAATCTGCAAACTACGTTTAGCAGTCGAGAAGAAGCGATTTACGCACTTGCTGACCAACTGGATCAGCAGGGCAAACTGCATAACAAGCAAGAGTATCTTGATGCAGTATTTGCTCGTGAAGAGCAAGGCCCGACAGCGCTTGGCGAAGGCCTAGCAGTACCGCATGGCAAGACTGACGCGGTTAAAGAAGCTGGCTTCGCTGTAGCAACACTTAAAGAAGATATGAAATGGAAAGGCTTGGATGAAGACGAAGATGTAAATCTTATCTTCCTAATTGCGATTCCAAATGCAGAAGCGGGTTCTACCCACATGCATCTGCTTACTGCATTGACAACTACATTGGTTGACGACGATGTTCGCGAAGCGGTATTAAAAGCGACCACAGCCGATGAAATTTTTGCGCTGCTTGATGGCGACAACCAGCAAGAAGGTAAACAAGACAAATTAGATATAAATGCACCGACAATTGTATGTGTTACTGCTTGCCCTGCAGGCATCGCTCATACCTATATGGCAGCAGAGTACCTAGAAAAAGCAGGAAAAAAGCTTGGTTACAACGTGCATGTTGAAAAGCAGGGCGCAAACGGTATTGAAGATCGCTTAACAGCTGAACAATTAAACAATGCAGTAGCGTGTGTCTTTGCTGCTGAAGTTGCGATTAAAGAAGTTGAGCGTTTCAACGGAATACCTCGTGTAGAAACACCAGTAGCGAAACCTATCAAGCACGCTGAGAGCATTCTAAATGAAGCGGTTGAAGAATCGAAAAAAGGTAACGGTGCCGAACGCAAAGTTGCTACTGACGACAAGCCAAAGAAACTGCCACTGAAAACTGAGCTAAAACAAGCTCTACTTTCTGGTATTTCTTATGCAGTTCCTCTAATTGTTGCTGGTGGTACTGTTCTAGCGGTCGCTGTTCTTATCGCGCAAATTTTTGACCTGCAAGAGCTCTACGCAACAAAAGATTCTTGGTTATGGATGTATCGCAAGCTAGGTGGCGGCCTACTGGGTACATTAATGGTTCCCGTTCTAGCAGCTTACACAGCCTACTCATTAGCAGACAAACCGGCACTTGGCCCTGGCTTTGCCGCGGGTATTGCAGCAAACATCATTGGCTCTGGCTTCCTAGGCGGTGTTGTTGGTGGTTTGATTGCTGGTTACGTGATGCGTTGGGTGAAAGAGCATGTTCGCTTAGGCCCTGCGTTTAACGGCTTCCTCACTTTCTACCTTTACCCTGTAATCGGTACTTTGGTGGCAGGTAGCTTGATGCTGTTTGTTATCGGTAAACCTGTAGCGTTCCTAAACCAAGGTCTGACGGATTGGCTGAACGGTATGTCAGGCACCAATGCGCTGTTATTGGGTGCGATTCTTGGTCTGTTTGTATCATTCGACTTAGGTGGTCCGGTAAACAAAGCTGCTTACGCATTCTGTTTAGGTGCAATGGCGAACGGTGTCTATGGCCCATATGCAATCTTCGGTTCAGTAAAAATGGTTTCGGCGTTCACTGTAACGGCTTCAACCATGATTGCTCCACGTCTATTCAAAGACTTTGAGATTGAAACAGGTAAATCTACATGGTTACTTGGCCTAGCGGGTATTACCGAAGGTGCAATTCCAATGGCAATTGAAGATCCAATCCGTGTAATCGGTTCATTCCTACTAGGCTCTGTTGTTACAGGTGCAATGGTTGGTGCGGCAGGTATTGGTCTATCGACTCCGGGCGCAGGTATCTTCTCTATCTTCTTGTTACACGATTCAGGTTTGGGCGCATTCTCTGCTGCTGCAATTTGGTTCGGTGCTGCGATTGTCGGCACAGTGATTTCAACTGTTACTCTTCTGATGTGGCGTGGTCACGCTGTAAAAAAGGGTAAGTTTGAAGCAAGTACTGCAACACAGAACTAACTGAATTTTGAGCTAACTTCTAGTTCGCAATAAAAATACCATATAAAAAATAACGAACAACTTGGCTGTCCTAAATATCTGTGCTCCTAGCGGTTTTATTCACACAGATTCTGGGCGTGGTTTTCTGCACCCTAAATTTAGCGGCAGCCACTTTTAACCCCTTGAAAAATTTAATTTAGTCGTATTTGAGTTCGAACTTTAGTTTTACTCGAAGCGATACATTTAGGTAAATGATTATGACTACATCACGCGTACACATTACTCCTCACATGCACTGGGATCGTGAATGGTATTTCACAACAGAAGAGTCTCGCATTCTTCTTGTGAACAACATGGAAGAAATCATGAACCGTCTGGAGAGTGATCCAGAATACAAATACTACGTTCTAGATGGTCAAACCGCTGTTCTAGAAGACTACTTTGCGATCAAACCAGAGAACACAGAACGCGTAAAAGCATTGGTTGAAGCGGGCAAGCTTATTATTGGCCCTTGGTATTCTCAAACCGACACAATGCAAGTTTCTGGTGAGTCGATTGTGCGTAACATGATGTATGGCATTCGTGACTGTATGAAATTTGGCGATGCGATGAAGATTGGTTACCTACCAGATTCATTCAGCATGAGTTCTCAACTGCCGATGATCTACAACGGCTTCGACATCACACGTGCAATGTTCTGGCGTGGTTGTTCAGAGCGTCACGGCACCAACAAAACAGAATTCTTATGGCAGTCTAACGACGGCAGTGAAGTAACGGCACAAGTGCTTCCGCTGGGTTACGCGATTGGTAAATACCTTCCACAAGACGAAGAAGGTCTGCGTGCTCGTTTAGATAAGTACTTCCCAGTGCTAGAAAAACCATCGGTAACGAAAGACATCCTATTGCCGAACGGCCACGATCAAATGCCGATTCAGAAAGACATCTTTGAAGTAATGGACAAACTTCGCGAAATCTACCCAGATCGTGAATTCTCAATGAGCCGCTTTGAAGAAGTGTTCGAAAAAGTAGAAGCGGCACGCGACCAACTCGATACAATCAAAGGCGAATTCAACGACGGAAAATACATGCGTGTTCACCGTACGATTTCTTCTACGCGTATGGACATCAAACTGATCCACGCAGAAATCGAAAACAAGATTGTAAACATCTTAGAGCCTCTAGCATCTATCGCTTGGACATTAGGTTTCGAATACCACCACGGTTTGATTGAGAAAATGTGGAAAGAGAGCATGAAGAACCACGCTCATGACTCGATTGGCTGCTGCTGTTCTGACAAGGTTCACGCTGAGATCCTTAACCGCTACATCCTTGCGGACGACATGGCGACAAACCTGATTCATTTCTACAAGCGTAAGATTGTCGACCACATGCCGGATCGCGAAGGTTGCGACAAACTGGCGATGTTTAACCTTTCTCCGTACGAGCGTGAAGAAGTGGTGAACACAACCATTACTATCCGTGCTCAAGAATTCTCAATCTTTGATGAAAACGAAAACCCAGTTGAGTACTTCATCCAAGACAAGCGACAAATTGACCCAGGTAAAGTAGACCGTCAAATCGTTCACTACGGTAACTACGACCCGTTTATGGAGTTTGATATTCAAATCAAACGCACTGTACCAGCAATGGGCTTCACCACGTTACACATCCAAGGTAACGAGAAGGGCGCTGTAAAAGTTGCCGAGCAAAAGGACTACCTATTAGAAAACGAGTACTACCGAATCAATGTAAACGACAACGGTACTCTGACTATTTTCGATAAAGAGACAGAGCAAGTATTCGACCAAGTACTTCGTTTGGAAGACGGTTCTGATGACGGCGATGAGTACGATTACTCTCCATCTCGTCAAGAATGGTTACTGTACTCAGACGAGTTCCCAGTGGAAACATCGATTGACCACCAAGGCTTCCAATCGGTAGCGAACATCGCTTTCCGAATGAACGTACCAGCAAACCTTGCAGAGCGTGAAGAACGCACGGGTCAAAACGGATTCGTTGAAGCGCAATGCCAAGTGGTATTGAAGCAAGGTTCTCGCCGCATTGAAGTACGTATGGAACTAGACAATCAAGCCGACGACCACCGTGTACGTGTGTTAGTACCAACGCCATTCGTTTCTGAAACTGTGGTTGCGGATAACCAGTTCGGTTGTATTACTCGACCAACCAATGACCCAGCAATGGCGGTTTGGGAAGAAGAGAAGTGGAAAGAAGCGCCAGTTCCTGTGTATCAGTTAATGAACTTTGCAGCATTAGAAAACGGTTACGCGGGCATGGCGATCATGTCGAATGGTCTGCGTGAATTTGAAGTGATTGCATCCCAAGGTGGCGAGAATAGAGATACCTTCGCACTGACACTATTCCGCGGTATTGGCGTATTAGGCAAAGAAGAGCTATTGCTTCGCCCAGGTCGCCCATCAGGTATCAAGATCCCGACCCCTGATTCACAAGTTCGCGGTAAGCTAGTGTGTCAATTCACGCTTTGTGGCTTCTCTGGCAACCATATTGACGCGAACGTCATGGCGCAAGCACGTGACAATGTCACTCAAATCGAATGCTACAACAAGATCCCTTACAACGCGATGAAGCTGAATGTGGATGAGCAAAACCTACCAATGAGCTTCAGCTTGCTATCGAAGCAACAAGCAGGTGCGGTACTAAGCGTACTGAAGAAAGCGGAAGATGAAGATGCGTTGATCATGCGTGTCTACAACCCGGCAGAAACAGGTTCAGTGTCAGATTCAATCTCCTTCACTCAAACCGTTTCGAGTTGGAAAGAGACAAGCATGGACGAGCGCGTTCGTGAAGGTGATGTAGCGGCAGAAACCTTCGGTGAATTGGCATCTTGCCAAGCAAAAACATTCCAAATCAAATTCTAATTTCAATCACTCGCTCACCTTGGTGGGCGGGAATGGTGAACGACAATGAAAATTGTAATTGCCCCCGATTCATTTAAAGAATCACTCGACGCTCATCAAGTTGCGTCTTGTATTGAGCGTGGATTTGCTGACGTTTTCCCTCACGCAGAGTTTGTGAAAATGCCACTCGCCGATGGCGGAGAAGGCACGGTAGACGTGTTGCTAGAAGCACTCAATGGTAAAAAGCAACAGTTGCAAACAGCGGATCCAATCGGACGTGAATGCACGGCTTACTGGGCATCGTTAGAGCAGGCTGTTGATGGAAAAAAGGTAAAAACTGCCTTGGTAGAATTTGCTCAAGCGTCTGGCTTAGATCGATTAAGGGTAGAAGAAAGATCACCTCTCACAGCATCGTCTTATGGCACTGGGTTGCTGATTAAAGATGCGTTAGATCAAGGCGTTGAACAAATCATTATCGGCTTGGGCGGTAGCGCAACCAACGATGCTGGTGCTGGCATCTTACAAGCGTTGGGAGGCAAGTTATTAGACAAGCAAGGCAACGAGTTATCTGGTGGCGGCGCCGAATTAAGTCAGCTAGCAAGCATCGATCTTGATGGGCTGCATCCTAGATGTAAAGAAGTCACGTTCGTGGTTGCGTGTGATGTGAATAATCCATTGTGTGGCGAAAGCGGAGCAAGTGCAGTGTTTGGCCCACAAAAAGGGGCTTCACAAACTCAAGTTCAACAACTTGATGCTGCTATCGGACATTTTGTAGATATCGCTCAATTCCTTACAGGCGTTAATCATCGAGACAGCAAGGGTTTTGGTGCTGCTGGTGGCACACCCCTAGGGTTAAGCCTAGCGTTCAATATCCAAATTAAAGCGGGTATTGAGATGGTACTCGACGCATTAGATGCGGATAAGGTGCTTGAAGGCGCTTCACTGGTCGTGACCGGAGAAGGGCAGATGGACAACCAAACTCTGCAAGGAAAAACACCTTTTGGTATCGCACAGCGAGCGCAAAAGCTGAACATTCCAACCATTGGCATTGCTGGCTCTTTGGGTAAAGACGTTGAAAAGCTTTATGACTCAATGTCTAGCTTATTTGGAACCGTACGTTCACCTCAGTCCTTAGACCAAGTTTTATCAGAAGCGAGCCAAAATCTGACTCGTAGTGCCCGTAATATCGCTGCCACGCTCAAGCTTGGCGGCCAGATTTTTAATGAGAAGTAATTATGTCTCTATTCAAACTCGACAACGTTATCCAAAACTACGCATGGGGCAGTAAAGACTCCATTAATCAATTGTTTGGTATTGTGAACCCAAACCAAGAACCTCAAGCAGAAATTTGGATGGGTGCTCATCCTAATGGTTGCTCAAAAGTAGGCGACACAGGTGAGCCACTTTCTCACATGATTGATGAAAACAAAACCGATGTTTTAGGTGGGTACACGGCGGCACGTTTTGGTGAATTACCGTTCTTGTTTAAAGTGTTGGCAGCCGAAACACCGTTGTCGATTCAGGTACACCCGAACAAGCGTCAATCTGAATTAGGTTTTGAGCGAGAGAATGCACTTGGCATCCCTTTGAATGCGTCTAATCGTAATTACAAAGATCCAAACCATAAGCCTGAACTTGTTTATGCGCTGACGTTCTACAAAGCGATGAATGGCTTTCGTCCAATCGACGATATTATTGCCTTGTTCGAAGAAGTGGATATCCCTTCGTTAGCGATTGAGCTCAATGTACTTAAAGCCAATGCCGACAGTGATTCTCTGAAGTCTTTCTTTAGTGCAATTATGTCGCTTGAGGGTGACCGTAAAGAGTCTGCGCTTAATGAACTTTATGCGGCGCATGCGCGACCAGCTAAAACGGTTATGGGGCGTGAAGCTCTGCAATACAGCAAAGAGTTCAAACAGCATTATCCAGGTGATATTGGTTTGTTTGCACCATTGATGCTTAACACGGTTGAACTGGCACCTGGTGAAGCGATGTTCCTATTCGCAGAAACCCCACACGCTTATGTTCAAGGTACGGGTTTAGAGATCATGGCAAACTCAGACAACGTGTTGCGTGCTGGCCTCACACCCAAATACATAGATGTTCCTGAGCTTATCGATAACACGATCTTTAAGCCGATTAAGCTAGAAGATATTCGCCTTAAGCCTGTATTAAAAGAGGGCAAGATGAGCTATCCGATTCCAGTGGATGACTTTGGTTTTGATATCTTGTCTGCGACCGATGAGAGTAAGTCACAGTATTTGCGTAGCGCGGAGATTTTGTTCTGCGTGGAAGGAGAGGCGACAGTCACTTCAGAAGGCCGTACAGTTTCTCTTAAGCCTGGAGAGTCGGTCTTTGTAAGTAGTAATTCAAGTGTTTACCAATATCAAGGGAATGGCATTTTGGCTCGTGCTTTTAACTAGTGCCCCCGTGCTAGCGATCAGCAAAAGAAATGTCAGAGTGCCACTGTAAAGAGGCACTCAATATTGGATTGATGGTTGTTACCTATCTGTTTTTGACAGCATTAATTATTGACCATACCCGCTACTCTGGCGGGTTTTTTCATAATTAGAATACGTAGATACAAGCCTTTAGAAAAGACAAACCCTGCGATCAGAGCTGGGTTTTTTATTGAATCAGTACAGAGTGACTGGTTAGGCAATGTGCGTCATTTTATTAAGCACAAAGGTTTCAATACAGTTTTCAGTCGCAGCTACATACTCTGCAATGTGTTGGCTCGCCAAGTGTTTCTCTAAGTGAGCTTCCGACTCCCAATTCTCATGAAAAACAAAGTGAGCAGGATTATCGTTATCTTGGTGTAGATCGTAGTTAATACAGCCGTCTTCAACACGGGTTTTATCGATCAATTTAATCATCTCTGATTTAACAAGCTCAGTTTTGTCTTCTTTAGAGACAATCGTTGCAATAATAGTCAGTTTACTCATTCTCAATTCCTTAGCTATAAACTCGTTAAGTTCAAGTAATATAGTTATATTTTAGATTGAAGAAAGAGCTCTGGAATCCAATAACTATGGTTGTAAGCATCCACAATTCGCGTTTGAGAACATAAAGCTAGTGACAATCGGTTTCGATCATAAAAAAAGCCCTCACTTCAATATGAGGGCTTCTTAGATCTCAATTGATTGGCTTAGTTACTGAAATCCGCTTTCACCCAGATCATACGGTGATCAGATGAAATTTCTTTACTATCTCCATTAGAGTCAGGGATTCGAGAATCAAAGATTAAAGTACGGCCATCTTCATTTGTGGCAGGCCAGTATACTCCGGAATCAATGATGTTCATCGTCGCTGATGGTAGTGCGTAGTCGACCGCCAATCCAAAATTTGAAGTAATGCGACTTGGTAATGGATGGTGTAGTGGTTTATCAGCAGCATACTCAGCTGCGCCATCACTTGTTGGATACAATGAGCCATTGGTTACATCTTGGTTAACCAATGCATCGTTGTGTAAGTCCTGCATAACAGAGCTAATGCCGTCGCCATCAACTGGATCGAGGTTTTGGTCACCCATCATAACAAAATGCTTGCCTTGTTCTAGGCCGCCCATTTTTCCAGAGTCATCGTAGAAGAACGATTTGTTTTGAATGTATTGGTGCCAGAAGTCGACTTCTGCTGCGTTTTGTTCGATGTTTTTACCTACATCAAAAGCGGGCGGAGTAGGGTGTGACATCAGTAAGTGAACCGTTTCTGTGCCATCTTTGGTTGGGATGAGGATTGGTGCATCAACGTGGTTCTTTGAAGATAAGCGAACTTCTGCCCATTCTTCGGCCGTGTACCACTCATCGCCGCAAACCATACCTGTTGGGAACTTACTAGGATCGTCGCAAACAGTGATTGTTGGAATAGTAGCACCTTCGAGATCTTTCCATTTAAATTCTTGGAATGTACGCGTGTTGGCTGTGTCGATTTCATATTTTGACATCAGAGCAAATGCGTATTGCCCATGGTACAAACCGAAGCCCCACGCATCTCCTGGCAGTGTTCCAGCGTTACCATCATTGTCTAAATCAAAACCAAATTCGTTCAGTAAACCTGTATTAGTTGAGTAGCTTTCAAAGTATGGGTATGAGATTGGCTCTAAGTTTGCGTCGCCACCTGCACCTTCAATACTTTGAGCGACAGAGAGATAGTTCTTTTGAAAACCTTCTAGCGCTGATTTATCAGTACCTGTGCCGTCATTGTTAAATTCAGCCATCATAAGCACGTCAGGGCGATTCTTTTGAATCACAGCTGCGACGTTGCGGATCTGAATAACTTTTGCTGCCGTTTCTTTGTTAGCGGCGCTAATTGTATTATCCAAATAATCGGACACTAACGTCGCTTGAGCGTTAGGTTCGATTTGCATTTCAGTTACGAGATCTTGAAAGGTTGCGCGGTCAAATGACAAGTTGTAGGTAGCGATCTTAACTTCTTCAGGTTGAACGTAATCAGTGTCGCTGCTGCAACCAATTAAAAGTGCAGAAGAGATGGCGAAAGCGATAGATGTTTTTAACAATTTCATAAAATGGGTCCGCTAATTGCTGAAAGAATTTTGGGACGCGCATGTTATGGGATGGATATCGTTCTGTAAGTGATATTTGTCACAGTAAGCTCTATAGGTTGACATCTTGTTGCAGTGAAAGTGTGACATTTGGAACTAGTGTCTGTTATTAGAATAAAGACTTAAAATTCATGTATTTAATTAGATCTATGAAATAAAAATGCCCTTACCGGAAGATAAGGGCATTTGAATAAGAATCAAACAGTGTTGTTATTGAGGTGTTAAGCGTATTACTTTACTTTAAGCATATTGCTCTACTGTCATAGCCCAATTTTTCTTCTGCTGTTCAAAATTCATTTTGATTTGTTGGTAACGAACCTTAAGTACTGAGTGTTCGTACTTTTTCACAACATCTTCGCGTTTACTTTCAATTAGCTGCTTCTTGACTTCGTAGTATTCGTTCATGTTTGATACAAGTGCATCGAATTCTTGTTGAAGCTTTTCCGCGATTTGTTGCTTATCGGCACGGTGCATGATTTTCTGCTGTGTGCGTTTAAGTAGCATTGTCGCTTCTGCTTTTTCGATGCGAGCTTGAGGCGTTTTCTTAAGCTTGCTTGCTAAGCCCATTAAAGAAGCACTCTTAATCAACCATTTAGTTGGATCGTATTGCCACCAGTAGATGCCGTTACGGTAGTCGTTCTCAAAGATGTGGTGGAAGTTGTGGTAGCCTTCGCCAAAAGTGAGTACCGCTAGCACACCGTTGTCACGCGCTGTGTTTTTGTCGGTAAAAGGTTGGCTACCCCAAATGTGAGCAAGAGAATTAATGAAGAATGTAGTGTGGTGGTTAAGTACCAAACGAACAGCGCCCACAATTAACAACATGCCAAGCACGTCACCGTAAATTACACCTAATACGATTGGAACACCGAAGTTCATAAGCAATGCTAATGAAACGTAGTGCTTGTGCTGCCACATAAGAATCTTATCTTTCTTCAGGTCGCGACAATTTTCGTAATCTGTGTACATTGCAGTATTGTAATTACGAATCATCCAGCCGATGTGCGAATACCAAAAGCCACGTTTTGCTGAGTATGGGTCTTTGTCGTTGTTATCGACATGCTTGTGGTGCACACGGTGATCAGAAGACCAGTGTAGCGCGCTGTTTTGTAGAGCAAATGCGCCACCTAATGCAAATAGAAATCTTAGGCTTGAATGCGCTTCAAATGCTTTGTGTGACCATAAGCGGTGATAACCCGTCGTGATAGACAGGTTACAGAACGTAAAACAGATCGCTAGCCATATCCAGTGCTCCATACCATAGCCAAAAAAGTAGCCATAAACGGGAGCCGCGACAACAGCAAGCAGCATGCTAAAAGAGAATAAAAAAATATTGAGCCAGATTAGTGGTGGCTTTTTTGTTGATGGTTTATCGGCACTATTCATTAGTAAATTTCCATTGAGCTTACATCTGTTCGCTAGAATATCAGCGTACACGTGTAAGTCAATATTGAAAGTGTAAACGTGTATTAGTATGTTTTGCTTAAATATTGTATAAAGGTAGTGTGAAATGTAGTAGCAAGTCATAAATGGAAGTACTAAGGGCTAATAAATGGAAATTAAGGTAGCTGAATATAAAGATTATGAGCGGATTGCCCAATTACACGCGGATAGCTGGAAGCTATATTACCGTGGCATTCTTGCTGATGATTACCTAGAAAATGATGTTCTGGAGGACAGATCTGTTATTTGGCAGACTCGTTTGATTAATCCTCCTTTCAACCAACATGTTTTATTGCTTGAAGAAGGCGGTTTACTGGTTGGTTTCGTCTGCGCGTTTGGTAATCACAACTTTGAACGTGGCACGTTCATTGATGCGTTACACGTAGACAATAATTACCACGGTCGTGGTGTTGGCAAGCGTCTATTGTCTGAATTATCAAAGTGGTTGCAGCAATACTATTCTGATTCGGGGCTTTACCTAGAGGTGATGTCTGAGAACCACCAAGCGATTGCTTTTTATCAGGCAATTGGTGGCAAAGAAGAACTAGAGCAAGTTTGGAACGCACCATGTGGCAGCCAAGTGAATGAAAAAGTGATTTCTTGGAGCTCTCCCGTTGAACTTGAACAGAAAACAGCGAGCGTTGTGTATTCTTAGTAGCTTCTTATTTAAGTAACTATAATTACTGAAGTCACTTTAAAGCCGAAGAACGAAGACAAAAGCCCCGAGCATTCAATTGTTCGGGGCTTTTTTGATTGGATTAATGGTGGTTATAATGAATCGCTAACGCGCGTGAAATACTGTGTGATTAATCACTCCATGTGATCTTATTTCTACCGCTCTTCTTCGAAATGTAGAGTGCTTGATCGGCATCGTCGATAAGTTGTTCGACAGAGCCGAGAGCCTGTGACGCATATTTCACACCGATTGAAATTGTTACTTCTAACCGAAGGAGAGAAGGAGATTCTAATAGGGAGTTAACTAGCGATTCAATTGAAGCCTCAGTTTCTCCTTGGACCATCACTAAAAACTCTTCACCGCCGTATCGAAAGCAGTTACTGCTGGTTGGTAGCCTTTTTTGAATCTCATCGGCCAGTTCTTTGATCACCATATCACCCATTTGGTGGCCGTAGGTGTCGTTAATCGATTTGAAATGATCAATATCTATCATGATCGATGTTATGGATAACTGACGGTCTATGCTTGGTTCGATCACCTGATGAAGATAAAGGCGGTTGTAGCAACCCGTTAGCGCATCTTGATAAGAAAGGGCTTCAAACATATTAGATTGCTTGCGGAGTTGTATTGCTTGTTTACGAAGCTGTTCGGATTGAGTGAAGCGTTTATGCACTTCGAAATCTCGTCTTAAACAAGAAGCTGCAATAAGAATATAAGCTGAAGCGTATACGGAAATGGTTTCTATTTCGTGACTAGGCTCTGCTTCATAAAGCTGAGGGGTAAGGCCAATGAGATAAGCCAAAAAGATAAATGACAGAGTAGTGATGCTGTATTTAGCAGACAGTCTTGAAAAGGTTCCGATGTAGATCATTACTAGAATGATGCCACCTTGGTAATCGAAATTGTTCAACTCAATAGCGAGTCGACCTACATAGACCAAGAAAAGCGAGGTAATTACGAGGAAGGTACTTTCTACGAGTTCTAAAACGTTGGGTTTATTTGTAATGCAGTATCTTGCGACAACCATCATCAATAGAAAAAGTATGACTCGGAAAATGATAGGGGTTACGCACTCTGTACCAAAGTGGATGTAGTCGGTAACAATGAAAGCACAGAATATTGAGATTGGAATGTAGATGAAATTTATGTACGGCAAATAAATTTCATTATCGAAATAGGTTTTAAATCTTTGATTCTTGAACCCAGAATAAGAGCGCATTGAGAAACTAACCGAGATTGATACACAATAATTTGCGTAGTATGTCACAGTCTTTGGGATTGTAAATGACCGTTTCTATAGATTTGTCAGTATGTTAGCTAGATCAACAAACGGTAGAACGCAATATTCACGCCCTATTATCGATAGAACGTGAATATATTAGAGGTTGGTGTAAGAGTGGTTAACAGAAACTAATGCAGATTAACAAAAACTAATAGCGATTAGCGCTTGTTCTTTAAGTAACGCTTACGACGTTCTTCTTTCTTTTTAATCTGCTGCTCAGCTTTCAGTGCAGCCGCTTCTTCTACTTCAACCAATTCTTTGGTGATCATCTCTGGTAGCTCTAGCGTTACTTTACCTAAAGTACCGTTGCGAAGTTCGTGAAGTAGGATTTCCGAACACTTGTGAATGTCTATATGACCACCTGCACGAAGTGCACCGCGCTTACGACCAATTGCTTCCATCAATTCGATGTCAGACTCTGGCAGCTCTTCAATTTGGTAGCGTTCTTTCAACAGGTGAGGGTACTGCTTCGCTAAGTACTCGACTGTGTAGAATGCCACTTCGTCGTATTCCATTGCTGTATCTTTTACCGCACCAGTCGCAGCTAAACGGAAGCCGCTGTGTGGGTTTTCTACTTTAGGCCAAAGGATCCCAGGAGTATCTGAAAGGATCACGCCGTTTTGCAGGTTGATACGTTGTTGGCGACGAGTTACCGCAGGTTGGTTACCCGTTACCGCAATCGTACGTCCAGCCAAACAGTTGATAATGGTCGATTTACCCACGTTAGGGATACCCATAATCATCGTGCGAATGTTCTTACCCATTTGTTCACGGTGCGGTGCTAATTTACGTACCAGCTCCATCACGTGGTTAACTTCTTCTTTTACGCTAGTAGTAATCGCAATCGCTTTAACGCCTTGCTCTTTCTCGAAGTGCTCAATCCAACGCTCAGTGAGCTCAGGATCGGCAAGGTCGCGCTTGTTCAACACTTTTACACAAGGCTTATCGCCGCGCAGTGAAGAGATCATTGGGTTTTCACTACTGAACGGGATACGAGCGTCCAGTACTTCGATGATCACATCAACCTGTGGGATAACTTCTTCGATTTCTTTGCGGGCTTTATGCATGTGACCCGGAAACCATTGAATACTACTGTTAACCATTTGAAACTATTACCTTTAAATTTTAGTTGTTTAATGTGGGGTACAAAGTGGGGTACATAAGATTTGATAAGGAAATCACAATACATGTACTGTTTCGTCGCCACAATAAACTTTGATAAAGAGATCTTAACACTTTATAAGGGTAGCGTGAATCGAATAACAGGTGTGAAGGCGTAGAGAGTATTTAAAATAAATTTCTAGGGATGATTGCGATGGATAAAGCAGATAGAAAGCGATGGAGCTCCTGTTCTTAGCTATATCTTAATTTGGTTCTAGTGATTGAGAGAGGTGCGTATATCAAGGAGGTAGTTTTTAAAATGAAGAGGTTCTGAAGTAACACAACGCTACTGTGTATGGGTGAGTCAAATTCTACGTAAAGAAATGCGCTTAACTCATCATGTTGCGGGATAACAGTGCTCTATAGAAATTAATTGTAAAGTGGAATTTTGCGTTTACATATCGAAGTGAAAATCCCACTTATCATGGTAAGCCTAAAGTAAGAGTTATGCGGCTAATGCTAAATAGCTATCATCAAGAAAGTACTGACGTTTTTCGACTAGCTCTGATACCACAACCTTGAGGTCTTTGCCCAAGACCATTGCAGCAATTATGCTATCAATCTCATGAGAAAGAAATCCAACCGAGTTCGCGCCAAGAGATATTGAAGGTGGGAAAGTTCCATCATTAATTTTGCGATGAAGTGTTGCCATCGAAAATGGGATGCGTGCTAAAACGTCTTTTTTACGTTCGATCTTGAATTTAATGCTCATAAAAAACCTATATGTCACTGTTCAAATCAGTGAAATGAGTGGATGGTTTTCAAATGTTTATGAGAACTAAGTGGCATAATGTGCCAAGGGAAAAATCGTTTGCATAATTTATCGCCAGCAAACAAGGCTCTATATTGTTAGTAACTCCTTCAAGTTGAATACAAAGTAAATTGTGAGGACAGTTTTACGAGGTGAATATGTTAACTGCTACTTATTTGCTTGGTAAAGGTGAAACATTTGCACATGCAATTATTTGTGATTAACCTCACGCTTAGTGGTGCTTTTTGTTTAATGTGTAAGCGATTCAAGTTGTTGGTTTATATAGTTAAATGATTAATACGATAAAGTTAAATCATATAACCTCCTAAATGCCGCGTGTGTAGTGGCATTTAGGGGGCTTCGATCTGAATCCTAGCTGATGGTGTTTCTAAAAGCTAAAGCTCTATCATCAAGTTTAATTCTCACTAAGTTTTTGTTGCCATTGTATCCATGCTTTGGCCATATATACCCCAATGAGGTTAATAGGGATTTTAAGAGTTTGGTTGCTCGGGCCTGTGTACATTCCTCATAAAACTTTACTCTTGGAAGTACCTCATGAAAATATTCATGGTTGTCATAAATTTTTCGCGAAATTTCAAGAACCTGTGGACGTGAAAGTCTAAGTTTTTCATCACGATTACTATATTCAGAACTCTCAAAGGTCATTGAATTCAGAATCTTGGCAGGTTCAATGAGGTGTTTTGTCGTTTTGTCCTTGTTTGGTTGACTAGTCCAGATATGTTTGAAAAGCTGTTTATTCGTAAAAGACATATCAAAAAGAACATCTTCTTCTTTTACTGAACTAATCTGATAATCACGCATGATCTCGAATTTCTTTATCATCGCTTGCTCTTGGAAACCTACTTGGTTTGTTGCCATGAGCCTGTCTACTTCTGTTTGCGTGGTTAGAGGTGCATCCAAAATTGCTTGTATTCGACTCTCTTTCTCCAATCCATTCAATACATTGAGCTGATTTTGTCCTTTCTTCAATAATTCATGGGTAGTGGTTAATATTTGAACATTGAATCCAAGTTGTTTAAGCGCCCATCTCATACTTAATGGTTGATTGCTATTGAACAGCTTGCGCTTGTTAACAAATTCTAGATTCAATAGGTCACAATCTGAATCAAGAAAATTGTTTTGTATTGGTTGATAGTCGTAAATAAAATTTGATGTTAGATAGAACGTTATTTTCGTGCTAGTTCTGAACCTTTTTGAAAAATTAATCAGTTCTTTCACACCCAGCGTTAGATCACTCATCACGTTCACATTGTCTGTATAGTCACTTTCTATCGAATACCCTGAAGCAAGACATGGAGATGCGAAAATCTTGTCGTATTTCAAACATTCCTCAGAAGGATTTTTTAGAAATTTAGCTTGTTCTGATGAGCCTTTGTTAGCTCCTGTAATAACAAGTATTTTCTTACGAAAAGCTGCTTTTTCGCATGGTTGTCCAGATCTATCTTTTAATCCCAAATCTATCATTACAAGTCTGAGTGATTTGAGTGTGTCAAATAAAATGACCTTTTCATTTTTAAACTGGTTTCTTGTATGTGTGAAAACATGAAGCTTGTCTGCAATAGTGACGTTCACATTTTTATATGGGTTATGTGTTGCTTTTATAACCTGGATGTTTTTGCCTAGTTTTTTCAACCAACATAATGTTGTGTCTGTAATATCGGCGTCAGCCACAACAATCTTTGGAGCCCTGATAATTGCTTTACTCAAGATTTCAAAAACTTCTTCTCGTGGCATTGTATTGTTGCTCTTTGAGCAAACAGTCGAAGTGACTTTTTCAAATTCATCGATAATAAGTACGTCGCAACTGAGTAAGAAAGACGCAATGTGATCTTTGTAGCTACTGTTAACTACAACTCCAAGTGCATCTGCATTTTCTATCTCATACAAGGACGCTTTTTTATAAGAAATTGCATCAGTCATTTCACAGAACTGTTCAACTAATGGAATGAGATAAGAAAGATACACGACACGCTTTTTACTATCAGCAGACTTCGAAATAGGTTGCAGTACATTTTTAGTTTTCCCTGTTCCTGCTCTACCTAAGAGTGCATATGTGTCGTATTTTTCAGAGTCGATGTAGTGGCCCACATCCGCAAAAGTTTCGACTTCAACAATATCGTCAAAGTTGGATACTCTAGTTGCCTTTATGAGTTCGCTTTCGTGCGACGCTTCAAGTTCTTGTAACTTGGAGAGAAGCTTTCTGTAACTATCATCGGAGCTACCTGGAAGAAAGTGATTTAGGCAAGCCTCTGCTGAGTCAAACCGAAGCGGGATTTGCTGAATTAAGTACCTAGAAAGGAATGATGCTAACTCTTCACTTGGATGTATCTTGTAAGCTTCAAATAAGTACTGAAATGAATGGTAGCTAGAGTAGTCAACGCCCGTTACTACATCAATAATATGCTTTTTATCAGCTTTGAAGTTTTCAAGCATTACAATTGAGGACGCCTCTGGAAGTGACTTAGAATCGACTGCAAACTGTATGTCTTTTATTCCTGCTTGTTTATATGATCGGTAAATTTCCATAATGTTTGTTTGACCATATATTGGCGCCACGATCCTTCTATCTGATGAAGAATACTCGACACCATTTGATACAAGAATCGTGACTTTATCGAATGCATGACCAGCCATGACAATGTGTTCTGATGTTGTTGATTTATTAGTAATTTTCATATTTACCTTTTTATAATTATTTTGGTTTTATGTGGTGGAAACTGTTTAAAATTGGCCCTTTAGAATGAACCATAATCGATAGATTCAAAGAGGGACTCTTTGGAGGGTTTACTACTGACATTTATAAGCAAAGCGTTGCCTTAAGTAAAAGGGGGGCACTTTGAAGTGTTTATATATAAATAAGGGAAAGTGCCCCTATGAGCAGTTTTCCAAAACTTCGTTTTGAATTGCTCGAGATGCTTATACTTTGAGCACTCGACAAGAAAAGGGAGGTCTTTTAATGCACTAAGAGTTTTCAAGGCTTTTATGTTGCGGTTTGAGTTTAAGTTTTGGTTTAAGGCTCTTCTATAGATAAGTTTGTTCATGGTGGTTTGCCGTTGATTTGGTCAAACCTTAACGTAGATACGGTTCTGACACCATATACTACTACTTATAAAATCAATGGGTTAGGTGATTTTTAAACGTTGTTATTGTTAATCAATATGTTACGGATTGTATTTTTTCAAGATGGTTCACATGTCTTGCTTCTTAAAGGGCCACTTTCTTCTGTATGTATAAAATAAGTTCATATTGCCCCTGTTTTAAAGTTCGCCAAAGCTTAGCTGTAAACTAAATCGATATGTTCATGAGCATTGCTCATGGAAAATTTTTTGTAAATGATGTCCTAGGCATGATTTTGTAGTTACACCCTTTGAATAACGTATAGATTAATTTATGTGATCTGAGTCTAAATAGTAAAACCCCATAGAAACTAGATACTATTTCCATTAAGAAAGTTATGAAAGGAGCTAACTGATTGAGTTAGATGTATAAGTTCATACTCAATCTAAACTTTAGTAATATTAGATTTAATAAACTGGATTAAGTTGCTGATTTAAAAGATTAATATCCATTAGTGCTAATTGATAAAGCAGTCAATTTTAGTATTATTTACTACGAAAGTAGGGGGCTCCTCTACCATTAATAAATTTGAGGTAAATAATATGAAGAAACAAAAGCTCACACTAATTAGAGGCATTCCTGGGTCAGGAAAAACAACAATGGCTTCAAAACTTGATGCCCGTTTGGTCGAAGCAGATATGTTTTTTGTAGATAAAGATGGTAAGTACAGCCATTGCCCGCAGTACATTAAAGATGCTCATGCATGGTGTCGACTTGAGATGAAACGTCTTCTAAGAGCTGGATATGATGTTGTCGTAGCCAATACCTTTATTAAAGGCTGGGAGCTTCAAAGCTACATCAATGCGACACAGAACCTTGATATTGAGTTGGAGGTTATTGAAGCTGAAGGGAAGTATCAAAATATACACGGTGTTCCAGACTGGACTGTTGAGCGAATGAATCAGCAATTTGAAACATTTGTACCAAAATCAAGGCAGAGCTCACTTAATACTATCGTGTCTACGGAGGTATAAGTATATGCTTGCAAAAGACATAGATTTTTTCTATAGAAAACATATTCGTGCGGCTAGAAAGGCAGCTAAAGGTCTCTCAGGGCTTGATAGGGCAGAAGCCATTTATATTTATTTTGAATATGAAACGCAGCACCCTCATGCGCGATATACATACGATCAGGAAATGATGAATCGTCACTCTGATCATCAATTTCCAATTGATTTGATGAAAGTCATGAGCTCATTATCTGCTACAAATGACTGGCTTGACCTAGATAGTAAAACCAATACTTCTGATTGAATAACTTCATTATGGCTACTCTGAGATTGCACAGAAATAAATACTGATCATAGTGGATGTCAGAGAGCATCGGGGGGCCTCATACTGGAAACCAGCTCTGGTTTTGGGGTTTATGGTGTTATCTTCTTATCATTATAAGGACATTACACAACAGACCTAATTTTAATGGGGTATCAGTTAATACGTGATGAGATACATTATTATTGAGTCATTTCAACTTTAAAAATTCTTAACATCCCAACCCAAATTTAAGACTTCTTAAATGGACTAAGAATCGGTAAGAACTTTCCCATGAGCTTCGCTCACGAATCTGTCGATTTATTCAAAGCACCGCTTTGGTGGTGCTCTATAAGGGTTATATCGCCAATTAATCTGACGTATCAATGGAGTTGTACATGACTTGTTGGACATCTGTTTGAGCAACTATTATCCTGTTATAACAGTCATTTTTTACGAGATTGCCCGTGGATACGTTGTTTCAAGTGATATCAGATTTGCATGAAGAGTTTAGTGGAACCACCATTAAACAATTGGTTAACCCTGATGCTGATATTGTGATACTTGGTGGGGATATTACGCATGGGGTAGGGCTAGCAGAGCTCGCTTTCCAAGCGGCTAAATCAAACCTTGATATTGAATTTATCGTGATTGCTGGTAACCATGAGTTGTATCCTCAAGGTTTCGATTATCTTGATTATTTGAGCTGTTTACCTTTTTGGAATCAATTGAGTGACAACTTGCATTTTCTCGAAAACACATCGGTAGTTATTGATAAGTATGATCTTGAAATATTTGGAGGGATTGGTTGGACAAACCTCAGTGGGCTAAATGACGTCAACACTCTCTTCTTACAGATGAGAATCAATGATTTCAAATACATAACAGTGAATAATCAGACGTTGACACCTTCAAAAATGAGGGAGTTAAACGCTGAGTTTAGGAGTTCCTGTATTGAATCTATGTCTAACTCTCTAAAGAAGAAGAAGCTGGTTGTTTCTCACTTTCCACAGACTTTTGAATTGAAACACTCAGGCTATCCAGTTGACCTTTTAACGTGTTATTTCTGCTCTGATGACAATGAGTTAATCCGAGAGTTAGCCGAGCATGGAGTAAGCGTTATGGTTAGTGGGCATACTCACGATAATTTTGATCGCATTGTTGAGGGTGTAAGACAGGTTTCAAGCCAGGTAGGGTATCCCCACGAAGGGAAGTTTGACAACAACCTTTTGAACTCCAGACTGTTACATAATCTACTTAAGACATGAGAAACCGATGGGGTACTCAATGTTTTAAGCGAGGAACTTAAAGTTATCTTGTGAATTTACTTATCTAATAAAATGCGGAGTTAGTTCAAGTATAACAAAGTAACTTTATAGAATATTGTAAATTTCAAGGGCAGAGAAAACTTTTAGCCAACCCAATTATACCGTTTGCACATATATGTTGAGTCAGGTATTATTTTTCTGCGCATTCTAGAGGCGTTCTTGGATACCAAAGTTGCTTAGCTCAACACTAGTTCAAAATTTGTTTATTTAATGGTCAAGGCAGAAAAACCTACTTAATCTCTCGTACCAAGAAGTGAGATAAATTGCAGGATTAATTATGTCTAAATTAAGCACTAAAATTAAAAAACAAGCAAAATCACTTCGTCTTCACGATAAGTCAATAAAACTCACAGATTATCAAAACCAGCTTGCTATTGAGAATGGGTATACAAGCTTCAAAGCATTACTCAAAATTGAAAAAACGTTTGAAACTGAAACTAAGAAAACATTTGCGCTTAAAAGTAATAGCTCATCATATTTTGTATACCCTTCGGTTGGTTCTGGCGTTGAAGTGTTCATCAGAAAAGATGGCCTGCGAGGGCTCAGGGCAACCAGAAATTTCAAAGCAAATGAAACAATATTAGTTGATGAGTTGTTAATCGGTTACAACATATCCAAGATTCCACTTGCTGAAAAATCAGGTACTTGGGGGATGCTATTACCCTTACTATTGCCATCTAGCACTGGTATAATTGAGCATATTATCAAAAGATACAACCTGAGAGATAGTCAACGACCAAAGTTTAATGAGTATGATAAAGAGATCGTTGATTCATTATCGAAAAATTTGAAACATAAACCAGAATATATTCGCTACATTCACGCAATTGTAACTACGTATCACTCAACTTACATTGTTCTAAACCCGAAAAAAACAATATCGATATTTGGGTACATATCTGCCGCAATGATGTATATGAATCACAGTTGTGATGCAAACGCTGAGGTTCAACCATCTATAAAAGCTAACCCTTCTGCTACCGATCTAATCAGCATTTCCGATCCTATAATTATAGCAACAAAAGATATAAAACAAGGTGATGAAATTACTTGGACATACGATGATGAATATATGGGGTTACCTCTAAAAGCTAGGCAGAAGCAACTTAAAACTAGGTTTGATTTCGATTGTACGTGCAAACGTTGCTATAAAGAAAAATTCTTAATCAAATAGGACATCTCTAATCCGAATTATTATTATCGAAAGTCGAATCGGGCATGGTTCAGTAATAAATCACCAACTGGTTCGACTCAATTTTTTTGATTGAATAGTTTGTCTTGACAGCATGTTGTTAGACATAAAATAAATGCAAACTATTGCATTTAAAGGTTTGTTCATTTAAACGTCGTGTAATGAGTAAGAATTAAATTTATCGAGAGTTAGAGCGCCAAATGACGAAGTCTCTGAACTGTGTTTAAATACTGAGAGGGCTGTCACGGGTTGGGATGAAGGAAACCAATACCTCCTAAGTATAAAAGGCTTATGCGTATGGCAAAAGGTCGGGAACTCAACGTAAGTGATGATTAGGAACAGCTCAAAATGTTTACGACCTTATGGAGCTACTGACAGGTCAAGTGATGAGGCCACAGAAAATATTAGCAGGGATTGCTCTATTGGGGATTCAATATGAGCAAGAGATCAAGACTTCTACTCATTTACTTGGACTTACTAGAGCGATAGCCAACATCAAAATTGGGATGAGAAAAGCATGGCTTTTTTGATCTAGGCTCAAAGCTTTATAGATGCCAATTAACGAGACCTGATACTTGTTGATATGGTGGTTGCGGCTGGAATGATGAAAAACCTTGTTTAAGTGTCCAGTCATCCTTTTAGTCATATCAAGGAGAAGAAGCCGAACCTTTTTCGAGAGGGTTCGGCTTTTTACTGGCTAAGAGTTCTTAACTCGATCTTTAGTCCTTGCAATGTAATCTGCGTTAGTTAGATCGGAACGTAAGAAATCATCATCTAGCAGTTCAAGGAACTGCTTACATCGACCTACAGTATCAAGTTTAAAGCCGTTGTCATTGTCGTTAACAGACATGCTCAAAGACTTGAAGTGAGGTTTCTTTTTCGTAAACTCGATGATTTTTTCATGAGGTACGTTTTCATTTAATACCGCAGAGTTTCGATAAACTTTAACTAGTTTACGTGCGAACGATGTCTCTTTCTTGATTCTATCATTGAACATAGTTAAGTCTTCGACTAGACCCGTTGTATCCAGCTTTTTCGAATACAATTCAGCTCGGCTATGAATAGCGTTTTTGAAGCCAAGCCTGGTTTCTAACGTGTTAACATTCTCAATCAGGTAGTGCTTTCCAGTTTGCATAAATACAAAGTTAGCGTTCAACTTTAGGATATCTTCTTCTAATTCCACTAAACGAGATTGTAGGCTAGTGAGGTTTAGAAACCCTTTGTCAGGGCCGATAATAGATACTGGGAAGATGTGCTGATAGAAGGCCATTTTTGCTGAGGTAACTGAGCTTTGGAGTAAAACGATTACAGCCTTTAATTCGTTTAGACGACTATTACCTAAGCGAAAAACTGGAACATTATCAGTTGGCAGGAACTGCAACACTTTTTGGGTATATTGGAATTCTAGCGGCATCTCTTGAGGAGTGAAGTCATACCTGAAGAGAGCACTCTTTCTCTCGTCATAATTCGACAGCTTTACTACTGAAAAATTTTCGTTTTCAGTATATTTTCGGTCAAATTCATTGCAAAAATCGACTTTAAAACGCCTAAGAGCATTAGAGTCGATATCGGCGTCAAAGATGTCGCCAGCGTGGGTTACAAAGTAAACCCCAATACCATCACACTCATCAATGTAATTTTTGAGTACTTTTTTTACTTGACTCATTTCACTACCTTAGCAAAAAATACGTTGTCTGAAATTAACTTGTACTTAATTGATTGTTTATTAATGATTTTATCTGTTGATATTATAATGACAGATTCATACAACCCATGACTGTCAGATAAATCGGCTTTGTACAACCGATATCCAAATAAAGCTAATGTAGGGTTCGCGTAATACTTATCAGTTTTTATGAAAATCATACCTATGATGATAATCAAGATAAGGTAAGCGATTAGCTTTTTAGGGTCATCAAATGAGAAACCAAAAAACGGGATAATGTAAGTTGCGAGAAAAGTCAGGTGTTCATAATCTTCGCTTTTAACATTGCAAACCCGAACTGTTTTTCCAACGCCACCTTCAAGCATGTACTCGAACTGGCGCTTGATAATCAGTGAGCCTAAGAAGCAGAAAAGCATTAGAACAGCTAGCCAATTGGTTTTGTACATTAACCAAATATTAGAAAGGCTGATACTTACTATTTTCTCAAAATTGCACGGTTCAGTGCCACATACCTGAAAGGATTCGCTTGGCATCTTCAATGACATTATCAATATAATTGGAAATAATATTCCCAACGACAAAATGTATAGTTTAACTTTTTCTTTTGTGTTCATAAGTTAGCCTCTTGAGAAGAGTTGTCCAACCCACAATGTCGCCATATTGTGCATCTGTAACCATACAAATGTCCATACATATCTTATAGTTAGGGTAAATAAGTAGTAACACTGTTTTTATATACAGCAAGTATACCATCTGTGATCAATTTTGGTGAGAATGGTCGATACTTTTCAATCTTGATTAGTTTGTTAAGGCCGCTGTAGAGCATTGATGGATATCGGTTAGGTCGAACAACCGTGATACAACACGTGGATTTACAACAAACAGCATTGGAAGAATTGATAACTTTTAGTAGGGGAAAAGCTCATAAAAAGGATGTGAATGAGCAAGATTCTTATCCAACAATGGGGCACTTTCGAGCTAGAAAGTGCCAAGGATAGAAATTAAAACTAAGAAACGCTTGGACAAAAGTCTGCCAGCGGCTTTCCTAAATTTGCGATTCATGGGTAACTACTGGTATGGGAAGTTGCTTGATTCGGTTCCCCGTTTTGATAGTGAAGATCAGAACGGTGGAGGTGTTCAGCCTTACAGTGTTAATAGAGGTACATTCAACTAAATAATATAAAACATACCAAACGTTAACCAGTAATACTATCAGTCATCAGACCTGAGTATATTATTAAGCCATGCAACAATATTTAGACCTACTACTTGACTGTTTACGAGGTGGCTATGATTAACATATTTATAATCAGAGTATTTATTTTGGTGCATGCTCAATGGGTGAGGTTCAATTTTTAAGTTTGAAAATGGGGTTGAGCTATCTTCTAAAACCAATCCATCATTTTCACTTTTGAGCTGCTTTTGAATGTACTTGTTTGCCGCATAGTTTAATATTTGGTTACTGCCAACTTCTAAATATCGACGTCCTCCTGAAATACTAAGAATTGGTAATTCCTTCAACTCGTCGGCTTTTTGTGTCAAAGAGTCAAGTAAGCCAATGTTATTGTAGTTATCTACCCCCATTAACTCTTTAGCTGAGCAACTATCAGGTCTGTAACTTGTTGAGCTTCCAGATAAATATTCACCTGCATTTATCAAGTGTTGCATTACTTTAGCATCGGTTAATGTACCTTGATGAGGGGTTCCTATCGTTACTAACGAAGACACAAAACACTTAGCTTCCGTCAATAAATACAAGCTTTTTCCAACAAGTCCTCCCATGCTATGACATATAAGACTAACTTTGTTACTTTCTAGATCGCCATCTGTATTTCTATTAAGTAGAACTAATCTTTCAGCCAAACTCTCAGCAGCCCGTAAAACCCCATTAAGTGAATAGTAATTATAAATGAGGACGTTGTAACCATACTCTATTAATTCGGTTGCTAAAGACTCGAGGTAATCTCCATGCGCAGTGAACCCGTGAATGAGAATTACAGTTTTATCAGTTTGAAAGTCAGAAGACTTGGCTCGTGCCTTACCATCGAACCGAATTAACTCATCACCTTGTCGGGCATACTCGGTTATAGAGTGACCGCTATCATTTTTACTCATTTATTACCCCAAAAATGGCTACCAAATACTCAAACTTTGAGACTATTATTTTGTCAGCATCAATATTCAATCCATGGCTTTGAATTTCGTTTGCATCAACATCACTAACTGCACTGGAATCAAGTGGATCTAAAAGACTCATATTATTAGTAAAAACTTCAATGCTATTATTTTCTTTTCTGATCTCAAAACCATAAGAGCGAATTGTCTTACTTGTACTGTAACCAGCTAGGACACTTAACTTAACGTCTTCACCAAGTCGTGGCTCGACTGAAAGTTTTACAGAGAACTCTTTATCTAAGAAGGCTGTTAAAGACTGTAGTGTATACTTTTCATTACAAACAATTTTTGCTTTACAAATGTTGGTAGCGATAGAGGTTTCTATCGGTTTCAAAAAGGAGAACTCAGACGTGTCGGATAAAGATGCTAGATATTCTTCTTCAATATAAACACCTTTAATTCGCGATGCTTTTATCTCCAGATTAACACCTAAAGAAATACGTTCGCGAGCGGCATCAACTGATAGAATAAAAGTTGATATCTCGTCACCTTTGTTGTAGTTAGGAATAGCTCCTTCGCTAGTTGCGTCGCAAGAAATGTCAGATAGGTGTACTAGACCCTCGATGCCACCTTCTAGACCGATTAACATACCATAATCAGTGATAGACTTGATCTTACCCGTAACTTTGTCGCCTTTAACATGCGTTTTTGCAAATGAGTCCCATGGATTAGTTTTACACTGTTTCAGACCTAGAGAGATACGACGACGTTCTTCGTCGATTTCGAGAACCATAACCTCAACTTCGTCGCCAACATTAACAACTTTAGAAGGGTGGATGTTCTTGTTAGTCCAATCCATTTCAGAAACGTGTACTAGACCTTCAACGCCTTCTTCGATTTCAATGAAGCAGCCGTAGTCAGTTAGGTTCGTAACACGACCAGAAAGCTTGTGACCTTCTGGGTAGCACTTAGCTATTGCTATCCATGGATCTTCGCCTAGTTGCTTAAGACCTAGTGAAACACAAGTGCGCTCACGATCGAACTTAAGAACTTTAACTAGGATTTCGTCACCAATGTTAACGAACTCTGATGGGTGCTTAACGCGCTTCCAAGCCATATCTGTGATATGTAGAAGACCGTCAACACCGCCAAGGTCAACGAATGCACCGTAGTCAGTCAGGTTCTTAACGATACCTTTAACTTCAATACCTTCTTTTAGAGTTTCAAGAAGTTCGTCACGCTTAACACTGTTTTCAGATTCGATAACAGCACGACGAGAAACAACAACATCATTACGCTTCTGGTCTAGCTTGATTACTTTGAACTCTAGCTCTTTGTTTTCTAGGTGAGCAGTGTCGCGGATAGGACGTACGTCTACCAGAGAACCAGGAAGATATGCATGGATACCATTAAGTTCAACAGTGAAACCGCCTTTAACTTTAGCACTGATGATACCAACAACAGTTTCACCTTCTTCGTGAGCTTTCTCAAGAACGATCCAAGCTTCCTGACGCTTCGCTTTCTCTATATAAAGCTGAGTTGCATCGAAACCGTCTTCAACAGCGTCTACCGCTACTTCAACTTCAGATCCAACTGCAACTTCAAGTTCGCCAGCAGCGTTCATGAACCGTTCAGCAGGGATAATAGATTCAGACTTAAGACCAGCGTCAACAAGAACGAAACCGTTCTCGATAGCAACTACAATACCTTTGACGATAATGTTAAGTTGGATGGACGTACCTTGAGTAGGCCGACCTAGTTGTTCTAAATGTCTAATTCTTTTTAGAGTAGGCAAAATATAGTACCTCGTAACAATGACAGCTTGAGAGTAGTGCTAGCATAAGCTTGCAGGGCAACTGGTTACAACCCTTTAATAAAGTAACATGAATCAAGTAGGCTCTCAGGCCTGATGTCACTCCACATTGCATTCATTAGAAAAAGTAGGCCAAGTATTTATCTTTGAAAAGATCAGGAATAAAAACTCTAGCTTGATGTATGGAATCCACTCCCTCCTTTGCCAAGCTAGACTTAGGAGAATGAGATAAATACGAGGGTTCCAATATGTTGAGCAATAATATTATCGCTATCGACCTAGCTAAAAATGTTCTACAAGTCTGTCATATCAGTGTTCATGGTGAAATGCTTTCCAATAAACCTTTAAGCCGACAAAAAACGAAAGAGTTCCTAGCTAAAGCAAAGTCATCCATTGTTGCTATGGAAGGTTGCTGTGGTTGTCACTATTGGGGGCAATTAGCTGAACAATTTGGGCATGAAGTGAGGATCATTAACCCTAAGAAAGTAAAAGGATACCTAGAGGGTCATAAAACGGATCATAACGATGCTCTCGCGATCGCTAACGCCGCAATACAAATTGGCATTAAGTACAGCCGTCCAAAATCACTAGAACAACAATCTATGCATTCTTTAGAAACCAGCCGTAGATTCTTATCTCGCAGTGTGGTTTCCCTAGCGCTTCACATTCGAGGGACGATCTTGGGCTACGGTATAGCAAACTCTAGAGGTGAAAAAGGGTTAAAAGCTTCAGTTCAAACAGTGCTTGATGGAGAAACATCAATACCAACCAATGTCGTATCCGTTCTGTCTATGTTGTGGGAGCAATATAAAGAATTGAAAGCAAAACTCATTGCATTCGAAAAAGAGAAAAACGCTTTAACCCGTCAGATAGAACCTTGCCAACGATTAATGGAAATTGAAGGTGTTGGTGAAACAACTGCTGCAATGCTCTATACAACTCTTGGTGATGGAAAGCAGTTCAAGAATGGAAGACAAGCTTCAGCGTTTGTTGGTCTTACACCCAAACAACACAGTTCAGGAGGCAAGGTCTTTATGATTGGGATCGATAAGTGCGGTGGAGTGAAGGAGCTACGCTCCCTTCTCTATCTTGGTGCAATGTCTTACGTTGGACGACTCCCCGAAAAACCGAAGACTCAAAAGGATGCTTGGTTGAGGAGTATCATAGATCGTATCGGCTTCAAGAAGACCTGCATTGCACTGGCTAACAAAGTGGTACGGACTGCGTGGGCAATGCTTCGGTATGAGACTGAATACAAACCAGTTTTACTCACCGATTAATCACTAATAAATTGTGATATTTTACAAAATGATGAAGCATAAAAGGTAAGACCAACCTACTGAAAACCTGACCTTTCCGTCATGCTTTCCAAGCTGCTAACTCGATGAGGACAGTAGGTGCGCAAAACATCAAAGGCTAGAGGGTAGCTCCTTCAATAAGAAGCCGAATATACGACCGCATCTTAACTTTCATTGCAAAAATCACTTTGTAAATACGTGGATTCCATATATGTAAAGGGGCATTTCTGAAGTAGAACGTACCACGGGTAAAAATTCAGCTTGTGAAGGTTTTGGACAAAACCTTGTTAAGGACTTTTATAAACTAGAAGCTCATAAATTAGATCAGAGATGGAAAGTCGCATAGTCATGTGTCCAGTATTGCTGGTCTTTTAGTTATAATTTGGGTCTAAACCTTAACGCTTGCCCTCGCGAGCCTGTGATATCTTCAAGTTCTTCAACAATTTGAATAACCTGCTCATACCCATATTCAGGGTCAGGGAGAACAATGATTCTATTAAATGACTCTTCATCTTTTACGTGTGTGTTGTAGCCACGTTTTCTTAAATCTTTTGTTACTGCTTCTGCGTTATTTATATCTCGCAATGCCATTAATTGAATAATGTAATTATATTGCTGTAAAGTAGTAGCATTCGGGTTTTCTATATAGGTTATAAGTGCTTCCGAAACTATATCTTTGATGCTATTGAAAAAGAAAACCTTTGAAGATACATCGCCCGAACCAACTAGCATCATTCCGCGATTGTGCTCCTCCAAGACGACTACGCCGTTATCGAGTGTGGTACCAAATCTTATGTCTTGATGCAGAGCCACCCCAGTTTTAAATCCATTGCGCTGTGTTACTTCAATACAGTGCAAGGAAATGCGTAAGAAGTGTATGCGATCTTGCGATGGCTTTACTCGAGCCTTAACGAACTCCCCTTGGATCTTACCCTTTAATTCGTCCTGACTAAAAGGGCATTGCGGGCTTGCATCGATAAACAACCCAAGCGAATCATCGTTTGCGAGTGCTACAGGTGTGAACTTGATAAAAGACACCAATAACACGCATGCCAATGTAAAATGTCTTAGCATTTTAATAACTACCTCTAGTTCTGATTGTTCAGTGTTAGTGTTCGACAGTCTTTGTAAAGTAGGGAGCACATATTTTACTTATCATTTAGTATGTTTGCATTAAAGTAATTGAAACCATTAATTACATATTACCGACTAGCTTGAAACGGACAGATCTTCGTTAGCTGGCACTTTGAGAGAAAAGTACCATGTGTAAAAATTTCGCTCTATGAAGCCTCTGGACAGAAACGAACTAGCGGTGACCATTATGAATCTAAGCTGTGACTCAGAACAAGTAAATGACATTCTTTAGCCTAACACCTACAAGAAAGGCATTGGGTGCTTATGAAATCAAATTACATCTACGCCATCTCAAATCTTGACGCATATTTTTGTTATAACACGATCTCGAATAAAGAATCAGCCTTAGCTGTGGAGAAATAAATGAAAGGATGCGTGGTATACGAAGTCTTCTACCCTATGCCCATTAATGTCGAGCTAGGTGAAAGTAACTTCAAACTTGACGGGGAGTTCTTTTTTATAGGTGTGTCCTCACATCAAAGAGCGCTAAATACGATGTCATTCCCAAACACTATTAGTAAAGGCGCAGTTAAATACGAGTTTGAAAACCCTGTAGAGCCTCATTCAAACCAAACATTTTGCTACTCTCCCCCTATTAAAGGTCAATTTCCGACTGGCTTTTTAATGTCGACCGAAGCTGGTAAAACTAACTTCAACTATTTGAACACCCTTACAACGATTAAAGTGGCATTTGAAGCAGACTCAGAAGAAAAGACCATTGAGAAGGCCCTGAGAGCGCTCAACCATTTTATCCAAGTCTATCGATATGTGAGCAAAGACATGGGAGTTAAGGAAACTGACTTTGTCACTGGCCTGCACCCTTATTTGGTTGGTGGATTCAAAACTTACACTTTATTAGAACTCAAGAAAAAATCAGCCATGCAAAGAATCGAAGAGCTCTATGATGACGGTTGGAAGCTCAAACCTAACATTTTCCATACTCTGCAAAAGCCATTGGAAGCCAAGTTTGACTCTAAAAGAATCTCACAAGAAATCGCTCACTACCTTGTCAATGATAGATTTTATCCATGGATGCAAACTATGAATCGGTCATATGAGCTCTCACTGATTCAACACCATCATAATGCAGCAATAATCGAAGCATTCTTATCTGTTGAGCTTCGAATTTTCGAGTATGTGCCAGAAAATGGCATCCGAGTGCGCTTTAACAAAAGAAAACAAGATAGCCCTACAGTTTTCGATGTAATTAAGACACTAAAGAAGTTTTTAGGTAATAACCTTCATTCCGACCTTCACAAATTTAGAGTCCTACGCAACAACATAGTACACAAAGGTTACAAATCAACACACGAGGATTGTGTTACATCATTACAGACTGCTGTCGCCGCTCACACCCTGATTGACAAGAGTACATAGTCTAAGGATCGACACCCAGGCATTAGATTAGAAAAGTAATAGTTGATATGAGCTTATGTGTTTAGTGAAGATCAACTCTAAGAAGGAAGGGGCATAAGTTAGATAGCGAGAGGAGAACTTACATTTAATGGTCAACCTCAGAGGGAGGTTTGATCTGGATGTTTAGCTGTGAGTGCTCGGAGCGATTAATGTAAATTCTTAGCAATTCTTAAGCGGATTAAGAATTCTTAAAAAACGAAAGAAACTTTAAGAATTCCAACAACAAACTACTTATCAATGTAGCGATGTGTTTATATTTTAAGATACCGCCTGCGGCGAAGTTGCCAATATCTTTTTCTTCCTTTTCTCTAGCTCTTGCCTCGGGTAGGAGTGATCTTTGTGAGTCATCTCTTGAATGCTAAGTAAATCTTCGTCTGTAAGGCTTCCAAAAATATCGGCTTCAACCTGATTCTTTCTTGACTTGTTTGCTACTTGATATTTTATGTGCACTTGTGATGCGATAGTGTCGTTCAGCATCGAGAAGTCCGATAGAGGTTTGTGAAGAGCCTTCTCGTCCATGCCTTTAGCTCTAAGAATTTCTTCAAGTCTGAAGACTGCTTGCAGTAAAGATTCAGCTTCAAATGCCGTAACTCGATCGACAGATTCAATTTCACCAATTTGCTCGCAAACATGATGGATTGGGGCAGCGAGACTATGTGTGGTAATTCCATGTTGTAACTCTATTTTGTCTCGACCTTTTTGGACTTCTCTTTGCTTTCTAATATTATTTTTGTATGCAGCAACCTGGCAATAATCCTGTAGTGCACTGAAATGAGTATCCTTCAGTTGCATGATTTCAGGTTGGTATAGCTCAGTACCAAACATCTCGAAAGCTTCTTTTTTTGAAACTGGCTTTTTCGTTGCTAAATGCAGTTTAGCGCTCAATATCACGCCGCTCTCGTCTTTAACTTTCTTTCCGTCCTTTTTCACTGTGGCTCGAATGTGTAATGAAACTTGTTTTTTATCATTAGTTTGAAGCTCATCAATGTGCTGGAAATCTGGCTTTTGAATTTGGTAATGTACAGTTAAATTATCACTACCCTGCATTTTAATGTCATTTTTTAATTTGTATTCAAGTTCGATTATTCGATCTTTATTCATACTTCTAACCATTTCTTATTATTTTTATTAGTATGCAGATATATTAATTGGAATGAATGAATATAGCAATGACTATTATTAATAGTTGACAAGTAAATGTTATCAATTAGTAGGGCTTAACAATTTTCTTTCCTATTGTTGTATTAAAGTTAATATTCATCTAGTTGAAGTTTTCTCTGTTTAAATAAATTTAGTGCGAGTGATTGTTATAAAAAAACATATAAGGTAATAATTAATAATCAACAAACAAAGTTATGAAATTTAAATATAAATAACGAAATATCAATAATTTAAAGTTCGTAGGTTTATTGTTGGTATATTTACGGACTCTTCCAAACAGCAAGGTTTGTTCGCATAAGCTATTTCAGTTACACTAAATCTAAGGTAAGAGAGGGATTAGTCGGATTGAAAAAGCCCCTCCACCCGCGCTGCCATCGCAAGATGCTTCGGGAGAAGATAATGCAGAGCGACTGCGAAAAGCGTATAAAAAGGTAATCTGGAGATTCATCGCCCCTACTCACAGGGGCGTTTTTCGTTTATAGGGAAGGGGATAAGTCATTTTCGATAGTTTCGTGCTCTAGCAGTGCTCTTTGTCCCGTCTCCTGAGCCTTGTTTGCCTTTAATTTGCATTTCGAGGTCGATAGTATCAATGACTTCGTTTTTACGGCCATCATGAAGATATTCTTGATTCACAGTAAAGCCGAAGAGATTTTGGTACTCACTGTCGAGAAGTACTTCTGCAAACTTTATATCTGTCGATGGTGGGCGCACTTCCCGAGTGTCAAATCCAAAAAATTCGAGAATCATATCGATAAACATCTCGGCCCATTTTAGCTCAAGATAAGCACGATACTCAGGGCCTGTCATTCTCGGTGTTTCTTCGAGATTTTTGATTGCAAATCGACGACTGACAATGAAAACTCCATCTTTTCGATGGGCTCTAAAGTTTCGTTTCTTACGCAGGATTTTGAGAATATGTTTGGAGAAATGAAGTTCGTCCATCTTGACTTGAACATCGTAAACCTTTTTGCCCAACAATCTTATGTCATCAAGCTTCTTGAATGCGATGATGTCCTTTTCTTCATCATCTCTCATCCTGGTTTCACGAGCTGATATTTCTCTAGCAAGGCCCAGTTGTTCATCAGTGACATGAGCGAGTCTTTCCGTGATTTTTTTGAATCCAAACCTTCCTTTATAGCCGATAGAGGAGGCATTAAGGATGTAGTTCTCTTTGCCTTTGTACGGCTTCTGGAGCTTCACTCTATAAGACATGCCGCTCACCTTGCCTGCATTGCTGAACTTGAGCTGAACGCCTACGCCTGCTTCTCTGAGTGCGAGCATCCACTCTGATAAGGTGGGTTTGATTGATGACTCTTTGAAAAAATAACTATGTACAGTTGTCACCCGTCTGGCGATATCCGCCTTGTGCGGAGCCTTGGCATTTAATCCCTGGTCGTTCGGAACCATCTTGATTGAGCCATCTTTTTGCTTCTCTGGTTTCATGATGTCGCCAGGGGAGGCTAGCTGGGTCAATTCAAATTCTTTCTCAAGTTTTCTAACTGATTCGAAGGCTTTATCCCAGTCGCCCCAGCGTCTTTTGACTTTCTTAGTGAAGACGTTAATTCGGCTGACAACAATGTGAAGGTGAGGATTGCTGTCTTTATCGTGCTTGAAAGCAATCCACTTGCAATCCTCGTAGCCCAAGTCTTTCATGAATTGGTGAGCTGCCCTAGTCCATTGAGAGTGGTCTAGGTCTTCATTCGGTGGTAGTGAGAGAACAAAGTGCTTCATGTGCTGTTTGCAGTTTTTATTCTCTCTGCTGATAGCTACGAACTCATCAATTACATTGCCCCAGTTCTGATCCAACTCATCGGGCTTGAAGACCATTTTTACAGCAGAATCTAGTTCGTTAGATGTAACGTAAGTGCTTTCCGAGTCGGTCTTGTTTCTTAGCGAATAGTTGAGTAATTGATTTGCATCTAGCTCGGTATCATCCATCTCATCTTCAGTAGCCTTATATGGGGCTTTATCATCGGCCCGTGCTGCATACGTTAGTGTTTGAAGTATATCGAGGTCGGTTTGAACTTCATTTTTTGGTTTGCACTCTTTAAAAATCATCATGAGCCTCCTGCGATTGAGGGTGGCGAATCTGAAAGTCTTTTTGTAGTTGAACAAACTCATCCTTTGATAGGTTATTTATCACTAGGGCTATTATGGTGTCATTGCTGATATTGCCCTCAATTTCCCTTCTGACTATCTTCAACTGTTCGAGTAGCTTTGTACTTGTTTCAATTACAACATCAACAGATACTTGTAATAGTGTATCTTTGTCTCTATGAAGGGCATGAACGAATTGATTGAAGTTACTGAAGTAGCTTTGAGAGCTATGAAGAAATGCACGACTTGGTTCTGTGATTATTGCCTTGGGCTTGACTGAGTTGAAAACACAGTCTCGAACAAAATCCGCTCTGTGCTCATAGCCTGATTCAGCAACCTGTCTATCAACCTCTGCCATCTGAGTGCTTGTGACTCTGCATCTCAAGTCTTTGCTTTGCTTTTGATCTGGAGCTAACTTGGGAGCTCCGCCCTTGTTTTTATTATTTGTCATTTGAATGCCTACATTTATTATTATTGTTTTTGAATTCAGCATTTTTGCTGTGATTTTTTATTACTGTTTCTAAATGTTCTGGAGTTGCCATAGATGGGTGAAACTTGTCTCTTCGCACTGAAAGTGCGGCACCAGCGGAAAATCACGGAGTGGATTTTTCAAGAGCCCTCGGAGAGCGAGTATCGAAAAGGGTAGAAACGGAGTTTCGTGTCCCTTGAAGGTGTAGCTCGCTATATTATTAACTCTTTGAAAAATATGAATATGATATATTTTGGTTTTTTGGCTAACTCAAAGTTCTTATTCTTAGATAATTCGCAGTACACGTGTGCGCCGAAAATGTTTATGTTTATTTCTCGCACAATAGGTGTGCGATTAAATTATTTATTCCCTTGTTTTTAAAGATCTATGAATAATAACGGTACCAATCAATATTAATATTAATAATTTCATTAATCAACTGACATTGAAGTTTTGATTTGGTATGTTTTAAAACTTTTTTCGATTACGTATTATTATTAATAAGTTAAAATTTTAACTTGTTTAAATTAATATTTTTTTGGGATTGGTTTGTAAAATGCAACAAATAAAAAATTAATCTATAAACAATTAATAAAATGTCTATAGAAATGTCAAATTGAATATTTTAAATAAACAAAAATATTTTCTAATAGCTCAGAGCTGACAAGTCCAGCATAGTGATTTGTCAAAATTAAGGATTAAGATAGAAAATAGGGCTGCGTTTTGGGCTTTTTCTCATTTATACATCATTACCACATTCTCCGTCATTGTAATAAATTACATCTAATTACATGATTTCTGTAATTACAAAAATCTTGGTTAGTGATAGCCTTGTTCACAACGAATGAAGAGGAGATCAGATAATGAACATGACTAAAGAAGAATCTATCAGATGGATAAATCACGCAATTGCATTCTACGAAAGCCTAGGCAAGAAACAGAAAGAACTTGCAGAAGACTTTGGCATAAAAGAGTCTAGGATCAGCGAGCTGAAGAATGCCAAAAAGCCACTAAAAGTATCGCCTAACCAAATAAGACAGATCATTGAGCTATGTGGTGCACCTAAAAGAGATCCAGGTCGGTTTGAGCATGTTGAGTTATACAACAGCTTAGAGTTGTTCTTTGAACTGTACATCCCAGTAACTTTCAATCGATTCCATTGTGACGTTTATCAATATATGTCTAATATCCGTGTTATTGAACAATTGATTGATAAATGTAGTTTTGAAAGTGAGTCGAGAACCGAAAAAATTAGAAGTATAAACCAGTTGGTGCGATCGGAAGGCTTCGCTGAAATATGTAAAGATGTTGGGTTTAACGACAAAGTTACAGGATCTTCGATTAACCAATTTTCATCAATAACTGAGCCGTATGGGGTTTCAATTAGTAATAAAGATACTTTTCATATTCTTCGACAATTGTGGTCGCTTATCGATGTACTGCCTGAATTTCAATTCGGTAGGGAAACCAACTGTGGACTTGATGTTTTAGTACCGAAAACACCTGTTGTGGTTACGGGAAATCGTATAGCTGCATTTATGCCAGAACATTCAATGCATGATGGGCCAGCGAACGAACTGGTAGAGAAAGAGTTAATCAGGCTAATTAGTGATTACCTTCCATCCATACGTGACCTACCAAAATTGGATAATTGGAACACTATACGTGTAGAGGTGTATTTGAGTGAGAACATGAACTATCACCTATTGATTCACATGTCTCAAGGTAACTTAGAGCCATTAGACCTTTCTC
The DNA here is from genome assembly GCF_003345295.1 of Vibrio splendidus. Lineage (NCBI taxonomy): Bacteria > Pseudomonadati > Pseudomonadota > Gammaproteobacteria > Vibrionales > Vibrionaceae > Vibrio > Vibrio splendidus. The sequence goes on from NZ_CP031056.1 coordinate 1,064,762, forward strand.
ATGAATCTACTATCCCCGAGGGTTTCGAATGGTGTAACTACGACGCCGCCGTTGGCGAACGTGATCGAATAGCACTGATTAAGAATGTTAATACTTTGGATTTGTTTAGGCAGATAGAAGAACTTAGGAAATGGCAAGGTTTAGAGCAAGATAACCTCTACGAACTTAAGCAAAACATAGCTAAAGCTGGAGGGCATATTCCTGGAGCTTACGTGCTGGTTTAATAACCAAGTCTAGGATGAGCAAAGGGTTATATAACTTCAGATAGCTAGGATAATAAAATGAAAGAAGAAAAAGAAAAAATTGGCCTTTTCATCGATGCCGATAACGCTCCAGCAAAAAAGATAGATAAAATCCTGTCTGAGCTTGCTCGTTATGGAGTTGTTAATATTCGGAAGGCATATGGCAACTGGAAAAACCAGAACCTTAAGGCATGGGAGGATGTTCTGCATGAACATGCGATACAGCCAATTCAGCAATTTGATCTAACAAGAGGTAAAAACGCGACTGACATGGCATTAGTGATCGATGTAATGGATGTCCTATATACAAAAGATATTGATGTAATTTGCTTAGTTTCATCTGATTGCGACTTTACGCCCTTAGTAACTCGAACCTTGGCTGATGGTAAAACCGTTATTGGTTTTGGAGAAAGAAAGGCTCCGTCGCCATTTGTTAATAGTTGTTCTAAGTTCTTGTATCTAGATGATGACCCCAAAGAGGCTCGTCATCCAGTAGTAAAAGACAAGCAGCTACATAGAGATACACGTTTAATGAATCTACTGCGCCAAGCAGTAGAGGCAACTGAAGAGGAGAATGGATGGGCTAGTTTGGGGCCAATTGGCAACCATATATCTAATCATGCTTCATTTGACCAACGGAATTACGGGTTCAAAAAACTAAGCGATCTGTTTGTGGCAATTGATCTATTTGAAATGAAAAAAACGAACGGTTCTGTACTGTGGGTGAGAGACAAAAAGCGGTCAAAGAAACAAAAATAGGGCATTGTCATGGCGGCAAATTAGGTGAATATTTGGCCTTGAATTTTGTGAGTAGGAAGTCGTTTTACATCGTTCGTTATCCAACTAGGCCTAATGGTAAGTCTAGTTGGATGTTAGACATTTTCTTTCTCATACTCTTTCTTTATACAGGGAAGAGTATAGGTTTTTATATACGAAAATCCTTCAGCTGATTTGCCTTATCTATGTTATCCAAGATTGTGTCTACGATATCTTGTGTTGTTAGCTGAAATTCTATGATTCTAGATTTAATCTTGAAGTACCCATGAGGCGATGGGCTAGGGGACGTGTATTGCTTCAAAATATCTGTAATGTACTCTTCAATATCTTTGGCCTTTGTATCCACTTCTGAGTAGTCATCACTATCTGTTCACCAATTTATGTAATACGACTGGTTGTATGGTTGTATGGTGGTAGGTCTGAAAGCGAACCAAAGATAATGTATCCATTTACAAACTTTAGTTCAGGACAAATTTTTAAAAGTCCTTCACAAATATTTTGCATAGCGTGGCCTTATGTATATCAGTGGCTTTGACAAGGTTCAATGTTTGATGAGTATGGGTAAGTTATACTCTATACCTTGAAAAACAAAGTATTACGGTAAAAAAATGGACTTAAACTTACTAAAATCTAACTATGAATCGGTACTAAAAGATCTTAATAGTACTGACTTTATCAATGGTGAAGACAGGTATTCAGGAGTTTTTCTACCTTATCCGTTTGAGGAGTTTAGTTCTGCCAACAGGCGCGTAATGATAGTAGGAAGGGAAACTGCTAGATGGAATACGCTCAACAATAAAAATACGATAAGTCGCATTGTTAAGCATAATGATACTAAAAACCTACGATCTATCATTGATGAAGCGTTTGAACGATATTCTTGGCATTTATTGGACAAGAAAGGCGGAGAGTTAAAAGTTTCTCATCGTTCTCACTTTAAACGATTCTACTCCAAGCTTGCTCAAGAGCTTTCTCTCAGCCCTCAACAACTTATTTATGCCAACTTGTATGCTTGGGATTATAACGGGGTATCGCCACAACGGCGCGGTAAAGAAGAGTTCTCGGTTATTCAAAAGTTATCCGCAGAGCTTTTGGTTGAGACGATCAAATTTTGTAAACCCGATAGTATTGTGTTCGCAGTTGGATGTAATCGTAAAAACGATGAGACAATTAAACTTGTCATGAACAAGTATTTTGGAGGGTATGAAACGAAGGAACTGGAGAGCAAAAAGTACTGGAGATTTACTAGTAATGGTATGGATTGCTACAGGATAGCTCACCCGAGAGCAAACTCTAAAGAGCAGCAAGACTTTCGAAGCTTAGTTATTAATAAAGTTACAGGGTAGTGAGTGTTATGACCGCAATAAATGCCAACAACATGATCAACAAGGCTCAAGTTATTGAAGCTTATGTAAAGGCAGTAAACGGTTTAGATGACTACTTAGAATACCGCTTTGATTCACCCAAGGATAAGGAATTTGTCTTACGTGTACTTGCTGAACTAAATGATGCGCTAATTAGCACCAATAAGTCAGTAGATTAACGGCATATATACTTGAGTCATCAAAGACGGAATGAGCAAAAGCACATTTGATTGCCATCGTACTTGATAAGGGTGAGGCCAGGCCTTTTGCTCTGATGTTTTTGGCTCCCCGTTACAGATCTTTTCTTGGATAGTCAGTATTAAGACCTTAACTCCTGTCCAGAACCTTTATGGGTTGAATTTTTACCCATGGCACTTTTTAACACAAAAATACCCCAAGACGAGTTTAGGATGGAGCGTTCCTCGAATTCCCGTTAGTACTTTTCATTAGCAGATCTTATCAATAACCTCTTAGCTGAGTGGTCAATATAGCTTTTTCACTACAGGACGACCAGTGAATGCTAAGACTGCTCGGAAGTGCCGAGCGGTGAAACTCTTAATCAGATGCTAACAAATCGATAGTATGCCGAATCTTTATGACTCTAGTTACTTATGTAATTGGTTGATATAATCCCTTTATTTAAAAAATAATAAGTAATTAGCGACAATAACCTATTTGGAACCATATAAATGAAAATCGTTAAGAGCACATGGATTGATCCTATACCTACAGAGGCTGTTGATAGTATCTACTTAAGGGTTAACTCATGGGATGACTACTCCTTTGAGACTCAATTCAACGTTATAGTGTTTGATAGTGAAGGTACACGCTATGAATTAGGTGATGTGAAGATTGGGTATAGAGGGCAAGTTTCTCCTAGTTTAACTCGAGATAACATGGATCAAGAGTATCAATCTGGATTGCCAACTGCTTTCTTCTCTTTAGGGCAGGACGTTGATTATTATAAAAAAATATCCAATTTGAAAGAGAGAGATAAAGACCGATTCTTAACCTCGTTACGAGATGTCGTCGCAGATGAAACTCAACTGGAGCGGTACAAAGAACAATCAGTATTCAAAACATCTCTAACTAGATTTGTTTCATTATCTTCAATAGAAAGTCAGTACCGAAGAGTATTAAATGGTGGTGACCTACTACAAAAGTATCAATTTAGATATGAGACTGCACAATCCACGGATCAAGCAAATTATTGTTTAGATTTCAACGTATATCCAAAATCAAAGCCATCCACTAACGTTCATGTATTAATTGGCCGAAATGGGATCGGAAAAACAACGTTGTTAAACGGAATGATTTCTAACCTTATAGATAGAACAAACTGTGGTCGATTTGTAGATATATCCGATGAAAATGATGACGAGGTATTAGATCCATTATATTTTTCAAAATTAATATCAGTTTCATTTAGTGCTTTCGACCCATTTGAGCCGCCAAAAGACCGCGAAAATGATAATGAAAATATAAACTACTCCTATATTGGTTTAAAAGCAAATAGGAGTGGAGGAAAGCAGAGTCATTCTACTCTCAAAGATCTAGATGAGTTAAGCATTGAATTTTCTACAAGTATTAGGAATATTTTTGGCTTAGTACAAGCTAAGAGTAGATGGCTTAAAGCTATTACTTATTTGGAATCAGACGTTAACTTTTTGGATATGGGTTTAAAGAGATTAGATAACAATATTGATCCAGATCTCATAGAAGAAATTTCAAGAAAATTATTTTTGAGGATGAGTTCTGGTCACGCAATCGTAATGTTGATAATAACGAGACTCGTTGAGTTAATTCAAGAAAAAACACTCATTATAATGGATGAGCCTGAAAGTCACTTACACCCCCCTTTGTTGTCTGCATTTACTCGCGCTCTATCTTCTCTGCTGATGGAGAGAAATGGCGTTGCGATTGTAGCTACACATTCGCCAGTGGTACTTCAAGAAGTACCAAAGAGTTGTGTTTGGAAGCTTAGTCGTACGAGAGCATCAGGAAAACAGGAACGCCCTGAAAGAGAAACATTTGGAGAAAATGTTGGTCTATTAACGCGAGAAGTTTTTGGTCTCGAAGTAACTAAGTCTGGTTTTCATGATTTGCTAGAGTCTTCGGTTGAGGAAGAAAAGGACTTTGCGACAATTCTTGACGAGTATAAAGGACAGATTGGTTTTGAGGGAAGGGCTGTTTTAATGGCTTTACTGTCAAAAACAGCTGCGACTAAGGATGACGAATGAGGCACTTAAAAAAACCTGAATTCGACTACAAAAAAGTTTTTACACTTTGTGTGAATAGTATTGGTGATGCAAATGACAGGAAGAGATTTCATGCTGTTTCTCCCAAGGCATTTTCTGAGTGTGATTTATACCTTGTTTATTCAAATTCGAGCGATTGGTATAATATTCAACCTGATTCATCCCACGAAGATACGATTATATATGGTGGTGTAACTAAGAAAGAGTTAAAAGGTCTTTATACAAATCAACTTGTTGGATTAAACAAGAAAGGTCGTAAAGTATATGACTTTTTGTTTAATATTGCTCCTTATAATAAATGTCCATTTTGTGGTTTTTCGACAGTTGAAACACTAGACCACTATTTACCCAAGGCTAAATTTCCGCTCTTGTCAGTATTGCCTGAGAACTTAGTACCTTCTTGCAATAAATGTAATAAAGGGAAAAGCAGCGGGATTGCTACGGTGAAAAATAAGCAGACGCTACATCCTTACTATGATGACGTAAATCAACAACAGTGGTTATTTGCTCGTCTTAAAGAGGATGACTTCATGCGCATGGAGTTTTATATTAATATGCCCAATACTTACTCTCGTATCATGCAGGAAAGAATACAATCACACTTTGTCGATTATCATTTATCAAATAGATTTTCGATAGAAGCTGCATCGCGGTTAGCCACACTCAGAGAAGTTTTTATAGAAAATGCTCCCCAAGTAAATCCATTAGATTACATTAGAGCACAGCTTAAAGTTGATGCTGACAACGAATTTAAACTACATAAGAATTCGTGGGAAACAGCGATGTATCAGGCATTGCATGAATCTGACTGGTACTGCCATGAAGGATTTCAAAATGATGTGTACGATCCTACGGCTTATGTAATGGATGATGATTTGGAGGCCTTGATGTAGCAATCCAATAGTAAATTCGAAAGGGGCTGATGTGTATTATATGCATGTCCTTTAAGTGAGCTTTCGGATTACAACTTTACATGTGCCACATCTTTTCACTCGTTTGATCGAAGCGTCCTAAACGGGAGCAGAAACAAGAAGATGGCACGGGTAGCACTAAGATCACAAAAGCATCAATTGAATGTTATAAACGAATGCTAGTTTTATACACATCAAATGTGACTCATTAATGGACAATTGACTCTTTCAGAAAAACTCCATTTTTTCAATGCTTTAATTTATAAAGGTCTCGGTAAAGATAGTATTCAAATCCCTATCTCTCCGCCACACTTTAAGCCCTAGCAGAAATGCTAGGGCTTTTTCCGTTTCTGCGTCACAGGTTAAAAAATAATAGGGTCGAATAGTGCCTTTTTCCTTCCATAGTTAACAATACTTGAACTAATCCATAGTTCGCTAAATTAGCAAGCGAGCTGACATGTTTTTGTCCAAAATCGAGTTTAGAGCACATCTTAAATAGTTCTTATCAGTGCAAGAAAGTCAAAGGCTTGTCTTTTGCCCACTCAACCACAGAGAAAGCCGAGCAACCTCCACAAACTCCCCTTGGCGGTAGCACTCGTATTTTACCATTGGCTTTAACGCTAAAGGGGGAGAGCAGTTCTTTGTTGTGGTGAGTTAATTTGCCGTTCTTGATTTTGAGCGGTTTGCGGCCTGTTCAGTTGCGACTCTTTTGTTTCTTCCCCCTTTGCCAGTAGCGTTCAATGTGAGCGATGCGATCTAATCGCTTATTGGCGTTGCACTTTTTGCAACTTTTACCATGCATGCTTGACGTTTTTTTAAACAAGGCGTAAGTTGAATATGAACTCACAACCGAACTGAAACTATGTAACTAACTGATTTATGGATGAGCAACGCTCGGCATAAATACAGACAAAACAGAGAAACTATTATGAATAACTTACCTCAATCCATCGAGGAGCTTAACCAGCTTCTTGAGACTGGCGCATCCGTCAACATTGATGCTGCTATCAAACACATTTCTGAGCTTCCTTACGCGACTTTCAGCCATGCCGAGATTAACAAGCAAGTGGGCCGTATGCTGGTCGCTTTGGTTCAAAGCCGTTTGGATTCCGTGTTGAATACCTCGTCAGAGAGGGCGTTTGTAGAACAAACCTTGCAAGAGCTCGAGCGCAGATTCTGTCTCCCTTCTTTTCGTCTGTCATCGTATATTCAGCCTGTCATCGGCCAGTATTTTCACGATCAATTTATCCAGCATTTAAAGCGTGAGATTGAAAACGACAGCGATATCGAGAGAGGGGCGTTTGTCGAAGGTTTTATCACCGAGTTTGCCTCGCTATTTTCCCTAGACAGGAGGCACCTGCACAGCTTTAAGCTACAAGGGCGAATAAACCGTTATTTTCCGAGTGCGGATTTTCATTCCGTCAAGGCGCGCAAAAGTCGCTACGATCGGGATGAACTTCGTTTCCAGCGAGACCTATCAGATCTGAATACCGCCCAACAAATAGGTCTGCGTAAGATCAAAAATACCAATGGTGGTAAGTTTGAATCTGGCACCGTGGCTGAAGGTGCGTGGGTAAAAATGATGGATGAGTATTTTGGCGAGCAGTTTGACGTTCACCAAGACATGCCTATCCATTTTGACGGGCACCGCTTGCCTAAATTTGACATAGTGCTGAGCAAAAAAGATCGCTCACACAGAACCCGTGCGATTACAGATTATGTCGACGCTAATGATGTCGTTGCGGCATTTGAAGTAAAAAGAACCCTTAAAAAACACCATGTGGCGTTTGGCGCTAAAGAGGCCAAGGAAATATTCGAGGATCGCTGCATGGGGTTAAAAAAAGCCGTCATGCCGCAGCACCGCTTCATCGATAGGCAGCTTACGCCGTATCAGATGCTGCGCGGTAAGATTTACTTTGGGGTATTGAGCCTAGATATTGACCCCGCCGCGATGGATGTGCTGATATCTGGCGATAACCACGCCGAGAGGCATCGAAACCTTGATTGCTTGCGCGAGCTTTCAGACCAAGATGAAGGGTTTTCTGACTACGCTGCAGACATTATTTATTGCCCTGAAAAGCTGCTCTGGGCCAAAGAAACCAAGCTGATGCCAAGAAGCTTAGATGATCAGCAAGATCTCTATTTTGTTCAACAAGGCGCCAATGATATCGATAGTTCGGTCTCATCTTTTGGTTATCTTATTGCTTCGATGCGGCGCTTTTTTATCGCGCAAGGCCATATCGCTAAAGCAGAGCGAGAAGAGTATCTTAAGCCTTATCAACACTTCGCTTTTCTTTATTCTGCCAGCAGCCGAGTTAGGATTTTTATCAGTACCATTGATTGGGATATGCCCTACCATGTTAAAGAGCTCGGTATCTATCTAAGAACCGACATTCCCAACGAATACTCGAGTTTATTGTTATCAAACCGACAGCCACTAAAGGCCATGAAGCAATGGTCTACTGAGGCAGCGCAAGACATTGCAGGTTATGTAAAAAGAGAGCTTAAACGCATCGTAAAACTGGAGCTACAAAGGAACTATTTGCCGTTGCCTTTTGGTGTCTATCTGGATGATGACAGTTTTGATGCCTACTGCGATTCTCTGTTTGCAGGTTAAGCACAGTCGCATTGTTTATCGGCGCTCATAGAAATGGGCGCTGTTGCTGGTTTGGTAATGAGGAATTTATTTTACCGTCACTTTCTCAATCACCACATCTGTTACTGGCATATCTTCATGGCCGAACCTGGTGCAGGTTGGGATCTTTGCGATCTCGTTGACCACTTCCATGCCTAGGGTGACTTTACCAAATACCGCGTAACCCCAGCCTTTGCTAGTTGGGGCGGTATGGCCTGAAAAGTCATTATCATCAAGATTAATAAAGAACTGCGCGGTCGCATAATGCGGCGCGTCGGTGCGTGATCTGCGCCAATTAGACTGAACACTTCATTAAGCGAGTTTGACATACTGCATACCTAAACTAATTTAGCAAAGTCGCTGACACGGTTTTGTCCATTTACGAGTTTGTAAAGCCCCCAAAATACTTGTCGATGGGGGAACCTAAACCGCTATATGAACTAATATTACTTGTAAATAAATCCACATTGCCAAAAATAAATTATGCTAAATCTCTGAACTTATAATGGAGGCTATGTGAGTTCCTAGTTCTTCTTTTTTATATTCCATGTGTCCACTGACGAGGTGAGAAGCATCGAAATTTTGTATTTGCTTCTGAAATGGCGAGTTGATTTTATGCCGCCCAATAGGAGTGCTACGGAACGCAGTCCCTGTGCGGTAAAGATACTTCAAAACGCTATCGTTTTTTGAGTACACATTAAATATTCGCAAGCTGTAATTGTTTAGAGCAAACTGATTCCAATCACCTTGGTTAGAAACAGCACCACCCAGTAAGAAAACATTGTTTAATCGTTCAACGCGTTTAAGGTTGCGCAATGTATGGTAGCTTACACGAGCACCAAGAGAGTGGCCCATGACAACGTAGTTACCACTGTTTGAGTCGATATATTTAGCTAAGAATTCACCAGCTTCCTCGGTGTTGACTATCGATTTTCTCCATTCACTCGTCATGGCGGTCAGATCTACAGCTGATTTTGCCGATGAAAGTAAGGCCATACCTGGAACAAATGCGGATAGGGCAAAAGTTGCGACCTTCGAACTGGCAATACGTTTAATATTCTTACCGATGTTGCTTGCTGGCCACTCTAGATGCAATACAGTTGCGTCTTTGTAAGTGTTCTCAACAATACTCAACCAGTCAGTTAAGTCGTTATCTGACTCCGAAAGGAAGCCATTGATAACAATCACAGTAGTATCTGTTCCTGATCGTATTTTACTAAGATTTAGACCCATCGATTATTGTTACCTATGAATTGAAAAAACCTGTAATTATGAATGAAATAGCTAATCACTAAAGTGATGATGGGCACGATTTATATAATCATTTATGAATAAAATTCTAATAGAATCATAGTATTGGTTACATATCCTGGACTTTAACTTCTGTTGATAAAAAATAGGGGTGAACTTATAAATTATGTGTAGATCACAGCCTCGATCTCAGTTGATTGACTCAGAGCTAGTTCATGAAGCTATCAACTTGCTTTTCTCCAAAAGCTTGATAAGAACAGGTCTCGATTCTTCAGGGGCTCAATTAACAGAGCACTCTCGGTAGATCTTTTAACTTTGTCGTGTATTGAGGGGATAAAAAGTTACGCTTCATAGCCCAGTCATGCGTGGTTCCTTGAGCGGCTAGGAATATCGAATCCCGACCCAATTTGATATTGAGTTTATCTATGGCTTGCATCAACGCAGGGTTGTCTTGCTCCGAAAATAAGTCTTGCTGACGTTGCTTATCAGATACTAGATTCAATGCTCCTACGCCAATCTTGTAATAGCTGACACCTGGTTTAAACAACCTTGTTGCCATCAACGTCACTGCTTTGGTCAACTTACCTGTGTCATTCGTCGGAAATTCAAATGTGCAAGTGTCTTTGAAGTTTTGCGGTATGTCATCGAAAGGCGACGTGTTGGCAAAAGCCATGAGAATAGCGCATGAGCTTTTCTGGTTACGTGCTTTTCTTGCCACTGTGGCAGCGTGAAAGGCGAGAGCTTGCTTTAGCTCTTCAAGTGATGTTATTCGGTTGCCGACGCTGCGAGTGCTAAATATCTGTTGTTTGTCCACTCTGCATTCGTCCCAAATTTTACAAGGTTGGCCATTCAACTCACGAACTGTTCGTTCTATTTCTACATTGAAAGAGCACCTCGCTTGCTCAGGGTTTAAATTTGCTAGATCTAGAGCTGTTTCTATCCCCATTAACTTCATACGTTGTGTCAATCTTCTTCCAACGCCCCAAACTTCAGATACAGGTTGTGATGCTAAATATTGTTGGCGTTTGTCTTCAGAATCTATGATGCAGACACCATTCAATTCTTTGTCAACTTTTGCAACTCTGTTAGCCATTTTGGATAGTGTCAAAGTATCACCAGCACCAAAGCAAACGGGCAGTCGACATTCTTTCCAGACGGTTTGACGAATTCGTTGACCGAAAGAGGTTAAGTCTGACTCAATATGTGCAAAACGGCTGATATCTAAAAAGCATTCGTCTATTGAGTAAATGTGGCTCCTCGGTGAGAAAGCAGTAATTGTGGCCATCATTTTTGCAGACAGATCAGCATATAAAGCATAGTTTGATGAAAAAACGTTCACACCACGCTTTTCAATGAGTGTCTTTTGCTTGAAATAGGGCTCAAATTTCTTAACTCCAGCTTCTTTTGCCAACCTATTTGCTGCTACAACGGCACCATCATTGTTTGATAAGACAATACAGGGTAGGTGTCGTAAATCAGGTCGAAATACCTGTTCACAAGCGACATACATAGCGTTGCAATCTATAAGAGCAAACATTACATGAACTCAGGCAGTGGTTTATGCAGACGAACAGAACGTATCACAACCCCTTCAATCGCAAAGGCATCTTCTGGATGGATCTCAATAGGTAAATGATGAGGATTTGCTGAAAGCAAAAGCTTGTTATGCACATCAAGGATCTTGCACATAAATGCACCATTTAAGCTGACAATAACGGTATCAAAATGCTGAGCCTGTGGCTTTCTATCGATGACTAACAAGTCGCCGTTGAAGATGCCAATTCTTTCCATGGAATCTCCATTAGCATAAGCAAGGTATGTGGCATTAGGGTTATTGACTAGGACTGAATCCAGGGAAACACCAAGCTCAACATACTCAGCCGCTGGTGATTCCCATGAGGTGAGTGAGCAAGAAATACTGGATGGGGAAAGCGGTAGAATGTGCATATTTACGACCTTAGAACGTATACTGTATAAATATACAGTATACGTTCTGAAGCCGTCAATGTTTGTAAAACTAAGTGCGGTTTAATTAGCCGATGTTCGAGTTAATAAAGCTCACTTTTAAAAGTTGAGCCTGTTTGAACCAATCCGTTATGCGAGCGACTGAATCGTGATTTTCTTCACATGGTGGCAGTCTATTCCAATACTTTAGCTGTGAGTGTTTTTATTATTCTGTACGTATGAATACTAAATCAATTTTTCTAGAGTATATCCATCGCGCAAATACTCAGTGCGATAGCTGTTTAAACCAGTTGTTCTCGTTGATGGCTAAAGCTGTGATGAAGGTCGATTCTGACGACATAGCTTTGCATTTGATGAGCGATGTATCGGATCCCGACTTGTTGCTGCTGATCGTTTTAACCGATATTGATTTAACTACTCAGTATGACGAACTCATACTTGCGACCGCTGTCACTCACGTAATGAACTTTGAAAGTCATCCACTTCACTAGATTTGTAACTTGGTGTTGAAAAATGCAGTTGCCTGGACAGTTTATTGGTACAGTCATCAACATAACTTGTTTAGTTCTATCATTAGATTGCTAATTTGAAATGGTCTAAGTGTATAGGGTCACTTTCACCTTAATATTATATATAGAGTAAAAGTGACCCTCATGAAGACATCCCAAAGCTACGCTTTGAAAAACCTCGATGAGTTCATGAGCGTAGCTCATGGTTGTTCTTAGGTAAGTTAAGTATCTCAATCCTGTGAAGAGCTACTTGTTCTTGGAGTAGTGGACTAAATAGCTTGATTACTTATTCGTAGTTACACTGCATGTTGGAAGACGGGTATTCAAATAGAAGCGCGGCATAGCTACAAGCTTCTAGCATGTTCTGAGCTGATGAATTCGAGCCCAAATAAACCGAGTGATCAGCAACCTAAACGTTTCAATATTTCATTACTATCAGCTAAACCACTTGGCAGAGTATATGGAACGATTGATCTCAACTCTGATACTGTTAGGTTTTTAGTGCAGTAATTAGTATCTCGGCTTGTGTGCTGGTTCATAAGAAAGGTTACAGAATTGCCTTTCTCATCGTATACAATTTTGTAGTAATCCGAAGGTATTGCATGAGGCTCATCAGCTTTTGGCAAAGCATCCATTTCGTTACGGTAGAGAGTCCCAGTAATAACGTACAGGTTTTCTCGAAACCCAACGGCATCCCTAACTGCTTCTTCCAAGTTTTTCCATGCGCCTTGGTTTAAGTCTTTTGATTGGGGAGTGATATTCGATAGATAGTTAAGAGTAGGCCAATAGCGACTGCCGACAAAACTGGCTAAGGGAGCCTGGTGTCCACGATCAACATCGAGCTTACTTGAAGCCCCAGTATAATCACCTTTCTCTAATCGTTCAGCTTCAACAAGTAGAGGGTTATTTTTCCAAGTCCGATTAGTTGTTGTTCCAAAGTTAAGAATATCGACTTCATATGCGACCCAATCAGCAAACTGTGTTTTCTTGTTTTGAGAGAGTGTGTACAAACGCTCGAAAATGACTACATTACCGTCTATTTCTAGACTAGGGCAGCCAATTGGGCAGTTTGGTGTCCGAAATTCAGCAGCACTCAAAACCCCTGAGGCTAACACTGTAATTGCTATCCATGATTTCATTATCATTCCTTTAGATGAGCTTCGACCCAAACTTAGCATAACTATCAAAACGGTAGAAGTAGAGTGGGTGAACATCTCTGACACGGATATATTCCATTTCGTTTCATTTTGCTTTCCTTGTGAGCTTCCTTATTCTGACGTTTTTCCTAATTAGCAGTCTTATTCTGACGTTTTTCTTAATTGGCAGTTTTATTCTGAAGTTTTTCACCATTTCGGTCTTCGACTTGAAGATTAACTGTGTGACAAGATTGCTTGGTGATCACATGGCTTAGTGCCAAATCTCTAAAACGTTTGTGCCCCTTTATGCGTTAGAGTAGAAGCGCTCTAATCCCTCAAAGCTGTAGTTTTGCCCAACCAAAACTTATCCGAAACGCGAATTTTATCGGAATAGTGACATTAGATTAACCTCAGCAATCTAACTCACACCTTTTATCGATAAGTTGCTGATTTTTAATTGATATTATTTTCTTAAAAAGGCATTATGGTGGAGTTAAAAAACGGCTTTTAGTCGTCTGAATAGCGTTACATTTTTTGGTAAGTATGATGGAAGTAACAAGCTTTATAGTAAAACATATAGCGGTAGTTTTGCCTGCTGCTGTTGGTGTATCAACATTGATTGGTAAGCATTGGTTTGATAAATCTTTACAAAAGCATAAACAAGCATTTGAAAAAGATATCAAAGAAAGCGACGCAAACAATGCGAAGAAAATTAAAGAACTAGATAATAAACATGCAGCAAGCATGAAAGCTCTAGATGAAAAACATGCGCTGGAAATGAAAAGAACTCAGCGTTTTTTTTCTATATCTCAATCGACCTTTGAAAAACTCTTTGATAAGAAATTAAATGTATATAATAGGTTGTTAATGGTGAGTCTTGAATTTAAAAAGTTCAATTCTGAAAACGGATTTAATGAGGTCTTCGAGTATCAGTTTGATTCATGCCTAAACTACGTCAATATCCTAAAGAAAGAGATAGAAGATAATCGTTTGTACTTGTCCGACTCATTAGTTAATGACTTTAATTTTTGGTATGTAAAAGCGGCACCATTCTATCTTCGCTTGGATACGATTGAGATCAATATTCGACGTAATAACAGTGATAATGAGCATATAGGAACGATAATTTCTGAAGCTCAAGAAGAGGAAATTAGAGAGATGCTAATTGAGACTAATGACGCTCTAAATAATATCTTTAATCAAATTGAGGCTGATGCATCTGCTTTTCGAAAAAGCATGCATATCATTTAGTGCCTGCAAAAAACTTTACAAACTGTTTAAGAGTGATTCGCAATGCGTGGCATTTTTACTATTCGCTGCGTTTAGTTTTTAAGAGAGAATTGTGGAAAAATTACTAAATATATTTGGCTATTACAAAAGAAAGCCCAAGAGCACTAGCCCTTCAATTATTACGTATAGGGAGCCTCAATCCCCCGAAGAAAACACTCGAAAATTGAAAGAAATCGTAGCAGAGGGAAATAAGTGGTTTAGGGCTAGAACGCAGGAGTCCAACGCTAAAACTGGTATGTTTTTTAGTATTGTTCTTCTCATTGAATTCAAGCTAAGTCATCTACTAGTGTGCATTGAGCCTGATATCAAAGGTGCGATGTTAGGTAAGAAAATTGATACTTTTAAGTCCTTTATTAATATTTATGACTTTGAGGATGCGAGTGAGAAGAAAGAGGCTAGGGAGTTGTTACCTGCCCTGCATGAAATAAAGAATATTCGAAATAAGCTCGCTCACGACCTCATGAAATCAAATATTGAGATCAAAGAACTTCCTAGGACTATGGCTTATGTCCGAAAACGAGATAAAGACTTTGTTAAGGATGTTCTCGGTAAAATCGAAGATGATGGTGAAAAATCCTGTGTGTTGTTGGCTAAGTTCGGCTTCATGTTTTCAGTAGAACTGGCACATTTAGCTATAACAGTAGATCTGTAGCCCAACATATACAGAATTTAAGAGAGATTCTCAATGCTTGGCATTTTCAGTCTAACGTTGGGTTTTGTGTGAAAAGTACCATCAAAACTGGACTCTAAGTTGAGCGATTTTCAGTTTTGCCATACCTGAATTAATTCATGTAATGCTAATGTTAGATTTTCAGAAACTGATTTATGTCCAAAAACATCACAACCTGAATTCTCAAGCGGGGCATTTTCTAGCTCGAAAATGCCCAAAAGTGTGTTAGCTATGATAGGTTTGCAAGTGTCAATTTTTAACAATTGGTTAGTAAGCGAGCCTAATAATGTAACGTGATGGATATGAATAAGACACCGCAAGCAGTTTTACATACCAAAAAATGATAAAGTTTCCTTCAACTAACTAGCTAAATTAGCAACAAAAACATTCACTTTCTCTATTCGTCTTAGTTGGGAACCACATGCTTTATATTGATCGTATTTTGTTCACCCAAGATAAGAAACTTTCCGAGTCAGAGTTACTTGCACAGGCAAACTTTATTGTTGTGCTCGCCGAGCCAGGGGCTGGAAAGTCCGAACTTATGCGGAGCCTTGCTAAATATCTTGGAGTTAACATGGCTAGTGCTAATGTGTTCCGCCATATGGGGACAGAGGACAAAGGTATTCCGATAGTGATCGATGCTTTTGATGAGCTAGCTAAAATTGATGAAAGTGGAATTCACCAGCTGTTAGCCAATGCAGCTAGAGCAAAACCTCCCCGTGTCATAATCTCTAGTCGCTCTAGCGAATGGAATAACTCTGCCACAAGTAATTTTGCAGAATATATTGGCCACGCCCCTTTAGTTGTTAGGCTTTGTGAGTTTGATGAGTCGGAACAACAGCAAATATACGAAAATTATACTCAAAAAGAAGACTTCCACGATTTTAAGAGAGAAGTTGCAAGGTTCGATCTCGCTTCGATTCTTCCAAATCCTCAATTTCTCAAAATGTTTGCGGATGCGTATATTGAGAGTAATGGCAAGTTTACAAATAAAAAAACTATTTTCTCTCAGGCTATTGCTCGTCTAGCTCGGGAAGTTAACACTCAGGTCAAGCCTATAACGGCTTTGTCTCATGGAGAAAAAATCGAGCTATCATCGCAAATATTCGCCAAGATACTGCTTTCGGGTTCCGAAGGTGTTGGTGTGAGCGAGGCGACCGAGAGCCGAATGTATCCATTATTAGGAAGCTTAGTTAGCAGAGCTTCGGTAGCAAGTATTGTCCTCGCCACCCGTTTATTTAAGCCTAGTGATAATCCTGATCATCACGAACCCCTACATAAAATAATTTCTGAGTACTGCGCTGCAGAATATTTTATAAAGCGTATCAGTGCGCCCTCAGATCCGTTGAGTTTAGATAAACTATTACCCTTAGTTGCTCCAAACTCAGTGGTTAGAAATGAATTACGAGGACTAGTTGGCTGGATGGCTTCATTGGGGGATAAGTTGATACAGGAGATGTTAATTGAACTCGATCCGTATGCGGTGCTCGCAAATGGAGACCCATCACAACTAGTAGACTCTTCAAAGGCATTGCTCCTTTCCAAATTGAAAGAAGTTGAAAATGAAGATCCTTACTTTAGAAGGGGGGATCTTTGGCGGAAGTTCAGTGTTTCAGGTTTCTTCACTGAGGGCGTAGTTCAAGAAATTAAGCCATTGCTGTTGATTAATGGAGATGGGCATTTAAGAGATTTACTTTTGGAATTACTAGCGAGCTCCCAAGCCTCTAGGTGGTTGATTCCTGAGTTGGAACAATTGTCTTTTACTAAAAGCGAAGACAAATATACAAGAATGCTGGCGCATAAATGTCTCCTTGAACTGAGTAGCTATGCCCCTCGTACAAGCATTGACAAATTAGTTGATGAAGCTAGTAGTGCTTCATTACGAATGGTAATGGATGTATATGAGAGAATTGGCTTTTCTAATGTCACGGAAGCGGAGCTTGAGACTTTTTTTAGGCGTTGCTTCTATCTCTATCATGAAAAATGTGACAGAACATATGGTGAGCGATACTTTATAAAAGGACTTATCAGGGAGTTACAACTAACAACGGTTGAAAGCCTTTTAGACTCGTTAAGTAAAGATTTGTTTTGTACTTGCTTGAAAGATAACTACGAATGTAAATGCCGTCATGGTGTTAGCAAACTAATAGGTTCATTGTTAGATCGCTATTTTGAACTTGCGGTGCCACCGTATAACCCGAAAAAGGTCTGGTCTTGGGTTGAAAACCTCAATTTTTCCAACTCGAATGGTAATTCTAATGATTTCACTTCGGTAAAGATTCTTCAGGAAGATCACGCCCTTCGTCAAGGTATCATTGAACATGTATTTTCTCGGCTTACTGATGGTGAGAAAATTTGGCAACTTCGTTTCGATAAGTTTAGTGGCCACTACTCTCATGCTGGCTTGTGTTTGAGAGCCGAAGACCTTGAGTTTATCGCTGATTTAGCATTTGATACCGATAATGTACATTTGTGGTCGAGTTTTTTGCCTTCACATTACTATTGTCGGCCCAAAGAACAGAGAGGGCCAGATCTCCTGATAAGGCATATGCGTTTTCAGGCAAATGAAAAGCTTGAGTTTATGGCTGTTTGGGCAAGTCGAAACAGATATGTAAGACGAGCTTTTCCTGATCATAACCGCAAGCATAGACGAAGAATGAAACGTCGCGAAAAAAAGCAAGCATCTGTTTTTTTAAAGAATATAGATTTTGTTAATGAAAATCGCGAGTTGGTTGAAAGTGGTCGTCACTGGCCCTGTTTGCTACGATTTTCAAACCTTGTTTTAAATCATCCTGAGAATATTGAGAAAGAGTTTGGTGATGAAAATTTGGTTCGAACTGCGCTA
Organism: Vibrio splendidus; assembly: GCF_003345295.1. Lineage (NCBI taxonomy): Bacteria > Pseudomonadati > Pseudomonadota > Gammaproteobacteria > Vibrionales > Vibrionaceae > Vibrio > Vibrio splendidus. The sequence continues at coordinate 1,082,615 of NZ_CP031056.1, forward strand.
CGAAACTGTTTAGACTTCATAAAACCCAATGTCCCAGAATTACGTCAGCTTGCTGAGCTTCAGTGTCAATCGAAGTCTCAGGTTACTGAGGACATTTTGTTCGCTGCTTGTCTTGAAATTATGCGTTTTAATGGCAAGTTGGATGAGGTTCCCCGCCAGATTCTCATTGCATTGAGAACCAATCTCAATAGGCATTGGGATGCGGTTGAAGATAATGAGCATACTTCTCTCAAGTCTGAAGTTGATAGACTAATATTCCCTAACGTAAAATCTGCCGAGGCATTTCTTCGACAATACGTAGAACCACAGCTTAGTGAGCCAAATTGTCAGTATCCTGAAGTTGGCTTACTTAAGTATGATGACGTTTTTAGCCCACTAAAAGCTTCTCTGTCGATTGAATGGCTTCATAAATTTAACAGCCTTGTATCGTATGCTTTGGATACACTTTTTGAGTTAGCGGTTAAATTTGGTGATAGGAAAAAACTTTGTACGATTATTAATGAAAGATGCACGAAGCTGATTCTACAATCTGAACCTGAACTTTCACCTGAAGATTGGAAGTTGAATGAGACACAAAAATTCTGGTTTGTTAGAGCGTTTTATTTCCTTAACCTAGAAGCGTCAGCTCCTTACTTCGAATTACTGAAGACTGATAAACACTCGATTCTTCTTTTTGAATGTTTATCAGGATCTTTGAATCGTGGTGAGAACTCATATTGGCCAGATTTATGCGCTCAAAAAAGTGAGGCTATTTTAGATACATTTATTGATGAATGGCCTAAAGTCCATTTACCAAGCTCTTGGGGGACAGGAAGCCCAGTAGGTGAAACAGCATACCGATTTATTAAGGATACTGTGTGGGCAATAAGTAGGGACATTCCTGATAGAGCTAGTCCTGTGTTGAAGCGGCTTCTGGATAATCCGCGTTTTAAAGAGTTTCATCAAGAACTGAAAAGTATCCTTGCTGAACAAAGAAGAACCAAAGCGCTGCAAGAGTTTGAGCCACCAACACCTCAGAATATCGTAAACTTCCTTGATAATGGTGACGTAGTAACGGTTGAGGTTCTGCGCCAACAGGTATTGCAAGAGTTGAGCAATTATCAACGAGAGGTACTAGGAGGTGAGTTTAATACTGGCAGTCGGTTCTATACGAAAGATAAAGAAGGAAAACTTAACAGATTAGGTGAACTAGATTCAGTCAATATAGTTGCTGAATACCTTAGCCATACACTCAAACAAAATGGCATCATAATTGATAAAGAACATGAAACCAAAAATCAGAATCGAATAGATATAACGGCAGCGAAGGTACTCGACGGGCAACGACGCTTACTTGTTATTGAAGCTAAAGGGCAATGGCATAAGGAGCTATATAGTGCTGCTTCCACGCAACTTTATGAGCGTTATTCAGTACACCCAGATGCAGAACAGCAAGGAATCTATCTCGTTTTCTGGTTTGGCCCAGATGAATTAGTTGCGAATAGCAAAAAACATGGAATAACAAGCGGTCAGGATTTGAAATTGTCCATTGAGTCAACTCTACCTTGTGAGTTAGAGGGGAAGGTAGACGTGTTTGTGCTAGATGTTTCCTGTGTTTAGCTCTGCTCAATCAAGGGTGAGTATGCTAGTGGCTTAGCGCCATATTCATTATTTTACTTTGTTAATTTAGGGGGGGGGACTCTAACATGCTTCTGTCCAACTATGAGTTGGAAATGTTCGGATTCCGAACAAGGAACCCAAACGCAAGCGGCGTAAACTAATCGTCCTAAGTACACAGCTCCAGCTCTTCTCTCTCCTGGCTCATTAATTGTTATTATTCTTATTAATATCAACGGGCTAACTATACTCATCATCTATTGTTTATGCTTTAATGCACCAAAATGCTTATCAGGTGAGTTTAAATGGCACGAAAAAACGATGGAATCATATGGCACTTAATGGACGCTCCATGGTGGCTAAGCGTAGTACTCTCGGCTTGTATTTATTTTGGACTTTCATATCTATTACCTAGCTTGGCCGTTGGTAGCAATAATTTTGTCTTTGAAGCTATTGCTCCAAACTTGCCCCTGATAGCCCCATATTTTACGTTTTTATTTTTGCTCCCCGCACCGATAGCGCTTTTTAAGCAATATCAGAGGAAAAGAAGCTATCTCACGACCAACTCTCAGATTAGAACTCATAGGAATACCTCCCCACTAAATCACTTGAGTTGGATGGAATTTGAGAGTTACATCGGAGAGTTCTTTAAGTCTCAAGGATATGCGGTCAAACAATCTTTCTCTCAAAAATCTGATGGTGGCGTTGATATTTGGTTAACAAAAGATAGTAAATTAAGTCTTGTACAATGTAAGCATTGGAAATCTCGCAAGGTGGGAGTGCAAGTTCTAAGGGAGATGTACGGTGTCATGATCGCAAATAATGCCAGTAAAATGATTATCGTAACTTCAGGGGATTTTACTTCTGATGCTGTGGCTTTTTCTCTAGATAAACGTCTGTGGTTAGTCAACGGTAGCGAACTAGTACATATGATCGAAGATGGGCGCAGGTTCCAAAATAAACCATCAATCTCGCCCCAAACACACAGGGCAGACATCGAACCTATGATTTGTCCTGATTGCCAATCTAAGCTTGTAATGCGTGTTGCTAAGCGAGGAGCTAAATCTGGTATGTCTTTTTATGGTTGCTCTACGTATCCAAAGTGCCGTTATACTTGCGACTGCTAAGTTTTAATCTATTCACAATGCACGCTTGGTGTAGAAAGTAAGCTCTGAGACCGATATTGGTACTTCCAATACCACCCTCAATTGCATATTTCGGACATAACGCCTCCCAATAAAAAGTGAGATTTGATGTTTTCCAAAAGATATAAGCTATCAAGCTGGGCTGACTCAGGTATCCCAAAAGTTGCTGCTGGCGTCTATGCTATTTGGCATGGCGAACAACTGATTTATTGCGGTATGTCTGGAAGACAAATCGAAAAAAACAGTCATAAGCCAAAATTTGGTCTAATCACACGTATCCAAAGTCATGCTTCTGGTCGTTTAAGTGGTGACCAATTTTGCGTGTACGTTGCGAATCGTTTGGTGATTCCTAGTTTGAAACCATCTGACCTCCCTCGCTTTGCTTCTGGAGACCTCAAGCTCGACTCTCTAACGAAGGAATACATCCATCAGCATCTTGAATTTCAATATACTGTTGTTGATACAAGCGAACGAGCTTACAAGTTAGAAGACAAGGCGAGGTCTGGCGAGACATTTGGTCAATTACCTCTTTTAAACCCCCTCTAAATGGGTTTTGCCATAAAGAGAGTAGGTGAAGTGCTCTTTTAAGGATAGAGCGCTCCTGTTGATTTTGGAGATATTGTCTGTTTTAGAATTTCCAAACGTGATGGTATGCGAGACGAGTAGTAGCTTCTGTTGTTCGCTGATCTGTAAGCTAAGCTGTTGTTCCAACAATGGAAACAACTGGGTGATCAAATTTATGTTTAAAATTCGACGATACTAAAAGAGGATTCGGTCACACTCGGCAAAGGATAAGGAAGTGTTAAGGAGCTTGTTAATTAAGCTTTAAAGAAAGTAAAAGATAAGGTCAAAATACCAGCTCAGGTAGTGAATGCTATCGATAAGCTATTAGCACAGTTAGCTAAATTTATATAAGTGCCTTGGGTTATTAACATCTCACACACCGTCCTTCGGACGAAATGACGATTTAGCGCTATGTAGACCTCTATATGTCGTTACTGGAAGGGGCACATTGCCCCCAGTTAAATACTCTACATACCAACGTAGAAGAAGCAATCAAACTGCGCGTCATAAACCTAAACTTGTAGGTTTAAGAATGCCCCCATGCTATGAAGATGACGACTTAATAAACTCACTCCACCAAGCCATAATGTCTTTTCTTTGCTCAAAAAAATCGGTTCGATTATAGCTTGCCCTAGTTGTATTTCTATCAGCGTGCGACAAACAGGCTTCAATATGCAGTGAATCAAACTCCTGCTCGTGCAGGGCAGTAGAGGCTATTGACCTTAACCCATGTGCTACAAGCTCACCTTTAAAACCAAGACTGCGTTTTATCGCAGCATTTGCTGTGAATACGCTCATGTGGGTATTAGAGTTTCGCTCACTAGGGAAGACAAACTCTTTACCTTCACTTAACGGGCGTATTTTGCTGAGTATCTCTATCATCTCATCAGTCAGGGGGACTTTATGTACTCTTTGGCTTTTCATTTCTTCAAGCGGAATCGTCAAACATCTTTTGTGAATATCAATGTAGCTCCAGCGTGTTCGGGCCGCTTCTTTAGGTCTTAACATTGTATGAAGTTGCCACAGTATGAGGTATTTGGTTTTATCTTGTATCGTATTGTTTGTCTCAAGCTTACATAGGAACTCTTGAAGTATTTCTGGACGGATTGTTGGCATATGCTTTACATCATGGCGTTCGAACGCCTTGATCATTCTGGTCAATGGATTTGCATCGATTACATCACTATCAACTCCATATTCCATAATCTGATTCAGTGACTGACAGATTCGTTTGATCGTCGAAAGTTTCTGGGCTTCTTCGAGAGGACGTAGGAGCTGAATGGCATCTCTACGCGTAATAGACTCTATGGGAACATTTTGAAATTTGGGGAATATATAGATTTGTAGAGTTCTCCAAATACGTTCAGCATGCTCCTTGCTGATTGTTTTTTTCTTTCTTTTGAACCATTGCTCAGCAACGCAAATGAAAGTATTAGATTCTCTACGAAGGGTATCCTGCTTGAGTAGCTCAATGTGCTCTCGAGGATCAACTCCATTGGCAAGTTGATTTCGGTGATCTTGAGCAATCTTCCTTGCGTCAGCAAGTTTTAACGTTGGGTATGAACCTAGCGAGAGCTTCTTAACTTTGCCAGTTACACGATTGGTGTATCGATACTGCCATGATTTGGTGCCATTCGGTCTAATGCGGAGGTTAAGCCCATTTCCGTCAGACAGAATATATTCCTTCGTTTTGATCTCGGTTGCTTTGATTTGTTTGTCAGACAAACTAGTGGTTTTCTTTGGCATATGAACTCCCCAAAAAGTTGTTACATATTCTACACTAGTTCATTGCTTGGGGTACATAATGGGGTACAAAAAATATGAGGAGTGGTGAGTTGGTGTGAGAGGGTGTGAATTGAATTATTTATATAAGTTATTGTTTTGAATGGAGTGTTTGGTCTTGGTGAGTTGAGGTGATTGTTTGATTCAGTAGTCCCGGAAACCATTGAATAGACATAGAGATAAACCTTGATAAATATATTTGCTGCACATTGTAAGGGTTCGCTAGGGCGTGTAAAGCGCTATGTTGTACCTGAAGCCATGTCTTTACAGTGTAATCTAGGGGCTGTGGCTGTCACATGACTAGATATGGCAGGAGTTTCCCTGCCATTTAACAACACATAGTAACAATGGATGAGATTGTACGAACGACTGAAAGTTGATTTTTGACGGGTTATTTCCTAGTTCGTGACTCTAAGAAATAGGTCATAAATACCATGTATAGCAAGACTAAAAATAGCTGGAAAATACGAACGTAAAATTTGTCATCCAACGCGCCGCTGCTTATTGATGTTCCCATAAGTACATTGAATCCGGTAAAGGCCGTAATATATATAGGCGCCTTTTGTGGAACGGTATAAATCTTTATTCCGAAAAGCGCAATGACACTGAGTACAACCATCATATATACATACATATTAGGTGCTAAAGATATGATGAGAAAAGTGACGAATGAAATCAGGCCTGCGAAGATGTTACTTACTGTGAAAAATAACGCGGTCTTACCGGACGTTTCGCTGCTTGCCATTAACGATAATAACATTACAAATGCAACGGTAAGCAGTATCTGTGAAAGTTGAAAATAGAAGTAAAAGCATACGAGTGGAAATGAAATCACCCATGCGCGTATAGCGGCTGTCCATCGCATTTCTTTGGTAAGTGGAGATACGGGAAAGCCAACAAAGTCCGTCTTCTCTTCTTCGGGAAAATAAACGTGTGAAAGGGCATACAAAGCGACGGCCGAAGTGCCTGAAAACGCAAAACCGATTCCTACATTCAGCGCGGATGCTTGATCGATTATAGTTATAGATGGAAGTAATATCAGTTCGATCATTAAGAATGTTGCGAACATGACCCATTTAGGGTCGGTAAATAAATAGTATGCCCAAAGCATCCCGAGTGTGAGTATAGAAAGAAAGGCAATTTTATACTCAGGTAGCCCCGTTGATACTACGAATCCAATTACAGCGGTGGATAGAAGCGCATAGGCCAACTGCTTGACATGGAGAATATGAAATTGAGGTTTATCAGTGATAAATTTTGCGGTCAGAAGTGGCGTACAAAAAGCTAATGGCCAGTTAAACCATAGTGCAAGGAATGTTGCCAAGCCGACTGTCGTGACGTAGCGAAAAATCCTACGCTCTTGTGCTTGTTCTATTTTATCGAACATAAGAGAACAAGCTCACTACGTTAATCCAGAATTTTCCAAGTAGGTTGAATAGAGTGTTTTCGCCAGTATAAACGATGACATCTGCTTGGCCTCCAATTCGCATTGATTGGATCGCTGATGGTTCGTTTATTTTGATCGTAACTGGAATACGTTGTGTGTCTCTTAACCATCCATTTTGGTTTTGTACACTCGCAAGGTCGCCAAGTTGTTCGTTTTTACCCCATGTGACTCCCAGGTCGATTGAAGAAACTGTGCCTTTGAACGTAGTGCCTGGAGCAAGATCTAATGCGATTTCAACATCATCGCCTGGCTTTATGTTACCGAGACTATTCTCTCGAAAATAAGCTTCAAGCCATAAATTGTCGCTTTCGACGAAGGTGACTAATGGAGAGCCTGAAGAAGCGTATGAACCTTCTGATAAATTCAAGTTGGTTACCGCACCATCTGAAGGCGCTGATAGGGTTGTGCGCGATAAGTCTAATTGGGCTTTTTGTAATTCAAGTAGTGCTGATTGTATTTGTGCATTTTCCTCTCCCTCTGAACCCACTTGAGCTTTAGCTTTTTCTAGATTAGCGTGAGCGTTCATGACCTCAGCATTAGCTTTATCAATCGTGGCACGTGTTGTATCTGCATCTGACTTTGATACAACCCCTTTGTCTGCCATCGCTAATACTCGTTGACCCTGACGCCGAGCATTTTGTTGTGCAACTAACGATGTCGTGAGTTGTGCTTGAGCGGAAATAATACTGGCCATTTGCGCCCCAACTTGCTGTCCGGCTATCTTCAATTTTGCTTCTGCTTGTTTAACGGCTATCTCATAGTCGGTAGAGACAATTTTGAGCAACACGTCATTTTTCTCTACTTTAGTGTTTGCTGTAATATTAATTTGTTCTATTAAACCTGATACTTGTGGTTTTAAGGAAATGACGTTGCCTTCAACTCTAACGTTGTCGGTAGTTGGAATAATCCTGTCTGAAACTACAGCGATACCAATAGAAAGTATGGTGAATGCCAACAGACTGTTTGTCGCTATTTTTACTTTATTGATTGGTTTCTTTTTTTGCGTTTCAGTGCCGATTTTTTTTATTTCTGACATGTGAGGCTCTCAATTTAAGATTCTGATATGTAGGGAGTTAGGTGTTCTACTCCCATCAATGAACCATCACGTTATTAATGAGAGAGTGAACCATTTTTAAGATAAAAATAAGATCAAATATCTTGATTTAATGGCCATGTCGTGACATTGGTTTTTTTATTTTCGTGATGAAATTGAAACATATGCTAGGCAGAGTCAAATCGGTATTAATTAAATTGGTTATTTTTGATGTGTCACCAAATGGCAAGCATGACGTTAGATGAATGATTAACATGGATTTTGAACATCAATTGCAGCCAATTAAGAGGTTCGAGAACTGCAATTGAAACAAGATTAACGTTAAAGGGTACTGGATATGAAACTGATAAAGATTCTCGCATTCTCTATGATTGTGTTGATTTCCAACGCGTATGCAATCACAGATGCCAGTGAGATTGGCGCAAACTCAGGTGCTATGAATTACTGCTACGATAACTTTTCTGACCCTAGCCAAAATTCGAAATATAAAATTCTCAAACTGAAAACCTATGAAAAGTACCGAGATCTACTTAGTGATGAACGTGCAAGAGCGTTATTAATGAAAAGGGCTGCAGAAGGTGGCGATTATTTAGGAGACCCTCTGGATAAGAGTCGATGCAATAGCCTACGAAAGGTGCTTTATATTAAATATAACTAAATAGTATGAATCTAACCCCTTATTTGATTTGCCAAGTAAGGGGTTTTCTAATTCTTAGGCACGACTGTCAACATATCAAACGAGAAACATCTAATTATAAAGAAGGTCCTAACGTATGGCGTTACCGAATAGAGGAGTACCACTTGTTCGCACAGATTGTGTTCATGACCTGGCTGAACTCTTTAGTGAAAGAGATATTAATGTGTATTCTTTGATTACTGGTGTTAAAGCACCGGTTGACATACAAACATGTGAATTCCCGTTTATACCTGAGACTGTTTTACTCAACATAATCAGAATGTTTGGTGAAAGTGTTTCGTTGGACACATTTGTGACTCGTGTTTGGGTAATGTGTAAGAACACCTATATACCGGGCGTGATTGCTCAGTTGGTTAAAGCAAGGGAGGGCACTGTAAAAGAAGCGCTAGAAGAATTCTGTGAAATCATTCGATATTACTCAAGCGGAGTTAAAATATCGTTAAAGCTCCATAATGATTGTTACTGGTTAGTTCGCGAAAAAGAGGGTGCGACACAAGACTGGTTTAAGTACGCGGAAATATTCTCGTTCATTTTCCTGGATGAGTTGATAACAGCTTTGACTAAACACAATAGCAAAGAAAAGTATGTGACAATTGTCAGCCCACATACGGAGTGCTTTTTTGAATGCTCACAGTTAGCACATGTTCAGTTTTTTACACTCCGCTCAGTCACAGGTATTCGTCTAAATAACGAAATTTTGAGTCAAAAAGTTAACTTAATAAAAAATTCAGGAAGAGAGGTTATAGATCGAGAAGGTATACCTAGTGATTTTTTGTGCTCATTCAAACATGCCATGCAACCATATTTGTCGATGGGAAAGTTACCCATATCAACGGCTGCGAACATACTGGGAATGAGTCCTAGGACTATCCAGAGGCGCTTATTCGGCGCAAGTGTAACTTATCGCGAAGTATTGGATGATCTTATTCTAAATGAAGTTCAGGTTCGGCTGAAGTACTCGGACGACTCAATAACGTCAATAGCAACCAATATCGGCTATGGTGATTCTGCTAACTTCACTCGTTTCTTTAAACGCAAAACAGGGTTTACTCCTTCACAGTTCCGCAGCCAACATCAAGGGTTATAGTTTTCTGTCAGTGAGGGGTAATTATATGATTGACTCAAAACTCTATACATTGATTAGAAAAGTTCGTCTTTGGTTTCTCGTTTTTGTGCTGGATATATGAACTTTATTAAATCGCATTCCCGTGGCGCGATATGACAATTCCTAAACGCTCTGATCCAATAACATGATTGGGTAGACAACAAATAGAGGAATCATCATGTCACACCGTTTTAATGAATATCGCTTACCACTTGAAAGCTCTCTCAAACATGCAGTTTCTTACCTAGAATCTTTAGCAGATAGACCGGTAGACAACGGTACAACCTCACAAGCGTTACGTGAAGCTATCGGCGGGGATTTACCATTGCGACCAACAGACCCATCACAAGTGATTAATGACATGGTAAAGAATGTCGATGCTGGTTTAATGGCATCTGGTGGTGCACGTTTCTTTGGGTACGCGATTGGCAGTTCATTTCCCGCTTCACTAGCAGCCGATTGGCTCGTGAGTGCTTGGGACCAAAATGTGCCTTATTACGTTTCTAGCCCTGCTATGTCTGTTGTTGAAGAAACAGCTGCAGAGTGGATGGTTGAGCTACTAGGTTTAAATAAAGGTACGGCGGTAGGTTTCACTTCTGGTGCTCAAGAAGCGATTTACACCGGTTTGATTACTGCCCGCAATGCACTGCTTGAACGCGCTGGTTGGGATGTGGTGACAAAAGGCTTGTTTGGAGCTCCTCGTATTAACGTTGTTGTCAGTGATCAAATTCATTCAACGATCAAGCGCGCGCTATCCATGATTGGTATTGGTCTTGAAACGATTGTCAAAGTACCAACCGACGATAACTTACGTATTATCCCAGATAACTTAAAAGAAATTATTTCAGGCTTAGAAGGCCCAACGCTTGTTTGCGCTCAAGCTGGCTGTATTGATTCCGGTGCTTTCGACCCATTTAATGAATTGGCTGATGCTGTCGAGAACCACGGCAACGCGTGGCTTCACGTAGATGGTGCAATTGGTTTATGGGCTGCCGCAAGTGATAAACAAAAGTATTTATTAGCAGGTATTGAACGCGCAGATTCTATTGATACTGACGGGCATAAATGGTTCAACATGCCGTATGACAGTGGAATGATCATCGTAAAAGATGCAGCGGCACTATCTAAAGCGATGGGCGGTAGTAACATGGGTGACTACCTTAATGATGCAATGGAAAAACCAGATCGAAATGCGATTAATTTTGGTATTTCTGCATCAAGAAGAGCACGTGGCGTTCCTGTGTATGCAGCGTTCAAATCATTAGGCAAAGAAGGGATTGTTGAACACATTGATCGTTGTACTGAGTTAGCTCAGCGTATGGCGAATAAGCTTTCATCTGTGCAAGGTATTACGATTTTGAATGATGTTATTTCTAATCGTTTCTCAGCACAATTTGGTGAAGGCGATGACACTTACCGCAATGAACTAACAGATCGAGTAGTTCACCGTTTACAGGAAGAGGGAACATTATATCCATCAACTTCGGGTTACAAAGGCTTGAAGACGATGCTGTTCTCTGTTCTGAGCTGCCATACTTCGACTGAAGACATCGACCTATCTGCTGAGAAGATTGTTGAAGCATACCTGACGGAGAAAGAATTTATGGATAATGCAGCCTCTTAATTCATCCCTTAGGGAGTAAGTCCCAATTGAATATTGGGACTTTTTACTAATTTCCATCTAATACATGAGTTATGGAACCACTATCTTGAGATGAATAAAAAGCCGCTATATCTCTCAAGTCTTGATCATCGAGCTTACTGAGCTGAACTCGCATCATTTCTGCGTAGTCGCCTTGTCTATTTCCGCTTTGGTATGCTTTCATCGTGTTATAGAGGTAAGTTGAATTTTGACCCGAAAGTTTGGGGTAATCAGTGTTACTTGTTTCACCCGTGGGGTTATGACAGAAAACGCAACTTGGTGATTTCATTTTACCCAGTTCAGGATCGCCAAAATCAGAGGCATGAAGGCTAGGGGAAAGAGTGAGTAATAGTAAAGCGAAGGATTGATAAGTCATGTTTTTACTCCAGTTAAAAACATAACAATAAGGCTTACCCTAAGGGGAAGCTCAAGTCTGAATTGCTATAGGTGCTATAGATGCTAATGGTGTTAACAGTTAAAGCGTACTTTTTGCTCTGTTAGGTAAGTAGAGGGGCTGCAGAAGTGATGTTTTCGTGAGTTTACAAGTTCGACTCGTATTTTATAGGGCGGGATGTTTTTCTACTTTTTAAAATGTGATTAAACCACAGACGATTCGATTTAAACTTCGTTTATTAGCCTGACAGTGATTCTATGAGGAACTGAATAATATCAGGTCACCTTTCAAGGGCTTAAATTCTAATACGTCTGTTTGAAAAAAAACTGCAATCGGCATTTTTATGTTCATAATTTCAACTATATGTCTGGTTGTATAATAGTCTCTAAACTATTGATAAAATGTGCTTTTCTTATCGCTTCTTTTCTATTGGTGACATTTATTTTTTTGTATATGTTGTATACGTGCGTTTTTACCGTACTTTCTGAAATAAATAGTTCGCTTGATATCTCTAGATTTGAATCTCCTCTGACAACTCGTTTAAATATTTGAGCCTCTCTTTTCGTCAGGTTAGACAGTATTACCTGAGACTTGAAAGTATAAGAGCACGCATTGGATAAAATATGTGACATTAACTTCCTAGGTAGCCATAGATCATCATCACATACCGTTTTTAAACAACGTGTAAGGTGTTCAATAGGAGCATCTTGATAAATCATTCCCTTTATATTAAACAAGTTGAATAGCTGCATTACGGTAATACTCTGTCCGGTAATGTCTGCGGGAACGTCATAGACTACCCATTTACTGGACTCTATTTTTGATAAGATGATGTTGATATCTTCGATATTTTCCAAGAGTAAGTAGCTAATGAGAACGACATCGAACGTTTTATGATTACGAGAGCGCTCAATGCTTAAAATACATTCTCTGCTAAAAGAAAAATCACTGTATTTCCCTATTTCTCGTTGAATAAACTGATTGTTAATACCGTTGTCACCTACCAGGAGTATGTGCTTTAAATTATTTTTATTTTCATACATAATTTACTCCGAAACTGAAAAATCATGTTTGATTGTATGATGGTGGATTTTATATAATTGAGTTGCATATCTCACTTTTTATATAATTACATAATTATGGTTGTTGTGAAAGTTGGGGTTCGATAGAAATTTGTAATGTATCGTCATATTGTCCTCCTGGTTTGTTCTCTGTTTCACCGATGACAAAACTCAAAGGAATAGGTTGGCCAATCGTAGCGGAAAGACGTTGAATTTTTGCATCCAGTTGTTCAAGGTTTACTCTGTCGTTATCAAGGGAAAGTTGGTATGGAATGTCCCATTTTTCCTCATTAGATTCATGACGTAGCATTCCTTGATGGGTTGATTCCAATACGATGGTATAAGCTGTGTTGCTTTGAACCCATAGGTTAGGTGCGGAACGAATAACCTTGTTGGAATATAAAGTCCCTAGATCAAGGTCATAATGTTGTTGGGTCAATCCATAAAAATGAATTTTTGCAGCAGGCGGAACGTTAACAGATACCGAGAGTGAACTGGGGCTAATTTCTATTTGTTTACTATCTGAGGTATAAGAAGGCGAGACTTCCAATAACCCTCGATAGGTTCCTGATGCTAACCATTGTTTACTTGGGAAACGCATTTGTATCGTTGCCGAAGGTTGGTTTTCTGTTAATGATAAGTGCCATTGATTAGCCACTGACATACCAATCTGCCCACTCCATTCAAAGCCGAGTTTTGCTTGGTTTACCCCTTTTAACGATCGACTGGTATCGTTAAGTTGTAAAATCAAGTCTAATTTGCAGGGTTCGCCAATTATGATCGCATCTATACGGTAAGTGTTTATTGTTGCGAAAGTTCCTGCGCTGAAAACATCATATTGTGATTTCGATGAGACGGGTTGAATAGCCAAGGCACTGGCTTCACACGCCAATGCCGAAGGTACATGGTTTATGGCGATGAGGAACAAGGATCCCCAAAGAACTTGTTTATTCCACATAAACATCTCCTAGTCTTATCAAGTTGTCACTGCGTTCACTGAGGGTAATGATGACGGATTCTTGTTCTTTAGTGTCGAGTACCAACTGGTACTTACCGGGCTTTAATCCAGAGATTGCGAATATGCCGTTACGATTGGTAAAGAAGTCAATCGGTAACTGTTTTGCATCACCAAGGTAATGTGCGACACCAGCGACAAGTGAAATAGGGTTGTTACTTTGACGATCGAATAGCTTGCCAATAACCGTTAATACAGCATCCGATCCGATCTGTAGCTGGAATCCCCGTTTATAACCAGGCTTAATCCAAAAAGCACCATCGCCTAAGTCATACCCTGGTGGCAAGTTATCGACCTCGTAACCGACTACTTGGCCATTATAAGCAACAAGGTCAGGAACCATGGCACTTGCATCTCCTTTAAGGTAAACGCGTGCGTACTCACCATCTTTTGTTGGGTCGACAGCCACGTCATTTTTTGCGAGGCTTTCGTGCTTGCTAACAATAGCAAATGCTTCGCGCACCGGTCTGCCGATCGTCACAGATGAACCTGCAAAAGCAAGGGCACTACTTATCGTCACATCAGTACTGTGATTTCGTGTTTCGCCACTAATGTCTTCAAGCCGCGAAGCGTGGGTCGCGTTTAATTCATAACGGTTAGCCGTGTAGTTAATCCCAGCATCCATATCGGCATCCGTTTCTTCGTTAGTAATGACACTCGCAAACGCCGACATCCCCCCTGTGTTACCAATATTATTCTGATAGCTGTAATCTAAGGCGGCTTCATTAAGCTCTGTTGTGTAACGACCGACAACACGAGTTTGTCTACTGAGAGGCCAGCTTATGGTGACAGTCGTGCTGATATCATCGTCTTCGGTTGCGTTATGCCGATAGTTAACGCGTGCACTCCAGGTGGCGGGAGTATCAAACAGTCCGTCCGATAAACTCGGGCTAATCAACCAATAATCGTTCTCTTTGTCTACCCCTGAGCGGTAATTGAGGGTCATGGCGGCACGTAAAGACTGACCAAGGTAAATAGAGCTGAATGCAGATACATAATGGGTGGTTAGATTGATATCGGTATCGGAAGCATCAAACCCTGAGACCCCAGTAAAATTGTTGGTCAGATATTCATAACTTACACTCAGTTGTGGGGACAGCGTGTTCGTATTAGAAAATTCCGCATCGAACGCAAATTTGTAAGCGTCGCCAGTTCCAAATGTAGGGTGTTCGCTACGCGAAGCATTGAGTTCAGTGACGCCCCATGTAGAAGCGAGTAAAGCGGTGGCTCCATATTGGTAAAGATCTTCACGGGTTTGGAAGTTGGTACCTAACGTTAACCAAGGGTTAATACCCACATCGACATAACCATGCAAAATGCGTTCGTCGGTTAGATATTCTATTTGCCCATTCTGTAATTCAGAAGGCGCTCCATACATGACGCTATATTCAAACTCACCGCCATTGAGCAAGTCGTTACCGGTCGCAATAGAAAACTCGATGCGTTCTTCATTCCCGGAGCGGTCGATGATGACGAGTACAATATCATTGCTACCTTGCGCTAGAGGTATGTCACTAAGGTTATAGCTACCAGCGCCTAGCGTTAATCGCTGGACTGCAATCCCATCTATATAGACATCGACATTTGAAGCTCTTTGAAGTGTGAATGATTGATTGGCTCGTGGTCGTGCATTTCTGGTTGGAATGAGCGTGAAATCTCGAGTTAAGCCAATACCAAGTATGTCGGTGCTGTCCTGAAAAGATTGACCACTGTTGTACATATCACCGAGCACAAGTCGCGTGCCTTGTTCTGCAAAGTCAATATTAAGACGAGATCCTTCTCTTACGTATCGCGAATCTTGCGATGAGCTGTTTTCTAAATAAGATTCATACTCAAAGTTTAGAAAACCAATGTTAAGTGCTGAGTCAAACTGACTGCGATAGAGATCCTGCCTTGACGAATTCTGATCGACATATTGGCTCTCATTAGCCGAAAGGGCAAAGTTAACGTATCCACTAAACAAACTTGGCTCAGCATAGTTATAAAAATCATCTGCGCCATTCATAGACAGTTGCTGGGTTAAGCTAAATTCAGGCGGTACTGTCACGATGCATTCTAATAAAGAAAAATCGAAACTAAGACCTAATCCTACGCTCTCAAAATGGTGCTGAGACAGCATTTTATCGCTTGTCGTGTCATTGAGTTTCCCAATACCTTCTTGAGTTACGACGGACGAAAGGAGAGAAAGCGTACTTTCCTTCGGTAACAAGATCTCGTTGTTTGCGGTAATGATAATGTCCGCTTCCCCCAGTATGGTGTCACTTATCCTTAACAAAGAGGTAAGTTGAATATCTCGCCCTGTCGGGTTCAAGATCATTTCTTGACCCCAAGCAGCAGGGCTTAAGGCAGCACAATAAAAAAGTACTAATACCAAGACATACAAAACTTGCCATATCTTGGGATAGGTTTCAGTTTTCATGCCCATGATAAGTGCCCACTGGTAAATAATTTAAAGAAGAAGGCAAAGTAATAATGGAGCGTGGTGGAATAAACTGCTCACCTAAAGCCTCATGTACTTTTTGGCTCTGAGATTCGAGCCCCGCAAAATGAAGTAACGATGTATAGGTAAATCGCGACCCAGAATTAGTGAGTGTAAGTTTGCCTTGTTCATCTATGTGCAATTTCACGTCAGGTTCTAAAGAGGATGAGTGAATGTGTAACAACGCATTGTAGTGAACTTGTAAATTGATACCGGTTGTTAAACCGATGGGTTTGTCTATTCTCGCGTTGTTCTGGCCAATATTCACGGTACTGAAGCGAACGAAGTAACTCTGGGAGGTTTCGAGTAATCGCTTTCCCAACCACTGTATACGGAATACTTGGCGTGCACCGGGTGCCAACATTGCGGCTGGTGGAAACACAAACATCTCTTCACTCGATAGATCTGATGTTTGGAACGTGCCATCAGATAAGAAGTTCAAACGACGAACGTTAGCTTCAAGTGGGAGAGCTTGTGTTGAATTGTTAGTTACAACCAGTTGCGATGTTGCCCGGTGATCTGTGTTGAGCTCGATGACGGTTGGAAACAATGTTATGCCAAACGTTTGTGCACACAGAAAGCAATAAATGAGCCCACCCAAGATATAACGTCTCATTACTATTGATCCTGCTCTATTTCAATCGATAGGGTGTCCACATCATAATTTTTAAGAGGCTGCATTTCGAAAAAGCGAGTAGAGTAGGGTAGGACTAAAGTACCCGGAATACGTTTAGCGATTTCTACGCCTTTTAAATATGTTGAATTTTTACCATCAGATATTTTCCATGTTGTATTGGTTAATCGACCATAACTATTACCACTGTTAAGTACCTCAAGAACCCATTTGTTCTTTTTGTCATTTTGTTCGATACTTTTAATTTCTAGCTGAGAAGCCGTGTTCTGAGGTCGCACGTTGATAAGCGTATTAAACTGAAGCAAAAGACTTACTTGCCCTTGATTACTGCTCGCTCTTTGAACTTTTACTTGCTTAACAGCAATGCGATACGCTTTAGATTCTGTGATGGAAGGATCGCCCAAATACCGCACCATAATGGATTGCGATCGTCCAGGTTCTATTATTGCGGTCACCGGTATCACTAATAGCTCGTCATCTGCAGGCGTCGTGGTCTCTTTTCCATATTCGTTCATGGTCATAAATACTGGAGATAATTCAACCGTGAGTGGTTCGGTAGACGAATTCTCAACCCTCATGGTCATTTGAGCTCTTTTGCCAAGCGGTGTCATTTCCATAGACATCGGTTCGACTTTGAACGCATGAGCGGACAGACAAGTGAATGACAATAGGAAAAGAACGATCCATTTATGCATGATCCATTTATACATAGCGAAGAGCTCCAAATTAAACTTATGTCTTTGATATTGATATTGAAATTGATATCGAGATTAAGTCGGAGGCCAAATAATAGCCCCCGACTTATTAACCTCTAATTTGAGGTGATATTGACGGTTAATGTATCTGAGTAGCCACCTGCCCATGGGGAGGTTTCTGTTGTCACAATATCAATAGATGCGGCAACACCAGTAGCCAATACTCCGGAACCACCATAAGAATTACTGACTGAAACGTCATTTTGACCTGGGCCCCCTGGTGCATTAAGCGTAAAAGGAGCTAAACCTGAAGGGTTGAATGTTGCATCGTATGTAAGAGCGTAGTCTTCGCTATCGTCTGACTCTAGACCACCTTCAGCACTTGTCAGTGTCACAGTTGCACCATCGACGTCATTACACTTCATGTTAAGACCACTAACAGAAAGGTTTTGAATTTGAGATACGTTACCGAAGTCCATCAGTTGCGTTGAAAGACCAGTAACTTCACATACAGGTGAAACAAAACCAACTAACTGGACATCACCAGGAGCGGCTTGGACTTGAGCACCAAAAATAGCAGTGACTGTTGCTGCGTAGAGTGTTAGCTTTTTCATTAGAAATTCCTTTATCTTAAATGATTGGCTCGAATACTGCTGAGCGTTTGTTGTTCTGCAGATACATTGCAGAGTTTTCACTTTGTCACGCTATGAATCGAAGGGTAAACTTCGATCTCGATAACGTCTTGATAATAACCTGCGAAACGCAAGCTATTTTCGAGTGCTACCCTAAGGCTCCCATGTTGAGCGAAAGGAATAACACCAGAACTGTCTATCATTACTGATGATATAAGTTGGCTGCTGTGTCGACTTTCATAAAGACGAAGCTCATCTATTTGTAATGACAAATTATAAGTTTCAATAATATCAACGCCTTGTTGTTGATATTTTAGTCCACCGTATTTTGAGTTAATCGTTATACCCAACGGGCGGTTACAATACACATTAAAAGGCAACGATTGCTCATCGAGATGTTCGGTAAACTTCATAATGTTGCCAGAGAAAAAATTTATTTCGCATCGATCTTTGATCTTGCCGTTAATTCCTAACGTTAAAGTATTGGCACTGACATTAAATGAAATTGACAGAACCAAAATTAACACGAAGACGGTGAAGCTATGAAGAATCCGAAATACTCTAAACATAATTTCACCTCTCACTGATTGAATGTAACTTGTTGCTTAACTTTCAAAACTATAAGTGCTTTAAAAAATGGTGAAGTAGTAAAAAAAGTTTATTATCTAGGAGAAGTATGATTTTTAGTATGATTTTAAGCTGAGAGGTAGAAGCGAAATTATTAGATAATAATTTAATATTCAATTAGATAGGTTGGTTTTACTCAATACTAATATTGACGGAGATTTTTTATTTAATTGATTAAAATAGAGCTATGGTCTACACGGGTGTTTTGGAGTTTTTGGTGGGTTACTGTCATCATGAATGTGACAGCATTATTAACGAAAACACTAATTTGATTATTTAATTTATAATTTGATTGTGGCGATTTAAAATTTTAATAATGGATGGCGAATATCTACTGTTTCTTTATTGAAATTAGTTCTTTACAAGAATCTATTAGGATTGATGTGTTCTAGTTTTAATTATCGTGTGCGTGGTGATTAAAAACTTGAATCTGTTATTACTAAGTCATTTACCTTTAGTGACAATACAATGCTGATAAGCCATTAATGTAAATCCAACTTAAACAATAATTTAATGTTTAAATGTTAGAATAATTTTCAGAAAGTATTCTCATAGGCCAAAACGAGATCGCGTTCTGTTCCAGTCAATCAAGTGTGTTTATTAGAAAATTAGCAGGTTTCGAGGGCTATTTGGGCTGTGGAATGGGTTAATGATTTTGCTGAAAGAATAAAGCTTCCCACAGGGGAAGCTCAAATCTCAATTGCTATAGAGGCTAATCTCGTCAAGAGTTAAAGCGCATTTTCTAGCCTTGTTAGGAAAGTAACGATGTCTTCTGAACTGATATCTCTATGGGTAACAAAACGTACTGGATTACCTGGCGACATCGTAATACCTTGTTCACCTAACTCTCGCGCGATGCGGTTAATATCCACAGATTCATCTAACTTCGCAAATACAATGTTAGTTTGAATGAAATCAGGGTTAACAGAGAAGCCTTTTAGCTTGCTTAAACCAATCGCTAGGTTTTTTGCGTTCTCGTGATCATTTTTAAGTTGAGCTACGTTCTCAGTCAGCGCCATTTTACCTGCGGCGGCAAGAATACCCGCTTGGCGCATACCGCCTCCGACCATTTTACGCAGTCGACGAGCTTTAGCGATGTACTCTTTGTTGCCAAGGAGTAGTGAACCGATTGGAGCGCCTAAACCTTTTGATAAGCAAATCGTCATAGAGTCGAAGTGCTGTGCGATCTCTTTGATGTGTACATCCAGCGCCGCTGCTGCATTATAAACGCGCGCGCCATCTAGGTGCATTTGTAAGCCGTGTTGGTTTACGAATTCACGTGCTTCCGCTAGGTAAGACATTGGCAGCACTTTACCATTGATCGTGTTCTCTAAACTAAGAAGCTTAGTAAGAGCAAAGTGGCTGTCATCTGGCTTAATCGCAGCGGCAAGCTTTTTAAAGTCGAGTGTGCCGTCTGGGTTGTTCTCGATGGGTTGAGGTTGAATCGAGCCGAGCACTGCAGCACCGCCAGCTTCATACTTATAGTTATGCGCTTGTTGGCCACAAAGGTATTCGTCACCACGCTCACAGTGTGCCATTAAACCAAGTAGGTTGGCTTGTGTACCTGAAGAAGTGAACATCGCTGCTTCAAAGCCGGTTTCATTGGCAGCCCAATGTTCCAATTCGTTTACGGTTGGGTCATCGCCATAAACATCATCGCCCACTTCTGCATTTGCCATTACGTCACGCATAGCTTGCGAAGGTTTAGTTACGGTATCAGAACGAAAGTCCATGCTTCTCTCCTAGAGTACTTTAGGTAGTCATATAATTGGCTATAGATAGCCACATAGTTGGGCTTTGCTTAAACAAGCGATAGTTTTTGTATCGGTGATTTGATCGTGTCGTATTTTGTTGTGCAGCTCTTCTAAGCTCAGCTCTATCACTTCTATAACTTCATCTTCGTCGCATTCAAATCGGGTAGTGAGGCTAAGATGTTTTGCGACAAATAAATGCTGAATCTCATCGCAGAATCCAGCCAAAGGTGTGACTTGTCCTAAGCTCTGAAAAAAAGTGGCACTGTAACCGGTTTCTTCTTCCAGTTCGCGCTGGGCACATTGAAGAGGTGTCTCATCAATTTCCATCGTGCCTGCAGGTAGCTCCAAAAGCCATTTCTTAAGAGAAGGACGAAACTGATTAATGAGGATGATTTTTCCTGACGAAGTGATAGGAAGAATAACGGCCGCGCCAGGGTGGTGTATTGTTGTATGTTTTACCACGACGTTCGTAGGGAGCGCCACGTTCTCTTCGATGAGAGAAATACTTTTCCATTGATGGATAACTTTACTCATGCAATTTGGCCACATTCCTTGCCAATTTTTCGTATAACTGAAGACGTGTACCACCATAACGTCTATGGTGTCGAAAATAAAAGAAAAATTAGGCTTAGCAATAGATTTAATTTGACGCCGTTCGTGATGTTACTCTCATAATTGGAATCTATGATTACGCGAAAATTGCAGCGTAACCATCTGATATAAAGGCAACTCAATAATAAAAGATACTTGTAACAAAGTGCTAACAAATGTATAAAAACGTATCTACACTCTCAACTGTTCAAAGATTTTCGGAGTAACGCATGAACCCTTCTATTTCCTCACATGCTGACAAGGCGCTACTCTCTGAAAGAATCAACAAATTAGCGCATGCTCTCTCAGATGGCGTTTACGAAAGAGAAGACACCATTAAGCTTTGTTTACTGGCGGCTCTTGCCGGTGAAAGTGTGTTCCTATTAGGCCCTCCGGGTATTGCAAAAAGTCTTATCGCTAAACGCCTCATCCAAGCTTTTGACAACAGTAGCTACTTCGAATATTTGATGACACGTTTCTCTACACCAGAGGAAGTGTTTGGCCCGCTAAGTATCCAAGAATTAAAAGACAACGGTCGTTACGTAAGACTGACCGAGGGTTACCTACCAACCGCACAAGTTGTATTTCTTGATGAGATCTGGAAAGCAGGTCCTGCAATCCTAAATACTTTGCTCACGGTCGTTAACGAAAAGACGTTCAAAAATGGCGCAGACATCGAGCGCGTGCCGATGCGTTTATTAGTGTCTGCATCTAACGAACTTCCAGATGAAGACAGCGGCTTAGAAGCTCTTTACGACCGGATGCTCGTTCGTGTGTTTGTAAACCGTATTCAAAACAAACAAAACTTCAAATCGATGCTGACGACGGGTACTTCTCAGGAAGCTGTGATTCCAAAAGGTTTGGCGATTACTGATATTGAATACCATCAATGGCAGAAAGAGCTCGATAACTTGGAATTGACGGATAACTCGTTTAACAAGCTATTTGAACTGAAAACCATGCTTGAAGAGACTGTCAAAAAGCAAAGTTCGGCTACTGAAACTGATCTATATGTATCGGACAGACGCTGGAAGAAAGCGGTCAAGCTGTTGAAGGCAAGCGCATTCTTCAGTGGTCGTGATAGCGTAAACCCGCTGGATATTATGCTACTGCAAGATTGTTTATGGCATAGTCCAGAATCGCGAGACGTTGTTCGTAGTGTGGTAAAAGATTTTGCATTGAACCGAGCGTTTGATCAGCAGGAGTCGAAATCTCAAATCGAAATGTCACGTGAAGAGCTTGAAGAAATTCAAGATGATGTTGAATCAACGTTATCGGTGTCGCTCTCTATGGAATCAACCAGCGGCTTACTGCGTAAAGATGTTTACCAAAATGATATCAAGAACGCGAAAATGTACAGCGTCGGCAGCGCTTACAACCTAGTTAAACTGGTTATGCTGCAAAGCAACATGTCGGTTTCTGAATCTGAGAAAGGCGATAGCCGTTGGGTATATGTAGCCAAGGATGATTTTGACCGTGCGCTTAAAGAAGGCCACGGCGATATTTACGGTTACGTAAATGAAAATAAAAACCTATGCCGTTTAAAACTCGACTTGGATGCATCGAACCAATTAGTGATTAAAGATATTGCCAATCGCTCTGTATTGGTGAGTGTGGTTACTACCGACGGTTTAGACCAAGAATTGTATAACAAGTGGTTGAGTGGCGCTGAGAAAGCCTTAGAACAGTTAACTGAGGCTGAATTTAAGTTAAAGAGAGTTCGAACTGAATTCCATGATGCGTTGCCTCACAACTATATTGATCCTGAGTTACCGAAGGCAATGGAAGCAAGCTTGCAAGCTGTAACGCAAGATCTTGAAACCACGAAAGTCAAGAGCAGTAAGATCGCACAGCGTATTAAGTTCATGAGTCAGTACTTCGAGTAAGGGGAGAGCATATGTTAGGAGCAGACGGCTTAAACCTCGCTTTGATGGTGGCTGACTCAGGAATCATTGATACAGCGATGAATGATCTCATCGCTCGTTCTCAAGTCATGATGGCTGCTGAGAACAAGGGCGTGAAAACGTCGGTCAAAAACCATTTGGTTAAGTGGCGCGGTAAAGTAAAAAAACGCGTCACTAAAGTGTGTGAAACCGATCGTTTCCAGGAAGAAATTGCATTGTACCAAGAGGTTATCTACTGGGATGAACCTCAGTTTTTTGATGAGATTGACAGTGTCATCAAAAAATTGGAGTGGCACTCAGCGTTCTACCTTCAAGCAAGACGTTTAATGGAAAACAACAAAGGCGTTTATAACGCAATGTTTCCACACTACTTTTGCGACCAGTGGTATCAATCGCTTTCAGACGCGATTAAGCAAGCTCAAGTAACCGAACTTGAAACAAGCAAAGAAAAAGTCTTAGCTGACCTTTATCAACGCATGGAAACCATGAAAAACATGGATAAAGTGACGGAGTCGGGTGATGAAGGGAGTGTAGGGCGCTTGTGGGACATGGCTTCGGCTAAGTTGAGTAAAACCGACCTAACGGTAATGAAGCGTCATGCGGAGTTTCTAAATAAGCACAAAGGCCTTCAAGAAATTGCTGAAAAACTCGGTCGCATGGCTGGTTTAGAAGATGATCCTTCTCTGCACAAAGCCCCTGTAGAAGAACTACAGATGGTTGAAGAGAAGAGCGATGAGGCAGTCGATGATATTGTTGGGATCCATGAAAGTGATGACCTCAACAAGATGCTGCCGAATGAGACCATGTTCTTAGCGTACCCAGAGCTTGAGGTTATCTTCTATAAACACTTGGCTGATAAGCGTTTGCTTAGCTATCGTTCGCAAGGTAAATCTCGAACGCTACGTAAGGTGAAAGCTCAAAAGCCAGACAGCAAATCGGTGGACATTGAAAAAGGTCCATTTATTGTTTGTGTTGATGCTTCGGGGTCAATGAGTGGTTTCCCAGAACAGTCGGCAAAAGCGATGGCTTATGCCTTGATGCAAATCGCCTTAGCTGAAGAACGCGACTGTTATGTGATTTTGTTCTCTTCAGAACACATTACTTATGAATTGACGCGACAAGACGGCCTACGTGAAGCCAGTGACTTCCTAAGTTACTCATTCCACGGCGGGACAGACCTTGAGCCAGTGCTAATGAAGTCGATAGATTTGATGATGGGCGACAAGTACAAGAATGCTGATTTGATCGTTCTTTCTGACTTTATCGCACCAAAGCAGTCTGATGAAATGATTGCTCAAGTCGAGAAACTTAAAACGCACAAAAACCGTTTCCATGCAGTTAGTCTTTCTAAGTATGGTAACCCTCAACTTATGACCATGTTTGATCACTGTTGGTCGTATCATCCAAGCCTCGTTGGCCGCTTCATGAAAAAGTGGTAGTGCGCAAACTCCTTAAATGAATCGACTTTGCTGTATGCTTTTTGAATAAAAAGATCGAACATGCAGCAATTTGATTTAAATGTCAGCAAACAGAATTTAAATTCACATTTTTGTTTGACTATCTTCACTCAATCCGTAAAGTAGGCACCCGAACACAGCGGGGCTAACGTTTAGTCGGTTCTAACGTGTTGAAAAATGGCGCCTTGGCAGAGTGGCTATGCAGCGGATTGCAAATCCGTGGACCTCGGTTCGACTCCGGGAGGCGCCTCCATTCTCTTTCTCTCTTATTTAGTTAATGAGAAATTAGAAGAATGAAATTGCGATACTAGCTCAGTTGGTAGAGCGCAACCTTGCCAAGGTTGAGGTCATCGGTTCGAACCCGATGTATCGCTCCAAATTTTGTAATGTTGATTCATTTTGACATTAAGATGGTGTTTTACTTTTCAGTAATCGGCATCGCAATAAAGAATTGCGTGCCCTGGTGGTGGAATTGGTAGACACAAGGGATTTAAAATCCCTCGGCGTTCGCGCTGTGCCGGTTCAAGTCCGGCCCGGGGCACCATCTATTTGATTGTTACCTTTTTTTTTGGTAGTGCTCAAAAGAGTTGTTCTCTTTAAACACTACTGAAGGCGCCTTGGCAGAGTGGCTATGCAGCGGATTGCAAATCCGTGGACCTCGGTTCGACTCCGGGAGGCGCCTCCATCATTTAGAAGAAACCAGTCCTTGTGGCTGGTTTTTTCGTTTCTGGCTTCTTTGTTTCTTCATCCTTGCCTCTTCATTTCTCCCCCTTTTCCTTTCATAGACCCACTCTATTTTGATGAGATCCTAAGTTGAACCTTTGTTGATAGACTAGTAAATAAATCAAAGTCACAATTAACCATAATGCTCAATTTGTTTCATTGTTTTATGGGATAACCCTAATTAAAACATGCGTATGAGTGATAGTGTCCCTCTTTATATTTCTTTAATTGTTCTATAAGAGGTTCTTAAATATGCAATTTAGTCTAAAGAGGAAAATGGTTTTCTCTGTAGTTTTGGCGATTGCTGTTACATCTGCCATTCTTCTTTTCATGGGTTATAAGACTTTTCAAACAAACAGCTGGCAAGCAATAGAAAGTGAAAGCCGCAATACGCTTCAAGCTCATGCAAAAGGCATCAGCGACTGGTTTTACGATAAGAAGCAAGCAGTACACGGACTTAAGCAACAAGTACAGCTTAACCCTTCAATAGATATCGTTCCTCATTTACGTCAAACCTTGGTATCTGGTGGGTTTGGATTGAGCTACTACGGTAACAAACAAGGTGAGATGTTTCGCCATGATCCTTCATTGAATAAAGCGGGTTACGACCCAAGAGTCCGAGGTTGGTATAAACAAACATTGGCTGAAAATCGAGCTGTGACAACAAAGCCGTATGTGAGTGTGACGATGCAAACCTTGGTGGTGACACTGACCGATCCTGTGACCGAAAATGGTTCAATCATCGGTGTTGTGGCATCTAATCTTGCGTTAGACAAGCTAATTGAAGATGTGTTGGCTATTCAGGTTCCAGGTAATGGACGAGCGATACTAATTGATAAGCAAGGCACGGTCGTTGCTCATCAAAATAAAGATTTCATCCTTAAGGAAGTCAAAGAGATAGCACCTGAATTAAGTGTTTCTGGATTAAACAGTGCTGCGCAGAACTTGACGACGATCTTTACGCAAGTGGATGGTGCCGAGCGAGTCATCATGGCTGAGCCAATTAAAGGCACTGACTGGTTACTTGTGATTGAAATGGATAAAGACGTACTAGAGCAGCCCCTGTTCGATATGTTGATTAGCCAAATTACCACAGGTTTGATTGTATTGATCGTTATGGCTGTAGCAACCTCATGGTTTGTGGCTCGTCAATTAGTTGAACTGGGTCGAGTGAGTGAAGCATTAGCTGATATTGCGGAAGGGGAAGGCGATCTCACCCAAAGACTACAAGTGTCGAGCCAAGATGAGGTGGGTCAACTTGCCGATAAATTTAATGTCTTCGTTGATCGACTCCATCAAATGATGCAAAACGTCACTCAAGTTTCTACCGCGATGAACAGCGGTGCCGAGCATGCTAATACCAGTGCGATGAAGCGCAGTGATAGTGTAAGCAGACAACAAGATGAGATCACTATGGTAGCAACGGCTGTGACAGAAATGGCGACAGCAACAGCCGAAATCGCCACGAATGCTGAGAGTACGGCCAAAAGTGCGACTCATTCGGTGGAGTTGAGCGAGCAAGGTTTCCAACAGATGGCCAAAAGCCAATCATCGATCAATGAACTTGCTACTGAGCTAACAAGCGCTGTGTCTATCATCAGCGAGCTTGAAGAGCATGGTCAACAAATCGCGTCTATCTTAGCGACGATTCGTGAAATAGCGGAGCAAACTAACTTACTCGCGCTCAATGCGGCCATTGAAGCGGCTAGGGCAGGCGAACAAGGCAGAGGTTTTGCTGTGGTGGCTGACGAGGTTCGTGTGCTTTCTCAACGTACTCATGCTTCAACAGAAGAGATCGAAGACAAGATCAAACGCTTACAACAAGCGACCAATGGTGCGGTGAAAGTGATGACACAAAGCCATGATATGGCGAAAACAAGCGTACATGACGTGGACATGGCCGGAGAGAGCCTAGCTCAAATCCGTGAAGCGATTCAGATGATCAGTGATATGGCGACTCAGATTGCTTCTGCCGCTGAGGAACAATCTTTAGTTACCGCGGAAATCAATGCGAATACTGAGTCTGTTCGTGAAGTTAGTGATGTGATGGCGCTTGATGCGACAGATGCAGTTTCGCAAGCCGATCAGCTCAGCCACTTAGCTAACGATCTCAAACAGGAACTATCAAGATTTAAACTTTAAGTTCAGTTAAAACCATAAAGGCACAAGTCATTACAGGCTTGTGCTCTTTTTTTTATGCAGCCAGCATCAACTTAATTCACTGCCTCAGTGCTTATCGAAGAAATCTTTGTTACGAATATACTTGCTCATTAGGTGATAAGAGAAAGGCCGGATCAACCAACTGAAAATTGAGCGTCCAAGGCGTATTAACGTCGGTGTGTTTTCATAGATCCTGCCGTTATAGAGCCAAAGTACTTTCCCTACATGCCAATACAGCAGTGGCACGGGCGGCATGAAGGTGACAATATCGATGTCACAACAGATACGGTAGGTTTTCTTGCCCAAACGGTAGTTCTTTTTAAAACTCCAATCACCAATTGCAGGTTGTCCAAAAGTCACAATTCGTTTGATACAGCCTGGATACTTTTGGTCTAGGTAGTCAGCAAATACACAACCAATAGAGCCACCAGAAGAGTGCCCAGTAATAGAAATTCTTTTCCCTTGCTCTAACAAAGGCAAGAGCGTGGCTTCTAAGCGTTCGATAACGGTTTGCCCAAGCTTGTCTTCGTTACGACCTGGTTGGCTTTCTTGGAACATAAGATGATAGAAGCCAGCGTGTACCCGATAGTTCAACCCAATCCTTTTACAGCTTCTGGTCCATAGTGCAAAAGTGAGTAGCCAGTCAGAAACGCTGTGTGACCCCTTGATAACCACGACGACTTCATCTTTGTCGCTGCTCCATAAGACTCGAATCATGGTTTTGCCAAACTGATTCTTTATGATGCGCTGTCCATTAGGATCAAAACCATAACGAGTTTGTCTAAATACTCTAGGGTAGGCGAGGTTGCAGAGCACGGCGTAGCGTTCATATTGGTATCGTTTTAGTGGCTTCACGTTGTCATTTCGTAATAGTTGTTACTTAAAACTTTAGTCTTTGAATGTGAAAAGCACATGAAAACGAGGGTGTGTTTCGTTCATTCTATGGAATCAACAGTATTTAGTGAATCTTCGAACTGGATTTCGGCTTATGAGTTCCCGTTAAAACTCAAAATCTACGTATAAGAACCGTACAAGCTGCACTAAATTCAATCGTTTGAGTTCGATAATTAATCACTTGAATTGAAAGATAAAATTTACTGTTGACGAATTTTTTCTATCCGTTAAAGTACACCTCGTTCTCACGGCTTAGGTCGCTGAGAGATGGTGTTTTACTCTTCAGTAATCAGCATCGCATGATTGCGTTGCCCTGGTGGTGGAATTGGTAGACACAAGGGATTTAAAATCCCTCGGCGTTCGCGCTGTGCCGGTTCAAGTCCGGCCCGGGGCACCATCTATCTAGTTTCTACTTTAAGTAGAGTGTTGAACAAAGAGTAGTTCTCTTTAAACACTTCAATATATTTTTATGTTGATAAAGGCGCCTTGGCAGAGTGGCTATGCAGCGGATTGCAAATCCGTGGACCTCGGTTCGACTCCGGGAGGCGCCTCCATTCTCTTTCTTATTTAATTAATGAGAAATTAAAAGAATGAAATTGCGATACTAGCTCAGTTGGTAGAGCGCAACCTTGCCAAGGTTGAGGTCATCGGTTCGAACCCGATGTATCGCTCCAAATTTTGTAATGTTGATTCATTTTGACATTAAGATGGTGTTTTACTTTTCAGTAATCGGCATCGCAATAAAGAATTGCGTGCCCTGGTGGTGGAATTGGTAGACACAAGGGATTTAAAATCCCTCGGCGTTCGCGCTGTGCCGGTTCAAGTCCGGCCCGGGGCACCATCTATTGGATTGTTACCTTTTGTTAGGTAATGCTCAAAAGAGTTGTTCTCTTTAAACACTACTGAAGGCGCCTTGGCAGAGTGGCTATGCAGCGGATTGCAAATCCGTGGACCTCGGTTCGACTCCGGGAGGCGCCTCCATTATTTAGAAAGCCCGATCAGAAATGATCGGGCTTTTTTACGTCTGTAGGAAAGTGGTTTCGGTTTAGATAACTTCTTGTCTTGTCTATCTCCGGTATCTTGCACGGAATTTCTAGGGGAAGGATGCGCGAGGAAATATCTGCGCTGATGAGTCGTGCGGAAGTTTTGTGCGAAAATACCGAAGGGAAAACCTCCGGTATGTCTCTGATCTTTGTCTTGTCGGGCGGAAAGTGTACACGAAGCTTAAATAAAAAAATTAATAGAGTTGGTGGTAACTTTTAGCCGGCAAGTGTTAACTGACATGTTATTAGGCACAAAGGTGTCAGTGATGATCATTACTGACTGTGATCTCGCGAATCGAAGTGGTACTGCCATTTAACTAAGTACGAGCTCTAACTGTCATTCAGGTGATACCGAGATTGTTAATTTTGAGGATATGCACTACGTTACTTTTCATGATTCGGAGAAAAGTGATGGATACTCGTATATTCATAGTGCCTAATTTATCACTCGTCATAAGAGTATTTTAATGCTTCTTTGAATGTCGTTTTGGTGTTGTCTAACCATTCATAACGGCGGCGGTACATAGAACGTTTAGAGCGAGACATACCTTCGATGTCGCGGCGTGGTGCATCAACGCTAAGCGAATAGAAGTTACGGTCGTATTCGGTGCCGCCCAGTTCAATCCATAATGCGTCGTAGTCAGTCTTAATTCGCCCATTTTTATAGCGTTTAGCCGCAAAAGTGTGAGACTGTGTCTTCACCGCAAGAATGGTCTCTATATCCCAGATCTGTGCAAGGATACTCAGTAGACTTACCATTAGACTTTTTGGACGTTGGCCATAAAGTTTACGAGTCAGATTTTTTATCTTCTCGTTGCTGGTCTCGTTACTGCGTGGACCTTGCAACCCGCCAATCTTAATGCAACGGATCCCATTTTCATTCCCGAGAATAAAGGAGATTGTGTAGAAGTTACCGTCCTCTTGGCTATGCAGTACTAAGCTCATATCGCCTTCTTTTTGATAGCGCTCTTCATATACCAATTTCACAGTGTATAAGATCTCATTAATCTCAAAGGTCATAAGAGTAAGCCCTATGGAATCTGTATAGATCTGTTTCATTAATGTTGGTGATATCAGTTTTGATGCTGTTTTGTAATGCTCAATAACAAGCTCTGAGCGATCGATAGCCGGGTTGTTTTTGATGATGTACGGGCGAAAAGGTTTTTCCAAAAAGCGATGCGAGCGTGTACACAGTATCTCTAACATAGACTCTTCAATGTTATTAGCCAAGTAGTTGAATGCCTTTCTGTAGAATAACGCTCGCGCAATAAACTTGATACGGTAAATCCAGATCGGGTGAAAGTTCTCTGCAAACTGCTCCGAGTAAATAGTCTTGCTTTGATGAACGATGGATTTGTTCATGGTCATTTGATGATCAGTCATTAGCCAGTGCTTCTTTTGAAATGAATGACGCAATTTAACGTGATTTAATGTAATTTGACGTAATTTAATGTAACCCAACTTTATACAAAGTTAAGAAGGGCTGCCCAAAAAATACAACGATTGAACAAAAGCTCGAGAATGGACGTATTAGATGTCTTCAAAAAGAGAGAAAAGCAAGCTTAAGTAAGGCTTGCTCATTGTTCGACATTTTTCGCCAATGTGTGTATCAGAGGCTAAAGTGTGAAAAACTCGTCAAGTTGAGCTTGCTCCTGGGAAAGGAATGTTCTGAAAGCTTCGTGCCCGATCTACCTCCGGTATCTTGTGCGGAGTTTCTAAGGGAAGAGGTACTTTGAATCATATCTCTGTTTGATTAGTAAACACGTGTATGTGAATCAAAGAGTCCAACGCTGATCAGTGAACTGCGCTTGTTCAATGCTTGATAGGGTATTCAAGCCATCGCGTGAAGTAACGGTGTCATTGAGCTGAAATTTACCGCCCCCAAGATTGTGGATTTGGTATTCACTTTTAGGACCATGTACTACAACCGTATTAACACCTAAATTTCCGGTTACCTTATTATCATATCCATTGATCTCAATATTTGCGTTATTCTTGCCCGATAGCGTGAGTTTCGTCAGATATTGAGAGTGATGAGTGTAGGGCGTTGCTGGGTCATATTGCATTTTAAAAGTGCCGGTGAATGTATCTGCAATGTATGCGTCGTAAGCCAGTGTTGGAGAGAAAATCTGTTCCGTAATATATTGCGCGTTAGGATCTCTTGTAGAGAAGTCGTCGCGAGTTTTAACTTTGTATAACCCCCACATACCTTCGCCACTATACGCCCCCCAAAGCCCGTAATAGCTATCAATGACGGCTGCAAAGTATTCTTGGTCAACACTGACTTCTTCTTGCCACTCTTCCAAAGTGTCAACTGGAGGTGTATAGGCATTATGTAAAGCCTGAGTCTGTATTGTATTTAGCTCTTTTTGAAATAAAGGTAATGCCGATTTGCCACTTTGAGGGGAGTTAAGAACACCAATACCATAGTCATGGACTAGGTGGAGAATTTCCTCGTAAGACGCATCGCGATGCTCTTCATAATCCTGTCGAACATACCATTCTCCGCCTTCTACTTGAATTTCCTCTTCGAACAAGGGTTGGCCATCCAAATCGTCGTTATATTGGGGCTCATCGTGATAATTCATCAGTTTCAATATTGCGCCATTGTTCGCCATAGCATTTGCAATATCGCGTTTTGAGTCAGCGCTCCCGTATTTAGTGCCATCAACGGGGGTTAGATAGTGGTTGAGAATATTGACTGATTTGACTATTTGATAATCGCTCAGGCGATCCATAATTAGAATATGGATAGATTTGCCATTGGGGGCATTGACCGCGACATGTCGGTTATAACCTGCTTTGGAATACGCAGAGAACTGAGAAGGGACTGCTTCTATTGTGATCCCGTGAACAACGGATGGTTTGACATTTTCTTGGCTTGCCACAGGCTTGCTTTGGCTTGAACTATTACAACCGACAAGAAGAACATTGGCAGCGAATGCAGTTAAAGATAACACTTTCATGGGACACATCTTATGATTTTGAACGTAGTGCCAATATACCGAGATGTCGCGTGATATTGGGTGATTACAGTTGCTGTAATACATATCCATACAATGTCTTACAAAGCCCGTGATCCTAACCGTTCTATCATTTTAAGTTGTTAGCGGCCGCGAGTAGTGTCGAGGTATGGATGAGTAAAATGGCGAAGGTAATAGTTTCGTCTGTCATAGACACGTTATGCGTAATAGTAGAGGAGATGGTATTTGCTTTGTCACCATTAATTGATCATATGACTCTTCACAATTACTCATACTTCTTCATGAAGTAAGAGGTTTGGCAATTTGTAGAGTAGAAAATGGAACAGTAAATGAAAATGATTGTCATTTACTTACGTTGTTGCTAACCTATTATGAAACTTTACAACACTCTTTCTAGTGCGCCAAAGTGTATATAAAATCCCGCTAAACCCTATCAAAACCAAGGTTATTCGTTTGCTTAGCTCGATAAACAAGCAGATCTACCTCTTTTGTCCTACCCCTTTCGGGTAGTTCGTTTTCGTAATTGATTTACATCATATTTTCATTTTCTTTCATAATTCATTATTCGTGTAGTTAAGAAATATATAACCTTCAGGAATTCTTATGAGCAAGATGAAGCTAGTCGTAATCGGTAACGGGATGGTCGGTCATCGCTATATCGAAGATTTAGTCGAGAAGACAGATGTTGCGAACATGGACATTACGGTGTTCTGTGAAGAACCACGTGTTGCGTATGACCGTGTGCACCTTTCTTCTTACTTTTCACACCACACTGCAGACGAACTTTCTTTAGTTAAAGAGGGCTTCTACGAGAAAAACGGCATAAACATGCTGATCGGTGAACGTGCAATCAACGTTAACCGTGAGAAAAAAACGGTTTACTCAAGCACTGGCCGTGAAATCCAATACGACAAACTTGTTCTTGCTACTGGTTCTTTCCCTTTCGTTCCGCCAATTAAAGGCAACGAAGGTAAAGACTGTTTTGTTTACCGCACAATCGAAGATCTAAAAGCTATTGAAGCAACCGCTAAGAATTCTAAGTCTGGTGTTGTTGTTGGTGGCGGTTTACTAGGTCTTGAAGCGGCTGGTGCACTAAAAGCACTTGGCGTGACAACACACGTTGTTGAGTTTGCTCCTAAGCTAATGGCTGAGCAACTTGACCTAGCGGGTGGTAACCAACTTCGTCAAAAAATCGAACGTATGGGCGTAAACGTACATACAAGCAAGAACACGCTTGAGATTGCTCCTGAAGGCACTGAAGCTCGTAACGTGATGCGTTTTGCAGACGGAACAGAGCTCGAAACAGATTTCATCGTATTCTCTGCTGGTATTCGTCCACAAGACAAACTTGCTCGTCAAATGGGCTTGGGTATCGCACCTCGTGGCGGTATCGAGATTAATGATTACTGTCAAACGACGGATAAAGACATCTATGCGATTGGTGAGTGTGCGTCTTGGAACCAAACGTTCTACGGCCTTGTTGCTCCGGGTTACAAAATGGCGACCGTTGCTGTTGACCACGTTGTTGGTAACGAAAGCACATTTGAAGGTGCTGACATGTCTGCGAAGCTTAAGCTTCTGGGCGTGAAAGTAGGTTCAATCGGTGATGCAAACGGTCGTACTCCTGGTTGTAAAAGCTACGTTTACCAAAACGAAGAGCAAGAAGTTTACAAACGCTTAATCGTTTCTGAAGACAACAAGAAACTGCTTGGCGCAGTAATGGTTGGCGATACTTCTGATTACGGTGACCTTCTTCAACTTATGTTGAACGAAATTGACCTACCAGAACATCCAGATGCATTGATTCTTCCAGCACACGCTGGCGGTGAAAAACCAACGCTTGGCGCTGACTCCTTACCGGAAACTGCAGTTATCTGTTCTTGTTTCGACGTAACCAAAGGCAAGATCGCTCAAGCTGTTGCTGAAGGTCACCACACCATTGGTGATATCAAAGCAGTGACTGGCGCAGGTACAGGTTGTGGTGGTTGTATTCCACTTGTGACTTCTGTGCTAAACGCTGAACTTGCTAAAGCGGGTGTGGAAGTGAAGAACGACGTTTGTGAGCACTTTGCTTACTCTCGCCAAGAGCTTTTCCACCTAATCCGCATCGAAGAAATCAAAACATTCGACGAGCTACTTGAGAAGTACGGTAAAGGCTACGGCTGTGAAATCTGTAAGCCTCTAGCGGGTTCTATCCTTGCTTCTTGCTGGGGTGAGCACATCCTTAAGCCTGAGCTAGTAAAACTGCACGATACCAACGACAACTTCTTAGGTAACATTCAGAAAGATGGTACTTACTCGGTTATCCCTCGCATGGCGGGTGGCGAAGTAACGCCTCAAGCTCTAAGCGTTCTTGCGGATGTTGCAGCTGAATACAACCTATATACGAAGATCACTGGTGCACAACGTATCGGTCTATTCGGTGCTCAGAAAGATGACTTACCAGCAATCTGGAAGAAGTTAATCGCAGCCGGTTACGAAACGGGTCAAGCTTACGCAAAAGCACTTCGTATGGCTAAGACATGTGTCGGTTCAACTTGGTGTCGTTACGGCGTTCAAGATTCAGTTGGCCTAGGCGTGATGATCGAGAACCGTTACAAAGGCATCCGTACTCCTCATAAGATGAAGTTCGGTGTGTCTGGCTGTACTCGTGAGTGTGCTGAAGCTCAAGGTAAAGATTTAGGTATTATCGCAACGGACGCTGGTTGGAACATGTATGTGTGTGGCAACGGTGGTATGAAGCCTCGTCACGCAGATTTATTGGCAAGCGATCTAGACCAAGAAACACTGCTGAAATACATCGATCGTTTCATGATGTTCTACATCCGTACGGCTGCGCCACTACAACGTACTTCGGTATGGATGGATAACCTAGAAGGCGGCGTTGACTACCTACGTGAAGTGATTGTAGATAATAAACTTGGCATCAACGACCAGCTCGAAGCTGACGTCGCTGGCCTAGTGGGTAACTTTGCTTGTGAGTGGACTGACACTATCAACGATGAAGCTCAACTTAAGCGCTTCTCACACTTCATCAATGCTGATGACCGTGATGAAAACGTTGTGTTTGTTAACGATGGCCGTGAACAACACCGCCCAGCAACATTTACAGAAAAACACCCAGAAGCGAAGGGCGACATCCTTCACGTTGAACTGGTTTAATTGGGAGACGACATCATGGCATTTACCAAAGTTTGTAAGATCGAAGATATTATTCCAGGTACCGGTGTTTGTGCATTGGTTGGTGGTGAGCAAGTTGCTATTTTCCGCCCAACTAAAGCTGAAGAAGTGTTCGCTATTAGTAATACTGACCCGTTTTTCCAATCAAACGTTTTATCTCGCGGTTTAACGGTTGAGCACAAAGGTGAGCTTTGGGTGGCGAGCCCACTTAAGAAACAACGCTTTAACCTAGCAACAGGTGTGTGCATGGAAGACGAGAACTTCAGCGTGAAAGCGTATAAAGCTCGAATTACCAAAGGTGCTGTTGAAATCTCAGCATAATCGAATACGTAACAAGATTTGATAGATCAAGGGTTCTAGTTATCGACATTGCCTTAGTTCGGCAACTAGAACCTTTTCCTATCCGATTTTAACTTTTAATTTTAACTTTTTAAGGACAACCTTATGTCTCCTGATTTTAAACCAGCTGAATTCGTTCAAACGATGATCGATGTGGGTGAAGCGAAAACGAAAACAAGTACTCGCGATCTTCTGATTCGAAGCACAATGGCAGGCATCATTCTTTCTCTTGCTGTTGTTGTGGCAATTACGACTATCGTGCAAACAGGCATTGGTATTGTTGGCGCTCTTGTGTTCCCAGTGGGCTTCGTTATTCTAAGTGTTATGGGCTACGACCTAGTAACGGGTGTATTTGGCCTTGCTCCTTTAGCGAAATTCGATAACCGCCCAGGTGTGACTTGGGGGCGTGTTCTACGTTGTTGGGGTATTGTTGGCCTTGGTAACCTCATCGGTTCTCTAATCGTTGCGGTACTGGTTGCTATCTCATTAACGGGTAACTTCTCTTTAGATCCAAACGCAGTAGCACAAAAGTTCATCGCGGTTTCTACAGCTCGTAGCCTAGGTTTTGAAAACATGGGTATGGACGGATGGATCACGTGTTTCGTACGCGGTATCTTCTGTAACCTAATGGTATGTCTAGGCGTGATTGGTAACATGACAGCACGTACTGTGTCTGGTCGTGTAGCAATGATGTGGTTCCCAATCTTTATCTTCTTCGCATTAGTATTCGAGCATACAGTAGTAAACATGTTCCTATTCCCACTAGGTATGATTCTAGGCGCTGATTTCGGTATCGCGACATGGTTGAACTTCAACCTTATCCCTACAATCCTTGGTAACATCGTAGGTGGCCTTTTCTTAACATGTGTTCCTTTGTTCCTAACACACGCAAGAACAGCTCCTTCTCTAGGTGCTAAGTAATTCTGAATACGGTGAAACGTAATTTAGTATGAGATTAAGAGCCCCAACAACATGTTTGGGGCTTTTTTAGTTCGAACGCCTTAAACATCATCAATGCGTTGATTGTTATTGAGTAATACCAATCACAGTAAGTAAGTGATCAGAAATAGCACAGGAAAAAGGCTTGAGAACAAGGCGGAATTTTTCGATAAGTAGTTATTCTACAATCAAAAATTCTAACGAAGTTATCGAGCGTTTTAACCAGCTAGGATGAACAGTTATTTACTACGATTGGTATCAAATACCTGCAATAGACTGTTTTGTTATAATTACTTCTATCTTCGTTAGTATTTAGACTGAATATTTAATTCAACACCTGATAGTCTAAGGGTTAAGGATTTGGATAAGTCATCATGAATACAGTGACTTATCACATAGATTAAAGCTTGAGATAGAACAAGCAAACCTTCGGAGCACAGCATGTCAGAAGTATCGTCATCGAATGTTAAAGAAGTAACCAAAGGATTGGTTTCATTAGTAGGCGCGGGCCCTGGTGACCCAGACTTACTTACCCTAAAAGCGGCACGTGTTATCCAACAGGCTGATGTGGTCGTTTATGACCGCTTAGTATCTAGAGATATCTTGGCAATGGCTAATGCCGATGCAGAAATGCTGTATGTGGGGAAAAAGCTCGACCATCACTGTGTACCACAAGATCAGATCAACCAACTGCTGGTGACTAAAGCGCAAGAAAATAAACATGTTGTTCGCCTTAAAGGCGGTGACTCGTTTATCTTTGGTCGTGGTGGTGAAGAGTGCGAAACTCTGGCTGAAAATGGTGTGAGATTTGAAGTGGTACCCGGTATCACCGCAGCTGCAGGCGCGACCGCGTATGCGGGTATTCCGCTTACACATAGAGATCACGCACAAAGCGTTCAATTCATTACTGGTCATCTAAAGAAAGATGGTGAAGATATTGATTGGCGTTCGCTTGCTCAACACAATCACACGATCGTGTTTTACATGGGTTTAAAAGAGAGCCCGAACATTCAGAAAAACTTACTAGATAACGGTATGCGAGCAGACATGCCTGTTGCGATTATTGAAAATGGTACGCGCCAAGAACAGAAAGTGTTCCGTGGTGGTTTGAGTGACTTAGCCAACCTTGCGAGTGTCGCAAAAAGCCCAGCATTGATTGTGGTAGGTAGCGTTGCTCAGCTTCATGAAAAATTGGCTTGGTTTAACAAGCAAGCTTAATTGATTAATTTACAAGTTAATGTGTTAAGCGACCGCTTAGCTGACTAAGAATCAAATACTGCAGCGGCTACTTTGTCGCTGCATTTCTTTTTGGCGCATAGGCATCTCATCAATAATGTTGGTGATAAGGTTCCAATCAGTCTTCCCATTCCATCGATGCTTTTCTTTTCCGTCTTTACCTATCAAAACAGCAGTATGCGACCCTTTCTGTATCTCATAGATGCTGGTTACTGCCTCTAGATTAAACTCTTCATCAAGCCATGTCGGTACGGTGTAGCCGCTTTCTGCTATTACCATTACGACCACATCACGTTCGTCCAATTGACAGTTATTGATCAACACTTCATTGAGAAACTCTTTGACGGCAGAGTCCTCCTTCGGTGCAAAATAGATCACACTGCGGTGCGGCAAGGCCTTGGAGTGAGAGTAGGCTGGGTAAGCGTGCAACGAGTTGACTGACAGAATCATAAACATAACCACGCTTGTTAATAGAGTTTTCAATGGTTTGGATATTGCTTTGGTTATCGCTGCGCAGCAACGTGGCAATACTGAGCCATTGGTGTTGCTGCCAACGTACGATCTGATTATTTGTCGGTACTGCATGTTCCACCTTCCTTGATAAACTCAAACAAGCTCTGAGTTAAGCTAATAACAACTACGTTAAGCATAGCCAATGAGTTCATTTTTATTAAAGAAAGCGGCTCGCATTTTAGAGTTGAATAGAATAGGGTATACGGAAAATCTAAAGGTATGAAATTATGGAAAACATAGCAATTTTGGTCGACGTTCAGAACGTTTACTACACAACGCGCGACAAATACCGTTCTAACTTCGACTATAACCAGTTTTGGTATGTTGCCACGGAAGGGCGTAACGTTGTGGCAGCTAATGCTTACGCAATCTCAAGCCAAGATCCTAAGCAGCGTCAATTTCATCATATCCTTCGTGGTGTTGGTTTTAATGTGAAGTTAAAACCCTTTATTCAGCGTCGAGATGGCAGTGCAAAAGGCGACTGGGACGTAGGTATTGCGTTAGACGCGATAGAACTCGCAGAGACGGTTGATACGATTGTTTTGGTATCAGGAGACGGTGATTTCGAGATCCTTGTAGAGCGAATCAAAGAGCGTTTTGGCAAACCTGTTGAAGTGTATGGTGTTCCGGGGTTAACTGCTCAAAATCTTATCGATTCTGCCTCAAAATTTGTACCGATTGAAAAAGATTTTCTTCTATAGAGGAAATCCTGCACTTTATAATTGAAATCAATAATAACGATAATTAGAATGCAAACTGTTCTTATTTATCGGTGTGTGCAATGTCTCGCGTTTTAGTTGTTGATGATGATATCCAGTTGTGTGAGTTACTGGGTGAAGTATTGGAAAATGAGGGGTATCACGTCGATACCGTTCATTGTGGTGAATCTGCGCTAGAGTTTATTCAATCGAACCCTGTCGATTTGGTTCTACTAGACGTAATGCTTCCAAACTTGAGCGGAATTCAAGTGGCAAGACGTATTTGTCAGCGTTTTGCTACTCCTATTCTTATGCTGACTGCACTGAACGACGATGCCTCTATGCTGGATGGCTACCAAGCTGGAGCCGACCAGTATATCGCCAAACCTTTCAATGTTCCTGAGCTCCTAACCCGAATCAAGGTGATCTTGCGCCGCGTTGGTTTTGAACGTCAAAGGCAATCTTTGGCTTCACCTAATCAAGGCTTGTGTGAACAACTTTCTCGTTTACCGTTAACGGGTACTGAGAAAGAACTGCTTGATTACTTGGTCAAAAACGACGGTATTGTTGTATCTAAATCTGACCTTCAAATCCATGTTCTAAAGAAAGAACTCTGTCCTTTCGATCGTAATTTAGATATGCATATCAGTAATATACGTCGAAAGCTCGTTCAAGCTGGCTTGTCTAAGCAACATATCAAAACCGTTCGTGGTAAAGGCTATAGCTACCTAGAGTCGGTAGGGGTATGAGTCAGAAACTGCTGCGTTGCCCTGATTTTATTGCCAAGCGTAAGGATGGCTTAACGTTCCAGTTGTTCAGTTACCTGACGGTGATTCTGGTAAGTATATTAATCCTTCAAGGCGTGGCTGAACGAGCGTTGATGAAGGCTTTGTTGAAGGTTCCAGAATCCGTCAAAGCTGAAATGTTGGATCTTGCGTATCAAGCTAATGTGCTGATCGAAGAAGGGGATATGGATGAGTTAGCTGACTGGGGCAATGCTCAAGGTTACTATCTATTTGTGATTGATGAAAATAATCGACCAATTACCCATCGACACATGCATCCGCACTTTGAATTCAAACTCAAGTACCTGCGTACCTTAGATCATCAACTTAGTGACCGTGTGAGTAAGCCGATATTCGGCCTGCCACTCGATAACGGTAAAACACTGGTTATCCAACTCCCTCACCAGTTTCACCCGGCTAAATCCTTTGCGCCATATTCTTACATGTTG
The DNA here is from genome assembly GCF_003345295.1 of Vibrio splendidus. Classification (NCBI taxonomy): domain Bacteria; kingdom Pseudomonadati; phylum Pseudomonadota; class Gammaproteobacteria; order Vibrionales; family Vibrionaceae; genus Vibrio; species Vibrio splendidus. The sequence goes on from NZ_CP031056.1 coordinate 1,122,833, forward strand.
AAAGCGGTAATAGCTTTGATCGTGTTGTCTCTGTTCTCAATTATCATGGCGAAAAGCCTGCAGCAGCCGCTGGATAGATTAAGAGAAGCGAGCCGAAGATTAGCGCAAGGCGACTTCACTGTCAGTGTTGTTTCTGAGTTAAATTCTACGACGCGGGAGTTCAACGAACTTGCCCATGATTTTGATCATATGACGGTTGAGATTAAGTCTTTGGCTGAAAAGCAACGCCGTTTGATTCGTGATGTGTCTCATGAACTTAGAACACCATTGGCTAGGCAAAACCTCGCATTGCACCTGTTGCGCAGCAAGGTAGATGATAAGAGTATTGGCTTGCTTGAGCGAATGGAAAGCGAAACGGAAGAGATGAACAAGCTGGTGGGTGAGATCCTTGAATTCAGTCGTCTAGAAACGTCTCGCTATGACTCCAAGTTAAGCTTGATGCATCTTGAGCATTATTGTTCGATGCTAATCGCGCAGATGCAAAATGATTTAAAACCGAATCAAACTTTGATTGGTGATTTAGAGACGCCGACATCAATGGTTAATGTTGATGAAAGGTTGCTCCTGCGAGTTATCGGTAATTTGGTCAGTAACGCGATCAAATATGCGGGTGAGAATGCTCATGTTGTCGTGACTACCTATGAACTGTTAACCGATAAACGTTACAGTGTCATATCTGTAGAAGATGACGGCCATGGCATTCCTGATAACAAGATTGCAGGGATTTTCGATCCGTTTACTCGCATAGAGTCAGCCCGTGATAAACAGTCTGGTGGTTACGGTCTTGGGCTAGCGATCGTGAAGGAAGCGATGGGAGTGATGAATGGGCATGTTACTGCTGAGAATAGAGACGGTGGGGGATTGAGAGTAAATCTAATGTTCCCAATCGCTGATTAGCTTCCTGTTATTACCTGTCGTGCTCCATCTATAACGATGACTGAAAGCGTGCTGAGAAACATTGCTTAGAAATATAACTAAGAAATATAACTAAGTAATATAGCTTAGAAACATAGCCCAATAAAAAACGCCACTGCAGATGCAGTGGCGTTTTTGTTTATACGCTTTTGATTATTAGCTAAGGCATAGCCATTAATTACGCCTCAGTTTGAAGGTAAGAGCGACAGAGAAACTAGATTATGCCTGTTGGCGTGCTAGCTTAACTTCTTCTTCTTTCTCACCAGCTGCTGGGTCATTGAAGCGAGCTTCGTCAAAAGAACCTTCAGACTTAGCCACAATGATAGTTACGGCACTATCACCTGTGATGTTTACAGCGGTACGAATCATATCAAGAAGGCGGTCAACACCCATAATAAGCGCGATACCTTCAAGCGGTAAGCCAACTTGGTTCAATACCATCGCTAGCATAACAAGACCAACACCAGGAACACCTGCAGTACCAACAGACGCCAATGTCGCTGTTAGGATAACCATCAAGTAGTCACCCATAGTAAGGTCAATGTTGTAGGCTTGTGCGATAAACGCCGTTGCAACACCCTGCATGATAGCAGTGCCGTCCATGTTCACTGTTGCACCTAGTGGTACAGTGAAAGAAGCGACTTTGTTGTCTACGCCCATGCGGTTTTTAGCCGTTTCCATAGTTACTGGAATCGTTGCGTTTGAAGATGCCGTTGAAAATGCAAACATGATGGCATCTTCCATCTTACGTAAGAACGTAATAGGGCTTAAACCTGTGAAACCTTTTAGCATCGCGCTGTAAGTAACCAAACCGTGTAGGAGTAGGGTACCTGCAAGTACTAAGAAGTATTCTGCTAGGTTCCAGATTGCGCTTAAACCAAGGCCGGAGAACAGCTTCGCCATCAAGAAGAACACACCATAAGGCGCAAGGTTCATCAGTAGCGCAACAAGCTTCATGATCACTTCGTTCAAATCAGAGAAAACCGCAGCGATACGCTCGCCAGGTTTACCCGCTGCACTGATTGCAATACCAAACAACACAGCAAATACGATAACTTGCAGCGTTTTGCCCTCAGCCATCGCCTGAATAGGATTGGTTGGGAACATGTCGATGATTACTTGGCCCAAAGAAGGGGCATCCGCTGATTTGAAAGAGCTCGCAGCAGTAAGATCCGCACCAGCTCCAGGTTGGAACAGGTTGCCGATAGTAAGTGCTAGAGTGATAGCAACGGCTGTAGTACCGATATAAAGTGCAAGCGTTTTGCCACCCATACGGCCAAGAGTTGATAAGTCTTTAAGAGAGCTTGTACCGCACACTAGTGAAACGAAGACTAGTGGCACAACAAGCATTTTTAAACTGGCGACAAAAATCTGTCCGCCTACTTCAAAGAGTCCGTTAACGATGTAGTTGTTAACAAATCCGCTGTCTGCAAAAAGGGATTGAATGGCAAATCCCGTTAATATGCCCACGACCATACCGAGGATAACTCGACCAGTTAGAGACATAGGTTTCTTGGTATTCATTTAGAACACTCCTTATTATTTATAACTTTGATACCTTTTCAAAGTGAGCGGGAGATTAGCAGTCGGTTGATCAAATCGAAAAACAAAAAATGAGTTTGAAATTATAGATGTGATCAAAATCACTGATAATTGTGTAAATTAAACAAATAAAAACAAAATAATTCACCATTTATTTACATTTATCGAGGGTTTTATACATCAATCAGTCGTTTCAAAGGTAGTAAATAAGACAAGACAGTATTTGTATTGATCTTGGCTGCTTAGATTGATCAGACAAATGACCTTATAGTGAAATGTTGACTTCATGTTTACAGATCTGCACGCTCAATTAACGTATTGAATTGATTTTGTTGAGCTAAAGAAAGTGTACGTTCAGTGGGCTTTACAAATCTTTACGAATGCAAAGAATGTAAATTTAATGCAAATGGTAATAATTATCACTTATATTCACTCCCGAAATGATTCAGTGGTACCGGAAACGGTTCAACCGAGCACATCGAATAAATAACAAAGTGCTCGTACAAAAGAATAAAAGCGGAGTAAAGGACATGTTTTCAAAGAGCCCATTGGCCTTAGTGATCGGCGCAGTATTAGCTTCACCAGCAGTATTGGCAGAAACAGTAAAAACAGACGAGCACATGGTTGTTGAAGGTCGTGACTACGGTTACAAGGCCGACACAAACACAACAGCAATGCGCATGGAGGCGACTCAATTAGAGACTCCGGGACAAGTTTCAGTAATCGATGAGCAAATCATCGATGAACAGCGTGCAAGTACGTTAGGTGAAGTTCTTAAGAACGACGCATCTGTTGGTGCGGGTTCTAAGTCAACTAACCGTGAGCGTTTCACGCTTCGTGGTTTTAATTTGGAGAGTAGCTCTGGTTACCTGCGTGATGGTGTTCAACACTGGTCTCATTACCGCCAACCGGTAGAGCTTCTGGAGCGAGTTGAAGTATTGAAAGGCCCAGCTGGTCTACTTTACGGTAAGTCTGCTCCTGGCGGCCTTGTGAACATGGTTTCTAAGAAGCCAACATACGAAACTCAAGTTAACGTAAGCCAAGATATTGGTTCTGATAGCTACACTCGTACTACTGCTGATGTAAGTGGCTCATTGAACGATGACCAAACTTTACGTGCTCGTCTTATTGTTTCACAAGAAAATCAAGACTCTTACCGCACACGTTTTGACGGTACAGATGTAGAGACTGACCGCTTTGTTGGTGGTCTATTTGTTGATTACGATATTAACGAAGACATCATGTTGTCTGTGCACTACGACCGCACAATCGAAGAGGGCGATTTAGACAATGGTTCTAAAATTGATACTTCTACAGGCAAGGCTATCGACCCTAACACGGTTAATGATCAACGCTTTGCTCAAACGGATAACGACGTTGCAAACTACGGTGCATCCGTAACCGCTAACTTGAACGACGCTTGGTCTGTGAAGACTGGCATCAGCCGTCAGTTCTATGAGCGTCAACGTACTGAATCTGATAATGGTGTAGATTCGCAGAAAGATAAAAGTGGCAACATTACTGGATATGGATACAAAGTATCAGATCGTCACGACGAGTGGACGTTTGACACGGCTTATGTAGATTTTACTGGTGATTTCGATGCACTAGGTGTAAACCACCGCCTACTTGTTGGTGTGAATGGCCTACATTACGATTACGAGCGTTTATACGATTCTGGCTACACATGTGTTAACGCAACAGAAGCTGAAGCAGCTGCTGCATGTGGTAACGGCTTTGATATGCCTTCTAACGTTAGCTACAAGAACGACAATGAAGTGTCTCACTCTGAAAGCCAACACTACGGTGTTTATGTTCAAGACTTAGTAACGCTGACTGAACAGTGGCAAGTACTTGGTGGCGTGCGTTTCGCTTACGACAAAACGACGAGCAGCTCTAATCAAGAAGAAAGCTACAACAACATTCTTCCTAAGCTTGGTGTGATTTATTCACCAGCGTCTAATGGTTCTATTTACGCGGTTTACTCTGAAAGTTTCGAACCTGTTGGCGAAATCACAGATAAAGATGACGTGAACTTTGGTCAGTCTCAAGATGCTAAGAAGGGCACACTTTACGAGCTAGGTTCTAAATGGGAACTGTTTGATGAGCGTCTGTTTGTATCAGGAGCATTGTTCCAGATCACTCAATCGAACATGCAAGTGACTGAAGATCTAGATCCAGCAAGCAATAACGGTAAAGAGACACGTACAAGCCAAGTTGGTGAGCAAGTTCATACTGGTGTAGAACTGTCGGCTACCGGCTACATGACTGACGCATTCTCTTTGAGTGCATCAACCATGTTCTTGGATGCCGAATACCAAAATGACCCTGCACTTGAAGGTAAAACTCCAGCAGACGTTCCTGAGTTTACGGCTAGCATTTGGTCTACTTATGCATTCAACAACGGCACTGATGTAAACCTAGGCATTTATCATGTAGGTGAGCGTTACACAGAAAGCGCTAACACATTCAAAAAAGATGCTTACACTCGTGTAGACATGGGTGTGTCTCATACAATGAAGTATGACGAAAACCTAGATTTTGTTGCACGTTTCAACGTAGAGAACTTGTTTGATACTGACTACCTTGAAGGTGGCAGCACAAGCAGCGTTGTTGTTGGCGAAGGCCGCAACTACATGGCAACACTGCAGGTTAAATACTAATTTGTCTGTAGGGTGTCATTGATAGCTTAATTACTAAGGGGAAGGTTTCGACTTTCCCCTTTCGTGATTCTGCTATTTAGTAAAAATATCCCTAGTAATGCGAGTGACTTTTAATGATAATGAGACCGCTTATCAATAAAGCTCATTTGACCTTCTTCTTATAGTAAATGACGACAATTATGAATCTTTTAAAAACTAGCCTAGCGCTTGCCATCAGTTTGGTTGCAACGTCTTCTATGGCAAACGGCTTGGATCAAGCTCAATCAATTCAAAACAAGACCAATAACGCGTCGGCTTCGAGCCAAAAGGTTATTGATAAAAGCTCACAAGCGACTTTAATGCTGCAAGCTGAGATTGAGCGTCTGCAAGAAGAAGTTAAAAACTTAGAAATCTATCACGACCATCTTGCTGCATTGGTTGAGAGCCAGAATCAAGAAGCTCAGAGCATTGAAGCACAGATCGACGAAATCAAATATACACGTCAAGGTGTTGTGCCTCTGATGTACCAGATGATTGATGGCCTTCAGCAGTTAGTTGAGCAAGATGTGCCAATCAAGAAAGAACAGCGTCTAGAAAGAGTTGAAAAGCTGCAAGTGATGATGACTCGCGCGGATGTAAGTGATGCAGAAAAGTATCGTCGTATCCTAGAGGCATATCAAATTGAGATGGACTACGGTATCAAGCTGGGTGTTTATCAAGGTCGTGTAGCATTGACGAGTGAAAAAACGATTGAGGCTGATGTACTGCACCTAGGTCGCATTTCTTTAGTCGCTCGCAATCTAAATGGAAGCCAATACTGGTCTTGGGATCAAACAGAAGATCAATGGCAAGAGCTTGATTCTTCGATGAAGTCTGAGCTAGATAAAGCCTACGATATTGCTGGTCAACAAGCGGCTCCAAGCTTGATTACTTTACCTGTTTCTTTAACTGTTGCGGAGGTTAAGTAATGAACTTAAAGCCATTAGCAGCATTGCTTTGTATTACTTCAATTTCATTTTCTGCTTTCTCAGCTTCTGATACGACTGCTCAGCTAGTTAACGAGGCTAAATCAGAGAATCGCACTCAAGCTTCTCACAACGTAGTGCGTGAAGCTGACTTCAAAAAGACAGAACAAGAACTGAAAGCGATCAAGACGCAGCTTGAAGCGAAACGTACTTCAATCCAAGGCGCTACAGACGTTCTTACTCAGACGTTCAGTGATAACGAAAACAAACTTGCTCGCTTAGAAGAGAAGCTGCGTTTAGAAACTGGTAGTTTAGGTGAGCTATTCGGCGTCGTTCGTCAGAACGCAAAAGAATTGGGCGCAGAGCTTAGTTCAACAGTAAACAGTGTTGATCGTGCTGAGCATACCGCAACTGTTGATCAAATTATCGATGCTAAATCCCTGCCATCAATGCCACAACTTTCTGGTTTGTGGATGAGCATGGTGGAACAGATCCAAGCAAGCTCAGAGCTTAGCAAATCTCAAATTGCATTCATCAATGGCGAAGGCAACACACAGTCTGTCGACGCTTATCGTTTAGGTTCAATTGGCCTAGTAACAGACCAAGGCTATGTTAGCTGGAACACTCAGCGTGAAGATGCAATTGCGTATCTGAAACAGCCATCAAATGGTCCAACGTTAGCGTCACTTTCTTCACTTGCGAATGGTGACGTATCTAATGTCGTTGTCGATCCTTCTCGCGGGTTCATGCTAGAGCAATTAGCACTGACGCCAAGCCTAACTGACCGTCTACAAGCGGGTGGTGTGGTTGGTAAAGTGATTCTTGGCTTATTGGCTATTGGTCTAATCATCGCATTGGTTCGTGGTGTTTCACTAGCTATCGCACGCCAGAAAATCCGTGCGCAACTTAAGAACCCTGAGCAAGCGGGTGATAACCCACTAGGCCGTGTTCTTGCGGTTTACAACAAAGAACAAAACCAAACGGTTGAAGCTCTAGAGCTGCGACTTTTAGAAGCGGTAGTTGATGAACAGACTCACTTAGAGAAAGGCTTATCGATGCTCAAGCTATTGGCGGCACTAGCACCAATGTTGGGTCTTTTAGGTACAGTAACTGGCATGATCGAAACATTCCAAGTGATCACACAGTTTGGTAATGGCGACCCTAAAGTAATGGCGGGTGGTATTTCGATGGCACTTGTAACTACGGTACTTGGTCTGGTTGCGGCAATGCCTCTTCTACTGGCACACAACATTCTTAGCACTCAAGCAGAAAACATTCGCAATATTCTTGAGAAACAAGGTATTGGTCTTGTTGCTGAGCAGGCTGAAAAGACCGTTGAATCAAACGTTGTTGTTTCACCAGTTGGGACTGCTGCGTAATGGATATTTTGTCGGGTTCTCTATTACCAGCGAGTTGGTTAACGAGTGACTGGCTGCTGTCTTTATCAAGCTTTATGGAGCAGGGCGGTTTCGTCCTGTGGTGGCTAGCGGCTGTCGTCCTAGTGTATTGGGTGCTTGTGGTAGAACGTGTGCTTTATCTTGCGTTCTACTTTCCTAAGCAACGCCAAGCTTGGATAGCGAAATGGCATGAAAGAGAAGACCACTCTTCTTGGCATGCCAAAGCCATACGTGAAGGTTGGTTAGGGCAAGCAAGTATCTTGCTTAACCAAAACTTAAATTTTATTAAGCTGTTAGTCGCTATTTGTCCGATGTTGGGTTTGTTAGGTACCGTAACCGGTATGATCTCTGTTTTTGATGTCATGGCGACACAAGGCAGCAGTGACCCTAAATTGATGGCTTCAGGTATCTCGTTAGCAACACTGCCTACCATGGCAGGCATGGTTGCAGCGTTAGCGGGCATGTTCGTGCACGCTCGCTTAGCGAAAGTATGTAACCGCTTAGAATTGAAATTAGAAAAATCTTTAAGGAGTCAACGATGAGACTCGGTCGACGTCATTCTAAAAACGAAGAGGCTCAAATAGACCTTACTTCGATGCTTGATATTGTCTTTATCATGCTTATTTTCTTTATTGTGACCAGTTCATTTGTTCGTGAATCAGGGGTTGAAGTCAATCGCCCACAAGCTTCTAACGTAGTAAGCCAAAAGGATGCAGGCATCTTTGTTGCGATTACTTCTGCGAACGACATTTTCATTGATAAGCGTGTCGTTGATGTTGAACGTGTCCAAGCAACCCTAGAGCACTTGTTGCTAGAACAACCTGATGCTTCTTTGGTTATTCAAGCGGATGAACACGCTTACAACGGTACTGTTGTTAAAGTGATGGATGCCGCGAAAGGTGCTGGTGTCAAAAACATTGCGCTTGCTGCTGATAAGCGATGATCTTGGAGGATCTTCATAAATGATTCGCCTATTTCTTGCTTTACCGCTAGCGGGTGCATTGGGCTTAGCGCTGTTTTCTTTCATGGCTTGGATGGTCGATAATGGCCACCAACGTTCACCAGACGATAGCGAGACGTTAAGTTTCAACATGGTAATGGTGGAACAAGAACAAGAAGTCCAAAGAAGACAACGTGCAGTCCCTGAAAAACCAGAAATGCCAGAGCCGCCACCGGAGGCGCAAACGTCTCAGTCACAAGCTGAAGTTACGCCTCTGAATTCGATGTCTTCTTTGCCTTCATTGGATTTGAATACATCCATTGATGGCTTAGCGATTAACGCACCGACATTCTCTGATTTTGGGTCAAACCAACAGGCGATGCCTTTGTACCGAGTAGAGCCTCGTTACCCTGCGAAAGCGCTTAAACGTGGCGCTGAAGGCCATGTGATTATGTCTTTTACCATCGATGAAACGGGACGCCCAATTGACATTCAAGTTACTGACGCAAACCCACGTCGTATGTTTGAACGTGAAGCGATGAGAGCACTTAAAAAATGGAAATATCAACCGAAAGTCGTCGATGGAAAAGCGATAGCTCAGGTTGGTCAAACCGTGAAACTAGAGTTTAAGTTGGCAAAATGATGAAACATATATGGATATTAGTGGGCGTGTTGTTAATGCCCCTTACAACACAAGCAAAAGAGCTAACTCAATATACTGCTATTCGTGTTCAAAAAGCGCACAAGCTTGCTCAAGATGAACAGGTTAAACAGGCGATTGACGTTCTTGCAGGCTTGGAGCTTTCTAAAGGCTACGACAAAGCGTACGTAGCTCGTATGCTTGGTGTGTTTTACTGGCAAGATGGCAAAACCGACACGGCAATTAAGCAGCTTACTTATGCGGTCGACAGCAATTTGCTGGTTGATGAACAGGCTTGGATAACGAAACGCATGCTGGCTGATTTGTTGTTGAACGATCAGCAGTTTAAAAACGCGCTTCCGCACTATTACGAGTTAGTGAAAACAGCGCCAGAAAAAGAAAAGAAAGATACGCTTTGGATGCGAATTGCACAAGCTGAATACCAAATTGAAAACTGGTCGAAAGTCCTAGTTGCCATCGGTAATCGAGACAAATTCAATTCAAAAGCAGAGTTGTCGCCTCTATCGCTAAAATTGGGCGCACAGCTTCAGTTAAAACAGTGGAAGCAGTCTATTCCGACACTGGAAAGCCTCATTGAACTTCAACCAGAGAAAGATAACTGGTGGCGTCAACTTGTCGGTATTCAGCTAAGATTGGAACGTAATCGTGATGCATTGAACACGTTAGCACTGGCTGATTTACAGGGCGTTGAGCTTAAAAATTCGGATCGCCGTTTATTAGCACAGCTTTATGCCAAACGAGGTATTCCAGAGCGAGCTGCTGAAGAAATAAGTAAGTTAGATGACGCGAACAGCGATGTTCAACTTCTGGCTGAGCAAGCAACTTACTGGCAGCTAGCTAAAGAGTGGGACAATGCCATTGAAGTGTGGACGTTAGCCTCTAAAAAGGACACTCAATACCACTGGAATGTGGCACAGCTATTGGTTCAGCAAGGTTACTACGACCGAGCGTTGGTTGTTTTAGACAAAGTGAAAGACAAAAACAAACAAGCCGACGTTGCTTTAGCGAAAGTGCGTTCATGGTACAAGTTAAAGAATCTTGATAACGCCCTTGCTCAAGCCAAGCGTGCGAACAACATTGAACCATCTTCTGAGGCGAAAGGTTGGATCAAATATCTTACTCAGCTACGAACAGTCAGTGATAACGGAAACGTCTAACCGCTCATAGCAAACAGAAGACAAGAAACAGCACATTAGAAACAAGAAAAGCAAAAGGGTGTCATTTGATCGTTCAAATGACACCCTTTTTTATATATTGAATAAAATTGAGCCTTAGTGCTTCATTAGGCCTTGCTGTTTGATCGAGATATGAGCAAAGGCAAAGTTAAGGGCTACACATCTCGCCACTGTGCGATCCCGTGATGATCATTCCGTTTTGGTCAGCAACCCAGTTGATAGTGCAGTCACGATAGGGGTTTTTGAAAGCATGTTGTGTTTCGCCATTCTCGAGTGGGGTTTGAGTTTCTACCCAAGCAAACGTGCGCGACTCCCAAAATGAAACAGCTTGAGAGTGAGGCGTTAAATACAACTTTTGGGCGTCGGCAATATTGGAGCCGATATAACTCTCGATATGTTCGTCAGTGCCGATAATCTGGCTAGTACAAGCCGTTACCAACATGGTAAAAGCTAAAATAATCATACGCATTTCAAAATCCTTTTAAACATGTATCGCCATGCTCGTTTTATAGACAATAAGCTTAAACTACTCTTGAACAGATCCTGATGTTAATGATCTTGATAGTGATCTCAGTTCTAAATACTTCCAGTTTTCGTTTCTTAAATGCACGGTGTATCCACCTATTGCTTTCTATCGATGATCTTTCGGTTGAATCACATTGACGTTTGTCCCCTTGATTGACGTTTGAAACTGTTATTACCGCCAGCTCTAAACGTTAGCAAGATTTACACGTTAACAGAGTAGATAAACAGTTCGATTACTTCCCATGTAATGTTATGTAAATTTCCTTACGCCGCTCGGCAAACGTAAACAATGTAAATTGAATGCCAATACGAATGATTATCAACTAAATTGTCGCCATAAAATTTATAGGTATTGGTTTGTATGTCGTTAAAAAGTAGGGCGGTTCAATCATGGGCTCGTCGACTTCATGTTTATATTTCAATGGCGCTTCTGTTCGTTGTTCTTTTCTTCTCAGTGACAGGTATCACCCTTAATCGACCTGAATTATTTGAATCAACCCAACCCAATATCCAACGGTCTACGTTAACGCTTCCTACAAGTTTATTTTCAATCCAAGACGGGCGATTAAAAGCCGACGAAACGGCCTTTGAAACATTTCTGTTTGAAGAAGCCAACCTATCTGGCGTTCCTTCAGGTTTAGACATCTACGCCGAGATTGAAGGCGGTGAGTTGCTGATCGGTGAAGTGTCTATGGACTTCAAAGGACCAGGCTACAACGCCTCTGTGTTCGTTGACGTGGCGTCTGAAATGGTGGAAGTCGAAACCACCAATTACGGCGTTATCGCACTTTTGAACGATCTACACAAAGGCCGTAACAGCGGTGAAGTTTGGAAGTGGTTCATCGATATCACAGCGCTACTGATGATCTTCTTTGTACTTACAGGCGTGTGCTTACTGTTACCTAAGAAAAAAACACTGAATACCTCCATTAAATGGACGGTATTTGGGTCTGTAATCTCGCTTGCTATCTATTTTGTCGCGGTACCTTAACCCCTCGTTAGCTTGATGAATTAGGCTGATGAGTCAGTTTAGTGAATCAGCTTGAAGAATGAACTAAAGGCTAAACGGATTTAAAAGGTTGTTAAACATGAAAAAAATGAACTGGAGCAAGGCGCTTCTTGCTTTATCTCTTTTGCCAAGCCTAGGTATGGCACAAGCGATCCCTGATACGGCAAAACTTGATGTGAACTTTAAGCTTCCAAAGATTGATACCTCTATGTACGCGCGTCCTTATGTGGCGGTGTGGGTAGAGAACAGCGAACGAAAGTCAGTGAAAACCATTGAGCTTTGGGTCGGTAAAGATGAATGGCTTAAAGACTTACGTAGCTGGTGGAGAAAAGTTGGGCGTTACGATCGTGAATTGGTTGATGCAGTGACTTCTGCAACGCGTCCTGCTGGCCAGTACCGTTTCGTTTGGGATGGTAAGAGCGATGATGGCCAAACTCTAGAGCAAGGCGAATACACGGTTCATATCGAGGTTGTGCGTGAACACGGCGGCCGTAATTACCTTCGTCAAAAAGTATCGCTAACGGATGTAAATGCTTCTTATGAGCTAAAGGCGACAGAAGAGACGGGTGAAATCACTCTGAACTACATCGCTAAATAGTAAGTGCGAATAGCAAAAGCAAACTCAACAGAATAGACAGTCGTCATCGTAGGCTCAGATAGAGCGACACGGCTAACAATTATAAATAATGGAATTGAACATGATGAAACAGACAAAAATTAAGGCACTTGCACTAGCGGGTGTGATGGCATTCGGCCTAGCAGCAACGACAACAGCGCAAGCTCACCCACGTTGGATCCTGCCGTCTCACTTTACCGTGTCTAAAGAAGGCGGTGACTGGCTAACGTTCGACGTTACTGCATCTCACGGTACGTTCGTTTTCGATAAGCCAGCAGGCAGTGAAAACGCACATGTCATCATGCCAGATGGTCGCAGCGAGCGTCCTAACTTTGTTATTCGTGGTAAACGTCGTTCTATTTTTGATTTCTACTTCGAAGAAGAAGGTACGCACAAAGTTGCAATCAACAATGAGCCTTCTTACTACACGCAATACAAAGCGGGTCGTCGTGACACAGTGAAATGGATCAAAGCAAACAAAGCGGAACGTGATTCAGTTCTTCCTGAAAAGTCGCGTGACGTGGTAACACAAATCAGCTTCACTCGTGCAGAAAGCTACATCACAGTAGGTAAGCCATCGGATTCAGTCTTCAAAATTGAAGGCAAGCTACTTGAAATGAAGCCAGTCACGCACCCTTCAGACATCATTGAAGGTGAACCAGTAACGTTCCAATTCTTCTACAACGGTGAAATTCAAAAAGACGTGAAAGCTGAAATCACTCGAGAAGGCACGCTTTACCGTAACCACCAAGAGCAGATTGATGTTGTGAGTAACGAGAACGGTGAAATTACCTTCACTCCAGACGTAGCGGGTCGTTACGTAATGAAAGCGAACTACAAAGGTGAGTTGATTGACAACCCACTGGCAGACAAAGCAAGCGCGAACGTTCACCTAACGTTCGAAGCATTGCTTCAATAATCTGTGATATCGGGGCTCGATTCCTGATTAAGCAACTAAAAACTTAAGGGCTCATTTGAGCCCTTTATCGCTCAGTTAACTTCTGAGAATTTGCACAGTGGCTAGGGTACGAACCATGACAATAAAAACAAAACTAAAATCGATAATCACTCCATGCTTGGCACTGGGACTTGGTTTCGCGGCATTACCTGCGCAAGCACACTTTCCACTGATGAGCTGCTGGTTTGAAGGCAAAACCGTGGCTTGCGAAGCGGGCTATTCAGACGGTAGTAAAGCGATTGATTACGCGGTTGAGATGTACGACTACGAAGACAACTTGATTGCAAAAGAGATGACGGATAAGCGTTCTATCGTCGAGTTCCCAAATCCTGATACTGAGTTCTACCTTGTGTTTGATTCAGGCCATGAGTTTCCTGTTGAAGTCGATGTTGTAGAGATCAGCGAGAAATGATGATCCAAGGTGTACGTGCTGACACGGGCGGCAGAGAAGGCAAATGGGTAGGGCTGATCATTGTGTTCATTCTGAGCTTTGCCACGATAGCTATCCCAGTTCATCAAGCAGAATCCCACGTAAAAGCGGTACTTGATCACCAAATCTTAGTGACCGATGTTGAGCAAGAAAACTTGGCGATGTTATCAGAGCTGCGTTTAGCGCATGAAGAGATTCGTGACCTGCGTATGGACTCAGACGGCGAATGGCCAAGTGTCGTATCACTTAAAGACGAATGGGTCGCGCCGTTTGTTGAAGACCAGAGTTGGAAGCGCAAAGGTTCTCATACTTGGTTATTGGACGAGCGTGGTTACTACTTTTCTACGCCATCCGATCATGGTTCTGCGGATTCCTTTATTTTAAACGCCAACAGCGTCTCTCCTGAAATCTGGATCTACTTCGGTGGAGTAGCAGAACAGCCCGGTACTTTTGATCAACACACACTTGAGTCTGCGGGCTGGAAAATGGTCGTCAATGAATCAGAAGTTGAACAGCATGATGCTTCTTCTCATTAAACAATCCGGCTTACAAAAATGCTCACTAATAATAAGAGATTTACTATGCGAATTATGACTCTATTGATGTCGTTATTGGCGGTGTTAATGACACCCAATGCATTGGCAAAAGAATACAAGATCGACAGCGACAAGCTAACGATTGGTATCACGCTTCAACCTTACTACAGCTACGTAAAAGCTGTCGTGGGTGACAAAGTGAACATCCTTCCATTGGTTGATGCTGGGTTTAATCCGCATAACTACTTACCACAACCCAATGATTTGAAGCGATTGAGCCAGATGGATGCAATCGTAGTAAACGGTATTGGCCATGACGACTTCGCACTAAAAGTAATCTCAGCCGCGCAACGTGATGACTTAGTGGTTATCGAAGCAAACAAAGAAGTGCCTCTACTTCCCGCATTAGGTCAGTCTGTTGGCCAAGGTGCCGTGAACCCGCATACCTTTGTTGGCCTTTCGACAACGATTCAAAAGGTTTACACCATCGCGAGCGAAGTCTCTAAGCTCGACCCAGACAACGCGGCGTTTTATCGTAAAAACGCGCGTAAATACGCCAAGCAGTTTCGTTTTATGAAGCGTGATGCGATGTTGTCACTAGGTGAGCTAGACACATCAGGCATGAAAGTAGCGACTACGCACAATGCTTACGGCTATATCCTTCAAGAGTTTGGTGTAGATGTGGCGGCGGTAATTGAGCCTGCACACGGTGTTGAACCAAGTGCGAGCCAGCTACAAGAAACGATCGAAAAGATCCGCGCTTCGGGCATTGATGTTCTGTTCTATGAGCTCAATATGCCAAATCGCTTTGTTGACACCATTGAAGCGGAAACAGGCGTGCAGCTTTACCGTTTTTCTCACATGACGCACGGCGAATATGCAGACGATAAAGTCGAAGTTGAGATGAAGAAGAACCTCGAGACGTTAATCGAAGCCATGAAATTTGCTGCGGCGAACCAAGCGAAGAGCGGGAATGCATAATGCTAGGTCCATCAATTTCAATTAATCAGCTCGGTCTGCAATACGACAACAACGTCATTCTTGACGATATCTCACTAGAACTTAAAGCGGGTCAGTGCCATGTGATCATGGGGCCAAACGGCGGAGGCAAAACGTCTTTGCTGCGCTCTGTTCTTGGTCTCACACCTTTCTCTGGGCAAATCAATATTCATTGGCCAGAAAAGCCAAGTATTGGTTACGTTCCTCAAAAAGCGGCCTTCGAATCGAGCTTACCCCTGACGGTAATGGATTTCGTGTTGCTTAACCAAACTCGAATTCCGCTATTTTGGCGTCGCAAGTCTAAGCAGTTGGATCTTGCATTAGCACAATTAGATCGAGTGGGAATGGCGACTCGTAGCGACCGCCGTATGGGCCAGTTATCGGGCGGTGAACAACAACGTGTATTGTTTGCTCAAGCCTTATTGGATAACCCAAGCTTACTGGTGTTGGATGAACCAACGACCGGTATGGATGAGCAGGGCGTTCGTTATCTTGAATCTCTAATTCGTGAATGTGTTGATGAAGGCCGTACGATCCTTGCGGTTCACCATGATGTAACCGCAGTGCGTCGTCTTGAAGCCAATGTACATGTTGTGAATCGATTCTTGGTTGATAGCGGTTCTCACGAACAAGTACTGCACCCAAGTAAAATTGAAAGCTTATTCCAGCACTACAGCAGTGGTGCAACCATCACTAAATCGAAGGAGGTTGCGTAATGGAATGGTTACGACAACTTGCCGTAAGTGGCGTTGAAGCGGGTTGGTTATCAGACAGCTTCATGTATGCGTTCATGGTGAATGCACTGGTTGCTGCATTATTACTGGGCCCGTTACTAGGTGGCCTTGGTACTTTGGTGATTGCAAAGCGTCTCGCTTTTTTCTCTGAAGCTGTCGGCCACGCGGCTTTAACCGGCATCGCTATCGGTGTTCTGCTTGGTGAGCCACCAGAAAACCCAATTATTGGCTTGTTTAGCTTCTGTATGATCTTCGCTTTGCTTCTTCACTTTGTAAGAAACAGAACCAACGTGCCATATGACACCTTAGTTGGTGTGTTTCTAGCGCTAGCATTGGCAGTAGGCGCGGCATTGCTGATGTACGTAGCACGTAAGATCAATATCCACATGCTTGAGAACGTGTTATTTGGATCGATTCTGACAGTAACAGACCAAGATTTAGCAATTCTCGCAGGCAGCTGCGCGATCATCATTTTGCTCTTGATACCGACGTTCAACCGTATTCTTTTGACTTGTATTAGTCCTGATATTGCCAAGGTTCGTGGCTATAACACCAGCTTCTACGACTACCTGTTTGTCATGATGATCACTCTAGTGACGATTGCAGCCGTGAAAATAGTGGGTGCGGTTCTGGTTGGCGCGTTATTGCTGATCCCAGGTGCTACGGCTCGATTGCTAACTAAGCGCATGGGCAGCTTTGTTTTGCTTTCTGCGTTGCTGGCAACCATCGCGTGTTTGGTCGGAACCGTCTTACCGATGGAACTTAAATTGCCAGTGCCATCTGGCGCTTCAATTATCATCGTTTCTGCAACGTTTTTCTTAGCGGCAACGCTATACCGAATTGTAAGAAAGGCATAATCATGACCTCTTTAATGAATCGTATTTCAAGTTCAGTGAAGGCAACGACTCAAGCGGGCGCATTAAGCAGCCTATTGTTGGCTGGCTCAATAGTGTCTATCAGCGCTAATGCAGAGGATATCCTCACCA
The DNA here is from genome assembly GCF_003345295.1 of Vibrio splendidus. Taxonomy (NCBI): domain Bacteria; kingdom Pseudomonadati; phylum Pseudomonadota; class Gammaproteobacteria; order Vibrionales; family Vibrionaceae; genus Vibrio; species Vibrio splendidus. The sequence goes on from NZ_CP031056.1 coordinate 1,139,863, forward strand.
GTACGCCTGTGACTTACGCGTTAGCGACTGAGCTCACCAAAGGCACCGATATTACCGCTGAATACCTACCACCAAAACGTTACGGCATTGATCGCTTGCCTAATTGGTTTGGCACTAAGGGCGCAAGTAAGGTGCTTAAGTCAGGTGAAAAGGCGACTGTTGTACTAACGCTGTCATCTATCTGGCAAGCTGATCCTACATTTGTATACGCAAGACAAGGCAACATCCGTTTGGTCGAGGTTGATGCTGCTCAAGCGATTACACCGCGTGCGCAAGGTGTCGCTGCGCTGACGTTATCAAATGGTGAAGTGTCTAAATACGCGTGGTTAAACCCAACCAATCTAACGCGTATGGCGGCAATTGTGGCTGATGACTTTAAGTTGTTGTGGCCGGCGCAAGCTGAGACCATTGATAGCAACCTACAGCGCGTAATGCTTGATGTTCGTGAACTGATTAACAAGCAACAAGCGGTGTTATTGGATAACGACGTAGATTCAGTATTGTTGCTTTCAGAAAGTTTGGAAGATTTCGCTTCTGGTAGCCAACTGTTTGTTGAAGAGCGTATGTTCAAAGCAGAACTTGAATGGACAGATCAAGACAAAGCGAAGCTCAAAACGATGTTTTCAGAAGACGATGAACTCTGGTTAGTCACAGCGAAAAAGCCAACGACGTTAATTAAGTCACTGGTACCGCATGAGCGAATTCTTGTTGTTGATTCCGTAGATCGTTGGGGAAGAGCAGGGATTAACGCAAAAGCGCCATTTGCTCGCTGGGAAGTTGAGCCTTTCAAAGGTTAAGTGGCTAAAATAAGTTAGCTAATAAACCGCTCGTTCAAAAAATACGATCAAAAAAGCAGCCCAAATAGAGGCTGCTTTTTTTGTTCTTGTCCGTTGGCTCTGGTCAGAGTTTTGGGTCAGAGTGCTGGGCAAGAGTGCTGCGAGCTAAAATTTACTCTGCAGCTTTTGTCTCTTTAGTTTCGATACCAGCTTCTTCCGATTCAACAGAAACTTCAACTGTGCCTTCAGCTTGCTCTTGAGCGGCTTTCGCTTGCTCTTCAGCTTCCATTTTTGCGCGGTCAGCTTTAGAAATATAGCGAGGCTTGTTGCTACCATGCAGTTTAGAGGTCGCCTGTTTCTGTCTTTTCTTTAGAATTTGATTGATTTTTTTCTTACGGTTCATTGCTGCATAGCCTTGTATTTAGTTTATGCGGTGGAGGATAATCATTTTAGATCTAGAACTCAATATTTACATGCTATCCAGCAAGGAAAATATCACTATGCAGGCAGTCGAAACCGCACGCTTACGATTAAGAATGATCGCACCTCATGATGCGGCGTTTATCCAGCGATTATATAGCTCAGAAGATTTCTTACGTTACATCGGAGACAAGGAAATTACAGATACTGGCAAGGCTGTTGAATACATCGAAAACAACATTCTTAAGATGTATAGAGAGAAGGGTGTGTGTTTACTGATGGTCGAGATTAAAGAGTCTTCAACGCCAATCGGTGTCTGTGGTTTGATTAAAAGAGACACACTAGAGGCGCATGATATTGGTTATGGTTTTGTACCTGAAGTCTATGGCCAAGGTTATGCAAAGGAAGCGGCACAAGCGATAATTGAACAAGCTCAACATAATGCTGATATCGATCATTTAGTTGCCATCACGACCTCTGATAATATTCGAAGCATCGCACTGCTGACTAAGTTGGGTTTTGTGTTTGAGCGAGTTGAAGAGGCGATCAATGAAAGCGTCAATCTCAACCTGTACGGTCTATCACTGAGTAATTAATCATGTTTCAACATAACAACATTCTGCAAGGCGAACTCGCAACCGAGTACAAAACTGTTATTGCTATGGTGCACATCTATTGCAAAGATCATCACGGTGCTGTTCGTTTGGACAACGCGTTATGTGAAGAGTGCGAGCAACTGTTGCGTTATGCTGAAACACGACTTGACCGCTGTCCTTATGGCGAGGCGAAGCCAACCTGCAATAAGTGTCCGATTCATTGCTATAAGCCTGACCCTAAAGAGCAGATGCGTTTAGTGATGCGATATGCTGGGCCAAGAATGCTACTCAAGCATCCGATTTTAGCGATACGACATTTGATACATGAGAAGCGGAAAGTGCCAGAGAAGCCATTGCCGAATGTGTCGAACCGCCATATCCGAATGAATAAGAAGTAACTGGCGTTTTAAAGTGGTTGCTGAAGGAACGAAAAAGGTCTGATTTCTCAGACCTTTTTGATGTAGATACGCTGCTATCTCAGCTTAAATGTAGCCAAATAGCCTATGCTGCTTGAGGCTCGTCGTAGGTCACTGTGAGGTTGTTGATCCAGCGTCGGCTCAAGTATCGGTGCGAGCATATAGCTAACTTCACCACTTCTTCTACCAACATCAGACCATAGATGTATTTGAAATCCCATCCAGCGACAAACGCACCGTAAACACATACTGGAATACCCACCATCCACATCGCGATGAAATCCATTCGCAGGCAAAAAGCGTTATCACCACCAGCACGAATAATACCGTTAATGATCACCATGTTGAGCATACGAATGACTACCGCAAAACACATAATAGTCATTGCAGGTGCAGCGAGTGGGTACAATGCATCGGTAGAAAGGTTTAGCCATGATAGAACATGTTCTTTACCCATAAACAGTAGCAACCCAACGACCGCGCCAAAACCAACGACGGCTTTAATGAATGTTAGACCCATGCTCATCGCGTCATCAAATTCATCACGGCCTAATGAATGGCCTAACAAAACAGAACACGCCACTGAAATACCAAAGAAGATCGAGTAACACAGAGATTCAAATGGTGCGAGCATCGAGAACACCGCAAGCTCAGTCGTGCCCATGTGACCGAAAATCATTTGATATGCCATGGTACCCATTGCCCACAACACAGCATTCATCGTCAACGGCAAAGCAATGCGACGGTAAGACATCCACAATGATGGGCGATGTGGTGAGCTCGGTGTCGTTAATAGCCAATGTTTACGCATACGCATGTAGCTATACATCAAGCCCACTTGAATTAATCGCGCTAAGGTTGTCGCCAATGCCGCACCTGCGACGCCCATTGCTGGAATGCCGAAAGCACCTTTAATAAGAATGAAGTTAAGCGCAATGTTGAGTGCGATGGTAACGCCACCTAATAATAGTGGAGTTACGGTGTCACCTGATGAGCGCATGCTTGCTTCTACCACGACAACAATGTGAGTCAGAAGTAGAACAGGGAAGCCATACCATAGGTAAGTCGCGCCAAGTTCAATCACGGTTTGATCGCTGGTTTGCAACATCATTAAAAACTGAGAACCAAGAGTGATGATTGCAGTAACAGGCAACAGAACTTTTAAGCCAAATATCATCGCAATCGAGGATACTGTTCGTGCGCTTTTTCGGTCATTCTTTCCCCAGTATTGAGCGACTAATGTACCGTTTGCTGAGGCCAACCCTGCCATAATCATAATTGCAACGAAGTGCCATTTTGATGCAATTCCCACAGCTGCAGCTGCTTCCATACCATAATCACTGACCATTAATACGTCAGCAAGGGCAAGAATAGCGACAAGCGCACTTTGCAAAGCAACAGGCAAACCAAGTTTAACGATACGAGGTAAGATGCTCTCTGGCTTGTTATTCATAGATGAGTTAGGGTTGATGTTAGTTGTCATAAGCTCTCCGATTTATGGCAGAACTATAGTGTTTTGAGCGAAGTAACAACATGTTTAAAAAACAACAAAACCTGTGCGAATCCGTCATTGATTCAATGAGACCAAAATCAACTTGGCACGATGATGTTTTTCTCGCTGAACAGTGCAAAGAACGTTTTTTGACCGTTGAAGATATTCCAGAGATGAAAAGCTTTGGTGTCTATATGGGCGGCATGGCGAAGCTATATGATGGCTACTGGGTTGAGCGCGAATCCGTTAATGTTCATACGTTGATTTTTACTCAAGAAGGGGGCGGAATTCTAACCACTTCAACCTCGGTACAAGCGATTACACCTTATACGCTGGTGGTTCTTCCTGCTGAAACCCCATTTCGTTTTGAACTCGATCCTCAATACAATTATTGGAAAATGGCGTGGATGCTGACGCCCGATACGCAGCAATGGCAGCACATAGCAAGTTTAGGTCAGGGGATAGTGCCGTTCGGAGAGTGTGAGCAGATCTGGTCATTAATGAACTTGGTTTACTTTGAGATAGGCGGTAGAGCCAGTTACCGTAAGTTACTTTTGAGTGAAATCATCCGAACGTTGACGGGGTTTGAACCCAAATCGACCAGCACCACAGCACGTGTTCAAGCACTCTATAACGAGATTGAAAGCAGTCTGCACCAGCCATGGACCGTCGCAGGGATGGCCGAAAGGGTGTTCATCAGTGAAGAGCAGCTCAATAGAGTCACCAAGACGCTATTCAACCTGTCACCACGCAGTAAATTGATTCAATTACGCATGGATAAAGCCACCAGTTTGCTGAAATATCAAGATTGGTCAGTCTCTATGATTGCGAATCGGTTGGGCTACAAAGATCCTTATAACTTTTCACATCGTTTCAAAAAACATTTTGGTCTGTCACCCAGCCAGTATCGAAAAAGCCATCGACTTCTTGGTTAGCCTTGCTTATTTCCTCGATCAATTACGCAAGATCAAGCTTTGCAGTAATATTACCGTATTGAGCTATCTATCAATTTAGTATTTTTACTCTATTCGGTACTATTGGAAATATCCAAGAGGGTGACTGCATATGCAATGCGAGGAATTAATGCACCAAGTTATCAGTGAGACGGATGATTTAGCTCTTCCGTCGAAGCTCATTTTAAACAATAAAGAGTTTCAATCAGGCACTAAAATCGTACGCAAGCAGGGTTGTGGTTCAATAATAGGAACGCTTGCTGAGCCTCATCGTAAAGTACTTTTCTATCTTTACCTGAACAGAGGCCAAGTGGTGAGCAAGCAAATTTTGAAGCGTGTAGGCTGGGCAGGTAAAGCGGTGACATCTGCATCTGTGTTGGTTGCTATTTACGAGATAAGGAGGATTCTTGACTGCCGTTGTATACAAACCGTTTCCAACGAAGGGTATGTCATGGAGTAATAAATAATCTTCTATTGATATCCTGTTAATATATTAATAATAAAAATTTAATCTCTTTACCGTACGAATTCCATTGATTATCGTCAAATCTAAAACGTCCACTTATAAGCGACGTTATATAAATACGATCGAATCTGACTTTGTCGCTGGCTATATAGTAAGGGAATGATATAAAAATGGACTCTTATCCTGCAATAGAAACGAACCACTCTGAAAACAACGTAGTACTTGAACTAAACGGTAAAATTGTTGAACTCAACACCAAACTCATTCGCAATGTTGAAAATGGTTACGTACTGGCTACCATGCCTTTGGCGTACCGAAAGATCATTTTATTTATGAATCGACATCGAGGTGAACTGTTCAGTGTTGGCCAATTAAAGAAGATTGGCTGGGAAAGTGAGAAAGTGACCAACTCATCTGTGATTGTTGCGATATCCGAAATTAGATCATTATTCGGAGACGGATTAATCATCACGATTACTGGTGAAGGTTACGTATTTCAACCTTAACCTTTTGAAATAATAGATTTTATTGCTATTTGCTATTTGCTATTTGCTATTTGCTATTTGCTATTGGTTTTTTGTCGATCTTTCCTCCAGACGACATAAAACAAAAAGGGCTCTTAATTTAGACGGGAAGTCATAACTAAGAGCCCTAGTGATACAGTTCTTGTGCCTGTCTATTCGATTTACTCGCCTGCAATCTGTAGAGGAGAACGTTTTAGGCTAGCAATTAGCATGTAGATGGTTGTAGCGAGTAGAGACGCGAACAGGTAAGTGAATAAGCCTGCTTGTGAATCCATAAAGCTATCCGCAACCAATGGCCCTGCTACAGAGCCGATGCTGTAACACAACAACATAACTTGAGTCACTGAAACTAAGTAGCTCGGGTCTAAGTTACGACAACCCAAGTTAATCGCAATTGGGTAAAGTGCAAAGGTCGCCATACCTAAAACAAACAAGCTCATACCAAGAACGTAAAAATCATGGTTGATAGTGAGCACACCAATGCTTGCAACCCCTAGCAGGCAGAACAGAGCCATTAATAACACTTGTCCTATGTGGTGAGACAACCACGTCACCATCGGTTGAACGGCCATACCACCCATAATCACTAACGCCATCAAACCGCCAATGTCTTGGTGTGCGATGTTGCGCTGAGCGAGTTCTACAGGCATCAATCCGTAAATAGACCCAAGTGTTAACCCAGAAACAATACAGCCAATCAAAGCGCTGTGACTTAGCTTGCTGATTTGTTTCAGTGATAAAGACTGCGCATCGTGAATTTGTGGTGCTGTCGCTTGTCCGTACATCAATACAATGATTGCTCCAAACAGCAGGGTGAACATTGCAATGAAAGGCACGCCCCCCGTAATACCAAGGTATCCGATGCCAAGTTGACCAACGGCCGAGCCGCCATATAACGAACACATGTAAACCCCTAAACGTTTCGCACGTTGAGATTCTTCACCGCTCATTAGCCAAGATTCCACAATCACAAAGATCCCAGCGACTGAGACACCCGCGACGAAACGAGCCAACAACCAAACTGATTGATGTGGCGCCAACGGTAATACAAGAATTGTTGCGATAAATACGCTAAGTGCAATGACGAACGCGTCTTTGTGACCAACGCGAGCGATCGCACGCTCAATCAATAACGTACCCGCTAAAAGACCTGCATAAAAGGCACTCGCCAACCAACTCGATAGATTACTGTCTAAGCCATACTCAGACAGCATTAATGGTAATGAACTCATTAAGTAGCCTGAAGCGATCGCGTAAAAAGACAATGCAATAACAGGAACAGTTATGCGAGTTGTTGGTTGGATGTTGTCCAATGCAGGAGCCTCTAAATAGTAAAAGAAACGATGAATTTTCCGCGACTATGGGGGAGAAACTGAATTGGGTAAAACGAATAAAAATGGTCGTTAAGATAAAAGAAATCTATCGTGTTTGTTGGCTAAAATACCGTTGTGATATTTCATGTTTTCGCGATATTTTCTGCGGTTAAATAGCCGATAAAGCGTTGTTCAAACGACTATTTAATTTGAAAGACGGAGAGAGATTCGTTGTATTTATCAGATTTTAATTTAGGGCGTTTAATCGTGTTAGACCACTTCTTTTCGGTATTGTCTGGGCGAGCTTCCACTCCACCTACGAAAGGCATGCCGAAAGTTCGCACTGTCTGAAAATCCGACTCTATCGGAGATCTCTTCAATACTCATATGCGTCGATGAAAGGTAGTGCCTAGAGAGGTGAAATCGCACGTGATCCAATATTTTCTGATAGCTCGTGTCTGCAGCTTTGAGGTGTCTACGTAGTGTTCTCGAAGACATTCCCAATTCTGTGGATAGCGCTTCAATGGAAGGGTAACAGCCAGGCCTTTCAATAAACATCTGTGAGATCTTCTCTTTTAGGCTGGTGGGTGCGCTGACTCTAGCCAACATGTCGTCACAAGATTTCAAACACATTTGTAAGGTGATTGGGTTAGCCGTTGGTAAAGGTGAATATAGGCTTGTTGCATCGAACTGCCATTCAAGCTGCTCGCAATCAAACTCTACCCGGCAACGGAAAATCTCCTGATAGAGATCGCCGTAGGTAGGTTTAGGATAAGGGAAGCGGATCACAAGAGAGGGAAACGGCTGTTGTAGCACTTCTTCACACAAACTTTGAATAGCGGAAAACCAATACTCACAACAGAAAGGCAACAAAGAGTCGAGCTCGATAAGTTGCTCAGCGCGAAAGTATCCGGTTTGATGTTCAACGGACATGGTCTTCTTGAGAACAGGGCCCGCAAGACGCAGATATTTGAAGCCCATTAAAAGAGCGTCTAACAGTGTCTCACTGCTGAACACTGCGTAACCCAACACACCAAAATCACTAAATCGGGCTTCCTGTCCAACTTTTAGTCCTAGCCCCTCTACGTTGGAACTCTCAAGCGCGTTACTGAACACCGCTAATTTTTGTGCGAGCGTGATGTGGGTATCTGGCGTATTGAGCTGGAACTCATCGATGTTACTGCCTTTCAACAACGTATCGACCGTCAAGGATGATGAAAAATAGCGAGACAATAGTTGAAGATCAAGAATACCAAATGCCTGCATATCCGGTTCGTAAACTGCGGTGTATTCCATAATATGCCTCTTGTTGAGTGTTCTTATTCTATCTTAACCACGAACATCTTTTCGTCGGCTGTGTTGCAATTATGTCCGAATATCACCGTTTTTTGTCTTTTTGCAACCTTTGCAGAATGTTATCAAAATGTTGTAATTTAATAAGCCGTACACGGATACGTGTGCATAGGGTTGAAATAACAATAGATTAGAAACGAAAGCAAAGAACAAATGAACATAGGTTAAACACATATTCGAAACAAAATACAACAACGTCTACGGTGACCGTGATTAATAGGTCTAAGCCGAATAAGGAGATCATGGATGCACAATCTTGCTGTTAACTTGGAGCGCAGCGCTTCGCTTTTCCCAAATAAAGTCGCTCTGCGAATGGGGACGGATGAAGTCAGCTTTTCTCAGTTGGAACAACTTTCTGGAAACGTCGCCGCTAATTTAAAGAGGCTGGGGCTCAAGAAAGGAGATAAGGTCGCGTTGTCGTGTCCGAATGTCACGTATTTCCCGATTGCCTATTATGGAATTCTGAAAGCAGGCTGCGTCGTGGTGCCTTTGAACGTGTTATTTAAAGCAAGAGAGATCGCTTATCACCTTAATGACTCTGACGCGAAAGCCTATTTATGCTTTGAGGGCAGTGAAGAGCTGCCCATCGGTCGCTATGGCTTACAAGGTTTCGAACAGGCAAACCATTGTGAACACTTTGTCGAGATGCCCATCCCAGCCGGCGCAGACACGACTTCAGAAAGAAACGAGCAGCATGAATCAATGGCTGACTGGTTAGGACAACCTTTGATTCCTTTTGAGTCTGTGGCTTGCCATGGTGATGATACCGCTGTGATTCTTTATACTTCAGGTACGACAGGTCAGCCAAAAGGGGCTGAGCTTTCCCACACCAACATGCAAACCAATGCGATGTCGTCACAGTATCTAATGCGATTGGAGTACAGCGACACCACAATGGCCACACTGCCTTTATTCCATAGCTTCGGCCAGACAGTGATGATGAACGCGAGTGTGCTAACAGGGTCGACCATGGTGTTGATTCCGCGTTTCGAACCGTCACTGGTGATCGAACAGATCATTAACCATAAAGTAAGCGTGTTTGCGGGCGTTCCAACCATGTATATCGCGCTATTAAAGGCGGGAGAAGACTCCTCTAGTAGTTTAGAAATAAGCAAACGCTCTGAACAGGTTAAACACAGCTTGAGGTTGGGTGTTTCTGGCGGTGCTTCTATGCCACTTGAGGTTATTCGACAGTTTGAGTCTCGCTTTGAGCTTCCAGTATTAGAAGGCTATGGTTTATCAGAAACAGCGCCAGTTGCGACCTTTAATCATATTGACGGTGACCGATTGTCTGGCAGTGTGGGTCAACCTTTGTGTGGTCACCTTATCAAGATCACTGATATACAAGGCAACTCTGTTGTAATGGGTGAACTGGGTGAAGTCTGTATCAAAAGTCCAAGTGTCATGAAAGGCTACTATCAAAGACCAGAGGCGACAGCAGAAGCGATAAGAGACGGTTGGTTCCTAACTGGAGATATTGGACGCACCGATGAGCACGGCAACTTGTTCATTGTTGATCGCGTTAAAGACATGATCATCCGTGGCGGGTACAACGTATATCCGCGCGAAATCGAAGAAGTATTGATGTGTCATCCTGATGTCGAAATGGTCGCGGTTGTGGGTGAACATCATTATCGCCTAGGCGAGGAGATTCACGCTCATGTGGTGCTTCACGAACATACGCAATGTGATAGTGCAGCTCTGATTACATGGTGTCGTGAGCAATTGGCCGATTACAAATATCCGCGTAAGGTATTTATTCGCAAAGCCTTACCCATGACAGCAACCGGCAAAATATTGAAGCGCGAATTGCACCCACTAGAAATAGCGGAGATGACTAATGGATAGTTATGATTTTATTGTTGTTGGCGGTGGTTCTGCGGGGTGTGTCATGGCTTCTCGGTTGTCGGAAGATCCTAATGTCACTGTTTGCTTGTTAGAAGCGGGCGGTAAAGACACGAGCCCATTCATTCATACACCCGTTGGCGTGGTGGCTATGATGCCAACCAAACTCAATAATTGGGCTTTCGAAACCGTTGAACAGTCGGGTTTAAATGGCCGTAGAGGTTATCAGCCAAGAGGTAAGACACTTGGCGGGTCTAGTTCTATCAATGCCATGATGTACGCTCGTGGGCACCGTTCCGACTACGACACATGGGAAAGCCTAGGTAACACAGGGTGGAATTATGAATCGTGTCTACCTTACTTTAAGAAAGCGGAAAACAACGAAGTTCACCAAGATGAGTATCATGGCCAAGGTGGTCCTCTGAATGTGGCAAACCTTCGATCGCCGAGCCCGATGTTGGAACGCTATTTAACGGCGTGTGAGTCGATAGGGATTCCTCGTAATGACGACATCAACGGTGCGGCTCAGTTTGGGGCGATGCCGACCCAAGTCACTCAGCTGAATGGTGAACGATGCAGCGCTGCCAAGGCTTACTTAACGCCAAACCTTTCACGATCGAATCTCACGGTCGTTACTAAAGCCACCACACATAAGGTCTTGTTTGAAGGTAAGAAAGCGGTTGGCGTTGAATATGGTTCTAACGGACAGCGTTATAAGATTCAGTGCAGCAAAGAAGTGATTCTATCTGCTGGTGCATTTGGTTCTCCTCAATTGTTGTTACTGTCGGGTGTAGGCGCTAAGTCTGAATTAGAGGCGCATGGCATCGAACAAGTTCACGAACTGCCCGGTGTCGGCAAGAACCTCCAAGACCATATTGATTTAGTACACTCCTATAAATGCAGTGATAAACGTGAAACCTTTGGTATCTCGCTACAAATGGCCTCTGAAATGACCAAAGCTCTGCCGCTATGGCACAAAGAACGCCGTGGCAAGATGAGTAGCAACTTTGCTGAAGGGATTGGTTTTCTTTGTTCCGCAGATCATATCGCCGTGCCGGATTTAGAGTTTGTATTTGTGGTCGCTGTTGTGGATGACCATGCACGAAAAATCCATACCAGTCATGGGTTTACCTCCCATGTCACTTTGTTGCGACCGAAGAGCCATGGCAGCGTAACGCTTAATAGCAATGATCCTTATGATCCGCCTAAGATCGATCCTGCGTTTTTCAGTCATCCTGAAGATATGGAGATCATGATTAAGGGCTGGAAGAAGCAGTATCAAATGTTAGAGAGTTCGGCGTTTGATGACATCCGTGGCAATGCTTTCTACCCAGTGGACGCCAGTGATGACAAGGCTATCGAGCAAGACATTCGTAACCGTGCAGACACTCAGTATCACCCGGTCGGGACCTGTAAAATGGGCCCTAGTAGTGATTCATTAGCCGTGGTAGGTAACGATCTTAAAGTTTATGGATTGGATAATTTGAGAGTCATTGATGCTTCTGTGATGCCGACATTGATTGGGGCAAACACCAACGCGCCAACCATTATGATTGCTGAAAAAATCGCAGATCAAATCAAAGAGGAATACGGGTTAGGTCAGCAAGAATCTAGTATTCAAGCGAAAGGCGAAGCTGTGGTTTAATTCAAGAAGTTAAGTGATAACCATAAATAAAACAGTAGGTTAGATAGTCTTGATTTGATAAGACTCTCTAACCTATTTTTGTGTGTTTACTTAGAACAAAGCAAAAGCTAATTCAATAGTTTAATCAATAGCTTAAACAATAGTGTTACTTGGTTAGAGCTTGATTAAGCCATTGATCAAATTGGCCTTTTGGTAACGCACCGTTAATCGTATCGACACGTTTACCATCTTTAAACACCATCACCGTCGGAATACTTCTGATTTGGTACATCGCGGCAAGCTGCTGCTGAGCTTCAGTATCAATCTTAACGAATCGAACATCTCCCGAGCGCTCTTTAGCAACGTCACTGAACACTGGCGCAAAACCCACACATGGGTTACACCATGTCGCCCAGAAATCGACAACCACAGGCTGTGAACTGTTCAATATAGATTGGAAATTAAGTGACGTTCCCTCGATAGGAGCGCCATCGAGCAATGCTGTTTTGCATTTACCACAAGTTGGGCTTTCTGAAATTCTTTCTGAAGGAACTCGGTTTACGCCATTACAAGAAGGGCATCGTGTGTTGAATGTAGACATAACTTTCTCTTTTTATTGTAACTCCGTTGCTAACGCGATTTACGAATCACGCACGGAGCGCTTATACTGTTTAAAACTAGAATACGATACTTAAATAAAAACAAACAATAAACAGGTAAATGATGACAAAATTTTACGCCGAAATTACTGGCTGGGGAAAGTGTCTACCACCAGCCGTGCTGTCCAATGATGATCTAAGCACTTTCATTGATACGTCTGACGAGTGGATTCGAACTCGAACTGGTATCGAAAACCGTCGTATCAGTCATGTAAATACCTCTGAGCTAGCGACTGTTGCAGCGAAACATGCCATGGCGTGTGCTGGCCTAACAGCCGAAGATATCGATCTCGTGATTATCGCGACGTGCAGCCCAGACTCCCTTATTCCAAATACCGCATCTAAGGTTCAACAGAACTTAGGCATTAAGAGTGCAGCGGCTTTCGACCTTAACGCAGCGTGTACAGGCTTCATCTACGGCGTTGAAACCGCAACTCGACTGATTCAGGCGGGTAATTACCGCAACGCCATCGTTGTGGGTGCTGAACGTCTGTCATTCTTCATTGATTGGACCAAGCGTGATACCGCGGTTCTTTTCGGTGACGGCGCTGGCGCTGTGGTTTTATCTCGCACTGAAGAACAAGTCGGCTTACAAGAAGCTCAAATCGGTTGTGACGCCGAAGGCCGCGATATTCTAGCGGTACCAAAATTCGGTACTTCTATGGACCGCTTTGCGGCTGACAACGGTTACTGGGACTTTGATTTCGTTGGTAAAGAGATCTTCAAACGTGCAGTGAAAGGCATGGGCGCAGCGGCACACACAGTCTTGAGCCGCACAGGTATCTCAACCGACAATATTGACGTTGTGATCCCGCACCAAGCAAACATCCGAATCATCCAAACTCTGTGTGATATGGCGGGTATTGATCGCGAGAAAGCGTTTGTTAACATCCAAAACTACGGCAACACATCGGCCGCTACTGTGCCAATTGCATTATGTGAGTCGCTAGAGCAAGGTTTCGTTAAGCCTAACGACAATATTCTTGTTGCAGCGTTTGGTGCGGGTTTAACGTGGGGTGCTGGCCACATTAAATGGGGTAACCGTGTTGAACCGCTAGGTCAATCAGATGCTAAGCTTCCAGAAGCTGATAAATCCGCTTTAGAGCTTCTAGAAAGAGCCATTTTACACTGTAAAACACACCCGAATTCAGCGAGCGAATAACGCTGATGGGTACAGTCGTCAAAGTACGTCTTATGGCTAAAGCCGACCTTGATGAGGCGGCTTTAGTTCACCAAGCTACATTTGTTCGACAACAGCACTCTAGAAGTTGGTTACAATGTAACTTAAATGCTGCACCGCGTTTTCTTAACTTTGTTGCGGAGAGTGAAGGTGAGATCGTGGGTTACATCATCTGGGTTCAGAAAAGCGGGTTTAGACCAGAAGCTGTTTTGGAGCTAGAGCAACTTGCCGTGTTACCAAGCGCGCAGGGGCAAGGATTGGGTAAAACGCTGATTCTAGACTCCCTGCCGCAGGTAAAACAGCATTTGGCGGATCAAGGCTCGACGCTCAAACACGTGCTAGTGACCACCAGAGCAGACAACTTTGCACAAAAGCTTTATCAATCTACGTTGGGTGCAGAAGTCGAAACCACGATTTCAAACCTGTACTCTGCGGATGAAGTACTTATGATAGCTCGCAATGTAGGTGAGCGAATCTGATCGCTGAGTTTTTAGAACTAATTATAATCAGCGGTATAAATCGACTTACGTTTAATTAGGGACTTCTACAGTCCCTTTTGTTATTTCTTAGGAAGTGTTTTGAAGAAAGTTTTAGCAATTGGCTACGTTTGGCCAGAACCGAATTCATCGGCGGCGGGCAGCCATATGATGTCACTTTTACGCCTGTTCAAGAGACAAGGTTGGTCCGTTGAATTTGCAACGCCAGCTCAAGAAACCGAGCACATGATCGACCTCTCTGAAGAGGGCATCTCGAGTCAATCCATACAGTTAAATTGCGATAGCTTTGACCAGTACATCGAAGAGCTGCAACCCGATGTCGTGATGTTTGACCGTTTCATGATGGAAGAGCAGTTTGGTTGGCGTGTTGAGAAAGTATGCCCGAACGCCTTTAAGTTACTGGATACGGAAGACTTGCAGTTCCTACGTAACGCGCGCCATGAAGCTGTTAAGAAAGAGACAGAACTGACCAAAGCGCATTTGTACAGTGACTTAGCGAAACGTGAAATTGCTGCGATTCTGCGTTGTGATCTTTCGTTGATCATTTCAAGTTACGAGATGGAATTGCTTCAATCTGAGTTCAATATCGATCCAAAACTGCTTCATCACTTGCCGTTCATGGTTGATCTGAATACTCTACCTGAAAGCACAAAAAGCTTTGAAGAACGTAAGCATTTCATGACGATAGGCAATTTTAGACACGCACCTAACTGGGATGCTGTGCTTCAGTTACAGAAGATTTGGCCGAAGATTCGCAAACAGCTACCTGACACTGAACTTCATATTTATGGATCGTATCCGCCGCCAAAAGCGACTGCATTACACAACCCTAAAACCGGTTTCCATATCAAAGGTTGGGCAAAAGACGCTCAAGAAGTGATGGAGCAGGCACGTGTGTGTGTTGCACCTCTACGATTTGGCGCGGGAATTAAAGGCAAGTTGCTTGATGCGATGAAGTTACAAACTCCGAATGTGACGAGCGAAATTGGTAGTGAAGGCATGTTACCGCAAGGTGAGTTGCAATGGCCTGGCGCAGTTGCAGGCGATATCGACGAGTTTGTTGAAGCTGCCGTTGCCCTCTATAAAGATGAAGAGAAGTGGCTGAAGGCACAAAGCCAATGTCATGCGATCCTTGAAGCGCACTACGAGCAGAATCAACTGGGTGACAAATTGATTGAGCGATTAACTGCGTTAGAGTCTGAACTTGAATCTCATCGACTGGATAACTTCTTTGGTTCGATGCTCAAGCACCACAGCATGGCGAGTACCAAGTACATGTCGCAGTGGATAGCTGAAAAGAACAAGACTAAGTAACTGACACAATAAACCGAATCAAATCATAAGCCCTTAGGTTAACGTCTAGGGGCTTTTTTCATGTGGGACGCTTTTAAATTCCAAACTTACAAATCGAAACATAACGCCATTACATTAGCATTGACTAATTTATATTTATTAGTAAACTCTAATCTAAGTTTATTAGTAAGACCTAATTTAAAGTTGCGACAAGTTAAATTTAAGTTTGTGGATGGGAGAGGTCAGTGATGAGTTTAATACCTTGGGATGCATTTTTCGGTGGCACGCTACTAGGTGCGTCGGCAATTATTCTGATGTTGGGGATCGGGCGAGTTGCGGGGATCAGCGGAATCGTTAGCCGCTTATTGCCGCCTAGAAACAACAAAAGATTAGAATCAGGATCTGAATCTAGCTCGGAAACTAGCATTGAGAAAACCGAGAAACATTGGCGACTAGCCTTTGTTGTCGGAATGGTCGCGAGCGGCTGGTTATTGATTCCAACGGGCTACCAACTTCCGCAATTAGAAGAGATCAACTTCGCAGCGGTTATCATCGCCGGACTATTGGTGGGCTTCGGTACCAAGATGGCGAACGGTTGTACTAGCGGTCATGGCATTGTGGGCATGGCGCGCTTGTCTAAACGTTCAATTGTCGCGACCTGTGTATTTATGGGTGTCGCGATGGCAACAGTGTTGGTTAAAAACCTGATTGGCTTGGGGGCATAATGAAAAACTCTTCATTTACTATCGTTATCGGCTTGCTCGCAGGTATTCTTTTCGGCTTTGGCATGATCATTTCAGGCATGGTTGATCCTAACAAGGTACTCGGCTTCTTAGACATTACCGGTAACTGGGACATTAGTTTGGCATTCGTTATGGGTGGCGCGCTATTGGTCTTCGCTCCGTTTTATCATATGGTCATTAAAAAGCGCTCTCAAGCCGTGAATGGTGAACCTTTAGATAGCAGTAATAATCCACTAATCGACAGAAAGTTGATCTTAGGTTCAACTGCTTTTGGTTTAGGCTGGGGGATTGCAGGCTTTTGCCCGGGGCCTGCAGTAACCAGCCTTAGTGGCGGAAACCCTACGGTATGGCTGTTCGTCTTAAGTATGCTGGTGGGGATGTGGCTGGCGGGTCGAACCAATAAAAGCTGCTAGCAGTACGCCTACCATTTATGTATGGCTGAGAGGATTCGCTCTTATCTGACCAAACAGAGAGGCTGACCCGCTTTAAGTAAAAAGCCAGTCAGCCTCTTTCTATATGTACTGTTTTCTATTATTTGCACTTATCTACAATCTGCAGTTATCTATAACTTACTATTTGATCGTTGTTGAAACTGGGCAGTGATCACTGAGTTTGTAGTCCAGAACATCTTGCGTTTCAAATACCTTTTGTTTCGCAGGAGAGGCATTCAAGGACTTGCTCACAACAATATGGTCAATCACCGAACGAAATTGATGCGTGCGATGGTTATTGCGGTTTGAGCGCACCTTACAATCTGCTCGAGTTTTTCTTGTTGCCAACTGGGCATCGGTATTTTGCGTTATATCTTTCCACATCCAATCTCTTGAATATGAGAGGTTGTGGTTAAAGTCGCCCAGAATCGCGTAGTCTTCATCTTTACGTTCTCTTTGCTGTATCCACTTATTCAGCTGTTTAGCTTGGTCTTTGAGCCTTGAACAGTCTCGGTTAGACTTATACGCGCCGCTGCAACCCGCCTTTAAGTGTACTGACAACATGTGAATTGGTTTTGTATCTGTTTCCACAACCATATAACTGGCAAATCTAAGCTTGCTGTTAGCACTCGTTTCCAGAGGAAAGTCTGCGTAGTCAGTGAGAGCGATTCCTTTACGAACCGCGAAGCCCGTATATTGGTTCACTTCTTTGAATTGTCGGTTACTGTTTTTGGGCAATGCGCGGTCAGACATCAATATTTTGTATTGAGCGCCGGCGATGCGTTCAATGGCATTGATGTCATCGACTTCTTGAAAAGCGACCACATCCGCATTTAATGATTGGAAGTACTGTTCGAGTTTATCGAAATCTGCTTGGTTTCGTTTGGAAGAAAACTTATTCACAGCCTCGTTGGTTGATAACCATTCGATATTCCAACTGGATATGGTCAAAGGTTCAGCAAATGCGTGGCTACTGAGTAAGCAACCCAACATTATCCAGTTTCGAAGTCGTTTCATCCCAAATATCCCTAATTTTGTCGTCCAATATAGTTGAGCCGTTATCCTACAACACTTACCGAAAATTCAACTCTTTTTAGCAGTTTTTTTATTGTTACATTGTTTCTTTTCGACTTGAGAACTCACGTAATAATATTGGATTTATCTTGTTCAGCGTGCGCGTTTTATTGATCCAAATCAATACTCAAAGTTGGTGGTTCTCGTTAAATACGCCACAATATCTAGTGTTAGTTAAACGATAAATCGCTCTATATAGTGTGTTTGTGGATAAGTCTGTGAATACCTCAAGAGTAAGGAGAAGTGGTGAAATCAATCGTAATCAAGCGTGATGGCTCAAGAGCTCCATTCAGTAGAGATCGTATCCAAGCTGCAGTGGAAGCAGCATCAGACAAAGCCGATAAGGAAATTGCTATTTATGCTCTGAATGTGGCATTAGCAGTTGAGTTGAAGCTCGAAGACTACGATGAAGTTCATATTTCTGAAATTCAGACTTTGGTCGAAAATGAGCTAATGCAGGGACCGTATAAGTCTCTGGCTCGTGCCTACATTGAATATCGTCATGACCGAGACATCGCACGTGAAAAGCAAAGCGCTTTAACTCGTGAGATCGAAGGTTTGATCGAAGAAAGCAATGTTGATCTGATCAATGAGAATGCCAACAAAGACGGTAAAGTTATCCCAACTCAGCGTGATTTGCTGGCGGGTATCGTGGCTAAACACTATGCAAAAACTCACATTTTGCCGCGTGACATCGTACAAGCTCACGAGTGTGGTGACATTCATTACCACGATCTAGACTACGCACCGTTCTTCCCAATGTTTAACTGTATGCTTATCGATCTGAAAGGCATGTTAACGCATGGCTTCAAGATGGGTAACGCAGAAATCGACACGCCTAAGTCTATTTCTACGGCAACAGCGGTAACAGCGCAGATCATCGCGCAAGTGGCGAGCCACATCTACGGCGGTACTACGATTAACCGCATCGATGAGGTTTTAGAGCCTTACGTAATGGCGAGCTACGAGAAGCATTTATCGTTAGCGAAAGAATGGGACATTCATAGCCCAGAAGCTTTTGCTATCTCTCGTACAGAGAAAGAGTGTTACGACGCGTTCCAGTCTCTGGAGTACGAAGTAAACACGCTACACACCGCTAACGGTCAAACTCCATTTGTTACGTTTGGTTTTGGTTTAGGCGAAAGCTGGGGTTCAAAACTTATCCAGCAATCTATCTTGAAAAACCGCATTGCAGGTTTGGGTAAGAACCGCAAAACAGCCGTGTTCCCTAAACTGGTATTTGCAATCAAAGATGGCTTGAACCACCAGAAGCAAGATCCAAACTACGACATCAAGCAATTAGCGCTTGAGTGTGCTTCTAAGCGTATGTACCCAGACATTCTTAACTACGACAAAGTAGTAGAAGTGACAGGGTCATTTAAAACGCCTATGGGTTGCCGTAGCTTCTTGAATACTTATGAAGAAAACGGTGAGTTGATTCATGAAGGACGTAACAACCTAGGTGTAGTTAGCTTGAACTTGCCACGTATCGCGATTAACGCGAAGCAAGATATGGTTAAGTTCTACGAACTGCTTGACGAAAAATTGAAGCTGGCTCGTCGTGCTCTAGAAACTCGTATTTCTCGTCTAGAAAACGTGAAAGCACGTGTTGCTCCAATCCTATACATGGAAGGCGCTTGTGGCGTTCGCTTGAAAGCAGATGACTCTATTGCCGATATCTTCAAGAACGGCCGTGCTTCTGTTTCTCTTGGTTACATTGGTATCCATGAAGCGATGACCGCACTTTACGGTACTGACGTTCATCTGTACGACGATGGCGAAATGCGTGCTAAAGCGCTTGAGCTGGTGGAGTACATGAAGCGTGAAGTGGAATCTTGGACCAAAGAAACAGGTTACGCGTTCAGCCTATACGGCACACCGAGTGAAAACCTATGTAGCCGTTTCTGCAGCATCGATACCAAAGAGTTTGGTGTGATTGATGGCGTAACAGACCGTGGTTACTACACCAACAGCTTCCACTTAGACGTACAGAAGAAAGTGAACCCATACGACAAGATCGATTTCGAGATGCCTTATCCTGAAATCTCTAGCGGCGGTTTCATTTGTTACGGTGAATTCCCGAACATGCAGAAGAACATCGAAGCACTAGAAAACGTATGGGACTACAGCTACACACGTGTTCCTTACTACGGCACCAACACGCCAATTGATGAGTGCTACGAATGTGGCTACAACGGTGAGTTCGACTGTACAAGTAAAGGCTTTACGTGTCCTAAGTGTGGTAACCATGACTCAACCAAAGTGTCGGTAACGCGCCGCGTTTGTGGTTACCTTGGTAGCCCAGATGCACGACCATTTAACTTCGGTAAGCAAGAAGAAGTTAAACGTCGCGTGAAGCATCTTTAATCTAACGAAGGATCTTAGTTAAGATCTGAGATCTTTAGCTAGCTCACTTAGAAGAGCTACGTTTCAAGACATAAGATTGGTATCGGCGCTATGTCGATACCAATTCTTTCGTTTCAGTTCTTACAGCACTTCCTTCAAACTATTAAGCAATAACGAGTCTCAATACTGCCTTATGAATTATCACCAATATCACCCAATCGACGTTGTAAACGGCCCAGGAACACGCTGCACTTTGTTTGTGTCGGGTTGTGTACACCAATGTCGCGGGTGCTATAACCAGTCGACACAAAGATTGGACTCTGGGCATTTGTTTACTCAAGAGCTACAAGACCAAATTATCTCTGACCTCAATGATCCGCGAATTAAGCGTCGTGGTTTATCGCTTTCTGGTGGCGATCCTCTGCATCCTGCAAACGTGTCTGAAGTGCTTAAGCTTGTTCAGCGGGTAAAAGCAAAATGTGAAGGTAAAGACATCTGGATGTGGACTGGCTACAAACTCGACGAACTCGATGATAAACAGAAGCAAGTGCTTGAATACGTAGATACTTTGATTGATGGTCGCTTCGAGCAAGATAAAGCGGATCCAATGTTAGATTGGCGTGGTAGTTCAAACCAAATTATTCATCGATTTACTGACTTATAAACTTATAAGGTTTGTTCTGATTCAGTATTCTCGTAAACAGAAACAGGGCTTCATCGTTAGCGCAATGCTACAAATCAGCCCTTGGGTGTGAGTTCTTTTGAATCTATCGCCCGATACGTAAGTGTCGGTTTGGCGTCTGTTTAAATAGGAATGTGCTCAGGCTCGTCGATTAGGTTGTTTATCCATTTCTTGGATTGAATCCTCTGACTGGTCAGAACTATTTTGGCTAGCTCTTCGAGTAACACAATCATCAAAACCCATTCTAGCGGCCAACCCAACACCAGCGCAGTAAAGTAGGCAAGGGGAATACCAATCGCCCATTGGCCAAACAGATCGATGAAGATGCTGTAGTTGATGTCTCCACCACTTTTCAGCACACCGCCGATACCAACCATATTGAAGACTCTCAGTATCATGCCGAGTGCCATGACTAAGGTGACGTTTACGGCCGTGTCTTTTAGCTCTAAGTGAGTAAGGCCGATCATGTATACGATCGCGGGTTTAGCAAACCAGCACATCAAGGCTAACAGAGCCGCAAGCCCACAGCTGACCAATACATATCCCCAAGCGGTATTCTCAACACGTTGATAGTTCTTTGCGCCGATCTCGTTGCCTAAAATGATCGAAGCAGCGACGGCAAAGCCCATGAACGCCGAGATCAAGATGCTTTCTACTGGTGATAATAATGAGATTATCGCAAGCTCGCCAACACCCATCTGACCAACAATAACGTTATAAATCAGAATGCCACCCGCCCAAGCCGTGTCATGAATCAACATAGGAATCGCTATCTTGAAATACTTCTTTCTATGCTTCGGTAATATCGCATCGCGCCAATTGCTTCGTGTTGGGAATAGGTGGGTGTAGTGTTTCTTTGCCATAACAAACAGGGCAATCGTTTGAAAAAATCGAGACACCGTAGTACCGATTGCCGCGCCAACCACACCCAGTTCTGGAAATCCAAACAAGCCAAAGATCAATAAGGCATTGAGGATCGCATTGACGATGATCGCCCAGATGCTGATCTTGGTGGGCAGCCTAGCTTCGCCGACCGATCGCAGTGCGCTTTCTAGTGGCACTACTATCGCGGTACCAATTAAGCTGGCTCCTGTTATCCAAAGGTAATCCGTTGCCAAGCGGACGTAATCAGGGTCTGAGGCCACCACAGACACCACTGATTCAGGAGCCAATGTATAAATCAACACAAACGGGATAATGGCGACAATCGACAATGCCCACGATTGCGCTAGTGTGCGTCTAATCCCGTTGAAATTACCCGCACCAAAATATTGCGAAGCTAGCACGCTGACGGCGCCGCTAATCCCCGATACCATGATCAAGTTGAAGAAGAAAATGCGGTTGCCAACGCCCACAGCGGCGGTTGCAGAATCACCAAGCTGATTGACCATAAAAATATCGACCACGCCTAGTAATGAAAACAACATGGTTTGCAATGAGACAGGTAAACCAATGTGTAATAGTTTTTGCCAAAACTCTTTGTCCAAATAACGATATGTCGAGAGCATCGCATTTCTCCTGTGGTTAATATGCGAGAAGTTTATCGGCATTTGTTTTGCCTGTATTGTTCCTGTTCATCACAAACTTTTGCCAAACTATCTATTTTCCAAAATTATCGAACTACTTACGTGGCGACTGAGTTGCAGGCAAACCCAATGAGCGAAAAGATAAATGAGTGAGAAGCAAGAACGGTATGAGATTTCTGAAAACACGCATCAAGAGTTTGTCGACCAAAGCCATGTATTGGCATTCGAAGAGCTAGGTATCGTTCAGTGTGGGACGGCGTCGTGTCGTGATTTCTTTTCGGTGTATCGGAAAAACCAACAAAAACACATGTTGCTGTATACCGTGAGAGGAAAGGGTTGGTTAGAAAGTGGGGCGTGTAGCTACATTCTAGAACCGGGTTCGTGCATTACTGTCCCAGCAGGGATAGAGAATGGCTTTGGTATTGAAGAAGAAACATGGCAAATTGCATGGATCTTTCTCTCGCCAGATAAACAATGGGAAAATGTCGTCAGTGATGAAGTGAGTTATACGCAGTCTCCCGCAGCAGAAGTCGTCTCATCGTGCATTCATACTCTATTGAGAAGCATTGCCTTACCGATCGATTTGGGTGGAGCAATTGCTAATTATAGTGTGGCTCAAATAGAATACATGATTAATGCGCCGGTCCCACAGCAACAATCACGCAATTTGATTCGTTTAAGACGAGTGTTCGACAACGTACAAAAGCAGCTCCACAAGGAATGGAACGTTCATGAGCTGGCAGGCTTATTCCCGTGTTCAGAGCCGCATTTCCATCGTTTGTGCCAGCGCTATTATTCACACAGCCCAATGACTCATATTATGCGTATGAGGATGGAGTACGCAGCACGCTTGCTGAAGTCGAGTGATTGGTCGATTCAACACATTGGCGAGATAGTCGGTTACCCGAATGCGGCTAACTTTAGTACTCGATTCAAGGCTTGGTCGGGAGTGACACCGAGGCAATTCAAACAGAACACCTAATTGAAGTCGTAATAAAAGACTTAACAATAAGCCCGTTTATTTTGTGATTGGTTATTAAACGCCCGAAATTTTCACATTATCTTGGCTTAAAATGACCAATCTCTGATTACTTATGGTAACTAAGCTCTTCTATTAAAAAATGTTTCTGATTTTAGTACGAAAATGTTAACGTGAAATTCAATACTTGAATTTCAAAGGGTTGTGACTTTCATGTTTTCACATCTACCAAAACCAACTTTAGATCCAATTTTATCTCTTTCTGTCGCTTACCGCGGCGATCCTCGTACTGACAAAGTCGATTTAGGCATTGGCGTTTACAAAAACGACCAAGGCGAAACACCGATCATGAAAGCCGTTTCTATGGCTCAAGACATTGTTGTCGATACTCAGAAAACCAAAGCTTACGTTGGCCTAGCAGGCTGTGAAGAGTTTAACCAGAGCATGGTTGATCTGCTGCTTAAAGGGACTTCTGCAATGGGTCGTGTAGCCGCGATTCAAACACCGGGTGCAAGTGGTGCACTTCGTATGTTGGGTGACTTAATGAAAGTTTCTCAACCAGACACCACGGTTTGGATTTCAAACCCAAGCTACGTTAACCACAAACCGGTAATGGAAGCGGCAGGCTTAAAAGTTCGATACTACAATTACTTCAGTCCTGAAACGAAGCAAGTTGATGTTGCAAGAATGATGGAAGACCTATCAACAGCGGGTCCATCAGACGTTGTACTACTTCACGGTTGCTGCCATAACCCAACGGGTGCTGATATCAACTTTGAAGCGTGGCAGGAAATCACCAAACTATCTCAGAAAAATGGTTTCTTACCGTTCGTTGATATTGCCTATCAAGGCTTTGGTGACGGCCTAGAAGAAGATGCAAAAGGTCTTCAACACATGGCTAACAACGTTGAAGAAATGCTGATCACAACATCTTGCTCGAAGAACTTCGGTTTGTATCGTGAAAGAACGGGTGCTGCGATCGTTATCGGTAAGAACAGCGAACACGTTGGCAACGCAAGAGGCAAGCTTCTTACGCTGGCTCGTTCAACTTACACTATGCCGCCTGATCACGGTGCTGCTCTGGTTAAAACAATTCTTCAGAATCAAGAGCTAACGAAGATTTGGAAGCAAGAGTTGAGTGAAATGCAGCAACGTTTGTTAAATCTGCGCCAAAGTTTGTGTGATGAATTGCGAAATACTTATAACACGTCACAATTTGACTTCATTGAAAGCCATAAAGGTATGTTTAGTGTACTAGGCTTTAAAGAAACTCAAATGAATCAATTACGTGAAGAATATGGAGTCTATGGTGTTGGTGATGGACGCATCAATATTGCAGGCCTTTCTGAATCCCATATTCCTTATGTAGCTAAAGCGATAGCTAACGTTTCGAAATAGAAGGTGACTGAATGTATAATTGGAAAGCGATTGTAGTTTTAATGCTAAGTGGTGGCCTGTTTGCTTGTTCGACGACGACTCAAGTTCCTGTCGAGCCAGAGCAAAAGCCTCAAGTAGAACAACCTGTTGTGGATGACTCTTCAAAGACTGAAGCAACTGAAGGCGAGAAAGTAACGGAACCTACAGAGAAGCCTGAAGAAGTAAAACCAACTGAGCCAGAAGTTAAACCTGAGCCAGTTGAAAAGCCACCAGCAAAACCGTTAAAAACGGATGATGGAAAACTGATTCTTGGTGAAGAAGAGTGGGTGTTTGTTCCTGGTTTGAAAGAAGCATTTAAAGCTCGTATTGATACAGGCGCAACAACATCTTCGATCAGTGCTGTAGATATCGTTGATTTTGAGCGTGACGGAAAAGACTGGGTTAAGTTTAAAATTGAGCATGACGGTATCACAACCAAAGAGATCAGTTTACCGGTAGAGCGTTGGGTTAAGATCAAGCAGTCGAGCGCGGAAGGCACACAGCGACGTGCTGTTGTCGTCGCTTCAATTCAAATCGGCGATCTGAAAGACAAAACTGAGTTTACGCTAGCAGACCGAACGCATCTTTCTTTCCCTATTCTATTGGGTAGAAGCTTCTTTAGAGATGTTGCGGTAGTGGATGTAAGTCAAAAGTACGTTCAAAAGAAAATTA
Organism: Vibrio splendidus; assembly: GCF_003345295.1. NCBI lineage: Bacteria > Pseudomonadati > Pseudomonadota > Gammaproteobacteria > Vibrionales > Vibrionaceae > Vibrio > Vibrio splendidus. The sequence continues at coordinate 1,165,139 of NZ_CP031056.1, forward strand.
CTAAATAACGGTTCTTCTCATAATCAAGGCTTTTAGACTTGAAGAGAGATAGCTTTAAAAGCGATCAGATTAGAACATTTTTAGTATCGATAAATTGAATCCCTGTCAGTTCAACTGGTGGGGATTTTTCTATTTACACGTTAATAACGTATGAAAAGCATCTAAATGGTCTATGTTTACCATTCGTTTACGGTTTGGCCTCGACAACGTGATCGAGATCTCTATATAATCCGCGCTTCGATTTTTGTTTAATCCATACTTTCGTACTTCTTATTTAGGTTCTTGAAATAGCCTAATAATTATCTGTCAGTACACGCTTAGGAATTAGTTCTTTGATATCTACCGCGAACATCACAATGCAATTTGGCGCAGAGCCGCTGTTTGAAAACATCTCTGCTAAATTTGGTAACGGCAACCGCTATGGTTTGATCGGCGCCAATGGTTGCGGCAAGTCAACGTTCATGAAAATCCTAAGTGGTGCATTAACGCCAAGCTCGGGCAACGTTTCTATCACTCCAGGAGAGAAACTGGGTGTGCTAAGCCAAGATCAGTTCGCTTTTGAACAATACAGCGTTATCGACGTTGTGATCATGGGTGACAGAAAACTGTGGGAAGTAAAACAAGAACGTGACCGTATTTATTCTTTGCCAGAAATGAGCGAAGACGATGGTATGAAAGTCGCTGAACTTGAAAGTGAATTCGCTGAGATGGATGGCTACACAGCAGAAAGCCGTGCAGGTGACATCCTAATTCAAGCGGGCATCGAAGAAGAGTTCCATTTCGGCCTGATGCAGCAAGTTGCTCCAGGTTGGAAACTGCGTGTGCTTCTGGCGCAAGCTCTATTTGCAAACCCAGATATTCTGCTTCTTGATGAACCAACCAACAACTTGGACATTCACACGATCAACTGGCTTGCTGAAGAGCTAAACCAGCGTAAATGTACAATGATCATCATTTCGCATGATAGACACTTCCTGAACTCTGTGTGTACGCACATGGCTGACATCGACTACGGTGAGCTGCGTGTTTACCCTGGTAACTACGAATATTTCCTAGAAGCTTCTGGTTTGATTCGTGAGCAACTTCTAGCAAACAACGCTAAGAAAGCGGCTGAAATTAGCGAACTTCAAGATTTCGTTAACCGTTTTGGCGCAAACGCATCTAAAGCGAAGCAAGCAAGTTCACGTGCTAAGAAAATGGACAAAATCACGCTTGATGAAGTGAAATCATCGAGCCGTATGAGCCCATCAATTGATTTTGGTGAAGGCAAGAAATTGCACCGTCAAGCGCTTGAACTTAAAGAGCTTGGTCACGGCTTCGATGGCGAAACACTGTTTGCTGGTGGCAACTTGCTGCTTGAAGCGGGTACACGTCTTGCTGTTATCGGTGAGAACGGTGTGGGTAAAACCACGCTGCTACGTTGTCTAGTTCAAGAGCTAGAGCAAAACGAAGGCATCGTTAAATGGTCTGAAAACGCATCTGTAGGCTACTGCCCACAAGACAGTACAACAGACTTCGACAATGATTTGAGCATCTTCGATTGGATCTCACAATGGCGTACGGCGAAGCACGATGATCTAATGGTACGTGGCATTTTGGGCCGTCTATTGTTTACTGCTGATGATGCAAACAAGAAAGCACGTAACTGTTCTGGTGGTGAGAAAAACCGTCTGTTATTCGGCAAGCTAATGATGCAAGACATCAACGTGCTTGTTATGGACGAACCAACGAACCACATGGACATGGAAGCAATCCAAGCTCTTAACGATGCGTTGAAAGTTTACACTGGCACGCTTATCTTCGTAAGTCATGACCGTGAGTTTGTTTCTTCACTAGCAAACCACATCATCGATGTGAAAGACCAACAGCTAGTAAGCTTCCAAGGTACGTATGAAGAGTACTTAGACCACCAGAAAAAGATGCTGATGGTTAATTTATAAGTAAGTCGCTGGCTTAGAGCGTGAACGACTTAAAGCCAGCGAAACTAATAAACAAAAAAGCCCCGAACATTAATGTGTTCGGGGCTTTTCTATTTAACTCATGTCGCTATTTATTACTCAGTAACCAAACCTAGATACGAAGTCTAGATTAGAAACCGAATCGAGCAGACATTAAGATTTGGTGGCCGTAAGTGCCGTTGTTTCGCATATCAAGGCCAACAGAAAGTTGATCCGTAGAGTGGAAACGTGCACCAACACCAACAATTGAACGCGTATCGTCATTATCGATCAGTTGGCCTAGACGTGCGTTAACTTCCACGTTTGCCATTAACCAAGCTCTCAAGCCAATATTGACTTCAGTTTTGATGTGGTTGTCGTCATTACGTTCAATGTTGTGCAGTAGCATTTGGCCAGTAATGTCAGCAAATTGACTAATTGGACCGTTAAATCCCATACCTACAGCCGCATCCCAATCGCTTTCAAATTCAGAATCGATACGTGCAACGAAGTGTGAGTTCTGGGTGAACATTGTCGTGACTTCACCACCGAAAGTACTAGGGCTAGTACCCATGCGTAGCTCGAATGTGTTGTAGTTAAAGTTGTTTGCAGACGCAGAGAATGAACACAGTGCAGCTAGTCCTAAAAGGACAGTCTTATTCGTGCAACCTAGCATGGTGACTCCATATAAATTGTATTTTTCGGCAGTATAATACAAAAAAGCCTGCAATATGCAGGCCAATTATTTGAAGTCAGTATGTTTTGTATTTATCGCCTATAGAACTTGGATATGATCCACTTCGATTTCCGGTGTCTTGCCGCCTTCATATTCGCCGAAGATACGTACTTTAGTATCAGCAGTTAGCGGTTGTGCTAGGCGGATATCATCATCCAATTCGATTTGAATTTCACTCTGCCCATCAGAGAAGACAAATGTATCATTCTTTAGCTGACGAACAATCTTGCCATCTACAATCGCTTCTTGCTCTGCGAACATGCTTGTATCTGCAAGTAGCGTCGCAACAGAAACGGTTTCAATCGGCCCTGTGTAAGCGATAGCGCTCTCGTGCTTGCTATTGCTGTTGTGGGTATTGCTGTTGCCGCTGTGGTGGTCACTAGCCATTGCGAAAGTAGGGGCAAGGATAATAGTAGATGCGATAGCTAATACAGTTTTTTTCATGGTGAATCCCTTAATGTTGTTTTTAGTAGAAACGTTTTTCTGAATTTGAAACGTTTCTTTTCGTTAGTACGTTTTATTTGTTGATGCGATGCTTATCGTTCATAAGCTTCGTTTCGATGGAGCTATTAAACAACACTGGGGTTGAATCCAGAGTGAGTAACACATTCATTTTCCATTCATTTTATTGAGCATCTACTCGGCAATGACGTTAAGATGGAGTCAGAGAAATATTGCGTACAGCTATAAATTGAACATTAAGAAATTAAGGATTTAAGTACAGATGCGATCACCGTTAAACGCCCTTATGGTTCAAGGGACAACGTCAGATGCCGGAAAAAGTGTTTTGGTGGCAGGTTTATGCCGTGTTTTGGCAAGGAAAGGAATCAAAGTGGCACCTTTTAAGCCACAAAACATGGCGTTAAACAGTGCGGTGACAAAAGATGGCGGCGAAATTGGTCGCGCTCAAGCGGTTCAGGCGCAAGCTTGTAACATTGAACCTACTGTTCACATGAACCCGGTATTGCTAAAACCCAATTCAGATACTGGCGCGCAAGTGATTCTGCAAGGCCGAGCGATCAGTAATATGGAAGCTACGGGCTATCATGATTACAAGAAAGTGGCGATGGATACCGTTATTGACTCATTTGACCGACTTTCTGAAGAATACGAAAGCGTGATGATTGAAGGCGCGGGTAGCCCAGCTGAAATTAACCTCCGCGAAAATGATATTGCGAACATGGGATTTGCTGAGAAAGCGGACATCCCAGTGATCATCGTTGCCGATATTGACCGTGGTGGCGTTTTTGCGCACCTCTACGGCACATTAGAGTTGTTATCTGAATCTGAACAAGCTCGCGTAAAAGGCTTTGTGATAAACCGCTTTAGAGGTGATATCGCGCTACTTCAATCTGGACTTGATTGGCTAGAAGAGAAAACCGGCAAGCCAGTGATTGGTGTATTGCCATATCTTCATGGTTTTAACCTAGAAGCGGAAGATGCCATTACCTCAGCCCAAGAGTCTGACGGAGAAGCTAAGCTTAAGGTGGTGGTGCCAGTGCTAACCCGAATCAGCAACCATACGGACTTCGACGCGTTAAGACTTAATCCTTCCATTGATTTACGTTATGTCGGTAAAGGTGAACGTGTAAACAATGCCGATTTGATTATCTTGCCGGGTACAAAATCGGTAAGAGCAGATTTGGATTACCTAAAACAACAAGGCTGGGATAAAGATATTCAGCGTCATTTACGCTTGGGCGGCAAAGTGATGGGTATTTGTGGTGGTTACCAGATGCTAGGAAATATCATCCACGATCCAGATGGCGTTGAAGGTGAGCCAGGAAGCAGCGAAGGGTTAGGATATCTCGATACTGAAACGACGCTAACACAACAGAAAACCTTAACAAACGTGCGCGGCACCATGACACTTGATGGTAAAACAGCACAAGTAAAAGGGTATGAGATCCATGTAGGTAGGACTGATGTCAAAGAAATAGTATTACCGGTTCAGTTAGAATCAGGCAGCCTTGATGGCGCTGTGAATCAAGATAACTCGATTTTTGGTACTTACCTGCATGGCGTATTCGATAACAGCGATGCGTTGTCGCTTATTTGCGAATGGGCAGGAGCCAACGATGTAACAGCGATTGACCATGAACAGCTTAAAGAGCTGGGTATCAATCGAATCGCTGATGCCATCGAAGAGCATTTAAATCTTGATTTGCTTTGGCCGGAATTAACAATTTAGGTCTGAATTTAAAAGCTTTAGCCTGAATTCAAAAGCTTATGTCTGACTTAATAGCTTCAGTCAGAGTTAAAAGCTTCAGTCAGAGTTAAAAGCTTTTAGCTTGCGTTAATAGCTTGAGCTTACGTTAAACCGTTGAGTCTGACTTAAAAGCGAGCTCAAGAACTGAAACGAACAATAGATAAGTGATCACAATGAAAAAGCAAGTCATCCTTTTAACCATCGCCTTAACTTCGGCATTGAGTTCTAGTCATCTTTTGGCGGCAGAAAAGCTACGAGTTTATGCCGCATCGTCGATGACTAACGCGGTTAATTTGTTGATAGAAGAATTTGAGAAAGAACATTCAGTCGATATTGTCCCTGTTTATGCCAGCACATCGTCATTGGTGAGACAGATTGAAAGAGGGGCGCCAGCAGACATCTTTATCTCGGCAAACGAAAAATGGATGACGCATTTAGTGGATCGTCAATTGGTTTCTGGTGACAATGTCACAAACTTGTGCGAAAACGAATTGGTGCTGATTTCCCCGAAAGAGACGCCAATATCGTTGGATCTCTCAAACGGTGACCAATGGGCTAAACTACTCACGAATGAAAGACTTGCGGTTGGCAACACCATGTCGGTTCCTGCGGGTATCTATGCGAAAGAAGCGCTAGAAACGTTAGGTGTATGGGATGATGTGAAGACTCGATTGGCACCAAGTAACAATGTTCGTATGGCATTGGCCTTGGTAGAGCGTAGTGAAGCTAAGCTTGGCATTGTCTACAAAACCGATGCGTTGCTTTCTAAAGAAGTGAGCCTCGTGTCGACGTTCTCATCAAATTTACATACGCCAATACGTTACCCTGTAGCGAAATTGAGCGATAAAGTCGTCGCAGAAGAGTTTTATACTTTCCTAAATAGCGGAAAAGCGAAGGACACCTTGAACAGTTTTGGATTTGAAGTGCGTTAAATGATGTATTTATCGGAATACGAATACCAAGCCTTAATGCTGAGCTTGAAAGTCGCTGGTTTTGCCATCTTGTGGCTTATTCCTATCGGCATCGGCTTAGCATGGTTGCTTGCTAAGAAACAATTTGTGGGTAAAAGCATTGTAGAAAGTATTGTCCATTTGCCTTTGGTACTTCCACCTGTGGTCATCGGTTATTTGTTGCTAGTGATGATGGGCAGACAAGGCGTTATTGGCTCTTGGCTTAATGACGTGTTTGGTATCGTATTCAGTTTTAGCTGGAAGGGCGCGGCACTCGCGTGTGTTGTTGTCGCGCTGCCATTGATGGTTCGCTCTATTCGTCTGAGTCTAGAAACCGTAGACAGTAAACTGGAAGAGGCCGCTGCCACATTGGGCGCTTCACCTCTTCGTGTGTTTTTCACCATCACTTTACCTTTAATGGTCCCAGGGATCATTACTGGCACCATGCTTTCATTCGCAAGAAGCCTAGGTGAGTTTGGTGCGACCATCAGCTTCGTTTCAAATATTCCCGGTGAAACTCAAACCATTCCATTGGCCATGTATACCTTTATTGAAACCCCTGGCGCGGAAATGGAAGCGGCGCGTTTGTGTGTCATTTCAATTGTGATAGCGCTTGGTTCATTAATGCTATCTGAGTGGCTCAACAAAAAGTCAGCAAAACGCTTGGGAGGGAATGCATGAGTGCTTTGATCCTTCAATATCAGCAACAGCTTGGTGAAACCTTTTTTGATATCGATTTAGAGTTACCGAGTAGCGGAATTACGGCGATTTTTGGTCGTTCTGGTGCGGGTAAAACCTCCCTTATCAATGCGATCAGTGGCCTTAAACAGCCAGACAAAGGCTTGATCAGCGTATCTGGCACCACTCTGTTTGATAGTCGTAATGGCATTAATTTGCCAACCCATAAACGCAACGTTGGTTATGTGTTCCAAGAATCGCGATTGTTCCCGCACATGAAAGTTGCGGCGAATCTTAAGTACGGTATGAAAGGTGCGGACAAAGCGCACTTTGAGCAAATAGTTTCTCTGTTGTCTTTGGACTCATTGCTTGATCGCTATCCAGCTCGCCTGTCTGGCGGTGAGAAGCAACGTGTGGCGATTGGACGTGCTTTGCTGTCTAAGCCGAGTATTTTGTTGATGGATGAGCCATTGGCCTCTCTCGACTTACCTCGTAAGCGTGAAGTGATGCCGTTTCTGGAAAACCTTTCTGAAACAGTGAATATTCCAATCATCTACGTGACGCACAGCCTTAATGAGATTCTACGCTTGGCCAATCATCTTGTGATCATCGAGCAAGGCAAAGTCATTTCGTCGGGCGTGACAGAAGAAGTGTGGGCTTCAAGAGCCATGCAACCGTGGCAATCATTCTCAGAACAAAGCTCATTGTTTGAGGGGACGTTGGTTGAACACAATGACGATTATGCATTATCTCGTCTGAAGCTTGGCAAATCGACATCGTTGTGGGTTCAGAAGGTGTCGAGCGACATTGGGGCCGCAGTAAGGTTACAAGTTAGGGCAAATGATGTCTCTATCACGCTAGAACAGCCGCAAGGCACTTCGATACGTAATATCCTTCCTGTGACCATTAAAAGCGTAGAGACGCACCAGCAAGGCTCAAATAAGCAGAGTGTTGCGGTAGAGCTGGAGCTAGAGCCTGGTTGTTACTTGTGGGCGACCATAACCTTGTGGGCTCTGGACGAGTTGAGTTTGGAAATCGGTCAGCAAGTCTACGCTCAAATTAAAGGCGTGAGTGTCGCTCAGCGAGATATTGCCGTCACGCACTGATTCAGGCGCGACCTTTGAGGCAATGAGTGAGATAAGTTCGATCATTGTCTTTTCTATGTTTACTGCTTTTCAGCGGGTTTAACGTTTGTCAGTGATGCTTACTGCTTGTTTGCGATACTTACTGTTTGTCTGCAATATGAATACTTGTCCGTGATATGAATATTGATCTTGATTCCATGAATGGATACATGCGTCATTTTTTTACGGTATAACTGCCAGCTTTACGCCACACTGTATGAGTGTTAAGGCATATTACTTATTTGTAGAATGTCAAAAGCGACACTGACAAGAGCTTCAGTGGCAAAAAACACAAAGATATTGTGAGCGAAGCTCTCAAGCAACGAACAGAAAAAGCTGCAGGCACAAAAAAGCCGCATGTTTTAAATAACATACGGCTTAATCATTAAGTTTTCGTTAAACATTCAACCTAAATTTAGGTGCGATGAATAGCTTAGCGGATGAAAACTTCTTTGAAATCACGCTTCAAGATAGCATCACGGCGCGCTTTCTTGATTTGCTTAGCCATGTCTTTTACACAGTTATGTAAAATTTGGTCAAGCAGTTGAGCTCGGTACTCTTCTTTTTCTTCATCAGACATGCCTTCTGGAAGTTTAAGAGTAGGGAACTCCTCCATCATGTTTACACCAGCGAAAGCTTGGCTAACAGAGATTAGAGCGTGGAATTGCTCAAAGTTGTCTAAAACATTTTGTGCGCTTGCTGGAAGGCTGCTCCAAGTTTCACGCACTGCTTCTTCAGACACCTCATGAATAGAAGTAACCATGTTGTGCATCTCTTTAGGCACTTCATCAAATTCGATAACTTGGCGAAGCTCTGGTGAGATAGTGGTTAAATCGATTTCTTGTACTTCGTTGTTTGTAGCGTCTGACATAGTATTTCTCTTTAAAAAGAAACAATGCTAAAAAGATCTGTAAAAAAGTCAATATAATATAGAGATTAGGGCATGATTTAAGCCCAAATTTGAGCTACTTTGAATATTCAACACTAGATAAAGGTGATGTGATGATAGAAAAGGGATCTTCGATGCGCATATTGCTGGTTGATGACGTTCAACTAGACAGGATGCAACTCGCTATTCGACTCAAGCAATTGGGTCATGTTGTAGAAGCTGTTGGTAGCGGAAAAGAAGCCCTGAATGTTTATTCTGATTTTGATCCTGAACTCGTATTACTTGATATTAGCATGCCAGACATGGATGGTTTTGAAGTGGCTAATGAGGTTCGTGGCCAATTCCCAGAATGGGTTCCCATCATCTTTTTGAGTGGTCACGAAGAGCCGGAGATGATCGCGAAAGCGATTGATGCTGGTGGTGATGATTATCTAATCAAACCGGTAAACAAAGTTGTTTTGAACTCTAAGTTGATTGCGATGCAGCGTATTGCACACATGAGACGAGAGTTAAAACAGAGTACCGCCAAGCTCGAAGAACTGAATATCCTCCTGCAGCAACAAGCCAATGAAGATGGCCTGACTAAATTGTACAACCGTCGATATATGGATACTAAGCTTGAAGAGAGCATTGCGTGGCACGGAAGACGTAAGATACCCATGACTGTCATACTTCTTGATGTAGACTTCTTTAAGCCTTACAACGATAATTACGGTCATATTCAAGGGGATAAGTGCTTGCAAGGGCTTGCCGGTACCTTGAAGCAGCTTTTTGTGCGTGCGGGAGAGTTTGTCGGTCGCTACGGCGGTGAAGAGTTTGTTCTTATCCTAAGTGACACAGACAGCGATGCTGCTATGTTGCAGGCGACACGTATAAAAGAAGCGTTGCATGAAATGGATTACACTCATGAGCACTCAACGGTATCTGATAGAGTGACAGCGTCACAAGGTGTACTATCATTTGTGCCTGATGGGGGAGAATCTATCGCCTCTATTTACGAAAAGGTCGATCAAGCGCTTTACCAAGCGAAACAAAGTGGCAGAAATACCTTCATACAACGCAACATTTTGGAGCTTGCTCGTTAGTTGGCGAGCTCTTTGAGATATTTGAATTTATACTTTACTGGCGTTTTAGCTAGGAAGTGCTTTAAGTGATAAGAGAAATGCCAGATTCAAAGTCATTTTATGTGACTAGCACATGTTGGACGCTTGCGGTTCCTCTACTTTTAACCGCAGCTCCTCTATTTTTAACTGCAGTGCCAACCACCGCTAATGCTAACTCCCTATCTGATCTCTTCCGTAAGGATCTAGAGCAGCGCTTTGCCACCAGTGTATTACTTAACGATAACGATGTTTTCACTTTTGGTATCAATAACTTCGATCCGAACAAAGTGCTGAGTTTGGACAATGACGACATTGGTTCGAACGATTCGGTGAGTCGTCGACAAAACATCACATCTCTCAGTCTTCCTTACACATTTGAGCTACCAAGTTACATAGAAGACAACCATCAAGAGGTAACGCTACGCCTGTCAGCGTTACGAATTGAGAATGATGTGGAATATGCGTCAACAATCAAAAGTGACTTTCAAAAAGAGTCAGTGATTTCTGGTTACGTGGCGTTTGCCAATGTGTCTCAACTCAACGAACACTGGAGTTTCAGCTCTGCAATTGGTAATCATATTTCTTATTATCGTAATGACTTTGAATATCGGTCTCCACTACTAGAACCTATTCAAGAACAGTTGGACGGGGTCTATTACAATACCGATGCATGGGCATACATAATTGAGCCCAAGATCAAGCTGACCTTTGAAGACAAAAATGATTGGGGAAGATACAAACTCAGTACCAGTTGGCATTACTTTAATGGCTTCGGATGGGGAGAAGCCAATAACGGCGATATTGGTCACCCTGAAGGTTGGTATATCGCCAATGAAGCCAAGATTTTCTATGATCTAGTTCGTTGGGATAAAAACATCACATCGATGTACTCGAGTATAAGAAGAATTGATATAGGAGGTGACACCGTGGCTTCTATGGGCACAACATCTTACTACGAGGGCAGCGTAGGTTGGTTGCTTAACCCAAACCTGTTTAATGACTGGGTCGATAATGTGGGAATAGGGTTTACGATCAATTACGGAAGCAGTTTGAAAGGCGGGAGCTTAGTCATTTTCTTTAACCAAGATTAAGCTCCCTCTAGTCGAGTTATCGACACTTAAGCTATCGACACTTACGTTTAGTTATCAACACACAGCTTATTTCGTCCGGTTTCTTTCGCTTTGTAGAGTGCCTTGTCAGCAAGCTTCAATACTTCTTCAGGATGCTTGGTGGTTGTGCTATCAGACAGCCCAATGCTCACCGTCACGTTTACCACTTCCGATGGTTTGCCGTTCTGACCACGATTTTTGATACCCACTTCATGGTCATCAGGACGCTCGTGGCTATTACGAATGGTCATGTCGTAGTTTTGGATCTCTGAAATCAGAACTTGAAGGTGCTCTTTCACCTGTTCCGTGTATTTGCCTTTAAAAATAATCGTGAACTCTTCTCCACCATAGCGATACGCTTTCGCACCACCGGTGGTTTCTCTAAGAATACGAGCCACCAGTTTCAGCACATCGTCGCCAATGTCATGGCCATAGGTATCGTTAAATTTCTTGAAGTGATCGATATCAACCATCGCCATCGAATATTTACGGCCTAAGTGCTTCATATCGACTTCTAAGGCGTGTCGACCTGGAATGTTAGTCAGTTGGTCATTAAAAGCCATATCGTGGCTAGCAGACATCACATAGACGATGATCAACGTGCCTGATAAGGAGAACATAGTGCTAGAGATGTACTGCACGTCAAAGAAGATGAACGTACAAGAGGACAGCAAGATAGTGCTATAAACCACAACATCAATAGAACGGTTGTACACCAGCACTAGGATGGCTGTAAGGCCAAGCAAGCAAAGGCTATACAACACCAAAACAAAAGGCAGTTTGGAGAAGTCTCTAACAATGAACAGTAGGCCTTCACTCCATGATTCAAAACCGCCAGCATGGAAATGAGAAACGATCAATTGCGCCCATACCATAAACAGCACGAGAACGATGGCGTAGAGGAGCATCGACTTTGAATTGACACCGTTATCCGGGAAGGCATACACCAATAAGCAAGTAACCGGTACTAATGCCGCAAGTAACGACAGCTCTAATAAGGTGGTTCCGGTGTTTAAAGGGGTTTGTAAGCGAACTTGGATGATCAAATAGGCTACTAGCATGGTTAATGACACCATGGCCATGCGCCCTTGTCTGAATGTATGGCATAGCAAAACGGCAACGCTCAATAAGATATATGGAAGGTTGCTAGCAAACCCTAGGTTTGAATCCGTCACAAGAATGACGTTGTTCATACCAGCGAGTAAAATTGCCAATAAAAATAGAGGGAAGCAAAATCGAAACATGCTCGACGTTACAAAAGAAGATGCCATTTACGTGGTGAGCCTAATTATACTGATGATCTTATAATTTAATTTTATACGTAGGATACGGTTAAACAAGCGAATGCCAAGCTTTTTACTTAAATTAGAGCAAAAACATAGTCATAGGCCGCTAATGATGCAACCATTTTTATATGTATTTGAGTTGCTATTAACCATAGAACCGACTACACAGTATATATGAGAAATTAATTAGTCGTTATAGTTAGTTAACATGCAGTTAGTAAATCTGTAGTAATGAGTAGGGTATAGTAAGGTAACAATATGTAGGTCGTTGCCAATCAGGCTAGAACTCGATCTGTCGTGATAGCTACAAATGGAGGTGTGTATGCAAATTAGTGTTGATGTTCACAACTATATGGAAACGTTGGTGGGTCAGGTCTTGGCTACCGAGGAATATGTGTCTAGTTATAACAACGAACAGTTGGCTGATCTCGCGTGTTTGGCTTTAGGTCAACTTAAGCCCATCTATATTCGTTTCGATATCGATTTTCTTTCGGCATTGCCAGAAGACAAATTGGTACTCTATAAACGAAATAGTGAGATCGCGGTCAAGAATGCAGAAAGTATGATCATTGACGATAGAAGACGCGAACGTGACGACAATGTGCCCGTTATCTTTAGTCAACACAATTTTGATGATGACGTAGAATTGCAGTGGTATGAAAAGCCATTGTTGAACCGTAAACAGTCGTGATAGTTTAGGGTTAATACGGTCATTTAAGGAGTAAAAAACGTGGGATTCTTTTCTAGATTATTTGGTGGCAAAGAAAAAACCGAACAAAAAGTAGAGATTGAGCCAGTCGAATATAAAGGTTTCAATATCTATCAAGATGCCATTGCAGAATCTGGTCAATACCGTGTTGCTGGGCGAATCGAGAAAGAATTCGACGGTGAAATCAAAACTCATCGTTTTATTCGTTCAGATGTTGTTTCAAACAAACAAGATGCCGATGAATTGATGCTAAAAAAATCGCAGATGTTCATCGACCAAATGGGCGACAATATATTTAGCTAACCAAATAGGGTTAGAATTGATGTTGGTCATAATTTAGAGAGCTTTCAGTGTATATGCTGAAAGCTCTTTTTAGTTTTAGGGACAAAGAACAGCTAGTAAGTTGTTATTTAAAGGATTATTTGCAAGTGGTTTGACCTCTTAGTTCGAGACGGTCGTCATTTCTTCAAATGAAGCGCTCAAATTCCATCCAAATCGTTATAAGTAATAACTTTTCCTGTTCTTTGAACAAAACGCTTGAAGTATTAGTTGTCGTTAGATACAAACGAATAAGTCATTCGTGCCAATAGTCAAGGAATAGCTATGCAAATTGGTGTACCAAGAGAAACACTCGCAGGTGAAACGCGAGTCGCTGCTTCGCCGAAATCGGTAGAACAGCTTCTAAAATTAGGATTTGAAGTTTGTGTTGAATCACAAGCAGGTGCGTTAGCAAGTTTTGAAGATGCAGCTTATGAACAAGCTGGAGCAAAAGTTGTTACCGCAGATGAAGCTTGGAAATCCGATATTATCTTTAAAGTTAACGCTCCGATTGTTGACGAGTCTAAAAACGAAATCGATCTACTTAAAGATGGCGCAACATTGGTCAGCTTTATTTGGCCTGCTCAAAATCCAGAATTAATGGAACAATTGTCCACTCGTAGCATCAACGTGATGGCGATGGATTCTGTTCCACGAATTTCGAGAGCTCAGGCGCTAGATGCATTGAGTTCTATGGCAAACATCGCCGGTTATCGTGCCGTTGTTGAAGCGGCACATGAGTTTGGTCGATTCTTCACGGGTCAAATTACGGCGGCAGGTAAAGTTCCACCAGCGAAAGTACTGGTTGCTGGTGCGGGTGTTGCTGGCCTAGCGGCGATTGGTGCTGCAGGTAGTTTGGGTGCGATCGTTCGTTCGTTCGATGTTCGTCCTGAAGTAAAAGAGCAAGTCGAATCTATGGGCGCTGAATTCTTGGAAGTTGATTTCAAGGAAGATACCAGCGCGGGTGATGGCTACGCAAAAGAGATGTCTGAAGCATTCAACAAGAAAGCTGAAGAGCTTTATGCGGCTCAAGCAAAAGACGTCGATATCATTATTACAACGGCACTGATCCCAGGTCGCCCGGCACCTAAGCTGATTACCAAAGAGATGGTAGACAGCATGAGTGCAGGTAGCGTCATTGTGGATCTTGCCGCTGCGAATGGCGGTAACTGTGAATACACGGTTGCAGACCAAGTGATCACAACTGCTAATGGCGTGAAAGTGGTAGGTTACACCGATATGGTTGGTCGACTGCCGACTCAATCATCTCAGCTATACGCGACTAACTTAGTTAACCTGCTGAAACTGCTTTGCAAAGAGAAAGATGGCAACATCAATATCGACTTTGAAGATGTCGTCTTACGTGGTGTAACGGTGGTTAAAGAGGGCGAAGTGACTTGGCCAGCTCCACCAATTCAAGTTTCTGCTCAACCACAACAACAAGCTAAGCCTAAAGCGGTGAGACCTGAACCAAAAGTTCAAGAACCTGTCTCTCCAATTAAGAAAGCGGCGGGTATGGCAGTTGCTGTAGGTGCTTTTGCTTGGATAGCTTCGGTTGCTCCTGCTGCGTTCTTATCTCACTTTACCGTTTTTGTTCTCGCTTGTGTGGTGGGTTATTACGTAGTTTGGAATGTAAGCCATTCTCTGCATACACCTCTGATGTCCGTAACTAACGCGATTTCAGGGATCATTGTAGTAGGCGCACTGTTACAGATAGGACAAGGAAGTGGCGTCGTCACATTCTTATCATTTATTGCCGTATTAATTGCAAGTATCAATATCTTTGGTGGCTTTACCGTGACCAAACGTATGCTTGAAATGTTCCGTAAAGACTAAGGAGTAACAGATGTCTGAAGGATTAGTACAAGCAGCTTATATTGTTGCTGCTGTATTCTTTATAATGAGCTTGGCCGGGTTATCGAAACAGGAATCTGCACGTGCAGGTAACTATTACGGTATCACGGGTATGGCAATCGCGTTGATCGCGACGATCTTTGGCCCTCATTCTGCTGGAATTGTGTGGATCATCATTGCTATGGTGATCGGTGGTGGTATTGGTATCCACTTCGCGAAGAAAGTAGAAATGACTGAAATGCCAGAGCTGGTGGCAATTCTGCACAGCTTCGTAGGTATGGCGGCAGTGCTTGTTGGTTACAACAGCTACATTGATGCACCAGAAGCGGCAACGCATGCAGAACACGTTATCCACTTAGTGGAAGTGTTCCTAGGCGTGTTTATCGGTGCGGTAACCTTCACCGGTTCTATTGTTGCATTTGGTAAGCTTCGCGGCGTTATCTCTTCGTCGGCACTTAACATCCCTCATAAGCATAAGTGGAACCTAGCGGCTATCGTTGCTTCTACATTGCTCATGATTATGTTCGTTAAAGCTGACGGCAGTATGTTCGCATTAATGGTGATGACTCTTATCGCATTCGCATTCGGTTACCACCTAGTGGCATCGATTGGCGGCGCAGATATGCCAGTGGTTGTTTCTATGCTGAACTCTTACTCTGGTTGGGCAGCAGCGGCAGCAGGCTTCATGCTTGCGAACGATCTGCTTATCGTAACTGGTGCGTTAGTAGGTTCATCAGGTGCGATTCTGTCTTACATCATGTGTAAGGCGATGAACCGTTCGTTCATTAGTGTTATCGCTGGTGGATTCGGCCAAGACGTCGTTGTATCTGATGGCGATGAAGAGCAGGGTGAACACCGCGAAACATCAGCTGAAGATGTGGCAGACATGCTGAAAAACTCTAAGTCAGTGATCATCACTCCAGGGTACGGCATGGCAGTAGCTCAAGCTCAATACCCAGTGCATGAAATCACTGACAAGCTAAGAGCGCAGGGTATCAAAGTTCGATTTGGTATCCACCCAGTTGCTGGTAGGTTACCGGGTCACATGAATGTACTACTTGCTGAAGCAAAAGTGCCTTACGATATCGTTCTTGAAATGGACGAAATCAATGATGACTTCGATGAGACCGATACTGTATTGGTTATTGGTGCAAATGATACCGTGAACCCTGCAGCACTTGAAGATCCGAACAGCCCAATTGCTGGTATGCCAGTACTTGAAGTTTGGAATGCTCAGAATGTTATCGTATTCAAACGTTCGATGAACACAGGTTACGCCGGTGTGCAAAACCCACTGTTCTTCAAAGAGAATACGCAGATGTTGTTTGGTGATGCTAAACAGAGCTGTTTAGGCATTCTAGAACATCTATAGAAAGCATTTTCTAATCTCTTGCTAAGAGATTTCTAAGAGTTTTCTGAGGGGTTTTCTAATAGTTTTCTAAGTGTTTTCTAAGCACCATGTAACATCTAGACTAGGAGCTCATTTGAGCTCCTTTTTTTGATCCTCAGAACTAGCCTTAACCCAAACCCACAACGAATAGGGTAAAGAAACCAAAGCAAAACCCATTCGAATGATGGCTGGATTCATCAATCAGCTAGCGAGTACGCCTGTGCAACACAATCCTAATATGATGGAATTTATCGCTATAACTCACCATTCCCACTGTTTTTCATGCGGTTAAAAATTTATCTTTGATAGCGAATGGTATATATTTGTTTGATCTATATGAATTTGCGTTGGTTTGTGATCATCAAAAGAACATTTACTCTTCTTATCGCTACGTTATCTGTGTCTGCAAACGCGCTTGCTGACTCTTTACCTGAGCGTATCGATAATTTCACCAAACTCTTTGATCATGAAACCGCAATCGAATCTTATGATATTCGATTGTTGCAGGCTGATTATCCAACACGTTTGATCATGCCGTCTTCTATGCTGCCACAAACCGCAGAGTACCCATTAAAAGACATACAGCGCTTATACCAGTTATCAAAAACCTGTAGCGGGAAATTACCGTTAAGCCCGTTGATCACTGAACCATTGGTCTTTACTCGTGCAATGTGTAAAGGAACCAAGCTTTCTGATCGTTGGTTTAGCCGTAGTGGCTTGATTCACCCTGGTGGTGGTTCTTATGCGGCGCGATACGTAGAGAAGTATCCTGACAAGTTCGACTCTTTGAAACGCTTTATGCATATTCAAGAGCGTCCAAACACTGAACATGATGAACTGTTATCTCGTTTACAAAACATGGACAGTGAGGCCATCACGGCACTGTTAGCCGGTTCGAGCATGTTTGTCGAGCTTGACGAAATGTGGGTAAAACGCGGCGACAGATATTACCTGTACAAAGAATCAGACTGGAATGAAAACGCGACACTTGCCGGCTTATCGTTCAGTTTATCTTCAGAAGGCAAAAGCTGTTTTGTTCAGCGCGGTAATGTATGTTGGGAAATAGAAGATCATTCAGAGCTTCTGCAAGTCGCCATGTTTATCTTGGTGCTCGCCAACATCATGCTTGTTTTGGGGTGGGCGGTTTACCGTTGGAACAGTAAGAAACAAGAGATGAAGAGCCGCATGCTGGTGCTTCAAATCCTAACGCACGAATTAAGAACGCCGATTGCAAGTTTGTCATTGACGGTTGAAGGGTTCAGACGTGAGTTCGAACACTTACCAGAATCGGTATATGATGAGTTTCGTAGGCTGTGTGAAGATACACGCCGTTTAAGACAGTTGGCAGAAGCAAGTAAAGACTATTTGCAATCAGACAACCAACCGCTCGCAACAGAGTGGGTACCAAGCGTAGAAGAGTGGCTTCAATACAAAGTTGAAGAAGAATTTGCACCGGGCATTGAACTCCGTGTAAACAAAGATATTGCTGCAAAAATAAACGTATATTGGTTAGGAACGTGCATCGACAACCTGATCAGGAACGCCGTGAAATACGGTGTCGCACCAGTGATACTAGAACTGAATACTTCTGACAAGAAGCTGACATTCAAAGTTATAGATAATGGAGACTTGTCCCGCAAAGATTGGGGGCAACTAAGAAAGCCATTCGTAAGTAAGAGTGGACTCGGTTTAGGTCTGACGATAGTGGAATCTATGGTCGGAAAAATGGGCGGTCACATGACGCTGATAGGCCCCCCAACAACATTTATTTTGGAGATACCTTGTGAAACAGACATTGCTTCTCGTTGAAGATGATAAAAATTTAGCTGACGGTTTATTAGTTAGCCTTGAGCAAGCTGGATATGAATGTTTGCATGCAGAACTGATCTCTGAAGTTGAAGGCTACTGGGAACAAGCGGACCTAGTGATTCTAGACCGTCAACTTCCTGATGGTGACTCAGTAGATTCACTTCCAGGTTGGAAGAAAAAGAAAGACATCCCAGTTATTTTGCTAACGGCTCTCGTAACAGTAAAAGACAAAGTTGCGGGCCTAGATTCAGGTGCAAACGACTACCTAACTAAGCCTTTCGCAGAAGCTGAATTGTTTGCTCGAATTCGCGCGCAGTTACGCCTGCCTGATGCTGAAGATCAAGACGCATCAAAAGTGATGGCTCAAAATCTGGTTATCGATAAAGCGACACGTGAAGTGTTTTTCAATGAACTGGAAGTCACGCTAACGCGTACTGAGTTCGACCTACTGCTATTTTTGGCAAGCAACCTTGGCCGTGTTTTCACACGTGATGAGCTGCTTGACCATGTATGGGGTTACAACCATTTCCCAACAACACGTACGGTAGACACGCACGTTCTGCAACTAAGACAGAAACTGCCGGGTCTAGAAATCGAAACGCTGCGTGGCGTTGGTTACAAGATGAAAGCGTAATGAAAAAAGCCTTACTTCCACTATTAATGTTGTCTTGCGTGGTGAATACCGCGCAAGCTGCAGATTGGTTTAAGAGTAGCGATACTCTAACTCAAGTTCATAAACACCTGTTGGATAATGACTTACCTCAGATGTTTGATTCACTAGTGGAAGTTTGGCAAATCAACTCTTCTCAATCACGAGAAGACCACCTCAATGAGCTGTTCGATCAAGCATTGAACAAAGATTGTGGTAAAACCCTCACCAGAAAAACACTCCCAGATTGGATCAGTTCAGTCGTCGTTAAAAGACACATCATTCAAAGCCCTGGCCGAGATACTTTTCGCGTATCAATTGATGTTGAATCCGAAAACAACATTCAAGATATTACCTTCGAGAAGTGGGTCGATAAGATTGTTTCATCGGACAGTGAGCTAACCAAAGACAGTGAAGTGGTAAACAACGCATCGGTGAGCCTATACCGCAAGCGTTACAATTTAGCATCTCAACTTGAGTCAGGCCTGTATCGTTTAAGTGTGAAAGGCGATGGCGGTAATTCATGGAGTACTTGGATTATTCTTGGTGACGTTTCTTTTCGCCAGCAAGTTCGTTGGGCATCAAAAGACACGTGGCGCATCGATAAAAAAGAACTGCTGAATCCTTATTGTCCGCTTCCTAAGCTCGAAATTGGTTTGTACGATTACGTCGATGAACACTATGAGCAGGTGTGGGGCAAGAGCTATGAATCTGATTATCCAATGAACCTAACTGGCGAAGAACTTCCAAATGATCGCTACGTTTTGGCGGTTTCAATGGTGCATTCACGCTGGCAAGGTGACATAGCGATAGAACAAGCACAAACTATCAGTAAAACTTATGATATTTCTAGCGAAGAAGAGTTAAAGTAATTTAAAATTGAGCCGTTAACTATGTAAGGGATCTAACAAAGATAAACGGCATGAAAAATACGACTAAACTACTCGCAGCATCAATTGCATTCGCCAGTCTTCCTCTTTCAGCAGCAAACTACGCCATTGAAGCGCGTGGTGATGCGATGGGTGGTGTTGGTGTTGTTTCAGCAAACTTCTTAACCGCTCCATTCTATAACCCAGCACTTGTTGCCATTTATCGTCGTAATGATGATATGGGAATGATCACGCCAAGTTTTGGTGGTAGCTATAACGACCCCAACGACATGAAATCGAACATCGATAGTGTTGTTGATGCAGAAAACACCGCAGAACTCGATGCGGCGCTGAATAAATTGGATGGCAACCAAGCCAATGTTGAACTGGGTGGTGTAGTCGCCTTTGCTCTTCCTAATCAGTTTATCGCGGCAAACCTTTTCGCTAAAGCCTACACAGAATCATTTGCAACACCTAACGTTTACACAACAGGTTCAGATGCAGATAAAGTGGAACTGTCTACCGTTGAAGCGGTTTCAATCGGTGTCGCAGAAGTCGGCCTTTCTTTAGCAAAATACCAAACCTTTATGGGCCAACACATCTCATTTGGTATCACACCTAAAATCCAACGTATTTACACGTACAACTATGTTGCATCGGTTGATGATTACGATTTGTCTGATGTAAGAGAAAACAGTGATGGTGAAACAGCATTTAACATGGATGCTGGTGCGCTTTGGTTCTTCGGCCCGTTCCGAGTGGGTGTTGCAGCAACTAACTTAATCTCTCGAGATATCGAAACCAAAGATACGACGAGAACGCTAAACAGCAGCACAAGTAGTGCGACACACCAAGTTGGCGGTAAATATACTTACCAACTTGAACCGGTATACACAGTGGGTGCCGGCATCGTATCGGATTACTTTTCTTTCAGTGTTGATTACGACCTAAACGAGACTGAGAAGTTTACTTCGTTTGCTGATAACGAACAGATGATTCGTGTTGGTACTGAAGTCGATCTTTTACGTCAGCTTAAGTTAAGGGGAGGGTACTACAAGAACCTGGCTTACTCTGATTCAGAAGGAACAGTCACAGCCGGTATTGGTATTTCGCCACTCAACTTGTTCCAGTTAGATCTAAGTGCAAACTACACAAACGAAAATGCAATGGGTGCTTCAATCAATTTCCTTGCTAGTTACTAACAGTCCTTATATAGTTCTGCTCCTAAATAAAGGAGCAGAGCATGCTAAACGACTTACCAACCCTTTCTCACGAAGAACAACAGAAAGCTGTTGAACGAATTCAAGAAATGATGACTCAGGGCATCAGCACAGCACAAGCTATCAAAATCGTTGCTGAGCAAATTCGTGAAGAAATGAGTAATAAAGAAGAGTAGGGCATCAGCCCTTCTTTTTTAACACTTTAGTGCACTATAACTAAACATATTACCCTCTAGTATATTATCTCGTACATCCCAACTCTTTAGTCACCCTAAATCCCAACCTACCCAAAACCCTGAAATTCTTTTTATTCAGTGAGTTGCGTCGGAGTAATCCACTTGTCAGGCTTTTTCTGGCTTCTATTTGTAATTAAATTACAGTTGAATCTGAAAGTAAAACAATTGCCATTTTAGGTGTCAGCATTTATGTCACCATATCTAAGTGGTTAAATATATTGCGTTTTTTGAGGCTCGTGACGTTGTGACTTCTATTTTTAGCGGATGCGAGTGTATGAATGTTCACAAGTAGACAAATGAGGATTTCATCTAAAAACAGTGCGAGATAAGTAGCGACGGTAATGTTCAAAACCGATACCGCGAGTGACTTACCACTGGATAGAGCACGCTTTACTAGCCAAATATGTGGATTTTTAAAACAAGTGGTTAGGAAGCTTAGAGGTGTACTGAAGAGCTGTTTATAGAGCGATTCAGGAACGATAAGTATCAACCTGATAATGCTATTGATGGCGTTATTACAGGTGGTGTTATAGCAAACGGTTTTCTAGCAAACGGTGTTATAGCCGATGGCGAGAGCGCGCTTATAGGAATACGAATCGATTTGAGTTCTGACGAGACAGCAAAGCTTATGGGCTTGTTTGGTCAGCACTTAAGAATCTAACAGGTGCTTAAGTGGAGAGTAGATATCGACAGGGTATTAATGGCGTGTTGATTGAGTAGTGGCCTGAGTTGAATGTGTAGCTGCAGCCCAGTCTAGCGAGCCTTAATAAAACGTAACGACTTGGTTTCGTCCGTTGTCTTTCGCTTGGTAGAGCGCTTTGTCTGCACGTTTGATGGCAGTACGTATCGATTCATGCTCCTTAAGCTGCGTTACTCCAGTCGAAGCCGTTACTTTAAGCGCTTTAGGCCAAGGGCTTTGGTCCATTGCTCGGTAAAAACTATCGATAGATTCGTTACACTGTAGCGCAGTTTGTTCCAGGCAAACGAGTAGAAACTCCTCACCACCCCAGCGATAAAGCAAGTACTGGTCACCAAGGCTCTCGTTCGCCGTTGCGACAAACTGAATAAGTACTTTGTCACCCACTTCATGGCCATGTTGATCGTTGATTTGCTTAAAATGGTCTAAATCAAACAACGCGATGTGAATCGTTTTTCCTTGTTGCGCCAACCATTCGAAGTCATAGAAGGTATCTAACGCTTCGGTTCGGTTTCTACATCCGGTTAACGGATCGGTTGTGGCCTTTACCTTGAGCTCTTCAATTTCTTCGGTCAAATGGTGTTGTTGCTCTGCTGCACGCGTTTTGCTTCGCTGTGCGATGTGTAACGCACAACCTACATAACAGATGGCATAGGTCACCCATAATCCAATTAAGAGTTCGCCTAACAAAGCTTTGCTGATGATTTTACCGTAGAAAACAATGCTCGAGATCTTAAGTGAATGGTGTCCATCTAGCGTGCTGGCTCCAAGCCCGAGCTCAACAGACACCGCGTTTGTAATGTCTACCGCGCTACTAGTAATAGGTTGGTTGTAATGGTCAATCCACCAAAAAGGGACGTTGAAGTAGTTTAAGTCGATGTTGTTTTTATCTGGTAACGAGAAGTCTAAGCGATTGAACTTATTCGACATAGCATCGCCTTTCACGCTGTAATTCTTGTCGTAATTACGAATGTAGAAGCGAAACCTTGGGTCTTCTTGGCCTTGGTAATCCATATTAATGGTGACCGAATCGAACGTAGAGAGATCGAGCCCTTTACCTTGTGTCGATATAACGAATTCAATTTCACAGAAGGGCAAGCTATAGGTTCGTTCAAAGTCACACTGTAACTCAATTCCATCTTCTGTCTTATGTAATAAGCCTACGGTGCCACCATCGTGGTCTCTGTCTGTGTTAACGCGTGTAGGGTATTTGTCAGGTGTAATAACGTAGCTCTTATTCATGAGCGTATTAAAAGAGCTCAACGACACTAGCGTGATTGTTAGGCAAAAAATCGAAAGGAATATGTTGAGTTTTCGGAATGCTTTGTCGCTCATGATACTAACCCGTACACGTGATTCGAATGTAATGCGCAATGCCTTAGAGTTGGCGCAATCGGAGATTAGAGTATTAGCATTGATAAAATTGCTACACCCAGAACTTATCCAGAATTGACGGTTATACAGGAAAGCGCACCATTAGACCAAATTCAAGTTTAAAAATTGAACGCAGACTCTTGATTCTGAATGTTATTTTCTCAAAAAGTACGGTTGTTACGGGGGTTATAATTTAACTGTATATTTATACAGTTAAATTTAAAGTGGCTCGTCTTGTTGTAATCAGAGCGGTGTGTGCAAGTTTTATGGCTTGCTGTGATAACGAGTCACAAGACCAAAGTTACTGTTCATCAATTAAAGTGGAGGGCAGTTATGTTGCAGTGTCACTTTGCAAGCTTAATTTTATCGAAACACTTTATTGTCTATGAGAGCATTCGTAACACTCATTTTGTCTTTCATTCCTAATTACGAGCTATGGTGCGATACCAACTTGAATACTACGCATATCGATGGAAAACGAAGTGATGGCGTTCCTTCAAGCTTTTTGGCGAAGCTTCAGGGTTTAATTACTTCTTCACAAACGAAAGCTTTCGCGTTATCAGGGGTTATGGTCGCTATCGGGGCTTTAGCTCGGACAAATAACTTCTTAAGGGTTGTCGCGATTGTTACAGGAATTGTGATGACTAAAATATTAATCACTAAATCTAATCAACTTATCCGGGAAAACTTAGAGCATTTTAAAGATACTTTTGATAGAGAATTAGGACATTATGTAAATTCAAGGACTAAAGCTAAAGTAGTCAAATCATGTCAATTCCATTTTAAAATGTCCTTATTTGTACTCAATAGGAATGTCCCCTTGTTAAGTCTTTCGAATGGAGGCTTTAATGGTTCGGTGAGCACTGTGTTGATGGCTCGAGACGCTTGTTTTCAACGATTTGGGTTTGTTGCAGGTTTGAATTCGAGTTTTCGATGCCCGTATTGGATGGCGATTTCACCGTTTGGGTAGTCGAGTATCTTGACATGTTCGTGCGCGAGTCGGCTGTTTTCTTCAGTAGGTTCAATGAGATAAATCACTTTATCGTATTGAAATGTCAGCGACTTTGAGAGCTTGCGGGTTTCTTGCCAACTGAAAATATCGTCGAGTTCTTGCTTGGACTCTCGAACCGGACGATGCATGTCTTTTGGGTATTGAGCGGGCTTAGCAAAGCGATGGTTAAAATCGGCGGTGAAGTAGGGAAGCCAGGCGTTGGCTTGTTCGATGGTGTCGATACCTTGTAAGCGCATCTCTTTAACCAGCCGGCCTTGCAGCGTGAGGTTGGCTCGCTCAACGCGGCCTTTGGCTTGGGAGCTGTTGGCACAGATGAGTTCTATGGCCAGTTCTTTCAGCACGCGCCCGTACGGCCAGTCGCATCATCAATGAACACCAATAGGCAACATTTGTCGCTGCGGCCTTCAAACCAGTCATGATGGGAGCCGTCAATTTGGATAAGTTCGCCCAAGCAATCACGACGGTAACGAGGCTGATAGACTCGAGGTTTGCGTTGTGAATGTGGAAGCCACAGTCCGTCGGCGATCATCCATTGACGGAGTGTTTCTTTAGAGACGGATAGATTGTGTCGTTCAGTCAGTTTTTCCAGAGCGAACGTTGGTGAGAAGTCAGAGTAATGCTCACGGATAAGTTTCAGTATTTCAATTCTGAAATGTTCTGAGTAGCGTCGATTACTTGGGCGTCCACGCGCTGCGTGTGTAAGACTTTGAGCGCCAAGAGATACAAGTTTGTTTACCAAACGTCGGATATGACGCGCAGACAGATTCAAAATGATAGTAGCGTCAACTTGGCGTAGTTGTTTTTCACGTACGTCAGTAAGCACCTTGAATCGCTGAATATCTTTTTCACTCATAGTAATAAGCATCCGGATAACTCCTAAGCAGACCAATATAGGTAAGCTTAGGAGGACATTACTAAATTGCTCTAACAAGCCAACTGCGTATTATGTCTGCTTATGTTCAATCGTGCATATCTACTTGAATCAGTGCAACCTCTTGTATTTAGAGGTTTTATCATTGAAGTATCGCGAAATGAGTAAGAATTACATTTTTCGAGAGTTAGAGTGCCAAA
The DNA here is from genome assembly GCF_003345295.1 of Vibrio splendidus. Classification (NCBI taxonomy): domain Bacteria; kingdom Pseudomonadati; phylum Pseudomonadota; class Gammaproteobacteria; order Vibrionales; family Vibrionaceae; genus Vibrio; species Vibrio splendidus. The sequence continues at coordinate 1,190,368 of NZ_CP031056.1, forward strand.
TGACTAAGGAAGAGGTCGCTGAACTGTGTTTTAAAACTGTGAGGACTGTCACGGGTTGGGATGAAGGAAAACCGATGCCACCCGAATGTAAAAGGCTTATGCGTATGGCAAAAGGTCGGGAACTCAGCGTAAGTGAGGATTGGGAACAGTTCAAAATGTTATATGACAGTATGGAGCTGCCGACAGGCCAAGTGGTGAGGCCACAACAAATTTTGGCAGGGATTGCTCTATTGGGAATTCAGTCTGAATTAGAGATTAAGACTTCAACTCACTTACTTGGGTTAGCTAGAGCGATAGCCAAAATTAAGAAAAGGGATTAGAAAAGTATGATTTTCTCGATGAGAGTTCAAAGTCTAAATTACATTAACTAACATGATGTGACTCTAGTTGATAAGGTGACCTTGACTGGTACGAAGAACTGTCCTGTTTTGAATAATCCAGTCCTCCTTTTTGGTCATATCAAGGAGAAAGAAGCCGAACCTTTATCGAGAGGGTTCGGCTTTTTAACAATTAACCTAGTGCCATTAAGCTAACGCCATATTGTTCCGAAATATAATGCCAATCCATTTCCCGCTTCTCAAAATATTCCATCACTTCGGCTTCATGATCTGAGTTATAAGTAAATACGGCGTAGTCAAGAGGGTATAAAGTTGAGAAATATTTCTCATAGTCGCCCAAGATCAAAGCTAGCCTTATGATTCCGAGCTCGGAAATTGAATTCGTACCGCCAACGTTCTTTAAAGGAATCATCATCAATACATCACTTGTTATCAATTTGTCGAAATCTTCTAATGTCGTGATCCCTAATCTTTCTAATTCGGCTATCCCTTTCGCGCTGTGGTCTAGTATCAGCTCATATCCAGAGGCCAAGAAAGACTCGAATTTAGATTGTAAGTATTGCGCAATTGAAACAGATGTAATCGGAATGTTTAAATTACCTTCCTTAGTAGCAATTTTTGATTTTTCTGAAATGGTGTCTATTTCTTGTGATATTTGGTTGAACTCCCTATCAGACATTTCAAGTACACCTGCAAGTATTTTGAAACGTCGGCTGATATCAGGTGGCAGTTTCCCTGAAAATTTATAGTTTCGGTCATGTTCAATTTCTGCCCAAGCGTGTTGTAAAATAGTCCTAACCTGAATCTCGAAATGTCTATTCTCAAACTGTTTATACTCAGGGAGCTTTAGCCTGTCTTTTTTTAATTTTGCGACATAATGAACAGATTTATAACCAACTTTATCAATACCTAAATCGTCACTTTTGTTGGAACTGTTTTGAGTGTCAATTGAGAAATTATCTTCAATTACTTTACAAATCGAATCGTTCTCACTTTCGACGTAAGTGATTATTCTTACGCCGCTAAAATCTTGAATCTGGTTGATTGGGTCATCGTACTTGTCATTACTACCTTTCTCCCTGACACTGTCTAAAGTTTTAGTTCGAGAACTAATTTGATGATACGAGAGACCACTTGTTTCGAAAACTTCAGATAATAAAGATTCAACTTTGTTTGATAACCGCTTGTACACTGGTTGGTTATCTATATACCAATCTATTAGGTTATTTTTCATTATATTCTCAGTACATAATAGACAACCCAATGTAGGTTAGGTTGTGATTTGTGGGTAGTACGTGACGATGGCAATTGGTCACAGCTATATGACAATGGAAAAAAATATTAGATATCATATCTTCAAACCAAATCTTTAAAAGTAGTTTTCGAATTAATTTCGAGAAAAATCAGATGATAAAGGAGCTCGAAGAGAAATGAATGACCTGTGAGCTTGATAGTCTCGTCGAATTTACCCCCGTGATACAACACGGGGGTTGCTGCCCACAGCGTCGCGCTCGCTGTTCAGCTCTCACGACTCACGCGAAGCTGTGAGCAGAATAGAAAGAGTTGTTAGTTAGATGGGTTGCAGTAGCAAAAAGCCCCACTAATGCTGTGAGGCTCTGCTAGGGTGATCTTGGCAATGTGAAGGGCGGTGATGTGGTTTCATCAAGTCAGCTACGCTTCGCTGCTTTTCGGGCATTTGGGGAAGTCATACCCAATAACTGTATCGAGTGCCCTTATCCCTGCGGGGCGAGTATGTCATTTTTTGACATACCTCCGTTCAAGTGTGTCATTCGTCACATGCTGAAGATATCGACAGACCTTTGAACATCCTCAACTCTACCACTCATCAAATCGTTACTTTCAGAAGCGATAGCAACGCCACTCGATGTAGGTGGACACGTTAAAACCCTCGACACTGATTTAGAGCGCACTTGAATCAAGCAATCATCAATCAATTCGAAGCGGTAGCCGTAGCGATTCAATACAGCAGAGCGTATATAAAAGGTGTCTACACCTTTATCTATTCTAAAGACAAAGTCCGAGTACTCACCAAAGCCCTTTGGATAAACCGTTCTACTTACTGACGTAAGATAGACCGCTGTAGAGCCGTTGAATACTGGAAAAGCATCAAAGAAAGGATTCACAGCATCAGGAAGACTTTCAGCAGAAGCTTGAGAAGTAACATTGCTAGAACCCACCCGAACAGAACTTTCCCCATCTTGGATAGAAACATTTTCAGATACTGGAACGTGAGCCGGAGTAGATAGAGTAGGTGAGTTGGTAGAGGCAGCTGGCGCATCAACCGTTTGAACTTCACCCACATCAGAATCAGATAGTACATAAGATAAATCCCATAGAAATTTGCCAATGGCCACGACCCCAATAATGATCGCAAGAATGAATTTTGGTGACTTCAAAACCGAGATGTCGGATTTAGTTGCGTTAAAGCCTCCAGTTCCGGTGGACTGATAAAGCGCGAATACATCAACAGGAACTTTCTTTGTGGTACTACTCGCCATGTCGGCTTTAGTGGAGGGAGCTGTCTTCGTGGATTTTGGAGGGTGGTTAAAAATCCTAGGCTTACGACTTCGAAAGAAAGTATCCGTTGAGCGGTGAGAATAAGCTTCACCGGCACACCCTTTTAACCAAGTGGGGATTGCAGTGTAATCAGGTGTAAGCATGACAATATCCCATTGGTATTTTCTATGTCGCATGAATGCACCGTAGAAATCGAACGGGTAGAGCAGTCTGTTATTTTCATCAAGTTGGGTTCGTTCACAATCATCAACGTCACCCACTTCAAAAGAATCAGGGTCAACCGGAAGCCAACGAGAATAGAACAGTTCTGAAAAGTCTTTAGGTAGGTAATCTACGAACTCAGAAAAGGGCTTTTGCAAGAACTTCTCACGCTTAAATCCTGCTTCGGGACAATACAAATCCTGACACTCATCAATCACAACGAATGCACCAAGAGGCATCCAGTTAAACCAGTTTTGCCAAAGCATTACCCCCTCAGAAGATCGTGTAAAGATCCTAATCAAGCGTGCTGAATCTGGAAACTTTTCACCTAACAATTCTTCGATAGATTCTTTAGGTTTCAAGCCCTCAATATTCGTGACAACGATACGACCCTCACGCAAGGCAGGGAGGATTTCGAACCATGTTACGTAAGCGGTTTTATAAGCCCCGTTAGAGCCATGACGAAAGGAAACAGCCATATCACCAACCCATAATTCTAAGCACAAATGCCGTAGCAAATGCATCAACAACAATTCGAACTGAATCAACAATGCCGAACTGGTAACAGGCAAAGCGTAAGTCTGAGGGAAGCTTGTTAAAAGCCATGTTCAACACCGTGTAGACCTCATATTCAGAAAGCAACAAAGAGGCAACGTTATAGGCCATTTCTAGCATTTGGATTTTTAGGTAGATATAGAGCTTAATGAACCAAAACCATGCGTATGTGAACACGTCCAGAAACAAGTCCGGTATGGTGGCGAAGAAGTCGTAAATACTGCCAAAGACAGAAACAATGTAATCAAGTGCGCTGTAGAAATATTCCATGATTTATACCTTAGAGCGACCAGAAGAAAGCAAGATAAAGCCAGCTAATAGAGTGGCGATGAATAAGATAACGGTTCGAATCATATTGCTATTGTTAGATCCTAAAGTGCTGAAAAGATTGAAACCCACATCAACATCCCATCGACTTAGGAAGAAGCTTGTACCATCATATGAACCGTCAGAAAAAGACATTTGACCGAGTTTCAGAGGGGATTGTTTGAGCTTGTCTTCAAGTGTTTTTTCAAGGTCATCAATTTCAGTTTTTAGATCATCAACTGCTGTGGTGAGTACCGTATTAGTAGCGTATCCGTCACCTTGTCCTGGAGCGTTGAATGTCCCTGATTTTCCAAAGACATCTTCAAGAACGTCTTTGATATCTCCTTTGGTAAGGCCATCACCAGAGCCGCCATTGTTACTACCAGAGCCTGAGCCGTTATTACCACCAGTAGAACCGCCACCACCAGTAGAACCGCCACCACCAGTAGAACCGCCACCGCCAGTAGAGCCATCACCGCCAGTAGAACCGTCACCACCAGTAGAACCATCACCACCAGTAGAACCATCACCACCAGTAGAACCGTCACCACCAGTAGAACCGTCACCACCAGTAGAACCGTCACCACCAGTAGAACCATCACCACCAGTAGAACCATCACCACCAGTAGAACCATCACCACCAGTAGAACCATCACCACCAGTAGAACCATCACCGCCAGTAGAGCCATCACCGCCAGTAGAGCCATCACCGCCAGTAGAGCCATCACCGCCATTACAAGCATCACCCGTGTAGGTAAACACGCCATAGGGAGGATTAGCCGCAGGGAAAAAAATGTCTGAATTAGCGCGGCAAGAATTTCGACAAAGGGAAGCAACGTCCCGAGTACCTTCGGGAAAAGTAACAGAACCTAATTTTTTACCGTCCATTTTTTTACATCGTTCCTCACAAACACCAGTTGATTCATTTATTTCTTTAGGTGGAACGCAAGAAGAAGCCGAAATAGACGCATAAGTGTTTGAGTAATAAGTCTTACCCGAAACACTTTTGATTCTCGCTTTAAGATATCTACCGTTATATGAAAGACCGAGCAATGTATATCCACGGTTTGAAGAAGACTCCGAACCGGAACAAGAAGAAGAAATAGTATTAATATCAATAACCATACCGACACTGATACATTCAAATTTCGGAGTGTTAACAGACGTTACACGGAAAGTTTCGGCAATAGAATTAAAAGAAAAACAAAAAAATAGGGTTAAAAATAAAACAAATTTACTTTTCTTATTAATCATAAAAATACCCAATAAAAAAGGGAGCCGAAGCTCCCAATCAATCAACCTGCTATGACTCCGGTATAAACCCCATAAAGAAATGAGGCACACGTTAGAGAGCCAAGAACAACGGAGATAATCATTACTTACGGAGCCAAGAAATAACCATACCTAGACCGAAACCAAGTGCAGCAACACCAATCACCCCTGAAGTAGTTAACTCAACCATACCTTTACCAGAAGTAACGGCAGCAGTAATAGCGTCTTGATTTGCATTACCATCAGCGAACGCAGAGCCAGAAGTAACAGCGACAGAAGCAACAAGAATTTTATTGCTAACCAATTGACGTAATTTCAACATAATAATTTTCCTAAATGGATTAACGAAAGTGTTTTAATACACGGCCTAGAACATGACCACCAACAAAGGTTGCCAAGCTCTGACCGACAACGAATTCATACAATGATTTGTCGAATTCAAGTAATGACCAATCAAATTGACCATCAACCAAGTGCGTTAACTGTTCTTTAGAGACCAAGACATACTCACAAACATCCCCCGATGATTGTTGCAAAATCCCATCAATAACAGTCACGCAAATAGACATAGCACTTAGACCTAACTACTTAGCTTTCATGAAGTTATCGAAGTGCTTTTTAATTTCTTCATCGACAGGAACAAGCTTGGTAACCAAGATATCTAGAGGATCATTTGGGTTAGCACCAAAGCTCAGTTCGTAGTCACGGTTAGCAACGAAAGCACGCGTTTGGATAAGCTGACGAGCGTAGGCCACATCAATTTTCAACGCTTGTTTGTTGTAAGGGATGTCAGTCGAATAACCGATACCCGTTTGCTGAAACTTCTCGTTATCGACTTCTTCAACGGCGCGAAGGACAGACAATTCCGCAAATTCCATGTTGGATTTAGGGAAACGCTTGATAGCAATACCAGTTATTGTAGGCATATTCTTGACTCCAAAATTTCGATTTTCTGTTTAGTGTATTCGTCAGGAATACCCAACGAGGTTTCAAAGTTTGCACGTCTATGATGCGTAGGAATGAGCATTCCAAAGGCTTCACCCAAGTCACCATCTGTCATTGCAATCACTTCAGATAGTGCCTTACCACATTGACGACGAACCCAAGCGATACGAGCAAAGAACTCAAGACCCGCTTTCTTTTTGTTAAGCTCAATCTTCATTGGTTCGGCAGGGTCGATACTTGCCGAGAAGTCACAGAGACCAGCAAAGGCCGAAGCAGGCGAGGCGAGTAGTGCCAAATCGCACTTCTTCAATTCCACTTCATTGCGGTACCAAATCACTTCAGGGTCAGCGATGTTTTGCTCAAACTTCTTGTTGTACACACGCCAATAGATTGCAGAGGTACGAGAGCCAACAAGAACGGCTTCCTCTGATAATTCACCGGATTGTGAAACGCGCTTATGAGGAACCATTGTCGGACCACGACCACGAGAAGCAGTGCGAAATGCTCCCTCATAAAAACATTTCTCAGCATACTTACAGTCAAAGATTCCGGTGTAGTCATCCACGCAGAGATCTAAGCGGGCTAGGCGAGTGATACCCAACAGTGACAACCACCAATGCACCTGTTTGTGTGTGGTGAAGTCGAACAACTTAGCGCAACCCGTACCATTGATTTGCACGTAAACCGTATCGTTATTACCGCCAACACCCACCAAGCCACATTCAACCGTTCCAGTAGAATCGTAAATCACCATAGAATCTTCATAACCATGTAAGCCTCGGCCACGCATAGGAGAGATACGGAAGTTAAAGACTCTAGACATGAACTCATCAAACCTATCAGCCAAAACCTTCCGACACTTGTTACGGTGTAACTCGATTGATTTCTCTATAGCTTCTGGTGAGTTAAGGCGGCCGTTGACGCTTTGCTTTTTAAACTCAGGAAACTGCATGTTGATAAAGTCTTGTTCGTTAGAACTATCTAAGTGTCTAAGCGAACCGTAAGAAAATGAAAACGCTAAGTGATCCACTTGAACCGGACGAATTTCATCATGGAACTTATGAGGCTTTTTAGATGGCATGGAACACACCCTTAACTAAAAGCTCTTGGTAGTTCTCATCTGTGATTTCAACAACCTGAAATGACACCATGCCGTAGTGAGCTTCCATGAACTGGAAGAAATCACGCGGAGTCTTGAAGAAGTTATGACCCCAAGGAAAATAGGCGTTGATACCGTGATTGGGTTCGTTGTCGAAGTAGATTGAATCCATAACTAATCGCTCACAACATAAGAGGCTTGAGCCAAAGGCCAAGAGTCTTTGAGACGTTCAACAATGCTGTGAGCATCAGATACAGAAAGAAACTTACTGTGAAAATGTTGACCAGTAGTGATCACAAAAGGCTTACCAGAAGCTGAAGTTCCAAAACCTGCAAAGTAACGAGGAAAACACCCGGAAACTAAAAGAACATTAAACATAACAACCACCTTGACTGATTATTGAGAATTGGAGTGACCATCTAAGCCGAGCTATAAGCGTCAAGGGCAAACAGCCCAAACCTAGACAGCCAAATCAAGTGAGTCCTGATTTGTGTGTACTATAAGACACAGAAATCAGGACTGTAAAGACCGCTTTTTGTGGACTGACGGTATACAATTGAAGGAAATGGAGGGACAACCATGTACCAAAATAAACTGTTAGATGCCTATAAAGAGGCTCAAAACTACGTACAAGATAAGCAGATTGCTCATGACTTAGCGTTAAGTCGTCAGAAGATAAGTGCAATTAGAAGCGGAGCTCGCTATCTAACTGAAACTGAAGCACTTTTTATTGCTGAAAGGATTGGTTTGTCTGAAGAAGAAGTCTTAGTGTACTTAGCCGCTGACCGCAGCAAAAATCATAAGGCTCAGGTGGCTTGGCAGAACATCGCAAAAAAGTTTAACGGGCTTAATATGTCAGGTGTATCAATGGCTTGTGGTGGTTTGGCGTTATGGATGGTGCCTACTCAAGAAGCCCTAGCTCAGTGCGTATTATGTACGTTATGTTAAATTGATTTTGGTGTTTATAAGGCAGGTATCTTTGTGTGATGCCCTGCCTTTATTTGGTGTCGTTATTCTCTGATTTATACTGTGTATTTAACCATATTAGCTATTTACCATAAAATACCTAATAACCAGTGATAATAATCTTCGATTTTACCCCTGGCATTAGTTAGAGCTTAACCGCCAGCAAATTTAACTTTGTAGCCTTTCTTTTCAAGATGCGCTTTGAGCTTGTCACGAGCGTCGCCTTGAATCTCGATGTTGCCATCTTTTACTGAGCCGCCGCAGCCACACACTTTTTTGAGTTCCGCTGCCATTAGTTTTAATGGTGCGTCATCTAGGTCTAAGCCCGTTACGATAGAAACGCCTTTGCCTTTACGGCCTTTGGTTTCTTTTTGGATTCGAACGATACCATCGCCTTTAGGACGTTGGACTTTCTCTTCTTCAGGTTTAATGCGACCTGTTTCTGTTGAATATACTAGGCTCATAAATTACTTCTTTTGTTGCTCTGCTTTTTGTTTTGCGAGTAAGTAAGCTTCTATATGACGTTGGATTGCAATCTTGCCGCCTTTGATAAGACGCCCGTTAAACATGCAATACCACGCGTTAGGCTCACCGGTGTCATTTTTGATCTGATAGCCGTTGAAGTTTTCAGTTAGGCCACCAGTTCCTCTCGACTTATTTAATGCAGTGAACTCTTTAGGGTCAATAATAGACGCCGTGTCAATCCACCAATCAATACTCTTCTTCACGGCAGCTAGGTTGCCCTGAATAACATTGTTTTTTAACTTAGCACGCCAAATGGTGTTATTCGCATCCATCGATTGCAGATGGACGCTACGGTAAATTGAATTAGCCATATCTATTAATCATCTTTTTGTTTTCACTGTATTAATCATAAGTATACTTATAATGATATCAAGCATAATATGGTAAAAACACCTGTCGAGGTACGGTAATTTGCGAAAAAAAGTCCCTATTTTAACCGACTCTGTGACAATTAATTCATTTGTTGAAAAATTGAACAGGCACGCGACAATTGAAATTATAGATGAGTTAACAGGATATCAGTACTCTCGTAACTCACTGCTGGGTATCTACAGTGATTGGAATCGCTACCATGCGTTCTGTACTAAAAACCGTATCAACACACTCCCAGCCTCTATTACTGCTGTTCGTCGTTTTCTTGAGACGGAATCCAGTGACAGAAAATACGCATCTTTAAAACGTTACACTGCAACGCTTAGCTTGTTGCATACTGTGTTGAGCTTTGCCAACCCAATCAAGCATAGACAAGTTCGTTTTGCCCTGCTCCACTTGCAAGCTCAAATGGCCGGCGACGCTAAGCAAACCAATGCCATGACATCTACACACCTCGCTGAGTTAAACACGTTACTTTCAAATGAGAAATCGAGCTTAAAAGAGATCAGAGATATC